>MLPZ01000009.1 GCA_001885315.1 Treponema sp. CETP13
GTTTACCACATCGGGACATTTTCCCTTGCGTTACATCGAGACATTATCACTTTCGTTTCACAGAATTCTTTTGGAGTAGGCTTTTTTCTTGACATCTGACTTATGCTCGTTTACTATTGTTACTAAACCGATTTACAACTTGAAAATAAAGGAATATGTATGAAAAAATTTCTACGTAAGACGCTCTTCTGTTTTGCTATCGCATTTGTCTTAATGGGTTGTCAAACTACACCAACCCAAACAGTAGATGTATTACCACGAACAGAAGTAGAACTAACTACAAATTACAACCAGTTGAGTATTTATCAAATAATGGTAGCTACTTTTCAGGATGGAGACCCTTCCATAGGATTTAGAACTGGGTATGGACCGGGGCCTTTTGGTGGAGATTTACAAGGTGTAATTGATTCTCTTGATTATGTAAAATCACTTGGTGTAAATGCAATATGGCTAACACCGATATTTGATACTAACGAAAATGATAAACTTGCTGCTACTGGTTATTATGCTTACGATTATTTTAATGTTGATCCTCATTTTGGAACAAACGAAAAGTTTGCAGAACTTGTCGAGAAATGTCATGAAAAGAACATGTATATATTTTTAGATGGCGTTTTTGGACACTGGGGTGAAAAAATAGCACCTTCTCCAAATGGATTAAGACCAACTCGATCACACAGCAAATATGATGGTTGTGATTATCCTGAAAGTTTAGAATTTTATAAGGAAGTAGCAACTTATTGGATTACAAAATACAAAATTGACGGATGGCGTTTGGATCAATGTTATCAGGTAGGGGTTTCGGGTCATAAAACTTATACAGACGGTCACAATTACTGGTATGAAATTCGTAAAGCTGTAGAAGAAGCTTGTGCACAAAATAAAGCTGCTGGTAATGAATGGGGTACTTTAGGTTATATGGTTGGCGAATGCTGGGATAGTAGTGCTTATGCAATTCAGAAAAAAGTTATAGATCCAGGGACAGCAAATGGCTATGGTTTAACATCTTGTTTCGATTTCCCTTCTCGTTATAAACTTGTAGAAATTTTTGCCCAAGAAGCTGGGGGACGTTCTGATCAAAATTTAGGTAAAGCTCTTTCGTATGTTTATAAGAGTGCAGAAGAGAAAGGGTATAAAAATCCTGATGGGTATTATCCAAACTTATTTATAGATAATCATGACTTGTTACGGCTAGGAAATCTTATTAATTGGAAGTATCATATTACAAAAGGTAATCCAATGTATTGGAATATTCATAAGATGGCACTAGCTTCTATTGCAGCATACACGGGCCCTATCACGATTTATTATGGTGATGAATGGGGTGCTTATGTTTATGATTATAAAGCACGTGGTGATAATGGTTGGTACAATGATAATGTTGCACGAAGTCCTGGAAAAATAGATGGGTTCCAGACTAATCAGCAAAACTTAGTTAACTATGCAAAAAATCTTATGACGGCTCGAAGTGAACATGAGGCTTTATGGAATGGTGCAAACGAAACCCTTCTTGCCACAGAAGATTTTTATGCAAGTAAAAAAACTACAAGTAATGAAACAATTTATGTACTTATTAATTCTGGAGAAAGTTCTAAAAAATACAATGTTGGATCTACAGGGAAAGATTTAATAACTGGTTTGGCTACAGAATCGACGGTACAAATTTCCTCTTATCAAGCTATGTATATTAAAGTACAATAGTAAAACATCTTAGTTATGATATAACAATTATTGCATGGAAATGTTTTTTTAAGTATAGTAAATTTAATAATTAAATTGGAGGACTATAAAATGGTTGCACTTATTGTTGGAGTTATCTTAGTTGTATTTACTGTAATTGCTGCTCTTCCATCTGTATTGGGCTGGGGACCTCAAATTGTTCTTTTTATTCAAGGTTGTTTACCTGTTTTAACTGCTTTATGTGGTGTTTTGGCTATTTTTATTGGAATTGCCGATTTAAAAGATAAACGTGAAGCAAAAAAAGAAGAAGCTGATGTTGCAAAAGCAGTCGAGGCAGAAGATAAAACTAACTAATTTTACTTTTGTCGATTTATAAAAAACTGTTAATAAAGCGTTTATAACGTTTTGTTAACAGTTTTTTTTTACACTGTACTGTTCTTTAAATCTGTGTAAAAATAGAATATAAGATTTGCTTTTGAAAAAAGAAGAGGAAATTTATAGTATGATGAAAAATATAAAAGTAGTAACATTTGGTGAGCTAATGTTGCGGCTGCGCTCTCCTGAACACTATCGTTTGTTTCAAACTTCAATTCTTGAATCAACTTTTTCAGGGTCAGAGGCGAATGTAGCAGTTTCTCTTTCATTACTTGGACTTGATAGTTGTTTTGTGACTTCTGTACCTACAAATGCAGTTGGAGAAGCAGCTGTTCAAGAAGTTGCTAAATATGGAGTAAATACGTCACAAGTTATAAAAATGGATGGACGTCTAGGCATATATTTTGTAGAAACAGGTGCAAATCAGCGACCGTCACTTGTTGTCTATGACAGAGCAGAAAGTTGCATTGCGAAAGCTTCGTTAACTTGTTATAACTGGAAAAGTATTTTTTTAGGAGCGCATTGGTTCCACGTTTCTGGTATTACACCAGCAATTTCTCCTTTAGCAGCCAATGCTTCTTTACAAGCTGTGCAGGAGGCAAAAAAACAAGGCCTCACTGTTAGCATTGACCTAAATTATCGTAAAAAATTGTGGAATTATGGTAAAAAAGCTCAAGAAATTATGAGAGAGATCGTTAAATATGCCGATGTGCTCATTGCTAATGAAGAAGATATTCAAAAAAGTTTAGGCATTACTGTAGATGGTACTAGCGCGGTTGAATCTGGGAAACTTGATCTTGAGTCGTATAAAGCTTTAATTTCAGAGGTGAAAGGTCAATTTAGCAATCTTTCAATTGTGGCGGTTACTTTACGGGAGAGTAAATCTGCAGATAAAAACGGATGGTCAGCGTGTCTTTCTGGCAAAACTGGTTTTTATGTATCAAAACATTATAACATAGAAGACATTGTCGATAGAGTAGGAACGGGTGATTCATTTACAGCAGGGCTTATTTATGGTCTTACTGAGTTTGACTCAGAAGAGACAGCACTTAATTTTGCTGTTGCTGCAAGTTGTCTAAAACATAGTATTTCGGGTGATTTTAACCTGAGCCGAAAATCAGAAATACTTTCTCTTATGCAAGGTAATAGCTCAGGAAGGATAGGAAGATAAAAATGTTTCAAGAAATGAATAAAAGAATAGAACTTTTAGGTTTAATTCCTGTAATAAAAATTCGTAATGCACAACAAGCTGTTCAAGTGGGAAAAGCTTTACTTGCAGGGGGAATAAACGCGGCTGAAGTTTGTTTTAGGGTTAATGCCGATGTAGAGAACCGTGATGCTGCTCTGCAAAATATAGCAGATGGAATAGCAGCTCTTCGTAAAACATATCCTGATATGCTTGTGGGGGCAGGAACTGTAATAAATTCTAGTTTAGCACAAAAAGCCATTTTAGCTGGGGCTCAGTTTATTGTAGCTCCTGGTTTTAATCCAGATACTGTTGATTATTGTATTAAAAAAAATGTTCCAGTATATCCAGGTGTTAGTAGTGCTAGTGAAATAGAGCAAGCTCTTTCTAGAAATCTTACACTTGTAAAATTTTTTCCTGTTGAAGCTCTTGGTGGGGTAAAAACATTAGAAACTTTTCAAAAAGCATTTCCTGTACTTAAATTTATGCCTTCTGGTGGCATAAATTCAGAAAATGTAGGTAAATATATGCAAAGCGATGCTGTCGCGGCTGTTGGTGGCAGTTGGATGGTACGCTCATCACTTATAGAAGCAGAAAAATGGGACGAAATAGTTACGCTTTCAGAAGAGGCAGAAAAAGCAATGCTTGGGTTTGAGTTTGCACATTTAGGTATTAATTACAAAAATGAAAAAGAATGCAAAAAAGGAACCCAGGATTTTGCCGTTTTTGGTTTTAAAGAGCGAGAAACTCCTATATCATGGTTTTGTGGAAACAATAATACAGAAGCTTTTGAGTTAATGAAGCAAAATGGCCGTGGCAAAAATGGACATATAGGAATTTTGGTTTATTCGATAGAACGGGCAATGGAGTACTTAAAGCCTTTTGGATATTCTCTTGTGCCAGAAACAATACAGTGGTGTGGAGAGCCAGAAAAATCAGCAATGTTTTTTGTGTATCTTACAAAAGATATTGCTGGGTTTGATATTCATTTAAAACGAAAATAATAAATTTATATGCATAATAACTTATTTTAAAAGTAAAACAATTAAACGTATTTTGTGACTTGACCCGTCGGTATGCTTTATGGTATATTTTATTCCCGTACATTTAAGTTTGTATTGATGTTTGCTCACTGAAATACAAAATAGTCATCTTCATCGGTAAGGTGATAGAGACTTTAAAACTTTAGATACATAGGTAAGATAGATGAAAACAATTTTTGTTAATGAAAAAGATGCAGTCCATAATTGGTATGTGATCGATGCGACAGGTCTTCCTGTTGGTCGTGTAGCTGCTAAAGCTGCCACCGTGCTTCGTGGAAAAAACAAAGCAATTTACACACCTAACCAAGAAATGGGTGACTATGTTATAATTATTAATGCAACAAAAGCATTAATGACTGGTAACAAAACAGAAGGTAAAATTTACCACAAACATACAGGCTTTGTTGGTGGACTTAAATCATATAGTTATCGTATAACGCTAGAACGACACCCTGAAGAACCTATGATGCGTGCTATAAAAGGTATGCTTCCTTCTGGACGTCTTGGTAGAAAACTTCTTACAAATGTAAAAGTTTACGGTGGTGCAGAACATTCTCATGCAGCACAAAATCCACAGCCTTTAGAAGTATAATCAGGAGTAACTTGTGAAAAATCTTGGAATTGGTACAGGAAGAAGAAAAGAAGCTGTTGCACGTGTTTATATTCGTGACGGCGCAGGAAAAATTGTTGTAAATGGTAAAGAAATTAAAGATTATTTTTCAACCCCAGAACAAGTACAGCTTGCAACTCAAGCTATCATGGTAACAGGTAATGAAAATAAATATGATATTCTTATTAATGTGTATGGTGGAGGAATGACTGGACAGGCAGGTGCTTGTCTTCATGGTATTTCACGTGCTCTTACACAAGTAGATCAATCAAACTACACAGCTTTAAAAGCTAACGGGTTCCTTACTCGTGATTCACGTATGGTTGAACGAAAGAAGTTTGGTCAGCGTGGTGCACGTAGAAAGTTCCAGTTCAGCAAACGTTAAGTTTTTGCTTTGGAAATTACCGCGTTAAAGATAGTCTCGGGAGATTGTATAAAAATTACGATTTCTTCGAGGCTTTCATTTTTTATACGAACTGTATATTTGCAAACGTTTCCTGTAGATCGACTTATAGTTGGTGAAGTTTTATCCGAAGAAGATTATCAAGAGCTAGAAAATGTAGGTTGTATTTTTTCGGCAGAACATGATGCAATGAATTTTCTTGCACGTGCAGAACAAAATCGTTTTTTATTAAGCCAAAAACTTTTAAAAAAACATCATTCTAAAGAGGCTATTGCAATTGCTCTCGATTATCTTGAATCTAAAAAGTATTTAGACGATAAACGATACGCAGAAGCTTGGTTACGTAATAGATCTATAACAAAAGCAGAAGGGCGTACTAAACTCGAAGCTGGGTTGTGTTCAAAAGGTATAGATAGAAAAATTGCTAAACAAGCAATTGATACTTTTTTTGAGAATACTAGTGAAGAAGAATTATTTAATAAAGCAGTAAGTAAATTTAAGCGAATGGGTAAAAAAGGGACAAAATTAGAGGAATCATTATTTCGAGCTGGGTTTCCTTGGAAATTAATTAAGCATATTCATATTTCTTAAATTGTATAAAATTACTATATTTGACTTTTCAATATTAATATTGTGATATATAATAATATAAGGTTATTATTAATTAGTAGAGGTAAATATGTCAAAAGATTTAAATAAAACAGTAGTTTACTCAGCTTTAGAAGTTGCGAATATCTGTGGTGTCGTTAATCAAACTGCTATCAACTGGATTCGTAATGGCTATTTAAGCGCGTTTAGTACTCCAGGTGGTCAATATCGAGTTTATCAAGATAACTTGATTAATTTTATGACTGAACGAAAAATGCGTATTCCTGCAGATCTTATGAAAGATGGCGATGTGGATAATGTAAGTCGATCTATACTTATTGTAGAGGATGAAAAAGGACTAAATTCTGTTATTGCTAATTATTTAGAAGAGAAACTTGGTGATGTCCAGGTGTTTCAAGCTTATGATGGCTTTGAAGCTGGAGCATTACTTGCTGATAAAAAACCTCGATGTGTTATTATGGACTTAAATATACCTGGAATAGACGGATTTAATCTTTGTAGCAAGATTCGTGATTCAAATGATTTTGGAAAACCACAAGTATATGTTATAACATCACTTACAGATGAAGGCATCGAAAAAAAAGTTAAAGATTTGGGTGCGACAGAGTTTTTTCAAAAACCAATTGATATGGAAGATTTAGCCGATAAAATTAAAAAATATTCTGGTTTTTAATTAGTATATACATTAAAACCTGTTGCTTATAAAATAAGTTATTAGAGAATATACTTGTAATGGTATTCTCCAATAACTTTTTTTTGTTATTTTATTTCTATGCAACCATAGGGTCGAATAGAAAGTTTATACACTGGATTATGTTTTGTCGATCCTTCCTTCCAATCAAGTGCTTTTTCCATGTAGGATGTATATTCTGCTACGTAATCTTTTGGTAGAAATGCTGCAATAACACCTGCAAATCCGCCACCATGTACGCGACATGCTCCATGTTTTTTAGATCTGATAAAAACTTCTGTAAGTGCTAAACAAATTGCAATAGGTTGTTCTTCTGGATATCCTGGAACTGATATATTTTGCAACCATTTCCATGATGAATTACCAGAATCTGTTATTAATTGCAAAAATTGTGCAAAATCATTTGTTTTTAAAGCTGTTGCCACGTGATCTGAACGGTTACTTTCTTCTATAAAATGTAATGAACGTAAAACAGCTCTGTCTCCACATTTTGTGCGTAATTCAGGGAGCTTAGCAAAAATATCTGTATATTCTAATCCTCTTAGTGTACTTTTCCCAAACTCTTTTGCAACGGATTTCATTTCATCGGGAATAGAAGAATATTCTGCAGATAAGTCAGCATGTCCTTTTCCCGTGTTGACAAGCATTAGATTGTAATTTTCTTTTGCAAAATCGAAGGGAACCTTTGTGACTAACGGTTTTGTAGGGTTTTCAAAGTCTATATGAATCATTCCTCCCACAGCACAAGACATTTGATCAAGTTGTCCAGAGGCTTTATCCCAATATTTGTTTTCTGAATACTGTCCAATTGCGGCAAATTGAGTTACAGGTATTGTATTGCCGTTAAAAAGTGCGTCAATAATAATGCAAATAATCATTTCGAAAGAAGCAGAAGAACTGACTCCAGCTGCCGCGATAACTTCACTTGAAAAACAACTGTTAAATCCGGTTACTTTATAACCAGCCTTCTTAAACCCTTGTATAATGCCTCTTACGAGCGCTTGAGAGCCACTTTCATCTAAACGGCGTTCTGTATCTAAAGTATCGATACTATAATCTTCATTGTATGTTAAATCGTGAATAGTAACAATTGTATCATTTGTTGGCTGGACTGCTCCGATACAATCGAGCTGTATACTAGCTCCTATAACTTTTCCAAAATTGTGATCCGTATGGTTACCACAAATTTCTGTTCTTCCTGGAGAACTGAATAGGCGTATTGAACTGTCATCTGCAGGAACTGTATAACGTTTTGCAAATTCTGATACAAGTTGAGAATAACGATTTTTTTGTCGTTCGATTTCTTTTTTGTCATCACCGTACAGTTCGGTAAATAATTTTGTTGGTAATTTTCTCATGTAATAATTCCTTTAATGATTCCAATAATATGCTGGAAATGAAATGTTTTGTGGTATTCCTGTTGTATTTTCTAGTAAAGTTTTAGCACTTTCAAGTGTATTGTCTGTTTGATTTTTAATTGTTATAGCTTTGCTAAATGTTTGAATAGAATTAAGAAGTGTAGTAATTAATCCCAGATCTTGCGTATATTCAAAATCAACAATTTTTGAGTCTGTAAGTTTTTTATTCATCAGAATATCTACTTTATCAACAGCATCATCAAAAGAACCTATTCTATCAATGAGATGCAATTTCAAGGCTTGTTTTGCTGTATATACACGTCCATCTGCTAATGCTTGAACTTGTTGTAGTGGCAAATTTCGAGATTGTGAAACAATTCCACAAAATTGAGAATAGCATTCATTAGCAATAGATTCCATAATATTACGTTGTTCTTCTGTTACAGGAGTCCCAATACCAAGCATAGATTTGTTTTTGCCTGCTGTAAAAATATTATATTTAATGCCATATTTCTTAAATAATTCACTTAAATCATAGGATGTTCCAGAAATAACTCCAATGGAACCTGTAAGAGTGTTTCTATTTGCATAAATATAATCTGACGCACATGAAATATAATATCCGCCGGAAGCTGCTAAATGTGAAAAATAGGCAACAACTGGCTTTCCTGTTTTTTTATAATTCATGAGGGCTAAATAAGCTTCATCAGATTCGTATACTGTTCCTCCTGGGGAATCTATATACAAAACAATACCAATATTATCAGCATCATCTGCCAAGTCATCTATAGTTTTTAATAACCATTTTTGATTATATGTATTCCCATCCTCTGTTATTGTGCCTTTGATTTTTACAGAAGCAATATATTTACCGGTTGTTATTTTTGACCAAAGATTTGTGAATCCTGTTTTCGAAGACCCTGTACTTAGAATAGAGACCATTGAAATACAGATTGCAATTATAATTATTACAATAAGTACAATAATGCCTTTTTTGTTTTTGTGTTTATTTGTTAAACATAAAGAATCTTTTGTATCTTTGTGTGGTGGTATATTGTCAATTGTTTTTGTTGTAATATCTGAATCTTGTATTTCATCCATAAGTTACTCCTCGTTTGTTGTCTCTGGTATTTTTTCTTGCATACCAAAATCAGAGTAAGTGAGAGTCCCATTTTCTAGAGCACGGGATTTTAAAAAATAGTATACATTTGTATTTGTGCAATAAATGTAAGGTTCTAAAAAAATATAGCCAATCCCTAATGTCAAAATTGCAAGGAGTGCCCATCCTATAAAACTTAGCTGCAATAGAAAAATATCACCCTTATATCCTTCTGTCATAGCAATACTCATTTTCATCACTTTTTTAGTAGAAATAGAGGGGTTTTCGGCAGCTATAAACTCCATTTGAGAATATGCAAGAGATTTAATTATTCCAGGAATAATTAAAAGTAAAGACCATAAAGTAATAAATAAGGTTTTCAAGAGAGCTACTGTAATTCCTTTTGCCCAAAAATTAAGGCCTTCAAAAAAAGTCTGAAAAGACAGAGCAGTTTTGTCCTTTGTTATTGTTAAATAGAAATATGATAAAGCAATACTAAAAATACCATTAACAAGTATGTCTACTAAATTGTTAATAAAGTCGATAGAAGTTGAGGTTTTAGGAACGCTGTCAGATAATTCTAAGTTAATATATGTGTAAATTGCTGGTAGCTTAAAAATTAAGTTTACGAGAAGAACTAGTAAAGTAATAAGACACGGGATTTTCCAATTTCCATTTAATGTACGTTTTGCTGTATTTTTAAATTCAATTCTATTAAACATTGTTTTTCCCTCTTTGTAAGTTTTCTATCATTTCACTGTAGTATCGATTTTCTATATCAGAAGAAGTTAATCCACTTTTTTCTAATAAATTAAAAAGTTTCTTTTTGTACATGGTAACAGTTTTTTCGTCATGCTTATCTGTAAGTATTTCTATTTCTAAATAATCTCCAAGATATGGAATGGTACTTAATTCAAATAAAGCTCCGTCATATTCCCATGTATCGGTGGACTTACTTTTTCTTAATTGGATATGATAACCTGAGTCTTCGAGGATAACTTCGAAAGGTTTTCTATCTGTAAGTTCAAATTCATATTCTTGGTTTACCTCTACAGCACTTCCTTCTTTGTTGTATTCTAATTTTTTTCGTTTATGTGTTACAAGAAGGTTTTTTTTTGTTGTTGCATCATTTAAAGTTTTAATTTCTTCTCGAATTCTAACCGATATACCAGTATGAGTTGTTGTGCCGGAGTTATCTTGTAGCCAATATACATCATTTTTTTCTATATGGGTGATATATTTAGCGAATGAATTAAGCTTTTCTGTTGTTTTAGTTTTATTCTCTACTCTGGCTTTTAATTCAATTTCATACATAACGCAATCCTATAATAATACTTGTGTAATGTCTAGAAGGCTATACTATTCGTACATCTTATATTATGATTGCTATACTAATTTTGTCTTTTTTTTAGGAGAAAGCATTGAATAAAAAATTACTACATAAAATTCTTGTTCTTATAATTTTATTACTTACTATTGTTTTAATTCCTTCATTTATGTTATTTGTAGGAGTATCTAAAATTTTCTTTGTATTATTTCTTTGTTTTCTGTTTTTAGGCATTTCATTTTGTTTATTTTCTTTTATTGAGAGACCTATAAATCATTTAGAAAAGATTCTTGGTACTTTAAATTCAGGTGATTTAAATATCGATTTTAAAGAAGGTATGAAAAATATTTTTTTACATGCTGTTTTTAAAGAACTTGATAAATTTGTTTGTTCAACAATGAATGACATGATTAATGAAGTAAAGATTAATATTTTAAAAACACAAGATTCATCAGATGTGTTTTTAACAGAGGTGCAAAAGGCTGTCACAAATGCTTCTCGTATTTCTCTAGGAGCTAGCTATATTGGATCACGGGTTGAAAATCTGGACTCTTTGTTAAAAGATAGTCTAAAAGAAAATAATACAATAAAAGATAGCATTCAAGAATATGAAAGTCTGTTAGGAATACAAAACGCTTCAATAAATGAAACAAATGATGTTCTTAATAATATTGTTAAGATGATTCAGAAATCAATTGCTCAAGTAGAAGAAAAAAAAGCGTTGTCTAAACAAATGGCAAGTGTAACTGAAACTGGTAATGTAAAAGTTCAAAAAACAGTTGCTTCTGTAAATCAAATTGCTGAAGGAATAGATGTTATTCGTGATACAATTAAGATTGTTGCTTCTGTAGCTTCAAGAACAAATCTTCTTGCGATGAATGCTGCTATCGAGGCAGCACATGCAGGAAAAGCTGGTGCTGGTTTTGCTGTTGTTGCTGATGAGATAAGAAAGCTTGCTGAAACAACAGCAATGCAGGTTAAAAATATTACAGAATCTTTAGAAGGTGTTACTCATTTAATAGAGGAATCGGTAGCTACAAGTTCCGAAACTGGGGAATCCTTTTCGAAAGTAAGCTTGGCTGTAAATGAATTTATTTCTGCTTTTGATGATATGGCAAGCGATTATACAGCTTTGGCCAAAAAAAATGAAGAAGTAGGTCGAGGTTTTAGTGGTATAAAAGATTTCGAATCAGAAATGGCAGAACGTATTTCCGATATAAATACACGTATCGATAAAACAATTGAAAATTTAGGTGGAATTCAATTAAGTAATAATGAAATAAGGGTGATTGTTGAACGTAATGAAAAAGAAGCCTTACAATTAAGCCGTGGGCAAACTCCAATATATGCACATGCTGTTGAAAACGCAGAAAGTCTTGAGTTTATGCGTAAAAAACTCAATAAATATAGACTTATTAATATGTCAAAAGAAGTCTGGAATACAGATAAAACTGAATTATATGAACTTATTAAAGCAACTTTTGATCATCTAGAATGGACCGTACAGGTTCTTGATTTTCTGCAAGGAGAAACTAGACTTTCTTGGGATCAAATTAAAGAAAATGCATTAAAATTTGATTCGTGGGTAGAGAGTGTTAAAAACGTATATAGTAATCATGATGAATATGTTAAAATCGTTGAATTAAATACTCAAATAAGAGAAAAAGTAGAAAGTCTGCAGCGTCTTGTTGTTGGTAATCGAGAGCAAGAAGCGTCGATAGAATTTTCGGAAATGTTAGAAATTTCAAGACAAATAATGGTTCAATTAGAAAATCTTAAAACATATATCATAAAAAATAAGATAAATCCTGAATCAAACCGGTTGTTTAATACAAAAAAGATTAGAACTATAGAGTTAATATCTACAGATGATTTTTCGAATATAAGCGAGTTGGCGAAAAAAGAAGCTAAATGTAAGGAAGAAGAATTACCTCATAAAAATAAAACGGATGTTAAACCTGAACACTCTACAGAAATGATTCCTGAGTTACATGAAGAATTAAAGAGTGATTCTACCGATTCTGATGACGATATTTTAGAATTACAAGATTTTATAGAGACATTGTAAAAATCATAATTTAATGCTGAGGCCATCCCATGCGGGTCTACATCGTATAGGTTTTTTGTTATTTTTTTTATCTGTTTTTTCTCTGTTTTTAAACCAAGCAATAATCTCTTTGTGACCATGAGCATGAGACATGTGAGTTACCCATGATTGTTTAGCTCTAATTTGTTGTACATATTGGTAGGATTCTTCAAAGGAACAGTGTGTAGGATGTTTTTTTTCTCGCAATGCATCTATTACTATACAATCTGCTCCTTTTATACATTGAATTGATTCGTGGGGAATGTAATTACAATCAGTTAAATAGCCAAAAGTCTTTTTCGTATATGTGTCTGTTATTTTCCAACCACAGACTGGTAAAGATCCATGTTTCATTGGAATTGGGGTGATTTGTAAACAGCCTATAGTAAAAGTTTTTAAGTACTCTTTTTTACTAAGAATTTCATGATAGTCTCCTACATCGATTAATGTAAGGTGAGGTTTTCCTCCTCCTTCTTGAGTTTGTTTAAAAATGTAATTAAACCGGGATTTAATGTCTAGAATAGTTTGATGATTAGAATATAACTTGAGAGTTTGATGCCGTTGTGCTGAATACATTTTTGGATCAGCTGCATGTTTTTTTACTAAGGAACTCGAAAAAACTTTAACATCATCAAGCCCATGTAAATGGTCTGCATGTGAATGAGTTATTAATAAGGCATCAAGTTTACAAATATCATAGGTAAGAGCTTGTATTCTAAAATCTGGTCCTGTATCAATGACAATAGAAGTTCCATCTTTTGCGACTATATATGCACTTGTACGTAATCGTTTGTCTTTTTTGTAATGGGAGGAACATACAGCACAGTGACAGGTAATTGCTGGAATACCATTACTTGTCCCAGTTCCCATAAGAATTATATTCATAAAGACATTGTAATAAAAAAAATAAATGTGATAAAGGCATAGAACACTTTTCTTTTTCCTGTTATTCTATAAATATGAGGTATTTATGAAAAAAACAAATTTTAAATTCGGACTAATATTTTTCTTCGCATTTATAGGGATAAGTTTTGTATCTTGTTCTGGCACTAAAGATGTTAATGGAAAATATTATAACAAAGCCTATAATGCAAAAGAAATGGTAAACATTGCAGGTGAAAAAACAATTCTTACTGATAATAAATATACTATCAATAATGAAGAACAAGGTTTTGCCTTTGTTATTCCTGAATCTTTGCAACCTAGGTTTGATCAAAATTTATTTTCCGCAATGGTAGATAATGGATATGCTATTTTTATTAATTATTCTCAAGCAGCAATGGATATGATTAATAATTTTAATGCAGAGGGTATCACTGAAGAGGATTATTATAATTTTCTAAATGAAGTAGATAAGAAAATCTTTACTTTTGGTATTTTATATCATTTACCTTTAAATGACCCTCGTGGCCCAGATTCTGACTTTTTAGAATATGTAAATAGCGTATATGCACAGACATCAGAGATTGCTCGTTTGACAGATAATGGTACAGAATATGTATATTATTTTGCTTGGAATACTGATTTAAGTAATTATGGTGCGACCGATGAAGAGATTGCAGAAATGCAAAGACTAATAGATTCAAAAGATGATTTTGTTAATTCTATTATGGTTTTTCCTCCAGCAACAGCTCAAACAGAGGCTACTTCTCAAAGTCAACCAAGTTCTGATAGTGTGAAAGGTGATTTATCAATTTTAAATACTACAGATTTAGATGGAAATGTTGTTACAGAAGATATTTTTAAAGACTATGACCTAACTATGATAAATATTTGGGCAACGTGGTGTGGTCCTTGTCTTAGTGAAATACCTGAGCTTGGCAAATTACAAGGAATGTTACCTGATAATGCTCAGCTAATTTCAATATGTACTGATGCAGATACGGCTAAGGATGATGCAAAAGAAATTTTGAAAACTTCGAATGCATCGTATCTTACGCTTCTTCCAACACAGGAACTAGCAACTTCGTTTCTTTCTACGGTTACAGCTGTACCAACAACGGTATTTGTTGATAGTGAAGGAAAGTTAGTAGGGGATCCTGTTGTAGGTGTTCCAGGTAGTGATGCTGCAAATGCATATCTTCAAAAAATAAATGCATTACTTGCCGAGTAACAACTTAATTGTGACTCATTTTTGAGTATTACATTTTAGAGACCGTAAATTACAGCGCTATGTTGTATTTGCGGTCTTCTTCTTTTTCTGCTGGACGATAAATAATAACATTGTTGCCAATAATACGTACAAGAGCTGCATTGCATTTTTCACAAATAGTAGTAGCTATTGTATTTTTTTCGCCTTTATAATCTACAAATTTAATTTTTATTAATTCGTGGGCTTGTAATGATTGTTCAGCTTTTAGTTCAATTGCTTTTGTTAATCCTTTAGAACCAATTTGCATAACAGGCCGTATATCGTGGGCCATCTTTCCTAAAATACTTCTCTCTTTGCTTGTTAAATCTTTCATTTCCTGAATATACTGCATTCCTAAAAGTTGGACAAGTGCTATGAAAATAGATTTAAAAACTATAATAAAACGAGAACCAATCAAAGTAATGTAATAATGCTTGAAATTTAATTCCTCTTACACGATAATATCGATATGAGATATTTACAAAAAGGCTTTACAATACTCTTTATTATTTGTTCCTTATTAGGTATGCCTTTATATGCTAAAACATCACCTTTTTTTACCCAAATATCTGTTGGAATATCTGCTGTACAGTACGGAGATTCTGAAATAAACAAAAAAACTGAAACAGTAAAAGATTTAGATGATTCTTTTAGTTTTATTATAAGTACAGATGCTTCTTTGGGTATAATATTAAGTGAAGAAGTTCGGCTGGTTGCTGGTGGTTATTTTGTTAGCGATATAAATACAAATCGAGAATATTACGCGAATCATTTAGATTATGGCATGTTTTCTGGTGTTCGAATTTATACTGGACTTGCAGGCTTGGTGTTTGGTGTTGATTATGATTGTGGTTCTTGCAGTAGTTTTTATAATTTAGAAGATGATGGAACTTCAAGTGATACTACAGCATGGGGAAATGGCTATCGTTTTTTGCTTGAATATGATTTTAGTAATGGAACAGAGCGTTTTGCTCCTATTTTGGATTTGAGTTGGAGACATATGCCTAGAGGGTCCTATTCTGACAATAATTTTACAGTTAGCTTTAAATTAAGTGTTTAGTTATCTATGAATAGTAATCTCCTTAGAGCTAAAAACGAGCCTGTTCTTTTGTGTGCAATAAATTCTCGGTATAACCATACTAATATTGCTGTACGTTCAATAGTTTATTATACACAAGATCGGCTTGCTGGTACTAATCCCCTAGAAGATGATGTTCTTCTCCCTGTTGATTTTGGAGAATGGACAATTAATCAGCCTATTGGGGATATACTTCGTGGTATTAATGAAAAATGCATGCAGTTAAAGCGTTCTCAACCCGTTGCTCCACTTATTCTTTTTTCGGTTTACATTTGGAATGTTGAAATAACGTATAAAGTTATTCACGAATTAAAAAAAATAATGCCAAATTGTGTTATTGGGGTAGGTGGTCCTGAAGTCAGTTTTAAAGATGAAAAAATTTTTACGGAATTAAAAGAACTTGATCTTGTTATACGAGGAGAAGGTGAACAAGTAACGCTTGAGTTAATAACTGAGTGGAATAAATTCCATTCAATGAATTCTGATGTGAGTTCTTTGCAAGTGAGAGCTTTTGATAAAACTGCTTTTTACAATGCGATTTCTTCTATTCCCAGTATTTGTGTACCATATCAGAATGCTTTTTCTAAAAATATAAGATGTCCTTTTACTGACTTAGATTGTTTACCATTCCCCTATCCCTATTTAAATGATCCAGATCATCAGGATAAATCAGATTCACAATATTTAGATCCCGATAATAAAATCTTTTATTATGAGAGCTCACGAGGCTGTCCTTTTAATTGTGCCTACTGTATGTCATCAATAGATAAAACAGTCCGTTTTCGATCACTAGATAAAGTCTTTGCAGATATTCAGTGTTTTATGGACGCTAAGGTGAAACTTGTAAAGTTTGTTGATAGGACATTTAATTTAGAGCCTTCTCGTTATATAGCAATTTGGAAATATATTTACCAACATCATAATGATAAAACTATGTTTCATTTTGAGATTGCTGCAGAACAGTTTACAGATGAAGCTCTAGACTTTTTGCAAAATATTCCAGCTGGAATGATGCAGTTTGAGATTGGAGTACAATCTACAAATCAAAAAACTTTAAAAGCAATTCATCGTCAAGAACACTGGGAAAAACTGACTAAAATTGTAAAAAGAATACCGCATACGATTGAACAACATCTAGACCTAATTGCTGGACTTCCATTTGAAGATTTACAAACTTTTGGCAAGTCAATTAACGATATCTTGCTACTTAAACCCGATGTTTTACAACTTGGGTTTTTAAAAGTTTTATCAGGTACCGAAATGAGTGACTATAAAGACATAGCTCAATGGAAGTGGATGAGTTCTCCTCCCTATGAAATATTGACTACGCCTGTACTGTCTTATAATGATGTATTGTTTCTAAAAGATATAGAAACTTTAATAGATGTGTTTTGGAATAGCAAAAACTTTGTTGTATTTATGCGTGCTATACAGACCATAACTTCGGTTGAGTCTTCTACTATAAAAAAATTTGCTATATGCAGAAACGGAATTTTTGGGTTTTTTAGTGATTTAGTTGTATGGTGTCGAGAAAGAAATATTTTTGATTCACCACATAGAGCTCCATTTTGGTTTGAATGTATTAATGATTTTATAAAAACACAATCATTTCCCTTTACTCCCATGCTTCACGATTTTTTACGTTTCGATTATATCTCTATGGGAAAAACATCGGGGTTTCCTCAGTGGTGTGAACACAACTACAACAAAGATTTACATCGCAAAGCATTAGATGAACATGTTTTTTCTCAAGAACTAGCTACTAATGAATATCATTCTACAAGAAGAGCTTATGCTCATTCGGAATATGATACTTTCTCATATAATCCTTTGCTTTTTCACAATAAGGAAGTGGATAATTCAATAGATTTAACTTTTATGCAATCGAAGACGAATCCTGTTAAAATATTGTTTTTGTATGCTAATCCAGAACCCGGAAAAGATAAGAGACCTTGTAAAGTGATAGAAATAAGGAGTTAATATGCATATATTTGCACATCGAGGATTGAGTGGGGCTTACCCAGAAAATACGATGGCCTCTTTTAAGGCTGCCGTAGATACAGATTGTTATGGTATTGAATTAGATGTTCAGTTAAGTAAAGATGGCGAAGTTGTTATTATTCATGATGAAACTATTAATCGTACAACTAATAGAAATGGTTTTGTACGAGATTTTACACTTAGTGAATTGCAAAGTTTTAATGCGTCAAAATTACATACTTTGGCAGCAGCAAAAGAATATATTCCGACTTTTTATGAATATTGTTCTTTTATAAAAAAACATAAACAGATTACAAATGTTGAATTGAAATCAGGTGTCTTTTATTATGAAGGTTTAGAAGAAAAGACACTCAAAATAATTACAGATTTTGGGCTTGAAGATCGTATATTGTTTTCTTCTTTTAATCCCCTTTCTCTTATAAGAATTCAGCAACTTATGCCAAAAATACTTGGCAAAAATAAACCAGTAATTCCATGTGCTTTGCTAACAGGAAGTGCTATCGATAATGTAGGAGCTCTTTGCCGTCAAAACGGTTTTGTAGCTTGGCATCCTGGCTTACATCAGTTAAATAAAAAGCATATAAAAGAAAGAGTTCTTAACTGTCATGATAATGGAATCGAAGTTAATGTTTGGACGGTAAATAAGGTTCATGATTATAATCGTCTAAAAAAAGCGGGCGTAGATGGTGTTTTTACTAATTTTAGTAAAAAATTTTCTTCGCTATAGTTTTACTAGACGTTGTTAGATTAGTAAATAAAAAAGGCTAATGCATTTGTCAATTGACATTTGCATTAGCCTTTTTTATTTGTTCGCAAATTAATTTAATCGAAATTATCGAGCATATTCAATAATACGCGTTTCACGAATCATTGTAATTTTTATTCGTCCTGGATAACGAAGATCAGTTTCAATTTGTTTTGCAATATTTCGAGCTAAATCTTTTACATCATCATCTGGAATCTTTTCATTATTAACAAGTACTCTAAGTTCTCGACCTGCTTGTATTGCATAAGCATTTTCAACACCCTCGAAATTTTCAGCAACTTTTTCAAGATTTTCTAGGCGTTTTACATAGTTGTCCATGGTTTCACGTCTAGCACCTGGTCTTGCTGCTGAAATTGCATCTGCAATTTGGACTATTACTGCTTCAATACTTTCAGGTTCGATGTCGTTATGATGAGCTCCAATGGCATTTTGTATAATGCTATCTTCTCCCATTTTTCTGGCCATATCCATACCGAGTTCTGCATGGTTTTGATCAGAATCGCTTTCTGCACCTTTACCAATATCGTGAAGAACTGCTGCTCGTTTTGCAATTTCAGTATCAGCTCCAATCTCAGAAGCCAATAAACTTGCAATCATTGCAACTTCTTTACTATGGTTAAGTACATTTTGACCATAACTTGTTCTAAAGTATAAACGACCGAGATGGCGTACTCCTTCTTGTGTCATATTGTGAATACCAAGATCGAAGAGGAGCTTTTCACCTTCTTCATAAATCTTTTGTTGTATTTCTCGTGTTACTTTTTGAACTATTTCTTCAATACGTGCTGGGTGAATTCGTCCATCACTAATAAGTCGTTCTAAAGCAACTTTTGCTATTTCTTTTCGAACAGGATCAAAACATGAAATAACAACAGCTTCTGGAGTATCATCAATAATTATGTCAACTCCTGTAAGTGTTTCTAATGTACGAATATTTCGTCCTTCACGACCTATAATACGACCTTTCATTTCATCGCTTGGAAGTGAGACGGTAGCAACAGTTATATCGCTAGTTGTTTCTGTTGCAATTCTTTGAATTGTAGACACAAGAACTTCACGTGCTTTTTTTTCAGCAGTAAGTTGAGATTCTTCATCAATTTTATTTAATAAAGCTTGTGCATCGTGACGAGCTTCATTTTCAAGATTCTGAATAATAAGTTCTTTTGCTTTTTGTTGAGTCAAACCCGAAATTCGTTCAAGCTCTTGTCTGTACTTTTCTTCAATATCGTTTAAAGATTCTTCACGTTTTGTTAATGCATTCTCTCTATTTTCGAAACTTTTTTCTTGCGTATCAAGTTCTTGTTTTCTTTTCTCAAGTGCATCTTCTTTTTGTGATAATTTTCTTTCTGCGCGTTGTATTTCTCCGCGCCTTTCTCTATTCTCCCGCTCTTGCTGATTTCGTTCCCGAATGAGTTGATCTTTCGCTTCTAATAAAATTTCTTTTTTTTGTGCTTCCGCCTCTTTGGCAGCATCCTGTTTTACACGTTCTGCAAGTTGCTCTGATGCAGATAATTGAAATCTGGCATAAAGCCAGCGAATTGTCCATCCAAGAATCAGTCCAGCTATCGGGAGTACTATACACAACACTAATGTCATTTTTTCCTCCAACTAGAT
Organism: Treponema sp. CETP13; assembly: GCA_001885315.1. GTDB lineage: Bacteria > Spirochaetota > Spirochaetia > Treponematales > Treponemataceae > CETP13. The sequence continues at coordinate 20,058 of MLPZ01000009.1, forward strand.
TAATTCATTATATAACATAGCACAAGGCACCTGTGTTGTCAAATAGTAACAAGTTAAATTAAGCAAGACTTACATTTTAAATTCTTTCCCTAAATAGATTTGTCGTGCTAATGGATTTGCTAAAATCTCTTCACGGTCACCATAAGCGACTATCTGTCCAGCATTTACAATTAATGCTTTATGAGTAATTTCGAGCGTATCTCGAACGTTGTGATCGGTTATTAGAACCCCAATTCCCAAATCTGCTAAATGCGATACAGTTTTTTTTATGTCTGCAACTGCGATTGGATCGATTCCTGCAAAAGGTTCATCAAGCAATAAAAATTTTGGTTCTATAGCTAAGGCACGGGCAATTTCTGTACGGCGTCGCTCACCGCCTGATAAAGAATACGATATTTGTTTTCTTATGTGATTTATAGAAAATTCATCTATAAGATAATCTAGCTGATGTAGTTTTTCTTTTTTTGTTAAATCTTTACGGGTTTCAAGAATAGACCAAATGTTCTCTTCTACTGTCATTTGTCTAAAAACAGAAGCTTCTTGAGGGAGATATGAAATCCCACTTTGGGCACGTTTGTACATAGGTTTTTTTGTAATACATGTATCGTCAATAAAAACTTCTCCGCGTGTTGGTTTATAAAAGCCAACTATCATATAAAAGGTGGTTGTTTTACCGGCTCCGTTAGGACCTAACAAGCCAAGAATTTCTCCTGTATGCATTGTAAAGTCTATACCTTTGACAACTTCTTTTTTTCCAAAGCGTTTATATAAACTACTTACACGTAATTCATTCACCGGAACCTTCCTTTGTAGGTATACGTGGCTCGGAAGAATTATTTGTTTTTTTAGAAGATTCTTCTTCTGAAACCGTACCAGTTACCTTGCCTACAAGAACCATTTCTTCTGTATCAATGTTCATTGTAATTTCTCTTGCGGTATATGTGTCTTCACCTTTTACTATTTTGGGAGAACCTGAAAGTTCTAATATTTGAGCCTCTTTTCGATAAATGGCAAATGAAGAAGTACAAGTTGCATTTTCTTGAAGTATTTTTACTGAAACTTGCATAGTTGCAGTTTGAGATGCTTGATCATAATAAATATACTCTGCCTCAATTTTTACATCATTTTCTGTATCATTCATTTTAACATTCTTTTCTAAAATAGCAACTTTTGTTTCTCTGTCATATTGCATTTCTGAACATTCAAATGTAAATCCACTTTCTATACTTGTGCCACTTATATTTCCTGTAACAGTAACAATACGATAATTTTTCCCAGATATTTCAATTTTATCAGCAGATATTTCCATATCATCTGTTTTTATGTATGCATTACCTATAAGTGTTGTTATACTATTTGCATCATTACTCTTGCCACTCATACTGTCAGCTTTAAACACAATATCTTTGGCAGATAATTGAATGGGGAGGAATAAAAAAGAAGCTATCATCAACACTGCTTTAAAAGATTTATTGGTCATTATTTATCACTCCGGTGAGAGGTTTTTCTTCTGTGTCTGTTGTCTCTACAGTTTCATTTTGATAAATAATACCAGATACATTTTTTTGAAGTGAAAAGGAAGCGTCTTTTTCGCTTGCGGTAAAACCTGTCCCACTCATAGTAAATTCATCAGTGGTTATGGTAACCGTATCATCTGTAGTTCCTACAAGATTTTCTGTTTTACCATTCCACATCAAATTTTCAGCTGTTATTGTAGCTTTTTTTTCGTAGCTGTGAATAAAAATATCAGAAAATAATTGATAGATTTTTGTTTCATTGTTTGCAGCAAATAAATTGCATCGCCCTTCGAGTGATTTCTTTCCTTGAGAGTCATACGAGGTAAAATTTATGTTTGTGCCAAACATTGCATCCACTCCACAGTATTGTTCAATTTTATCAGCAGAAAACTCTAAGGATATCTTCTCGTCTTTTGTACGTACAAAATTAGCATTATCAAACACAAATTCAGGTGAAACAGATTTCTCATTTGTTGTATCATTATAGTCTAATGAGCACGAAAAGAGAAAAAATAAGATGAAAAAGGTTTCAAATTTCACAAAAAAACGAATTTTTTGCACAGAATTTTATTCCTTTTTTTCTTTGTATAATATAGTAGCCCCAACAAAAGCAGAAAACAGTGGATGTGGTTGAGTAGGTCGAGAAATAAATTCTGGATGATACTGTACTCCAATTCCCCAAGGATGATTTTTCCATTCTAAAGCTTCAATTTGCATATCTAAAACAGAAATAGCAGATGTTAATAAGCCTGCTTTTTCTAAATTATCTTTATATTTTTTATCACAAGTATACTTGTTACGATGTCGTTCAGTAATAGTTGATTTTTTGTAAATATCTTTTAGTTTTGAACCTTTGGTAATAGTTATCTCGCTATTACCTACTTTCATAAGCCCTGCTGCAGCGAAACTTGATTGTTCTTCAGGCAAGCTAACAATTGGATAATCAGTATTTTGGATAAACTCTGTTGAATCAGCTTCTTCCCATTTTATAATGTTTCTGGCTGTTTCAATGGCCATGATTTGCATACCAAAATCTATTCCTAAGAAAGGAATATTATGTTCACGTGCATATTGTACACCAGCTAAAAGTCCTAAAAATCCTCGTTGTCCATAGTTTCCTGGAACTACAATTCCATCAAATCCTTCAAAAAAAGGTGCTGGATTGTGGGCAGATTCTATATCTTCTGCATCGATTTTTCGTAAATCTAATTTTACACCATGTGCACTTACTGCAGCATGTAACAAAGATTCACGAACAGATTTATAACAATCATTCTCGTAGTTTTTTTTGCCTAACATTCCAATTTTGATTGTTTTTTTAGGATTATTTATCTTATCTAAAAACTTTTTCCACGGAGTAATATCAGCTTTATGTTTTGTAAAACCGAGCTTTTTTAAAATAAGAGCGTCAATCCCTTGTTCATTAAAGATAACCGGTAATTCATAAATAGTTTTAGATATATCAGGGGATGTAAATACTGCATTTTGTTCAACATTGCAAAATTTCGCTATTTTATTACGTATTCCTTCGTCGAGTATGTTTTCTGTACGACACAAAAGAATATCAGGTTGAATTCCTATTTCTTGCATACATTTTACTGAATGCTGTGTTGGTTTGGTTTTTAACTCACCACCAGTAATTATTGGTACCAGAGTAAGATGAAGAGAGATGGCATTTCCTTTGCCTGTTTTTCGCATAAGTTGTCGTGTAGCTTCTAGAAAAGGAATGGATTCAATGTCACCAACAGTTCCTCCAATTTCAACAATTACAACATCAGCTTGTGTTTGGGCTCCAACTCTTAGAATTTGTCTTTGAATTTCATCTGTAATGTGTGGAATAACTTGTACCGTACGTCCATTATAACGCCCAGCACGTTCGTTATTTATTACTTCTTCGTATATTTTCCCTGTTGTAATACAGTTTGCCCCTGTAAGTGTTACATGTGTAAAGCGAGAATAATTTCCAAGATCTAAATCTGTTTCTGTTCCATCACTTGTAACATATACTTCTCCATGTTGATACGGACTCATGTTTCCTGCATCAACGTTTATGTAAGGATCGCATTTCATCATTGCAACACTAAGATTACAGCATTCGAGTAGGCTTCCAATAGATGAAGAAGCTACTCCTTTTCCGAGGCTTGAACACACCCCTCCGGTTACCAAAATGTATTTACTCATGCTGTTTAGTTTCACATTTAGGCGTTATTTTGTCAACCGAATGCGTGTGTTTTATATTGTGTTTTTTACCGATAAAACGTTCATGTTATTAATTTATTTACTTTAATAAATCATTCGTGTATACTATCTAAATGAGCGATTTATTGAAAACGGATGAATTTGAAAAATTTAGTAAAATTATTTATGAAAAAAGTGGTATTACATTTTCTAGTACAAATCGTTCTATTTTGGATAGTCGATTAAAAGAGTTGCTTCGTAGCAAAAAAATACTAACAGTAGAAGATTATTATACGCTTATTACTTCTGATGAGGAAGAAATGAAAGCAATGTTAGATTCTGTGACCACGAATTTGACCCGTTTTTTTAGAAACATACCTCATTTTCAAACATTGCAAAATTATGTATTCCCAATACTAATAAAGCAAAAAAAAACTTCAGGAAATAAGAGTATTAAAATTTGGAGTGCAGGTTGTTCAACAGGAGAAGAACCTTATACGATTGCTATGATTGCCAAAGAAAAATTGCCTTCAGATTTTAAAGTTGAAATCACTGCTTCTGATTTATCTTTAAAGTCTTTAATGGTTGGGCGTCAAGGGTTTTATGCTGCTTCGAAAGTAAATGGAATCCCTAAAGAGTATTTAGATAAATATTTCACGGCTACGGCTTCAGGATATCAAGTTAATCCAGATTTAAAAGAAATGATACACTTCGATTATCATAATCTAAAAAATGATTCTGGGCTTCGTAATGTTGATATTGTGTTTTGTCGTAACGTCCTTATTTATTTTGATGAAGCTGCACAAAAAGCTGTTATTGATCGATTTTGGAATTCAATGGCTTTAAAATCACACCTATTCATAGGACATTCTGAATCATTATTTGGTATGGATACAAAATTTGAATTTGTAAAAACAGAATGGGCTTGTTTATATCGTAAAAATTTGTAAAGGAAGTAATGATGGATGAAATTACAATCTTAATAGTTGATGACTCTGCTCTAATGCGTAATCTTATTTCTCGAATTGTAGATGGGCTTCCTGGAACAAAAGTTGTTGGAAAAGCAATGAATGGAGAAATGGCTCTTAACCGTTTAGAATTATTGCAACCAGATATAATTATTCTAGATATAGAAATGCCTGTAATGACAGGCGTTGAGTTTATGAGGGAACGTAGAAAAAGAAATATAGATATTCCTGTTGTAATTCTTTCTAGTATTGCCAGAAAGGGTGCAGCAGTAACTATGGAATGTTTGGAACTAGGGGCAAGTGATTTTATTCTGAAACCAACGCTTTCTGAGAACAACGACTTAAAAAAAGTTGCAGAATCTCTTACAGAAGTAATCTATAGTTATGGGTCTGCTTATGCAATTTCTAAGGGTAAAAAAATTCAATATACAGATCCTGTTATTGCAAAGCAAACTGTATCGCTCGAAAAATCTAGCGATAATTCTTCTGCTACGATTCTTCATTCTCCTTTTGGTGCAACAACAAAAAAGCAAGATCCTATCAAGGCTTTACGTGAGCCTGGTCCAATAGATGTAATTGCATGGGGTATTTCTACTGGTGGCCCAAATGCTCTTCGTGAAGTATTTGCAAAATTGTCTTCAAAAATAAAACAACCAATGCTTGTTGTTCAGCATATGCCAGCAGGTTTTACAGAGGAATTTGCAAATAGTTTAGATCATATCTGTGCTCTAACGGTAAAAGAAGCTTCCGAAGGTGATTTATTAAAATCTGGTCGCATTTTGATTGCTCCAGGAAATAAACATATTGTTTTAGAAAAAAAAGCGCTTGCAACTATAGTCCATTTATCTGATGAACCTGTAAGAAATGGGCATCGTCCTTCTGTAGATGTTCTTTTTGAGTCAGTGGCAAAAGAGTATAAAAATAGAGCTTTAGGTATAATTATGACTGGTATGGGGAGAGATGGAGCTACACAACTTGCAGAATTGCGTAAGCAAGGTTCTCGTACTCTAGGTCAAGATGAAAAAACTTCTGTTGTATATGGAATGCCTAAAGTTGCTTGGAATTTGGGGGCTGTTCAAAAACAGGTCCCCTTACAAGAAATGGCTGATGCTGTTAATGAACTAGCGATTAATTATGCTTAAAGGTGAGTGAGACACGCATTGTTTTGTATTTCATTCATACTAGTGTCTACAACTTTTTCGATATAGCTGGAATCAGGATTTTTTTTCCGTGAGCTAGCATATATTATGAGCATTGGAATAAGTGCTCCTAAAAGGACTCCGAGGACATGAAGTCCTTCTCCTGCTATAGAACCTGTAAGAAACGCAATCCAACTTACGATAAACCAACCTAGAACAGCAAATAAAGCAGGGATTAGGATTACAAGACCTGCTTGTTTCCCTTGTGCTTTTCTATTGGCGCCAATTTTTACAAATTGTCCCTCTTTTACTTCAATCTTATCAGGGTTTGTTACAATAAAGGGCTTCCCAGCTTCTAATTCGCAATGGTTTGCGCAACCCATACAGTGTTCTGTCATTATGGGAGTTACCTTTATTCCATAAGAATCAATTTTATCTATTTTGGCAAAATCATACATATTTGTTTCTCCTTGATGAATTATAAGAAAGTGATTTTAATTTTAAGTTACATTCTTCACTACCAGCAATATTTCCTAATTCTTTATAGGTATCTCGTAAGTTATATAGAGCATCATAGTAGTGAGGATTTAAGGAAACCGCGGTTTCTAATACTTCTGAAGCTTCTTTGTAATCTCCTTTTGAAAAAAAGAAAACTCCCATATTATTCCACATTCTAGCATTTTGAGGATTTTCTTCTATTCCTGTAGCACAATACATAAAAGCAGAATCAATATCATCTAAGTTATAGTAGATAAGAGATAATGCTTCAATTACATCTGAGTCTTTAGGATTCAGTTTATAAGCTTCTAGCATTGCTTTTTTAGCAGATTTTAAATTTCCTGAATCACGATAGGTAATCCCTAAATTAAACCATAGAAGATAGTTTGAGCTTTCTAATTGAATTGCTTTTCTAAAACAAGCAATAGATTCTTTGAATAATCCTTTAGAAGCTAAGTTTATAGCTTGTGCGTTTAAATTTTCGGCATATTCTTTCATATTAATTTTACCATATTTAAAAAATATTTTTCTATCAAGTATGATGGAGCAATATTTGTTTTATCCTCTGCAGGGTACATTTCTTTTAGTTGTGTGCAGGAATTTAATATTAAATCTGTTCCAACAGTTTTTGCTTTTTCTAAAGCAGAACCTGATGAAATAATTTTTATACATTCTTCAACAGCAGGAGAGTCAGCCCCTTCTTTTTTTGCACGAGTAAAACAGTTAGAAATTTTGTCCTTATCAGATGGGTTTTCATGTAGATGAAACAAAACAGGGAGGCTTTTTTTACCTTCAACAATGTCGTCTCCTCTCTTTTTACCTTTATTGCCTGTTGTAAGGTTTATATAATCATCAAGAATTTGAAAACCGACACCAATATTTGCGCATATCGAAGCCACTGTATCGGCTTCGCTTTCAGTTCCATTTCCTGCTAGGGTACCAATTCGGGCAGCTAGTGATGCTAGTGTACCAGTTTTCATACGAACCATCGCGGTATATTCTTCTGGAGTTGGAATGGTTGTATCATCGTTGTGCCATGCAATGTCCATTGCTTGACCAAGATGCAAACGACGTATTTCTGTACTTAATGCTTTGTATAAGTTGTTTTGTAGTGTTGGGTCTTCTATTGTATTAATAATGGAAAAAGCTTCAAAATACAGCCACGAACCGGCATTTATGGCTGCATCTATTCCATATGTATAATGAACTGCTGGTTGTCCTCTTCGAGTATCAGCATTGTCTTCTATATCATCATGAATAAGACTTGCTGTATGAACAAATTCGACAAGAGGAACAAGAGTATATGCAGTTTTTGAGCAATTAGAATCTTCGGATTTGCCAGATATCATTTCGGAGCATAATACTAAAAGTAGAGGTCTCCATCTTTTTCCACCTAATGTCAAAAGAGAGCGACAAGGATTTATAAGCTCGCTAAAATGTTTTTGTTTTATAGCAAGAGGAATATTACTAAAAGATTGATCTATCCATAGTTTATTGGCATCTTTGGGTAAATTATTTTTCAAACTATCTTCAATTTTTATCAATCTTGATTTATACTGTGTTTCCATACTGTAGAATATAACAAAAAATGCCGATAAAGAAAACACGGATAATAACAATGGAGTATATATGCCTACTAATAAATATGAAAAACCTGATTTTTGGACTCAAAAAGCATTTAGTGAAGGGTATCCTGCTCGATCAGTATATAAACTACAAGAAATCAATGAAAAATTTGATGTGCTTAAAAAGGGAAGTCAAATTTTAGATCTTGGAGCGGCTCCTGGAAGTTGGACTGTTTTTGCATTAAGATCACTCGATGGGACAGGGCATGTAACAGCGATAGATTTAAAACCACTTTCTAAAAAAATACATGATAATAACCTTACTTTTTTTCAAGGTGATATGACTGATGCCGATTTTCGCAATGAAATAAACAAAAATGGTCCTTATGATACAATTATATGTGATGCAGCCCCAGCTACAACTGGGAATAAGGTTGTAGACACTGCTCGCTCAGCAGGACTGGTAGAAATGGCTATTTATTATGCACAAAAAATGCTTAAACCAGGGGGAAATTTTGTTGTAAAAATTTTCCAAAATGGCGATCAACAATCATTTTTAAAATCCTTGCGAGAAACATTTACTCAAGCAAAAGGGTTTAAACCTAAAGCTTGTCGCTCAGAATCTTTTGAAACGTATCTAATTGGATTGAATAAAAAAAAGGGCGAAGCATGAGATTTATTAAATTTAAAAAAAACTACAAATTTAATAAAAAAAAGGTTAAAAAATCTTTTGTTTTTTTGATTAATTGTTTGTTTGTAATGGTTCTTATTATGGGTGGAATCCCAATCTTTAGGGATGCGAAAGATTCTTTTTTAGAACATAAAAACAATAGGCAAGAAATATCGAGTAAACATATTGAAACTGATATAGCTCTTAATAAAACAGAATCTACAGTTATCCTCGCTGATGAAAAAGCGTTGCAAAATAATATCTTTTATGGTCAAGGTGGATATGAGTCTCCATCCCAAAATCTAGAGGGAGTTATTTCGAGTGTAGAAGAAACAGATGCAGCCTTGATTGCAGATGCTGAAATGAATGAATCTCTTAACGATCAAAAGTATCCATCATTAAGTTATCATGTATACCGAATAAAAAAAGGTGATATGTTAGGTGTTATTGCCGAAAACTTTGGAGTTACAGAAGATACTCTTATTAGTGTTAATAATATAAAGCAATCAAGGCTAATTCAAATTGGTCAATATATAAAAATTCCATCAATTGCTGGTGTTTTATATACTGTGCGTAAGACAGGGGAAACTGCAAAATCTATTGCAGCAAAATACGAAGTTAATGATGACAAATTATTAGCTGTAAATAATTTAAAGGAAGGCGAAACCTTAAAAGCTGGAGCTACAGTTTTTGTTCCAGATGGATTTCTGGATTGGGTTACTCGTCAAGAAATTAACGGGGATTTGTTTCTTAAACCTATTCATAGGTGGTATTTTTGTTCATCTCCTTATGGGTGGCGTAATAGTCCATTTACTGGTAAACGTTCGTTCCATGGTGGAATTGATATGGCTTGTAATACTGGAACTCATATTTATGCAGCTTTGGCAGGAAGTGTTACAACAGCAGGGTGGAGTAATGTCTATGGAAATTATGTTATAGTAACTCATCATTCTGGATATAAAACATTATATGGCCATATGAGTAAAATATTAGTACGAAGAGGACAATGGGTTTCTACAACAACGTGCCTTGGGTATGTAGGTTCAACAGGTATGAGTACTGGTCCTCATTTACATTTTTCGATTTATAAAAATGGTGTATCGACCAATCCTGTAAATCTTTGGAAGTAATATACCTTATGAATAAAAAACTTTTTTTTGTTAGAGAAAATTTTCTGTAATTACTGAATTATTTCTTTTTTAAAGGTATATGAGTTTCAAGGTGTTTTATAAAGAAATCAAGATTGAATGCTACAAAAAAAATGCAATAGAATGTCAATGTTACAGCATATATAGTTGTTATAAGGGCATATGTGCCTCTGCGAGCTGCTGGTTCTACTAAAATGCCTAATGCAACCATTGTAATAAGAATAATTCCACCTGAAATAATCCATTTTTTCATGGAAACATGAGGCATAGGATTTTTTTCTTTGTCTAAGTAATCTGAATCGATTTTACTCATAATTGCAAAGATGTTTTTGTTGGTAAATAACGCTTGTTCAATATATTCTTCTGAAGAAGCTTTTTCAGCTTTTGATAAAAGAGCTATTCTAGTGCGACATTTTTTACAGGTTAAAAAATGCCAAGTTAAAGAAATAGGCAGATGTTGGTGTTTATCTAAAGATAAATAAATATTCATATAATCATTACATTTTTTAGTCACAATTATCTCCTGAAAATTCTTCTAATTTGATTTTGAGTATTTTTTTTGCTCTAAACACATTTGATTTAATTGTGTTAACAGGGAGTCCTGTAATTACGCTTATTTCGTTATAAGCAAAATCATAGAAAAAATACATATCTAAGCAAATTCCATATGTTTGTGGTAATTCTTTAATTGCAAGATTTACCGCTTCTGCAGTAAGTCGTCGTAGCTGTTGTTCTTCTGGTCCATAATCTGTATCAAGCATGTCAAAGTTTTCTGATAATGAGGCATATTCAGTTCTTCTGTTTTTAGAATTAATGGCCGTGTTGTATGCAACTCGAGTTAACCATGTGGAAAATTGTGAATCGCCACGAAAACTTTTTAATTTTGTGTATACTCGCAAAAAAACATCTTGCACAAAATCATCAGTATCTGCACTATTCTTAAAAAAACTATATCCCATTGCGCGGATTCGACGTTCATATAAAGATATTATTTCTGCAAATGCAGAATTGTCACCAGCTAATACTTGTTTGACAAGGGAGTTATCTCTATTATGTGGGTCCGAAGAGAATAATTTTCTCAAGAGTACTAATTTTTATTATCGTTGCTTGGGTTATATATTCTATTAAAAATAATAAATCCAATTCCTACTGCTAGTGGAATAAGGCCTCCTAATAAGGAGTATGTAATTCCATCTATAGCAATAAATAAAACAGTAAGTACAATCCCTACGGCTGTTAATAAGATCCCAGCAAGTAAAGAAAAGACAGATAGATTAAATCTTTTTGGTAAATAGTGTCCTGTTTTTATTAAAAGTTTTATTTGGCTATTCCGCCATAATAAATAAAAGAAAATTACAATACCACCTATAGCGATTCCAACGATTGGTATTATTGTAACAATTATTTGTGCTGTTTCTGAACTAGTTACTCCGTTCATTAAGTTGTCTCCTAAATAGTAAGATTGTAAAGTCAATCATATAATTTGACACCAAAATTTAAGTTTTGTTGCAATTATTCAAAAAAAATATATTCATCAAAATATAAATTAGATATTTGTCCCATAACAAGGGTACTATTAAATTGAGTTAATATTTCGGATTTAATAGTATGTTCACTTTTTTGTATTAATTCATCTTGGGTATAATTGTGTATGTATTGTATGATGATTTGCTGTAGTTTTCGTGTTTTACTTGAAATTTCTTCAAAAAAAGCAGAATCGTCAGCTGGATAAGGAAAATACGGGGCTATAACCATTGGAATAGAAGGAACATCCGCTGTGCTACAACGAATTGTGCCTAGTCCAGTATAGATTTTTGTAGGAGTATCGCTGTTGGTTAAGATTTTATCTGGTGTAGGGTCTGTTTTTCGTAAATTTTTTGCAGGAACACCTTTTCCTGATGTTAAAGCAATGGCAGTAACTATCAAAAAAATAATAAATAGAGAGACAATAAAAATTACCAAAGTCTTTTGCATTTTTGTCATGTTATCATTTTATCAGGGTGCACTGTTTTTTTCAATAAACGTTTTAATGGAATTAATGTATTTAAATTTTTGTCAAATATTGGTTAAAAAAAGATCTACTTTTTCCCTTAATTCTTGCTGTGACTTTTATACAAGAGTCTTGCCATTCTTCTTTTATTAACATTCCTGTGGTTCTAATTTTTTGTACGAGATCTGCTCTATCTAATGGTATGTAAAATTCTTGTATTTTACCAAATAACTTTTGTGTTATTACTTCTGTGAGCTTTTCAAGTCCTTGTCCTGTGCTAGCAGATGTCCAAATTGCTTCTGGAAAATCGTGCTTAAGTTGAGTTGCTATTTCTGGAGTAATGACTTTATCACATTTATTTATAACGATTATTCGTTCGTTTTTTATTGCATCTATTTCTTTAAGAACATTGATTACTGTTTTATACTGGTTAAATACTTCTGGGTCTGCCCCATCAAGAACTAACAGTTGTAAATTTGCCCGAGCTGATTCTTCTAGTGTGGATTTAAAAGCGTCAATAAGCGAATGAGGTAAGTTACTAATAAATCCAACTGTATCTGTTAGTAAAAGTTCAGTTTTCCCTTGTAGAGTTAGGCGACGTGTTGTTGGGTCTAATGTTGCAAAAAGTTTATCTTCGACAAATACATCACTTTCAGTTAATGCATTTAATAAACTTGATTTACCCGCATTTGTGTATCCTACAAGAGCAGCAACTGAAACTGTTGTTTGTTCTCTTCGTTTTCGTTGCGTTTCCCTTTCTTTAACTATTTTTTCTAAATCTTTTTTTATTTTTGCAGATTTAGAAACGACAGCTCGACGGTCTAACTCAAGTTGTGTTTCACCACTCCCCTTTGCGCCAAAATTACCTCCACGTTGTTTAGCCATATCTCCATAGGTATGTGCAAGACGGGGTAGGGAGTATTGTAATTTTGCAAGCTCAACTTGTAAAATAGCTTCCTTAGTTTGTGCTCTCTGTGCAAAAATACGTAAAATAACTTCTTGTTTATCAAAAACAGGAATGTTAGCTAAAACTTCCCAGTTACGTTGTTGTGTAGGAGTTATGTCAAAATCAAAAATAATACAATCGGCTTGTATAGCTTCAGCTTCTTTCGATATTTCTAAAGACTTACCTGTTCCAATACCAAACTTTGCAGTGTGAGTAATTCGTGGAAGTGTAATTTTCTTTACAATTTCCATTCCCAAGGTGTGGACAAGACCTTGTAATTCATCAAGATTTGCGTCTGGTCCACCAATTAATAGTGATTGTATTGGATTTTGTGTGTTATCATACGTTTTTACAGTATCAGTATTTGACATATTTTCGAGTATACGTTATTTAATAGGTGGAAGCAAGTGCTATAGACGTTTGTTAAAACACAATGAAAAGCTATTGACCTAATAAGCTCATTTAAGGTAAAATCAAGCTTACGTATGGAAAAGTGGGCTTTAGTCATACCCGTTTCGGCTAGAGTATACAATTGCAAGTATTTCCCTTCTTGCTTTCCCGCATAAAATATATTTAGAGGTGTTAATATGTACGCACTAGTTGAGTACAAGGGCAAACAGTATAAAGCTGAAAAAGATGCTCTTATTACAGTTGATAAAATCAATGCAGATGATGGAACAAAAATCGATATCGATACAGTTGTTCTTGTAAATGATGGAAAAAAAGTAAGCGTAGGAGCTCCTTACGTTAAAAATGCGAAAGTAAGTGCTGTTATAGAAAACACTTTCCGTGACAAGAAAGTAATTGTATTTAAGTATCTTCCTAAAAAAGGTTTTCATAGAACAATTGGACATAGACAACCTTATACAAATATTCGAATTACGAATATTACAGTAAAAAAAGCTCCAGCTAAAAAAGAAACTTCTGCAAAAGAAGCTTCAGAAGAAAAGTAGAAGTATTTTATGACACAGGTTTTGATAGTTCGATCAAAAAATGGTGAACTGCAATCCTGTTTAGCAGATGGGCATGCGTGTTTTTCTGTAAAAGGAAAAGATATTGTTTGTGCAGCGGTAACAACCTTGCTACGCACAACTTTAGAAGTTCTTGAAAATATAGATGGCATAAATGTAACTGCTGATTTAGCTTCACGAGGAAAACTCGTATTTAACGTGGAGCATGATGATTCGATATCAATCGGTTCATTAAACAAAGTAATCTTTGCGGGAGATTTTTTAGAAACTGGTATGCAAAGGCTTGCCAGGGAATACCCCAAAAATGTTACAGTACGAGTGCAAATTAGTAATTAAGAGATCTAGGCTTTTGTCTGGACTGGAGGATTAACATGGGACGTAAAAAGGGCGGTAGTGGTGCTAAAAACGGCCGCGATTCAAATCCAAAGTATCTTGGTGTAAAAAAATTTGGCGGTGAATTTGTAACAGCTGGTACAATTCTGGTTCGTCAGCGTGGAACAAAAATACATGCTGGTAAAAACGTAGGCCGAGGAGGGGATGATACTCTCTTTGCACTGGAAACAGGAAATGTAGCCTATCAGGAAAGCAAGGGTAGAAAACTTGCTGCAATTATTCCTGCAGAAGCATAAATTAGTATTTAGTCTAAAATACAATGTACCCGAAGGACGCTGCACTAAAGCTGACTTCGGGTTTTTTTTAATATTTTGAAGGATTTTTAATGATTCAATTTGCTGATGAGGCGACAATAGAGGTTTACTCAGGTAAAGGCGGAAATGGTTGTGTTGCGTGGCGACGAGAAAAGTATATTCCGCTAGGAGGCCCTGCTGGTGGCGACGGTGGTCGTGGTGGCGATGTTATTTTCCGTGTAAGGCGTAATCTGCGTACTTTAGCTCATTTACGACATCACCCAGTTTTTAAAGCCAAGTCTGGCGGTGGCGGAGAAGGACATGAACGGTATGGCCATAACGGGGAAGATGTTGTTATCAATGTTCCCCCTGGAACAGCATTGCGTGATTTTGAAACTCGAGAACTTATAAAAGAATTTACGAATGAGAGCGAAGATGAAGAATTTGTTTTTCTTACTGGCGGTAAAGGTGGATGGGGTAACATACATTTTAAAAACTCCATAAACCAAGCTCCTGAAATTGCGTATGAAGGAAAACCAGGAGAATATCGTAAATTAAGAGTTGAGTTGAGTATTATGGCCGATATTGGCCTTGTTGGATTCCCAAATGCTGGTAAGTCAAGTCTATTAGACTTTTTTACCAATGCACGGCCTCAAATAGCGCCTTATCCATTTACTACAAAAATACCTAATTTAGGTGTTCTTAGAGCAGATGAAGAGCGTGATATAATTATTGCCGATATCCCTGGAATTATCGAAGGGGCATCAGATGGTGTTGGGCTCGGATTTCGTTTTCTTAAGCATATATCTCGAACAGCAGGGCTTGTATTTATTATTGATTGTGCAGATGAAAACTATCTAACTGCATATGAAAAATTGTCAGAAGAACTTGCTGCTTTTTCAGATGAGTTAGCCAAAAAACCTCGAATTATTCTTTGTAATAAAATAGATCAAGAAGAGGCTGTTATTCACGCAGCAGAACTTGTTCAAAAATATAAAGATATGATAGTGATTCCAATGTCTATTTATAATAGAGAGGGTCTTGATAAAGTTAGAAAAACTCTTTTAGATCTTGTTACCCGTCTAGAAAACGGGAAAGACTTGGGTAGTGGAATGATAACAGGAGGAACTTTTACAAAACCGGTTAAAAGTGACTTTATGGCTACAAGAGCTGCTATCGATGACGATGAGAGAACGCAATATCCTGGGAGTGAAAATTAGTTTTCTTTTATTAGATGTAGCATTATATTATATAAATAGTATATTCAGGAGAAAAAATAGTGTCTGTGAAATTAGCAATTATAGGTGGAAGTTTTAATCCTATTCATAATGGTCATCTTGCACTTGCAGACACTGTTGTTAAAGAGTTAGGGTATGACAAGGTTCTTTTTGTACCGGCTTTTTATCCACCACATAAGGAACTGGCGACAATAGGAGTTACCAATAAAGATAGACTTGAAATGGTTAAACTTGCTATAATGAATAATGATGCCTTTCAAATAGAAACTTGTGAGTTTGATAGGCAAGGAGTTTCTTATACAATTGATACTATAGATTATTTGTATAAAAAATATGGAACAACAAGTGATAAGTCTGTTAATGATAGTTCAATTTATGGTAAAATTGGACTTGTAGTAGGCGATGACTTAGTTAATGGGTTTTCTGCATGGAAAAAAGCAAAACTGTTAGCTAAAAAAACCGATATTATTATTGCGCAACGTATAATGAAAACCGATGATTTTGGATCTGTTAATCCTTTGACTCAAAGCATTTCTAGTTGTTGTAATTTAAATTCTGAAACATATCCTCATGTAGAGTTAAAAAATGCTGTTTTGCCGATTTCTTCGGCTGGAATAAGAGCTTCTATTCATGATGATAAAGCTTGGCGATATCTTGTGTCACCAAGTGTGTATAATTATATTAAGGCTAATAATTTGTATGTTTAAAGAAATGAAACAATTGATTGAGAATGTAAAGCAATATGCAATGGGATATGAAAGTCAAAAACGATATAAGCATTCAGTTCGCGTTGCTAAAATGGCAAGAAAAATAGCTAAAAAGTATTCTATAGATGCTGATAAAGCATATCTAGCAGGCATTTCTCATGATTTGTGTAAAGAAATGAGTAGTGAAGCTATAAAGAACTTTGCTAAAGCAGATGGGCTGCCCATCACAGCGATTGAAGAAAAAAAGCCCTCATTATTGCATGGTCGTGCTGCAGCGATTGTTGTTCAAAAATTTTTTCATATTGAAGATTTTGATATTATTGAAGCAATTCGTTATCATACTTTTGGAAAAGCGAATATGAGTACACTTGCAAAAATTGTTTACATTTCAGATAAAATAGAACCTAAAAGACCGCAAGTAAATAAAGCTTATTACAAAAAATTGAATGCTATGGATTTAGATGAGATGGCATTGACTATTGTTCAAGAAAGTATTGTTTATTTGCAGAATAAACATAAAAATGTTTCTGATTCAACTCTAGAATTCTTAGAATCACTTAAAAAAGATACTGGAACTGATAGCGATAAAGGTAAATTAGATGAGCAAAGACAAATCTCGTAAAAATTTTTTATTTTTAATATTTATATTACTCATAATTGCAGGGACTTCGTTACTATTATATTTTTCATTACAACAGGATCCAGTTCAAGAAGTGCTTAAAAATGATCAAGTTATAAAGATTCTTTATGTTCTAGAAGATGACGGAGAACCTAAATCTACAATGGTATTTGCTTATTATCCACAGTCTAATCGTGGTGCTATTATAGATATACTTGGAAATACGGGTGCGATATATTCAAGTTTAGGACGTACTGCAAGTATAAATGACGTATATAGGGAAAAAGGGGTAACAGTTTGTAATCAAGAAATTGAAAAATTAATAAATATGACTATCCCTTTTATTATAGAGATTGATATAGATGATTTTTCCATACTCTGTGATCTTTTAGGTGGTTTAAGGGTTTTAATACCGTATCCTGTAGATATAACAGAAGGTGATACAAGATATTTACTTCCATCTGGTTCTATATTATTGGATGGGGATAAAATGCATGCATATTTGACATATACTTCAGAGGATGATTCTTTATCTGATGTAGAAGATAGAGAACAAAATGCTTTAATTGCTTTTTTAAGTGCTCTAGGAAGAGAACAGTCAAAAGTTTTTACAAAGGGTTGTTTTTCAGAATATGGCAAATTTATTAAGAGTAATATTGATGATAAAAATCTAGAAAAATTGCTAAAAGTTGTTTCTGGAGTAGATGCGGAACGGCTTATTCCACAAAGTATTACAGGATCACTAAAAAAGGTTGGGGATCAGGAATTGCTTTTCCCTTATTATGATGGACAGTTAATTAAAGACGTTTGTAAACAAACTGTTGCTACATTGCTTTCAACTAGTGATGTAGAACATAATCGTGTTTATGTTTTAGAAATTCAAAATGGTACCCAAATTCAGGGCCTTGCATACAATACTTCAGTTCTGCTCCAGAGTGTAGGATATGATGTTCTGACAACTACGAATGCCGATAGAAACGATTATGAAGAAACCTTCATAATTGACCATATTGGTGATACAAAGGTTGCAAAAAGTTTGGGTGATTTTATACAATGTGATAAAATAATCACGGAAGAAGTTAATCAAAATGATGAAGAGCTTGAAGAAGATAAAATGGTTGATTTTACCTTGGTTATTGGTAAGGATTTTGATGGACGGTATGTTCGTTAATTAGAAAACGATATTTTCGCTAATAAGGATTTAAAATGAAAACAGAAAAAGATAAAGCACTAGAAATAGCACAGTTACTTGAAGATTATAAGGGTGGTGATATTGCAGTAATAGATGTTTCTCAATTAAATAGTTGGACAGATTACTTTGTAATTGCAACAGTAACGAGTTCTGCTCATTGGAAAGGTTTGTATAAACATATAAAAGACTACACCAAAGAAAATGACATGGAAATAAAAGTTCCTAATCGAAAATTAAACTCTGGAGATGATTGGAATTTAGTCGATTTAGGGAGTGTTGTTGTTCATTTAATGTCTGAAGAAGCTCGAGCATTCTACGATTTAGAAAAATTGTGGCATGCAGGAGCTCGTCTAGTATAGTTATTAACTTTTTTTAATTAATCATCAGGATCGACGTCGGAAAAATCAATGTCATCATCAGAGAAATCAATGTCACCATTGTATCCGTCGTCGTCATCGTCTTCAAATTCATCATCTAAAAATTCATCGTCTTCAAAATCGTCTAATGTGTCATCGTCTTCATAGTTTAGCTCATCATCATCGTAAGAGTCTTCAAATCCGTTATTCATCATAAAAGAATCATTTGAAATATCGTTATAACCCAACATTATTATACCTCTTCTGTAAAACATCCTCTGTTTCAAACATAGGTTAGTTTGTTTTGTGTGTCAACTAGTTTTTAAAGAAAAATTTATAATTTGACAAATTATAAATTTCCGGTGTACTATAACATTGGATATGTTGAAATGTTATACCGTTAAGGCTCCTGCTAAAATAAATATTTACTTACATGTTATGCCTAAAAGGTCAGACGGATATCATGCAATAGAGAGTATTTTTCAAAAGATTCCGCTCTTTGATGAACTTATTGTTCAAGAAATTACAGAATTGAATGCCTGTTGTGTCGAATGTGAACAAATGCAACTGCCAAAGAAAAATACTTTGACATCTATTTATGATGAATTTGTTAAGGTTACAGGTTTGCAGAATGGCGTTAAGGTGAAGTTAAACAAAAGAATACCTAGTGGAGCCGGATTAGGAGGAGGGTCTTCGGATGCGGCTTCTTTATTGTATGCTTTAAATGACATGTTTAATGCTAATTTGGATAAAAAAACTATGCATGCAATTGCTACGAAAGTAGGGAGTGATGTTCCTTTCTTTCTTGGTTCTGATTGTGCTTTAGTTACGGGACGTGGAGAACTTATTGAAGAAATTCCAGCACGAAGAGATTTATTTTTTGTACTTGTTACTCCTGAGGTTCATTCATCAACAAAAGAAGCATATGATAATGTCGATGAATGGTTGTCTCGTAAAAAGGAAAAGAATGTTATTCGTTTAGAAGATGTAAAAGATATGTATTTTGATGATGTTCAAAAATGGACTTTTTTTAATACTTTTACAATGCCTCAACGAGAACATTTTCCTGAAATTGAACGTGTTTTGGCTGCTGTGAAAACGACAAAGACTTCTTTTTTTGACATGTCTGGGTCAGGATCAAGTGTTTTTGGTGTGTATCTTTCTGAAAAAGATGCACAGGATGCTTATGGTTTCCTTTCTCAAAAATGGAAACATTGTTGGATGTTAGCTTCTCGATCTGCTTGTTCTACTAGTATCCGGTAGAAATAAATTGTGCATCTCAACAGGTGATAGCTTTTTATACTATCATTTGTTTTGCAAGATATATTTTGCTCGAAGTATGGAGGAGTACTATGCAAATTACAGAAATTAGGGTTCGGAAAGTAGAAACTGATAGTAAACTTAAGGCTTACGTAACAGTAACTTTTGATGATTGTTTTGTTGTTCATAATGTAAAAGTTATTGAGGGAAAAACAGGGTTGTTTATAGCAATGCCAAGTCGAAAAACGAGTAATGGTGAATATAAAGATGTTGCTCACCCCATTAATCCCGAATTTCGAACACTATTGCAAACCAAAATATTAGAAGAATATGAATCTGATCAAGAAGAAAAAGTTCCATTATCTTCTTAAAAATATCGAAAAAGGGCTTGAACAAAAATAAAAAAAATAATAATATACTCTCATATGTTTTGGACCGTCGGCAAGTGGTAAGCCACCGCCTTTTGGTGGCGGTATTTCGCAGGTTCGAGTCCTGCCGGTCCAATTATACGGAAAACTCTGGCGTGATGAACGATGGGGTTATTATATTACAGATAGACCCGTCTATATAGTTAATCGTTTCTATGTGTTCAAGAGAGTTTTCCAAAAGTATAATCTTTTTAGCAAATAAATTTGTCTAATGAGAATAGATTTAAGGAGTTCAACACAATGGAACGTATGACAATTAATGTAGATACCCGTAAAGAAACAGGAAAAGGGTATTCAAAAAAGCTTCGTGCAACAGGAAAAATACCTGCAGTTATGTATGACTGGAAAGGTGAAGCAACCTCATTAGAACTACAATACAAAGATTTTTATAAAGTATGGCGAAATGCCACAAAAACAACACTTATTAAACTTGTTGTTGATGGTAAAAAAACTGTTTTAGCTTCTATTAAAGATACTGAATATGATATTCTTAAAAATGCAGTTCTACATGCAGATTTTCATGTAATTAATGAAAAAACAAAACTTAGAACTCCTATAAAAGTAACAACTACTGGGAATGCTAAGGGTGTTCGAGATGGTGGTGTATATGTTAAAGGTATTGAGACAGTTACCATTGAATGTCTACCAAAAGATTTACCAGAGCGAATTGTTGCAGATATCACAGAACTTGGATTAAAAGATCACTTGTACGTTAAAGATCTTAATTTTGGAAAAGGTGTAAAAGTTATTGATGATCCAGAAGAAATTATTGGATCTGTAAAACATCTTAAAGAACAAGCTGTAGAGGAAGAATCTGCTGTAGCCACAGAAGATGCTGCAGCTCCTGTAGCTTCTGAAACAACTACAGATGATGCTGTAGCTACAGAAGCTTAATAAGTCTTTCGTGTTATTATCAAATGATGAAAAAACTCCCGAAAGGGGGGTTTTTTCGTTTACATTCGAAAAAAAACTTGAACAAATCTTATCAATCATAAATATTGAATCTTTAGGCCATGTAATCCTTGCTGTTTCAGGCGGGGTTGATTCAATGGTTATGGCAACTGCTATAACTAGAGTTATTACTCTTAAACTGCAAAAATCTACCGATAAAAGCCAAAATACAGAAATTATAAAAAAACGAGCTGCAGATGTTTTAACTGTTGTAACAGTAAATCATAATTTACGAGAAGAAAAGGTCACAGCTGCCGATTCGCAATTGGTATACAATTATTGTACAAAAAAGTTGAATGTTCCCTGTATAATTAAAACTGTTCCTCGTGGATATATTAGAGAGTTATCAGAAGTCAGAGGTCGTGGTGAAGAGGAAGCTGCACGATACGAGAGATATCATCTTCTTAGTGAAGCTGCGAGCTCGTTTGCCCCCGAAGAACCTGTTTTTATATGTACTGCTCATCATCGCAATGATTATCTAGAAACTGTTGTAATGAGATTTCTGCAAGGGAGTTCTGCTCCTGGGCCTCAATTATTTAGAAAAGAGAAAAATCTTATATATGTAAAACCATTTTTAGACTTTTCCCGCGAGGAAATTGAACAGTATGCATCAGAAAATGCTGTTCCTTATAGAGAAGATTCTTCTAATTCTAATGTAGCTTATTTTCGTAATAGATTACGACATAAAGTTTTGCCTTTTTTAGATTCTATTTATCCAGGGTGGGATCGCGCTGTTATTCGTGGTGATGCCAAACGAAAGGAAATACTTGATGTTGTCAAAAAACAGGCAGAGTGTTTGTCTTGGAAAATAAGCAAAGATGCTATTTTAGCAGAATTTTCAAAATTTAAAACTGCAATGCCTGCTGTTCAAATCCAGATGCTTTATAATGGATTGGATGTACTTGGAGCTGGTAAAAGAATTTCTTATAATCAGCTGCACTTGGCAATTGAAAATGCAAATAAGTTTGATAAAAATCAAATAACCGGTTTAGAAAAAAAAATATTTGCCTTTGCTAATGGGATAGAAATTGGATTTTCAAAAGGGAATATATATATTAAGAATTTAGAAGAGATAGTTACAGAGAGCGGTTTTTTTATTATAATTAAAAGGTGTGGCTCTTTTTTTGTGAATGGAGGAATAATTGACGTACAAATGGTACAGAATAAAGATATTCATGCCGAAATACAAAAAGAGAAAAGTAGGGATAAAATGAATGAATGGAGTTCTATCTGTACTATTCCTTTCAGTATAAAAGGAATAACATTAAAAAATACAACAACAAAGATAACGGTTGAAAACCTTGTACTCAATAACATTCAAGAAAAAAACAAGGTGTTTGTTCGTTTTATAAGGACAGTTATTGATGAGTGATAATAATCAATTTTCGAAGCAACCTCAAAAAAAAAGTTTTTCCCAAAAGAATGGGCGTTTTGGAATGATTTTTTTTCTACTAGCAGCAGTAGTTTTTATTGGATATACCTTTTGGGGTCAAAGAACAATTATTCCTAAAATTACATATACTGATTTTCTTTCTTATGTTGAAGAAGGAAGAATAAGTGAGGTTCGCATTATCGATAATGTGAAAATACAAGGATCTTTAAAATCAGTAACAGGACAAAATACTTTGTTCGAAACAAATATTCCATATTCTGATAATACTCTCATGGCTTTCTTAGAAAAAAATAATGTTATTGTAAGTGGTATTGAATCTTCTCCCAGTTTTTTTGTAATTTTAACAAATTTTTTACCCTGGATTATTTTACTTCTTTTTTTCTTAATGATAATTCGGCAAAACAGTGCTCAAAGTAATAAGGGGCTTCAGTTTGGGAAAAGTAAAGCTCATGTTTTTGATAATAAAAAAAATAAAAAAATAAAATTTTCAGATGTTGCTGGACAGATAGAAGCAAAGCAAGAACTTGAAGAAGTTGTTGATTTTTTAAAAAATCCACAAAAATATGAAAAGATGGGGGCAAAAATACCTACTGGGGTATTATTAGTAGGGGCTCCTGGTACAGGGAAAACGTTACTTGCAAGAGCTGTTGCTGGTGAAGCTGATGTTTCTTTTTTGCACATTTCTGGATCTGATTTTGTAGAAATGTTTGTCGGGGTTGGTGCGAGCCGAGTACGAAGTTTGTTTGAACAAGGGCGTAAGATGGCTCCTGCAATTATTTTTATTGATGAAATAGATGCTGTAGGAAGAGCTCGTGGTGCAGGTTTTGGCGGTGGACATGATGAACGTGAACAAACTCTTAATCAGATGCTTGTAGAAATGGATGGATTTGAAACAAAAGATGGTGTAATTGTCTTAGCTGCAACAAATCGTCCTGATGTCCTTGACCCAGCTCTTTTGCGTCCTGGTAGATTTGACCGTCAAGTAATTATTTCTTTACCAGACATAAAAGAACGAGAAGAAATATTAAAAGTCCATGCAACAAAAGTAAAATTAGCTAATGCTGTCAGTTTAAATAAATTTGCACGTGCTACTCCTGGAATGAGTGGTGCTGATTTAGCCAATATGATAAATGAGGCAGCTTTAGCTGCAGCTCGTAAATCAATTGATTTTATTACAGATGCAGAAATGGAAGAAGCACGAGATAAAATTTTAATGGGAGTTGCCCGAGAAAGCGTAATAATGCCGGAAAAAGAGAAGCAAATGACGGCATGTCATGAAAGTGGTCATGCTCTGCAATATTATTATCTTGAAAATGCAAGTCCTTTGCACAAAGTAACTATTATACCCCGAGGTCGTGCACTGGGGTTAACGATAGGGCTTCCTAAAGAGGATTCTTATTCGCATACAAAAAAATGGCTAAAAGATCAATTGGTTATCTTGTTTGGCGGATATGCAGCAGAAAAATTGGTGTATGATGATACAACTACAGGTGCTCAAAATGATATTGCTCGGGCAACTGATATAGCACATAAAATGGTTACTGAATGGGGTATGAGTGATAAGGTTGGTGCTATGGCTTTTGGTCAGGACGATGAACCTATTTTTATGGGAAAAGAAATAGAGCGAAAAAAAGGTTACTCAGAATATATGGCGCGGCAAATTGATGAATCTGTTAAAGAAATTTTAGATGAAGCAAAAAATCGTGCATATAAAAATTTAGAAGATCATAGAGACCAATTATCCAAATTGAGTAATCTTTTATTTGAAAAAGAAACTCTTGAAGACACTGAAATTAGAAAACTACTTGGATTTTCGACACGTATTACTTCAGATGATTCCATAGTTAGTGAAAATGGAACTGGTGTAGTGAGTCCAGAGCTTTCTTAAAATATTAATTTTTAACAGCAGATAGTAACTTATGTTCTAGGAGAATATATGAAAAAAGGAATATGCAGAAGATTTGTAATTTTGTTAGTATTTTATTATATATTGTTTTCCTTTTCTGTGTTTGCTCAAACTGTTAGTGATGAGAATGAAAGCTATTTGCCACGTATAAGTATAGAAGCTGCAAATACGAAAACAGCTTTACGCTGTCTAGATTTAGCAAGAAATTATTTATTAGATGAGCAATGGGATAGGGCTCTTCAACAAGCTGAGTTTGGTTTAAAGTATAATGCTAATAGTGCGGACTTATGGTATATACAGGCAATCGCATTAAAAAAATTAAATAAGCCTATCTCTGAAATTTTGCTACCTTTACAAAATGCTCTTTCGCAGAATAATTGGTTGTACTGGAATCGTGATGCGGCGCGGATTATGCTTGCAGAAATGTATCTTAAGACAGGAAAAAGTAAAGAGTGTTTAGAATTACTTAATACTTCTCCTGAATTGGTGTTGCGAGAAGCTCAGTATTTGCGTGCCCAAGCTTTATATGATATAGGAGATATCCTTACAGCTCGTTCAATTATTACTGCAACAGCAACAATTTATCCTGAAGATAGTCGATTTGCTTTATTATTTTTTAGCCGAGAACTGATGCGTCCAGAGTTTTCATTGGTTGACGCAGAGATGGCAAATTTAGCTACAACTTTTTTAAAAAGAACGGATGAATTATCATTTGAGAATATAGATATATTATTATATGCATCGCAATTTACAGACTGTTTGTATCCTGAAGATAAAAATGCTTCAAAAGATTTATGTACTCGTTTATTAAAAGAATGGAAAGCAAAAGGATCTGAAAATTGGTTATATGGTACTTTTGCATTAAAATGTGGATTAATTTCTGAACAAGAGGCTTTGGATTATCTTAATCCATGGTTTACAAATTTAGATAAAAATACAATTGAGTATAAAAAGCTTGAGGAATTTGCACTCTTACTGAATGACAAAGATGTATGTGAAAAATTAAGAGTTCAATTAGAGGCTTTTTCGGGAACAATTACTTTTGATTTAAATAAAGACACTATTGTAGATGTAGGAGTCTTATATAATGATGGTCGCCCAAAAACAATTGTGTATGACCAAAATCAAGATGGAATACTTACTTGGCTTGCAGAATGTGATTTTGGGGTTCCTTATAAAGTGACTTATAACGAGAAAAAACTCCAAATTATTTATGGAGATTGGCCTGCGATTAGTTCTATGCAGGATAGTACGGTTGAATACCAGTTAGTTCCAGATACTTTATTTTGGTCTCCTGTAGAAATAATGCCGGCGCCTGTTATTTCAAGTGTAATAGACGAAGAATTTTATATACCAATTATAAAAAATATCGATGAGGCGCTTTCTACAGAACAATTATATAATATTTCAAATAAAATTACAGTTCCTAGTACCGAAAAGGAAAGTTCTTCTATTACTTACATAATTAAAAATGGAATACTACAAAATGCAACTTGGATAGAGAATTCTCAACCTTATGCATATGGTGTTTTCAAAGACGGAATTTTGCAATTTAGAAATGTAGATGTAAATTTGGATGGTTTCTATGAGATTTGTGAAGTTTATGGATATGATCCAGATAATATAGAAAAATATGTCCCTTTGCAGAAAGGTTTATTTGGTACGATCCCAAAGAGCGAATTTACTCAGTTAGATGGATTGTATTTGTCTGAATTAGTTATTGATAACGATTTAAATAGTATCCCTGAGTATACAGAATTGTTTTTGCAAAATGGTGGTCGTTTATGTAGGTGGTACACAGATAACGATGAAAAATGGGATTTTGAATATGTTGAGTTTCAAGATGGTAAGATGGTTCTTTCTCGATTTAGAAATCCAGTATTAGAGACTATCGTTGAGATTGAGTATGAAGATGGTATTCCGGTACAAGTGATTGATAATGGTATAGAAAAAGATGTTTTAAAAGATCCTGATTCTAATTTTTACTGGATAGGAAAAAATCCTGGCAAGGGAATTGCGAAAAAATTGCAAGAAAAGCTTAACCTTACTAAGGGTTCAGGTGTTTATAAGATAACGGTAAGTGAAGAAATAAATGAAATAGATAATAATTCTTTTAGAATTATTGCTGTTTGTTATGGAGATTTGTATTTTGGAGAAATTATTGAACGCTAAATTATTACATTTTATCTTAATTACGGTGCTATTATCTTTTATAGGATGCAGTTCTGTAAAGGTCTCGGATTATGTTTCTCCCAATTACAGTGATAGTGAAATTAGAGCTATCGAAATACAGAATATTTCGGAAAACTTAAAAGAAAAACCTGTTGAATCTCTTTGGAAAGCCTATCTATTAAAAAATACAGAAAATATTTCTGGGACCTCGCAATCTTCTGACGAAATTCAATTGTTTAATACAAGTGCTAATTATTGTTTAGATTTGTATTATCAAGCTAGAGAAAAAAATGACATTGTTAACGCAAACCGCTACTATTCAAGTTTATCGCTTTTAGCCCCAGATTCAGTAAAAGAAATTACTATCGATTTTTCTGAGGATCAAAAAAAACTTGCATCTTTGGCTACATCTCATGACGCACGAAACGAAGAGAATGATATAATACAAACCAAAAAAGTTTCAGATTTTATTGCTGGTACTGTAACGATTTGGATAGACTTAGGTATAAAAGTGGAAAAAGGTGTCGGATATGCAAATCGTGTAATTGGTTCCGGCTTTTTTATTAGAAAAGATGGATATATCGTGACAAATTATCACGTTATCGAAGAAACTGTTAATCCAAAGTACGAAGGATATTCAAGATTATATATAAAATTATCTTCAGATACAGAAACTCGAATTCCTGCTCGTGTTGTTGGATATGATAAATCTCTTGATATTGCCTTGTTAAAAACCGAGGTGGATGCACCCTATGTTTTTACGCTGGGAAGTTCCCTAAACCTAGAGGTTGGAGATACTATTTATGCTATCGGTTCGCCAATTGGACTTACTAGTACTATAACACGAGGAATTGTCTCGTCGTATGATCGCCAACTTTTATCTACAGCAGCGGTTATGCAAATAGATGCAGCTGTAAATTCTGGAAATTCTGGCGGACCTCTGATTAATAAAGATGGAGAGGTTCAAGGTATTGTTTTTGCTGGTATTACTGATTACGAAGGCTTAAATTTTGCTATTCCAGTTGAGTACTTAAAAGCCATTATACCTCGACTTTATAATGATGATTTTTTTGATACGAACGATACACAAAATAATTCAATTTCATTACCTAAAGAAGTTACCTCTGCATGGATAGGAGCTTATGGAATAACATATAAGGAACCTGGTCAGTTAGAAGGTAGTGGAGTTCAAGTTCTCTATACGATGCCAGGTGGATCTTGTGATTTGGCTGGTATAAAAAGTGGAGATATTATAACAGCAATTAATGGGCAAAAAGTAAATTCAATTGAAGAATTAGGATTTGAAATGGTAAAGTTATCTTCTAAGATGGTTGTTCCTTTTTCTTTGGCAGATTCTAATAGAAAAGATATTCCTGTATATCTTGATGTTCGACCTGAGTATCCAACCCTTCAAATACGGGAAAGAGATAGTGATTATAATTTGATGTATTCTTTATTGGGTATGAAATTAGAAAATGCTTCAGCATCCAAAAAAAATCAGTTCATCGTTACTTCAATTGTAAAGGGTTCAATTGCTGACGAAAGTGGTTTTTCAGTTCATGATTCTGTGACATTAGAGAAAATGGAAGCAAAAGAGGATGATGGTTATTTTGTTATTCAAATTTATACAAAAAAAAGAAAAAGTGGCTATTTAAATGTAAGCCTTTCAATAGGGGCTCCTATGGACAGCTATCAAATTTTCTAATAGAATGCGCTCATGATAGATTTATCTTTAAAGCGTAATTTTTGTATTGTTGCACATATAGATCATGGGAAATCAACACTCTCTGATAGGCTTATTCAAAAGGCTCAAATTATCGACGATCGTAAATTTAAAAATCAAATCCTTGATACGATGGATATCGAAAGAGAACGTGGAATAACTATAAAAAGTCAGGCCATAACCATTCCGTATACAGCCAAGGATGGAAAGGTATATGAACTTAATTTTGTTGATACACCTGGTCATGTTGACTTTTCCTACGAGGTTTCTCGTGCTATTGCAGCCTGTGAAGGTGCTATATTAATAATAGATGCAAGCCAGGGTGTTGAATCACAGACTCTGAGTAATATGTATTTGGCACTTGAACAAGATTTGGAAATACTTCCTGTAATAAATAAAATTGATTTACCTGCAGCAGATATACCACGGGTTAAGAGCCAAATAAAAAAAGATTTAGGGCTTGATCCAGACGATGCTATTCTTGTCTCTGCAAAGACAGGAGAGGGAATTGATGAACTTTTGGAAGCGATTGTAAACTATTTCCCGGCACCAAAGCCTTCTAACACTGATACAACAAGAGCACTTATTTTTGATTGCCACTATGATTCTTATCGTGGAGTTGTTGTCCATTTAAGAATGTTTTCTGGTCGTATAAGAGAAGGAGACATGATTCACTTTATGAATCGTAATATTGATTATAAAGTTGAGACTTGTGGTATTTTTAAAATAAATATGGAAGAAAACGGTGAATTGAATGAGGGTGATGTTGGCTATATTATTGCAGGTATAAAAACTATTTCTGATGTAAAAGTTGGGGATACAGTAACACTTACTAAAAACCCAGCAAATAAGCCTCTTGAGGGTTTTAAAGAAGTAAAGCCTGTTGTTTACTCTTCTATATATCCTGTAGATACTAATGATTATGAAGAACTGCGTGATAGTATGGAAAAGCTTGAATTAAATGATGCTTCATTAATTTACGAAAAAGATAGTTCTTTAGCTCTAGGGCATGGATTCCGTTGTGGTTTTTTAGGACTCCTCCATTTAGAAGTTGTTCAAGAGCGCCTTGAACGCGATTATAATCAATCTGTTATTTTTACAGCTCCTTCTGTTCGCTATAAAATAAAACTTACAACAGATGAAGAAATCTTTGTAGATAATCCTTCTGAATATCCTGATCAGACTCGAGTAAAAAGTGCTGAAGAACCATATATTATTGCATCAATAATTACACCTTCTACGTATGTAGGACCTATTATTGCTTTATGTGAAGGTAAGCGTGGAACTCAGACAAACATGCAATATTTAGATGAAAAACGTGTTGAAATAACGTACGAAATGCCTCTTGCTGAAGTTCTTTTTGATTTTTATGATCGTTTAAAAAGTTGTACTCGTGGATATGCCTCTTTTGATTACGAAATAAGCAGTTATAGGCCAACTGAATTGGTTAAAGTAGATATTTTAATTAATGGAGAGCCTGTAGATGCTCTTGCTCAGCTATCTTTTAAAGGGAATGCTGTTGTTCATGCACGTAATGTTTGCAGTCAGTTGAAAGATGAAATACCTCGACATCAGTTTAAAATACCAATTCAGGGTGCAATAGGAAGTACTATAATAGCTCGTGAAACTATTTCTGCATTACGAAAAGATGTTCTTGCAAAATGTTATGGAGGCGATATTACTCGAAAACGTAAGTTGCTCGAAAAACAAAAAGCAGGTAAAAAACGAATGAAAATGGTTGGTAATGTAGAACTTCCACAAAGTGCATTTCTAGCAGTATTAAAAACCAAAGAAGAATAAAAAATACAAAAATACTCAGACTTGTCGATTTGCTAGAATTACGTTAAAATATAATGAAATACTAGTTATAGAATTGAAGCTTAAATAAAAACGGAGATAAAATGAAAGAATTTTTACCATATAAAGTTGTAAGAAATGATGCGCTTAAATTAGCAGATAAAATAAATAAAGATGGATTTGTACCTGATGTTATATATGATTCCCTTCGTGGTGGCGCTTATATGGCAAATGTTATTAGTGAATATTTTAAACTTGCACGAAAAGATGTTCATCCTGTTCTATATGCAGCTGTCGTAGCGCGTTCATATACAGACATTCGTGAGAATAGTAAAGTTATGATAGATGGATGGACATATTCACCGGAGCATTTACGACATGGTGACAAGATTATGATAGTTGATGATATTTTTGATACTGGAAAGACACTTAACTATTTAGTTGAAGTTCTTCTCGAAAAAGGTATTCCACGGAATGATATAAAAGTTGTAGTCCATGACTATAAATATTTTACAGATCAGGAAGAACAACTTCCAATTCAACCTGATTACTGGTGTCGAAAGTTTGTTCAAAAAGATCGCAAAAATGATAATTGGATTCATTATGAAAGTCATGAATTAATTGGTTTAACTGCAGAAGAGCGAGAAGAACATTATTATAAAGATGATGAAGAACTTCGCGATGTGCTTGAACCTCTGTTTCAAAAGAATAAATAATAGTATGAATAACAAGAGATTAAGTTTATTTTTAATTCCTCTTATTTTCTTATTTGTAACCTTACCTCTATTTACTCAGAATACGCAGATGGAAGAAGGTTCTTCTACAACAGAAAATAATGATACAAAAAATACAGCTCCTCTTGTAAATATTATAAGCCCTGTTAGTGGTACTTGGGCAAATATACAACCACTTGTATTAGAGCGAGATGATAATACTGATGTATATTATTCGTTTAATGGAGACGATCCCTTAAAATCGGGGTTTGTATATGACGGATCTGTTCGTATAAATTTAGATGGTGATGTAATGGTACGTATTACTGCTGTTCGTGATGATGCAATGGAGAGCTATACAGTTACGTACTCAGTAAATAAACAAGAAGATTTATCTTTTGTACCCGAAGAAAATATACATGCTTATATAGAAGTAAATTCAGAGAAAGGGATTAATATCCCTTCGTCATATGAGTATTCTCTTGGGGTCAGTGATATTCATAATTCTGGTCGAAATTTAAAATTTACAAAACCTGTTGTAATAGAACGTCTTATTCCTCTTAAAATTTATACTAAGAATGGAATATTTAGGTATATTTTGAAAACGGGTGATATAAACGCACGATCAAAATTAGAAAAAGCACAAAATGATGTTACTTTTACTGACTGGAATTATTTAGAATTTAAAAATGGGAAACCTATTATATATTCTGTAGACAATGGAACTCTTATGGAGTCAAAATCAGGACATATTACAATTGATCGAAGTGTAGATCACACGATTATTTGGTATGAAAAAGATGATTATGATCCAAAAGCTAAGGAAAAGAATTTAGGTAAAACTCTTTTTGTTCCTGCAAAAACTGAATTGGTAGGGTATCCTAAAGACCTTGCTAGTTCAGATTTGGTTAATTTAAAACCTAAAAACGCTGAATACATTTTAGGGTTCATTGCAGAAAATGGCGAACAAATATATTGCAAAGAATTGACAGTTGATACTCTTTTTGGTGATGCACTTGGATTTAATAAAGAAATATCTTTTTACTATCAGGGTGTAAAACAAGGTTCGGTTGTAGTTACCTTTGTCGTAGATAAGATTCTTCCAGATAAACCCGAATTTATTACATCAGCTAAACAATTCTACTCTCGGGAAAAGGTAGTTCTCGATTTTGATACAGATTATTCAATATATTATGCTATAGCTGATTCATATACTTCTAAAGATGGATTTTATTTAAATTCCGATAATACCGATAGGTTCCCAATGCCACAGGTTAAAGAAGATGATTATATTTTATTTTCTGGAGATCCAGTTGTACTTGAATGTCCAGATTATATTGCTCGTTTGTTTACTGTATATGCATATGCGCAAGATTTTGCTGGTAACAAAAGTCCTATTGTTTCTTATCGTGTAGTTGTTGATACTGCGAACTATTATATTAGTAAAGATACAGAACTTACTGATGTGAAAGATTCTACTAATGATGTTGAATTGAAAAGTAATAATCTAAGTGAAGTTAATGTGAGTGTAATTCCTGATGGAACAGCAATGCATCCTTATAAAAATCTTGACTCTTTACAAAAATTTGTTACGGCAAAAAGTAAAAAAATAGTACATATTACAGGAAGTTTTACTTCTTTACCTACTTATGACGTTACAGCTGATCTTGAAATTATAGGAGATGGTAATACTGAGTTAAATTTTGCTCCAGGGTGTGGAATTAATATAATTAATGGTAGTGTGTATATTTGTGGGTGTACTGTTAAATATATGAATTATACAAGTGAGGATCGTTATCAAAATTATTTGTTTAATGCTCTTAATTCTAAACTACTACTAATTGATTGTGAAATTGTTTCTCGACCTGGAAAATCCGGAACGGCTATAAAATTAACAAATTCGTCTATGTCAGCTGCAAATACTGGAATTACTGTTCAGGCAATTTCGTATGTTTCTGCAATTTCAGCAGATAATTCTGAACTTATTCTTAAAGGTATACGAGCTGTAGTGGTTGGTCAAACTGCAGTTGCAATTTCTTTAAATAAAGGAATTGGTTCTTTGGATTCGAGTACATTTAATGTTTTATCAGATTTACCGCGTGCCGTAGAATTAACTGAATCTTCGGCTGTTCTAAAAAATTCAAGTTATGTATCTACGAAATGCATGGAGGATGTTCCTGCAATTTGGCTAGATAGTAAATCTAAGATTTTTATAAACGAAAATAATACCATTTCCGGTTTTTCTACCTTACTAGTGGAGTAAAAATGAAAAAGGATTATATTGCTATTTTAATTGTGTTTACATGCTTAACATTAAGCTTATGGGCACAAAAAGTTGTATCAAGTGGTTTAGATTTTAATACAGCTACAAAAGAAGAGTTAACCAATGTTGGCAGTACCATTTCTTTGTCAGATTATGAAAATTTAAAAAATGAATGGAACAATTATTTTTTGACAATTACGGCTTTTGACTCTACATTAGAAGCTGATATTTCAACGTATCAGCAAAAACTCTTGGCATGTTTAGAAGATGAATCATCGAGAGGAATCTTGCAGCCTTATGCTCTTGGTGAAGTAATTTTTTATAAATATTTTGCCTTAGAATCTCCACTTGTGACAGCAAGAAATAATACTGAATTAGAATCCGAAATAGATAATTTTTTACTACATATTGTTTCTTTGGACGCAAAATCATCGGTTAAAATGCTACAAAAACAAAACATATTCTGTAATGTTTTTTCTTTTTTATCAGTTTCAGAACCAAATAAACAGATGGGTATTGCTTCGAATTTAAAATCTCTTATAAACCAACTTTCCTTTAATGACCAAAAAACTGGTAGTGCAAAATTTGATCCTGAGTTAGAAAAAATTATAGTGTATCATGCTATAAATCGACTTAATACATTACAGTTTGAAACACCAGAACGAAATTTATGGATAGAATTAGTAAATACTCCTTCTGTATGGTATATATTTCAACATTGCGAAGATTTCGCTAGTTTAAGAGAACAATGGAATAAAAAAGGCTTTGGACAAAGAGATTTAGTTAATTTAGAAGATGGGTATTTTTCAGAAAAATCCAGAGCGATATATCATATTCAAGATTTATTACAGGAAATTTCTGGAAAAGAAAGGTTGTTAGGGATTCCTTCTGCAGAAGTGTTTCCAGTGTATTCAGAAAGTATAATTGAATTTGTTGAACAAGACGAGTTTATTCTTTTTTTGTGTTCAGAAGATGATGTAAAGCAGTTAGATGTGGAATTAAATGCATTTAATGAAGCTCTAAATTTATGGGCGTCAAGAATTAATACGCTTGCAATAACTGGGGAGGCCTCTAATGCCGAAAAAAACTAAAAAAAAATCTCCTGCAGGTAAAATACTAGGCTCTATTGTTGCTCTAATTATTATTTTTTTTGGAGTAGGATCTCTAATGTATTTTACTAAAAATTTTCCAGAGTTTAACAATAAAATTGATTTAATTTTTACTACGATTAATAATGATTTATCAAATTCGAATAACATATCTAAGAATCATGAAATTATACCAATTGAAAAAGATACAAAATTAATTTTACCTTCTATTTTTACACAACAGCCTGTTTTTTCTGGGCTTTTATTGGGGGAGGTTGATTTTACATCTGATGAAAGTATTACTGCAAATAAAAATGCTCAAGAAGAATGGAAAATACGTAATTTCGAGTACGTTTCTGATTATGTACAAGTTACAAATATTAGCCAAGGAGAAGATTGTTTTATATTTATCGATTCTGAACCGGCTCTCGTTTGCATAGAAAAACAAACTGGTGAAGTTAAAAGAACTGTTTGTCCTGTGTTCCCGGGTACTAAGGGGTGGTTAAAGGATACTGATTATGTATTTGTAGGAAGAGATTCGTTGCAGTATGTATTTTCTTTTGATGCGATAAATTCAAAACTGGATACTGTAGCAACAACCGAAAAAAATATTTCTATAAATGAAGAAAAACCTCTTTCGTTTTATCTTGAAAAAATTGCATTGGATAAAAAATCTGAAGTGGCTGTTTTAGATGGTTTAAGAAATTGGGCCTCTTATGATGAGAATGCATCTTTACCAACTTTACAATTTATTGATGCCACAAAAATTGATACTTTATATCCTATAAAATCGAATGATATTCAGTATGATTTGAAAACTCCGTCTTTATTTGTCTTTTCTCCTCTTAAACAAGGTTTATATAAAATAGGCTTATCCGATGATGCTGGTACTTGGTTACGTACACGTGCGTATGTTGCTATTTATACAAAGGGAGAACTTTCTTTGGTAAGTCTTGATTATGATAGTGATCGACCTCAGGTGCAATTACAACTTTCAAATAATCAATTGTATTACATTGCTGCAGGAAATTTTTCAGAAAGAGAGAGCCTTATTAATTCTCAGGAAGATCGCCCTCAATTATTTTTAAAGATAATGGCTGTTCAATAATGCTAATATGTGGGACGGATGAAGCAGGTCGAGGCCCCCTTGCAGGACCAGTAACAGCAGGAGCTGTAATTTTACCAGATGACTTTCCAATTGAAATATTAAATGATTCTAAAAAGTTAAACGAAAAAAAACGGAATTTTGCTGCAACTGTGATAAAAGAAAAAGCACTTGGTTGGGGAGTTGTTAATATAAGTCAAGAAATTATAGATGATATTAACATTTTACAAGCCAGTCTTTTGGCAATGAAACTTTCTTGCGAAAAAGCAATGGCGATGATTGATGAAAATGAAGATCTGTCTGGTGAACCCATCCATGTAATTGCTGATGGTAATAAAGTTCCAGATGTAAATTGTGATGTAGAAGCTTTAGTTAAGGCAGATTCAACAATACCAGCTGTCATGGCGGCAAGTATTCTTGCAAAAACAGAACGAGATGCTCTTATGGTTCAATATGATAAGCTTTATCCAGAGTATGGGTATGCTCAACATAAAGGGTATCCTACAAAGGCTCATCGTGAAATATGCAAAAAAATAGGTCCTTCGCCTATTCAGCGCAAGACCTTTTCTTATAAATAGTTATTTATTTTTCAGCTTTTCTTTTAGAAACAATGTGAATCTTTCCAGTCCGTTTAATACCGTCCGGTTTACGTTCATTATCATTTTTTTTGGCATAGATACGTTTTTTTTCGGCTTTTTTTGCAGCACGAGCGGCAGAACGGGCTTTTGATGTTTTACCAATAAAATCCAAAGACGATTCAAGTCCTTTTAAAAATTTTTGAATATCATCATCAAAAACAACAATATCTCGTCGCTCAAAGACTTCACCGTTTTTACTCTTGCTTTCTACAATTTGCAAAAATATATCACCAGTACGATTTTCTTTTACATTAAAGAAATAAGATCGATTGTTCATTACAACTTGTTGTGTGTATAATTCTCCACGAATAGCCATTAGTTATTACCTCTTAGAGGGGAAAACACCGATGAACATTGCATACTGGCCCTTCCCTAGATTGTGTTTTGACTTTAACATTAATATATAGTTTACGCAAGATGTATTAAAGGAGTTAGTTTTTATCCTTTAAATATCTGCTTTTTCGAGCATTTCTGTCTCCCAAGCTAGCAACTCTTTTTCTATCTTGCTTGTATCTTTATTTGCATTTTTTTTAACATCACAAAGTATGCGAAAAACAGGTTCTGTTCCGGATCCTCTCATCCACATAAATGCAATTGGAAGACCTGCTTTATCGTTAAAAATAATTTTGAGTCCACCTTTTCCAGAAACACTAAAATCTGTACTATTTTCTAGAACCTGAGTGCCATTTGAAGTCATTGCAGTATATGTATAAAATCCATACTTATTTGCAATTTCAGTTTTTTTACGTGACCATTCGTTTTCAAAAACTTTTTGGAAATTTGATTTAAGTGTAGAGTGATTGGTTGTTTTTATGTGTAATATAGCTCTTTTTTCTGAAACACCAGTTGTGATATATTTTGGTAATGTCTCTATTATATCAGTAAGTGTGAAATCGTCTTTATAAGAAGATTCTTGATTACTTTTTTTGCACCATAAATGAAAAAGTCCTTTTTTAAATGGTTTATCAGTGTTTTTTGCTGTATCTCGAATGCAGAGTAATTTAATAAGTGCAAAGAGTGTGTTGATTGGATCTCTTACTGCGGCCGGATGAGTTATATTGCCACCATTGGAGCCTTCTCCTAAGATGCGCACTTCATAACCTTCTTTTCGAAGTTCTCGTGCACGATTTACAACATTGGCTTCTCCTACTTCTGCCCGTCCTACATAGGTATTAAATGCCTTTGCGATTTCATCGATTCTCATGCTTGTAGGTCCATTTACTGCAATAGCCAATTTGGGTGAATTTATTTTTGTTGTATTAGTGACAGAGCTTTTTTTGTTCTCGAACTTCCACGTGCTATATGCGAGTTCGGCTAAAACTGAAAGTGCAAATACTTCTTGAGCTTTTAAAACCTTTGCTGTTTTTGTTTTAGAGTCCCAATAGACTACATTCCCTCGATCGCCATCGCAGTCAGGCATATAACCAAGAATTGCATCTGATTTTCCTTGCTTTTGTAAAAGATTCATGTGAGCAGCACAATGGACAAGGTTTTCTGGTTCAGGAATAATGGCATGAACAATTTTGCCCGCAATATTATTAATTGGATAAAAGTTTAGGCCTTGTTGTTCAAAAAAAGTCTCATCAATACTAAGCGTTCGAGCACTTCCGTTTAGGTCTGCGACAATACCAAACTTAAATTTTTTAATTCCATTAGCAATTGGTTCAAAAGCCTTTATTTGTTTATTTTTTGTTGTTTCACCTGTGATTACTTGCATAGTAAAATCACGATATGATTGGAGAGCTTCCTCTTTTAGTATTTTTTGCTTTGCATATATTGCTGCTATATCAGCTTTGTTGTCATCCATTAATGATTTAGCTACTGTTTCTGGATGATCTATGTTGCAAAGGGTTCTAAAATGATGAGCAAGTTTAGAAGCAACTTGTCCTGGAATTACTCCTCCGTCATTTAGACCAAATTTAATCCCATTATGACCTATAGGATTGTGGCTTGCAGATATATAAACAAATCCATCTATAGAGCGAGCATAAGTCATAATTTCTGGAGCAGCACATACTCCTGTAAAATGAACTTGAATTCCTTCATTTAATAAAACTTTGAGAATGCAATCTGCAATTGCTGGTCCTGTAGGTCGAGTATCCATACCAACAGCAATAATAGGAGGATGGTTAGTCTGTACGGAAAGATTGTCAATTTTATTATTTATATAATCAGCAAATGTTTTTCCTATAAAAGCCGAAATTGCAGTTTTTTCTAGACCTATTTCTGGTTTAGGGTTGTTTTCATCTCCATCTTGAACAAAAATCATTCGCCAACCAGAAGCAGAAAGGATCATTGAGTTTAAATATTCGTTAAAAAGATTTTCCATTCGACTAGTTTAATACAAATATCAATATTATGCTATTTTTTTTACATGAAAAAAAAACCAAAAGTTGTTATATTAAGAACATGAATATAGAAAAGATACCTGTTAATCAACCTCAAAACGGAGATACTTGTCTTGTTGGGCTTTCTGGTGGGGTAGACTCTAGTCTTACAGCTATTTTGCTTAAAGAGCGTGGCTGTAAAGTTATTTGTGTAACGATGAGTGTATGGAAAAACGATTTACCTCTTGAATCTTCAAAAACTGGAATTCGTACTTCTTGTTATGGACCAGATGAGCATATAGATATAGAACAATGTGAAATATTTTGCAAAGAACAAGGGTTTGAATATCATGTTATAGATTGTGGTTCTACATATAAAGAGCATGTGCTTGAATATTACAAAAGCACATATCGTAAAGGCTTAACTCCTAATCCTTGCATTATGTGTAATCCCTATGTAAAATTTGGGGCCCTTTTAGAGGGTGCTGATAAAATGGGTCTTTCATATGATTATTTTTGTACTGGGCATTATGCCGCTCTTGTTAGACCCAAAAAACCTTTAAATGAAGTTTATGAAAGTATGGAGAGTGTACAAAATGATACTAGAAAGGCTTTTTCTTCAAATATTTCTGATTCGGTTTACTTGCACCCAGTAATGATAGATGGCGCTTTTGATAAAACGAAAGATCAAGGATACTTTTTATACCGAGTCCCTTCAAAGATCTTCGAGAAAGTTAGATTTCCTTTATCTGCAATGAAAAAAACAGAAGTTGTTGCGATGGCAAAAGCACATAATTTAGTAAGCGCAGATCGTACTGAAAGTCAAGATTTTATTCCTTCTGAGTATTTAGATGTACTGTTTTCTGATAAACCCTCTGTTCCAGGTGATATAGTGGAATTTGGAACCGGAAAAAAATTAGGAGAACATCGAGGTATTGAGCATTACACAATTGGACAACGAAAAGGTCTTGGTATAGCTATGAATCATCCGGTATATGTGCAAGCTTTGGATGCTGAAAAAAATCAAGTTGTTCTTGGTGAAAATGATGACTTGTTACAAGATTCTATTACTATTGCTGATTGTGTCTGGGCTGGAAATTACGTACCACAAAAGCCATTTAAAGCGTATGTAAAAATACGATTTGCAAGCAAACCTGCTATGGCCGTGATAACTCCAATTTGTTTAGGCGAAGATGCAAGCTATACTATCCAATTTGAAAAACCTGTGCGTGCGGTTGCTCCTGGGCAATCTGCTGTTATTTATATGGATTCAATGATTCTTGGTGGAGGAATTATACAATAGACTGGGGGATTCTAAAAAAGTATGAAACGAATATATATGGATTACAATGCAACGACACCTCTTGCACAAGAAGTCAAAGAAAGTTTTATAAAAGCTCTTGATGTATATGCAAATGGAAGTAGTTTGTATGAAGATGGACGTTTTGGCAACAAAATGATTCAAACAGCACGGCAAAATGTTGCTACGCTAATAGGGGCTCATTCTTCAAATGAGATTATTTTTACTAGTGGTGGCTCCGAATCTGATAATACCGTATTTAATACAATGATTTCGGAAAGTAAAAAACGTGGGCGTAATGTTATTGTAACAACAGCTATAGAGCATCCTGCTATTATGAACTCTGCTTCCTTTTTAAAAGAGGCAGGGCTTGATGTCATCTATTTGCCCGTAGATGCAGAAGGTTTTGTTGACAGTAAAGCTTTTGAGTCAGCAATGCAGCAAAAACCGCTTTTGGTTGCAATTATGGCGGCTAATAACGAAATTGGCACAATTATGGATATTAAAAATTTGTGCAAAAAAGCGCATGAAGCCGGGGCACTTTTTCATACAGATGCAGTTCAAGCTGTCGGCAAAATTCCGTTTAATGTAACAGACTTAGATGTTGATTATGCTGCTTTTTCGGCTCATAAAATATATGGACCAAAAGGGGTAGGAGCTTTGTACGTAAAAAAAAGTTCTCCAATTGTTCCTTTGATTAGAGGGGGTGAGCAAGAACATAATTTGCGGGCAGGAACCTATAATGTTCCAGGAATTGCAGCTTTTGGGAAAGCTGCAGAACTTGCTCAAGGTGATGTAAAAGTGTACGACACTCAGGTCAGAGCTCTTAGAGACCGATTAAGAGATGGGCTATGGAATACAATACCAAATATTACATTAAATGGGCCTATAAAAGCCGGTATAGATGATAAACGAGCTTTACCAAATACACTCAATGTATCTTTTCCGGGAGCTGAAGGTGAGTCAATTTTACTTTATTTAGATTTACTCGGTGTCGATGTTTCTACAGGTTCGGCCTGTGCTTCAGCAAGCTTAGATGCATCTCCTGTTTTAACGGCTATAGGGCTAGGGCCGGAGCTTGCACATAGTTCTATTAGATTTAGTTTGGGCAAATCTAGTACAAAAGACGATGTTGACTATGTACTCGAAAAACTGCCACCTGTTATCCATAAACTACGAAAAATGTCAACGATAGAATAGGTGTATTTATATAATTTCTGAATCTTTTTTTATTTTTAAAGCTTTTTTACACAAAATGTAAATATTGACAATATCAGATATAATTGATATAAATCAGCAACGTTTCAATATCATCAAACAAGAGGTTTTATGAAGAAAAAAGTGTTCAGAAAATCAATATTGGTATATCCATTTGTTATATTTCTTGTATTAGTACTGGGTGGATTAGTTCTCATGATAGTAGAAGAAAACAATGTGGATGCATCACAGCAAAGTGACAATATCAATGAGATTATTGCAGAATACGGGCCAGATGGTCTTCCACAAATTTCGGAAGAACTTTCTAGTGATTTACCAAGTTATTTAGTCTTGGCTGGAACTTTTTTTGCTGTTTTTCTTGCTAGTCTTAGTATTTTCTCGTACAAATGGACAATTACAGAAAATGGTATTGAAATGAAACATGGTATTTTCCCTTGGTTCAAACACTATGGATTTTGTAGATATTCAGATATTTATAATGTTTACTTTTATAAACCGAATTTAAGTTTTTTTGGATGGTTATTCCGTTATGGTACAATTGCTTTTTCTACTACGGCAGGAACTACTCAAGAGTATAGTGAAAAAATGATGTGTTTTCCTAATCGTTTTGTTTCAGAAGCAACAACTGCATTAATGAATTTTCGTTCAGGGAACGCAAGTAAAGCTAAACCAACAAATACTTCAACTTCTACTAAGAAAACCACTGCGACTAAAAATAAAACATCTACAACTGCAAAAAAAGCAAAAACTGCTACAACTTCAAAAAAGAAATCAAATAAAGATTCTGATATACTTAATCAATTGGAAAAGCTTGCACAATTACAAAAATCAGGCGCAATAGATGAGGATGAATTTAAAAAATTAAAAAAGAAATTAATAAAATAGGCTTTTTTGACCAAGTTTTCTTATGTAGTTGCTAATTCTTCGACAACAATTGCAGGTACTAAATTGGTTGCAAAAATATCTGATTTCATTAGATTGAATCCAAGTATCGCGTGAGGGGATAATTCACCTTAATTTAATAGATTTTTGTCACAAATCACTTTTTGTTAGCCAGTCTAGATATTTTATAATAGTTTCCATTATTTGTTGGGTTATTTTTGCCTAAGACTAAAATTATATAGCAAGATTGACGCCTAGATAAGTTGTGTTATAATTAAAGTAATGAGATTAAATGTAAAAAATTATGACGGTGAAAATTTGTCAGTTAGTTTTGATTATAGCAAACCTGTACTTCAAGTAATGA
The DNA here is from genome assembly GCA_001885315.1 of Treponema sp. CETP13. Classification (GTDB taxonomy): domain Bacteria; phylum Spirochaetota; class Spirochaetia; order Treponematales; family Treponemataceae; genus CETP13. Next base: position 61,914 of record MLPZ01000009.1, read on the forward strand.
GGAACTTGCCTAGCCGACAATGTGGTTAAAATCTTTTGACAAATGCTTTTCTACTATACCAGCTCAGAAACTCTCACAAAAAGAGATAAATCAGTTTCTAACAGAACTTGCTACTAAGCGAAATGTAAGTCCATCAACCCAAAATCAAGCGCTCGCAGCCTTGCTTTTTTATTTTAGATTCTTAAAAGGCGAAACTGCAACAAATCTTGATTCTGTAATCCGTGCTAAAAAGAAAATCCATATACCCGTTGTTTTTAGCAAAAATGAAGTACAGTCAATTTTTATGCATCTAGAAGGTGCAAAACTACTCGTTGCAAGATTGTTATATGGAACAGGAATGCGATTAAACGAATGCTTATGCCTTAGAATTATAGATATAGATTTTGATCGAAATGAGATTTTTATTCATAATGGTAAAGGTGGTAAAGATAGGCGCACCATGATTCCACGTGCATTAGTACAACCATTAAAAACACAAATTGATATTGTACAAAAAATTCATCAGCAAGATTTAGCTGATGGTTTTGGAGACGTAGAAATTTCTAATGCACTTAAACTAAAATATACCAATGCACCCAAAGAGCTAAAATGGCAATGGCTTTTTCCGCAAAAAAACCGTTGGAAGAATACTACGACAGGTGAGCAAGGGCGATATCATACGGATGCATCTATAATAGAGCGAGCTGTTCGCCGTGCAATCTTAAAAGCAGGAATCCAAAAAAATGCTTGTTGTCACACTTTTAGACATTCTTTTGCAACCCATCTACTCGAAAATGGCTACGACATTCGCACCATTCAAGAGCTTTTAGGGCATTCTGATGTAAAAACAACAATGATCTATACCCACGTCCTAAACAAAGGCCCCTGTGGTGTAAATAGCCCCTTAGATATGTTGTAATTTGAATATGGTTGTTGTTGTTGTTCTTTTGGGATGGAAAGCTTATTAGGGTCTGTATAAGATGATAAGCTTTTATGTTATTATGTTATAATATTGGGAATTGTTGAAATAAGATGGCATCTTATACGGACAAGAATGCGGGGTTAAATAATTTAATCAGGAACTGATGAAGTTATGTTAGGTTGATGGCAAAGCCACTTCTTAATAAATTACTTTTTTCAAAGAAATATTGGAGGATTAAATGAAAAGAGAAAAAATCATAATAGGAGTTATGCTTATAGCAACTTTATTTATAGGTTGTGTACCAAAATCAAAATACGATGAACTGGTAAAGGAAAACGAGAATTTAAAAATAGAAGTTGATGAGTTAAAAAATGGTGAAGAACGCTTAATAACTCCAAGGCAGAATATGATAAAGTGGGCGATGAAATTTACCGCCTACGTGACGAAAAACAGAAAGTACAGCTCGAAATCATCGGACGGGACGAACTAAAAAAACGCATCGCCGACATGAACACATTCCTACGGGAGCAGCCCACCGCCATTACGGAATACGACGAGCCGCTTGTCCGGCGGCTGATTGAAAAAATTACCGTCTTCGAGGACAGATTCACGGTGGAATTTAAGTCCGGCGTGACGGTGGATGTAAATGAATAAGGGCCAAAAAAGCAAGGCACTCTACGGAATATGTAGGGTGCCTTGATTTGTCACTAAAGAGTGACTATTATAACATGCAGTCAAAGCCGACAGAGCTGTGAGGTAAGCGTATATTTTGAGTACTTTGTTGTGTATCTCAGAAGCACGCCATTAAATACTATCATCGAACAAATCCCTTTTCAATCTATTTGCGGTCTCATTGTTGCTTTATCATGGCGACGTGTCAGAATGCGGCAGAGAATAGCGTCTGCGATCAAAGCAACGCCTGACCAGAAAAACCATGTATTTACACCTACAACTTCAGCGACCGGTCCGGCAACAAGCAAACCTATCGGCATAGAAATAGTCATGGCTGTCATTAAGAGGGAAAACACTTTGCCCATCATTTCAGGCGCAATGCTTTCTTGAACATAAGCCATAACTGGAACATTCATAAAAGTACCGGAAGCGCCCAAGAAGAAACAGCACGTGGTAAATATCCAAAAACCGCTTGCCGGTAATGCTCCGCTAACCAGTGTAGCCAGACCCATCAAGCCAATTGCTAAGGTTGCCATTAAAAATCTCTTTTTCATTCCTCCCCACAAACCGATAACCAAAGATGAGAGAAGCAATCCGCCGGCAAAGACAAATTCCACAATGCTGTTGTGCCATGCTTCGCCCATAAAGTGGCTGCGCACCAACAACGGAAAAAGAGCTCCTAAAGGCATATAAAGTATGGTCATCAGCAGCATGGGGAAAAACACAGCCATCAAAGGCTTATTTGCCTTCATTGACATAAAGCCTTGCTTCATGTCGGACAATACATTCATCTTCTCATTGGTTTGCGGAATGTCCGGGATTGTGACAAACAGAAGGCAAATAATTGCAAAAGCTGCGCCCAGTATATCGACAATCATAATAGCCGCAATAGGCATAAAGGACATGAGCGCGGCGCCCAGCATAGGCCCCATCATGTTTGATATAGATTGAATCATATTCCCCCAGCCGCCCGCTTTGGTCAACATGTCTGCGGGTACAAACATCGGTATAGCCGCTTGCATAGCCGGGCCGTGAAAGGTACTTCCCAATCCGCGTAAAAATAAAACAATATAGATAAACCAAATAGGCGGTGTTGGCACAAGCAAAAATGCCAGGCCAAGAATAATGCTGGATACAGCCACCAAGCCGTCAGCGGCAATCATCACCGTGCGGCGGTTGTATCGGTCGATCCACACACCGGCAAAGGGTCCGATCATCATATTGGGAAGAAACGCAACAACGGATGCAATCGTCAGTGTGATGGCGGACTCAGTCTGAACGGTTAGCCACCAGATAACCGCAAACTGAACTGCGGCAGAACCTAAGATTGAAAAAGCCTGTCCTGTATATATTACAGCAAATTGTTTTTTCCAATTAGTTTTTTTATTCATTACTGAAAATCTCCTTTTATAAAATCAAAAAACGAACAACTACCTATGCGTTGTTCGTGCAGAAAGACATAATTTTACAATGAGATCCCATAAGCGAGGACGTACTCATGTAAACATGTCTTTAAGCACAACAAAATAACCCTATAATAAGGGCGGTGCTTAAAAAACAAATTACATGAATATCAAATACATAATTCTACCTCGCTTTCACTTTTTATAATAATACCACATTTTTATCAAAATCTCAATCTATCTCACTTAAATTCGGGTTTCCATTCAGAAGAAGGCATTTCACTTCGTTAATTAACCGCCTTAGCTGTATACAGGCATTTGCGCTCTCTGTTCCGGCTGCCGCAAATATTGAGTTTACTTTATCTTTGTAGTCAAGCGGGTGAGTGTTAAAACGATCTATCATACCGACTGCCTTTTTCTCGTTCAGACAGTATTCTTCATTTACTGCAAACAACACCTGGTTGAGCGCTGAAATCGCCCGCACTATATGGGCGGTGACATAATAAACATCATTTTTTTCCGCATTACTTTCTGCAAACATTTTCCGCATCACGCAGAATAAAATCAACATGGTATCCATCAATAGCGAGCCAACCGCCACCATTAACCCATTTTCCCCATTCGCCGGGTGTGACAACCAGATTATCCCTATGTTCATCATCCACAAGCTGCGCTGCCTTGTTCAAGGACACAAGGTCAAGTGTAGTTTTATCGTAATAGATACCGACATCAATATCCGATCCAGAGGAATGTGTACCCCTTGCACGCGAGCCGCCAAGCACAACAGCCTGAATGCCTGAAATGCCTGCCAATGCTGATACAACCTTATCTAATATTGTTTTAATTTCATTCATGTATGCTCCCTCCTAAATATTCGATTTTCCTATATTAACTGCCAGTTTCGCGGCAACATCCAACCTGACCACACAACCCCGGCAAAATCAAAAAACATCTAAATCGACCACTCGCAAACCCCTGTTATCCAAATTGACCACTCGCAAAGCACCGACATCTAAATCGCTCTGTCACGTCCAAAATCATGCCTTTGGACTTGTTCCCATGAACCGATATTTACTGATAGGAACTGTCATTTCGAGTTTTTCGCGATTTTGGGTCAAAATTCGGTTTTTTCCCCGAACTACGACTGTTTTCGCAAATCCAATCAGAATTTTCCGGCAACGCCGACTCCAAGAAGTGTAATTCCAGTCTATTTCTGCCGTCAAACCCTGATACGCGCTAATGCGACAAAGCTAACACATATAACTTCCCCACGAAGCCATATAAACTCCGATTTCGAGGTGTTATCCTGATCCGCATAATCTTCGTTTTTGGGTATTATACCGACACCAGTGCAAGCTCGGGAGGTGAACGAGCGCAGACTGACACTGGCTGATCCCGTTCCTCCTGCTTTGCCCAGTCAATAATCTTGGTAAGCTCTTTTGGATCCTCGATAATCGACACAACCGACATTGACCCCTGGCATTTTGGGCAGATAAACGGATCGACCTCGTAGACTTTTTGTAACAACCTTGCCCAACTTTGTTTACGCAGTTTAGACCATGCATCAGGGACTTGCACCGCTTCCTCATTCTCTGGCTTCTCTGGCGCTTTTGCTTGGACAATTTTGGATTCGCGTGGATGACCTTTTTGCCAACTTTCTGGGGCCAGGCTATAAATATTGGGGCGCTCTTGCCACTGCTTGCGGACTTTGCCCGCATATACGCCATAGCGACGAAGCAATTGAACCCGCCTTGGTGGTAAATGGGCCACAAGCTGGTCGACGAATTTAAAGCCTTTGAAGGTCTCTGTTTTTCCTTTGTAGAAGCCCTTTGGGCTGGCTGTCCAAATTACAGTGTCAGAAACTGGATCATACTGAATTTTTTCTGCACAGGTAGCGCCGCGAACGACATACTGGCCGAGGGCTTCTCGATCGGCCTTGTTGAATAGTCTGGTTTCGCTCTCGATGCTAAAGCCGGAATGCTTCCAGTCTCTGAGCATGTTCACTCGGGCTTGATCTATTAGTTCCTTTCGCAGAAACAAAGCCATAATCGCTGCTTGCCAGACCTTGAGCATCCCTTCGTCGGCTCCAATTGGTAAATATACAAAGCGGTCGTACTTGGTGAACCCACCTTCCAGAACCAGAACAT
>MLPZ01000010.1 GCA_001885315.1 Treponema sp. CETP13
CTGGTCAGTTCCTATTTTTATTGTTGAAAAAGGAGTTCCTGAAGTAGAAGTAGCTTCTCGTGTGCCGTCTTCTGCTTTCATGTGAGAACTTAATAAACGATATTTTACACTTTTAATTGCAGCTTCAGAAGAAATTTCCCCTTCGATTTTAACATCAGAAAATCCATCAAAAGATTTAGTATTATTCAATTTTAGAGTTGCTGGAATTGTTTTCGTTTTTACTGTTAATTTTTTAGAATCATATGTAAGACCTTTTTCTGTGGTTACTCGTACTATAAATGAATCCGAAGTACCATGATTTGATCCGGGTTTTAAAATGATACAATTATTATTTAATTTTACAGTTGCAAAATCAGTTTGAGGAACTAATTCGACAGAATCGGCTTTACCACCAGTAAAGAAGCCACTAACAGAAGACTGTTGCGTAAAATCTATAATATTATCTGCAGATATTGTACTATCTGTGAAACGAACTTCTGGTTCACTATGAATTTTTGTTAAATCTGTAATATTTAATAAAAGAGTTTTCGTTGTTTCTCGATTACAGATATCTATTGCATGGATTGTTAAACGCGAAATCCCCCACGGAGAGGTGTTTAAAGGAATGTTTAAATCGATAGTTTCTTTAGGTTTATTTATTGCAAAGGGGATTTTTGCTCCATCATTAAATTGCCAATATACTTCTTGTATATAGCATTCAGCACTAACAGATGTTTTTATTGAATAATTATCTTCTGGATATACATCCATTCCATATGTGTACGGAATTTGTGCTTCTTTTTTCTTTGTATCTCCTATTGTTGTTTCACCAAATACAGGCTTTTCACCAATAGAAAAAAACTTTACTTGATACGGATTTCCTTTTTGACCATAGATATCGACTCCGGTAACAGTTACTGTATGCTCTCCAAAAGGAAGAACCTGACCAGGTTTTAGCAATACATCACTAAAAACACTGTCTACAGCCATCGTTTTTTCTTCTTCATCATCTATAGAGTAGATAATCGAAGCAACACCATCATCATCAAACGCTTTTCCACTTAAATATACATCGTCATAAACCTGTTGATCGGGGACAGGACTTGCTATTGCAATTGTTGGTTTATCTGCTTCAAAATCAAAAGGAATTATTCGTTTTTCTATTGTTTTGTTACCAACGGTATCAGTAGCAATTATGCTTATCTTACAATTTTTACCACCCAATTCTCTTGCATCAAAGGTTGTTGTCCAATAAGGATCCCCAGGTATAATTTCAAAATCACCACTTAACTCTCCAGCTTTCCAAGACAAACTTTGCATGGCTACCGTATCACGTACCAATCCTGCAATAGCAAACTCGCCATTTACAGCAGCATCTTGTGCTGGATAAATAAATTGTAATTCAGGAGCCGTGTTGTCTATAAAATATAAAAATGAATACACTCCATAAGACCCCTGTTCATCAAGTCCTTTAAACCAACAAACTTGAGGACCATCATCCATTTTTTTTGTATTTATTGGTAAATCAAAAGTCCAAGCTTTAATTGATTTATCATATTTAAGTTTTAATTCTCGAAAAATAGCACCTCTATCAAGAGAATACCATAACTTAGAAATTCCATTGCCATCAAAAACGGAACCTTTCAAGTGTATATATCCAGAGACAAGTTCTCCTGTTCCATGATTCTCAACTTCTGTTTTTGGAGTCTTTCTATCTAAGTTCCATGTAATTTGTGTTAAATGTCCTTTTAATCCATTTATATCGTATCCGTAAACACCAATTGTATGAGGCCCTTCAGCCATGTTGGTTGTATCAAGATAATATGACCAGAAATCAGTCCCCTCGGCTTGTTTTGGATTATCTTCATCACCATCAAAAATAAGTTCTACTTTAGAAACACCATCATCATCAATACAAGTACCTACAATATTAAGATTACCAGGTACTCTCTGTTGAGTAAGAGGGTTTGTTATAGTTGCGGTAGGGAAATCAGATTCAGGATCTATATAGAGGTTATAAGGACCAGCAACAGTCGTGTTACCACCTTGATCAGAAGCAGTAACCATAATGTTATATTTGCCAGTTTTTTTCTCAGAAACATCTATGCTTTCTTCCCAGCTGTCAAGGCTTTTAGTTTCAAGTTCATCTATTTCTTTTTTACCACTTGCAAAAACTACATTAAATGTAATTAAAGTCAAAAACAAAGAAACTACTACTTTTTTCAATTTTTATACCTCTTTTTTTTTAAAATCCTCTTATATTTTATATCCAAATATTCTAGCTGACAAGGATTAATAATTATATTATTATATGTTTATGATTAATTCTAAAGGGGGAAAAATCATGAACATCACAAGCTACTTAAAACGTATTTTTTTAATCTCTGTACTTGCTGTGGTTTTAATAGTATTCTCATTTTTAGTAATCATTTACGTTCAAAATTCTAGAAAAATACACATTGCATTTTATAATATCCCAGAATCAGTTCAGCAGACTCTAGAAATGCAAATTGATTCCTATTTTATTAATAACCAAAACAAAAGATCTCCAAGCTATTTAACAATTAACTCTAACGAATCTTTAGCTACAAGTGAAATAAAAAAAGCCTCAATTATAATTTGTTACACCGGCAAAAACCTAGCAAATTCTCAAAAACAAGAACTTCCGTTGTCATTATTTTCTAACATCCCTCGAACATTACGTTCTGCAAGTATAAAGGATGGGAAAGCCTACTTTTTGCCTTTGCTCATTGACCATTTTGAACTCGCTGTAAATACAAAAAAATATTCAAAGATGGAAGAAAGCACTTCTCTTTCAGATTTTCTTAACAAAGCAGAACAGATATCTAAAGAAACAAATAAGCCTTCTCTTTACTGTGCAGGAGCCTCTGATAGTCAACTGTTACAATTTGTAGGAGCTCTACAAGAAGCCATTACAGGCAAAGTCCCGTTAGATAGCTCTCTAAACTCTGTTTCTGAAGCAATCTCTTTATTGCAAGAACTCCGTTTTAAAGGAGTTGTCCCAAACGAATGGGTTAATTTATCAAATAAAGATATTGCTTATTTTATGCAACAAGAAAAAATTCCTTTTGCACTTTTGCCATTATCAGAACACCGTAATCTTTCATATAATGTTTCAAAAAATTACAAAACTTTTTTTATTCCTGCAAATAATAACGTAAAGATAAGAACTTTTACCGCTCCAACAATATCTGCTTTTATACCAACACATGCAGACAAAAAAAATACGGTATTAGCAAATGCTTTATTAGCATATCTTATATCACGACCGGAACAAGCTATTTTAAGTACTAAAACAGGGCTTGCCCCTGCAGATGCAACAGCAAATACACCTGATATCGAAGCTGATAACGTACGTTATTGGATAGCCGCCTCTTCTAGTCCCTATCCAGGATTGGACAAAACTACTTGTACTAATACTGAAGAACGTAACATAAATGCAAAATTATTACGTCAACACTTAAATAACTAAGACCTTCTATTTAAAATGTCGGCATGGTTTCTGTAAAAAAACACCGTTTAAAACAAAAAAATCACAATATTCATTGTGTTTTTTTGTAAAAATATAAAATTAAAAATTTATGACCTTATTCACCAATAATAATAGTATATAATCTATCTAAATCATCCTTAGAAAAATAATCTATCAAAAGAGATCCTTTTTCAAAATTTCCTTTTATCGCAACTTTTGTTCCAAGTTTTTCAATAAATTGTTCTTCAATATGTACTAAATCAGGGTCTCGTGATTGTAACTTTTGTTTAGTTTTTTTCGTTCCTTTAGAAACAATATTTGCATTTAAAGAGAGTGCTTCTGCTTCTGCTTCGCGAACAGACAAAGAACTACCCATTATTTTGCCAAATAGAATCCGCTGATCTGTAGCGTTATTTACAGAAAGCAATGCGCGTGCATGTCCTGCAGAAATTTTACCATTGGCTAACTCTGTTTGCATATCCACGGGGAGTTTTAATAATCGTAAGCAGTTTGCAACAGCAGACCGACTCTTACCAACTTTTCTTGCAACTTCATCTTGATTAAGATTGCCAAGCTCCATTAAGTTTTTATATGCTAAAGCTTCCTCAACTGCATTTAAATCTTCACGCTGGATATTCTCTATTAAAGCTACTTCTAGTTTTTTTTGATCAGTATATTTTTGAACTCGAACAGGTACTTTTTTTAATCCTGCTAAGCGAGCAGCTCGAGTCCGGCGTTCCCCAGCAATGATATAAAAACCACCTTTATCATTTTTTTCTACGATAATTGGTTGAATAACTCCATGTTCTTTTATACTTTCAGCAAGTTCTTTTAACGATATTTCATCAAATTCTGTACGAGGTTGTCGTGGATTTGGCTCTAAAAGATCTACATTTACATAGGTATCACCACTAATATTATTATTTTTATTTGCAGAAAAAGCCGTATTATTTAACGCTAAACTTGAATCAATCGACTCATTTACTTCTTCCTCAGCCTCAGACATTAATGCGCCCAAACCTTTTCCAAGACCATTTTTTTTAGCCACGGGTTAGCACCTCCGAAGCAAGCATTTTATAACTTTTTGCACCTGTACAATTAGCATCATATTCACAAATAGGGACACCATGTGAAGGAGCTTCTGATAATCGAACATTTCGAGGAATAATCGTATCAAATACAACATCTTTAAAATACGATTTAACTTGCATTACAACATCTTGGGCTAGTCGAGTTCGAGAATCGTACATCGTAAAGAAAACACCACCAATTTCAAGTTTTTTATTTATTGTTTTTTGAACTTTTTTTACAGTTTGTAGTAAAAGAGAAACTCCTTCTAATGCAAAATATTCACATTGCATCGGAATAAGCACTGAATCTGCTGCGGCAAGGCCATTTAGGGTTAATATACCAAGAGAAGGAGGACAGTCAATAAGAATATAATCATACAAATTTTTTATAGGATCTATGGCGTTTTTTAGATAATACTCACGATCTTCCTGATCTACTAATTCAACGGCAGCTCCAGAGAGATCTATAGATGCAGGAATTGCATCAAGATTCTTTACACTCGTATGTTTTATAACTTTATCTGGAGTAACCATATCTGCCATAAGCTCATAAACAGTTGGTTTTTCTTTAGATAGACCAACTCCACTACTCATATTGCCTTGAGAATCAAAATCAACTAAAAGTACCTTTTTACCTGCTATTGCAAGATATGCACCAATATTCACTGCTGATGTTGTTTTTCCAACACCGCCTTTCTGGTTTACAAAAACATATACCTTCGCCATAATGCAATTATATCATTTTATTTTAATCGAGTATATATATGACAGAATTTGAATTACTTTTACCAACTATTATTTCACAAATAGAAACGTGCACCCTTTCTAATCCAAAAAAAGATGTAAAATATTTAAAAATAACTATTCGCCGTAACAAAGAATGTAACGCTGCAAAAGAAAATTGTTTTTTTATAGAACGCTTTACCCAAAAACAAGCTTTTCAAAAATCACTTACAGAGACTGAAACTGCAAACTTGCTTCTTTTAGAAACTGGTATTCATTATAAAAATGTTGCTATTTTTACAGAAACAGAATTTATTACCGTTTTAACAAACAAAAGAGGTAAACAAACACTATTACGAAAACCTATAAAAAAACGAGAATCTACCATACCATCAAGTTCACAAGCCGCGAATTGTTGTTGTAAAACAAGTACACCCCATAATAAAAAAAGCACTACCTTTTAGAAGAAGATATTCCTGTACCATTTCTTATAGAACTTGGTATTATGACAAAAGAAGGGAAAGTTGTTCACTCCAAATATAGTAAATTCAAACAAATTAATAGATATCTAGAATTTATTGATGACATTATAGACAATTTAATTATTCCAGAAATTCAAAACAAAAATAAAAGTCTTGAAATAGTAGATTTTGGTTGTGGAAAGAGCTACCTTACCTTTGCCTTACATCATTATCTTACCCAATTAAAAGGATTAAAGGCCAATATCACAGGATTAGATTTAAAACAAGAAGTTATAGAACAGTGTTCTATTTTAGCTAAAAAATTTAAATTTGAAGGATTACATTTTTCTACAGGTGATATTGCAACATATAGCAAAGACAATCCAAACGCAAAAGATCCTGACATGGTCATAACGCTTCATGCTTGTGATACGGCAACTGATTTTGCACTCGCCTATGCAGTCGAGCACAATGCAAAAATTATATTGTCTGTTCCGTGTTGTCAACACGAACTTAACAGCAAATTGGGTAAACAGGCACCAAGTAATGCTTTTAACAGCCTATTAAAATATGGGCTTATTAAAGAACGTTTTTCGGCTCTTGCAACAGATGTTATGCGTGCAGAAATTCTTGAACAAAACGACTATTCGGTTCAACTTCTCGAATTTATCGACATTGACCATACCCCTAAAAACATTCTAATTCGTGCTGTCCTTAGAAATTCACTTGAGAAGACTAGTAATTTAGTAACAAAGAAAAAAACTACTTCGACAGATTACAACAATTTATGTACTGCGCTTGGCCAAAAAAACACATTAGCTAAACTCTTACATACATAATTTATTGCAATCTAAAAGGCCTATAAAATCTATAATTACTCAACAGTGACTGATTTAGCAAGATTTCGAGGTTTATCTGGATTGTTACCTCGTTGAATAGAACAGTAATAGGCAAAAAGCTGTGCTGGTATCACAGATAACATTGGACTAAAAGCATCAAAAGTTTCTGGAATTACAAAAGTTTCATCAACAGTGTTGTCAAAGAGACCACTATGATCTGTTGTAATTGCCAGTGTCGAAGCGCCTCTAGTAGCTACTTCTTTTATATTTGATGCTAATTTTTCATATAGTTTTTTTTGTGTCGCAATTGCGACAACCAAAGTTGAATTGTCAACAAGAGCTATAGGCCCATGTTTTAATTCACCTGCAGCAAAGGATTCTGAATGAGTATATGCAATTTCCTTTAACTTTAGAGCACTTTCTAAACTAACTGCATAATCATATAAACGTCCCATAAAAAACACTTTATTTTTATTAAATTGCCGTGCTGCAAATTTTTGTATAGTTTCCTTATTATCAACTATCTCTTGTGCTTTTTCTGAAATTGTTGCTAACTCGGTAAGATTTTTTTCTAGTTCTGTTTTGCTCATCGTCCCGCGAATTTCGGCTGTTTTTAAGGCTAACATATACATACACATTAATTGTGTCGTAAACGCCTTTGTAGAAGCAACAGCAATTTCTGGACCAGCACGAGTATAGATTACTTCATCTGCTTCTCGTGATAAGGTAGACCCTACACAGTTAGTAATAGCCAAAATACGTGAGCCATGTGATTTTGCAAGTCGAACAGCAGCTAAAGTATCTGCTGTTTCTCCAGACTGAGATATCACAATAAATGCATCGTTTTTAGAGCAAACAGGATTTCGATATCGATATTCAGAAGCAACATCTACTTCAACTGGAATACGGGTAAATTGCTCAAAAGCATATTTACCAACAACACCTGCATGATAGGCTGTCCCGCAAGCAGTTATTACTATACGTTGAACATCTTTCCAACTATCCTTTAGATCTATCTCATTCCAAAGTTTAAATGTATCTAAAAGGGCTTTTGGTTGTTCATGAATTTCTTTCATCATAAAATGCTCATACCCATTTTTTTCTGCAGCAGCTATATCCCAATCAACATGGAATGGTTTTCGTATGAGTTTTTCACCTTTATCAGTAAATAAATCGATTCTATCTCTATATAAAACAGCTACTTCATGATCATTTAAAAAATGAACTTCTCGGGTATGTTCCAAAAGCGCTGGAACATCTGAGCCCATAAAATTTTCTCCATTACCAAGACCTACAACAAGAGGGCTATCTTTTCGAGCAACAATAATACGATCTGGAAAGTCTTTACACAAAACACCAAGAGCATAACTTCCCTCTAAATGGTTTAGTGTTTTAAGCACAGCTTTAAAAATGTCTTTTTGTGTTTTTTCATAATGATAATTAAGTAAATGAGCTATTACTTCTGTATCGGTTTCGCTACGAAAAACAACGCCTTGATTTTGCAACCAACTTTTAATTTCAGCATAATTTTCAATAATACCATTGTGTACTACTGCAATTGTTCCAGAAACATTTGTTTGCGGATGAGAGTTTACATCACTTGGCTCGCCATGAGTAGCCCATCGAGTATGTCCAATCCCCATAGTACCAGAAATTACTTCATCAGCTATTTTTGCCTCAAGCGATTTTATCATTCCTTTACATTTTCTAACAACAATATCTTCTTTATCTAAAACTGCAATTCCAGCAGAATCGTAGCCTCGATATTCTAGTTTTTTAAGAGCATTTATAAGAATAGGGGTCGCGTTTGTATTCCCAATATAGCCAACAATTCCACACATACGAAGTTCTCCAAATATTTAGATTTACGCGATAAATTTAACACAAAGGTAAAATCAGCACAAGCTAGTAACACAAAATTGCAAATGTCAGTTTTAGGTTTCTTTTTTTTAGATTTTAAACAAGTTTTTGCACTTTTAAAAAAAAGACCTCTTTAATAAGAACTCATCAATCCTTATCTTCTCCAGATTGGGAATCATAAGACATATTCTTCCCTCCTTCTGTTTTTTTAGTATCACTCTTACCATTTTTTTTAGCAGCTTGTGCTTCTAGAGCTCTCTTTAGTTCTTCAAGTTTTTCTTTTCTTTGTTCTTCTTTAAGGAGTTCTTGCTTGTCTATACCAGCTTGTTTTAACGTAGCAACAAATTCTTTTTTAGCCGCTTTTTGTTTTTCTGCCTGCTCTTTTTTTTCACGTTGTGTAATTTCGGTATCTTTCATATTAATATCAAGTTGATTAAATGGAATCTCAATTCCAGCAGCATCAAAAGCTGTTTTTATATTCATAAAAACACTATTTCTCGTTTCCCAGTAGTATTCTCGTTTAAACCAAACAGCAAGAACCATTTTTATACTCGAATCCCCAAACCCGTCAAAATAGACTAACGGAAGAGGAGTATCTAATACTGTTGGACAGCTTGCCGGAACAGATTCTAAAGCCGCTTTAGCTTCTTCTAGGTCTGTATCATATGAAACCCCTACATTAAACAGCATTCGTCGTGTAGGGAAATACGTATTGTTTTGCATATTCGACTGAATAACCGTTTCATTAGGAATTCTAATCAATTGATTATCAAGTGTTAATACTTTGATAGACATTAAATCTATTGAATATACAGTACCAACTACATCAGCAATAGTAATATAATCGCCAATTTTTATAGATTGATCACTTAAAACAAAAAAACCAGAAATAATATTACTTACAGATGTTTGCGCAGCAAAACCAACAGCAATTCCAACTATACCAGCTGCTCCTAACAAAGCATTCAACTTTATGCCAAACAAATTAAGTACATAAATTACTACAAGGATTTCATATGCATATTTAATTACTTTATCAATAATTAATGCAGTTTGAGGCTTTAATTGTTTATGTGCCAATTTGCTGACATATTTTCTAGCTATTCGATATACAATATAAAATAGAATGAGTGCAACTATCGTTTCTAAAACGCGCGTTGCAAATGCAAGAGAGAAATATTGTTTTAAATTATCAAAACTACCAAAAATTTCTTCTGCAACATTTGACATCGAGGAACTATCCCCTGCTACAGATACTATTTCTTCTCCCATACATATCTCCCTATTTTTTAGCTATGTTGTGAGCACATAAATCTTGAATTAAACACTCTTCACAATGAGGCGTACGAGCAACACATACATATCGTCCGTGCAATACAAGCCAATGATGTGCATGATTCATATATTCTGAAGGAATTTTTTTTATTAGTCCAGCCTCTATTTGAGCAGGAGTCTCCCCCGGACAAAGTCCTATTTTAGGAGATATACGTAAAATATGTGTATCAACTGGCATTGTAGGCTGATTATAAACAACATTCATTATAACATTCGCTGTTTTTCGTCCAACACCAGGTAATTGCATAAGAGTTTCTCTGGTATCAGGTAAATTACCATTAAACTCATCGAGTATCATTTGTGACAAACCAATGATAAATTTTGTTTTATTTCGATACAATCCTATCGATTTTATAAAATGTGTAAGCCCTTCAGCCCCTAGATCAAGCATTGTTTGAGGAGTATTTGCAATGTCAAATAAAGATGCTGTAGCTTTATTTACAGCTTTATCTGTTGTCTGAGCAGAAAGAACAACCGCAACCAAAAGACAGAAATCATTTGGAGCAATTAACTCCGTCGCTGGATGTGGATTCTGTTCTTTAAAACGCCTAAAGATTTCATTTATCTTAGAGGCTGATAACTGTTTATACATACATATATTATAACATATAAAATATACATAATTGAGGGCTATTTACATTATTTTATAGCATTTTTAAGAGCTTGTACTTTGTCCGTTTTTTCCCAACTAAACTCTGATCGTCCAAAATGTCCGTAAGCGGCTGTGGCCTGATAAATTGGACGTTTTAGATCTAAAGTTTTGATAATCCCTGCAGGAGTACAGTCAAAAACATCTTTTACAGCTGCTTCAATTTTTTCGTCAGGAACAACTCCAGTTCCAAAGGTTTCGACCATGATAGAAACAGGATAAGGAACCCCTATTGCATAAGCTAATTCAATTTCACAACGGGTTGCAAGTCCAGCTGCAACAATATTTTTGGCAATATATCTAGCCATGTAAGCTGCAGAACGGTCAACTTTAGAAGGATCTTTTCCACTAAAAGCTCCACCACCATGACGTCCCATTCCACCGTAGGTATCTACAATAATTTTTCGACCTGTAAGTCCTGTATCACCAAAGGGTCCACCAACAACAAATTTTCCAGTAGGATTAATAAAATATTTTGTATTCTTGGTTAAAAGCCCAGTAGATTCCAATACCGGTTTTATTATTTCTTGAATAATTCCTTCTTTTAAATCATTATATTTTATAGAAGGATCATGCTGATGTGAAACAACCACAGTATCAATTCCAACAGGTTTATATCCTTCATAAGCAATAGAAACTTGACTTTTTGAATCTGGACGAAGCCAGTTCAGTTTTCCACTTTTTCGCATTTCTGTAGCTCTTCGTAATATTTTATGAGAATACATAATTGGCGCTGGCATTAACTCTGGAGTCTCGTCACAAGCAAACCCAAACATCATTCCCTGATCTCCAGCCCCTTGCTTTCCTTTAAACTCATCTAGTCCGATTCCCCTTACACCCTGATTAATATCAGGAGATTGTGCATGAATCATATTCATTACAGCCATAGAATCACAATCTAATCCGTATTCTGCATCTGTATAGCCAATATCACGAGCAACATCCCGCGCAAGCTGTTGAACATCAACATACGTATTTGTAGTGACTTCCCCACCAATAATTATCATAGCTGTAGAAGAAAACGTTTCACAAGCAACATGGCTATCAGGATCATCTCTTAAACATGCATCTAAAACTGCATCTGAAATTTGATCACATAATTTATCTGGATGTCCTTCGCTAACTGATTCTGAAGTAAATAAATATTTCTTTTCACTCATTCCTAATGCCCCTACTTTAACTAATTTCGATATTATAGTATACTATTATTGCTTGTTAAGCAAGTTGGTAGATTTAATTTCAAAATTAGGAGATAAGTATGCCTATATCTAAAAAGTTCTATAAAACTAAAAATACTTGTGAAGTCACATTTACTCTTTCAGCAAAAGCTGCAAAAGGAGCTGAAAAAGTATGGCTTGCTGGAGATTTTAATAGTTGGAGTAGTTCTGACACACCTATGAAAAAAGCAGCAAATGGTTCGTTTTCAGTTAAATTAAAACTTGAAAAAGGAAAAGAATATCAATTCCGTTATTTACTTGACGGAAAACAATGGGAAAATGATTGGAAAGCAGATAAATACATTCCAGCTCCGTTCTCATGCACAGATAACTCAGTAGTAAGCACCATCGAATAATATTTTATTCTAAGCTAAAAGAGGAATCAATAACGGCTATTTTTAACCTAAGATTAGAAGTCGCCGTTATATTTTTATCCTTATCGACACATAATCCTTGAACATCATATAACACTCCTTCAGAATCTTTACTTTCTGTATTCAATTTTTCTAGTAGCGCTATTCCTTTTTCCTTTCCTAATATAAAAACAGCAGTAGAAAGAGCATCTGCCATCATAGAAGAATTAGTAATTATTGTAGCTGACATAAGGCCATTTTGCTCAGGATAACCTGTTTTTCTATCAATTAAATGATGATATCTAACCCCATCTTTTATAAAAAAACGCTCATACACTCCTGAAGTTACAACTGTCTTGTTTATAAGGGAAGCTACAATAATAGGAGCCCCTGTAGAATCGAAAGGATTTTTTATACCTACTTTCCATGGAATAGCATCTGTAGTGTTAGTAGCAGGTGCTTTTGCCCCATATGCATAAATATTTCCGCCAAGATCGATTATTGCTTTGGAGACTCCATGCTGCTGTAAGATTTGTACAATCATATCTGCTGCATACCCTTTTGCAATACCACCTAAGTCAAGACTCATCCCTTTTACAGGTAAATATACTGTCTTTTTTTCTGGATCTAGTTGAATTTTCGTATAATCAACAAGAGCTTTGGCAGAATCTATTTGCGCTTGAGAGGGAACATGTTCTTTATCTGTTCCTATTGCCCAAAGTTTTACAAGAGGCCCTATAGATGGATCAAAAGCTCCACCAGTAAGGCTTGCATATTTAATAGCAGCCTGCAAAATATACAATGTGTCATCATTAACTGTAATTGGATTATTTGTACCCGCTGCATCATTGATTTTTGCGATATCAGACGTCGCTATATTGACACTAACATGTTGTTCTAACAAATCGAGGGCAGCAAAAATCTCATCAAAAAGACTTTCTGCATTTTGTTCATACAATGTAATTGTACAAATCGTACCAATAGCACTTTTTGTTTGCACAACCTTTTCTGGAGCTTTTTCTTTACATCCCGTACAAACCACTAAGACTAAAGAAAAAAGTATAATTGATATTAAAAACTTTTTTTGAAATATCAATTTAGTTTTAATGCTATTCATACGGGAAAATCCTTATTATTTACTATCTGTTTGTTCAATTATTTTTAAATGCAAGTCCTTAATTTGTTGTGCATCGACAACAGAAGGACATTCATCCATTGGACTAACCGCGAAAGTGTTTTTAGGAAAGGCAATAACTTCTTTTATAGAAGTTTCGTGGCACATAAGCATAACTAAACGGTCAAGCCCTAGAGCAATACCCCCATGCGGTGGAGCACCAAACTTAAAGGCTTTTAGCAAAAATCCAAATTTTTGTTCTGCTTCTTCTCTACTAAAACCAACAATATTAAAAATGCGCTCTTGCAGTTCTGGATCATGTATACGAATTGAACCAGAAGCCAGTTCGTATCCATTGAGTACAAGATCGTATAAATCACCTTTTACACTACCAGGATCGCTTTCTAATGTACTATGATATTTTTCTTGTGGCATAGTAAACATATGGTGTGCTGTATCCCATTTATTTTCATCTTCGTTCCATTCAAACATAGGGAAATCTACAATCCAAGCAAATACAAAAGAATTTTGATCTATAAGATTTAAGTCCTTTCCTAATCGAGTTCGTACAGCCCCAAGAGCAGTACAAGCTGTTTTATAATTGGTATCCGCTACAAAAAGAAGTAAATCACCTTCTTTTGCCCCCAATTTTGAACAGATTTCATCTTTTTTATCTGCAAAAAACTTACTAATTCCACCGGTCAAACCATCTGCTGTTACTTTCATCCATGCAAGGCCATGGGCTTTGTATATTTTGGCAGTAGCTTCTAAGTCTTCTACTTTTTTTCGACTGTAATTTTCAGCTTGTCCAGGGACTACTAGTGCTTTTATAGTTCCAGTATTGCGTGTTTGCCCAGGCTTTTTTTCTTGTGGTTCGAGAGCTGCTCTAAAGGCTTTAAAATCTGAGATATCAGCCATAAACTCAGCATCTTGCATTTTTAAATCAAACCGAAGATCTGGTTTATCGGTTCCATACAAATCGATAGAATCATCATACGCAATTCTTTGAAAATGTTCTGGAAGTTTTATTTCCATTGTCTTTTCAAAAATATAGTGCATTAATCCTTCTGTCATACCAAGTACATCATCTCGGTCAACAAAACTCATTTCCATATCAATCTGTGTAAACTCTGGTTGACGATCACCACGGGCATCTTCATCTCTATAACAGCGTGCAATTTGAAAATACTTATCAAACCCTGAAACCATCAAAATCTGTTTATAGAGCTGAGGAGATTGTGGTAATGCATAAAATTTACCAGGATAAAGGCGAGAAGGAACTAAGTAATCTCTAGCACCTTCTGGAGTTGATTTAATAAAGGTTGGTGTTTCTAATTCGTAAAATCCGTTATCTGAAAGATAGTTTCGAGTTGCTAGAGCAACCTTATGGCGCAAAGCTAGATGATTTTGCATAGAAGAAGAACGTAAATCTAAATACCTATATTTTAAACGTAAATCTTCATTAGGAATAACTGGAGTCCCATCTTTTTGAACTTCATCTATCATAAAAGGAAGCGTTTCTGATTTAGATAGAATTTCTATTTTTGTTGCTAGGAGTTCTATTTCACCAGTAAGCATATCTTTATTAACCATATTGTCAGGGCGTGCACGAACAGTACCCTCGACAGCAATACAGTATTCCATATGCAAATCATGTGCTAAATCAGCTAACTGAGCAGGAGAACTTGAATCGATTACTACCTGCGTAATTCCATATCTATCTCGAAGATTAATAAAGGAAATCCCACCATGTTCCCGTATACGATGTATCCATCCATTTAATATAACTGTTTTTTTGTCATCACACTTTCGCAATTCGCCACAAGTATGTGTTCGTTTCATATTTTCCATAGTGCTATGATTTTAACGCGAAGGACACTTTGTGGCAAGATGTGCAAATTCTAAATTATTGTGTCCTAAAAGACACCTTTATCATTAAGAAAAGCTGAATAATTTTTATCAATCCCATTAATATGATTTTTTAGCCAGTCACTAAGGAAATCCATGATTTCAATAGACAATCCAAATTTATTTTTTTTATAACCTTCTTGAAAATCAGAAACTTTTTTTACAAATAAAGCATGTGCTTTCTTCTGAACAGGAAGATCAGGATAGTTGTATTTTTCAAGAAGGGCTTCTTCTTCGTTAAAATGAATAACGGTATAATCGACTAAGCTTTTTAATATCTCGCTAATAATCTCTTTACTCTTACCTTTTAACATTGCTTCATGTAAATCATTTATTAATTTAATAAGCACCTTATGCTGCTCATCACTTTTACTTACTTTAACACTTAAATCATCAGACCAAACAATTAGAGCCATATAAACCTCCTAGATTAGTATAGAAATAGAATTATTTCTTTACTTGTTTCTATAATAATAAGTTGTATGTTTTGTGGCAAGGGAACGAATCTTTTTATGCATAACAAAACATTACTTGCAATTATTGCTAAATCGTTATAACATAATGAAAACAATTTTAAGGAGAAAAGAGATGAAAAAATTGGTATTAGCAGTTATGCTTATCACAAGTGTGGCAGTGGGGAGTATTTTTGCTCAAGAGACAGAAGCAGAAGTAGCCACAGCCGTTACCCCTGAGTACTTTACATTTAACATTGGTTCAATGGGAGCTTATGGGTTTGAATCACAAGATTTTACTGTTGTAAATAATTTTGGAGTTCAATTACAACTAAATGAAAAATTTTCAACAGGATTTAGTGTTTCTGATTCATATACATTTGTAAATATTACAGCTTCACCTAAAGCAAATTTAACTTTATCCTTCTATACTGGACAAATAGCTTCTAGTGTAGCCTTTGGAATAGGTACTGGATATGACTTTTTCACCAATAAAGATAACTTTTTTACTGCAATGGGTCTTTATGCTGATTGGTATGCATGTAGCGATACTGCTCAAGACGAAGCACTCAAAAATGGTGGAGTAATAGCATTAGGTCTTAAAGCAAAATTAGGTTATTAATTTTATTAAATTAATTTTATTAAAATAAAAGGAAAAAAAATGAAGAAAATATTATTTATGGTTTTACTTATTACAAGTGTTACCTTTGGAACAGTTTTTGCAGAAACTCCAGATTATTTTGCATTTAACGTAGGAACAATGAATTCATATGATTTTGATACAAATGACATTTCATCAGACATGGTTTATGGTCTTCAATATCAGATGAATGAAACATATTCTGCTGGTTTTGATTTTATGAATAATGGAACTTTTCTTAACGTTACCATTAGCCCAAAATCAAAAACAAGCCTAACAATTTATACAGGAGAAATTAGATCCGCTTTAGCCATGGGTATTGGTGCTGGTTATGATTTTTTTCAAAAAAAAGATACAGTATTTGCCGCAATGGGTCTATACACAAGTTGGATAGCAACGGATACATCAATTAAAAAAGGTGGAATCTTAAACCTTGGATTGAAAGCAAATTTTGGTATGTAAATTGATTTTTGTGTTATTTTGACACATTTTGAATGAGCTTTTTTGACCCTATCGGTCAATTAGGCTCATTTTTTTTTCTAATATTTTACTGTTGCTACTTTTAAGCCAAACATATCTAATTTTCATACAATCAAACAAAAAAAATACATAATTTCATTCAAATCTTATTCAAAACCTTGATTTCCCTTCCTTTTTATGTAACTTTAACTACTTTTTTTATAAAAATCACTCCGATTATCTCACAATCTAAAAGTTGGCACACTTTTTGTAATAGTATTAGTGTAAGCCGTTAAGAGCGGCTGGGTAGTTTACCCAATGAACGAAAGTTCTAAAATTATTTTGTATTTATTTATGGAGGTTCATTATGAACACAGTATCTTTATTTAATCCTTTATTTAACACAGATTTTTTCGATGCATTTGATAATTGTCTTGCTGGCAATTGTGAATCCAAAACTACTTTTTCACCAAAAGTAGATGTCCGTGAAAACGAACACGCATATCTTTTTGACATGGAGCTTCCTGGAATGAGCAAAGAAAATGTTGATATCAGTCTAAAAGATAAGATTCTGACTATTAACTCTCATAAAGATGAAAAACTTGAAAGTGCTGATACTAACAAAAAAGAAACAACAAAAGAAGTTGCCAAAAATGATGAGAAAACACGTGAGGCTGGTGAACGATGGTTGATACGAGAACGGAATTCGGTTGAATTTACTCGCAGTTTCCATTTACCAAAGGATATTGACGGAGAAAATATCTCTGCCTCCTTTGAAAACGGATTATTGCATATAAGTATTCCACGACTTCCTGAAACACAACCAAAAACCATTAAGATTACAGCTGCTTAGAACCAAGCACAAAAGAACCCCTTTTGAAATATAAGAAGCCCGGCAAGAAAAAAATCTTGTCGGGCTTCTCTTTTGTATTATTTTAACCCAATTAAAATGAGGCTAATTGACTCAATCAGTCAAATAGCCTCATTTTTTTATTTTTTTTCTATGGGTTCCATACAAGATTATACCTTGTTATATTATTAGAAGAAGTTTTTTTATGATATAATTCACACCCAAAATGCTGATACATATCAGAATATTCTTTCATATCTGTATCAAATAGCAGTGGAACATTTCTTGATTTTGCCATTTTTTTTGCAAAATCTACAAGTTCCCTTGCCCTACCTTTACCCTGTATTTGTTTACTAACACATACCATAAGAACCTCTATATATGTGGTTTTTGTATATGTGGTATCTTCATTTTTTATTTCCTTAATAAATTTTAAAAATCGTTTATTAATTTTAAATGGAATTATTTTGACTAAAGAAAACAGCAATTTTAATTGCGGTATAATAACTTTTTTATCACTAAAGGATAATCCAATAAAAGCCTGGTTATCATCACTTTGATATAATGCTTTTGATTCATAAACACTTGTAACATAAGCTTTCATGTATTTTAAAACTAATTCTCGTCTTTCTTCAATAGTGCCAAATTCAGTAAACAAATTATTTGTAACAAAAGCTTGCCCTATAATTTCTGATATTTCATTTAACCTTTCTTTTGATATATTCTGAACTAATTTCATAGCTAACTCCTTATTCTTTCTTTGTTTCTTTCTCAAACTTTAACAGGAACTTATCGTAATCAGATATGAATGTTTTATCTTGAACAATGCGGTATTTTTCAAATTCTGTTTCCGCATAAAGCTTTGCCTGCTCGGCACTCACTTTTCCGGCTCCAATCAGCAATTCATTACCATTAAATTCCAAGAAACCATCAAGACGCTTTGCCCAGTCCTCCATACTCATTGGAATTTGACGCTCTGCCTGTAACTCTGCATAATCGAGATACAGTGAAACAATTCTCTCCAAATAAGACATCTCTTTATCATTTAAATAATTCTTTGCAATAGAAACATCTGTTTTGACTATTTTACCTTCTGGTGCCGCATCCCAGGTGGTCAGTCCCATATGCTCTTTGCCTGCATCTGCACGCTCGACAATTAATTCTGCTGCTGTGTGTCGGTGAACAGCCCAATGCATTTTGTTTTGAACCGTTTGAAAAAACTGTCTAGTAGTCTTTGCATTCTTGTCGTAATCAAAGGCGGTAGCATAAAGGTCTGTGATTTTCTGATAAAATTTGCGCTCTGATAGACGAATTTCGCGAATACTTTGCAACTGGCGCTCAAAGTATTCATCTGTAAACATATGCCCTTTTTTAAGGCGCTCTTTATCCATCGTCCAGCCTTGGATTGTATAATCCTTGACTATTTGACCTGCCCATTTACGAAAGCGTACCGCACGATCATTATTGACCTTAAAGCCAACAGCAATAATCATCTGAAGATTATAATGCTTTGTACTGTATGATTTACCATCTGAGGCAGTTATAAAGTATTTCTTTATAACTGCTTGCTCCACTAATTCACCATCATCAAATATTTTTTTAATATGTTGCCCTACGTTTTGAACAGATACATCATATAATGCAGCCATCATCTTTTGTGTTAACCAAATATTCTCATCTTCATAACGCATTTCTACACTATCAGTGTTATCACCAACAGCAGCGACATACGTGAGATATTCGGCAGCAGAGCTATGTATGGTTATTTCATTTTTAATTTTTTTCATCGTCATCCTCTGCCGTATTAAACCTCTCCACCGACACCTTTAAATTTGTCTACAAAGGCTGCAATTTTGTGAAAAACGCTTTGTTTTTTTGTTAAATATTTAGGATTGAGTGGGCTCATTTTAGGAAGTATTTCATTTAATTCTGTGCCATTTTCACTTGCATATTCTCTTTTTAATGAAGCAAGAATGTATCGTTTTGCAGCTTCTTCATTAAGTTCTTCTTCTGTAATTAGTTGTTGTGCTTCTTTTTTTTGCTCTTTTTGTGCAAATGAGAAAAAGGCATCAATAATAGTTGCTTTATCTTGAATTTCATCTAAATCAGTTTGGTTAATAAAATCTACAACCAAACTTTCTTTTGCTCTATTTCCGGTGCTAGATCTAATTATACGCCGTACTTCGTCTAGTAAAGCGTCTTTATCATTTACGTTTTTGTTTTTTTCAAAAATCAGCTCCAAAATATAATCCAAGTTTATTTCTTGCGATTTTAATAAATCTACTTCGAAAACAACGTCATCCCAATCTATTGTAGAGTCATCTTTATCTTTTTCAGCTTTTTCTTTGCGTAGCCAATCACGAATATCATTGTATGTTGAGCGATAATCTTGAATAACTCTTTCTTCTGGTATGGTAATGCCTTGCATAGTTTTAATGTCTTGGTCACTAACATAATGCGTTGTTTTAAATTCTTGCAAGGCCTCAGTATCGTCTATATTAATTGACTGTAAATCTTTTAATGTAGTAAATTCATCATAATTTTGCAGCACATTTTCTATCCGCAAATATTCACCAAACAGCTTAGCAAATTCTTTTTTATCTTTTTGGGTAACAATAGCTTGCGCATCTGGAAAGCGTGCATGTAATTCGGTAACAACTTCTACATATCCACGACGAGCTTCTCCGGTAGCAATATCGGTAAACCCTTCCATGTATTCTCTGTAACTTTTTTCGAGCACTACGTTTTTAGTATTTTTATCACCAAACAGTGTAATGGCATCTATTGTTGCTTGTTCCAGATTTCTAAAAGTTACAATATTGCCAAAGGTTTTGGTTGTATCATAAATACGGTTAGTGCGTGAAAAAGCTTGCATTAAACCATGATACCGCAGATTTTTATCGACAAATAGGGTATTGAGTGTAGGAGCGTCAAATCCTGTTAAAAACATGCCTACTACAATTAAAAGATCCACTTCTTGATTTTTTACCCGATTAGCAAGGTCTCTATAATAATTTTGAAACTCTTTACTATCTACCCCAAAATTGGTTTTAAACATTTTATTATAATTAGAAATAGCAAATGTTAAAAACTCTTTTGCACTACTATCCATAGCAGAAGTCTCAAAAGATTCATCAGAAATTTCTCCAATTGCACTTTGCTCTTCGTTAGCAGCAAAAGAAAAGATTGTTGCTATTTTTAAGGGTTTTTCGCTCTCTTTTTGCAAGTTGTTTAAAGATTCATAATACAACTTTGCTGCATCAATATTGCTTACCGCAAACATTGCATTAAAACCTTTTGCTCCAATATGTGCACGGTGCGTTTTTAATCTAAAATTATTTAGAATGTACTCAGATACTTCTTTTATTCTTTCAGGGTGCAATAACGCTTCTTTTGTTTCTGCTGCAGATAATTTTTTTTCGTCTTGTTCTAACTCTATAGCTTTGAACTTAGGGCGAACATCGTTATAGTCGACTTTAAACTTTAAAACTTTTTCATCTCGAATAGCATCCGTAATAACATAAGAATGCAACTCTCTACCAAAAACACTCGCTGTAGTTTCTGCCCCGAGTGCATTTTCTGGAAAAATTGGGGTTCCAGTAAAACCAAATTGATAATACTGTTTAAACTTCTTTTTAATGTTTTTTTGCGCTTCACCAAACTGTGAGCGATGAGCCTCGTCAAAAATGAACACAACTTGTTTATTATAAACAGGTAAAGCAGTTTCTGCTTTTATAAGGTTGTTTAATTTTTGAATGGTAGTAACTATAATTTTGTTATCATCTTTTTGAATATTTCGTTTAAGCCCAGCTGTATTTTCTGATCCATTAACACTATCTGGAGAAAAACGCTGATACTCTTTCATTGTTTGATAATCTAAATCTTTTCTATCTACTACAAAAAATACTTTATCTATAAAATCAAGCTGTGTGGCAAGGCGAGCTACCTTAAAACTGGTCAGTGTTTTTCCAGAACCTGTTGTATGCCAAATATACCCACCACTTTCGGTCGTTCGCCATTTTTTAGCGTTGTACGCACTTTTTATTTTCCATAAAATTCTTTCTGTTGCTGCTATTTGGTACGGTCGCATAATAAGTAAATTATCGCTCGTATCAAACACCGAATACTGAAAAAGAATATTTAGTATTGTGTTTTTTTGAAAAAAAGTAGCGGTAAAATCTTTTAGATCTTTGATAAGAGAATTATCAGATTTTGCCCAGTTCATGGTAAAATCGAAACTATTTTTATCTCTTTTTGTGGTATTAGCAAAATAGCGGCTATCGGTGCCATTCGAAATAACGCAAATTTGTAAATATTTGTATAGAGAGTTTTCAGAATTAAAACTTTCTTTGCTGTATCGATTTACCTGATTAAAGGCTTCTCTAATTGCAATTCCACGTTTTTTTAGCTCTATCTGAATGAGTGGCAATCCATTTACCAAAATAGTTACATCATATCGATTAGCTTGAGTGCCGGTTTGCTCAAACTGTGAAATTACTTGCATTGAGTTTTTTGTTATATCTTGTTTATTTACCAGATAAATATTTTGTATGTGCCCATCATCAAACACAAAATCATAAATGTAATCGTTGTGAATTTTGCGCGTTTTATCTATATGATTATCGCTTGGCTTATCTAAATACTCCTCACAAAACCGTTTCCATTCAGCATCACTAAAGGCTACCGTATTAAGCCTTTGCAACTGCTCTCGCACATTTTTTAGCATGAGTGTGGGCGTTGTTAATTTTGGCACATACTCATACCCTTGATTGACTAAGTCTTGTATAAATTCGCGCTCTAGAGAAGCCTCGGTCTGATACACAGCAGCTGTCTCATGCAAAACGGAGTATTTTGTATATTTATCTAGGACAATAAAATTGTTTGTTTCTGCAATGGTAGAATATTCATACATTCTTACACTTCCTTCCAAAAACTATAAGTATTTATTAAGTGTTCCAGTAATAGCTTTACTGTTTGTTTTTCTTGCGGAGTTGGTTCCGCTACACCTTCATTTGCTATAGTTGAATGACTTGTAAAATTTGTTATTCGTTTATAATATGCATCTTTATCACCTGGTAACAAGTCGCCCCAATCTTTGTATCCTAAAAAACTGGCAGTTTTCTCATATAAATTTCTCAAATATGTAAAGTGCTGTCTTTTTACTTGATTACTCGCCACTGCTGTCTCTAGTTCAGTTTTTAAATACAAATGATAAGAGAGGCACCTATTTGAATCACCTTTTACCTCTTCTAATTCAAATGTGTTATCTTCTAGTCGATTTAGTATATATCCACTGTTTTGCCTTGTTTCGTTATACATAACATTATAAAAATTAATATTGTGGGTTGTAATGACAAATTTGATCTTGTTAAGATTAAAGTCACTAGACTTAATTAACTTTGCCAAGTTCACCGCAAGTTCTATCAAATGGTTTTCATCTAAAGAAGTTACAGGGTCATCTATAAACACATATTCCAAATTATTAAATTGATCTGTTTCTCTATCGCTTTCTTCCGATACATTTAACACATTAATTACTTGCTCGAGCAAGGCATAGAAAACACTCCAAACAAAACAACTTTCTTCACCTTTAGAAATCTTAATATTGTCTGTATTTGTATCATGTCCACGCCCATATGAAAAGGACACTTCTGTATAAGCATTTATTGTTGTTTCTTTATCATCACTTTCTTTGATCGTATACTTGGCATTAAAATTGGGACTTAATTTTTCATCAGTGTAGTGTTGAAAAAATCTAATCACATTATTATCTTGCCCCTGCTCTTCAAATACCCATTTCGTGAAAACATTGGGATGTATTTTTAGTATTGGTTTGGCATCTTCTTTCAAATCATTGTCCCAATAGAACAAATCTTCTGTAAAAGCATTATAGTAAAGTATTTTCTTGCTTAATAAACCTATTTCTTCAGATTCTTCATCAACTTTCGGTGAGACTAAGTTTTTGAATTCTCTTGAAAGCCTTGTTTTACCAGTACCGTTAAAAGCATAAATTAATTGAACCTTTTTGCTATTATCATTTAGTTTCTTTGCAATTTCGTTTAAACTTTCCCCCATATTTATACCTCAACATCAAGCTTTTCAAAAGTTAAAAGCTTGTCTCTGTAGTATTCATATTGCTTTTGTCTCTCATCAATTTCAGAAGGTAACCCCTTCGAAATATCATTGCAAAGAGTATCGAAACGATCAAGAATATCGACAATACGTTGTTGTTCTAGGAGGGACTTATCTGTATCGTTCGGATACGGAATGGGTATTTCTAAACTACGAACAAACGATAAATTAGCCATAGCAAGTTTACCCTTTCCCAAATCTAAAAACTTAGAATATAACATTGTACACGCATAGTAAATATAAGATGGTAAAACCTTCTTATCATCTAATGGGTATACACCCGCAATATTTTGATTTATTGTTGCTTCAAAAGGTAAAAATGCAACCTTTCCAATTGTAGCTCCAACCAGTGCTATTAAAGTAGAGTCTTTCTGCATTAGCCTGGCAGATGACTTTTTCAACCCTAATTCTGTAATATAATTAGTTATTTCATCTACTGTTTTTTGATTTTTACATACTGTAGAACCTAACCATTTTATTGTACCATTCTGCCAATAGTCAATTTCATTTTTAGATGGTGTACCTCCAGCTTGAACACTGCATATTTCACCCAATTGCTTTAATTCAAACTCACCTTCAAATGTCAGTAAACTTTTTTTATAATATTCATACTGTTTTTTTCTATCTGTAAGCTCCGCTGTAAGCTCCGCTGTAAGCTCCGTGAAATTGTCCAAAATACGAACAATTTCACTCTGAACAGGTAGTGGTGGGAGGGGTATTTGAATTTTTGCCATCTTTTCTTTCGAAACATTAAATCTAGTAACACCATTTGCTGTCTTTCCAATTTGACGCCTTAGACTATGAGAACGAAACAAGTGTTTCAGAAAATCAGGTTCTACGCCACTAATATCATAAAAACGAAAGAAAAAACAAAAACTATTAAGGTATAGTGCTTTTTCTGGGATTTTAGTTACTACAGCTGAAAATCCACATTCATTTGGCGTTTCAGATGAACCTGTAAACACAACATCTCCATACTCAAGTGTTCTTTGATTTTCATCCTCACCAATTTTTACAGTATCCTCTGGATCTATATCTAAAGCAGGGTTAGAATATACATTTTTATAAGTAATAAACGCTGCATTTCCATCTGTAAAATCATCTTTAGATTTACCAGTCAAACCGCCATAAAACTTACCTAATTCTCCTAACACTATATACTCAACCCCATTAGGGCAAAGCTCGTCAATCAAATCATCTAATTTACTCATTCTTTCCCCCTCCTTTTTCCAGCAGTTTTTTTACTTGCTTATCAAAGTCAGAATTAATTTTTTGGGTTTTATTAAACTCATCATATTCTGCTCTAGCTTTTTCATCTGCCTGCTTTTTACTTATACGACCTTTGCCTTCAAGAATATCGTACTTTCTAAATGCCAGAAATTCATTAATACTAGCGGCAAACTCTTCCATTGTAAAAGTATTTTCACGTTCAATCAAATCTTCAATATAATCAAAATATCCTGTCACAGCTCTTTCTAGTTGACGGATTTGCTTTTCTTCTAAATAATTTTTACCAACTGTAACATCACTTTTTAAGATTCTACCTTCAGGCGCATTTTTCCAAGTGGTAAGACCCATGTTTTCTTTTGATTTATCTGCCGATGTATCAATAATTTCAGCCGCAGTTTTACCTGTAATTGCGTAATGGAATTTATTTTGCACCATGGCATAAAAGTCATGAGTTACTTCTGCATTTTTATCATAGTCAATACTACATTCTTGAAATATATCTGTGATTTGTAGCCATATTCTTCGCTCACTTGCTCGAATAGAACGTACGCGCTCTAACAGTTCTTTGAAATAATCTTTACCAAAAGCAGTTTTACCTTGCTTTAAGCGTTCATCGTCCATTGCAAAGCCTTTTGTCATATATTCTTTTAAAATCCCTGTTGCCCATATTCTAAAATTGGTAGCCTTTCGTGAATTAACACGATATCCAACAGAGATAATTGCATCAAGGTTATAAAATTTCGTTGATTTAGTTTGAGTTTTTCCTTCAATTGCACCATGTTCAGTGGTTGTTTCCAAAATGGAAACAACCACTTCTTCTACTAATTCGCCTTCTTCAAAGATGTTTTTTAAATGCTTTGAAATAGCTGGAACACCCACATCAAAAAGCTCAGCCATTGCTTTTTGTGTAAGCCAAATAGTCTCATCTTTTACTACTGCATTAATCGATATATTTTCTTCGGGTGTATTATAAATTAAAAAGTTTAATTCCTTATCCATATTTATCCCTCAATTTCTGCAACAATTTCATCTATTTCAGCACGAAGTCTATCTATATTTGATACTGTAGTTTTAATCTTAGCATTCAGCACATTAATATCAATAACTTCTCTTGTGTCTTTCGCCTCAACATAAGAGCTTACAGAAAGGTTGTAATTTTCTTCAGCAATTGTATCGTTATCTACCGATTTGCAAATATAGTCTGTATCTTCCTTTTTATCAAAAAGGTTTATAATTGCTTCGATATGTTCTGATGTTAAAATATTATTATTAGTTTCTTTTTTATAAAAGTCCTCTCCGCTTGCGTCTATAAATTGCGTTTTTGTAGTCGTTTTATGTTTTGAAAGTACTAAAATATTTACTGCAATAGAAGTGCCATAAAAAAGATTTGGCGCAAGTGAAATAACTGTTTCGACAAAGTTATTATCGACTAAATATTTTCTTATTTTTTGCTCTGCTCCTCCCCTATAAAATATACCAGGGAAACATACAATAGCTGCACGTCCTTTACTAGAAAGATAACTAAGAGAATGAAGCACAAACGCAAAATCGGCCTTAGATTTTGGTGCAAGCACACCAGCAGGAGCAAAACGCACATCGTTAATAAGGGTGGGATCATCACTCCCAATCCAATGTATTGAATACGGAGGGTTAGATACAATCGCATCAAAAGGCTTTTCGTCGCCAAAACGAGGGTCTAAAAGAGTATTACCCAGTGCAATATTAAAGTTGTTATAGTTTACATTGTGCAAAAACATATTCATGCGAGCAAGGTTATAGGTCGTATGATTAATTTCCTGCCCATAAAAACCATCTTCAATAATATGCGCATCAAATTGTTTTTTTGCTTGTAATAGCAGAGAACCAGAACCGGCTGCAGGATCGTAAATTTTATTGATGGTTGATTGCTTGTGTATTGCTAAGCGTGCTATAAGTTTTGAAACACTTTGCGGTGTGAAAAACTCTCCCCCAGACTTTCCTGCATTAGCGGCATAATTTGAGATTAAAAACTCATACGCATCACCAAAAAGATCAATATGATTATCTTCAAACTCACCAAAATCAAGCCCTTCAACTCCTTTAATTACAGCAGCTAAATGACTATTTTTATCCTTTACAGTATTTCCTAATCTATTGCTTGTCGTGTCAAAATCAGCAAATAATCCCTTAATATCTAATTCTGATGGGTATCCGTTTGCAGAACTTTCAATAGCAGAAAATATAGCCGCTAAATCCGTATTCAAGCTTTCGTTTGTATTTGCATTTTTTGCAATATTAGAAAACAACTGGCTTGGATAAATAAAATACCCTTTTGTTTTGATTGCATCATCTTTAATTTCTTTTGTAATAATGCTATCATCTAATCCTGCGTAGTTAACGCTATCGTCTTCACCTTCCATATACAGAGAAAAGTTTTCACTTATAAAGCGATAAAAAAGTGTTCCTAACACATATTGTTTAAAATCCCATCCATCGACAGAGCCACGGACATCATTTGCTATTTTCCAAATTTGCGATTGCAATTCTGCTCTTTGTGCTGCACTAGACAATGCGTTCTCCTGTTAAAATCCGAGAGTTACTAATTTATAAATAAGTATATTGTACTATTGTCTTGTTCAAAACGCAATAAATGCTAATACTGCATAAAGCCAATAAAATGGTTTGCAGAAAAGTTTGCCCTGTCAATATACAGAAAAGCCGTCTCTTAAATTTTACTTGCGTATTTTTTGACCCACTTAGATTGCCCTTTTTTGACCCAATCGGTCAATTTTCCTCAGTTTTTTTTCTCAAACTTGTTCAAACAGGCATTTTTACTCTAATTTTACATCTAAAAGCATACCTCTTCTTACTTTGGCCACACAAAAAGCCTCTCAACCCTATAAAACCGTACATTTAAAAAGTTGGCAAGCTATTTGCTATAATATTAGTGTAAGCCGTTAAGAGCGGCTGGGTAGTTTACCCAAAGAACGAAAGTTCTAAAAATTATTACGTATTTTTTTGGAGGTTCAATATGAACACAGTATCTTTTTTTAACCCTTTATTTAACAGTGATTTTTTTGATGCTTTTGACAGTTCTGTATCTGGAGATCGTTCTACCGGTTCATCGTATGCACCAAAGGTTGATGTCCGCGAAAATGAAAAAGCGTATATTTTTGATATGGAACTTCCTGGAATGACAAAAGAGAATGTTGACATTAGCCTTAAAGACAAAGTGTTAACAATTAATTCTCACAAAGAAGAAAAACTTGAAAGCGCTGATAGTGACAAAAAAGAAAAAGGCAAAGAAGTTGCCAAAAATGATGAACAAACAAGAGAAGCTGGCGAGCGTTGGTTGATTCGAGAACGCACTTCAAGTGAGTTTACCCGAAGTTTCCACTTGCCAAAAGATGTTGACGGTGAAAACATTTCTGCAACCTTTAAGAATGGTATGTTATCCATTACTGTTCCAAGAAAACCAGAAACACAACCAAAAACCATTAAAATTTCTGCTGCTTAGTAACAACACTCGTGTTGTAAAAAAGCCCGGCAAGAATAATCTTGGCGGGCTTATTACTTTAGATAAAATGTATTAATTAAAAATCTATATCATCTATTGTTACAGAAATGGTAAAAGCTGTATTGCTATTAAGATAATCAGAAAGTTCTGATGCATAAGCAGTCTCTAGCTCATTAACTGTTATCCCGTAAGAATCTGCAATAGAGTGTTTTAAATATTCACTATAATCAGTTCCGATCCAAGTAAAAGAAGGGCCAGCACTAATAGAAACGTGATCTATAATATCATACGAAACAGTTGCTTTTGCTAATCCATAAGCTGTCTGTCCATCAAATGAATTGTTTATGCTTCCCATACCAAAAAGAGTTGCACTCCAATCCTCGTTATTAAACAAAGCCCCTCGAGATAAAATGAAAGCCAAAGAATGCTGAGGGTTAAACACTTCTGAACTAGTATAATCCTCAATTTTTGCTCCTGCATTAGAATCAAATAGATATTGTGCAGACAATGTTACAGTTTTATTATTTTCATCATTATCCCAAGTATACATTGTTCCAACTGTAGCTTGAAAAACTGGTGTTAAATCTGCAAAATCAGAAGCATCACTGTCGCCATCTTCTATAGCATCCCATTCATCATCTGTACCCCAACTAAAAACAGATTCACCAAAAACAGTTATAGAATTATCTATGACAGAACCACTTGCAGTAAATAACGCTTTTAAGGGATCGTCATATCCAGCCCAGGCTCCAAGTCCTAACTCCCAATCATTTACCAAAAAATCATATTTCCCTGCAAAACGAGTATATTGCGCTTGAGTATCACCATCACTATCTATTTCGGGTACAACATACAGCCACAAACAGTTTTGTGTTCCCGGAAACGTAATTTGAGTTCTAATGTTTATATTAGCATCGACTGTTTCGTCTGGATCTTCAACATCTATAGCCGAAGCATTAATAATATCACTTGTCGGACTGTAAAAATAGCCGGTTCCCCAAGTAACGGTATGTTTACCTGCTCTAAAAGAGACATTGTCATTGTATGCAACATCTACAAATAGTTCAGAAACATCTAAATTAGGAAGAGATACAGATCCATAAGACGTAATAGCATTAAAAGAAGAATCATATCCCGTACTTGTTACCATAGAAGAAACTGCATAGGGATACCCTAAATCGATACTTGCGTAACCGCGAAGATTGTCATACGGGCGTGCATCTACAAAAAAAGAAGCAGCTAAATCTGGAGAACCAGAAAATTCTTCTAAACCATCTAGCCAAAAATCAGAATCTTCATAATTGTCGGAATTTAGAGGATCATACCACGTCGATGAAATATCAACCGACGCAGAAATTGTCCCTCCGGCCCGAACAATTTTATCTCCAAAAATATCAGAAACATCCCCTGCTTCTTCATCCGAAATTGATGCATCTTCGAACATATCATCAAAAGAATCATCTCCAAACATATCATCTTCAGTCGAAACTCCAAATAATTCATCATCTGAATTTGCAATGTCTTGTGCAAAGGCTCCAAAAGTTAGAATCCCACAGATTAAAAATCCGATTACTATTTTTTTCATTTTTCCTCCTAACAATTAAACTAGTTAATATTTTCGAGGTAAGCTTTTGTAAAAACTTTATCTGGAATATTAGTAAAAGAGACCTCACTAATAAGAATTTGGGTCTGTTCGCCTTTGTTTACTTCATCTCGTTGAATAATCTGAGTAGGTATATAATAGCCATTAACTTTAGTATATTTAGGTAAAAGTTGAGTACGCATTAAACGACCATTTGCACTATAGTCTTCTACTTTTAAAGTTACTGGATAATCAGTTCGCACATATTCAACTTGTTTTGCATATTCTGGTTCGGTAGTTATAGCTTCTAAAGTTATTATATACACAGAATATTTACCAAGCATTCCTTTTTCGAATCCTGTAATTTGAAAATCATCTCGCCATGTATCATTGTTGTTTAAATCACCTGTACTTGTATCAGAGTCTCCCAACTGTTCTTTTAATGATGAATGGCTAAACTTACGACCAATAGGATCATACACCCAAAGATTATCCCCATCTTGTAAATATCCAGTCCCCTTGTCTGCTTCTGGAAATAGCTGAATCATAGAAAACTGATCCTGACTTGAACGCTGAAACAGTTTATATTTCATTTGTTGAGTTGCTTCATCTGGTTTTTCTATAATCAGCGATACCGTTGCAGAATAATCTTCATCTCCAAATTGAGACTGTATTTCTACTTGATCCATTATTTTACCAGCTTTTTCATCGACACCATCTATAACATTTGCATCCATGGCAAAAAAGCTACTGCCTAATACCACTGCGACGATAAAGCTGCTTAAAATTTTTTTCATACTGTTACATCTCCTATTTTACTGTACGTAACGCTTCTGCAGGATTTAACTTTGCAGCACTTTTAGCAGTACCATTCACAGCTAAGAGTGTAAGTAAAATCATTACTATAAATTTCCAAATTAACGAAAAAGCCGATAATTTCCATGTCCAATATCCATTCTTAATAAAAAATGAGAGTCTTGGATCATTAACAGGAAAGAATCCTACAATTTCCATAACCACAATACCCAAAATGAGTCCAGTTAAAGCCCCCATTATCGAGAGCAAAACTGCTTCCCACCTAAACAGGCTTTTTGCGTCTTTTTTTCGCATACCAACAGCGCGCATTGTGCCAACTTCTCGAATTCGCTCATACAATACCATACGAAAAGTATTGGATATTCCTATCATTACAATAAGCATTATGGCAAGCAAAACACCAAGCGAAACATTTGATACTATAATTGGGATTGTCTTAAACTGAGGTACAATATCATTAAAAGAATAGACTTCATATTTACTACCTTCCCAAGGTTCACTGTCTTTTATTTGCTTACTAATTTCAGAAATCGGACTATTTGCGTTTTTCTTTCTAGCACTTTGAATATCTGTAACTGGCAAGTCTTGAGCAGCAAATAGATTTTGTATTTGTAAGGCCGCAAGCTCTTGCTCTTCAGGTCTTTTTAGCATAATAGAATAGTAATTTGTTTCAGATGGTTCTAATCCAATTAATTCATTAGTATAGGCGCGTTGAGTATATGCCGCTATTGAGCCTAACAATGAAATATCTTTAGAAACGCCCTTTAATATTAATTCTCCTAAGGTCTGTTGTCCTGTTACTGTTTCTGTTTTATAGAGAATTGTATCCCCTAATTCTGCTTTCATGGCTTCTACAGTAGATTCACTCAAAATAACCGAACGAGGTTCCTCTATAATATCATCCCATGATCCTTCGACTAATTGTAAACTATCTCGTAAATGTGATTCTTCTATAAAATCACAGCCAAACGTATTTGTAACTGTTTTTACACCATTAAAAACTAAAGTCCCTTGGGTTTGAGTTCGTGCCGAAGAATAGGAAATTTCTAGATTTGCTTTTGCAACAGTATTCTTTACTAAAGCCATATCTGTAATTTTGTCTATATTCTTATCTTCATTCAATTGAACAACACCAGAAACAAAAACATCGCCACCAAACATATCTGAAAATTGATTAGACATATTTTCTATTGCGCCAGACGCTAACCCATCTACACAAGTAACTATTAAAAATCCAAAAGCAACGGCAGTGGCAAGTAAAACACTTCTTTTTTTTGTTCGTGCTAAATTTCGAAATGCCAATTTTGGCGTATTCATTATTTTCTCCTTACTTACTGATTCTCATTCATAGCTTTAAGCGGAGTTATGCGTAAAGCAACTGCTACTGGATAAATATTTGCAAGCAACGTTCCCACTATTATTATAAGTACAGTTGTTAGAGTTGTCCCAACTTGTGGTAACAATCTAAAATGGCCTCCACCTAAAAACATACGAGCCGTTGTATCTGTAATTGTTATCCCAATTGCATTAACAATTGCAGAAGTAATTAATGCTAAGAGAATGCCAATTAGGGAAGATACAATTGCAATACTTATTGTTTCTGTAAAAAACATTTTACGAACAAAAGGTCTACGCGCACCAAGAGCTCTCATTGTTCCAATCTCAGCAGTTCTTTCCAAAATTGAAACGACAAGAGTGTTCATAATAACAATGAAAACAACAATTGCCAAAATAACAATTAAAATAGTAAACAAAGCCTCAAGTAAATCTGATGTACTAGAAAATCTTCCGGCTGCATCTTTCCAATTAATTGCTTTTACATTAAGATTTTTTGCAAGAAAAATATCATTCAATTCTTTTATAACATCATCTGCTTTTTCTGGATTTTTAAGCTTGATAGTAAAAAACTGCCAAGCCCCATCATCAACTTCGTTCAATTTATCCCGAAGAGTTGTATCACCTAACAAATTATCAAGAGAATCAGATGTTAAGCCTTCTTCTGCTATTGCACTATCTGACTCAACAAACATAGAATCATCACTTGCTATTTCTCCAAAAAGGTCATCTTCATCTAGTGAGGCAATCGATAAATCTGCTGTTTCTGTAAACTCATCGGTAGACAACGTCCCAACCGTTAGATCGGCTAGTCCTCGAGCTGTAGTAGGATCTAAATAAAGTAAACTACCCATCGACGTTAACTCATCTGCTGGTGTATAAAATCCACATACCGTAACTTCTCTAATTCGTGGATTAGATCCATAAGCTGTTAACAAAATTTTATCACCGACATTTAATGGTATTTGATAATACTCTTCAAATGTTTTTTTTGCTCGCTCATCTACCAAAGCACTTGGTATGTTAGG
Organism: Treponema sp. CETP13; assembly: GCA_001885315.1. Lineage (GTDB taxonomy): Bacteria > Spirochaetota > Spirochaetia > Treponematales > Treponemataceae > CETP13. The sequence continues at coordinate 33,022 of MLPZ01000010.1, forward strand.
ATCTGGCAAGGTACCTTCAATAAGTGTTTGATCGTTAAAAGTATTATAATACCCTTCATCCCCTGCAAAACTAAAAAGAAACAAATCAACGCGTGAAACTCGCTCGTTCGCTTCATCTTCATCCCAATCTTCCGGTAAATTTTCTAAGCTCATTTGAATATACGAATTAGAGATCGTGGTTCCCATTGTAGCGATATCGTCGCGCTCATTAAGTATTTTTTTTACTTCATCAACGTGTAAAATTGCAGGGATTGATTCAGGCATTCCTACAGAAACACTTTGTTGAACCCCAAATAACGTTACTTCACCCTCTTCTTTATTTTTAGGCAAATTTCCTGTTATTACTATATCACCAGTATAGTTTTTAGAAAAATCGTCTTTTAAACCTCTTAGTGATGACTCCAAAAAACCATATCCTAGAACCATGATAAAAACACCAATTGTAATCATTAAACCCAAAATAATAGTTTTTTGTTTGTGCTCTCTTAGATTACCAAACGCACACCGCATATATGCAGGAATTTTAAACTTCCTTGTTTGCATTATTATGCCTCCTGCCCATCTACTTTTTGATTAATCTTATAGTTTTTGGTAATTTGTCCATCCAAAAGGCGAATAACATGGTCTGCAATATCGGTAACTTTTTTATCATGTGTCGAAAAAATAAAAGTTGTTTCCATTTCACGATTAATATCTTTCATTAATTGTAATATGTTATCTCCTGTTTTTGAGTCTAAATTTGCAGTTGGTTCATCTGCTAAAATTACAGGAGCTTTTGTTACCAACGCACGTGCAATAGCAACACGCTGACGCTGTCCTCCAGAAAGTTCATTTGATTTATGATTTTTCCATTCTGAAAGCCCAACTTTTTCGATAAGGTAGTCAATCCACTCTTTTTTTTCTTTTGACTTCATAATCTCTTTTCCTAAAAGGAGAGGAAATTCAATGTTTTCATACACATTAAGAACGGGAATAAGATTAAAATTTTGAAAAATTATACCTAATTTTGTACGACGAAGTTCAGTAATTCGATTATCAAATTTTGCTGGAAGAGTTCCAGCCTTGTGTTCTTTTGCAATCATTTTTTGTTGTTTTATTGATTCTGAACTATCTGGATTTGATGCTATTTCGTAACGTCCGTCATAAATATCAACGCCATCTATTTGAATCTTACCAGAAGTAGGGGTGTCAATAAGACCAATCATATTTAATATTGTAGATTTACCAGAACCAGAAGGCCCAGTAATTGAAACAAAATCACCTTTTTCTAAATCAAAGCTAACCCCTTTTACAGCTTCGACTTCTGTTTTTCCAAGTGGATACACTTTTCTAACATTATCTAATGAGATAATTGACATAGCTACTCCTCAAATTCGCTTATTGTAAAATTAATTAAAAATAAACTATGTCTTAAATATAACGTTAATGGTTTAGGAATTCAAGTGCCCTATCACTTTAGTACACTAAAACACCAATGGCAATATCTATTTATTTTAAAGGAGTTTTTTTACCATCTTTTCCGACTGCCACAAAAGTGACACAATTTGAAAAAATTATTTTTTCTTTAGAGGCACCTACTTCATCTGCAAAAACATCAACATGATATTTTACCGAAGTAGTGCCTAGCAATTTTTGGGTTATATCAAAACGTAATATAGAACCTGAATGAGCACTGTATTTAAATTCGACCGTGTCCATAGCTCGTGTCACAAGTTTTTTACCAGGGAAATCTAAAGAAGCTGCCATCCATGCATATTCATCGACCCATAATAATAGCTGTCCACCAAATAAAGTTCCATTATGATTTAGATGTTCTGTTCTTACTACTGCATACGTTTCCATTAATACCATCCTGTTTTTTTAGTAAGTGTTAATCCGCCACTCTGAGAAACATAAATTCTGTACGTGACCCCTTTTTGAGCCACGAAATGAATTGCAGAACCAGAAGTACTACGTAAAATTCCATCTAGTTTACTCTTTTGTGGATCGTTCATTATTTTTACTAATTCTTTAACTCGTTTTGTATATACTTCAGGGTCAATGCCCCAAACCGTATCTTTTGTACGCTCAAAAATATATGGTACGCCATCTTTATTATATGGATTCAGTTCTATTCCATTGTTAGCAGATACAGTATTAGAAAAAATACGATACGGAAGAGCAAGATTTTTGTTTTCTCCGGTTTCTATCGATGAATATTCAAAATTATATTGATTGCAATCTATATAGACTGTAGATCCCTTTATTGTAACTGGTTCGGTAAAAATTGACTTTTGATTATCCCCATAAGAATAATAAGAAATATCTAAAGTAAGGGTCGAGTCAGAATTAATATCTATGACAGTCACATCTGCAAGTAAATAATCTTTGTTTATATTTTTATATACAGTCTGCAATTCTTGCAATTTTTGAATTTTTTCTAGATATTCATCTATTTTTACAAAAACATTTGTAGCAACACAGAGAATAACAAGCATAAGAATTGAAACAAAAAAATTTCTTATACTTTGGATAATTTCTTTTGGTAAAATTACTTTTATATTTTTTGGGTATTTTCGATACGGTAGAATTCTGATTATAAAAAACAATACACAAATTGCAAAAAGTATTATGACTGTTATAACCATAGTATTTACACTTTTTGTAATCCAATTAAATACACTCATAAGAAACTGTAATATTTGATGAACATAATCTGGCATTTTTCCCTCCTAAGAAACTATCTATCATTTGGTACTATTTCTATACCACCCTTTGAATGAACTAAAATCCGGTATTCCTGTCCAAGGATAAACTCACCTAGTTCACTTGTATCATGTACTGCATTACCATAAGTATTTTTTAGATTGTTTCTGTTAAGAATATCTGTATAAACAAGTAACAACTTTTTATTATATTTTGTAGAAGAAGTTTGAGAAAATATTGCAGGGAATCCATTTCTTTCATATTGTTTTGCAATATATATCCCATCATCTGGAGCAATTTGATCAGTAAAAATAAGATATGGGAAAACCACTTTTGCATTATCTAAATCAGCAATAATAAAATCAAAAAAGACTTCATTTCCAGGCATATTAAAAGTATGAGGTTCACCAATTACTTCATTATTATCATTGTAAAATATGTATTTTCCAGAGACACTTGTTCCATCCCGCTTAGTAATAACAAAATGCAGTGGATAGGTTTCTTCTTTTAGAGATGAAATATCTTCTCCATATTGGGCAATATATTTATCTACTATCTTAGGAGCAACAACAACAGCCCCTACCACAATAAGTAGTATAACTACAATGCCAATTATTTTACCTTTCACTTGTGACTCTCCTCAAGACTATTTATAGTTTATAAAAAAATTTAAACTGTTCGCAAAATTTCACGTGGCTTCGATCCATTTGGCGGGCCAACTATTTTCTCGTCTTCCATTTGTTCAACAAGGCGAGCGGCTCTGTTATACCCTATTTTCAGTCGTCGTTGAATGTAAGAAGCAGAAGCTTTACCTGCTTGCATAACTATTTCGATTGCTTCAGAATACAAGGGATCTTCGTCTCCATTTATATGAGCAAGACCTTCCGATTCATCATCTTCATCATCCATAAAAATTTCATCATCTATGTAATCTGGTGGACCAAACTGTTTAACATAATCCACAACATTTTCGACTTCATCATCACTGACAAACGTTCCCTGAATACGAGAAGGGAAAGGTTCTGTAGAACTTGTATACAACATATCTCCCTTTCCTAGAAGTTTTTCTGCTCCCATCTGGTCAAGAATAATGCGACTATCTGTTTTTGATGCAACCATAAAAGCAATTCGACTTGGAATATTAGCTTTTATAAGACCCGTAATTACATCAATAGAAGGACGTTGGGTTGCAAGTACAAGATGGATACCAACCGCCCGACTCATGGCTGCTAGACGAGCAATGGTTGATTCTAATTCTTTTCCCGTAGTAGCCATTAAATCTGCAAACTCGTCAATAATTATAACAATATATGGCAGTTTTTCTGTCGCAATGTGACGGTCTTTTATACGGCGATTATAATTTTTAATATCTCGGACTCCCATTCCATCAAGTAAAGCATACCTTCTCTCCATTTCACAGAGCGCATACTGCAAAGCCTGAAAAGCTTTTTTGGGTTCAGTAATAACAGGTGTTAATAAGTGTGGGATATCATTGTATAACTTTAATTCTACTATTTTGGGATCTATCAAAATCATACGTACTTCTGATGGAGCACGATTATATAGTAATGACAAAATCATTGTATTAACACAAACGGATTTACCAGACCCAGTTGCTCCAGCAATTAACATATGAGGAGTCTTTGCTAAATCAATTATTTTTGCATCACCATTAATGTTTTTACCCAAAACAACAGGAAGAGCCATTTTTTTATATTGAACTAAGTCTTCGGATATTATTTCACGAAATCCTACTATTGCCCTGTTTTCATTTGGTATTTCGATTCCAACAGCATGTTTTCCAGGTATTGGAGCAACAATACGAACACTTTGAGCTGCCAATCGTAGAGCAATATTATCTGCAAGAGCTACTATCTTATTTAATTTGACACCTGGAGCGGGTAAAATCTCGAACATGGTAATTACAGGTCCCTTTCGTATTCCCGTTACTTGAGCTTCGATTTTAAATTCTTTTAAGGTATCTTTTAATGCAACTGCGGCTTGTTTTGTTTTTTCATCAATTATCCAGTATTCACCGCCATGATATTCTTCAAGAATACCTTCTACAGGAATTGCATATCCTTTTTTATACCCGTTATCTAAAGAACTTTTTAATTCAGTTTTTTTTTCTGGCGAAAGTTCTACGCCCGTTTCTTTTCGCGCCTTTTTTAATATACTTTGCACAAAATCATCAGCCAAATCTAATGACCCATCTTTTTCATTGTCTTCATTGACATCTATATCGTCGTCTAATTCTTCCGTGATATCTTCATAATCTTCTAAGTCTTCACCTATATCTAGTTCTTCTTCGACATCACTATCTTCTATCTCTTTTAAATCTTCTAGATTATCTAAATCTTCGCTATCTTCTATATCTTTTATATCTTCACGGTCCCCTAAGTCATCACTATCTTTGTCTTCTATATCTTCTAGCTTATCCAAGTCTTCGCTATCTTCTAGCTTATCCAAGTCTTCGCTATCTTCTAGATTATCTAAGTCTTCACTATCTTCTATGTCTTCTATGTCTTCCTCAATTATCAAATCATCGTCATTATCTTCACAAATTTCTAAATTTACCTCGTCTCCATCTTCGTCTTCATTTTCTTCTATATTTTCACTGAGGTCAAAATCATTCCCATCCTCTACTGTTTCTATTTTTTCTGCATTATCTTTATTCTCTTCTATGTTTTTTTTGCCTTCACCTTGTGATAAATTTAAAGAATCTGTCATTTCTTCTAGTTTATCTAATGCTTTTTCAATTTCTGCTCGAGTTAAACGAGTTTCCGTTTGTTTGTTTGATTCCACTTTTTTTTCGAAATTTTCTGGCGAAACGTCCTTAAACGGCATTTCAACTTTATTTACATCAAAATCTACAACAATTGGAGTCTCTGATATTTCTCCTATTTCTGGAATCTCTGGTGTTACAAAAGTACTACATTCTGAGAATTTTTCATCCAAACAATTTGGCATCTCCGAAATACCAGAAGGTTCGGACACTACTTCTTTTACATTATGGTCATTATTATCATCATTTGAATGAGTAGATAACATGATTGAATTGTTAGAAGATTCTTCAATATTTAATTCTTCAGAAACATCATCTAATAAATCAATCATTTTATCATCCTTTAAACTTGTTTCTGTCGGTGTCTTTTTATTATTATTTGCTATTTTTTTATTTTCTATCTGATCTAGAAAATACCCAATTAATAAATACTCTATTGCAACAAGAAGAGAACTTATTAATAGAAATGTCAAAACACCCATAATAATCATACTACTTGAATTTATCGAAAATATGGATTTGCTTAAATGTTCTACCAAAGCAATAGTAAAAAAAGGTATTATTGAACTTATATAATATACACCTTTACGCTTTGTCCATACTGGAGAAAAACACAAAAGAGCACCCACCAACAGATACAATGGAACTAGGATAGATGTGTATCCATAAGCAGAGAATATTAGTAATCCAACAATTTCACATGCAAATTTAAAGCCATGGGTTGACGTCCCAAAATCTAAGAACTGTAACATAAGCCCAAGTGAAAAAAACGAAGCAAATGCTAGAAGTATAAGTCCAATAGGAAAAACTATTTTATTGTTTTGTTTCATACTTGGAATATCGGTAAAAAATGATTGCAATGTTAGAGAGTTTTTTTCTTAATACCTCTTAAATAATATTAAAAAATACTATAGAATACTCTCTCAAGGATATCTATGAGTAACAACGCATATTTAGTGCTTGAAAATGGGCACGTCTTTGAAGGGAAAAGTTTTGGCGCTTCCGGTTGTGTAACCGGCGAAGCAGTATTTACAACCGGTATGACCGGCTATTTAGAAACGCTTACAGACCCCAGCTACTATGGGCAGATTGTCGTTCAGACATTTCCACTCATTGGTAACTATGGAGTAATTCCAGCTGATTTTGAAAGTGAAAAACCACATGTTCGTGGCTATATAGTTCGTGAAAAATGTGATACACCTTCCAATTTTCGCTGTCCTACCGACAAATTTGGCACTTTAGATAATTTTCTAAAAACAAATAACATTATTGGTCTTTACGGCATCGATACTCGGCAACTTACAAAAATCATTCGTGAATCTGGAGTTATGAATGCCCGAATTTTTTCTTTGTCAGGTGACAAGAAAAAAGACGAAGCAATCTTGTCCGAATTAAAGCATCCCGATTTTGAAAAAATTAAATCTTATACAATAAAAGATGCTGTTAATTCTGTAACATTAAACGCAGATAAAGTAGAAAAAACAGCAGCAGAAGTTTTTACTGAAAGTGCTCAATATCGAGCTGTACCTGTAACAGCTGATGGACTTAAAATAAATGACCCTAAAAAAGCAATGGAAAGAGGAATTAAGCTTGACGGAACAAAAAAACGCATAGTTTTGTGGGATTTTGGTGCAAAAGCAAATATCCGACGAGAATTGTTAAAACGAGGGGTTGAAGTTATTACCGTCGCTGCAAATTCAAAAGCAGAAGATATACTAAAACTCAAACCAGATGGAGTTATGCTTTCTAATGGACCCGGTGATCCAGAAGAAAACACCGGTATTATAAAAGAGCTTGCAACCTTATGCAAACAAAAGACTTTGCCTATTTTTGGTATTTGTCTAGGACATCAACTACTTGCACTTGCAATGGGTGGAAAAACCGAAAAACTAAAATACGGCCATCGTGGTGGGAATCAACCAGTTAAAAACCTCGAAACAAATCGTGTATATATTTCAAGTCAAAATCATGGCTATGCTGTTTCTAATAACGGCCTTCCGGCTAATTCGAAACCATTTTTTATAAATGTAAACGATGAGACTAATGAAGGCTTGCGATACCAAAATATTAATGCCTTTACAGTTCAATTTCATCCTGAAGCATCAAGCGGACCATTGGATACAGGGTTTTTGTTTGATGATTTTGTTAAAATGATAGGAGCATAAAATGCCTTTAAATAAAGATATAAAAAAAGTTCTCGTTATTGGATCTGGTCCCATTATTATAGGACAAGCTGCAGAATTTGATTATGCAGGAACACAAGCATGTAAAGCATTAAAAGAACAAGGATTAGATGTTGTGCTCATTAATTCTAATCCAGCGACTTTAATGACTGATCCAAGTATGGCCGATGCAATCTATATAGAACCCCTTATTCCAGAAACAGTAAAACGTATCATATTAAAAGAAAAACCAGATAGTCTTCTTTCGACTCTTGGTGGACAAACAGGATTAACCCTTTCGATGCAATTAGCAAAAGAAGGTTTTTTAGAAGAAAATGGAGTAAAACTGTTAGGTGCAAACCCTGAGACGATAGATAAAGCTGAAGATCGACAAATGTTTAAAGATACCATGGAAAGTATTGGAGAACCTTGTATACCTTCAAAAGTCGAAACTTCTGTCGAAGGAGCTATCAAATTTATAGATGATGTCATAGGATATCCTGCAATAATTAGACCTGCATTCACGCTTGGTGGCACAGGTGGTGGAATTGTAAATAATCTTGCAGAATTAAAAGAGATTGCACAGAACGGCATACATCGTTCTCCTATACATCAAATTTTAGTTGAAAAATGTATCTCTGGTTGGAAAGAAGTTGAATACGAAGTAATTAGAGATGGAAACGGAAATGTAATTACTGTTTGTTCCATGGAAAACTTTGATCCCGTAGGAGTTCATACTGGAGATTCTATAGTTATTGCTCCAACAGTAACATTAGCAGACAAAGAATATCAAATGCTCCGCTCCGCTGCATTAAATATTATTTCTGCACTTAAAATTGAAGGTGGTTGTAACTGCCAATTTGCATTAAATCCAGATACATTTGAATATTCAGTTATCGAAGTAAATCCAAGGGTATCGCGCTCATCGGCTTTGGCTTCTAAAGCAACAGGATATCCAATTGCAAAAGTAGCCGCACTTATAGCTATTGGTTATACATTAGATGAAATCCCAAATGCAGTAACAGGTAAAACAAAAGCTTGTTTTGAGCCTACCTTGGACTATGTTGTTGTTAAAATGCCAAAATGGCCTTTCGATAAGTTTGTTTATGCCAAAAGAACCCTCGGTACCCAAATGAAAGCTACCGGTGAAGTTATGGCAATCGGCACTGGGTTTGAACAAGCTCTTATGAAAGCTGTTCGTGGCTGTGAAATTGGACAAGACGATTTAAACCTTTCGACAATCGAAAATGCCTCAGAAGCAGAAATAGAAGAAAGATTGCATCAATGCACTGATTTACGCTTATTTGTTTTATACGAAGCAATTAAACGTGCTGTTTTTGCAGATGCCTCATTAACCTTTGAAAACACAAATGCTGCTCGTCCAGATGTTATGCAACTTAACGATGCTAGTTCTATTTGTGTAAATCATATTCATGAAATTACCAAAATTGACAAATGGTTTTTAAACAAACTTGTAAACATAGCTCGTGTCCAAAAAGCTTTTAGAGCAGTAAAAATAGGACAGGCAAAATTTAGCCAAGAACTCTATGACATTGCTAAAAATCGTGGATTTACAGATAAAACAATTGCAAAATATTGTAGTCTTCCTCTAAATGGAGCTCAAGAACTAACTAATTTACATCGCTATCCTGTCTACAAGATGGTAGACACTTGTGCCGGCGAATTTAAAGCTGAAACTCCTTATTTTTATGCTACCTATGACACACAAAACGAAGCTGCAGAGTTTTTAGAGCAACGAGAATTAGCGTGCAAAAAAAATGGTACACAGCCTAAAAAACGCATTCTTGTACTTGGTTCTGGTCCAATAAGAATTGGACAAGGAATTGAATTTGATTATGCTTCTGTTCAATGTGTTTGGGCTCTTAAAAAACTTGGCTATGAAGTTGCTATCATAAATAATAATCCAGAAACTGTTTCGACCGATTTTGACACCGCAGACCGATTATATTTTGAACCTCTCACTCCAGAAGACGTTATGGGAATAATCAAAGTAGAACAACCAGAAGGCGTTGTAGTTGCTTTTGGTGGTGGTACAGCAATAAAACTTACACAATATTTATCTGATCAAGGAGTTTCAATACTTGGTACTAGTGCTGATTCTATAGATCTAGCAGAAGATCGTGAGCGTTTTGAAGCTTTATTACAAAGTTTACATATTCACCGTCCAAAAGGGATGTCGACACTTACCACAGACGGAGCACTCGAAATTGCCGAAAAAATTGGCTATCCTGTTTTGATGCGCCCTTCGTATGTTCTTGGTGGACAAAATATGATTATCGCCTTTAACGAAAGCGATATTCGTGAATACATGCAAATTATTTTATCACAAGGTATCACAAACCCTGTTCTTATAGATAAATATATGATGGGAATCGAACTTGAAGTTGATGCTATCTGTGATGGAGAAAACATTCTTATTCCTGGAATTATGGAACACATTGAACGAACAGGTATTCATTCTGGCGATTCAATTGCTGTTTATCCATCTTGGAATATAAACGATATAATGACCGAAAAAATCATTACCCAATCACGCCAACTAGCACTTGCACTTGGTACTAAAGGGCTTGTAAATATTCAGTATTTAATTTATGAAAACGAATTAAACATTATCGAAGTTAATCCAAGATCTAGCCGAACAATTCCTTACATAAGCAAAGTAACAGGTGTTCCGATGGTTGAACTTGCTACTCGAGCAATGTTTGGTGAAAAACTTTTAGACATGGGATACGGAATTGATCTGTACCCTGTCGCACCCAATGTTGCAATCAAAGTTCCTGTCTTTAGTTTTGAAAAATTGAGTGATGTAGACACACATTTAGGTCCAGAAATGAAATCTACCGGTGAAGTGTTAGGAATCGCTAGAACTATGGATGAAGCCTTATACAAAGGTCTTATTGCAGCCGGATATAAAATGAAAAAAACTGGAGGACTCTTAATAACTGTTCGAAAACGTGACCAGTTTGAAATTGTCGCAGTTTCTCGTATATTTTATGAACTTGGATTTAAATTGTATGCAACCGAAGGAACTGCAGCTGTTCTAAAAGATTTTGGAATGGATGTAGAAATTGTAGAAAAAATTCACGAAAATAAAGAAAGAAATTTATTAACTTTACTCGATACTGGGAAAGTAGATTATGTTATTTCAACTTCTGCAAAAGGCCGTATTCCAACAGCTGACAGTGTTATTTTACGTCGAAAAGCTGTCGAAAAAGATATCCCTTGCTTAACATCTGTTGATACAGCAAACGCACTTGCTCTCAGCCTAAAAAGTCGCTTTACTCCTGAAACATTAGAACTTGTTGATTGTAACCGATTGCGTAAAACAAAAGAAAAGTTCGAATTTACAAAGATGCAAAGTGCAGATAACGATTTTATAATTTGCAATGGAATTAATTCTCCAATACAAAGCCCAGAAGCACTTACTGTACGTTTATGCGAGCGAAGAACAAGCATAGGAGCTGATAGCTTAATTATTGTAGAAAATAGTACAAAAGCAGATGTTAAAATGCGTATCTTTAACTTAGACGGAACAGAAAGTCCTGTTGCAGGAAATGCAATTCGCTGTGTTGCAAAATATGTCTTTGATAAAAATTTAAATGACATCGCTTCTCTCTACGGTTCTAGCTATCACACTGCAGATATAACTATCGAAACAAAAGAAGGTGTTCAGCAATTAACTGTATATAAATCAGCCGGAACGGTTACAAGTGTCAGTGTAAACATGGGCAATCCAATATTTGAAGCAAAGAAAATTCCAACGAAACTTGCAGTACATCCAGTACCTGCAGCTGTAACTGATAATCCACAAAATCAAGCACTTCCAAAACATGCAGTTGTTAGTTCACCTATAATTGTATTAGATAAAGAATATCTAGCAACTTCTGTTTCTATTGGAAACCCTCATTGTGTTGTATTTTGTAGCTTTGTTGATAAGGTAAATTTACCTGCAATTGGTCCTAAATTCGAAAATCATGCACTATTTCCAGAACGAGTAAACACAGAATTTGTCCGTGTTATAGATAGAACCGCATTAAAAATGCGTGTTTGGGAAAGAAGTAATGGTGAAACACCTGCCTGTGGAACAGGAGCTTGTGCCGCTGTTGTAGCAGCAGTTCTTAATGGATATTGTTCTATGAACGAAGATATCACTGTTAATGTTGCTGGAGGTAAATTAATTGTTCGTTACACAGATAACGGAATAATTTTAACGGGACCTGTAACAAAAGTTTTTGAAGGAACAATAGAAGTTTAAAAAAAGGCATATATGATAAAACCTTTATCATATATGCCTCTAATAATATAGCTAAGATTATTTATATGCTTAAGTAAACTGCAAAAAAATGACAAATACTACCAGAAAGAACAAATAAATGCCAAATTGAATGTGTCCACTTATTATTTTTCTTAACATAAAAGAAGACTCCAGCTGTATAGCCAATACCACCTGCAACTAGAAAAAGAAGACTTACAAGAGGTAAATTTGCTATAAGACGTTTAATTGGAATTATAATCATCCATCCCATGAGAATATACGTTAGTGCAGAAGCAGATCGTAATCGGCTACCAAAAACTGCATACAATGTAATTCCACAGATAGCCAATGCCCATATTATACCAAATATTGTCCAGCCTAGAGGGCCATATAATGTTGTTAAACAAAAAGGTGTATAAGTACCAGCAATTAGAAAATATATAGAAGCATGATCAAAAATAGCAAATACTTTTTTAGCTTTTTGGGGGGTGAGTGCATGATACAGAGTAGACATCGTATACAAGATAATTAGTGACGCTCCAAAAATAGACCACGCCGTAACATATTGTGCGCGCATCTCAATAGGAGAATACATAACTGCTCTTACAATAAGCAAAACTGTTGCTGCTATTGCTAGACCTATCCCAATTCCATGAGTTATAGAATTAAAAACTTCTTCACCAGTAGTATATCTTTTTGATCTAAGCATATATTCTTCACGTTTTGCTTCTCTATAACGTTTGCGATTTTCTTTTTTGCATGCACGATCAATTGCTTTTGTATTATCAGCAAGTTTTTCCAATTTCAACTCGTATTTAACTTTGTGAACTGATTTCTTGTACTGCTCTTTTAGCTCTTTAATTTTAATTTTTGCCTTTTCGCGAGGAGTAAGCTCTGTTTCAGTACTTTGTTGTGTCACATTCCCTTCGTTTGTATTTTCAGACATTAAGACCCCCTAATATGGTTTTCTATGTTATCAGACACACATAAGTGTGCAAAGTTGCATAAATTACAAAAATACTAGTTACTTATTCCTGTATACTTTTGACGATGCACTTCGTACATAAGAATCCCAGCAGCAACAGAAACATTTAAACTATCTAGTTTTCCTACTGTAGGAATAGATACAATGGTATCACATTTTTCTTTTAATAATCTATGTATCCCAGTCCCTTCACTTCCCATAACTAGTGCTGTATTTTGAGCAAACTGGATTTTGGTTGTAGGTTCTCCTCCTGCATCCGCTCCGTATATCCAAAAATTCTTAGATTTTAATTTTTGAACTGCTCTCGTAAGATTTGGTACTATAGCTATAGGAATCCAAGCATTTGCTCCAGCACTTGACCGAGCAATTATTTCACCGTCTTTTGGACTATTACTTTCCGGAACTACAAATAAATCAACACCTAATTGATCACAACTCCTTATTATGGCTCCAACATTATGAGGATCAGTAACAGAATCAAGTAAAACTACTGTTATAGAGCTTGTAGTAGAAACTCCATTTTCGTTATCACAAAGCTTATCCAAATAAGTATCAAAATCAACCACATTGTTTTGCTTTTCTTGAACCCCAGTAATTTTAAGAACAATTCCTCTATGATCCTGCGCTGTTGTATCTAAATTTATTACAAGTTCATCAAGTTGTTTGTTCTCAACTTTTTCACATGTAATGTTTGCATCTTTTGCCATAGCAAGTATTTTTTTTACTCGAGGCCCAATCTTACTATAATAAATAGTAAAGACAGCCAAATCTGTCTTTACTGCAATAGCTTTTCGCAATCGCTCTTCAATGGCATGGAAACCTGTAATTACAGTTGTATGCAAACTTTTAACACGAAGAGACTGACTTTCATTCATGCTATCAACAGTTTTTTTAGACATTTATCTACCACAACATTTTTTGTATTTTTTACCACTACCACAAGGGCAAGGATCATTACGACCGACTTTTTCACCTTCACGGACAACAGTAGTAAGAATAAGCTCTCCTGTTTCATATAACCATTCGCCAGTTTTTTTTGTGAAGTAAGATCGCTCTTTGTGTACTTCTTTCATACCTTTTTTTGTAGTATAAACGGCTGTAAATTCTACGATACCCTCATCATCATCTACACCACCTTTTTCTGTACGTAAGATTGTTAAACCATGCCATGTAGATTCTTCTGCCCATTTGCGAGTCTCTTCGACATCTATGTCGTTATTCCCCTCTTTAGGTTTTGTACAAGAATTTATAATAAAATCTACAGCATCTTTTTCGTATGATGAGTAGCGAGCACGCATTAAAGCTTCTGCAGTCGGGGCTTTAATTTTTCCAGTTATTATTGGTTCACAACACTCTGCATATTTTTTCCCAGAACCACAAGGGCATAAATCAGTTTTAATAGCCATAATTTCTCCAAACAGTAATTAAATTGTACGTTACACATGCTTTAGTTTGCAAGATATTCAATTTAATTTTTTTTAGTATAGCGCAAAATAAATATATTGGCTATTAGATTTTATCAGATGCTCCAGCTTCTACATATTTCTTTAGTTGTACTTGAGCTATTCTTGGATTAGTAATAACAGAAGGACCACCAATACAACCACCTTCACAGGCCATTACTTCTACAAGATTTGGAGAGTCTTCTTTATATGGAACTATTCCAGCTTTCATTTTGCCATACATAGCAAGTTGCAACATTCCTTTTTTGTCGAGCCCATTAATAACTGCAGGACGAAGGATGGACTGATCATTCAATCTGACTTTTACAGCATTGGCAACACCACCTGTGACAGCAAAATTTCGACCAGAAGCAGTTGGAATTATGTTCTCTGGTTCTGGTGTTGTTTCAGCTATTTCGATATTTTTTGCCATAAATAAAGCACCCATCTCTTCGACAGAAAGTACATAATCTACTTTATCATCGTCCATGCCTTCTCGTCGTTTTGCAAGACAAGGGCCTATAAAGACAGTAATACAATCAGGATCAGCTTTTTTTGCAAGTTCTGCAGTATAATGCATGGGTGTTTCTGTATCTGAAACACAATCGAGCAAATCAGGTACATGTTTTTGCACTGCTCTAACATAGGCGGGACAACATGAAGTTGTCATTAGTTTATCACCTTTTTCCATACGTTCTTCAAACTCAACTGCTTCTTTATCAGCCGTTATATCTGCTCCAATTGCAACTTCCCAAACCCTATTAAAACCACATTCACTCAAGGCAGCTTCTAATTGCCCTGGGCGAGCTTTAAATTGAGCCGCAATAGAAGGAGCATATAAGGCATGCACCTTTTTCTTACCTTCCATAATGTGTTTAAGAACATCAACCAACTGGCTTTTATCCATCATTGCTCCAAAAGGGCAATTACTCATACATTTACCACAAAAAATACATTTGTGATAATCAATTGTTTCTTTTCCGTTTTCGTCCTTTGTAATTGCCCCTACAGGACATGCTTCTTCACAGGGAACAGGGATTCGAATAATTGCAGTATATGGACAATTTTTCATACATAAACCACAGTTTATACATAAATCTTTGTTTATATGTGCTCGCCCATTTGTAATATCTATAGCATTTTTAGGACAGTTCATCTTGCACGGACGAGCAAGACAAGCTTGGCACGCGTCAGTAACAAGATACTGTGTTTTTACACAGGCATTACAAGCATCATCCAAAACAGTAAGAATAGGCCAAGTTGGTTTTTCCCTTTGTAGCGCTTCAGCAGCAAAAGATCCCAAAGACCTATTTATATCTGCTTCTTCAAGAGAAAATCCAAGCCGAGCTATTATGCGCATTCGAATAACCTCTCGGTCATGATAGATGCAACACCGTATTGGTTCTTTTCCATCAGGGAAAAGCAAACGTGGTAAAGCATCAAGCTCTTCAACTAATTTACCTTCGAGCTGAAGATTGGTCATATGGACTAAAATATCCCGTTTTAGATGTGCTGCATTATTATTAATATTAAGCATGTATTTCTCCGTTTATTTTGCCAGTTTTTCATATATTTTTTCGATAACTGTTTCTATTGTGGCATCAGAAACCAGTTCTTTATCTACTAGAACAAAAGGGGATTTACCGTTCGACGCGTTTTTGCATTTGCCTAAACACATTACCCCTTCAATTTCTACCTTATCTTTTAAATCTGTAGGCAGCTTTTCCTCTAGGAGTAAGAGCTCAGAAGCCCCCATAACGTAGCAAGCTGTCCCTGTACAGATCGAAACTTTAATCTTTTTCATGCGTTTTCTCCTTGGTATCTTTTATTTTTTTAGTAATACGTTATGTATACTTCTTTTAGATATTTTTTTTCGAGTAATCCTGCTATTTTTTTAACTATATTTCGACGAATTTCTAATTCTACAGGCATATTTGGATCCTGATGTGCTTCGTTTATTTTTGTTCCTACCATAAAATTTATCCTATCGCAATCTAACAAAATATCAAACATTTTGGTAGCAGCATTTATATGTTTTGGGACAGCACATTCTCCATTTTCGAGAAGATTAGAAACAGCCCCGAGTGTAATAATTCCTTCTGTTATCATGTCAGAGCCTTCCATATAAGACACTGGCGGAATTTTCGGATCAAGATTCTTTAAATCAACAGTAATGGGTCTATTTAATTCACGAGAAATTATGTTCGCTGTCGTTCCTCCACAAACTATCTTACGCCCACCAAACATAGAAAACGAACGCGCAAAATCAGTATCATTTTCTCTATGTAAGGGAGGCCCTGTCAAAACAAGCAAGTCACGAGGTTTTCTAAAATATATTACACAACAAGTTATATCATCTTTTGCTTTGTAACCATCATGATATTCAGCTTTTTGAACTATTTTTCGTGCTAAATCTCGTGCACTAATCTGTGGGTTTTCATAAATAGTATTTTCTATAAAAGTTTGAACATTTGCACTTCCCCAACCAAAAGGTAATTTTGGGGTTCCCATGCCTGCTTGAGTTACCCCATCAGAAAAGAATATTAATCGATCCCCCGGCTTTGCCATATACTTTGAATATTGTAAAATAGCCTCTCGCTTTGGACCAGTCGCCTTATTTTTGCGCTGAATTGTAGAAAAATCTTTTATGGGCTCAACAACAGTCTGTTGTCTAATAATTACATACGGAGGATTATCATACTCCATGATACGTACAGCCGCGCTCGGTTCAATATCTACAAGTGTAAAAGTAGCATAGCTAATTCCACGTTTTTTGCAAACAGGCAATGTATTCATAATAACTTCGGCGGCTCTTTTAATAGGAATATCAGCTTCAATAAAACTTGTCGCCATCGTTGCTGTTAGAGTTGCAAGAACCCCTGCTTTTATGCCTGATCCTAAACCATCAGACAAAGTTGTTATAACACGACCATCAGCTGGATTTTTGCGAGATAAAAAATTGTCTCCATAAGCATGTTGATTATATTTACATACTTGATAGTGACCAACTTCTATAAAAGTTTCATCATCACCAGAATATGCTGTACTCATTCAGCATCCTCATTATCATCATCACCCGAAAATGATTCGATAATCGATTCTAGCATGGATTCAGTTTCCGCTGCATTTTCACCAAGTAAAAAAGCTATTTTTTGAACCACTGACAAGTTTTTATCAATTACTTTATGAGCTTGATTTACAATTCTATCTCGTTGAATCTGAGGTGCAGTAACGTCTTGAATGACTGATCCCGCAATTTCGCCTTTTTCGATAGCAAAAACAGTAACATGAAATATCTTCTTGCCATTATGTACTTCTCTCTCAATAACATCTGGGCCATTTTCTGTTAATACATCTGCATAAAATCGATGAAAATCTATAAGTTTTGTAACGTCCGCACTTTCAAGTCCCGGTTTTGCATCATACATTGCGAGTATATCTCGTCCCATAAGCTTTGCAAAATTATAGTTACATTCAACAACTTGCATTTTAGAATCACAAATAAGAACGCCACTTGGGATAGCTTTTATAAGACCGTTTGCTTTTTTTTGTGCCAATTTTCGCATATACGAAACACACATATTCTTTTCGGCATTCCCAGCAAGTATTGCTTTTGCAAAATCACGACAAGTATCGTATCCACAACAAGAGCAATTAAGTTCATCTTCAACAGTATATTTACCAACAGACCTCAATGCACCTTGTATTTCTTCTTCACTATACTCTTCAACTGAGTCTGCAACAACCGGCAAAGTCCCTGTCAAATCAACTTTGTCAGAAAGAACTTTATCAGAAAGAGTTTTCTCTGCTGATTCTGCATAATCTAGTAATTGTACACGTTTAATGGCTGCAGATTTACCATTCCTTGTCCCAGGTCCATTTATACAACCACCAGGACAAGACAAAAGTTCTATAAAAAGAGGTCTCTTTAGTTCCTCCGGTTTTAATCCACCAAAAATGTCAGGGATAGAATCCAGACCAGTTACCGTCATAAAACGAGCATTAGATGACTTTATATAATTTTTAACAGAAGCAATCATTCCACCATCAACAGGATACATACTTCCACCTGCAGCTCTAAAGGGAACAAACGAATATTCTTTATTATCTAAATCTTTAGTACTTGAATCTGCGTTTTTTTTAAGAAGTTGTGCCATAGCATTAGGAGTAATTTGTTTTTCTTCAAACCAGTCATGTAAATCATTAAAAGTTAATGCTACATCAATAGATCCCCATACATCTGCTTCTCGTTTTTTAGCAATACAAGGCCCAATAAACACTACCCCAATATCCTCACCATAGGTTTTATGTAAAAATCGAGAATGTGCAAGTAAAGGAGAAGACCTGTCTGTTATATAATTAGCATAGTATGGGTATAATCGTTTTATATACTCTACAGCACTGGGGCACGCCGAAGACAAAAACAGTTTTTGTTCTATTTTACCCGATTCAATACCTTGTAAATCTTCTGCTATTTGTGCAGATACAAGATCAGCTCCGATTGCAGTTTCGCTCACACCATAAAAACCTAGCTTTTTAAGAGCTGCACACAATTGCTCAGATGTAAATTCTGGAAATTCAGAAGCAAAAGAAGGCGCCAAAGAAACAAACACTTTTTCTTTTTGTTCTATCACTTGCAATGCAAGCGGTAAATCATTTCGAATGCGTTTTGCATGTGCCGGACAGTTTACTACACAGCGTCCACACATAACACAAAGCTCTGCAACTATCATTGCATGCCCTTGCTCTACTTTTATGGCATTTGCAGGACAATTTCGCACACATTTATAACAATCTTGGCACTCTGTCTGCTCTGTGTAGATCGGAGATACATATGTCATTTATTAATTCCTAGTTCTCTTTCGAGTAGACCTTCTATCGTTTCTGGTAAAACATTAGAAAAAAATTTGTCGTTAATCTTTATGTTAGGACCAAGTTTACATTGCTCACTACATAAACTTCCTTTTACAACTACAGTGTCTGTTAAATTATTATTTTTTATAAATCTTTGAATTATTTCTGCGTTTTGCGAATTTCCTTTGCTATAACAAGAACTTCCCATGCACACTGTAATTGTTGTCATTCAATACCTCGGCATACTGTATAAAATTTTATCGATACTGTCAATTGTAGCAGTTTTATTCCCAAACTGTCTTTACCAATACACATAAAATCACAATATTTCAATTTTTATGATTTGACGTTTTCAGTGAGTAGCTCTTTTTTCTCGTGTAAATCATTGTTTATGACATTTTTTTCGCAAAACTCGTCAATATACATTTGCTCAACTTTAAGCCTAGCCCAATTAGTTTTTCGCAAAAAAGTCAGGCTCGATTTAACACTTGGGTTAGAATAAAAACAATTTATTCTAACCAGCCGATTCATCTCTTTCCAACCTAACTTTTCAACTAGCTCGGTTACAATCTGCTTTAAAGTTATCCCATACAACGGATTGTTCGCTTGTTTAGTCTGTTTCATCTAGCCATTTACCAAACTCAATGTTCGTACCAAGATAACCAACAACAGGTTTTCCTTTAGAATCAAAGCCTAAGTTTACTTGCTTAAACTTATCACTTCCACCTTGAGCCGCTGTAATAGAAGGAACAGTCATGTATTCCCAAGCACCAGTTGTATAGTCATTATCATCTACACCACCTTCTGTTACAGTTGCACTATTTGCATACGCAAGTTTTATTGCATCATGAGATCCGGTCTCTGTAGAATTATAATATGCAATATATGGAATATCGCTACTATTAAGTTTAATCTGAGTCCAGTTACCAACACTTCCTGCCTGATCTACTGTGCAATCGAAAGAAGGAGCTGTTGCTGTTTTATAATCCTCAACACGCATGTATCTTAAATCACCATCATTAGCATCATATGCTGCTATATGTAGATTATCACTGCTGTCTATAGTCATAGATACATACTGGCCAACATAATCAGGGAAATTAAGAAGAGAAGAAGTGGTCCAACCTTGATTTGTAGTAGGGGCACTTCCATCAACTGGACTCGTTGAATATGCCAATTTCAATTTTCCAGCTGACTGGTCATAGTACACAATTATTACAGTACTATCAGACGCAACTACCATAGCAAAATATTTAGAGGCACTAGAAACTGCAGTTTGCCGACCAGAAGTGTTTTCCTCGGATAGATTTGAATACCTAGTAACATAATCTGTAGTATCATAATTCAAAGTATTTGTCATAGAACTAGTTCCGACCCTAAAATCTCTAAATATAATATTTTTATTAGTTGTATTAGCATCATAATACGCCATATATACTTGTGCTGTTGAATTTGCATTACCTGTAACTACCATTTGAGGATTCTGATAACGTCCTATAAAAGTGCCATTCCCATAATCTACACTTTCAAGTGCTATAGCATTGTTATTTTCGTACTGACACCAATCCCCAGAGTAACCCGAGTAACCAATTCCATCACCCCATCCATCACCTTCATCTTCAGCAAAACTGTCATAAATGAAAGCCATATGTCCTCCAGATCGATCATAAACTGTAACATGATAATAATCTCCATTATCGTCTTCTGCCATACCCATTCCTGACCAATTTGAAGCTCCAATCAAATATTCTATATCTGTAACCTTTTTTTGAGCTACATCATAGTATGCTCTTTGTGGCATATAAGACGTAGAATAGCTTGTAGAAAACGAGCTTAAAGAATTTACACCATTCAAATCTACATATCCAAATACAGGATTATCACCATCCATCAACATATTTGGATAATATCCATTTGCTATTCCGGTATCCTTCATATCAAACATTCGTAAATAACGATCATCGGTTAACTGTATATTTTTAGTTTCATATACATCAGGCTCTCTATTATACATTTGCTGATAATCAGTACTATTTGTTCCTGTTATTGTATAACTGCCCGCAGCACTATTGTCGTTTATATTATTGAGAGTTCGAATTCCATTTGTATATACATCCAAATAACCAGAATTAGAAATATTATTAGAAAAAGATATTTCGCTACTTGAAGTTGCTGTAGCATCAATGCCAGCATCAGTAAGGGTTTCTGTTAGTACATCTGTTGAGTTTGTAATATATACATCAGAATCTTCTAAGTTAAATCCACTAGCAGTTATAAAGTCTGTATCAGTTGCAGAACTATCATAAAGAACTGAATACTTTCCACTTGCGCTTCGTATATTGTTGTCTTTTAGACCACTATCACTACGATTAGTTGTGTGTATAGCTGTTATATACGGTACAACATCAATTTGATACTTACTGGTATAATCATCAGCATCAGTATCCTCATCTGTGCTTGTATCAACTTCACCTGTTTGACCTGTTATCGGAACAAACGTGTTAGATGTATAATTAACAGTAGTACCATCGTCATCTAAGTCAGGCGTACCTTGATCAGTTGCTTCTACAGAAATAGCTATATCCGTATCTGCTACATTCGTGATTTTTGATGAATCAAAATATAATTTCCAATGTACAGTATGTCCGGTATCCTGCGAAGCATAATCTACCAAATCATCACCAGTTTTATCCGAAGGAATATCCCCAAGATTAGCTGCTTCATATTCACTGTATGTTGCTTGTGTAATTTCACATGCCCAACCATTCGTATCAAAAGCTGTTAATTCACTCCCAGAAGTCCAAGCCCCACTGTCATACGTTGCAATAGTCAAGTCTGCACCACTCTTAAAAGTTTCAATGCTTGCAGTAAGTCCAGATAACAAAGTATTATCATGGGCAATACCCTCTATAACAATTTGTCCAGAAACTTTTGGATCTGTATCATATTCACCACTAGCATCTATAAATATTGTTTCAGGTAAATCTTCTGGTAATTCTATGTGACCATTATCAGTACTATTTTCGTACAATGAATTATCATCACTATCATTCCAATAGAACGGAATAATGACGTTTGTTGCTGCTGTTGCATCCCTTATTGCAACATCCATAATAATATTCATTGTTACATATTGACTATCTGTTCCAGATGTTGTTCCCGGTGTCGAATCCCACAATTTAAAACTGAACTTTTGTAGATTTGCATCCACAATCTCATCACCTGTTCCAGTATCATCAGCACTCAAGAAATCTGCAACATCAAAATCTATTTCAGAAGTAAGAACGGTATCATCTGTACTTCCAGATCCAAGCGATTCAACACCATCCACCTCATAATATGGATCATTCCAAACTAAACCAGAATCATAAGTTGAAACTGTATAATTGTATTTTATAACTCCATTTCCACCAACAGTTTCTGGTTTAATAACGGTCTTACCTTTTATTGATAACAACGAGGTTGCTTCAGTACCATTTTGAATAGGGAAGGTTGCATTTGTTACTTTACTTCCAGAATCATAATAGCCATTTTCATACAAACCGCTCATAGAAACATATTCATTATCATCCGAATCTGTAACAGAGCCATCTCCGTTTTCATCAGTTCCAACAGAAACACCAACTATTCGAGGTTGATTATTTTTAATAAATGCATCATCGATTGTCTCTACATTACTATTTCCTGCTTCATCAAAAACTACATAGTGAATGACAACAGGTCCATCAGAAATATTTGTTGAATTAATATTTGCTTCCCAATAATATGTAGTAGATTGTTTTATGATGCTTTCAATCATAAGGTCGCCATCATCATATGTTGCGTCTGTATAATAACCTGCATCATTTTTTGTCGATCCAGACCCCTCTGCTGTAAAATTATCTACAACTTGAGCTACTGCAAAATATGCAGTTGTTGCATCCCCAGGTTCACTGTCTAAGGTTATGGTTAATCCATCATCAGAAACACCATCGATTCTATAAATAACACCATTTACTTTTACAAGACCGCCTTCATGTATATTTTCGTCTTCTGTAGAGAGTGTAAGAGCAGAACCACTTACCGTAATACTTGAGTGAGTTTTCCAATATAAACCATCATCTGCACAATAACTTATCGTGTAATCACCAGAGTTATAAGAATCACCACTTGTATATTCAATAGCACTAGAATCAGAATCTAGCATTACATCATAGATATTACTTACCGTGATGTCTTCGGTTGTTGTTGTATCTGTGTCCGCATCATACGTTTCTTCGGTATAACTAAGATTTCGAGTAAAGTAGAAAGCAATTCTCTTTACACCAGTTTGGTTAGTCCCATCCACAGAATCTTCATTTGCAATTCCACTTAAACTATAAAAACCATTGCTATTTTGAACGGTCGAACTAATATAATAGTCATCATCTGTACTTAGTTCTGGTGGTTTATTATCATAATAAATAGTAAATTCTTTTGTAGAAGACGATGTCGAATTTGTATTATTATCTGTGGCCTTAATACTAATTTCTGTTGTTCCAACTGAATCTGTCGTAGAATCACCGACAGGAATATTCATTTTATAATTGGTCACCCCTGTCTCAGAATCTGTATATGCAGTAAATTCTTCACTTGTTGTGTCAGAATCAGCAACAATAGATCCATCTTTTCTTATCTCGCTAATACCACTTTCATCTGTAATATTACCAATTAAATACCAAACTCCACTTATACTCATGTCTTCTGTATATTTCTGAGAAACTACAGTATCCCCAGAAGAAACAGACCCATCTGTACAAGCCGTACCGTCTCCATCATCATATTGCACTAGATATAATGAATCTTGAACAAAAATTGGTATATTATTATCAATCTCTACAGTACATTCTACAGAAGCACTTTGATTGTAAGCTTCATCTGTTGCATAAATCCATAAATTAATTGTATTAGTACTTGACTCTTCAGTCGAGTCAAATTCGCCAGATTCATTAATTGTTAAGTTCCAACTTCCACCAGATAAACTTACCATTATTGCAGTATTATCCGGTTCTAATGTACCAGACAATTCAGTCGAAGTATATGCAGTATTCGTTGTCATATTTCCAAGTGTGTAATCGTCAGTATAGTTTTTTAAGACTGCAATATCATCAGAATCAAAGGTACCATCATTGTCTGAATCAATTTGTACCCAAGCATATTCCGCATCATTATTATTATCATCAACTGAACCGATTAATCTTATTGAACCACCAAGAACGGCTCCATTATCTGGATAACTTAAACTAACAGTAGGACGATCACCTTGAGGATCAATTGTTAATTCTTCATATTCATAGGAACTATTTCCATTTTCATCAACAGCTTTTATCCATAAGTACAATGTAGTTATTGTATCATATTGATTTGAATCGTCGGAATCTGCATCGATATTTTCTTCTGTTGTTATCCCAAGTGTACTTATATAATATTTAAGTAAATCTGTATGGGTCTCCGTTGTAGTAGAAGAATCACCATCAAAGTATATACTCCAAGAAAGAGAGCTCGCTAAAATTTCTTCCCATGCAGTAGAGCCAACATCAGTATCGGTTGTAACTAAAGCATCAATTTGATCAGATGTTACCGATGGAGATCCAGAGCTTTCAGTTGATACTGCATAATATAAGGTAACGGTCTCGTCAACAGAACCACGAATTGTTTCTTCACTATTAATTGTACTAGAAGGAGTAATTATTGTAATTTCTGGGCTTGTATTATCTACTTGCACAGATAGAGATGTTGTCGCCGTTAATCCAGCATTATCCGTAGCAGTTATTGTAATTGTCATGTATCCAGAACCGTCTGAACAGTCTATAGAATCAAACACATAATAATCTACATCATCGATTGTCTCTTCTGTAGCAGAATAAGTTGCATCATCCACGTCAGATCCATCAGAATCGACCAAACCAGAAACAGAAGCGCTAACATCTGCTATCCCATTTGCATCACTTGCAGTTACTCGTAACTCTATTGAAGGAATATCACTTCCTCCAAGCGTTAATTCATTATATGCAGTATTCCATGTAGTCCCATTATCAGAGCTTAGCCCTTGAGTAGATAAAATAGGTTGATTCGTATCTACCTTAACATATACATTTGTATTTACACTTGAAGAATCGGTATATCCAAATGTGTTCGGAATATCTTCTGTATCAGAAATTTTTGGAGTTGGAACACTTGTTGTTGAAGCTTCAGTCGAGGATGTAAATACCGTACCATCGTCATCAGTCACAACAAATGTCAATAAATAAGACCCATCGCCCTCTGGTAATGTATAATTCCACGAACTACCAGAAACAGAAACAGTTGCAGTTGTATAATCTGAGGAATCCTTGTATTTATATTTAATTATTAAAGAGTCAACACCATCATCATCAGTTACAGTTCCATATAATGTACTTGTTTGTTCTAACCAAACATAATTACTTGATGTCATGTCAGCTAATTGTAAGTTAGATATCTTTATAATAGGTCTATCTGTGTCCTGATCTACCGTAATTATAATGTCATCAGATGCAGTATTTCCTGCAGCATCAGTTGCTGTTGCTTTAATACAAACCTGTGTTCCATCGGTTGAAGAATCACAATCATAGCTTAAACTAGAAGTATCAATATCTGTAGTTTCCCAAGAATAAGTCCCCGTAATTGTACCTAAATCTGTCCAGACATCTGCCCCACTTTCATATTGAAGTGTGACCGTGCTTAGAGTTTGATCATCACTCGCAGTCCCGTTTATAGATATGGTACCGTTTACTTGAGTACCCTCCGTATCACTATCTGCATCAGCTATAGAAGTCACACTAATTGAAGGATCCTCTGCATCAAGTTGTAATGTAAATAGATTAACAGTAAAGGAATTACCAGCTTTATCAATTGCTTGAGCCCATACAGTACCACTTGCCAGTTTGTCTGTAGGGATTTCTGCAGTCCAAGTATCACTTGTAAAATCAGTTACGGTAACATCAGGGCTCGTAAAATCATTACTATTGACTTTTATCTTTACAGAAGAAATACCACTTGCACTATCATCTGCTGTTCCTTTTACAATAACGCTTTCTTCTCCATTTACAAGCTTTGTTGCACTTGGAGTAGTAGAATTCCCATCTACACTTGTTAGTTCACATGTAGGCGCTGTCGTATCAACTTTTAATATGTATTCTGTTGAAATTGCTTCATTTCCAGCAGCATCTGTTGCTTTCAAATATACAGAATTATCACCCTCCGTCGAACACGATACATATCCTGTCCAAGTACTGTCTCCTTTCGTCAGACTGACCCAATTACCAGTTTCAGTATCAGTGTCATAATCTGTACTATAAGAAACAGATGAAACCCCTGAACCAGCAATAGAATTTGTGCTATCCATATCTTTGGTTGTAATTTCTAATCCAACTTGTGTTGAACCATAATAGGTCCCTTCTACAGCATCCTCAAAGTCAATAATTGTCATAGAAGGCGCATTTGTATCTAGAGTTACAGTACGTGTTTTTGTTGCTGTCTTATTTGCAGCATCAGTGAGTGTAATTGTATAAACATGCGTACCATCATCAGCCGGTGTAATGGCCTGTGTCCAACTAGCAGGAGAAGCACCTAATGTACTATCTGATGTCAGGAAACTCCACGTATCATCAGATGAATCATCTGTAATTATTACAGAAGTTAATCCATTTGAATCAGTTGCTGTACCTGATAAAGTAAAAGAGGTGTTTGTTGTTAACCCACTAACTCCAATTGCCGTTTCAGTAAGAGTAGGTGCAGCTTTATCATAGTAGAATGTTATTTCCTCTTCTTCTGCAACATTACCAAGTTTATCTTGTGCATTAACTTTTAATACAATTGTACCTTCTGTAGAACCTAAATCAACATTTTCAGCTGTCCAAGTAGAACCTGTTAGCTCTGCATTAACCGCATCTTCACTATTGAGTTGATAGGTAACTGTTACTCCACCACTACCAGCATCTATAACTGTTCCTTTTAATGTATATGTTGAAGAATCTGTTGATTCACCACTTCCAGGATAGGTTACACTTAGTACAGGAGCTGTAGTATCAACGCGAACTGAAATTGACTTTTCATACTCACGCCCAGCTTTATCTGTTATAGAAATTGTATATACATATAATCCGTCGTTAGTACCATCTGAATTTGCGTCTTGCTCATATGTCCAATCCCCTTCAACTGCGGTACCCGATGAATCACCACCAGTAGTGAAGGTTGCTCCATCAACTGCAGATCCATCTTTTGTTACTGTTAACGTTGCCGTATCTAAATAGGTTTCTGTAATTGTACCTTTAAGCGTAAAAGCTTCTTTTGCAAGATAACTAGATCCCCAAACAACATTGTCAGAAACATCTGTATCTGTTATTTCGGTACCATCTGAAGTATATAAGCCAGAAGTTGTAGAAGTATCAGTATCATTTGAGTAGATTGTAGTTGTAGGGGCTGCATCATCTATATAGATTGTTTTATAAATTGCTTCTGCTTCATTTTCTGCAACATCTGACCCTATAAATGAAATTGTCTGTTCTCCGCTAAGAGTGCTTACATCAACATACACATACCAAGCAGTACCTGTTATTGTAGCGTCCCCTGTCAGTTCATCATCACCACTACCTATTGTGTAGATAACTCCATCTTCACCACTACCACGATCATTATCTTTAATAGTACCTGAGAATTTATATTTATCTTCTTTTTTAATATAAGGATTCGTTAAATCAGCAACAGTTACTGTTGGAGCTGTTTTATCTACAACATAAGAGATAGCATACGAGGACTCCTGTCCATATTTATCTGTTGCTGTATATGTTATCGTATAATCACCAGTTGCATCTGGAACATCACTATCGTCACTCCAACTTGCTCCAGCCGTAACATCACCGCTAATTTCAGTTTCAGTTAAATAGTGACTATCACTGCCAGCAACACTTGTTTCGGTTGAAGAGTCATTTGTAATTTTTGCAACTAGGCTTACAACACCACTAGCATCTGTTAAAGTTCCTGTAATAGGAATACTGCTTGAATAAAAATTGCCATCAGTTGGTGTTACATTTGTAAATGAAGGAGCACCACTATCTACTCCAACAACAAAAGCAGATGTAGTTGTATTATACTCAGCTGTTGTATCAACACTGTCCGTTACTGCAATTTTTATATCATAAGTACCTTCAGTAGCTGGTAATACATAACTTATCGATTTTGTTGTTGGTTTAGCTGTTAAAGTTACTTCAGAAGAATCGCTATTCCCATCTTCGTACGTATAACTTCCAACATCATTACTGTCATCTTCATCAAAATTAAGAGCATTATACGTACGATAGCCAATTTTATAAGATGCAATCCCATCATCATCACTAATTGTCCCAAGAATTTTATTATTACTTACAGTACCAAATAAGTTACTTGATGTATCTATGTCGTCTGAATCATCTATAGAGCTATCAGCATTACTTAATGAAACCACTGGGTTATCGGTACTTTGATCTATAGTATATGAAATCTCTTCACTACTTGTATTACCACCTTCATCTGTAGCAGAAAGCGTAAAAGTAAGAGTTTGTCCATCGGTATATTCTGTCGTATCTATGCTTTTATCAAAAGAATATACCGCTCCCAGATCATAAACATTCGTTTTCGGTGTATCTGCATTATCACTTACGGTCAAAGTTACAGAAGCTAAATTTGTTTCCGTTATTTTCCCGCTCACGGTGACTTCACCATTTACACAAACTTCACTGTCTGAAGTTCGTGTAACTGTTGGGGTAACTGAACTTATTGAAACAACAGGATCTGTCGTATCGATATGGACTCGGCTTGTTGTTTTAGATGTATTGCCATTATTATCTTCTGCAGTAATAGTTGCTGTATACAAATACTGTTCACCTTCAGAAACTTCTGTATATTCCTCTCCATCTCTTACATCAAAACTCCAAGCATAAGGATTACTGGAACCTGTTAAGACAGCATCACCTGATATGGTATACAAAGTCGAAGTATCACTTGCATTTTCATCTGTAACAGAAATGCTATATGCAACAGAAGATATACCTTCTGTTTCCGTTGTAACTGTTCCAGTAAATGTCTTTTCTCCAGAATTTACAACAGAAAGATCTTCCGGTGAAGTCACCGTGATCGTAGGGGGATTACCTGAAACTGTCCCAATAAATCCATAGTAATCACCACTAGGTTCTATTTCGATACCATTTTTATCTTCTCCGGTTTCTACGATAAAGTAATATTTATCAGAAACAATTATGCCTCCATCATCCGGATCTATTGTAACAGCATAATTATACGATTCTACAGAACTACCAGAATAGTCACTATTTGATGCAATTTGAATAGCATCATTATATGTATCTTCGGTTCCATCATCAGCAACAATTCCATCATAATTTTCTGGGTTTTCATAGAGATCATCTAAATAGTCAGGCACAGAGTCATATGGTCCAAAAATATATACTGTAAAAGAGTTTGGATAAAAGTAAGTACCATCTTCACCAGCAACCGTTTGAACAGTCAAAGTATAATCTAAAGATGCATTACTTGCATTTTCATATTTATCTTTTGTAATGCTAAACCCAGCAACATTAAATGTAGGACCTGCTTCTGGGTTTAACGTAAAATACGTATTTGTAATAGCAGTATCAGTTTCGACCCCTGTAGAAGTCGTGTCACTAGGATCTCCATATAAAAAATCTAAAACAGTATCAGAATCAGTTGATCCAGTATATGTGCCGTTTATTATATTTTTTATTTCCGAAGCTTCTAAACCATCATTCCCACTCATAATGTCATCAAGAGCATCATTTAAAAAACAGAGAGATGTGGCATTCCCTGTTTCTGAATCATCATCAGAATTTGTATATTGTTTTGCAGAATCTACTTATTCAACTGAACAACTAAATTTTTGTGTGCTATCCGAACTTGTAAAATCATATATTTTTTCATAGTTTTCATTTTCTGTGGTTGTCGAATCACTATCATATTCAGCAATTTTTACACTCGTACCACCAGCGGTTTCTATATTGTTTTCTGAAAAAGTGTGTTTTAAATTTCCTTCTGTATCGTATACAGAAACATTCATTGTTTTTACTGTATTATCATCAGCAATTGTCCCATTTACTTTAAATGTTTTACCATACGCAGTAGGACTATCACTATCTATCGAAGCAGGACTACTTAAAATAAAAACAGGTGCAGTATTATCAATTGTAAAAGAGCGAGAACTAGTACCCGAACTTCTATCAGCATCATCATATGCCACAACATCTACTGTATAATTACCATCAGGAAAAGACCACGTTTCTCTTCCCCAGTCATCTATTCCGGTAGATTGATTTAAGTATATAGACCATGTGTTTTTATCTTCATTTATTGTTGCTGAAAAAGTGCCATAACTAGTATTTGTATCTGTATTTGTAACAGTAACTTTTACAGATGACAAGCCTTTATCATCCGAACAAGTACCGGAAAAAACAAACTCATCTCTAATAACAACATCAACAGGAGGGTATGTAATCGCTAAGCTAGGAGATTCTGTATCTACAGACTCTCCCAAACCAATATTACAAGAATTTATTGCAATTGCAGTAAACAAAATAATTATAATACTTGTACAAAAAACTGTGATTTTCTTTGTTAGATTCATTTTTACACACCTCTCTAATTTCTTTTCGGCTCGAAAATGAAAAAATATAATGGTGCAAGTAAGAAAAATATTTTTATTAGAACTGTACTTTTTTATTTATTAGTCGGACATTAGAGTAGAATTATTATTAAATAATAACATCATTACATTTTTTAACTCTTATAATATAGCATATAAAACTTAATCTGTTAATAAAATTTATTCATATTTTTCCCGGTTTATAAATTTTATAACTCTACTCTGGTAAATTCGATTTTTTTGACTTATACTGTTTATATATGGAATTTTTAAATAATTTAATAGAATATTATGATGAATTGTATCCTGTTTCTAAAAAACAAAAAGATTTTTACTCCAATATTTTAGAAACAACAAAAATACCAGCAAAAATACTTGGAATCGGATGCTCAATTGGGACTCTCGAGCACCATCTTGCTCGTTTAGGAAATGATGTTACTGGAATCGATAATTGCTAAGATTTATTAGAATCAGCAAATCGCAAAAGACGAATGCCAAATACTGCAATTAGATTTTTTCAAATGTCGACACTAGAAATGTCCCGTTTCTTAGGTCAAAATTTTTACAATATTATTTCATGTTTAAATAGTAAAATAATTTTTATACATGATAAAACCTTATTGCGAAAATTTTTTTTTGATTGTAAATCTCTCTTAACAAAAAACGGAACCTTAATACTGCAATTTGGAAACTTTATGAATTTTGATACAACCGGCACATTTCAAATACCTGTTCACAAAAGTATCCGTGTAAATTTAATCTCTAAAATTACAAAGAACTCTCCAGAAGAATATTTATTAAGCCAAGAATTAGATCGTGGTGACAACCATTTCATACAAATTCTTAAGAACGAACCTATCATACCAATAACACCAGATATGGTAACAAAATATGCAGAACAAGCTGGATTTTCTTCAATTACTTTTACTAATGGTTGGTCGCAAGAATCTTTTAATGAGTCTACCGACAACATTGTATGTGTGTTACGTTAGTTTGCTATAAACCAACGCCCTTCTCTTTTTTTAAATCGAGACGCTGCTATCTCTATAATTCTTCCATCCTCACCATTTATTTTAATCATAGAAGTAATAGGATTAATATCGGTAACTCTAAAATTCGTTCCATCATACTTAATGCGCAAACCTTCATGTGGTAAATTTTTTCTACTTTCAGAATACCAATCATGCTCATATGCAAGACAACAGAGCAAACGTCCACACTGTCCTGAAATTTTCATAGAATTAAGAGAAAGATTCTGATCTTTCGCCATTCGAATTGAAACAGGACATAGTCGGTCTGATACAGCATTACAACAAAATGGACGTCCACAAACACCCAGTCCTCCGGTAATACGAGCTTCGTCTCTAACTCCAATTTGTCGTAATTCGATACGCATTTTAAAAATAGAAACCAAATCCTTTACCAATTCTCTAAAATCAACTCGATTTTCAGAAGTAAAAAAGAATAAGATTTTAGGTTCATCAAGCAAATAATGTGTTGCTATAAGCTTCATATCAAGTCGATGATATTCAACTTTTTCACGAAAAATTTTAAAAGCTTCTTTTTCTTTCTCTTTATATTCTTCGGATTTTTCTAAATCCGTTTTCGTTGCATGACGAATAACAGTCACTATATCATCTTCTTTTATTTCAACAAGGTGTTCTGACTTCCCCAAGACAACAGCAAGATCTCGCCCATAACGAGTTGGAACTATAACATAATCGCCTGGTTTAAGAACAAGGCTTTCATTAGGAACCGCATAAATTCCTTCGCTGGAATATTCTAATTTTAATTTATATAAATGTTCTGGACAAACAAAGGTTGAATCCGTTTTTTCCTCTGTTTTTTCCTCATCTTCAATTTTTTGCAATTCACTGTCATCTAATATTTCTTCTTCTTCAAATACATCGCTCATATATTCTCCTATACCAACAAAGTCTTGTTACGACATTATATCAACAACAAGACCATTTATTTCATCTATTTTAGCCAACAAATTCATTTGATCACGCTGATTAGACAAAACATTACGTGCCAATTCATCTAATTTTTTATTTATTGTTTGTATAATTTGATAAGGTTGTTTCTTAGACAATCTTCTTCTACGTCTAATTGTTTCAACCTGAAAGGAATTTTTTACAACAAAACGCATAAAACCAGACAATGACTTGTGATACTGCTTAAAATTTTCGGGTGATGTATTTTTTTTTAATTCATCCCCAGAAGAATATACAGAATCGACTAAAAACTGTAAAGTTTCTTCAAAGTTTTTTCCCTCTATTTCATGAAAAATTAAATCATCAGTTTCGATTACAGACTCTTGTTCCTTATGTAATAATCTTGAAAATGTTGATTTTTTTGTTTTAGAATTTTCTTTTTTTTTCTGTGTTTTTAACGACGAGCTATACAGTGATGTAAGACCAAGAGGATCTAATCCTTCCATTATTCATTCTCTTGAGACACAAATTCTGCTTTATTAAGCAAAACACATTTATCATTCCATTCTAGTTTTGCTTTCTCAAATTCTTCTTTATCGCTTATAATAATACAGGCTCCTTGAAAAAGAACTTGAGAATCTATCCTGATATTTCTTGCTACCATGTCTCCAATTACAGAAGCACTAGAAAAAAGCTGAATTCCATCAGGAGCAACAATATCTCCTACTACAACTCCTCCAATGATAGCTGATTTTGCAGAAATATTTCCTCTAATACGGGCTTTCTCACCTATAATTAGTTTACCATCTATAACTAAGTTTCCATCTATATCACCATCAACACGAGTAAAGCCTGAAGTTTGTAAATTTCCGAGCACAGAGGTTCCCGGACCAATAAGAGAGTTTATAGAAACTTCGTCACGTAAAGACATTGATTATCCTTTAGTCACTTACTTTTATGTTAACATACTTTGCTGGATCAACAACATCAGAACCGATATGAACTTCATAATGAAGGTGTGGCCCTGTTGATATACCAGTATTACCAATTGCTCCAATTGTTTCACCTTGTGATACAAATTGGCCTTTTTTAACATAAGAAGCTTTAAGATGTGCATAACGAGTATAATATCCGTATGCATGTTTTATTATTACATAATTTCCAAAACTTGGATCATAGGCAACTGTAACAATCTGACCATTTGCAGTAGCAAGAACAGAATCACCAGTACGCCACGTAGAAAGATCAATACCTTTATGAATATACCATTGACCTGTAATAGGATGTAAATTCTGTCCAAATGTCATTGATACATGTCCTATTCCACCTTTTATTGGCCAAATACTAGGGGTGTCGGCAAAAATATCACCTTGCGTTTCTAACATTTTACCAATTTGCTCTACCGGCTGAACAGCACCCTCTAAATAAGAAGTAAGCTTTCTAATATCTGCTGTTTCTGTCACCGAACCTTGAGCTTTTGCTTCGCTACTAAAAAGAGATGATAAATCTCCATTTTGAATTGAGGTATCTGTATTAGAAACTTGATTTATACCAATTAAAGATAAAGACTTTGAAAGAGAGCTTTGAAATCGTTGAGCAGCTTGTAATAGATTATTATTTTCATCTCTTAATTCGTCTAAGTTTGCCAAAGTTGTTTTGTTCTCATCTTTTAGACGAGCAATTTCTGATAAAGAACTTTCCGATTGGTTATTAAAATAAAAGAAAGAACAAACAAGGCCTATGACCAAAACAAATCCTGTGACAATAGAAAAAATATTTGTCTGAAAGTTAACAACTTTTTCTTGTGTATGAGGTATTATCATTATTGTTAATTTTCGATCAAAAAATCTGAAAATAGAAACTAAGCATATTTTAACTAGCTTAAAAAACTTCCCAAATAAACCAAGAAATTTTTGTGCTAAATTTTTTTCAAATCTTTTATATTGTCGAGTTTTTGCCACTCTATATCTCCATTAGGGTTTCCCTTAATCTTACCATCAGTTTTGGTGATTGTCAATCTTGGTTTTTTATTTGTTTAACTCTTTTATTCTTGCAAACAAGTATATTTTTACCTAGACAAGAACAATTAGATTGACGATAGCAACTTCCTGTGTTATCTTTATCGGTAGGAAGTTATAATTATATTATTGTAACTTCCTAGGATAACTGTATGTTATCCTATCAACTTATTTGGACAAATCCATGCAATTTTTTGATACTCATGCCCACATAGGCTTGATCTATGATGACCCTATAGATCAACTCCGTGTAATACAAGAGGCAAAACAAGCACACGTTACACGTATTATAAGTATTTGTAATAGTCTACAAGATTTCTCACATGTTTATGGTAATTTAAAATCCATTCCGGGTGTATACCATGCTATTGGTGTATCTCCGTCTGAGGTTGCTACACCTGGTAAAGACTGGATAAAAACAGTTGAAGATGGTTTAAAACTTCCAGGTGTTGTTGCTCTTGGAGAAACAGGATTAGATTATTTTAAAAAATTTGGAGACAAAAGATCTCAAATTGAACTTTTTATTAATCAACTTGAAATAGCAAATCATGCAAAAAAACCAGTAATTATTCATAATAGACAAGCTGGAGCTGATATTCTTGATATTTTATCTGAACGAACGCCATCTGCAGGAGCAATCTTTCATTGTTATTCTGAAAATGCAGCTTATGCGAAAAAAGCGCTTGATTTGCCGGTTTATTTTTCGTTTGCCGGAAATTTAACATACCGCAATGCTCGGAATTTACACGAAACGGTCTTGAATATACCACTAGATAGAATTCTTATTGAATCTGAAAGTCCTTTTATGGTTCCTGCTAAATACCGCGGAAAACGTAATATGCCAGCATATACACCATCTACTGTCGAATTTCTTGCAGATATGCTTGAAATGGATCTTGAGAAAATCGCTGACCAACTATGGAAAAATAGTTGTAAGATTTTTAATTTACCAGAATAGACTATTTTGAATACAACTAAAACAAAAGGGACAGCACTTTATCACCCTGTAAACATTGGAAATATATGTTTATCGGGTAATTTATTTTTAGCACCTATAGCAGGATATTCTGATCGCTCTTTTCGCTCAATATGTTGTGACTGTGGCTGCAACTTCACGTATACAGAAATGGTTTCTTCTGAAGCCTTAGTTCGTGACAATAAAAAAACTGAAAAACTTCTCAGACGAGCTCAAAATGAACAGCAATATGCTGTTCAAATTTTTGGTTCTACTCCAGAAACAATGGGTTTAGCAGCTCGATACGTCATGAACAATTCGAAACCATCTGTGATTGATATAAACTGTGGATGCCCAGTACAAAAGATTATAAAAACAGGCTCCGGAGCATCACTTACCCGCAACCCCGAACAACTAGGACGCATTGTAAAATTTGTCAAATCTGCTATAGAAAATGAAGCTGAGATAACTCAAATTTCCACAAGACCTGCCCTTACAATTAAAATTCGATCCGGGTGGGATCAAAACAATCTAAGCTGGAAAGAAGCGGCTCTTGCCGCAATAGAAAACGGGGCAGATGCTATAACTTTACATCCAAGAACCAGAGCTCAAGGATATGAAGGAAAAGCCGATTGGACAATCCTTGCACAGTTAGTAGAGCTAATACATGGACAAATTCCGGTTTTTGGCTCCGGCGATATTTTTTCCCCAGAAGACGCTAAAGCAATGTTAGAGCAAACACATTGTGACGCAATTATGTTTGCAAGAGGAGCAATGGGGAACCCATTTATTTTCGAACAGACAAGACAGTATTTATTACACGGAACCTATTCTGAAGTATCTCCCTCTCAGAGGATTAAAACAGGATTAAAAGAGCTTGAACTTCTTATTATAGATAAAGGAGAAAAAATCGCTTGTCGAGAAATGCGTAAAAGATTTTGTGCTTATACAAAAGGAATTCAAGGAGCATCAGAAATAAGGAAAGATATTGTTTTAAGCGAAACTTTTGATAATTATGTTAAAATACTAGAGCCTTATATTGAATAATAATACCAATATAATTAAAGTAAACTTATGACTTTGGTAAAGCAATTTATTCTGTTTTTTGAATCTATATTTAAGAGTTCAGATCCAGAGGTACAAAGAAAAATAAAAATTAAAAATATTGAAGATCAATTAAAAGAATCCTCCTCAAATTTATATAAATCTCATCAACTACAACCAACCTTTGGCCAAGCTCTTTTTATTCTTTATCAACATACACAATTGTTACATAAATTATTATCAAAACTTTCTGATTCTTCAGATACTAGCACAAAAGAAAAAGTTTACCTAACACTTATACAAACAGGTTATAACGATGGAGATTTTTCACAGTCAAATCTTTTAGATTATGCAGAAAAAAAGAAACGAATGCAAAATGCAAAAAATATTTCTGTAGAAACAGAATACCAACGTAAAAACCTAGAAAACCACCTTAAAGTGTTAACAACAGCTCCTTTTCACAAAATTCAAGTCACACTTAATAATTTTGATATTTTTTTAAATGTATGCAACTTTAACTTTATAAATTGTATACATTTATTTGACTCGTCGTATAATATAACATCACAAACACAACCTAATTTTTCTCCTACTGATGTAGAAGAAGCCGAAACCGTATTACAAGATCTATATTATGTAATTAAAAACCTTTCTATTGATGCTTCTTTAGCTCGAGCTCTAATCGCAAGCATTGCAATATTAAACAATGGCCACCTTGATAAAAAAACTAAAAATAATATTATAACTCATATAAAAACTATATCAGAAATTTTTAATCAAATATTAACAGTAGATTGTATAAAAAACTTAGTGCGTATTTCTAAAAACGATCCAACCTATGAACCTGAAGCAATGATAAGTCAAAATGATTATATTTCTAAATATCGTGATAAGTTAAAACGAATTTTTAAAGATGAATCTCGTCGTATTTCTTCTGAATTACAAGACGAAAAACTAAACGTAAGCATAAAAAAGTTATTTGGAGATCAAGTTTTTTTTCATCTTAATGGATACAATCAAAAAATGAATTTGTATCTTCAAGAAAGAACTACTACTACTTTTTTGTGGGTAACTCCATTAGAAATTATAAAGAATTTTCTTATTATTTATCTTCCAGAATCGGTTTTTTCACTTTTAAATGATATAGTTTTAGAAGGTTTTTTTCTTAACCCTACAAACAAATCGATTTTTTCATCCCTTATTTATTCTTGCAATGTTTTCCCGGAAAAACTTAAATCTTTCGAAGATTCTTTTGATTCAAAAGGTGAATACAGTACAGAACTTATTCAAGGATACGTTCAGGATAGCCAACGTGATTCCGAATTTGAAAAAACTCTGCAAACCTTAATTGACAAAATCAATTTAACAGCAAAAGATCTTGTACAAACTATAAGTCAAAACCTTGCACTCTTGTATAAAAAGATGGATAATATATTTGCAGATTCTAAAAAAACAACTCCTGAAGAGATTGAAAATATAAAAGTTCTCTTCCAATCATCACGAAACCATGAAAATGCTGATTTTTTAGAAAAAAGTATGCCAAAATGGCAAATGTTTATTGATATAATGAAAAACTATGCTATCATTAATAATGAGCTTAAGGATATAAATGAGTAAAAAAGAAACAATCCCAGTAGAGCGACGAATATTTGATCTTGAGCAAACGCTTGAGATTTCTAAAAGTTTTTCGTCTGTTCTTGAATTCTCACCTCTTATAGAATCTATTTTGTATATTTGTATGGGACAAATGAAAGTATTAGGTGCAGGCGTTTTTATTGCAAAAGATCTCGACTCCAAAACCCTTGTCCTTGATGACACATATACGGGATTAGATACTGACGCTTCTATATGCTATAAAATTGAATTTAATCATCCCTTAGTTAAATTATTACAAACAACAGCTGCTCCTCTCACTATAAAAGAGCTTGTAAAGAAATTAGGTTCCACTGTTGACATTTCTCCTTTAACGTCACTTAATCCTTCTCTAATCGTTCCTCTTATTGCCCAAAACAAATTAAATGGAGTTCTAGTTTTAGGTGAACGAATCGACCTTGGTAATGGAACAAAATATAGTAAATACGAAAAAGACCATATAAATACTATCTCAGCACTTGCAGCAATTTCAATTCGCAATTCTGTTCTTCTTGAAATGTCTACGACAGATATGATGACAAAGCTTAAATTAAAACATTACTTTTTTTCTATCTTGGATACAAAGATAGGGAATGCCATTGAAGTTGGAGTACCTATTTCTATTGCTATGTTTGACATTGATCATTTTAAAATTTTTAATGATACCTATGGGCATGCTTGTGGAGATGTTGTGCTCATAAGAGTAGCCGAAATAATAAAAGAAGGTGTTCGTAGTAAAGATATGGCATGTAGATATGGCGGAGAAGAATTCGTCACAATGCTTTATAATTGTGACGGAAAAAAAGCACTAAAAGTCGCCGAAAGAATTAGAAAGACTATTGAAAATGAGGAAATAGAATATAAAGGTAATTCCTTACATGTAACAATTTCTGGTGGTGTTGCAACGCTTAATCCTGATTCTAAAGCAATTTCAGCTGAAGCTTTTACAGATATTGCTGACCAAGCATTATATTATTCAAAGGAACATGGTAGAAATCAAGTCAATCATTCTAACAAAGACATAGTTTTCGAACCTTCTATTGATGATGAAGACGACGACGATGATGAAGTAGAGGACTAATTTTTATGAGCAATTCAGTTATTCGCCGCCCTTTTCAGTACACATATACAAATGCTACTTTTATTATAATTGGTATTAATTTACTATTTTATATATTAAACGAGATAATCCCCAATTCTAGAATATATACAGCACTAAATGTTACCTATGTTTTACAAGCACATTATTATTGGCAATTTATTACTTACATGTTTACCCATGCAAATCTTAGTCATATTTTTTTTAACATGCTTGGCCTTTTCTTTTTTGGTATTGCAACAGAAAAGACTCTCGGATCTAAAGAATTTATATTGTTTTATCTATTAATAGGATTTTTTTCAGGTTTAGTTTCATTTTTAGTCTATTGGGTTACAGGTTCCTACTATACATTTTTGTTGGGAGCTTCTGGTGCTGTTTATGGGGTTTTGTTTTTATACGCCGTTTTGTTTCCTAGTTCAAAAATTTACATTTGGGGTATTCTACCTATTCCAGCCCCCTTACTTGTTGCTATCTATGCAGGAATTGAAATTGCCAGCCAATTTATGAATACACAATCAGGAATTTCGCACATGACCCATCTTAGTGGATTTTTATTCACGTGGTTATATATACGTATTAGATTAGGAATAAAACCATGGCAAGTTTGGAAAAACACTTTTCGATAGTATTTATTTTTTTATTACTGCAAATTTCTTTGTTTGCTCAAAGTACTTTAAAAAAAACTCAGAATTCTATTCGTTTTCAAATCTGGTATTCTCTTAACGCTTTCCCTGGAGACATTGAACCAGAAAACAATAGCAAAATAGATACAAACTCTCCTTTTAAATCTGGGCCTGAGTTTTCTATAAAAAGTATACAAGAACTTTTACCCTATATTTTAGAAGCACAAATTTATGGTTGGGATTTTAGTTATACACCATCAGACAAAGCACGACATGTTGCTGAATTCTTCGAAATTATTCCTAAAAATACAATTTCTATTAAGGATCCCCATATACAATACGATTCACCACTAATTTCAAATGATGGTCAGAAATTTTCTTGTTGGATTACGTATACATGTACTGAATCACAAAAAAATTTGTTACAATCATATACAACCATTAACTATCCTAAAATTGGCGGAACTGGATCAGCTTCTATTAAAAAAGAGACTGACGGGGTAAAAGAAGCATTTAAAGAAGCCGCAAAAAATGCAATTCGTTCTTACTATCGAAAAATAATTAAAAATAAACCAAAAGAAATTAATGGAAGTATTTACTTAGAAGAATCCCCCAGATATTTTATTGACAAAGGCCAGTACGTAGCAGACCTTGATTTTTTTCTTAAAAAAGGTACAATTGTCACTTATACTCTATTTT
Source organism: Treponema sp. CETP13 (assembly GCA_001885315.1). Classification (GTDB taxonomy): domain Bacteria; phylum Spirochaetota; class Spirochaetia; order Treponematales; family Treponemataceae; genus CETP13. Next base: position 73,904 of record MLPZ01000010.1, read on the forward strand.
AAAGGATATTATTTATGAAAAAAATATATACATTTATTACTATTTTGGTTTGTATATTCTCTGTATTTGCTCAAACTAGCACAAATAACGAAGTAGCAAATTCTGAAACAAGAACACAAGCTATTAATGAGTTAACACAAACTACTGTGGAAAAAGAAGATTTATATACTTTAACAATTTCTTATACAGAATCAATTGATGAGGCATATTTTACTTATACTATTAATTCATCCCTTTTTGAACAAGGGGAGGCAATGAAAGTTCTTCGCCTACGAATTGATAAATTTGTTAAAGAACACGGATATTACTTCTATACATATCTTGGTGCAGATGTTACAAAATATGATAATACAAAAGAACTTGCTATATATACTTCTCATATTAAATTTCTTTCTAAGAATACTTTAACAAACTAATCTTTTTTACGAGTTTATTTTAATTATTAAATTTTTTCTTTGTGTCCGTTTTTAATCGTTCAAGTAAATGTTCAACCGTTATACTTGCCGCCTCTATTTTACCCATTATTAGCAAATAGCCATCAACAGAATTGTTATTTGCTAAAATAGGTATGCAGACTGCATGCACCCCTGTTTTTACCATAACTGAAACTGCACTGTGTTCTAATGCTGCCTTAGAAGCCGCATTTGTAAAATTAAAATCTGGATACATCTCCGTAATTGACACCCCTATTACAGAAGAAGGTATTGCCTCTTTTTTTTGAAAAGCTTTTCTCCATGCATATAAAATATTCCCTTGTGGATCAAGAACAATCATTTTTTCATTTATTTCATCAAAAATTGTATGTGTTAATGAATCCATAAAAAACAAACGTTTTGCTCTTTTTTCACTAATATTTTCAATTTCAGAATAAAGTGTTTTTAATTCTGCACCAAGAGTTCCTAGATTATTAAAATATTCCTTATCAACTACACCATTAATACGGGCAAAATCTATCATTTTTTCTACCGTATTTGTACGTTTATATGAACGTTTAATTAGTAAAAACAAAAGGAATAAAAGAATTACATTAACAATTATTGTACAATACAGCATAGTTTCTCCAGCCGTTTTATTCCCTGCCAATAATAATAGATGCCAAGAGATAAAACCTGTAGCTAAGGAAGAAAGCATAGCAAGTATAAAAAATATAACTACAAGAACAAAATTTACAATAAGCATAAATACATCTCCGTTTTTTTATTAATTAATTATTATTTTACAAAAGCGCTTTAAATTCATCTAAATCTGAATTTTTTCCAACAAGAACAAGAACGTCATCTTCCTTTAAAATTTCATCTCCAATTGCATAAATTAAGTTTTCTGCACGCTCAGGATTTCCGATTTTATCCACAGAAACTGAAATTCGTTTAATACCAACAAGTCTCAAATTATATTTATTTGTAAGATCTATATTTGCAAGAGGCTTATCTATAAAGCGATGAGGAACATAAAATTCTGCTATACTATAATTTTTTGTAATTCCGACTGTATTTAAAATTTCCGGTGCAATTAGACGCTCCGCAAGACGCCTACCTCCATCTTCTTGTAAATTTACAACTTCGTTTGCCCCAATTTGACGGAGAACTTGTGCATGTATTGTAGACAAAGCTCTACAAACCAAATAGGTAATGCCTCGTTTTTTTAAAAGTGCAGTAGTTACAATACTATCTTCCATACTGTTTAGAGCTATAATAGCTATATCTATATCACCTAAAGGAGCTTTTGCCATAGCAATTTCATCTGTAGTATCTAACAACAATGCTGCTGTCACCTTGTTTTTATACATTTCTACCATAGTAGGATTATTATCAACAACAATAACATTTGCACCATTATTTGAAAGAACAGATGCAACACTTTGTCCGAAACTCCCTAAACCAAATACCGCATAAACTTTATTTTTTACCATATTAACTCCTACCCTATCGAAATATCAGCACGAGGCCAACTAAACTTCACAGGATCTTCACGTATACTTGCAACTGAAAGCATAGTAAGTACCCCTATTCGTCCCCAAAACATAATTATAATAACCACGATGCGTCCAACCATAGACAAATGACTTGTAATACCTGAAGAAACTCCAACTGTTCCCATAGCAGAAACAATTTCAAAAAGCACTTTAATTAAAGAAAACTGTTCAGTAAAACACAAAATAATAGTTCCAACACCAATTATTGCAATAGCAGTCGTAAGTACTAAGAAGGCCTCAATAACCTTGTTATAATCAATTTCATATTTATGCAAATGGACTTTTTTTTCACCATGCAAAAAAGAGGTAAACGCAGCTAATATGATAGACAATGTGTTTATTTTAATACCTCCACCAGTACCTCCGCTAGCAGCTCCTATAAACATTAAGATGCATAAAAATAAATAAGTTCCCGTGTGTAAATGTTCATAAGTAATAGAACTAAACCCCGCTGTTCTCATTGTTATGGATTGAAAAAATGCTGCCAAATATTGTTGCCATGTAGGCAAATTTTTAAGTGCATTTGTATATTCAAGCCCATATAATACTAAAGCACCACCAAAAATTAAAACACCTGTTCCCAAAAGCACAATTTGAGTGTTTAATGACAATTTTACTCTCTTTGTTTCTTTGTATTTTTTTCGATTTTTCCAAGAAAAAAACCATGCTTTAATATTGGTTATGGTACCAAAACCAAGGCTTCCTAAAATTATTAATAATGCTATAGAAAGTATGATAACTGGATTATTAGTAAAACTTTCTAAGCTATCTGGAAACAAAGCAAAACCAGCATTACAAAAACCAGATACAGAATGAAAAATTGCATACCATATAATCTGTAAAGAAAACCCCAACTTTGGTATAAGTCCAATAAGAAGAAATATGGCCCCACAACTTTCGATAACAAAAGTTGTTATAATTATTGTTTTTAAAGCATCAAAAAGTTGTCCAGAGTCTTCTTCCGATAAGATAGTACTCAAGAATATTTTATCATTAATGGATACTTGTCGGCGCATAACATACAGAGTAAAAAAAGAAAGAATCATTATACCCAAACCACCTGTTTGAATAAGAATTAATAAAATAAATTGACCTATAAAATTAAAATGTGTCACTGTATCTACTACAATAAGACCTGTAACACATACAGCAGAAGTAGATTCAAACAAGGCATTTATGACAGAAAGTCCGTGTCCATCTTTTGCTGTAAAAGGAAATAAAAACAGTACGGAACCTAGCACAATTACAGCCGCAAAACTTAGCATAATTGTTACAGCAGGGTTGGAAGATAAGAGCTCCACATATTGGACAACTTTTTCATTTTTAGAATACGGCTTTTTCATATTACCTCGTTTTATTATGGTACTATAAAATGGTTCATTTATCGAGCCCGCTAGTACCTTGCACTGAAAAAGATTACAAACTATACTGATTAGTATGAAAATGTTTAATAACTTATTACACAAAGCAGAAATTGATTCTACCCTTCCTGCTTCAGAGCAAAAGCTACAACAATTAAAAAGAAAACGAAAGGGGCTTAGTACTAATTATAATCTTGCAGCACTTTTGATTTTACTATTTATATATTATATTTATGATGCAAGAAAAGACGAAACAGGTCCAATTTGGCTTTTTATTTTTTTAGGAATACTTATCGTTCTTGCTGGCATTATTATTTGGTATGACTTAAAGACAATGAAAAAAATTGATAAAGAAATAGAAAAAATTAAAGAAGAAAATCTAGAGACAGCAGCATCTTCTTCTGAAAATGACCCTACAATTTCTAATGACAATTTAGATAAATAACACCGTGTATCTTCCAAAACAAACAATAGGTTTATTCTTCGTAAATAATTGTACAGTTTTTACCTTTATTTTTTGCTTTATACATTGCTGAATCAGAATACTGCAACATTGTATCTAAATCCCAATTAAATAATGATTCTGTATTTGTACAAATCCCGGCGCTAAAACCCAATTTCATATCCGCTGGGATTTCTATTGTTTTTCCTATTTCCTTTTCTATAGCAGGAATAAAATAATTTTCATCTTTAAGAGCTTCTCTGATACGTGCAATGGCCCGTTCTGAATTTGGTTTTCTAACATCGAGTGTGAAAATTATAAATTCATCACCTCCATATCGATAAATAGAATCACTAGAACGAAATACTCTTTTTAAAACGCCTGCAAACTTTTGTAGTAAAAAATCACCTATAGTATGCCCAAACTTATCATTATAATATTTAAAATTATCCAAATCTATGAATATAAAAGAAACATTTATTATTCCTTGATCTTTTGTTAATTTTACACTTACTTCCGTTTGTTTTATTTTTTCAGTGAGTGCTCGTCGATTATATAAGCCAGTGAGATCATCAGTTGTCGACATTTTATATAACTCTTTGTTTTGTTCAAAAATAATTAATGAAGATTGTAAATGTGAAAAAGCCACTTGAATTATACTTTTATCATCCGAGGTCAAAGGAGAGCTTTTAGATGTGACAAAAAGAACACAGGCATTAAAAGTATATTGCGATAAATTTACATAATACATTGATTCACTAATTCTATTAACCTGGAAAACTACAGAATTCTTTTTTAATGCATATAGTTTTTCCCATTTTTCTTCTGGAGGATCTACCATCCCAGCAAAAACACATTTTCCAATTATTTCCCATTTATTATTATTCGTTTTTTGAGCTACGTAGATCCCTTTAACTACTAAATAGTCAAAAAAATGTTGACAAAAACTTGCAACATATTTTTCAGCAGAGTCACAACGCATTGCTAATGCTGCTATTTGATTTAAGAATCTCCCTTCTTGCATTTTTTTTTGCACACGATTAACTAATAATTCCTTCGAAATCATTTCTTCTACTAAATCAAGATTTACAAGTAAATTCGGAAAAGGAGCTTTTAGGCCTTGATAAATTCCAGGAGTTTTTTCTGAAAAATTTTGCAAATAATAAATGAAATTGTTTTTTTTAGCTATTGAAAGACCTAATTCATGATAAGTCTTAGCCAACTGAAATTCCTCAAACTTATACAGTTGTTCAGCATATTCAAAACAAATAAATGCTTTTTCATGTTCAATATGTATACCTTTTTTTAATGCTTCATTTAAGGTTTTTTCAGAAACATCCACTTTACCATCTTTTAATAAGAATAAACTTTCTAAAAACCCTTGTAACACTTGAACATAGAGAGAAACTTCTTTATTGTTTATTTTTACATTATATAATCCAGTAGAGGCTTGTACATAACGACCAAATAAAAAATCTATAACAGCTTTTAAAATAACAAAATCATCAGAATTACAAAAAAAGGAATCGGGTATATGAAACATTTGCATTAAATGTTGAGTTTTTTGTAACAAAAGAAACGATCTTGAAAAATCCCTGCCAAAAAAGAGAGTTTTTGCAGCATTATAGAAAGTCATAACCATTTCATTTTTATCTGCATTCTTAAAAACATTAACTAAAAATTGATTTTCTATTTCAAAGGACCGAACATATTCTGCACGTAGTAAATAATCATATGCTAGACCATTACCACTTTTTATACGACTTAGCATATCACCAAAAGCAACTCGTAACGCATGACATTTTTTATTCCATAAAAGAGCATTTTCTGAATCCCCTTGCATAGAAATTAGAATTCCTTTCCAGTGATATCCCGTAGACAACGCGCATTTATTATCTAATTTTTTAGCTTCCTCTATTATTATATCAATATGAGATATTAACTCAGGAAGTTTTGAAACATCCTGAAACATTTGTTTTGGTATATGCAAGGATGCATTTATATAATTATTCTTAAGTCCTTGGCGTTGTAATTCTGCCAACAAAAATTTAAAACCTTCGATTGATGTAGATTTTTCAAGTTGATCTTCTCCTGAATGCTCATACTGAAGACCTAATGCATACAAATAAGAGTCTTTTTTTGCTTTGCTTCGAGCTATTCGCGCATACATTTTTTCTGTTTCAAAAAGACTTTTTGCTTCATATACAAAGGCAAACCATAAGTTTACTTCTGCTTCAACTTCACAAGAACATTTTTGTTCTAGACACGAAGACAAATAAAAAATACCATCGTCAAAATTTTTTGCATATATTTCTATTTTAGCACATTCAAGAAACAACTTTGCCCATTCTTCTTGTGTAAAATTTATTAAGTAAAGCTCTGATTTTAAGTACTTCTCTATCTCTTTTCCAGGTTTATACGAAAAAAAAGTTCTGTTGTTTCGCAAAATTGTAAAAATATCTTTTGCAGAACCTTTTTCTAAATAGTTTTGATATACCGATGCATTGCCAAAACTATGAATATAATTTTTTTCAAGATGTATTGGAATTTCATAATAATTAGGTTTTAAGGTTATCTCATTAAAAAAAGTATTATTAACAGCAACTTCCGAAAACTCATTTGTATCAAAACAAAATATAAATTTGTTAGATTGATGTTTTTTCTCTATTATTGATAGAAGTTCAAAACTTTCTTGTCCCATTTTTTGTGCATTTTCTATTATATAAACAGTATCTACCGACTCACTTAATAACGTTGCAACAGTATTATAACAACGTTGTTTTTCATAAAAAAATTCTGTCTCCAAAACCATATCTTTGCGTTCTTGGCAAATTTTGTTATCAAACCAAGATCTAAATGATTCATACTGTAATGAATATGTAACTGCTTTTAATACATTTTGTGATGGGTGTATAAAGTCTAAGCACGAAAAGAAAGGAGCTAGGGGACTAAAAAAAACTTCTGGATCATTCAAATCAAAAGAAACACTTGTTTTAGGACAATTCTCTTTTATAAAAGAAAATTGAGAAATATCTAATACAAGATTTAATACACAACTTGTATCATCTTTTAGAAAATTATTTATAATTTCTGACACTAATTGTTGTATTTGCAAATTTTTACTCCAATAGTAGTTACATTCATGTCTTATATTTTTACTTTTTTATTCTATTCTGCCCATCTTCTAGATGTCTCAACAGCTTTTAACCATTTCTGATATGATCTTTCTCTAAAGGCTTCTCCCTTTTGTGGAGAAAACCGTCTATTCACTTTCCAATATTTTAATACTTCATCCTTATTTTCCCATATTCCAACAGCTAAACCTGCTAGAAATGCTGCCCCAAGAGCCGTTGTCTCGACATTTTCTGGACGAATAACATCTACTCCTAAAAAATCAGATTCTATTTGCATCATAATATTAGAAACACTTGCCCCTCCATCAACTTTTAATGTAGTAAGTGGATGGCATGCATCTTCTTGCATTGCTCTTAACACGTCTTTTACTTGAAAACATATACCTTCAAGAACCGCTCGACAAATGTGCGCTTTTTTTACACCTCTAGTTAGACCTACAAGAGTACCCCTTGCATACATATCCCAATAAGGAGCTCCAAGACCTGTAAAAGCAGGGACAAAATATGCATCATTTGTATCTGGGACAGAAGCCGCAAGAACATCAATTTCTGGGGCAGATTTAATAAGTCCTAGCCCATCACGAAGCCATTGAATTGATGCTCCTCCCATAAAAACGGAACCTTCAAGTGCATATTCAATCTCATTATTATATCCTAGTGCAATTGTTGTTAATAATTTATTTTTTGATACTACAGGATCCTTCCCCGTATTCATAAGTAAGAAACACCCAGTACCATACGTATTTTTTGCATCTCCACACTCAAAGCAACCTTGTCCAAAAAGTGCTGCTTGCTGATCTCCAATGGCAGCTGCAATGGGAACAGAAAAACCACACACAGAAGAATCCGTTTTACAGTATACCTCACTAGAATTGTGCACTTCTGCTAACATACATTCAGGGATATCCATAAGTTTTAACAAATCTGTATCCCACTCCTGCATATATATATTATATAACATTGTGCGGCTTGCATTTGTATAATCTGTAACATGGCATCTTCCACCACTAAGTTTCCACATAAGCCAAGTATCTATTGTTCCTGCCAAAATTTCACCTTTTTTGGCTCTTTCTCTTAAACCAGGAACTACGTCCAAAATCCATTTTATTTTAGTACCAGAAAAATAAGCATCTACTTGCAACCCTGTTTTTTCACGAATAACATCATCTAAACCTCTTGCACTTATTTCTTCACAAAAAGCAGCAGTTCTACGGCATTGCCACACAATCGCATGATACACAGGCTTACCTGTTTTTTTATCCCACAGAACAACTGTTTCTCTTTGATTTGTTATACCAATTGCCGCTATATCATCCTCGGGTGTTATGTTAAGGTTTTGTTTTGCCCACTCAACCACTTCATTTAAAACAAGCAATTGACTTTTTAAAAGTTCTTCGGCATCTTGTTCAATCCAACCTGGTTTTGGACAATATAATGGATATTCTTTGCTTTTCGAGTATAGCGGTACAGCCTTGGTATTATAAATAATAGCTCGAGAAGATGTTGTCCCTTGATCTAATGCAATTATGTATTTTCCCATTGCAATACCCCGCCTTCTTATCTTGAATATAATTCTTTATATTTATTTGATATACCGTCCTCTTTATTCTTGCATAAGGCACTAATAAAAGGGCGACCAACAAGTACTTCTGAAACTCCAAACAACGATGCAATTTGAATGTCACGAAACTTTCGTATTCCACCATCTATCCATAGTTTACCACAGTTTTTCAGTAATATTTTATAATTTTCGAATAAAAAATCTGCAGTACTCCCAATTCTATTTTCAACACGCCCACCATGATTAGAAATATATACTATGTCTGGCTTTAGGTTTTTAATTAGTTCTATATCGTCTTGTGTAAAAACACCTTTTACTGCAAAGGGTCGTTTTGAATGTTTTTTGAGTTCTAGTAGTTGGGTTGCAGTTTTTTTCTCAAGATGAACTTTGTTTCGCATGGTTAGAATATTATATGAGTCAATATCGACCCCAAAGATTTCTGCCACATTATTTGCCCATTCCATACGTTCAAATATCTTATCATTAGGATACGGTTTTATAAATACCGCAGCTTTTTTGTTTGCATCTAAAACTGCTTTTATACCACTCTGCAATTTTGTATCTGGACAGCCATCACCAATTGATAATTTTAGATTTGCTTTGACTGCAGCTTTTATCATTGTATCATAATAAGATTCTTCATCTGGCCAACCAATATTTTCTACAGCACCAGTAATAGGGGCTAAACGCATAGTTGGAAGTTCTGTTCCGGTATTAGAATTTTTTTTTATTTTTAATGCCAAAGCTTCTTTAATAACTGTTTTTTCTGCCAATACATCCCATTCGGCACAATTTAATTTAAAATTTATGTTTCCACCAAAACCACCTAGACCTGGTAGTTCACCAAGACAACCTGTTCCACGACACTCTGTGCAAAAATGACATTTATAATTAATATCCAAATTTTATCCTCATTAACATGTTAATCACCAAAACAAGATCCTACGTCTCGTGCACTTATGATTGCTGGATGATCTAAAGGTACACTTTTGACTTTTCCAGCTACTTTTTTTAGCGGAATTCCCACAAAAGAATCTCCACATTTCGCAACCATTTTGCCAAAATCTCCAGCAGCAACCATATGAGCTGCTCTAACACCAAATTCTGTAGCTAAAACTCTATCGTATGGAGAAGGAATACCCCCACGCTGTAAATATCCAAGAACAGATACCCTAGATTCAAGACCAGTAGCAGCTTCAAGTTCTCGAGCAACACGATAGCCAATAGAACCTATCATTCCCGTTCTATTTTTCTTAAATTCTTTTTTACTTAAAAAAGACTCTGCTTCTGAAAGCGCCCCTTCTGCAACGACAACTATACTAAAAGGCTTTCCAGCTATTTTGCGCTGTTTTAAATGTTGAGCTATTGAATCTACATGATATGGAATTTCAGGTAATAAAATAACATCACCACCACCGGCAACACCTGAATATAATCCTAGCCAACCAGCTTTATGTCCCATTAACTCGATGACCATAATTCTATTATGACTATGCGCCGTCGTATGCAAGCGATCAATGGCTTCTGTTGCTACATCAACCGCCGTATGAAAACCAATTGTTACATCAGTTTCAACAATATCGTTATCAATTGTTTTTGGAAGGCCTATAACATTTAAACCTTCCTCAGCAAGCAACCCTGCAGTAGTATTAGTCCCATTACCACCAAGAACACACAGAGCATCTAAATTCCATTTTTTATAATTTTGTTTTATAGCTTCAATAGGTAATAGACCTGTTTTTGGATCTGGCATAGGTTTTTTAAAAGGCTTTGTACGAGAAGTACCAAGGATAGTACCTCCACGAGTAAGTATCCCAGAAAAATCATCGGGACCCATCTCCTGACCATCACCCAAAATTAATCCACGATACCCGTTTTGAATACCAATAATCTTAATTCCATATTGCTGAATGCACGTACGTGCAAGACCGCGAATTGCAGTATTTAAACCGGGAGCATCGCCTCCGGAAGTCAAGATTCCAATTGTTTTTACCTTTGATTTTTTCAAAAAATACCTCTGAATCTATACTATCATAAAAATAATTATAACAGACGCCCCCCTTACAAGCAAGCATCTTATATGGTAAAATATATTATCATGAAAAGATACTACAATTTTAAAACTACTGTAGCAACATTTGCTTGTTGCTTATTTTTTTCGATTAGCTCGATTTTCGCTTCAACTTATCCGAACACATTAATAGGAAATGAAAAAGGCCTTTTTCTTCTTTCTGAACTGTCACAAGTTCAATTATGGAACAAAGCATCTGTAAAAAAAATTATAAAAACAAATGGTTGGTATTTTTTAACTGATAATGGTATTTTATATTCAGAAGATCTTACAACCTTTGAATATAGAAATAACGGGCTTCCAATCAATATTATTAAACATTTTGATGGTAAAGAAATCTCTTTTAATACTAAAACAGAAAATCTAAAAGACCTTGAAGTAAACCCTAGCAATCAAAATATACTTATCACGCTTACTCGTGATCAAGTATATATAACATATGATGGTGGTCTTAACTGGGAAAAAGAAGGTTTTAATGCACGTTCAAACGGTGCAAAAGCTGTTGCTGTTTGTAATATACCAAATTCACAAGGAACAAGCGATTTAACCCTTTTTATGTCTCATTCGATATATGGTCTTTCGTACAAACAACCAAACGTAGATAACAAATGGCATGACATTACTACCGGCTTCGAAAAAATGAACACGCTATCATATGCCGATGAAATTTCTGATATTTATACAACAAAAAATGGTGAAGTTTATTTAACCCAAACATTCATTCCTCGATTGTATAAATTGGATTGGAATCAAAAAGCTGCAATCATGTTAGTAAAAGGAGAACAACCTCAAGATACGTGGGACAGTTTAACTTCTTTAAATGGCAACTTAATTTTTATGACTCCTTCGGGACTTAAAAGTTACAAAGAAGAAACTAAATCAATCACTTCGAGTTTTTCGCAATCGCTAAAAGATGGTTATGCAAGGGTTTCTTCTATGGCACAAATCCCTCTGTGCGCTTGGCTTCCTGCTACTGTTGCTGGTAATGAAAAAGGGGTTTCTCTTTCAGAACTTTGGATGACTTGTCCACAAAAAATTGAATCTGATTACGCAACTAAAATTGCAAATCATCACAGTGTTTTTGTACCACCATCTCAAGTTTCCGATGACGCAGGAATTGCGCGTTATAGCACAATAATTAAAGAAAATAATCTAGACAGCATTGTTATAAACATGAAAGATGACTATGGTGGACTTCGTTATAAGTCTACAGATCCTGAAATTTTAGAAAAAGGATATGTTAGTCATTATTCGGTCGATTTGGATAAATTTATTCCAACCTTTAAAGAACAAGGCGTTTACTTAATCGCTCGTATTGTTGTTTTTAAAGATAAAAATCTTTGGAAATATAATTTTGGGAAATATGCTGTTAAAGATTCTGTCACTGGCAAACAATGGCAGGGACTACGTGGGTACGAAACAATTGAATTAGCTCCTTCTAAAAAATTAGAAGCCCAGGTAGAAAAAGAAAAAAAATTTATTTTGCAAAAAACAAACTCAGAAAAAGCCTTAGCCGGAGCTGGCTTTGAACCAACAAAATCTGCAAAGATTCCACAAGCCCCCACTCCTGTTACAAAAAAAGTTCCTTCATATTATGATGAACAATGGGTCGATCCTTATTCAGAAGACGTGTGGGCTTACAATGTAAAAATTGCCCAAGAATTAATAAGATTAGGTTTTGATGAAATTCAATTTGATTACATTCGCTTTCCCACAGATGGAATTAATCTAAACAATGCAGAATTTACATGGCGCGATCAAGGGATGGACAAAGAAGATGCGCTTATTTCATTTTTATCTTATGCACGAGAAAATATTGATGCACCAATAGGTATAGATATTTATGGTGCTAATGGATGGTATCGCACAGGAGCAAGAACCGGACAAGATGTCGAAATTTTATCATCCTATGTTGATGTAATCTGTCCAATGTTTTATCCAAGTCACTTTGAACAACAATTTTTGGCCTACGAACCAGCCATTGAACGTCCATACCGTGTCTACTATTATGGAACATATAGAAATTCTGTTATTGCACGCAACAAAGCTCTTATTAGACCATGGATTCAAGCTTTTTATTTAAATTGCTCGTATGACAAACAATATTACGATGACAATGGAGACTATGTTCGTCGGGAAATGTTTGGAGTCCGTGATGCAACACAAAATGGCTATATGTTTTGGAATAACTCTGGTCGGTATACTGATCTATCCCCCTGTCCAACTACCGATGATATTTACCCTTGGGATAGCTATGAAGCTTCTATAAAGTACAAAAAACCAGCTTTATCAAAATAAAAGGAGAAATTTATGGATGTTTATGAGTGGGGAATTTCTGTAATAAAATCTATTCAGACAATAGCAAATCCTTTTTTAACTGCATTCATGAAAGGAATCTCTGCCATAGGAGAACCTTATTTTTATTTACTTTTTTTAACTTTTCTCCTTTGGTGTGTCGACGAAAAGAAAGCTTTCTCACTTGGATTTTTACAAGTATTTTCGGGTGCAATAAACACTTGTATAAAATATACCTTAGCCATTCCTCGCCCTTTTATAAAAGATCCGTCGGTTGGCATTGGTTATTACAGTGGGTTTTCAACTCCAAGTGGTCACGCACAAGGGTCTGCAAGTTTTTGGTCTTATTTTGCCTATTTATTTACTAATTTAAAACGATATCAAAAATTTTTACTTGCTTTTCTTATTCCGCTAATTGTTGGATTTAGTCGCGTATATCTTGGGGTTCATTATCCTACAGACGTTATGCTCGGTTGGGTTATTGGATATTTGATTTCACTCGCTTTTATGCTATTCTTAGATACTGTTCTTACATTAGTTAGACGCCTCCGTTGGTCATTTAAGATATTAATCATTACTCTTATATGTATTGTTTTTAATGAAATTTGCCCTCAAGATACTTCAATGCCAGGATTACTTTTTGGCCTTGCACTTGGCTCTCTTTTCTTAAAAGATGTAACAGTACTAATTAACAAAAAAGGCCTTTTACCTTTCTCTGCAAAAACGGGAACTCAAACACAAAAATTTATACGCTGGCTTATTGGCGTCATTTTTGTCGCAATACTATATATTGGCTTAAAATTTATTTTCCCAACCGCCGAAAATGCTTGGTATACTTTGTTTAGAACACTTAGATATATGATTATTGGATTTGTTGCATCCTACCTATGCCCAGTACTTTTTGTAAAACTAAAACTTACTTAGCTACACATATTTATATACGTTTTAACCTATACAAATATACCTCTCAGTTGTACGCACGCTTTCATTCTGTTATAATCTATATATGTCATACACTCCAGAAGAACCAATAGCGGCCATTGCAACCGCCCTAGCACCATCAGCTCTCGCAATCATACGTGTTTCAGGAAAAAACTGCATAGAATTAATTAGTAACGTTTTTTCACGCCCAAAAGCGCTTAATAACGCAAAAGGGAACACTCTTTTATACGGATGGATACTCGCACCAGCAGACCACTCTATTGTTAAAACAACACAAACTGTTGAGCGAGCTCGTATTGATGAAGTAATGCTCGCCGTTTATCGAAACCCTAAAAGTTTTACCGGCGAAGATATGGTAGAAATTTTTTGTCACGGAGGAGTGTCACCAGTAAAATCTGTTTATAATCAGCTTTTAAAAAATGGTTTTAGAGAAGCAGAAAAAGGTGAATATACTTTTAGAGCTTTTTTAAATGGAAAAACTGACTTAACACGCGCCGAAGCTGTACGAGAAATTATTGACAGTAAAACAGATTTTAGTCGTGGACGAGCGGCAGATCGACTTTCCGGAACTCTTTTTGAACAGATTGAATCTTTAAAACAACAACTAGCAAATACCCTATCTCATATCGAAGTTGGCATTGAATACCCAGAAGACGAAAATGCTATAAAAGATTCGTATGACTCAGAAGAACTTAGAACTATAGAAAAAAAACTAACTGAACTTTCTTCAAGCTGGGCAGCAGAGAAACTGTACCAAGAAGGGACTCGCATAGTCTTATGTGGTCGAACAAACGCTGGTAAATCAAGTTTATTTAATACACTTTTAAAACAAGATCGTGCAATTGTTTCTGATATACACGGAACAACAAGAGATTGGATCGAAAGTTGGATTTCATTTGACGGAATTCCAGCACGACTTTTTGATACAGCCGGCTTACGTGAAACAAAAGATTCTATAGAAGCTATTGGTGTAGAAAGAACAAAAGAACTTGCCGCAGATGCAGATTTAAATCTATATCTTATCGATGCAACAGAAGGAATAAAAAACGAAGATAAAAATGAACTTGAAGCCTTACTTAAAAATAAAAACAAGACACCTCTTATAGTAGTAATAAATAAAACAGATATAGCAGGAACAGATACAAGCAAAGAAATCGCTGATAATTTACTTTCCTCTTTTGCAAAATTACCTACCACCCCTATACTAAATGTCCCTGCAAATAATACAAATATAAGTATTACTCCAGATACTATTGTTTTTATAAGTGCCAAAAAAGGTACTGGAATATCAAAACTTGTTGCAACAGTGCGACAAACATTGACAGCAAAAATTGGCACATCTAATATGAAAACAGGGCTTGGATCTGAACGACAAAAAAGAGCTGTCGACGATGCTATTACAAGTGTTAATCACGCAATTCATGCACCAGAGAAGGGGCTTGGAGGAGACGCCGTTATTCTTGATTTAGAAGCTGCAATTGCATCATTAGGAGAAATAACTGGAGAAGTTAGCCCCGATGACATTTTAGGGAATATATTCAGCCAATTTTGCGTCGGAAAATAAACAAACCAGAACAACACATATCTGTGTGCTATAATAATGAGATTATGCAAACTCTAGCCATCATTATTCCTTGTTACAATGAACAAGAAGTTTTACACGAAACATACAACCGCTTATCAAAAAAATTAGATTACCTGATACTTACTAACAAAATTTCTTCACAATCAAAAGTGCTTTTTATAGATGACGGCTCCACAGATAATACCTGGAATATTATAACTTCACTTCATGCAAAAAATAAAATGGTTATGGGAATAAAACTTTCATCCAATGTAGGAGCCCAGAATACACTGTATTCTGGATTAATGACTGCACGACATTTTGCTGACATGATTATATCAATGGATAGCGATTTACAAGACGACATTAATGCTATTGATACAATGATTGACGAATATAACAATGGTGCGCAAATTGTATATGGAGTTCGTACAACACGAAAAAATGACAGTTTTTTTAAATGTACAACAGCACATTTATTCTATAGATGTATGAAGCATATGCACACAAAAATTATTTACGATCATTCTGACTTTAGACTGATGAGCAAAAGGGCTGTTAATTGTCTATCTAAATATACCGAAGTTAATTTATTTTTACGTGGCATTGTTCCTCTCATAGGTTTTAAAACTGCAGTTGTAAAATATGAAAGAAATAAAAGATTTGCTGGGAAAAGTAAATATCCAATACATAAAATGATATCATTTGCTTTCGATGGTATTACTTCTTTTTCGATAAAGCCTATCACATTTATTACAAAAATAGGAGTAGTTTCACTTGTGATAAGTGTTTGTATTATTATATATTCACTAGTTACAAAGATAGCAGGCTATCCAGTAGCTGGTTGGACAAGCCTTATGGCTTCAATTTGGTTTATTGGTAGCATTATTATAATTTCTATCGGCATTATTGGCATCTATATTGGCAAAATTTATATGCAATCAAAACATAGACCTCGCTACTTTGTAGAAACTATTTTAACTGATACAAAAATCGACAAAGAAAAAAATAGATGAATAAAAGATTGACAACCAACAAACTAAAAACATTCATTCCATTTGCCTTACTTTTTATTACGTTTATTTTTATGTCAAGCGAAAGCGAAAATGTCCCAACATCACATAGCTAGATAGTCATAATTTTTGAAAAAATTGTGATTGCTAATCCTCCACGGATGATCAAATGCAGGGATATGTTTTTTTGCTTTTACAACTGGTATGCGTTCAACAAAATCAACACTTTTTGAAACAGACTGTCTTTCAGGAATTTCTTCAAGGGCAAAGAGCTTTTCATTGTGAAGAACAAACAGAGACTTATCCATCATTGTAATTACCGAGACCTTCGTTTTAGGTCGAAGGAATTTCTGTTGATTAAGAGAATCATATAAGGCATAGCGTTTGCAATTAATTGCAATATCATGTCCGTTGCTGATAGTCCGTTTTGCAAACGTAACCAATGTTTGATCAATTTGATCTTTAGATGGTTGCATTTCAAAACAAGATGGGATACCATCCATAATTGCGAATTGCTGATTGAATTTCGAAATGTAGTGGTGGAGAAACGTATTAGCTTCGTCCAAGGTAGAAACGCCAGCGATGCGCATTTCTTGTGGTAATCGCCATTGAAGTGTTCCAAAACTGCGTTCTACTCTTGGTTTAAACTCCGGTATTGATTTTGCTTCCAACTCAATTCCTAATGTATGACAAGCATGTGAGAATTGGGTAAAAGTATCCTCAGACATATCTTTCATTTTTTTACTTTTATATTCAAAAACTGTTCGTCTATCAGTTTTAAATTT
>MLPZ01000011.1 GCA_001885315.1 Treponema sp. CETP13
CAGTTACCTCACCAACTAGCTAATGGACCGCGGGCCAATCTTTCAGCGGAGCCTTAGCTCCTTTCCTCTCTTACCTCTAACGCAAGAGAACTTATTCGGTATTATCTACTGTTTCCAGCAGCTATCCCCAACTAAAAGGCATGTCACCCACGTGTTACTCACCAGTCCGCCACTCTCATACAGAAGCAAGCTCCTGTAATCCCGTTCGACTTGCATGCTTAAGACGCGCCGCCAGCGTTCGTTCTGAGCCAGGATCAAACTCTCCATAATGTATTCATAAGACCCGAAGGTCCAATGATTTCTTTGGTTAGTTTGTCCCTTCAATTTTTATGTTAAAGGAACTCGCAACTCAATACTCTTATATAGTAGATACTATATCGTCATAATATTAAACTGCGAAAATGTTAGCTTTTAAAAGCTAACCGGGTTGTGAATGATACATCATTCACTGTGTTCATTTATTCGTTTCGCTCGACTGATAAATCAGTCTTTCGAACCTGTTTGCACTTTGTCAGAATTTTTTACCTAAGTAAAAAATTCCATTATCTTTCCTTCCCTATTTATTTTTCAAAGAACTTGAAGAAAAAAAACAAGTTTTTTTCTCAACAAAAGCAAGCTTTTGTCATTATAGTTTTACTCTTTACAAGTAAGTTTTTTGTTACTCAACCTTAGCGGCGAGTGAAATGAGAGTATCATATTTTAACTTATTTAGTCAAGTATTTAATCTCAATTTTTTTTATTTTTTTTCTGAGCTTTAAGAAGCTTTTCAAAAAAACTATACTGTTTGTCACCGTTTGCGATTTATTTCAACCGTTGTATCAGCGACGTTTGATTAATATACATGATACGACTAAACACGTCAATACTCAAAACGCCTTTTTTTCAAAAAAAACTAAAAAAAAACTGTTGCAAAAGCTTTTCGCTTTCACAACAGTTCGTTACAAAACTATACAAGCCCCTGTGCAATCATTGCTTCCGAAACTTTTAAGAATCCTGCAATATTAGCACCAGCTACATAATTTCCTTCAAGACCATACTCTTTTGCCGCAGCATAAGAATTGTCATGGATATCTTTCATAATACCTTTAAGTTTTGCATCAACTTCTTCAGATGCCCAAGAAAGACGTTCAGAATTTTGGCTCATTTCCAAACCTGATGTTGCAACTCCTCCGGCATTAGAGGCTTTTCCAGGTGCAAATAATACACCTGCATTTAAAAATGCTTTTGTTGCTTCCAAAGTAGATGGCATATTTGCTCCTTCTGCTACCAACTGCACACCATTTTTAATCAATGCATTAGCATCCTTTTCGTCAAGTTCGTTTTGAGTTGCACATGGGAAAGCACAATTAACTTTAACAGACCATGGTCGAGCATTTGCGGTATATTTTGCAGAAGGAAACTTTTTTGCATATTCAGAGATTCTTCCCCGACGAACTTGTTTAAGTTCTTTAACCCAATCAAGTTTTTCTTGTGTAATTCCATCTGGATCATAAATAAATCCAGCAGAATCAGACATTGTTACAGGTTTTGCTCCTAACTGAATAAGTTTTTCAACTGCATACTGAGCAACATTTCCACTCCCTGACACAGCGCAAACTTTACCACAAAAAGTATCACCTTTAACAGCAAGCATATTAGAAGCAAAATAGATAAGTCCATACCCTGTAGCCTCTGTGCGAATTAGAGACCCACCAAAAGAAAGACCTTTACCAGTAAGAATACCGGTAAACTCATTGCGTATACGTTTGTATTGTCCAAACATATAGGCAACTTCACGACCACCAACACCTTTGTCTCCTGCAGGAACATCAGTATCTGCACCTATATGACGTTGTAATTCCGTCATAAAAGATTGGCAAAAACGCATAACTTCTGCATCACTTTTCCCATGTGGATCAAAGTCTGAACCACCCTTACCGCCACCCATAGGAAGTGTTGTCAGACTGTTTTTAAATGTCTGCTCAAATCCTAAAAATTTAAGAACACTAAGGTTAACTTCTGGTGAAAAACGAATTCCACCTTTGTAAGGACCAATAGCAGAATTAAACTGGACTCGAAATCCACGATTAATCTGAATTTTTCCTTTGTCATCAGTCCATGGAACCCTGAACATAATTATACGTTCAGGTTCCGTAATTCGCTCTAAAATAGACTGTTTTTCAAATTCAGGTTTTTTGTCAAATACTGGTTCTAGAGATTCAAAAACCTCTTGAACTGCCTGTAGGAATTCAGGCTCATTTGCATTTTTAGCCTTTACTTCTGCAAAAACACGTTTTACATATGCGTTTTTCATTAAGATTCTCCCGAGAAAATTTAGTTTTACTGCAGAAAGTTTACCACAAACACATAATTATGCACAATAGCTGTATATTTATTAACTATTTCGTCCAAAAAAAAACACAGCCATTAAGACTGTGTTTTCAAAACTTCTTATGTACAATTAATTCTTTTATTTACCTTTTTCTTGAATCTTATCTTTTTCTTTTTTTATTTTATGATCTATCACATCAATAATCTTATTTACGCCTGCTGCAAACTCATAGTTTTCTTCAGTAACATGCGCTTGGAGTCCCCAACGAAAATTGACTAAAATTTCAAACTTATATTTTTTATCTTCAGTCACCTTAAAAGTTAAGCTAACTATCAACTCATCAGCATACATAAGTCGCTGAAGTTTTTTATCAATTAGAGCTTGCTGATCCTTATCAAGATCGAATCCAACTGCATTTACTTTTATGTCCATATATTAAACCTCCTAAAGGATACAAAATTGTTATAGCATTGCTAAAAAGCTCTGTCATATATTAGTAGTATAATACGGAATTTTAGATAATGCAAATTAAAACAACGCTCTAACATAATGTTTATCTTCTGGATATTTCATTTTCAATTACCTATTATAAGAAGAGTCGATATTTAACTTCCCCCTATACTTAGATACTGTACGTCGAGCAACTTTTATCCCTTTACGTGCTAATATATCCGAAATCTTTTGATCAGAAAGAGTTTTCGTAGCACCACTTCTCTCATGCTTTTCAATTATATTTTTTATTTCATACAATACAGAATCACGAGAAACAATTGCCGTTGCCTTTTCTCTCGAATCAACCTTTTGTATTGAATAGGTAGAGTCAGCAATCTCAGACAAAGCAGTCCCCAATTTATGCTTCTTGGTTGTTTGTATTGCACCTGTAAAAAGTGATTTGAGTTCTATTAACCCCCACTCACATTGCACATATTTATCATTTGAGATTCTAGAAACAGTAGATTCATCTACTTTACACTTTTCTGCAATATCAGCCATTCTAAGAGGATGTAGATGCCCTGGACCTTTTTTAAAATACTCACTTTGATAATACACTAAAGTTGTAATGATTTTATGTAACGCTTGTTTTCGTTGTTCAAGAGCTTCAATAAAAATATTTGCTTTATTGACAAATTCTGATGCGAATTTTTTTCTTTGAACTTCGGATTCAGTTTTTGCTCGAGGAGCTTTTAACAAATCTTCATACAATGAGGAAACTTCAATTTCAGGTAAGTTTCCATGTAAAAAATCTATAATTAAAGAAGCTTCCCCCACCTCTTCTGCATTTTGCAATTTTATAATAGCTTCTGGTTCAATATACCGATTTATAGCATTAGTTGTCACAGAATAAGAAGAAGAGGGATACGGATGTAACGTTCGAATAAATTCTTTAACTCTTTCTATTTCTGCAAGGGTACAATCAACTCCATCTTTAGAAAGTATTTTATAAATAGTTGAAGGCCTCTTTGGAATTAAAGAAAAATAATCTGATAATATGACAAAAACTAATGGAGGGACCACCTCTTCTGATTCAGAAGCAAACTGTTCTTCTAATTTTATCTTAGATTGTTCTAAAAGCGTTTGTTGGAGATCTTTACATGCAGTTCCTGGAGGGTCTAAACGTCGAACAATATATAACATCTTTTCCATAAGTGTAAAATCATCATCGACATTTAAAAGCGTTTCTGGATCCTCTACATTGTACCCATGGCCATCAATATTATGAATAATTTGATATCCAACTCGATATTCATTTTCATCAAGTTTCAATAAATCAAGTTGCGATTGTAGATGAGTTTGCAATGTTTCTTCTGGGACAGGAACACTTTCTAAAAAAGATTGATATTCATCACTGCGAGTAGCACTACCATAATGTTGACTCATTTTTATCGATGAAGGCTCGATAGTGGCATGCCTTGTTATTTCTAAGGCTGGATTTTTTTCTACTTCTTCATAAATACGTTTTGTAAGAGCATCAGAGGGCAACGACATTAGATTTGCAGACAAAATTATCTGAGGAGACAACTTCATTTGCTGTTTCATTGATTGTGATTGCACAAAACCCATTTCGGGCATAAAATTCCTCCTATAAAAAGTCACTATTTTTTTAAGATACTAAAGACCTTACAAAAAGTATAGCATACATCATACTGTTTCGGTATAATCTAACTCATGGATACTATTAATAAATACGGATTGCAAACCCCAAAGATTCTGTTACCTAAAGACAATGGAATGCTCACAAAATGGCCAGTTGTAGCTTGTGATCAATACACACAAGAAAAAGCATATTGGGAAAAAGTTAGTAACTTTGTAGGAAACGCCCCTTCTACTTTGAACCTTATATTACCTGAAGTTTACCTTGAAGACGGAAACAAAGAAGAAAGAATTGCAAAAATACGAAATACTATGAGCAAATACTTGCAAGAAAATGTTTTCAAAACACCACTTTCTGCAATGATATATTTAGAAAGGCAAACAGAATACGGACGAACACGAAAAGGCATTATAACATGCATAGATCTTGAAACATACGAATGGAAGCCTTTTTCTCACGCTCTTATAAGAGCAACAGAAGCCACGATTGTAGACAGAATTCCTCCTCGCATGAAAATTAGGCAAGGGGCACTTCTTGAAAGCCCTCATATTATGCTACTTGTCAATGATTCAGAAAAAAAACTTATTGAAAAAACAGGAGAACTTGCTAAAAAAGAGAACAAGCAGCTTTATGATATTTCTTTAATGATGAACGCAGGAAAAATCTCTGGATGGGAAATTAGCCCAGAAGATAGTGATATACAAACAAATATTACAACAGCTCTTAATTCTATAAAGAATGAAAATACCGATGACACAGGAGCTCCTTTTATGTTTGCTGTCGGAGATGGCAATCACTCACTTGCAACAGCAAAAGCCGTCTGGGACGAATATAAAACAAAAGAAAAAATTACTGATCATCCCGCACGTTATGCTCTGGTCGAAATAGTTAACATCTACGACGAGGGGCTTACATTTGAACCAATACATCGTGTCTTGTATGATATAGATAAAACAGGTTTAATTTCTTTTTTGCAAACACAACTAAGCTCAACTACTACGATTAAGCGTATAGAATGTACTTCTGAGGAAAAGCTTGAAAAAAAAGTAAAAGAATCGATTGGCTCTTTTGGTTTCGTCTACAAAGATGAAAAAAATATTAGTCATTATACTTTACTTGAAACATCTATCTCAGATTTAATTGTAAGCCATGTTCAACCGTTAATTGATGATTTTTTAAAAACGCAACCTAGCTCTTCTATAATTGATTATATTCATGGAAGTAACGAAGTTTTTAGATTAGGTAAAAATAAAAATGCTATTACTATTTTATTACCACCTATTGCAAAACAAAGTTTTTTTAAAACAATAAGTCATTCTGGCCCTCTTCCTCGAAAAAGTTTTTCCATGGGAGAAGCTAGTGAAAAGAGATTTTACATGGAGAGTCGTAAATTATTTTAATTTAAAGTTTAAATAAGTTTGTCGTGTGTATTGCCTTTCGCTATATTTTTTGCTATAGTAATTATCACTTGCCGGCGTGGTGGAATGGTAGACACGACAGATTCAAAATCTGTTGCACGCAAGTGTGTAAGGGTTCAAGTCCCTTGGCCGGTACAATCTTATTAAATATACAAAAAAAGTTTTTTCTGCTATAATAGTTTTATGTCAAAGATTATTTCATGGAACGTAAATGGAATTCGAGCTGTAGAAAAAAAAGGTATAGCTCCATTACTTTTTAATCTGAATGCAGATATCATTTGTATTCAAGAAACAAAAGCAAACCCCAAACAGCTATCAGAAACGCTTACACAACCAGGTAAAAACGGGGAAGATTTCCCTCTATATAATTCATATTGGGCAGCTGCAGAAAAAGCAGGCTATTCAGGAACTGCAATTTATTCAAAAAAAGAGCCTGATAATATAGAAAAAATGGACATAGCAAAATTTGACAATGAAGGCCGTGTCCTTGCTGCAACCTTTGGCTCAACAGTTGTTATTTCGGCCTATTTTCCTAATAGTCAGCACGAAGGCAAACGATTGTCGTATAAACTTGACTTTTGCAATGCAATGCTTGATTTTTGCAATTCGTTTGTTTCTCAAGGAAAAAACATTGTTCTTTGCGGTGATTACAATATTGCTCATACACCAATAGACTTGGCAAACCCAAAAACAAATACAAACAATCCAGGTTATTTACCTGAAGAGCGTGAGTTCATGACTCATTTTTTAAATAATGGCTATATCGATACTTTCCGAGCTTTTTGCAAAGAGCCTAATAATTATACTTGGTGGAGTTATAGATTTCATGCTCGAGAAAAAAATATTGGATGGCGTATTGATTATCAATGCGTTAACAAGGATTTTATGTCAGAAGTACATGAATCAAAAATTCTTTCAGATTTTTTAGGTAGTGACCACTGTCCTATCGAAATTACCCTTAAAACAGATTTATAAACCATGTCAGCACAGAAAAAAAAGAAACTTAAAATAACATATAACGCCCCCGTTACACTTACTTTTTCAATAATTTGTACACTAATTTTATTACTAGATGGATTACTTGGACATCACCTTATAGGAGCCTTTTTTTGCGCTCCAGGATGCCCTTCAAGTGCATATGCATTTGACCCACATAATGTTTTAGATTATTTTAGACTTTTTACTCATGTATTAGGACACGAGAACTGGACACATCTTCTAAGCAATCTTTCTTTTATTTTACTTTTAGGACCTCTACTCGAAGATCGATACAGTTCTGGATTGCTTATACTTATGATGCTTACAACTGCATTTGTAACAGGTATTATAAATGCAGCTTTTATACCTGCTGCCCTAATGGGAGCTAGTGGAATTGCATTCATGATGATTTTGCTTGCAAGCTTTAACACTATTGACAAGCATACAGTCCCTCTTACATTCATTTTAATACTTGTCTTATTTTTAGGAAGAGAAATTATTGCAAGCACTACAGTCGATAATGTCGCAAACTGGGCTCATGTAATTGGTGGAGTTATTGGTTCTATATTTGGATTTTTAGCACAGCCTGCAAAAAGAAAAAGAACGCAAAAAACTGCCAACCAATCAAAAAAAACATCAACTAAAAGTAATTCAAAAAGTAACAATTCAAATTCAAAAAAAGAATACGATGATGCGACTTTAGTTGGTGACCCAACATTATTCTAATGTAACATATAACTTAAAACAGTTACTGCAACATATGCACCCAAAAGCACTAATCCAACAGGACGCTTTAGAGTATCTTTCGAAAACAGGACAGAACCTTTAAATACAAAAAGCACAAAGAGCATGGCAGGAAACAAAAGCTTAAAAAATGATACTTGTACATGTAACCCCTGAGGCGTAACAGAGGCTGCAGCCCCAACGACAAAAAGAACATTTAAAATATCAGCTCCCATAACGTTTCCGATAGCTAAATCTCCATGACCTTTTCGTGTAGAAGCAATTGCTGTTGTTAATTCCGGAAGAGAGGTACCAAAAGCTACCAATGTAGCTGCAATAATGTTCTCTGGAATTCCTCCCCGTAACGCTGTTTCTTGAACAGCTGGAATAAGTATTTTTGATGAAATGATAATAAGAAAAATACCAAAAATTAGTTTAAGTAAAATTATAACCGTTGCTTCATTCTCTTTGACAATTACGGCTGCTTCATCCATACCTGCTTTTGAACCCATAGAACGAGCACTTTGTATCGTACGAACAATATAAAAAAGTAAAATAGCTAGAAAAATCCAACCCATAAACTGAGGAATAACACTGCCATACGTAAATACTCTTAGTCCATGACCAAAAATGAAACTTGTAAGGACAAGCAAAACCCCAGAACCAAGCTGAACCCAACCTTGTCGATTAATGACTTCTTTTTTGAATGGAAGAGGTTTTATAAGAGCTGCAATGCCAAGAATAAGCCCTGTATCACAGATAATAGATCCAACAGCATTACCCATAGCCAAACCGGGAGCCCCTTTTAATGCACTCATTACAGAAACAGTTGCTTCAGGTAACGTTGTTCCAAGGCTAACTATAGTAGCCCCAATAATCATTTTGGGAACACCCCATCGTTCAGAAAGTAGCACGGCTTCATCAACAAGAATATCAGCCCCCTTAGAAAGCACCCCAAGAGAAACTGCAATAATGGCCACAAGCAGTATTACACCAAAAAACCCAGACGGGAGCACATTAATTATATCATTCATCAAATTATCAATCATAATGAATGTAGTATAACAAGTAAAACCTGATATTTCAATCAAATAACAAGTAAAACCTGATATTTCAATCAAATACCAAGTAAAGGGAAACTAACCTAATAACCAATGAGCAGGAAAAGAAATTAAAAATGCCATAATCCATGCTATAACTGTTTCAAAAATAACCGCTTCAAAGGCTCCACGATGACCAATTTCTTGGCGCATAACAGAAAACGTTGCAACACAAGGCATATAAAGTAATATAAACACCAAAAAAGGAATCGAACTAGCCGAAGTAAGAACAGTCATAAGGGCCGCTGAAAGAGCAGAACCTGAAGCCCCAAACAACACAGCAAGAGTACTTACAACAGTCTCTTTTGCTGCAATACCTGTTATAAGGGCAGTAGACAAACGCCAATCATCAAAGCCAAGTGGTCTAAATATTGGTGAAATAAATGAACCAATAAAGGCAAGAATACTGTTTGAGGTATCTTTTACAAGATTCAGACGAATATCAAAATTACGTAAAAACCATATAACAATTGTAGCCCAAAAAATCACCGTAAAGGCTTTTTGTAAAAAATCCCATGCTTTTTCACGAATATGCAAAAACATTGTTTTAGCTGTGGGTAATCGATATGAAGGTAATTCCATTACAAAAGGAACCGGTTTCCCTTTAAAAATAGTAACTTTCAAAAATAAGGCTGCCAAAATAGAAACAAAAATACCAAAAACATACAAAAAAATCATCACGAGCGCTGCTCGTCGCGGGAAAAAGGTTATCGAAAGTAATGAATACACTGGCAATTTTGCACTACAACTCATAAAAGGGGTAATAAAAATAGTCATTTTCCTATCTCGACGACTAGAAATAGTACGAGTAGCTAGAATCGCAGGAACAGAACAACCAAATCCAATTAACATTGGAACAATGGATTTACCAGAAAGCCCTATTTTTCTCAATGTAGAATCCATCACAAAAGCAACACGAGCCATGTATCCTGAATCTTCTAATACAGATAAGAAGAAAAATAATACCAGAATCGTTGGTAAAAAAGAAAGAACACTACCAACTCCCGCACAAACTCCATCTATCAAAAGGGAATGTATAACAGGATTTATTCCATACAAAATTAAGGCTTTATCAATACCACTAACTATAAAATCTATGAAAAAACCAAACCAATTACTTAAGAACGCCCCAAAAACATTAAATGTAAGCCAAAAAACAATAGCCATAATGGAAAAAAACACAGGAATACCTAAATATTCATGTGTAAACAACTTATCAAGCTTTACAGACAGCTCTTGTCCTTTTGTGCCCGATACAGTATGTACCGTATTTTCAGTAATTTTCTCGATATATGCATAGCGCATATCAGCAATTGCACTTTCACAATCAACATTCAATTCTTGTTCTAGTTCATCTTTTATATGATAAATAATTTCTAATTCATTTTCATTTAATTCAAGCTGCTTAGCAATTATTGCATCACCTTCGATTAATTTTGATGCAGCAAATCGTGCTGGAAAATCTTTTAGAGCTGCATTTGCTTCTACAACATGAGCGAGCGAGTGAATTGCACGATGAACAGAACCCGTGCAAAAATCTATTTTTTTTGGTTTTTCATGCTGTAATGCAATATCCATAACACGATTTGCAAGTTCAGATATTCCAGAACCTTTATTTGCCGCAATGGGAACAGCTTGAAGTTCGATAGCCTTAGAAAAGGCTTCTATATCAATTGAATTTCCTGCAGCCAAAACTTCATCCATCATGTTTAAAGCTAAAACCATTGGTAATTGCATTTCCATAAGCTGTAATGTAAGGTACAAGTTTCTTTGAATATTTGTCGCATCAATAATGTTAATTATTGCATCTGGTTTATCATGAATTAAAAAATCACGTGTAACACATTCTTCTGTAGTATAAGGGGAAAGCGAATAAATCCCCGGCAAATCTACCAACTCAACTTCATAGCCATGATTATCTGCAGGATGAATATATTGATGTTTTACCATCCCTGTCTTTCGCTCTACTGTAACACCTGGAAAATTCCCAACATGTTGATTATTACCGGTTAATTGATTAAAAAGAGTTGTTTTTCCGGCATTCTGATTTCCAATAAGTGCAATAGTAATTTTATTCATTGTTTTCTCGGGGCTCTTCGCGATTCACAGCAGTACGAACTCCACGATGAAAACCTATTCCATGCCGGAACCCAAGCCCACGTCTGGAACCAAACCTTTTTTGCCTTCCAAGCTGCTTGCCTTTCTGATTTCTATTTGCACACATTGCCTTGCAAGTTTTACAAGATCCATTGCATGGAATCCATACTGACTCATCTAATATTTGTATTTTTTCTGCTTCTTCACGTCGAAGAGTCAATTCATATCGTCGTATACATAATTCTATAGGATCTCCCAAAGGAGCAACCTTTCTAACCAATATTGGGGTTCCAGGTGTTAACCCCATATCTAGCAAGTGTCTTCGTAAAGCACCTGACCCTCCAACAGCCGAAATTCTGCCTTTTTGACCTGGTTTTAGACTCGCTAGATTCATGCATCCCTCCGAAATAAAATATGTTATATTCAACTAATATATTAGTCATTTCAGAAATTTAAGTCAAGCAAATTCAAATAATAATTTTTCTTGACATCTCAAAACTAATACTGTATTATCTTTATATATTACTGTGAAAAAAATCACAATATTATGCAAAGATTTGCAATAGAGAAAAGAAGGCTTATGAAACCAATCCCTGAACCAACACGAAAAAGATTAATTCGTCTAGCACAACTTCTTTCCCAACAAAAGTTTAAACCATTAGATGAAACTCAAAATGAATTACCTAAAACCATTACAAGTTTACGTATTCAGAAACTCACAGGATGGTCAAATGCAACAATTAGAAAAGATATTTCATATATGAATGTAAAATGCGGAGCATCAAACGGTTATAAAATAGAAGAATTACACAGAGCAATTACAACTAAGCTAGGATTACAAATAGATGGTGATAAAAAACGATGTTGTATTGTTGGATTAGGAAAAATAGGCCAAGCACTGCTGGAATATGCAGGATTTGAAAATTCAAATTTTGAACTTGTGGCAGGATTTGATTCTAACGTAAATCGCACAGAAATTTTAACAGCCCCGTTTCCACTTTATACAACCTCATATATGAAAAGTGTTATTAAAGAACAGAACATAGAATACGCTATTCTTTCTGCACCAGAAAAAGAAGCCACTGCTCTAGCAATTAAGCTTTCTGAAGCAGGAATAAAAGGAATTGTAAATTATACAAATGCATTAATTTCAGTTCCTCCAGGCATACCAGTCAAAAATGTAAGTATTATTAGCGCATTACAGAATCTTCTGTAATCACAATAAAAAAATAGGAGTTTTATTATGGCAAGAGTAGTTAATTTTGCAGCAGGTCCTTCATGTTTACCCGAAGAAGTCTTAAAACAAGCTGCCAAAGAAATGTTGGATTGCAATGGATCCGGAATGGGAGTGAATGAAATGAGCCATCGTTCATCAACATTCCAAAAGATTTTCGATGAAACAGAAGCTCTCGTACGCGAGCTTATGAATGTTCCTGATAATTATAAAGTGTTATTTTTGCAAGGAGGTGCAAGTACCCAATTTGCAATGATTCCACTTAATTTAGGAATAAAATATAACAAAGCTGCCTATGTTGATACTGGAACATGGTCAACAAAAGCAATTAAAGAAGCTAAACGATTTATAACAGTAGATACAATAGCAAGTTCAGCAGACAAAGGTTATAGCTATATTCCTAAAAATGTAGTATTTCAAGGTGACTATGATTATGCCCATATTACACTTAATAACACCATAAAAGGTTCTCATTGGGAATACATTCCTGAAACAAACGGGATTCCTCTTGTTGCAGATATTTCAAGCTGCATTTTATCAGAGCCTCTAGATGTATCTAAATTTGGGGTTCTTTATGCTGGAGCTCAAAAAAACTTAGCACCTGCTGGTGTCACCCTAGTTATTATTCGCGAGGACCTTATTACCGACAAGCCTCTTGATAAAACACCTCTTATGCTTACATATAAAACACATAGTGATAAAGGTTCTATGTTTAATACACCTCCTTGCTGGAATATCTACATGATGAATTTAAACCTTAAATGGATAAAAAAACTTGGTGGTGCAGAAGGTATGGCAAAACGTAATCACGAAAAGGCTGATCTTTTATACAATTATCTAGATAAAAGTGATTACTACTATGCAACGGTAGAAAAAGGTAGCCGCTCATTAATGAATGTGCCTTTTCTTACATACGAAAAAGATGAGGAAAAAGCAAAAAAAATAAACAAATTATTTGTTTTGGGAGCTGAAAAAGAAGATATGTATAATTTGGCAGGACATCGAAGCGTTGGAGGAATGAGAGCATCTATCTACAATGCAATGGATATTAAAGGTGTTCAAAAACTGGTTAAATACATGGAAAAATTTGCTCAAGAAAATTTACGCAAATAAAGGAAGTAAAATATGTATAAAATTCAAACTTTAAATAAAATCTCTCCGATAGGATTAGCTGATTTTCCACGAGAAACATATGAGGTCGCTTCAGAGTTTCAAACACCAGATGCAATCTTACTTCGCTCGTTTAAAATGCACGATATGTTAATTCCAGAAACAGTAAAAGCTATTGGTCGTGCAGGAGCTGGAACAAATAACATTCCAATAGATAAAATGAGCGAAAAAGGAATTCCTGTTTTTAATACTCCTGGAGCAAATGCAAATGCTGTAAAAGAATTGGTACTCTGTGCGCTTCTTATGTCAAACCGTCCTATTGTCAAAGCAACAGAATGGACAAAATCATTAATTGGAAAAGGGGATGAAATTCCAGCCCTTTGTGAAAAAGGGAAAAGTCAATTTAAAGGCCCAGAACTAAAAGGTAAAACACTCGGTGTAATTGGACTTGGTGCAATTGGTGCTCAAGTTGCTAATGCAGCAAGTGCTCTTAAAATGAATGTAATAGGCTATGATCCTTTTATTTCTGTTGATGCCGCCTGGTCCTTAAGTCGCAAAATTAAAAAAGAAACTAGCTTAGAAACATTACTTTCTAAAGTAGATTACATTACGATTCATGTACCACAAACCTCAGAAACGAAAGGCCTTATCAATGCAGAACGCATTAAAGTAATGAAAAAAGGCATTCGTATTATAAACTTTGCTCGGGGTGGCCTTGTTGTTAACGCCGATATTATCGAAGGTCTTAACAGCGGAATAATAGCTTCATTTATTACAGATTTTAGTGATGAAGATCTTTTAAAAACTGACAATGTTGTTTGCCTACCTCATATTGGGGCTTCAACTCCAGAAGCAGAAGATAACTGTGCTAAAATGGCTGTAAAAGAACTACGTGACTTTTTAGAAACAGGCGCAATCGAAAACTCTGTAAATTTCCCTCGTTGCACAATAGATTCCCCTCTCCCTAAAAACGGGACTCGTTTATGCATTTCTAACAAAAACGTTCCAAACATGGTAAGTCAAATAACATCGGAACTCGCTGGTAGGAATCAAAATATTTCTGGAATGATTAACAAAAACAGAAATGATTTAGCTTATAATATTATTGACATAGATGGAAAAGTAAAACCCGAAACCATTAAAGAACTTCAAGGTATTAAAGAAGTAATAAATGTTCGTGCTATTTATGACAATGAAAAAGACTAAAGTCTCTTAGCATAAGGTGTATTACAAACACACCTTATGCTTTGTAAAAAACAACACGATTTGCGAAAAAATGCATACATTTCTAAACAAATCGTGTTTTTTCGTTTAGTATCCCTTGCGTTAATTATTATTTTATGGCATACTCGCCCCGAAAATTATCACAGGGAGAATGTTTTATGAGCATACTAAAATGGAAAAATCTTAATTTGTTAAGAAATTTTCCAGGATCAATTTCATTTGCTCTCTTTTTTATTGTCACATCATTATGTATAAGCTTTTATTTACCAGAAGAGACCCAAAAAGAAGACTTAATTAAAGCCCCAGAAGTAACTACCACAAATCCTACGTTTACAACAAATGCGAAACTCCAAGAAGTTAGTTTTAAAAATTACAATAAGACTCTAGTAACAAATAATATTAATAGTAAATTAGCAGCTACAAAAAAACTAACAAAGGAATCATTAAATAATCAAGTATTACTTGTTTCTAAACAAGATGACTTAGGGCTTTTGTACTATAGACAGTTATCTTCACGTACAGAAGTAATTTCGTTTTATAGTAAGATTACTAATAACCGAGAGACAGCAATGGCTATTTTAGAATATGCCAATAAATATAATATTCCTGTCTCACTAGCATTTGCCTTAGCATATTGTGAAAGTAATTATAACATACATGCAATCAACCGCAACACAAACAGTTCAATAGACAGAGGTTTATTTCAACTAAATAGCAAATCTTTTCCGTATTTAGAAGAAGCTGATTTTTTTGATCCTTTTGTAAGTGCAAAACAAGGATTATCATTTCTACGATTTTGTTTAAACACAGCAGGTAATGAGATAGGAGCTCTGGCTATGTATAATGCAGGCCCAAACAGTGTAAGAGCAAACAGAACTCCTCAACAAACCTTAAACCATATTGCAAATATAACTTCATATCAAAAAGGATTAGAAGAACTCTTCTCGAAAGAAATTCTAGCGTATAATGAACTACAAACACAACCTCTTATTGCTATGAATATTAATAAGTAAGCATTACTTGATTATTTTCTAAAAAAATACTTGCAAGGACTGCCGCTTTTTTTTCATCATTTTTTTTTGCGGCGTCATATAATTCTGCTGTTTCAGCAATAAAATAGTATTGCAAATGTTTTTTATGTAATAAATGCATAAAACGAGAAGTAAGTTCAGATAATTGATTAGATGAAACTTGGGTATTCATTAATTTATCGTAGCAAAGAGGGAGAGAAAATCCTATTACATTTTCGCAATCTTTTATGCGACGAGCAGTATGATTCATTGCTTCTGAAAAGAGTTGTGCATAGTAAAAACCTGCAAACTCTCCATCTATCATCTTATCTGCAGGATATGTATTTGATCCCCAAAAAGGCTTATCTTCAACACTTATCATGGGGACAAGATAAACTAAGAGGCCTATTTTCTCAGCTAATTTTATAAAATCGCGCAACTTAGCTAGATATGCTTCGTTAAACTTACCTTCTTCTGGCTCTACAACATTCCAATAAATAATCCAACGAATTAGGGAACAACCACGTTTCTTTATATCTTCAAAAGTAGACTCAGGGTCGGCTTCATCCAGTGAACAATAATATAGTGGTCTTGACGTATCTTCTGGTAATGAATTATCTAAAGTAAAGCCACGGATATTTATAAGCTCACCGTTTTGATTACAAATTTGCTTATCTTTTATTAGAATGGCTGGTTCGATTTTCATAAAGAAATCCTTTTAATATACTAATATGAAATAAAAAAAAAGGTCACTATAGTCTATAGACCAAGCGACCTTCTATATCGAATTTTTGACTTATTCAGTTAAAATTCTAATAACTTCAGCCTTATCTGTAGTTTTCAATATTTCTTGTCGCTTTTCTGCACTCTTAAATAAAAGGCTTACTTCAGCTAGAAATTGTAAATGAGGCCCTGTTTTATTAACAGGAGAAAGCGTCATAATAAAGATACGACATGGTTCTTGATCAAGCGAATCAAAATCAACAGGATTATCCGAAATACCTATACATGCAACTAAATCATCTACAGTATCAGTTTTTCCATGAGGAATAGCTATACCATGTTTCATACCGGTCGACATTTTGCGCTCTCTATCAAGAACACATTCTCTTGCAGCGTCTTTATCTGTAACTTTACCTGCTGCAATGAGGAGTTCCAGCATTTCGTCAATAATTTCTTCTTTGTTTGTTCCCTTCAAATGAAGGTTTACTGTATCAGTAGTTAAAACGGTTCGTAAGTTCATGGTTACAGTGTAGTTCTAGTTATTGTAAAAGTCAAGCAAAAAACTTTATGATTTTCTCAATTTTTTATTAAAAATATGGTACACTATATTTATGAGTACAATAGATAAATTTCAGGCAGATACTTTACGCATAATAAAACATGATAGAGCCGATAATAATGGGAATTATAGTGGATTAAGAGCTTCTAAAGCTGTGGCTAATTATTTTGAAAAAAAAACAGAAGGTCTAGCCTCCTTACCACAATCTATTACTAATTTTTGGTTAAAAAAATATATAGAAACATCTTCTAATATTGAGCAAGAGCCAACAGAAAAAAATGTTTATTGGCTTGTAAAAGTCTTAGCACTTTTACAAGGAGAATTTGAACCCGACATGGATTTTTCTAAAGCAGATTGGAAAGAACTTGCAACCATGACCAATTATGAAGCAGAAGATCTCCCTCTGGAAATACTTTCAGATTTAATGGGTGAGTTTACTTCTCGGAAAATTATTTGAGGTGACCAGTGAATTATTCACAATATGAAAATTGTAAGGTATGCCCTAGATACTGTGGAGTAAACCGTAATTTATCTAAGACAGGATTTTGTAAAGAAACAAGTGATTTACGTGTTGCATCAAGCTGCTTACATTTAGGAGAAGAACCTCCTATAACTGGAGAACATGGAAGTGGTACTATTTTTATTTCTGGATGCAATTTGCATTGCGCATTTTGCCAGAACTATCAAATTTCACAAAAAAACATGGGATCCATTGTCACACCAGACGACTTTGCAACTATGTGCATAAAACTTGCAGACAAAGGCGCAGAAAATATTAATATAGTCACTGGTAGCCATGCAATTCCTTCTATCGCAGATGGATTAGAAAAAGCAAAAAAACGAGGTTTATCTATTCCTGTTTGTTGGAATACAAGCTCGTATGAAACCATAGAGTCTATTAACATGCTAGACGGACTTGTAGATATTTGGCTTCCAGATATAAAAACACTAAATCCTATTATGGCCGATTCTGTTTTTGCAGCTCCTGATTATCCAAAAGTAGTAAAAAAATCTATTAGACGGATGTTAGAACTTGCACCACTTGTATTCGAAGAAAAAAATAGTATTACGCCAGCAGGAGCCGAAACTCAGAAAATGCTTTCTGGAGTAATTATACGTCATTTAGTATTGCCCGGTCGCTTAGACGATACACGCCTTGTTTTAGACTGGTTAAAAAAACACGCTGATACCAAAGCCTGTATTTCACTTATGAGTCAATACACTCCAGTCAAACCAGAAAGAACTAAAGAATCAGACGCTAGTTATGCCTTTACAAAAGCAGAGTTAGAAAGAAATTCAACAGCTTTGGCTTCTTTTCAAAATAGACTTATAAATAAAACAGAGTTTTCAGAAATTATAAATTTAATACATACATACGATTTTAATTACCTTTTTTATCAAGAACTCGAAGAAAATACAGAATGGCTTCCAGATTTTACAAAATCACAACCATTTAGTAACAACTTGGCAAAACCTGTTTGGCATTGGAAAACGGGTTTTAATGTATAAAAAATGATCTTTGTAAAAAAGCATTTAAAAAAGTAATTTTGTTTTACAAAACATAAAATTAGGCTTATAATGTAAACCGGTTTAGTAAAAAAACTATTAGGGAGATTTATTTTATGAAAAAAATGACAGGAACAGCAATTCCTCTTTCCGCTTTAAGAACAAAAAACAGTCTCGGATGTGGAGAATATCTTGACTTAATACAATTTGCAGATTTTTGTAAAGAAACAAATTTACAAATTATTCAATTGTTGCCAATTAATGATACTGGAACATCAAGCTCTCCGTACAACGCTCTTACTGCCTTCGCTTTGCATCCATTATATATAAGTATTAAAAAATTACCAGAAACGAAAAACAACGACATGGTAAAAAAAGAACTTACACGACTTCAAAAAAAACACAACGAAAAAAAAAGATTTGATTACACAATTCTTCGTGCCGACAAACTTTCTTTATTGCACAAAATATTTACTGAACAGAACGAGTTAATAGAAAAAGATTTAAATTTAACAAAGTTTATAGAATCAAATAAAAACTGGCTTCCTTCCTATTGTGTATATATGGTTTTAAAAGAAAAAAACAAAGAAGCTTCATGGAAAGAATGGAAAACAAACCGAGTAGTTACGAAAACAACAATAAGTAAACGATGGGAAAACAAAAAATTAAAATCAAAACATTTATTTTTTGCGTGGATTCAATTACGTGCACATGAACAATTATTAAAAGCTACTAAATACATAAAAAAACAAGGTCTCTCATTAAAAGGCGATATTCCAATTCTAATGAATGAAGATTCTGTAGATGCATGGGCATTCCCACAATATTTTAATACCACTTTGCGTGCTGGATCCCCTGCAGATGGTATGAATCCAGAAGGACAAAACTGGGGATTCCCTACGTATAATTGGGAAAATCTAGCAAAAGACAAATACAGTTGGTGGATAAATCGACTAAAACAGGCAGAACTTTATTATGATATATATAGAATAGATCATGTCCTCGGTTTTTTTAGAATATGGAGTATTCCAGAAGGCGATTGTTCAGCCCTAAATGGATGGCCACAACCTTTTAAAGGTATTTCGCGAGATGAATTACATGCAATGGGATATAACGATGACCGGATTCGTTGGTTGTCAAAACCACATGTTCCAACAAATGCAATTGAATCTGTAAATAACAATGATTATTTGGCAACACATGGTGAATTGCGAAAAATCATGGACCGCATTGGAAACGAAGAACTATGGCTTTTTAACGATACAATTAAGTGTGACCAAGATATATGGGATAGAGAAGATATTCCACTCCCTATTCGGCAAAAACTTGTCGAATTTTGGCGAAACAGAATGCTTGTTCAACCTGCTAAAGACACTTTTTATCCACAGTGGACATTTAAGAACTCTACTGCATGGGAATCTCTAAGTTGGGAAGAAAAACAATCGTTTGAAAATCTTGTAAACAAAAATGCTTATGAACAAGAAGGGATGTGGGCAAATCAGGCTAAGACTCTTTTAGGAGTTTTAAATAAAAATACTAAAATGATAGCATGTGCCGAAGATTTGGGCTCTATGCCTGATTGCGTTCCACAAACACTGCAAGAACTTGGTATTCTTGGACTAAGGGTAATTAGATGGAATCGTAAATGGAATATTGAAGGACAACCCTATTTTAATTTTGATGAATACCCTGAATTAAGTGTTGCAACAACATCTGTACACGATTCATCAACCCTACGACTTTGGTGGATATCAGAACCAGACGCAAAAGATTTCTATTACCAGTTCCCACCGTCACAAATAACTGGTTTACAATACGATGCTTCTAAGATTCGACCTGGTATTTATAATCCAGAAACCGCAAAATATTTATTAACTGCTATTGCTCAGGCTAAATCAGCATTTTGTATCCATCCTCTACAAGATTTCTTAGCCCTTGTAGAAACCTATTCTGATGCCAACCCAAAGGATGAATGTGTAAATGTCCCTGGAAGTGTAACAGATTTTAATTGGACATATCGTTTACCAATAAAGATTGAAGATCTAATTACAGACAAACAACTTTGCAACGCAATTAAAAACATATGTAATTGCCATCGATAATTACATTTTTACGTTCTAAATACAGGAGCCTCTATTGATCTATTGCCCCCAAAAGAGCAAAAGCAGGCTCCTCTCGTAAATAAATTTCTGTTTAGATTTAATAAACCGTGGTACAATGAATATAACATATTTTAAAGGAGAGATAATGAAGTATATGCATGAGATTTCTACCATTGGGATAAATTCCTCCCGGCCAAAACAATTAATGGAATTTCATATATCTCGAAAAATACGAGATGAATATAATTTCGATAAAGAACTTTTTGCAACAGATGGAAATGTTATTTTTACAAATTTTACAAATGTACGAAAACTCACTCAACTGTTGAATAATAATATCGACCCGGTTCTACATCCAGAGCGATTTCTTAAAGCAGGACAACTTAATGCAATGGGTCTTATTGATGAAATTTTTCACATTGTTTGTAGCATGTATAGAAAAGAGAAACAACAAGATGCCTTTAAAAACGCATTAGCACATATAGAAAAGATAGTAGGTAAAGACAAAGTATCTACGATGCTTTTGGATTTTACAAAAGAATTCCCTCCTAAAGCCGTTTACCAAGCTACTATTACTGAAGAAGAGTATTTAGCTAAATCTAAAAAAAATATTTCTAATAAAGTAAGTACACTCGAGGAGATAATTTTATTACATTTAGCAAATGAAAACCCAGCACTAAAACCGTTTTTATTTCTTTTTAGCGATTCTAATCTAGCTAAAAATAAAACATGGGAAAAAACCTGGAAAGAAATTAAACTGTTTTTTGAAAAACAACCCGTCTTTGGTCCTAAAAACAATCCACTTATTACGATGCTAAAAGAGCCTGTTATTGCAAGCCCTAATAGCTTAAAAGGGCAGCTCGACTATATTCGCAAATATTGGGGAAATTTTCTTGGAGAATGGCTTAAACGATTGCTTTCAGGAATAGACATGATTTCAGAAGAAGATAAACCTGGTTGGAACGGTAATTTTTCAGGACCGCCACCAATGGATCCTTATAAATATGACTCTCTCATGAATGAATATGAGCGTTACAGTCCAGACAAAGATTGGATGCCTCAAGTTATACTTATGGCAAAAACAGTTCTTGTTTGGCTCGATCAATTAACAAAAAAATACGGAACAGAAATAACTAGACTTGATCAAATTCCAGATGAAGAACTTGATCATCTTGCTCAAGCTGGATTTACCGGTTTGTGGTTAATTGGTCTTTGGGAACGTTCGTATGCAAGTAAACGTATTAAACAAAAATGTGGAAATACCGAAGCTGCTGCAAGTGCTTATAGTTTGTATGATTATGAAATTGCTGCAAATATTGGAGGGTGGCCTGCCCTCGAAAATCTTCGAACTCGCCTATGGTTCCGAGGAATACGTTTAGCATCTGATATGGTTCCAAACCATACAGGATTAGATGCAAAATGGATCATAAATAAACCACAATTGTTTATACAAACTTCGACATGCCCATTTCCAACGTATAATTTCAATAATGAAAATTTATCTCAAGATCCACGCATTAGTATCTATCTAGAAGATCATTATTATTCTAAAGATGATTGCGCCGTCGTATTTAAACGAGTAGACAATAGAAACGGAGATACGCGATACATTTATCATGGAAATGACGGTACAGGAATGCCTTGGAATGACACGGCTCAAATTGATTTCTTAAACCCAGAAGCACGTGAAGAAGTTATTCAAGAAATTTTACACGTTGCACGCAACTTTCCTATTATTCGATTTGATGCAGCAATGGTACTAGCAAAAAAACATATTCGTCGTTTATGGTACCCAGAACCAGGACAAGGTGGTGATATCGCTAGCCGTTCTGAGTATGCTATATCTCGAGATGATTTCGAGAAAGCCATTCCTCAAGAATTTTGGCGCGAAGTAGTCGATAGAGTTGCAAAAGAAGTTCCTGATACCTTACTTTTAGCCGAAGCTTTTTGGATGATGGAAGGATATTTTGTAAGAACACTTGGTATGCATCGTGTGTATAATTCAGCTTTCATGAATATGTTAATGAAAGAAGAAAACGACAAATACCGAGCTACAATAAAGAATACTATAGAATTTGATCCTCAAATTTTAAAACGGTATGTTAACTTTATGAATAATCCTGATGAAGATACCGCGGTTGCTCAATTTGGAAAAGGCGATAAATATTTTGGCGTTTGTACTCTTATGGTTACAATGCCTGGATTACCAATGTTTGGACATGGACAACTCGAAGGATTCACTGAAAAATATGGAATGGAGTTCACAAAAGCCTATAAAGACGAACAAGAAGATTATGGACTGATAGAACAACATAAACGAGTAATTTTCCCATTAATGCGAAAAAGATATTTATTTTCTGGTGTTGATAATTTCTTTTTATATGACTTTTGGTGTGACGGATATGTAAATGAGAACGTTTTTTCGTATTCAAACTGTTGTGGTCTTGAAAAAGCTCTTATTTTTTATAATAACAAATATGACCAAACTCATGGTTGGATAAAACAAAGCTGTTCCTACATTGTTAAAGATAATGACGGCAATTCTCACATGGAAAGCAAAAGTTTAGGAGAAGCCCTTAAACTACAAAATAATTCTAATAATTATTGTATTTTCCAAGAACAAAAAAGTAGTAAATGGTTTATTCGCAATTGTGCAGAAATATACGAAAAAGGTATGTTTGCTTCCCTTAATGGATTTGAATACCAAGTTCTTTGGAATATTACAGAAGTAAGTGATGATGGAACAGGTATGTACAGTGAACTATGCAAATCTCTTGAAGGAAAAGGGGTTCCAGATATTGATGTAGCTTTAAAAGAAATTTTCTTAAAAGACCTTTATAAAACGCTTGAAGATTTCGCTAATAAAGATTTTTTTACACACATCGCTGAACTTTGTGAACCTGAAAGATTTAAAACTACACAAAAAGATAAAAAACACAAAACAAAAACACTCACAGCTTCTCTAAAAGAAATAGAAGCTCCTGCACTTGCCTATTTTGCTATGTTCGAATTATTTTTACAAGGCAACTATGGTTCTTCTACAATAATAGATAGTTCAAAAACAGGGACAAAAGCAACCGCAGAAAAAACATGGTCTCATTTTAAGAATTTAATAAGACGCCTTGTAAAATTGTTTGAAAACGGAAGAAATAATACTGGATCTGCAATTGAAATGAGATTATATAAATGGATGAAAACTATTCCTAATATTTCAGAAATGGTTACAAGCACAATTATGTTATACTCTCTGCGCGATACCATTGGAGAAAAAGCAACTGCTGCAGACACAGCAAAACTAGTTAACTTATGGTGTTTAAATCGTAAAATACGTGATATTCTTGTAAGTTACGGGTATCCTTCAAAAGATATGTACGAAACGTTTAAAATTGTGCAAGCTGCCGCTTTATTCTGCGATGAAAAATTAAAAGAAAAGAATTTTAAACATTCAGCTTATGTTTTAATTTCTTCATTACTATCAGATGAAAATGCTCCATTAGTAATGGGCGTAAACAATTATGATAATACTTTGTGGTTTAATAAAGAGAAATCCGATTTTGCTTTTAATACAGCACTCTTATTGTATGTAATATTTACTATAAAACCTGCTGAATATCCGAAATTAGAAGCTTTCATTAAATTTCTGGAAGATGAACGAGAAAAGTCATTTTTTAAAGCTGAAGTATTTTTAGAGAATCTTAAAGAAAAACCAACCTCGAAAAAGGCTGGCTTGAAGAACTAATTTAATTCTTTTAATATTAGCTCGATCGATTTTCGGTCGGGCTTTATTTTTTTTACCGGTTTCACAGGAACATATATATCTTTTATTCTATCTGGCATACTCGGAGATTCTCCACAAGCGTGCCTAATTTCATCACAATGCAAAGAAGGATGATCTGCTGCAACAAGTACTACGGTTGACTCTTCATCTTCCTCCATTTGAATTCTTTTTTTTGCTGCCGCATACGCTCGTGAAGTAGCTAAATCTGCAAACTCACCATATTTCATAAAAAGTTCTTTGCAAGCCTCTTGTGCTTCATCATTTGTTACATTCACAGGGAACACTAAACCTTTCATCACTGGGGCACTTGTTGCAAATATTTCTTCTAATCGTTCGATATTTGACGGATTAACAGGGTCAGAAGCACCCCTGTCTTTTAACGGAACTAAAGAATCTAAAACAAAACAAGTTCCATCAGCAGCAAGCGTTAAAGAAGGAGAACTGTTTGTAATAAAGCCATTAACAGGTAAGGAAAATTTCCAGCTATAGAGCCCCGCAACTAAATTTCCAAAATTATTTTCATTTAATGCATAGTAAATGTCTCCCCAAACTTTTTTTCTTAATCTGGAAAAGGCATACATGTAAAAGAACGAATGTGATAATAAACGACCAATATTTACTGTGTTTGCTAGTGTCAGGTTATACTTTTCCATTAGTTCGGGAGTCCGATAAACATCACCTATAAGAGAAGCAATAGTTTTTCTATCTGCTTGTACTTCTACTGGATAAATATTACCACCATTCCAAACACAATCAGATTCATTAAAACCTCGCATAGTCCCTGGTTCAAAAAATAAGACAGCTTTTATATGTTTTTTACCTCTACAGGCTTGAACAATACTCGCCCCAGTCTCTCCATTAGTAACGGCTAAAACAACAGCAGTTTTTTCTTGATACCACAATATATGTTCAATTGAATTGGTCAGATAACTAAGCCCAAAATCTTTATGTGTTCCTGTTGGACCATGAAAAAGTTCTAACTCATATAATGAATCATCAAGTTGTTTTAACTCAGGACTAAAAGGAAAAGAACGAGTTGCAATGGCTTCAGAAATTAGTGGGCTAAATTCTTCTTTCATCAGTGCGGAAGTCAAAGCACCTGCTATTGATTGAAAAGAGGTACTCTCATCCATGTAATTTATCCAAGGTCGCAAATCTTCAGAGTACGCGGGAACATACATTCCCCCATCTTTAGGCAAACAATGAAGTATCGCTTGAGAAAATGATACCGTATCTTTACCATTTCGAGTGCTTGTAAACTGCATAACCACCTCCTATGAAACTCACAAATACGCGAGAGTCAGCTAAAACAGTATTTATCATACTATACTACATACAGCAACAGATGTCATGTAAAGAGAGTTTTTTATCTTGCTAATACATATAAAATGTCGTATTCTAAGATTATGAATACTTATCAATCAACAATCAAAGATACATTAAAAAATCGTTTCCTTGGATATGTCAAAACTTGGACAACCAGTGATTTAGAAAAAGCAGACAATGGAATAATGCCATCAACGCAAACTCAAACAGAATTTGCTAAAAAATTAGCTCAAGAATTACAAGATATTGGAATTAAAGATGTCACCGTAACAAAATATTCATATGTTTGTGCTCGCATTCCTTGTTCTATAGGAGCAGAAACCGTTCCATCAGTTGGATTTCTTGCTCACATGGACACAGCTATGGATGTTTCGGGTAAAAATGTAAAACCAAATATCGTAGAAAAATATCAGGGGCAAAAAATAACACTCAAAGAAGGAGTAGTGTTAGATCCTAAAACTGATAAATACCTTGCAGAAGCAACTGGTGAAACATTGATTACAACAGACGGGACAACTCTTCTAGGAGCCGATGACAAAGCTGGTATAGCTGAGATAATTACTGCAGTAGAATTTATATTAAAAAATAAACTTCCTCATGGACAAATCGAATTGCTTTTTAGTCCTGATGAAGAAACAGGGCATGGAATGGATAAAGTTCCATTAGATTGGATTGAATCAAAACAATGCTATACACTTGATGGTGGCCATATAGGGGAATTAGAAGTTGAATGTTTTTCTGCTTGGAAAAGTGACATTTCTTTTACCGGTATTTCGATTCATACAGGCTCTGCTCGACCAAAATTAGTTAATGCAGTAACCATGTGTTCAGAATTTTTAAATTTACTTCCTAAAAACGAAGCTCCTGAAACAACTGATGGTTATCAAGGATTTTATGCTCCTCTTAATGTAAGTGGCCATATCGAAGAAGCAACCTGCACCGTTCTTTTAAGAGATTTTACAAATACAGGGATAGAAGAAAAAAAACAAACAATCGATATACTTGCACGTGCAATTGAATGTAAATACAAAGGAAGTAAAGTTACCGTAAAACACACTCAACAGTATCTAAACATGAAAGAAGAACTCGATAAAGTTCCTGCCGTTCAAGAAGCTCTCACAGCAGCAACGAAGGCAATCGGTATACAACCTACATATCTACCCATCCGTGGTGGTACAGACGGCTCACGACTTACAGAAATGGGAATTCCTACACCTAACATTTTTACCGGTGGTCACAACTATCATTCCCGTCAAGAATGGGCATCATTAGAACAAATGTGTGCAGCTTCACAAATTGTAGTAGAGCTAGTAAAAATTTGGAGCTTAGCAAATTAATTTTTTGAGAACGGAGATTTAAATGGTCGAATATCATATTGAAGGTGGATTTCCAATAAACGGAACAGTGGAAGCAAGTGGTAACAAGAATGCTGCTCTTCCTTGTATAGCAGCGTGTTTATTAACAGAAGAACCAATAGTATTACGTCGTATACCAGAAATTCAAGATACAAAAGTAATGTTTGAAATCCTTCAAGCACTTGGTGTTAGCGTAAAATCAACTGGGGAACATGAATGGAAAATTCAAGCTAAAGCTCCTATTTCATCTGAAATTCCTCCAGAATTA
Organism: Treponema sp. CETP13; assembly: GCA_001885315.1. GTDB lineage: Bacteria > Spirochaetota > Spirochaetia > Treponematales > Treponemataceae > CETP13. Next base: position 26,915 of record MLPZ01000011.1, read on the forward strand.
TCAAAACTTATTCGTGCTTCAATTTTATTTGCAGGTCCTCTGGTTGCTAGAACAGGGAAAGCAACCTTACCTCCTCCAGGCGGAGATGTAATTGGTCGACGTCGACTCGATACCCATTTTTTAGCACTTACAGAACTGGGTGTAAGAGTAGAGACAAACGGACAATTTAGTTTTATTGCAAATAAACTTGTTGGGACAGAGATTTTTTTAGACGAAGCCTCTGTAACAGCAACTGAGAACGCTGTGATGGCAGCTGTTCTTGCAGAAGGAATTACTGAGATAACAAATGCCGCTTGTGAGCCACATGTTCAAGACTTATGCAATATGTTAAATGATATGGGAGCAAATATTACAGGCATTGGCTCTAATATACTTACAATTGAAGGGAGTCCAAAACTCCATGGATGCGAATTTGAAATAGGTCCTGATTTTATGGAAATAGGATCTTATATTGGACTCGCAGCAGCATCACAAGGCAGTATAACAATAACAAATATTCACCCTAAAGATTTACTACCTATAAAGCTTTCCTTTGGGAAACTGGGAATACATTGGAAATTCTTTCAAGACACCCTCACAGTCCCTGTAGAACAAAGTATGCAAGTAAATACGGACCTTGGAGGCATGATTCCTAAAATTGATGATGCTCCTTGGCCAGGATTCCCAGCAGATTTGACTAGTATTATGACTGTAGTTGCAACACAAGTAAAAGGCACCGTTCTTATTCATGAAAAAATGTTCGAGAGTAGAATGTTTTTTGTAGACAAACTTATTAGCATGGGAGCTCGAATTACACTTTGTGATCCTCATAGAGCTGTTGTATCCGGACCTTGCATGTTACATGGTGACGAAGAACTATCTTCTCCTGATGTACGTGCTGGTATGGCAATAGTTATCGCAGCAATATGTGCACGCGGGAATAGCATTATACGAAACGTATACCAAGTAGAAAGAGGTTATGAAAATTTAACCACAAAATTACAATCTCTTGGGGTGCACATTAAACGTGTTGAAAATTAATTTATACTAAAAGATTAATCTTCATCCTCTATTTTTGTGTCCTCATAGTAATTTTCACCATGAAGCCCTAGAAATCTAAAACCTGCTAGACACACGGCTAAAACTACGATAACCACTATTAAAAAAAGAGATCCCAAACCAAGCTTATTATAAAGTAAAAAATATAATATAGATAATCCATAAAATAAAAACTCTAATACAATTCTAGACAGTACTATTGCAATCGGGAAAATAAAGATCCAACTAAATTTAAATAATTCTCCAAACCTTAAACGATAATTCCAACCTAAAATTGCACTTATAACAAAAAGAAATAGTATAACAAAAGGGTAACATAACCGAGACAGCATCTCAGTCCCAAAAACTGCATTTGAAAATCCATATTCCTCTGCCTTATTTGAAAAAGGAACAAGATCAAACAAAGACATCACTTTTGCACCAGCAGAAGCACTACAAGCAGAATTAAACCTTTTTAAAGAAATAGGTAATACTAGAAATTGGCGTTCCGTTTTAGGAACCCCTTCTGCAAATTCATAAACAGGATTTGATTGTATATTAACATTATCTTGCGATACCGAATTTAATAAAATAACAGGAACAATTTCATCAGAAGAAAGCCCTTCAAAACTAATATCGCCTGAAAAAGAAGCAATTGAAGCTCCTTTTAATTTTGCAAAAGGAACACGACATTTCATCTCCATCTTATTTTCTTTTGAATATGAAATAATATTAAGTCCACGTAAGTATTGAATTACATCACCAGTATTCTTAACTACAGAAATTCCTCTAATATAAAGAAGCCATTTGCCCCCATCAGCACGTGGAATTGTAAAATATACATTGCGTGCAACTTCAAAATGCTTTACAAAAGCTGTTTCTTCAAAAAAGAAATATTGTTCTTTAAGCATTTTTTTTGCAATCTCACCATATTTTTTTACATCAGGATCTACAGGATACTTTTTTTGCAAATTATGAAACGTATAATATGCTTTAAGGACATCATGATTAATAATAGCATCATATCCTATTCGTTTTTGTGCAAAAAGAGACTCACTTTCGGGATCTAAGTTTGATGAACTTTCGGCCAACATATTCCATGCTTTTGATGCTAGTTGTAACATTTCAGGTCTATTTGGATTTCCCTGATCAGAAATAGATGCTGCTAAAGTTGCATTATAATGAGCTCCAAAATAATCTTTATTTTCATACGCTGCACGGGCTGCATTTAACAAATCTATCGCAGTTTTACCAGTAGGAATAATTGATTCATACTTATGAGATAATTTATCCAATTCTCTAGATTCATTATATTCCTGTTGGGCTAACATGTTAGTAAATTGAAGGTTGTTTATTTCAAGTTTTTCCCCAAAATCTTTAGCTATCTGACTATGCTCTTTATCATTTCCTGCTATAGTCAGTGCTGTATTATTATAAAAATACGCATCTGAAAATTGTTGTCGATCAAGACAGTTTTGAGCCATATTTTGATACCAATCAAAATCAGTTGCTAAATTTTTCAACTGATTTTGATTGGTAGACACAAACGGAACAACAATTTCTGCTATACTAAAACAAATAATAGCCCCTACTAAGGAAATTCGTAATACTCCCTTAAAATTTTTCATTAAAACAGGTGAAAAACGAAGAACATTCTTTGTATCAAACGAAGCGAAAGCTCTTGAAAAACCAAGTACAACACCAGAAAGTAAAATTGACGGAAACCACTCTAATGCAAGTGATAGCCCCGAAAGCATTCGATAAATAGGTTTTGAACTTTCAAACACATATGGAATTTTGCAAGTAAAAATGCCAATTAAAAAAGTTATAAGAAAAAATAGTATAGTATGCACTAATGCAATAAAAGAGACTTTTGAAGTTGTTTTCATTCTTCAACTCCCAATTTCGCAATTTTATATCTCTTTACGCTACTAATTATACCAATTAAAATTGCTAAAACAATATAAATAAATGGATTAATAAAAGGTTTAAATGAATCTGGTAACGACATATAATTGAAAAAACTAAGAATAAAAGAATGAATTTTTGTATCTGTATACATTTGAACTTGTAATGCAAAAAAGAAAGCGTAAAAGCCACAAACAACAATAAAATCAACCATACGCCACCTTGAAGTACCAACAATCATCCATAATGAAAACAAACAAAGCCCTAAACTTGCAAAAGAAACCCATGCAATTTTACCTGAAAAAACAGCATTTCGCGCTAAAAAATAAAAAGAAACACACACTGAAATAAATTTTTGAATATAGAAGGGATACCCGACTGTTTTTTCTACTAAAGGATCTGCAAACATTTTTCTAGGAATAACCTCATCAGGATTTTCCACAAGTTCCTTACCATTAAAAGCATTTTTATAAATAGATAAAGTTCTGTAAGTTCCATCTTCATTTGCTTGTAAGTAATACTTTGGAATATCATCTTTCATTCGAAATATGTTAGTAGATAATTGAATAGACGAAATATCACTTGAATTTAATAGTATATGAGGAGTTTTTGCTAAAGATATTGGTAAAATAATTAACCAGGAAAGCAAGAAAAAAAATAAAGCTATAAAAAAACTAAGAACAGACGTATCGTTAGCTTTTATAGCCGACAACAACAGAAATAGTAAAGCCAAAATACATGCAAAAGGTAAAACAAGTAAACAACCATTTTTGAAATAATATAACGAAAACACAGAAATTGTTTTCCCAGCTACCGTTTCCATACAAGTTTTAATAAGCATATATCCAAATGCTATTGCAATAGTACTTATAAAAAGCGAAACAAAATATACTGCTATTAAATGGATGGCTTTTTTCATACTAAAAGAGTATCACGAAAATTGAACAAAAACAACTATAGAAAATATAAAACCAAATTAACATATTATCCACAAGTTTTGCACCACTTATAAAATACAAAATAGAGATTTATTAAAAAATAGATAGATATGTTACAAGTTTTCCCTTATGCCAAAAATATAATACAAACCTATAATTACTTACTATACATATAATTATAATTTTTTATTTTTTTACCCAAATACCCCTTGACAGCAGTAACTGCTTTCTACTTAAGTATTTGTATTTTTTTTGATTTCTCCCCAAAGTTCTGCACAAGTTATCAACAAAAAAAAAGAGGTTGTGCAACCTCACATAAAATGCAAGAACAACCTCTTTCTCTTAGTATGATTTTACATTACCCAAGGAAAACCTTTCCTTGTTCATTAATAGCCAAAATCGTTTTACATTCAGAACAACGAAAACGACCAGCTTTTGGCGCTTTGAGTCGTTTTGAACACACCGGACAAGAAAAAATCTTAGGGAAAACACTAGTATGAGTTGTAACAGATTCTTTTTTAAAGAATCCAATAGCTTCTTTTGTAGAATCCTTAATATTAAAAAACTGTGAAAAACCTAACAGTTGAAATACTTCATATACTTTAGGTTGTATTTCTAGTAAAACAACATCTCCACCCTTTGGTTTTACCATTTTTAAAAAAGCAGTAAAAGAACCTATACCGGTAGAAGAAACATATGTTAATGCAGAACAATTAAATATTAAATTTTTATATCCAGCATCAACAGCTTTCGTAACCTTTTTCTGAAAAAAGCTTGAATTATATGTGTCAATGTATCCAGTAAGATATAAAACAATACAATGTTCTACATCTTCTACACTCTCTAGATTTATTTTTAAACTGTCATCTTTATCTTCTGCAAATCCAGGAATTAAATTATTATTAATACTCATATTACTCCACCTACGACAACCGTTTCTCAACTTTTTTATATAAAAGTCACATTTTATTTTATACTAAAAGCATAAGCACTGTCAAACAAGTAAATTCTTTTTCTGAATAATACTCTTTATATAGTCTAACACACTTTTAACATTTATCATCTATTTTATATACAATTTTGACATTTAATTTAAAAAAAGTTATATTGCAAGAATGAATTTGTCTCAAATTGTTATTGTTCTTTGCCATCCTGACTCAAGCCAAAACATTGGATCCATTTGTCGAGCAATGCTTAATATGGGAATTACCCAGCTTCGTATTATCGGAGATAAAACAGACTACGATTCTAAAGAGATTCGTAAACTTTCTATTCACGCTTACCAACTCTGGTTAGAAGCAAAATTTTTCCCTTCACTACAAAAAGCAACTAATGATTGTGTTTTAACAGCAGGAACAACACGACGAAAAGGGAAAAACAGGAAACCTTGGTTTCTGTATCCAGAAGAATTTTCAGAAAAAATAAATACTATTTCCCAGGGAAACATTGCTATTATTTTTGGAAACGAAAGAACAGGTCTCACCGACGAAGAATTAGATCTTTGTACTTTAGGAGTTACTATCCCTTCAAGTCCTGAATTTAGCTCACTAAATTTATCCCATGCTGTCCAAATAATTACCTATTCCATTTTTACAAAAGCGACTCGCCAATCCCCAGGATATAAGCCTGTTACGTTAGAAAGAACAAATAAAGCTGTCCAAACTATAAACAATAATCTTGAAGAAATAAATTTCTTCAAATTATCAGGACAACAAAAAATGCAGCGCTATTGGACATCTATTATATCTCGGGCTTCATTATCAGAAAGTGAACTATCCTACTTAGAACAAATATTTACTAAAATTGCTGGTAAATACAAAAAAAAATTACACAAAACTAAAATCAGTAGATAAAATACACTTTTCTTCACTTTTTAAACTAGCACAATGCAATATTTTTTTTAGCTCTCTGACATTTCCTTTCCAATTATAATCCATAAGTTTTTTCATTGCCTCTACAGAAAAAGTTTTTTTAATACCTAATATTTTAGATAAATTAATTATTAACAAGGGTATATCTTCTTTATGTTCTCTTAATGGAGGAATCTCTATTACATATCCCGCAATACGATATAAAAAATCTTGTCGCATAATATCTGTATTATGAAGTTCTTCTTTTGTTAAATTTGTTGCACTGATTAAACGAACATTGGTTCTTCTTTCCCTAGTTTCTCCTACTCGGCTAAATTTCCCTTCTTCCAAAACACGTAACATTTTAGCTTGCATTTCAAGCGGAATAGTCCCTATTTCATCTAAGAACAATGTTCCACCGTTTACTTTTTCAAACAAACCTGGTTTTTCTATAGCTCCAGTAAAAGCCCCATAAGAGGAACCAAATAATTCTGATTCACATAAACTTGGAGCAAATCTAGCCATATTTGCTTGAATAAAGGTTGTGTTATTTTGAACAGAAATTTTTTGTAAAATTTGTGCACAGAGTGTTTTTCCACTACCAGTTTCACCTAATAAAAGCACTGGAGCATTAGATTTTCGGAGACGAAACAACTGTTGTTTTATTTCGACAATCTTTTTAGACATTCCAACAAATGCTTGAAATTCCGGTGGTAACAAAACATCAGGTTGACTTTTAAACTGAATATTCGATTTTATACCTTGTGTTAATTTATTATGTATTGAATTTGCGGATTCCGAAAAATATATAACACCTGCAAATCCCCAACACATACATATTTTTTCTATCTTTTCGGATTTTTTCGGGCAACATAAAAAAATTAATGGTTCGTTAAAGTGTCGTTTTAATACTTCAAGAGAAAAAGCAAATTTCTTTTTTGCATAATTTTCTATGTCTAATATTAAAAAATCAACCCTTCTATATTTATTTTTTCTAACTTGAATCCAATCTGCACAAGAGTAAACTTGATATCCTACAGTTCGGATTTTTTTGCACATCATAGCTAGTTTTGAACTTTCGGAAATTATAACAATATTTTTCATAAAATCCTCTATCCTAAAAATATGTTAGTCACTAATGTCTTCTAAAGATTTTATATACTATTAACATTAATAAATATGAAATATACGGAAATACAAGAAATACCCTTAACGGATTATGAAGTATTTCTACCCATTTTTCATTTCCTCGATCAAATGTTTTTTTTGAAACTTTTTGACTACGTTTAGAAAAAATATCTAAAGATTTTTTATAATATACAAAAATACTTGAGCCAAAATTATTGCGTCTCTCATATGCCCATTTTATACCGCCGTGTATTCCATCACCTAAAAGCACCATAGAGGGATTTGCTTTAAAAATAGCAGAAAGAATATCTTTTTCAACAGCCTTTGGATAGTAACCAACATATCGGCCTACAATATGAAGCCCCGGAAAAGTAGCATGCAAATTTCTTTCGGCTTCCATAAGGCTTCCCTTATGGCCTCCTAACAAATATAAGGATCGATACCTAGTTTCTAGACTAGTGAATAGAGAGACTACAGTTGAAAACGGGTTATAACGTACCGGTTCAGTTTTTTTTAAAAAACGAGCTCCAAATAAAATACTCTTAGAAATGGGCAAAACAAGAGATGCACTTTCTAAACATTTTAAATATTCTGGATTACGTCGAGCTTTTAATAAATCCCAAATAGATAAAAATACTATTTGTTTAGTCCCAGGCTCATTAAGTAACGAGAACAATTTTTTTTCAACACATTCAGGTTTAATGACATCAACAGGAACTTTTAAAACATTAATTCTTTCTATTTCCATGATTCAAACTCCATACTCAAAAACTGCAAAACTGAAATTCCATACAAAGAAGCCGTTTCTGCTCTTAATATATTTGTATTAAAATGTATTTTTTCAAATCCAAAAGATGTAAGTTTCCTTAATTCTTCTGCATCGATTCCACCTTCACACCCAACTGCCAGTGCCAGTTTTTTAGGTTTTACTGTTATTTTACTAAACAAACTCGTTTGTATTTCTGGATCTTCATGCAATATAAATGAATAACAATTGTTTGTTAAATCTGGTTTATTAGTATTATATACATCTTTAGAACATTCACAACATTTTTTTCTCCAAACTTCTAAAGATTGTTCAAGCGTTTGAGGTTCCAAAATCTGAGTTGCAACAGAAGACCCACTTTGTTGTAAAGCTTCTTTTACTATGCGATTCCATCTTACAGAACGATCTTTTTCTGCCGAAACAGGGGAATATTCCCCTTTTATTGGTACAATATAAGCGACTCCACATTCTACAGCTTGTCTAATTATCACATCCATCTTCTGAGGACGTGTCATAAACTGAAACAACCAATATTCACAGCCACCTATCTTAGTAGAGGCTATATCTTCATCGTTAGAAAGTAATTGTTTACTTTGTAACAAAGTTGCAGAAATTCCTCTTTCTATTGATTTAGACGACCCCTCCACCAATTTTAATTCAACATATTTTTTGGTAAAACCTACAGCTTGCATAGATACAAGAGAACCATTAGGAATTCGAACATCAAGAATATCTCCTCTTTTTAAGCGGAGAACTTGCTGTAAATACCTGCAATCTTTATCAAAAACACGTATAATTCCTCGTTTATCTGGCATCTTTGCACTTACAAGTTGGCGCATTTTCTATTCCTATTCTTTTTTTGCTAAATTAGAATCTTCTTCTTGTAAAGCAGCCTCGTTTTGCATTGTTAAAACTGTTTTTACATTTTCTAATTCTGTAGCGTAATTAGGATTATCAAAAATAGGTAGCACACCTTGCAGTTGTACATCAAAATCAAAATCATACGTCATACTACCACGAGTTCTCATAACTTCTAACCTTATTATACGACGCAATAAACGAGCGTCTAAATTATATGTGCTTTTTAATGTTGCTGCATATTCACTAATGTCTTCTTCATTCATATCAGGATGATCTTCTACATATTGCTCAATTACATCATCATTTATTAAAGCTACATATGCTTCTTCTTCATCTTCAGTTAAGGTTGGAAACGATATTTTATAGTCAGGAATAATACCTGTTTTATCTATATTTGCATCACTTGGAGTATAATAGCGTGCCATTGTTACTTTAATGCCATCTTCATTTAACAGCGGGAAAACCTGCTGGACAGAACCTTTCCCGTATGAAGTCTCACCAGCAAGAAATGCACGTCTATGATCTTTTAAACAACCAGATAGAATCTCTGATGCACTAGCCGAACCACTATTTATAAGCACCACTATTGGAATATCTGCTGGCATGGTTGTATTTGAAGGTTTTGCACTGTATACAGAATTTTCAAACTTGAGTCGACTTTTAGTAGAAACTATTGTCCCTGAGTCTATAAATTTATCCGCAATAGCAGTGACACTTGAAATAAGCCCTCCTGGATTATTTCGTAAGTCAATAATTAATGAATCATAATCTTGCGTTTTAAAATAATCGAGTGCTTCTTGCACACGCGTTGCCGTTTTTGTAGAAAACTCGATAATATTTAAATAACCCGTTTTTCGTGGACTTTCTTTAAGCATTGCATATTTAACAGTCGGATTTTCTATCATTTCACGAGTAAGTGTTACTGTGAACACCATATTTTTTCCCCGTTTTATTTGTACAACAACATCTGTTCCTGGAGTACCCCGTAGCATATCAAGAACTTCTTCCATAGAAAGTTCAGGAGTTGCCGTACCATCAATTTCAGTAATAAAATCACCCGGTTGAATACCAGCTTTCCAACCCGGTGAATCTTCAATAGGGGCTTTTACTTCAACAAAAGAAGGTTTTTCTGGAGTAGAAACTGTTGGTTTAACTATAGATAAGCCAACCCCTCCAAATTCACCTTCCGTTGTATCGGTTAAATCTCGTAAATAGCTTTTATTTAAATATAAAGAATAAGGATCATCAAAAGCCTCCATCATACCTTTTAGGGCACCTTCATAAAGAATTTCTGGAGGGACCTCATCTACATAGTTCTTAAGAACAAAATCATATACAGAATTCATCAATTCCATGTAGTGGATAATTTCATCATCTTTTTCAGAATCGGAAGACTCAGGAGTTTGCGCAAATCCGGAAGGAATAAATATAATTATACAAGCAAAAACACACGCAAATATAGTCGAAAATAGTTTGTTACATTTTAAATTCATACCCTTTATTTTACGATAGAGTAAATATTTGTCAACAACCCTTGACCCTTTATGAACACTAACATACACTTTATGGCATGCTAGAGCAAAAAACAAATCACAAATTTATATATTTTATACTATTTTTATACGAACTACTCCAAACCTTTTTTATTGCAACTTCTCGACCTCAATCCATAATTACCGTACTTCCTTTATCATGGTATAGTTCAATGCCACTTTTATTTATTACTTTTATACTTATTTTTAATATGTATTTTAATACAAAAGAGGCTGAATTTTGTTTGTTTTTATATCGTCTAATAAAATTTGCAATGCTTATAGGATTTGTAGCATATTTACATAAACTTTTAACATATATTTCACAAAATCCAGATTTTAGAAGACAGTCAACAATAACCTCTATTGTATGTATATCGCTTTTTTTTATAATTAATGTTATAATTATTGTGTTTCTATCAATTAAAGAACACAAAGATAACACAGAAAAAACTAATAATGTACAAGTGAATAGAGAGAAAGAGGACGTAGAATGCAAATAATTCCAGTTGCAAGTGGTAAAGGTGGGGTAGGAAAAAGTTTGTTATCTGCAAATATAGCAATAACACTCGGTAAGTATGGCAAAGATGTAATCCTAGCAGACCTTGATTTAGGAGCCTCGAACCTACATCTTGCTATTGGACAACAAGCCCCAAAAAAAGGAATTGGTACATACCTTTCTGGGCAGTCTGAATTTAAAGATATTATTCTTCCTACAGATTATCGCAATGTTCGCTTTATAGCCGGAGACGCTGAAATTCCAGGCTTAACATCTCTAAAATTAAAAGAAAAACAAGATTTAATTCATAATTTACAGAGCTGTGATGCCGATTTTTTAATCATCGATTTAGGAGCTGGAACGCATACTACAATTCTTGATATGTTTTTGTTATCACCTCGAGGAATTCTTGTAACAGCCCCTGCTGTAACTGCAACTTTAAACGGATACCTCTTCTTAAAAAGTGCAGTTTTTCGATTAATGAATAACTCTTTTCCTAAAGAATCAGGAGGCTATAAATACCTAGAAAATTTACGAAAACAAGCAAATTCTTTACAAAGATTATATATACCCAAACTTACAGAAACACTACAACAAATAGATCCAGAGCATACAAATCTATTTAGAAAACGAATGAAACAGTTTAAACCTCGATTAATTCTAAATATGATAGAAAATCCTGACGAAGCTTCAAAAGCACAAAAAATACGACATTCATGTACAGAATATCTTGGAATTGAAATGGAACATTTAGGAGTTGTATATCGTGACCCAATGCAAGATATTGCATTAGCTTCACGTCTTCCAATCACAATATACAAACCTCAATCTATTTTATCCCAAGCTGTCTTTCGTATTACTGATAAGCTAATTGAAGATGGAGAAATGCAATTTGATGAAGATGGGTTACCATTGGACAGTTTTAAAGTTATAGAAAACGAAGCCATCGAAGACTACGAATCTAAAATGTCATATATTCAAGACCTAATTGGAAGCGGAGCAATTACAACTTCAGAATTAGCAGACACAATCAAAGCTCAGTACTACGAAATTACTCAATTAAAAAAAGAAAACTTGTTATTAAAATCAAAAATAGTAAATGCTGCTAATCAAGGGTATAAGCTATAATGAATTCTACTTTTCTTATTATTTTTTTAACTTAGGAGAACACATGCCTCTTTATATGAACTATCCATCTTGGATACATCCTGAAATTTTCCCAACTGTTCCTTTTCTAAGTATGATTCGTTGGTACGGATTAATGTATGTTTTTGCTTTTGGAACTGCTATATTAGTTTTCAAGCAACTTCTTAAAGAAGGCGCTTTGGATACTCCACAACAAAAAGCAACAGAAGATGATGTATTTAGTTTTTTTTCTTTTGGAATAATTTTTCTCCTTATTGGAGCAAGAGTTATGTCTACTCTTGTGTACGACACAAGTGGACTATATAGACATAAACCATGGTTAATTTTTTGGCCATTTAATACACAAGGTCAATTCACAGGTTTAGCAGGAATGTCCTACCACGGAGGATTCATTGGTGGCTTTGTAGGAATGCTTATCTGGTGTTTAATTCACAAACGAAATATTTTGCAGTGGGTTGATGCAATGGGAGTCGCTATTCCATTAGGATATACATTTGGTCGTATTGGTAATTTCTTAAACGGGGAACTATATGGTCGTGTTACAACTGCCCCATGGGGAATCATTTTCCCAAATGCAGAAAAGTTTCCATATAATTTTGATTGGGTACAAGATATTATGAATCAACTAAATATTACAGCTTCTTCAAGTACAGTTTTAGTAAACCTTCCTCGACACCCAAGTCAACTATATGAAGCTCTTTTTGAAGGGCTCTTCTTATTTATCGTTATGTGGAACTTAAGAAAGCACAAACCTTTTAACGGCTTTCTAACAGGCATGTACACAATTGGATATGGTTTTGTTCGATTTATTATTGAATATTTTCGAGAACCAGATGCAGATATTGGTTTCCGGGTTATTCACGATTCAGATGCCCCAATCTATTTAAATCAATCGCTCCTCAATTTAAGTACAGGTCAGATTTTTTGCTTGTGTATGATAGTTGCTGGTGCTGGAATAATCATAAGTTGTGCAATAGTTAATAAAAAGAAAAAAGCAATACTATAAAACATATTACCGATATAAAAAGGCTCTTCATCACACAAATCGATGAAGAGCCTTTCATATTTAACTATTATTGCTAGTTATAACAACTTTGCAAATTCTTTAGCTGTGTAGTGTAAAGTTTCTGCAACTACAGATCCAGGTGCACTTAGACCAAACTGATCTATACAGAATAAATCTTTATCACTAGAAACAAAACCTTCCCAACCCATTCGAGTACCAGCCTCTGCAACTACTTTGCGACCAGAACCCAAAAGAGTAGTTTTTAGTTCATCAGGTTGACTACGGAAGAGTTCTCGGTCAATAACAGAAACAACACGAACATTTTTGTCTGAAAATTTTGTAGCTTCCAGAGCTAACGAAACTTCAGAACCCGTAGCTAACACTGTAACATCCGGATTATCAGTTCCTTTTTTTACAATATAAGCACCACATTTAATAGTATTCTTCCAATCAGGATCATCTTTTTCGTACACGGTAATTCCTTGACGTGTAAGTGAAAGACATACAGGATGATCAGTACTTTCCATAGCAAGCTGCCAAGCCGCTACAGTCTCTTGTGCATCACCCGGTCGTAGAACTTGTACGTTTGGAATTGCACGCAATGCAGACACCGTCTCTATAGGCTGATGCGTTGGACCATCTTCTCCAATAAATATTGAATCGTGCGTAAGAATAAAAATAAGTGGTAAATTCTGTAAAGCACTTAATCTAAGCGCAGGGCGTAAGTAATCAGCAAAAACCATAAATGTTGCAACAAAAGGACGCAACCCACCATGAAGTGCAATACCATTACCAATAGCAGTCATTGCAAATTCACGAATACCAAAGCGAATATATCGCCCAGAAGGATTTTCAGGAGTGAAATCTTCTGCATTTAAATTTGTATTATTAGGACCTTGAAGATCAGCCGATCCACCAACCAAGTTCTCATACATATCGCCTAAAGCACTAATAGTTTTACCACTAGCAACTCGAGTAGCCAATGTATCACCAACATTGAACTCAGGCATTTTTGTAGTTCCCGTTTCTTCTCCATCCCAATATGCATCCCATTCTTTTGCAAGCTCTGGATTTTCTTTTGACCATTCAACAAATTCTGCGTCCCAATCACTTTGAGCTTTAGCAAAAGATGCTTTTTTATTTTCAAAATAGGAATACGCTGAAGGATCAACATAGAAATCTTCATTTTCAGGGACTCCTAATGCTTTACGAGTTGCAATAATTCCTTCCTTACCCAATGGAGCACCATGCGCCTTAGAAGTACCAGCAGCAGGCGAATATTTTCCAATAATAGAATCTAAAATAATTAAAGATGGCCTGTCATCAGCCTTAGCTTCTTCAACTAATTTTGCAATATTCTCCATATCATACATTGAACCTTCTAAAACATGCCAACCATACGATTCGTATCTTTTTTTGACATCTTCTTTAAAAGTACAAGCTGTACCACCATCAATAGTTATGTTATTACAATCATAGAATGCTATTAATTTGCCAAGTTTATGAGTCCCAGCAAAACTAGAAGCCTCAGAAGAAACTCCTTCCATTAAGCACCCTTCTCCGACCAAAGTATACGTATAATGATTAATAATAGTATTTTTTTTAGTATTAAATTTGGCTGCTAGCATTTTCTCGGCTACTGCCATACCAACTGCCATAGCAATACCTTGTCCTAAAGGACCTGTTGTTGCTTCTACACCATCAGTCATGCCATATTCTGGATGACCTGGACAAACAGAACCAACTTGTCTAAAATTTTTTATATCATTTAGTGTGATGTTATATCCTGCAAGATGCAAAATAGAATAAAGAAACATTGAACCATGACCAGCACTTAAAACAAAACGGTCTCTATCCTTCCAATTTGAATCAGATGGATTATGTTTTAGAATCTCCCCATAAAGAACAGCTGCTAATTCAGCAGCGCCTAAAGGAAGCCCTGGATGCCCAGAATTTGCAGCTTGTATTGCATCGATCGATAAAGTTCGTATCGAGGTTGCCACACTACTAAGAGATTTAATATTCATAATTACTCCTATATATATTTTACTAACTTTTTAGTGGTTTCACTATACCTTGCTCGAGCACGCTTGTAAATACTATAGTAATTTAAAACAATCATAATGATACATTTTTATTGTCTCTCTTATCTCAACGTTTATTTCGTCATACCGAGAGTCTATGCCCTCCAAAGAAAGAGAAATAGGAACAAGATCCTCTGAATCTAAATTTTTCTGTTGAACAAGTATTTCAATTAATTGATTTACATGCAAGATTAATTGCCTGAAAATTATTAATGATTGATTATTAAATAATTTAAGTGGAACCTTGCTCACTTTTAAATCACTTAATAAAGATATTAATTTAAAAAAAACAGTTAAAGCTTTATTTCGTATATTGCCTACTTTATAATCTGTAAAATAGTTATATATATTGCTCTCATTACCATATTTTTTTAATATATATGCTAAAAAATAATTTTTCTCTTTTTCCCCTATTGCCCAATTATCTGGATAGATACGTGTTAAAACACCAAGAAGTGTATCTTCCT
Organism: Treponema sp. CETP13; assembly: GCA_001885315.1. GTDB lineage: Bacteria > Spirochaetota > Spirochaetia > Treponematales > Treponemataceae > CETP13. The sequence continues at coordinate 42,117 of MLPZ01000011.1, forward strand.
TATTATATAAAGAATCTAAAATACAAGCTTGCAAAACATAATAAGACAAAGGAATACCGATTTCTGGATACAATGTATTTTTTGTAATGGGTTCAAAAAAGTCACACCAATCTAAAAATAGAGGGCAACCTAAACTACTCAATATAATTCGAGATTCTATCCCATACGGTGCAATTACGAAAGAACTTGTTGTAGCTAAAAAATCTTCGACCGAACCACAAAAATCTATTGTATAATTTTGTGCAAACACAAAAAAAGCATAAGCAAGTTGTTCCTCTATACTTGAACACATACCATAACTATGCATACTCTCTAAAAGACATTTTTCAAATCTTCTATTCCAAATATCTCTTTCATAATCTAATTTTGTAATCTTTAAAGCATTTTTGGATAGATTTTTTTGTACTTTAATAGTAATAAACCCCAAATTCCAATCTACAACTTCTAAAATAAGGCGATCACTATTAGTAAATCTCCATTCTTTGTACAAGTTTTGCAAATCAAGTACTGTAATAGAAACTGAATCTGGAATCTCAAACCCTTTTTCTGCAAAATTTTTTTCATCATTTGCAGTATCATATGAAATAATCTGAGATACATATTCCTCACCATATAAAGTATAAGCAGGAATAATTTTTGATTTTGGAAGTGTCACAATCTTTTTTTGAACTACCTTACCGTTTACAAAAAATTCAAGTCGATCTGGAATTTGGTTAGGATCTGTAAACGGCATAGTTCTATGTCCTGGAATTAAAATTCCAGCTTCGATTTCATAAGCAAAGGGTTTTATCGAAAATTTTTTATTCGTAAAAAGCCCAGCTCTAGAAATGAATAACCCATTATCAAGTTTAAAAACCATTGGATTAGTACTTACATAATCAAATAAGATTTTTTTCTCTAAACTGCAATCATTTTGAGCAAAAAAATCTTTAAGCGTCTCCATCGAAAAAACCTCTGGATACGTTCGTATAAATTTTTGAAAAATATGTTCAACTAAACTTTCATTAATTACTGTTATCATTATGTCTATAATGATAACACATTTTTTTTAAACTACAGATTTTATAAAATTTACCGAATGTCTTCCAATTTTGTACAAGTTAATTTTACTGCTTTTTCGACATCTTCTAAAGAAATTCCTGTAATCTTACAAGTAACACGTCGTTTTGTTGAATCGTCTGACTCGAAGGTTCCCAAAGAAACTATATTTCCCCCCATTTCAGCTATCTGAGCTGATAAACGAGCTATTTGTCCTGGTTTCTCTTCTAACAATGCAGTTACACGAACTCCTTCATGCCGAGCACCAAACATATCAATAAATACATGAAACAAATCTTTTACTGTAACAATACCAACAAGCAAATCACCCTTCATAACTGGTAAACAGCCAACACCTTCATCAGCCATAATACGAGCTGCTTCTTCGACAACTTCTGTTTCTTTTACTGTATGTACTTTTTTAGTCATGATTTTTTCTGCTTTGAGTTTAGAAAGTAAATAGCTAACCTCATAAACATCTAACGATGTTGCAGAAGATGGCGCTGCAGAATCGAGATCTTTTTTTGTAATAATCCCAACAAGCCTATCATTATTATCTAAAACAGGTAACTTCCCGACTTTCTCTTTTTTCATAAGAGCACTTACTTCGTTAACAAAAGTATTTGGATGAACATACAAAGGATTTCTTTTCATTACATTAGCAATAATCATTTTAGCCTCCTAAATAAGCTTTTTTTATAGCAGGATCTGAAGCAATTTTTTTTGCTTCACCACTCTTTATAATAAACCCTGTTTCTAGTATATAACCATGATCAGCAATTTTTAAAGCTTTAAATGCATTTTGTTCTACAAGCAAAATTGTTGTACCTTGTTTATTTATTTTTTGAATTATGGCAAATATTTCATCTACTAGGATAGGTGCAAGTCCCATAGAAGGTTCATCTAGTAATAATAGATCTGGTTTAGACATTAAAGCCCTCCCCATTGCAAGCATTTGTTGTTCACCACCAGACAGCGTCCCTGCCAATTGTTTTGATCTTTCTTTTAATCGCGGGAACAATTCAAACACCCATTCATAATCAGAACGTACATTTTCTTTATCTTTTCGGGTATAAGCCCCCATCTCTAAATTTTCCATTACAGACATATTGGAAAAAACTCTACGTCCTTCGGGAACATGAACTAGACCAGACTTTACAATAGTATCTGGTTTAGAATTAGTAATATCTTCACCTTTAAATATAACCTTTCCACTGGATTTTTTTATTATATTTGAAATTGAATGAAGCGTGGTTGTTTTCCCAGCCCCGTTTGAACCAATAAGAGTTATAATTTCACCTTTGTTTACATCAAACGAAATTCCTTGAAGAGCCTTTATTGCACCATAGGAAACTGTTAAATCTTCCACATGTAACATTGAATTAGACATCTGTAGCCTCCTCACCAAGATACGCTTTTATAACCTCTGGATTTTTCTGAATCTCATCAGGAATCCCTTCTGCTATAATTCTACCATAATTAAGTACAATAAGTCGTTCACAAATACCCATAACAAGATGCATATCATGTTCTATCAATAAAATTGTTACATTAAATTTCTTTCTAATCATAGCAATTAATTTCATTAATTCATCTGTTTCTTGAGGATTCATTCCTGCAGCTGGTTCATCAAGCAAGAGCAATTGAGGTTTCGAAGCAAGCGCTCGACAAATTTCTAATTTTCTCTGTTGTCCATACGGCAAGTTTGCTGCTTTTTCATGAATTTTATCTTCCATCCCGAAAATTGATAGCAAGTCTTCAACCTTTTCTGTCATCCGCGCCTCATCTCGCCTAAAAGCTGGAGTTCTAAGTAAGACATCCCATGGATGTATTTTTCTATCAGAATGCAACGCAATACGAATATTGTCTTCTACAGACAATTTTGAAAACAAACGAATATTTTGAAAAGTTCTTGAAATTCCTATCAAATTTAATTTTGCAGGAGTTTTCTTACCTATTTTTTGTACATGATCTTTCTTATCCCAATAATCTATCTCTCCATCTGTTGGACAATAAACACCAGAAAGCATATTAAATACAGTTGTTTTACCAGCACCATTTGGACCAATAAGGCCAACTAATTCACCTTGGTGAATTTTACAATTAAAATTATCAACAGCTTTTAATCCACCAAAAACAATGGAAAGATCACAAGCTTGAAGAACAACTTTTTTTTCATTATTCATTGCTATCCTCCCCACTATTTACATTTGCTGTTTTTGCATTTTTTGAAAAAAAAGATTTAATAAATGTTGGTATATTTTTGAAGAATCCAGGAATTCCATCCCACAATTTTACAAAAGATAATTCTCGTTCCCCTAAAAGACCTTGAGGTCTAAACAACATAACTAATATTAAGATTAATGGATAGATTACCATTCTAAAATCTTTTAAGAATCGTAATATTTCTTGTAAATAGGTTAAAACAAACGCTGCAAGTACGGCACCAGTCATAGAACCCATACCACCTAAAACAACATAGATTAAATCATAAATACTATAAATCCATCCTGACATTTCTGGTTTTATAAAGCCAATAAAAGGGGCGTATAAAGCACCACCAATACCACCTACAAAAGCAGCGATGACAAATCCAATCATTTTATATTTAAAAACCCCAATTCCACTTGAATTGGCAGCTATTTCATCCTCTCTGACAGCAAGAATTGCTCGTCCATATGTTGACTTTTGCCAGTTATGCCATAAAACAATTATAAGAGTTAGCACTCCCACTATAATAAAATAAGATAAGGCTGGAGAAGCACTCATCATAATGGCTCCAAGTGAAGTAAAGCGTTTTCCGTTTGCTCCACCTGTTAAACCTTTAAAATTTACTAATAAAACACGAATAATCTCACCAAATCCAAGAGTAACAATTGCTAAATAATCACCAGAAAGTTGTAATGTCGGATATCCTATTAAAAAGCCAAAAAAAGCTGCAACAAAACCAGCTAAAAGGATACTTACAGGCATAGGAATACCAACCGTCTCTGTCAAAATAATACACGCATATGCGCCAATTGCCATAAATCCTGCTTGACCTAGAGATAGTTGACCAGTAATTCCACAAACAATATTTACTGAAATTGCCATAATAGCATTAATCCCTCCTAGAGAGATTATTTGTGCCGTATAAGCATCTATTATTCCATTTTTAACTAATATTCCAGGAACACAAACAATTACTACTGCAAAGCAAAAAGGAATTAACATATTTCGAAAAGTTCTATTCATTTTCATCATTGTACCGCCTAAACTTTTTCGTTAATTTTTTTGCCCATAATCCCTGTTGGTTTAAAAAGCAAAATAACAATTAAAATTGAAAACGAAATTGCATCAGCAAACTGTGATGACAAATATCCTTTAGTCATAGTCTCTGCAACACCAAGTATATAACCACCAATCATAGCACCAGGGATTGAACCGATTCCACCTAAAACAGCGGCAACAAATGCCTTCAATCCAGGCATCATACCCATTAGCGGATCTATTTGAGGATAAGATGAAGCATAAAGAACGCCACCAACTCCTGCCAAAACAGCACCTATACCAAACGTAAACGCTATTGTCTTATCTACAGAAATTCCCATAAGTGAAGCCGCATTCATATCAAATGATACAGCACGCATAGCTTTCCCTATTTTAGAATGATTAACAATAAGATTTAACCCAACCATACAAACAATAGAAGTCAACAAAACTATTAACTGAATATTTGTGATTGAGAAAAATCCTAAATTAATACTTACCGTATTAATTACAGGGAATTGTTTTGGATTTGGTCCAATAAATGGAAGAACACGAGCTCCATTTTCCAAAATCAAAGAAACACCAATTGCAGTAATTAATGAGTTAATACGAGGTGCCCCTCGAAGTGGTTTGTATGCAAAACGTTCCATTAAAAGAGCTACAACAATACAGAATAAAATTGCTACAACAAAAGCAACAAGCATTGCAACTAGATTTGTCCCAAACGAAGATAAAATAAAATAAGCTGCATAAGCGCCAACCATTAGTAAATCACCGTGAGCAAAGTTAAGTAACAAAACGATTCCGTAAACCATGGTATATCCTAAAGCTATTAGAGCATAAATACTTCCTAGCGATAATCCATTAATTATCTGTTGTATAAAAATACTTCCGTTTTCCACAAGCCCTCCTTACTATATTTATTATTTAAAACTTAATTAAAAAATTAACCTATTATAGCATTTATTCTTATATCGTACAGTAGTAGATAAAAAAAAAGCTTCACAAAATGTGAAGCTTTTTACAAAAAATAGATATTTTTTATGGATTTACAGTAGAGTTATAAACAGGTTTTAAAGAATCCCCATCTTTAACAATCTGCATCATTACTGCTGATTTAACAGGATTTCTGTTTTCGTCAAAAGTAAAATGTCCAGTTACATAATCTGCATCAGTATCTTTTAAAGCATCTCGTACAGCTGTTGCATCGGCAGAACCTGCAGCTTCGATAGAATCTTTTAGCATATAAACACAGTCATAAGAAAGTGCTGCAAAGGAAACTGGAGTTGTTCCAAACTTCTCTTTATATGCTGCAACAAATTCAATAACTTTTGGGTCTGTCGAATCTGCAGCATAATGATTTGAATAATAACCATTAAGAACTTCATCACCAGCATGTTCTTCTATTCCACCCCATCCGTCAGCACCAATAGCAGCAACTGTAATTCCTTGTGCTCGAAGTTGTTTTGCTATAAGAGCAACTGTTTGATAATAATCTGGAAGATAAACTACATCAGGATTAGATTGTTTAATCTTAGTAATTTGAGCGTTAAAATCTTTGTCACCAGTTGCATAACTTTCTGTTGCAACAACTTGTCCACCAGCTGCTTCAAAAGCTGAAGTAAAGTTTTCTTTTAAACCTAATGAATAATCATTTTGAACATCGTAAAGAATAGCAGCTTTCTTTTTGTTAAGATTTTCTGCAGCAAATTTACCACCAACAGTTCCTTGAAAAGGATCTATAAAGCATGCTCTAAAAATGTAATTACCAGCTTCTGTAATATTTGTTTGTGTTGCTGCAGGAGCAAACAAAAGAACTTTTTGAGCTTGTGCAAGAGAAGTAATAGCAGCAGTACAGCCAGAAGTTAAAGATCCTACTATAATATCTACACCATCTTTTACTGTTAATTTTTTATAAACACTTACAGTTTTCTCTGGAGCACCTTCATCATCTTCAGCAAATAATTCAACTTGTTTTCCCATTATACCACCATTAGCATTAATTTCATCAATTGCTAATTCGATACCATTACGAGCTTCCAAGCCATAAACAGCAACAGCACCAGTATATGGTCCGATTGCTCCAATTTTAATAGTGTCAGCTTCCTCAGTTGTATCTTTTTTAGAACAAGATACTGTAGTAAATAACAATGCCAATACACTTACTACTACAAAAATTCTTGAAAATAATTTTCTCATTATAAATATTCCTCCATAAGAATAATTTAAAAAAATTATAAGAACAATTTTCCTTTATGTCTATAGTTAAAGAGCTATACTTTACTTTTAATATATATTTTTAAGCAATACTGTAGCTAAAAAAACATCTAATTTGTCCAAATATTGCAAAAAATATGCAAAAATTCAATTTAAAAAAAAATAAAGCTACCCAGCCTCGATATAATCGTTCGTGGGCAGCTTAAAATCAGTTTTTGTTAAAATAAAATTATTCAGCTGATTCTTTTGCTGTTTCTGTTGCTACTGTAGCTTTTTTTGCATTGTTTAATGCAGCATTGCATTTTTTGCAAACATTTACTTTTTTTCCATCAATTTCTACTTCATATAAAGCTTTGATGTTTTTTGTCTCACAACGAGCGCAAGTTCCGCGTCCATAATGAGGTAAATCTCTAATACCTTTTCCGCGATGGGCTTTTGACATAAAAAACTCCTATTTATCAGCTTCTGCTTTTTTGGCATCCGCTTTTTCAGCTTTTGGAGCTGATTTTTTAGCGGTAGGTTTCTTAGCTGCAGTATCTTTTTTTGCCGGTGTTTCATCACTAGGTAATTTATAATCTACAAGCTCAAGAATTGCCATATCTGCAGAATCACCTTGGCGAAACCCGAGTTTTAAAACACGTGTATAGCCACCATTACGTTCTGCCATTCTAGGTCCAATTTCAGTAAAAAGTTTTGCTAAAATTGCTTTATCCTGAATATATTTTGCAGCTTGTCGACGGTTATGTACCGAATCAACCTTACTGCGGGTAATAAGCTTTTCTGCAGCCTTACGTACTTCTTTAGCCTTAGCTTTTGTAGTCGTAATTCTTTCATATCTGAAAAGCGATGTAACCATATTGCGTGACATTGCACGACGATGTGCTGTTGTCCGCGAAAGGGCATTAAAACCTGATCTATGATTCATTTGATTCTTCCTTCTGCGTGGTAATATTTACAGCATTTTTCAAATGACTGTAGTCTGTCATTCCAAGATTTAAATTCCATTCAAGGAGTTTTTCTTTTATTTCTAACAGACTTTTTTTACCAAAGTTTCTTGTTTTAGCAATATCTTCTTCTGTTTTTTTAGTTAACTGCCCAATTGTGCGAATGTTCGCATTTTTAAGACAATTAGAAGAACGAACAGAAAGTTCTAATTCCTCAACAGGAGTACTAAGAAGTTGACGAATTCTTTCATCACCCTCATTTAGACTATCATCCATGTCAACATCACTATCGTTAAAGTTTACAAAAATTGAAAAATGATCTTTAGCAATTTTTGCAGCTTCAACAAGCGCATCATCAGGACTTATACTACCATCAGTCCAAACTTCAATAATAAGTTTGTCATAATCATTTCGCTGTCCAACCCTACAAGGTTCAATAGAATATTTTACCTTAGGGATAGGTGTAAAAATAGCATCCATTGGAATTGTACCAACAACTTCAATATAATGCTCATTTACTTCAGCAGGTACATATCCCCGTCCAAGATCAACTTGAACTTCGAATTCTAAGTGTGCTGCTTCCATCATTGTAAAAACATGCATATCTTTTGTCATTACTGACAATTGATCTCCACGGTCAAACATATCACTTGTAACTTTACCGGGACCTTTAAATTCAAATAGGAATGTATCCTGTTCAACATCATCGGGAAGCCGCAAGCGAATCTGTTTCATACTATTCAAAACTTCTAATGCATCTTCAACTACATTCGGAATAGATTCGAATTCACTTGAGATAACATGAGGTACTTCGTCAGCATCATAGGATGTAATACGTACAGATGTAATTGCATATCCTTGAATAGAAGATAACAAAACTCTTCGTAAAGTATTGCCAACAGTTGTACCAAAACCTGGCTCAAATGGATAAGCTGTAAACTTTCCATAATTTGGGCTAGTTTCTATATGCTCAAACGTAATCCCTTTGGGTTTCTTAAATCCTTTAAGCAGATTTTTGCGGGCCATCCAGACTCCTTTATAAAAGGTTAGCTCTTTCGAGCTGTCCATTGTAATTTTCAAAGCATTTACACCGAATACAAGTGAGATAGTCTCAACTTAACCGGTGCTTTGAACCATGTGAAAATTTGTTATAACAAATTTTTCCTACATTCGACGTGTTTTTCGTGGTCGACAACCATTGTGAGGAATTGGTGTTACATCAGAAATTGATCTAACATTTAATCCCATTGTTCCTAAAGAACGAATAGCTGCTTCCCGTCCTATTCCAGGACCTTTAACGAAAACATGTACATCACGTAAACCATAACTTTGAGCTTTTTGTACAGCAAGCTCTGCTACAGATTGAGCGGCAAATGGAGTTGATTTTTTAGCTCCACGAAAGCCCAGCCCACCAGATGATGCCCATGAAAGAGCATTCCCTTTAAGATCTGTAATAGTTATGATTGTATTATTGAACGTTGCTTGAATATAAACGTTACCTTCGTAAACGCTTTTCTTCTCTTTACGTTTCTTAACAGTTGCCATAATTAGCTCCTCCGCTTATTTCTTTTTACCTGCAACGGTTTTTTTCTTACCTTTGCGAGTTCGAGCATTTGTAGATGTACGCTGTCCACGTACAGGCAAACCTTTTCTATGTCGGAGACCACGATAGCAACCAATATCCATTAAACGTTTGATATTTAGACCAATCTCACTTCTGAGACGACCTTCTACTTTAAAGTCACTGTCTATTATGGAACGAAGACTTCCTATTTCCTCTTCTGTCAAATCGTTCATCATTCTATTAGGTTCGACTTTAGATTTTGTGCAAATATCATTTGCAGCAGAACGACCGATACCATAAATATACGTCAATGCAATGTTGACATGTTTGTTAGGGAGATCAACTCCCGCAATTCGAGCCATCAGTTTCTCCTTAGCCTTGTCGTTGCTTATGCTTTGGGTTTTCACAAATGACGCGAACTACTCCGTGACGTTTGATAACCTTACATTTGTCGCAAATCGGCTTTACGCTGGTTCGTACTTTCATTGTAATCCCTCCGGGATATTCAAAGTGTTAGACACCGAATTATAGCACATCGTAATGATGACAATTCGGTATCCTCCTATTAAACACTATTTTACAAACTTATTCTATAGCTTACACAAAAAATTACAAATTGCGTGAGCGTAGACGACCTTTCTTAACAATTCCATCTTGATGATGCATTTTAAGAAGAGCCTCTACTTGACTCATAGTATCTAAATCAACACCAACCATAATCAAAAGTGAAGTTCCACCCATCAACATAGATATTGATTGAGGGAATCCAAATAGATTCTGAATTATCGTAGGTATAATTGCAATTACTGCAAGATACAATGAACCTGGTAATATAAGCCTGTTCAATAGTTTTGTTAAATATTCTTCAGTCTTATCCGTTCTGATCCCAGGAATTGACCCGCCGTTTTCACGGACATTTTTTGCAATTTCAATAGGGTTAAGAGTAACCTGAGTATAAAAATAAGCAAAAAATATAATCAAAAGAATATAGAAAAAGTTATACCAAAATCCCGTAGGGGTGAGAAATACAGCAAGTTTGCTTAACCAACGTACGTTGGAAGCCATACTATTTGCAAATTGTAACGGGAAAGTTAAAAACGATGATGCAAAAATTATCGGTATAACTCCTGAAGGATTAATTTTAAATGGAATGTAGGTGCTTTGTCCACCATACATTTTTCGGCCTATTATACGTTTTGCATAATGTACCGGAATTTTACGCTGTCCTTGTTGTTCATAAACAACAAGAGCAATTATTCCAATAAACATTATTAAAACAACAATTACAAACACAACATTGATATCACCTGATCTAACTAATCGGATAAGCTCCCATATAGCAGCTGGTAGTCTACAGACAATACCAGCAAAAATCAGGATTGAGATACCGTTTCCGATACCCTTAGAAGTAATTTGTTCTCCAAGCCATACTGTCGCCATAGTTCCAGTAGTAACTGTAAGTATAGCAATTAAACGGAATATAATTCCATTTTCTATTATTATAGCATTAGGAATACTATAAGCATAAACTGTAACAGCATAAGATTGAATAAGACAAACAACTATCGTACCAACTCGTGTCCATGTTTGGACTCTTTTTTGACCTCCATCCTCTTGCGCTATTCGTTTAAGAGTAGGAAATATTATAAGAGCAAGTTGCATAATAATTTGCATTGAAATGTATGGCATTACACCTAACATTAGAATTGAAAAATTTGAGAACGCGCCACCGGCAAAAAAGTCCATATAATCTACGAACGCATTTCCCTGTGTCATCGAATCAAAATAAGATGTCAGTGCTTCAGGATTAATTCCCGGAATCGGAATAACCGATCCCAAACGAACTATTGCGAGGATAAGCAAAGTAAACGTTAGTCGCTCACGCAACTCTTTTACTTTAAACATATTAGAAATTGGATTATTTGCCATTTTTTTAATTCCCCACGTCCTTTATTCTTCTGATTTGACAACTACAGAGCCGCCAACTTTTTCAATTTTAGCTTTAGCAGAAGCTGATACTTTAGCAACATCAACAGTGACCTTTTTTGTAAGCTCACCATCTCCAAGGACTTTTACCAACATTCCACTTTTTTTAACTAAACCTTTTGCAAGCAAAGATTCTTCATTTACTGTTTCACCAGCAGCATATTTTGATTCAATATCACGAATATTAATAACTTCATATTCTTTTTTAAAGTGATAGTTAGAAAAACCTTTACGAGCGATTCTTCGATATAAAGGCATCTGTCCACCTTCAAAACCTACATAGGTTTTTCCACCTGAACGGGACTGTTGTCCTTTATTACCTTTACCTGAAGTTTTACCATGACCAGAGGAAGAACCACGGCCAACGATTGTTTTCTTTTTATTTGCACCTTCTGGTGCGTTAAGAATTAATTCTGCCATTAGTTCAGCTCCTCAACTTTAACCATGTGAGCTACGTTTGCAACCATACCAAGAACTGCAGGTGTTGCATCATGCTCTACACTAGAGTCAATCTTTTTGAGCCCTAAACAACGTACAGTGGCACGTTTGTTAGGTTTTTGTCCAATCGTACTCTTTTTAAGAGTAATCTTGATTTTCTTTGTCTTAGCTTTCGCCATCTGTTAACCCCACAATTCGTTCAGAGTTTTACCTCTGTTTTTTGCTACCGTAGGTGCATCCATAAGGTTACCTAAAGCTTCAAAAGTTGCTCGGACAACGTTTACAGATGTGTTAGATCCTAAAGATTTAGACATAATGTCTGTAAACCCAGCAGCTTCGAGAACTGCACGTACAGCGCCACCAGCGATAATACCAGTACCTGAACAAGCAGGTTTTAATAAAACAGAAGAACCTTTATATACAGCTTGAATCTCATGAGGTAAAGTACCATGTTTTATTGGTACTGTTTTCAAATTGCGTTTAGCTTTATCAATGCTCTTTCTGATTGCTTCAGATACATCATTTGCTTTACCAAATCCGAACCCAACTCTACCTTTTCCATCACCAACAACAGTCAAAGCAGAAAATGAAAAACGGCGTCCACCTTTTACGACTTTTGAAGTACGATTAAGTTTAACCAATTTTTCAGCAAATTCTTTGGGCTCTCTATCGTGTCTTTTGCGTTCCATTGAGTCTCCTAGAATATGATGCCGGCACTACGAGTACCAGCTGCAAGAGCTGCCACTACACCATGGTAGAGATAGCCATTACGGTCGAAAACTACAGTTGTAATTTTCTTTTCTTTAAGACGGGCACCCAAAGCTTCACCAAGTTTCGTAGCACCTTCGACATTTGGTTTTAAGCCTACAAATTCTTTTTCCAAAGTGGAAATAGAAACAAGTGTTTTCCCTGCATCGTCGTCAATAACTTGAACAGACAAATTCTTATTACTACGTGTCACAGTCATACGGGGACGGGTAGCATTTCCATGCAGGTGTTTGCGGATATGAACCTTTCTCTTAAGCCGCTTTCTGTCTTTTTCATTAAGTTTTTTAAACATACAAACCTACCCTTATTTAACCCCGGATTTACCGACTTTCCGTTTAATTGTCTCAGTTTCGTATCGCACACCCTTACCTTTATAAGGTTCAGGTTTTCTAAGCTTACGAATCTGAGCCGCATATTCACCTACACGCTGTTTATCAATACCGGCAATAGTTATTTTACCTTGATTGTCAGCAGTAACAGTTAATCCTTCTGGAATAACAGCAACGTAGTCGGAAGAATATCCAAGATTCAAGACAAGTAAATTACCTTGAACCTCAGCACGATAACCAACACCATTAATAATGAGGCTTTTTGAAAAACCAGTTGAAACACCGATTACCATATTGTTAATTAAACTTCTATATAAACCATGGGCAGCACTTGCAGCCTTAGATTCATTAGAAGGACTAACTAAAACTTCATTATCTTTTACTTCAATTTTTACAAGATTACTATAATCTTGTGTAAGTTTACCTTTAGGTCCTTCAACAGTAATTACAGAAGGAGCTATTGATACCTTGACACCTGCAAGTACAGGAACAGGAACTTTACCAATTCTTGACATAAATTCCTCCTACCAGACTTTACAAAGTATTTCACCGCCAACCATTAAATCTCTAGCCTTACGACCGGTTGTTACACCTTGAGAAGTTGAAACGATAACAGTACCATACCCGTTATAAACACGTGGCATGTCTTTATAGCTAGAGTAAACACGACGACCTGGTGTAGAAACCTTTTCGATTCCATGCATAACAGGTGCATTTACTTCATCATATTTAAGGAAAACACGAATAATTGATTTATCATTTTCGTCATTTACCTTTTTGAAGTTCTTTATATAACCTTCAATTTTCAGAATTTTCACGATTTCCAGTTTTAGTTTGGAAGTAGGAACGTCAACCTTTTCGTGGCGGGCAATAGCCGCATTCCGAACCTTTGTAAGCATATCTGCGATAGGATCTGAAACGCTCATTCTTAACTCCTAACTACCAACTGGATTTTGTAACGCCTGGAATCAGGCCTTCACTAGCATATTTACGAAAACAAACACGACACATTTTGTATTTGCTTAAATATCCACGGGGACGACCGCAAACCTCACAGCGATTCACTTTACGTGTGCTGTATTTAGGTGTACGTTTCGCTTTAATAATCATTGATTTTTTAGCCATGATATCCTCTTTTACTTCCTGAAGGGCATTCCGAACTTAGAAAGTAAAACACGAGCATCATTATCAGTTTTTGCACTTGTAACAATGTTTACATTCATACCTGCAACTTTTTCGATTTTATCAAAATCAATTTCAGGGAATATAATTTGTTCTACTATACCAAGGGAATAGTTTCCGCGACCATCAAACCCGTTAGGTTTAATACCACGAAAATCCTTTACACGAGGTAATGCAACATTTATAAGACGATCCAAAAATTCATACATTCTTGCTCCTCTTAAAGTTACCATTACACCAATTTCATTTCCTTCACGTAGTTTGAAGTTCGCTATACTCTTTCGAGCCCTTGTTTTCACAGCATGCTGACCTGTAATTGCTGTTAGGTCAGAAACTGCGGCATCAAGAAGTTTCTTGTTTGCGAGTGCTTCACCCACGCCCATGTTTACCACAATTTTTTTTATTTCTGGTATCTGCATGGCGGATTTATAACCGAGCTCTTTAAAAAGCTCGGGGGCGATAGTGTCTTTATAGACTTTCTTAAGCCGGGGTACGTAATTATCCATTACAGAGTGTCTCCACATTTACGGCATACACGAATTTTCTTGTCACCGTCAATTTTGTATCCAACTTTAGTAGGGCCGCATTTTTTACATACGAGAGCTACATTTGAAATATGCAAAGGAGCTTCAATCTCGGCGATACCACCACGATCTTGCTCACTTTGTTTTTTCATTGCTTTTTTAGCAAGGTTACAACCAGAAACTATAACACGATCTTTCTTTCGATCTATACTAAGAATGTTTCCACGTTTACCTTTATCTTTTCCAGCAATGATTTCTACCAAATCGTCCTTACGGATCTTGAATTTTTTTTGCATTCCAAATCTCCTTATAGAACTTCTGGCGCTAATGATACGATTTTCATAAAATCGTAATCACGGAGTTCTCGTGCAACTGGTCCAAAAATACGTTTACCTTTTGGAGTATTATTTGCATCAAGGATAACGCAAGCATTATCATCAAAACGAATATAGGTTCCATCTGGGCGACGATACTCTTTTGCAACGCGCACGATTACAGCCTTTTCGACTGCTCCTTTTTTAATTGTAGAAGTAGGGATTACATCCTTAACAGCTACCACAACAATATCACCAATACCGGCATAACGACGGTGTGAACCGCCAAGTACTTTAATACACTGAACGCGTTTAGCACCGGAGTTATCAGCAACATTCATTACAGTTTGCATCTGAATCATACTATTCCTCCTAGCTATTTGGCCCGTTCAATAATTTCTGCAACTCGCCAGCATTTATCTTTGCTTAACGGACGACATTCAACAATGCGTACTTTATCACCAATATGAGCATCATTTAGTTCATCATGAGCTTTATATTTTTTAGCACTCGTGATGTACTTTTTATAAAGCTTATGGAGTTTTCTTGTTGAAATTTGAACAACAACGGTTTTATCCATTTTATCACTTGTTACAAATCCAACAAATGTTCGCTTATTAGCTTTTTCCTGAACTGTCTGTTCTTTCACGGGTCAGCTCCTACTTATCCTGTCCGGCAATTTCTTTTTGTCGAATAAGCGTATTCAGTTGTGCGATTTCTCGACGCATCTGACGCTTTTGCATCGGATTATCTACATGTCCGACTACTATTTGGAATCGGAAATCCATATACTTTCTTTTTAGCTCATTCCGTTTAACAACGAGTTCGGAATAAGACAATTCTGCATTTTTTTTAGCCATCTTATTTTTCTCCCTACTCTACGGAATTACTAAAAGCAACTTTCGTTTTAATTGGAAGTTTACTTCCAGCTAAACGAACTGCTTCTTCAGCTAATTCGCGATCTACACCGCCAATCTCGAAAAGAATTTGACCAGGTTTAATAACTGCAGCCCAGAACTCTGGAGCACCTTTACCTTTACCTTGACGTGTGTCTTGAGGTTTTTTGGTAATTGGCTTATCTGGGAAAACACGAATCCAAACCTGACCTTTACGGTTAATCTTACGGTTAATAGCAACACGAGCTGCTTCAATTTGTCGTGCGGACAACCAAATTGGCTCAAGTGCTACTAAAGCAACATCACCAAAGTCTATATTACAAGATCTTGTTGCATTACCTTTTATTGTACCACGTTGCACCTTTCGATGCATAACTCTTTTAGGACTTAATGGCATTGCTTAACTCCTTTCAGATTTTGCACCGCGAGCGGAATGATCGTTACGATTATTATTTCGTTTACCACCACGTTCGGGTCTATCACGACGATTTTTAAGAAGCTTTCCAGCATCTTCTTTTTGTTCGTGACCATAATTCATTCCATTGTAAATCCATACTTTAACACCGATCTTTCCGAATGTAGTATGAGCTTCAGTGAAACCATAATCAATGTCAGCTCGAAGAGTATGTAAAGGAACACGTCCTTCTTTGTGCTCTTCAGCACGAGACATTTCAGCACCGCCTAAACGACCTGATAAATGAATCTTGACACCTTGAGCTCCAGCTTTCATTGCGTTACCGCATGACTGTTTTAAGGCTTTACGGAATGAACCGCGATTTAAAAGTTGACGTGCAACATTCTGAGCAATTAACTGAGCGTTAACTTCTGGACGTTTCACCTCTTTAATTTTAATCTGAACCTTTTTAGTCATTGTCTTTTGAATCTGGGAGCCAATCTTTTCAATATTAGCACCTTTTACACCAATGATTACACCAGGGCGAGCTGTATGAATAACGATTGTTACACGCTGAGGATGTCGAATAATTTCGATTTCAGCAATATCAGCATTTTTGCACTCCGGCAAATCCTGTACCATTTTTCTGATGCGCAAATCTTCATGTAGCAAATCTGCATATTCACGAGGACCTGCATACCAGCGTGAAGACCAAGTCTTGTTTATTCCAAGACGTAGTCCTATAGGATTAACTTTCTGTCCCACGTTATTCCCCCGCCTTTTCTGCTACTACGACAGTTATATGACTCATACGTTTAAGAAGCATATCAGCACGTCCGCGAGCACGGTACCATACACGTTTTAGTCGTGGACCTTCGTCTACACGAACTTCTTTTACGATTAACATATCTTCATCGAGCTTATTATTAGCATTCAGTGCATTAGCAATAGCTGACTTCATAGTAGAACGAATTAGCTTTGCACCTTTTTGTGGCATGTTTTCTAAAACTGCCATTGCCTCTGAACAACCTTTCCTATTAACAACCTTCGCTACAGCACGTGTTTTTGAAGGTGATGCAATAAGAAATTTTGTAGTGGCTTTATATCCGGTTTTTTCGGCCATCATATCCACCTATCTCTTACCAGCTTTGTTATCAGAACCAGCATGACCACGGAAATTACGAGTTGGTGAAAATTCACCTAACTTGTGACCAACGAGGTTTTCTGTTACATAAACAGGAACCCAAGTTTTCCCGTTATACACAGAAATAGTATTTCCAACCATTTCAGGTATAATAGTCGAGCAGCGGGAATATGTTTTAATCATTTTCCGGTCTGCGGCCTTGTTCATTTCAATAACCTTTTTATAAAGACTCTTTTCTATAAAAGGGCCTTTTTTAACAGATCTTGACACAATTGTCTCCTATGCTACTTCTTCTTTCGGCGAGTAACAATAAAATTGTTTGACACCTTTCTCTTAGAACGAGTCTTGTATCCACGACACGGTTGCCCCCAAGGAGTAACAGGATTACGTCCTTTTCCGGCACCTTCACCACCACCAAGTGGGTGATCAACAGGGTTCATAACCATACCACGAACGGTAGGACGAATTCCTAACCAACGTGAACGGCCAGCTTTACCAAGTTGTGCATTCATACGATCTTCATTACCAACAGTACCAACCGTAGCATAACATTTCTTATGCACTCGGCGAACCTCAGTTGAAGGAAGACGAATAGTTACATAATCACCTTCTTTAGCAGCAACTAGAGCACTTGCTCCAGCTGATCGTACTAACTGTCCACCACGTCCAAGTGTCAATTCGATATTGTGCACAGTAAACCCTACTGGAATTACTTCCAAAGGAAGTGCATTTCCAACTTCTGGAGATGCATTCTCGCCAGACAAAATCTTCTGTCCAACTTTAAGTCCTTTTGGAGCAATAATATAACGTTTTTCACCGTCAGCATAAAAAATCAAAGCAATATTGGCACTTCTATTTGGATCATATTCAATAGATCGAACTGTTCCTGGAATACCATGTTTATCACGTTTGAAATCTATCTCACGATACTTTCTTTTATGGCCGCCACCCTGATGTCGAACTGAAATTCGTCCACCAGCGCCTCGACCGCCATGTGATTTATGACCTTTAGTTAAACCTTTTTCTGGGTCGTTACCTTTTGTCAAATCATCCCGGCGCAGGTCTATTCGAGCACGTGTACCTGCTGTTACCGGCTTATATACTTTAAGAGCCATTTCGGTTCTCCTTTTCTATTGCGGTCGCAGGCTAAACGCCTTCGAACATGCTAATTTTTTCGCCATCCACTAGTTTGACGATTGCTTTTTTCCAACTGGAAGTTCTTCCGGAACGATAGCGAACCCGCTTCATTTTTCCTTTTACATTAGTAACAGTACACTTTTTAACTTTTACATCAAAAAGTTTTCGAACTGCTTCTTTTATATCTGTTTTAGTTGCATCAGGACGTACATTAAAAACGTACTTTCCTTCTTCACGCAATAAAGTCGCTTTCTCTGACAAAACAGGCTCAATAAGCACATCTTCATGTAACATTATTTTACCTCCTTTTTATAAAAATCAGAAAGATTTTTTGCAGCGCCTTCAAGCATAATAACTTTTCGACCATAAAACAAATCATGTGCACGAAGTCTGTTATATGACAAGAAAGATACTTTTGCAAGATTTGCACCAGCACGTCTAATCATAGAATCATCATCTTTCAAAACAATAACAGTTCGTTCATCTTTAGCAAAATTATTTACAATTTTAACTAAATCTTTTGTCTTACCGCTTTCTACAGTAAAATCTTCAATAATTTTAAGATTGTCTTCTTGAGCTTTCATACTCAAAATAGACTTCATAGCTAATCTTTTAACTTTTTTAGGTATAGTATAGCTAAAATCTCTTGGTTTTGGTCCAAATATAACTCCACCGCCTCTTGTTATAGGTGATTTTTTATCACCACGGCGAGCACGACCTGTACCCTTTTGCTTATACGGCTTAGCATTGCTTCCATGTACTTCAGAGCGATCTTTTGTACAAGCAGTACCAACACGTTTATTAGCTAATTCATTATTAATGGCATAATAAATAACGTCGTCATTGACCGGAAGCGCAAAAACGTTGTCATCAAGATCAATTGTCCGTAATTCTTTACCATCGACTGAATAGACTTTCTTTTCCATCTGCCTTCTCCGTCCTAGAATTCTTTTTTAGTCGCAGTCTTGACGATCAGCGTACAGTTTTTCTTCCCAGGCACAGACCCACGAACCATCACAACATTTAACTCAGGATCCACTTTAACAACTTTAAGATTTTGAACTGTTACACGAGCATTACCCATATGACCAGCCATCTTAATATTTTTAAAGCTTCTTCCAGGTGAAGTACACATACCTGTACCACCAGCTACACGGTGAAATTTTGAACCATGTCCAGCAGGTCCACCATGGAAACCCCAACGTTTCATTACACCTTGATACCCTCTACCTTTAGAAGTTGCAGTCACGTCAAGATAACGAATGCCATTAAACAAATCAACGCCAATTTCATCACCAACAGCAACTTCACCTTCAAAGTTACGGAATTCTTTCAAATTTTTCTTAGGTGTAATACCTTCCGAGAATTGTCCAGCATACGGCTTAGTAACTTTAGACTCTTTAACATCACCAAGTCCAAGCACAACAGCACTGTAACCAAATTTTTTCTCATCTTTAAGAGCCACAACCGTGTTAGGTTCGACGTGGATCACGGTTACCGGTGTAAGATTTCCGTCTTCGTCAAAAACCTGGGTCATGCCCACTTTTTTTGCAATCAGACCTTTCATTCTGATATTCTCCTTAAGAAGAACGTATTAACAATCAAATATTAATACATCTTCAATTATCGGCCGCCATCCCCTGATCCTGGGGACCGGTACCGTTTAATAACAATAATAAAACTTATTGTTTAATCTCAACATCTACGCCAGCAGGCAATTCAAGCTTCATCAGTGAATCCATAACATCAGCTGACGGCTCAATAATATCAATAAGGCGTTTATGTGTACGCATTTCAAACTGCTCACGTGATTTTTTATTAACGTGAGGTGAACGCAATACAGTCACCTTTTCAATTCTTGTAGGAAGAGGTATAGGTCCTAAAACCTTAGCACCTGCTTTCTGCACTGTCTGCACGATGGCTTTAGCACTCTGATCGATCAACTCTACGTCAAACGCACGAAGTCTGACACGAATCTTTTCAGTAGCCATTTTTCCTCCAAAGGAAACAAAGCGGGTTTTCGCAAAGCGCAAACCCGCTCTCATTCTTAATCTAATTTATTCGATAACTTCGGTAACCTGACCAGAAGCAATTGTTCGTCCACCCTCTCGGATAGCAAGTTTTAATCCCTGCTCCATAGCTACAGGGTGAATTAATTCTCCGATGATTTTTGTGTTATCACCAGGCTTAACCATATCTACTCCCTCAGGAAGTTCTACAGTACCTGTAATATCTGTAGTTCTAAAATAAAACTGTGGTCGATATCCAGTAAAGAATGGACTATGTCGTCCACCTTCATCTTTAGACAATACATAAACCTGCGCAGTAAATTTTGTATGAGGAGTAATTGTTCCTGGATGAGCCAAAACTTGACCACGAACAACGTCTTTTTTCTCAATACCACGTAGAAGAACACCTACATTATCACCAGCTTCTCCTTGTTCCAATGTTTTTTGGAACATTTCAATACCAGTAACAACAGTTTTTTGAGTTGGTTCAATACCAATAATCTCAACTTCTTCAGACATTTTAACAACACCACGTTCAACACGACCTGTTACAACCGTACCACGTCCTGAAATTGTGAAAACATCTTCGATAGGCATTAAGAATGGTTTATCAAGATCACGAACAGGATCATCAAAATAATTATCCATAGTGTCAAGAAGTTCATCAATACAAGCAGTATCTTCTGAAGAAGCTCCTTCTTGAAGTGCTTTAAAAGCAGAACCTTTAACTATTGGAGTTGCGTCACGATCATATCCATATTCTTCAAGAACATCACGTACTTCTTCTTCAACAAGCTCAACAAGTTCTTCATCATCTACTAAATCAATTTTGTTTAAGAAAACGATAACTTTCTTAACACCAACCTGATTTGCAAGAAGTAAGTGTTCTCTAGTCTGAGGCATTACAGAATCAGGTGCTGAAACTACAAGTATAGCTCCATCCATTTGTGCTGCACCAGTAATCATGTTTTTAACATAGTCAGCATGACCAGGACAGTCAATATGAGCGTAATGACGCTTAGCTGTCTGATATTCAAGATGACGTGTGTTAATTGTAATACCACGTTCTTTTTCTTCAGGAGCGCTATCAATTTCATCATACTTCAGCAATTTATCGCCGAATGCTTTTGCACAGTGTGCTGTGATAGCCGCTGAAAGAGTTGTTTTACCATGGTCAACGTGACCAATAGTACCAACGTTCATGTGCGGTTTTGTTCTTACGAACTTTTCCTTTGCCATTTGATCCTCCTTACCAGATTAAAGGCATACATAAAAAGTTTAATGTGTTTATACTCAAGAATAGCCCCGCCTTCACGAGACAGAACATTCAGTACACACTTTAAAGTGCAATAATTGATATGATTAGATATAAGGAAAAGGCAGAAAACAGAACGTTTTCTTTTCGGCTGCACATCTTATTCGTACAGTTTTGGCCGGTTCCACCTATCACCATCAACTCTGCATTGATGACTGGTTTGGCATCCCGGAGTCATGAGATTTATTTGTTAAATCTCAGTCAAGAATCCTAAAATGCTACCAATCAATTAAAAACGTTAACAACGTTTTTATTACATTCCAGGATTGTAAAAACCTAACAATACGCATGCATTGTTTTTACGGTTTTACCAGTTAATCAGTTCATTAACCCCTTGACTCTCAAAGAACCCTGAAAAAAACTTCTTTCCAGTGATTTATATTTATACACTAATATACTTTTTTGTGCAAGTGCGTATAATAAAAAATCATAAAAAAAGACTCCAAAAGGAGTCTTTGTAAAAGAATAGTAAAATTACCAGCGAAAATGTGCAAATGCTTTATTAGCTTCTGCCATTCTATGTGTATCTTCTTTCTTTTTAAATGCTGTTCCAGTGTTATTATAAGCGTCCATTAATTCACTTGCAAGACGCTCTCCCATACCACGACCACTCTTAGAACGAGCAGCGTTAATAATCCAACGCATTGCCAAAGCATCACGACGACTATTTCGGATTTCAACAGGAACTTGATATGTTGCTCCACCAACACGACGAGATTTAACCTCAACCATTGGTTTAACATTGTCAAGAGCTTTCATAAAAACATCTAAAGGCTCATTGTCTGTTTTAGCTTTTAACTGATCCAAAGCTTCATATACTATTTTTGTACAAGTAGCTTTTTTACCATCAAGCATCATACGTGTTACAAATTTTGAAATTACAACACTGTTATACTTAGGATCTGGCAAAATTGTTCGAATGACTGATTTATTTTTTCTTCCCATTTTACCTTCTCCTTATGCCTTTGGTTTTTTTGCACCGTATTTAGAACGGCCACGTTTACGATCTTCAACACCCAAAGTATCTTTAGTACCACGAATAATGTGATAACGTACACCTGGAAGGTCTTTTACACGACCACCACGAATAAGAACAACTGAGTGTTCCTGCAAATTATGTCCTATTCCAGGAATATATGCAGTAACTTCAATTCCATTACTTAATCTAACACGAGCTACTTTTCGAAGAGCTGAATTAGGTTTTTTAGGTGTAACGGTCATAACACGAGTACATACACCGCGTTTCTGAGGGCAAGACTGAAGTGCGGGGGACTTAGTCTTAGTTTTTGTTGATCTACGACCTTGTCGAATCAACTGATTAATTGTAGGCATTTGGCCTGTCTCCTATTTTTAAGCCGGCAGCACACCAGCAAATAAACTACTTTGTTGTCTAGGATACCGTAAAAGTATCCTAAACGTCAAGTCGAGTTTAATCTTCTTCACTCTCAAATGAAACTTCTTCCACTTGAGTTTCCAGAGCTTTTTCTTCTTTACGTCGATCAAGAATTTCTTCCATCTGAGCATCTAAATCTGTAGCATTCTCATCAAACAATTTTACATTGCGATAATCTCGAATACCTGTACCGGCTGGAATAATATGACCAATAATAACGTTTTCTTTTAGACCACGTAAATCATCTGTCGCACCAGCTATTGCAGCATTTGTAAGAACTCTTGTTGTTTCTTGGAAAGAAGCTGCAGACATAAAGGAATCTATGTTCAAAGAAGCTTTTGTTATACCTTGGAACATTGGACTTGCAACAGCAGGCTTTCCACCCTCTTCCATAACACGAGTATTTTCTTCGTGGAACTTATATTTATCAACTTGTTGTCCATAAATAAAACGGGTATCTCCTACAGCAACAATCTCTACCTTTCGAAGCATTTGTCTAACAATAACACCAATATGCTTATCGTTAATGTTTACTCCCTGTGTTCGATACACAGACTGAATCTCATTCATAAGGTATTTTTGAAGTGCATTTTCACCAAGTATAGCTAAAATATCATGTGGATTGATTGAACCATCACATAATGGTTCTCCCGCAGCAACTTCATCGCCATCTCGTACCAATAACTTTTTAGTCATAGGTACTAAATGTTCAAAGGTTTTTCCATATTTATCTTCTACAACAACAACTCGCTTACCTTTTGTAACACCTTTAAACTGAACAATACCAGTTATCTGTGAAAGAACAGTAAGGTTTTTAGGCTTTCGTGCTTCAAACAATTCAGATACCCGTGGAAGACCACCTGTAATATCATTAGTTTTTGAAGATTCTTTTGTTGTTTTAGCAAGAGTTGTACCAGCTTTTACTTGTGCATTATCTTCACATGCAAGAACTGCTCCTGCAGGTAGATAATAACCACCCAATTCATTACCAGCTTCATCCGTTATTTGGATACGAGGCTGTTTTGTATCAAGATTGAGTTCAGTAATTTTCTTTTCAACATTTCCGGTATCTTCATCAACAGCTTCTGATAAAGTTGATCCAGCAATAATATCTTCAAAGTGAATATAACCAGAAACCTCTGCAATAATAGGGTCAACATACGGATCAAAAGTTGCCATAGTTTCATCTGCAGCAACATATTGCCCAGTTTTAACTTGTACCGTTGAGCCATTCTGTATTTCAATTGTAAGATCATTACTTGCAATATAGAGTTTATTATCACGCAAGATAACTGTACCAGCAACCTCAGAATCTATTTTTTTAGATCCTTCAACAAATAATTCAGTACCAGCAAGAACTTTTCCTCCATCCTGTACAGAAACCTTTGTTTTAGAGGTAATATCATACTCTGCAATAATATGACTTAAGTCCATATGACCTTTACGTGTAAAAAGCCAATTTCCGTCATCTAATACAACGTGCATACCTGCAATGTCATTAATTATTACAGGATATTTCATAACAATTCTATTTTCTTCAGTTGCTTTAGATGCCGTACCACCAACATGGAACGTACGCATAGTAAGCTGAGTACCTGGCTGCCCAATTGATTGAGCTGCTATAATACCGACAGCTTCACCAATATCAACTATCTTATTATGAGCAAGATTTCTTCCATAACATTTACGACAAACACCATGACGAGCTTCACAAGTAAGAACTGTTCTAAGTTTTACTGATTCAACTCCTGCTGAATCAAATTTTTCTGCTAGTTCATCTGTAATATATTCATTAACATCGCACAATTGCTCACCAGTTACAGGGTGAAGAACTCTTTCTAAGGTATAACGACCAACAATCCTATCTTTTAGAGGTTCAATAACGTCATCACCATCTTTAAGAGCTGTATATTCGATACCATTAATTGTTCCACAATCATCTTCATTTATAACTACATCCTGAGCTACATCAACTAGACGTCGTGTCATATATCCTGCATCCGCAGTTTTAAGTGCAGTATCAGAAAGACCTTTACGCGCACCATTTGTAGATATAAAGAATTCGATAACTGACAAACCTTCTTTAAAGTTTGAACGAATTGGAAGTTCAATAATATCACCATTAGGTTTAGCCATCAAACCACGCATAGCTGCAAGCTGAGAAATCTGTTTACGAGAACCACGAGCACCAGAGGTTGCCATCATGTAGATAGTATTAAATCCATCTTTATCTTTAGCAAGAACATCCATCATAACATTAGTAATTTCTTCATTGGTTTTTGACCAAACCTCAATTACACGGTTATAGCGTTCATCTCCAGTTATAACACCTTGGCGATATTGTCTTAATATTCCATCAACTTCTTTATTAGCTTTATCTACCATGGCTTTTTTTGCATCTGGAACAATGATATCTTTCATAGAAATTGTTGCACCAAAGAATGTAGCATTTTTATATCCAACATCTTTAATAGCATCAAGCATCTGAACGGTCATCCAAGCGCCTTTTGATTTCAGAACTTCTTCAATCATTGCTTTAAGCTCTTTATCACCCATCAAGTAGTTACGATATTCAATTTCATCTGGCATAGCCTCATTAAATCGAATACGACCAGCTGTGGTTTCTATTAGAGTACCATTAAACGGAGCTTTTTCAACAGGAACCTTAATTAGTGCCTGCCAATCAAGATAATGTGAATCTGCAGCAAGTAAAACTTCACTTGTAGATGAGAAACGTTTTCCTGTTCCTTTAGCACCAGGTTTTACCTTTGTAAGATAGTAAATACCAAGAACCATATCCTGATGAGGAGAAACAATAGTTTTACCATTTGCAGGGTCAAGCAAGTTGCGAGCTGAAAGCATAAGATTCCAACATTCCATCTGTGCTGCCTGAGTTAACGGTAAATGGATTGCCATCTGGTCACCATCAAAGTCGGCATTAAATGCCTGACAAACTAATGGATGTAGACGAATAGCTTTCCCTTCAACAAGTACTGGTTCAAAAGCTTGGATTCCAAGTCTATGAAGGGTTGGAGCACGGTTAAGCATTACAGGATGTTCTCTTACAACTTCATCAAGAACTCCAAATACCTCTGGAGATTCTTGTTCTACAAGCATTTTAGCTTTTTTTATATTGTAAACAACATCTTTATCTACAAGCTTTTTCATAATAAATGGCTTAAATAATTCGAGCGCCATTTTTGTTGGTACACCACATTGCCACATCTTTAAATCTGGTCCAACACAAATAACTGAACGACCAGAATAGTCAACACGTTTACCAAGTAAGTTCTGTCTAAAACGACCCGACTTACCTTTTAACAAGTCAGAAATTGATTTAAGTGGTCTATTAGAAGCCCCTTTGACAACACGTTTTCGTTTAGAATTATCAAAAAGTGAATCAACAGCTTCTTGCAACATACGTTTTTCGTTACGAATAATAATATCAGGAGCGTTTAATTGCATAAGTCGTTTAAGACGATTGTTACGATTAATAACGCGTCGATATAAATCGTTTAAATCAGAAGTTGCAAAACGACCACCATCTAATTGAACCATTGGGCGCAAATCCGGTGGAATAACAGGAATTACATTTAAAATCATCCAAGAACATTTATTTTCTGAATTGCGAAAATCTTCTACAATTGCAATTCGTTTTAACAAACGTTTATCGGTTTTTGCACCTTTTTCAATCATTTTTACACGCAATTCAGCAGCAAGCTCATCAAGATTCAAATTTTCTAACAAAGTCTTGATAGCTTCGGCACCCATCCCTGCATTAAAAGCTGAGCCATAACGCTCTTCTGCTTCCATATACTCATCTTCTGTGAGTAACTGCATTTTTTTTAGGTCTGTATCTCCTGCGTCAATTACAATGTATTTTTCATAATATAAAACCGATCGAAGCGCTGCTACCTGCAAATCGAGTAAAAGCCCCATCCGACTAGGAACTGATCGATAATACCAAATATGAGATACAGGAGCTGCTAATTCAATATGCCCCATTCTTTCACGTCGAACTTTAAAATGGGTTACTTCAACTCCACAACGATCACAAATAACACCTTTGTATCGAATAGATTTAAATTTACCACAGTAACATTCCCATTCTTTTGTTGTACCAAAAATACGTTCACAAAAAAGACCATCTTTTTCTGGGCGCAAGGTACGATAATTTATAGTTTCAGGCTTTTTAACCTCACCATAAGACCATGCACGAATGCGCTCTGGTGAAGCAAGCTTGATTTTAAGGCTATCAAATTCCTGAATATCTTTCATCATAAAAATTTTCTCCTATTAAAAGGTCGAACTTTTTTTTGCAATAAGTTCTTCATCACGCTCAGTTAATGGTATTTGCTTACCTTTTGAGTCATATATCGTAAAATCTAAAGCGAGGCCTCTAAGTTCCTGAACAAGAACATTGAATGATTCTGGAACACCAGCAGCTGTAGAAGGTTCACCCTTTACAATAGATTCATATATTTTTGTACGCCCATTCATATCATCTGACTTTATAGTAAGGAATTCTTGCAATGTATTTGCAGCACCATATGCTTCTAGAGCCCAAACTTCCATTTCTCCAAGTCTCTGACCACCAAACTGAGCTTTACCACCCAAAGGCTGTTGTGTGACCAATGAATAAGGACCTGTCGAACGAGCATGCATCTTGTCATCGACAAGGTGATGTAATTTAAGATAATAAATAACACCAACAAATACTTCATTCAAGAACGGTTCTCCAGTTCGTCCGTCTCTTAACACAGCCTTACAACTAGGATTCCATCCACCTTGAACAAGTTTTTTCTCTATTTGCTCATTTGAAGGAGACTGAAATACTGGACATTCATACCACTCGTTTAACGAAAGGCCTGCTATTCCAAGTTCAGATTCTAGAATCTGACCAATATTCATACGAGATGGTACACCAAGAGGATTTAAGCAAACATCAAGAGGAGTTCCATCTTCTAGATACGGCATATCTTCTTCTGGAAGAATTCGGGCTACAATACCTTTATTACCATGACGACCAGCCATCTTATCACCTTCACGTAATTTACGTTTTGTAGCAACAAGTACTTTTACAACTTCATCTACTCCTGGATTAAGATCATCACCTTCTGTCCGTTTCAATCGCTGAACATCAATAATAGTTCCTTCAATACCATGAGGAACACGCAAAGAAGAATCTCTAACCTCTTTAGCTTTTTCACCAAAAATTGAGTTTAAAAGCTTAAATTCTGGGGTTGTTTCTGTTTCTGATTTAGGAGTAACTTTACCCACAAGGATATCACCACTTCTAACCTTAGCACCAATACGAACAACACCTTCACCATCAAGATTATCAAGCGTTTTTTCACTTGTATTTGGTATGTCTCGAGTGATTTTTTCTGGTCCTAATTTTGTTTCGCGAATTTCTGTGTTAAATTCTTTTATATGAATAGAAGTATACATATCTTCTTTAACAACTCGTTTTGAAATTAAAACAGCATCTTCATAGTTATATCCATTCCAAGGAACAAATCCTACTAAAAGATTTCGTCCCAAAGCAAGTTCCCCATTAAAAGTAGCAGGACCATCACCTAATACAGTTCCTACTTGAACCTCATCACCAACTTCAACAATCGGTCGTTGATGATAACACGTATCTTGGTTTGTTCTCTGATATTTAAGAAGAGGATATGAATCATATTCTCCCTCTTGTTGTGCAGAGGTTTGAACTCGTATTTCATCAGAAGTTACATATATAACCTTACCAGCATTTTTAGCTTTAACCAAAACACCTGAATCATATGCACATTTCTTTTCCATACCAGTACCAACACGAGGTGGTTCTGGGTACAAAAGAGGAACAGCCTGACGTTGCATGTTACAACCCATTAATGCACGGTTAGCATCATCATGCTCAAGGAATGGAATAAGAGCAGCAGAAACAGAAATAACCTGTTTAGGAGAAACATCTATATACTGAACATCTTCTGGACGCCGAGCTGTATAATCACCATAACGACGACAAGGTATTGTGTCAGTAGGGAAAGAACCATCATCTTTGAGACCTTCTGTAACCTGTCCAATATAATATTTATCCTCATCCATAGCAGACAAGTATTCAACTTCTTCTGTTGCTTTTCCGTCGATAACTTTAGCAAAAGGAGCTTCAAGAAAACCATATTCATTTACTCGAGCATAAATAGCAAGAGAAACAATAAGTCCAATGTTTGGACCTTCAGGAGTTTCAATTGGACACATACGACCATAGTGAGTATAGTGAACATCACGAACTTCAAACCCAGCACGATCACGAGACAAACCACCAGGTCCTAAAGCATTTAGACGTCGTTTATGAGTAAGTTCTGCAAGAGGATTTACCTGATCCATAAACTGAGATAATTGAGATGAACCAAAAAACTCTTTTATAGAAGCCACAATAGGTTTAATAGAAATTAAATCCTGAGGTTTCATAGTTTCAGTTTCTTTAAGTCCCATTCTCTCTTTAGCAATGCGTTCCATTCGACTAAAAGCAGTTTTTAACTGATTGGTCATCAACTCACCAACAGAGCGAATACGACGATTTCCTAAATGATCAATATCATCTATATTTCTATCCCCTACATACACCTGAATAAGATATTTCATTGTACAAATAATATCTTTTTTTACCAAAGTATGTTCTTGAAGAGGTTCTGGATAATCAAATTTTTTGTTAAGTTTATAACGTCCAACTCGTCCCAAATCATATCGACGAAGTGAAAAGAACATTGTTGTTAAATCTTTTTCAGCTGCTTCTACGGTTATAGGTTCTCCAGGCATAAGCACAGAATACACTGCAGAAAGAGCATCTTCAAAAGAAGGTTCTTCGGATGAGGCACCTTCTTTTACAAATTTTATTTCTTCACGTTCAAAACAATTAATAATCATCTGAGAATTCAAAGAAGTCTCGGCATCAAATTTTATTGTTTCTATAGTTTTAATCTTTTTATACGTTAAAAGCTCATCGATATCATGTGGATGCAGTTTTTGACCAGCTCTAAAAAGAACCTTTTCTTCACCACTTAAATCATCAACAACAGAAATAGAAGTTGCAAAAACCTTTCCAACTAAACTTTCACGAAAATCAGAGGTATCTTTAAGTTTTATTTTTTCTACATCATAAAATGCACGAATTATTTCTTCTCTTGTGCTATAGCCTAAAGCACGTAAAAAAATGGTTCCTAAAATACGTTTTTTTCGATCAATCTTTGCATATATGAGATTTTTTTTCTCATCAATTTCAAATT
This sequence comes from Treponema sp. CETP13, assembly GCA_001885315.1. Classification (GTDB taxonomy): domain Bacteria; phylum Spirochaetota; class Spirochaetia; order Treponematales; family Treponemataceae; genus CETP13. The sequence goes on from MLPZ01000011.1 coordinate 72,232, forward strand.
CTAACCAAGAACCACGATACGGAATAATACGACTTGAAAAAACACCCTTATCATGATTAAAAATAACACCCGGTGATCGATGTATTTGCGAAACAACAACACGCTCCGCACCATTTATAACAAAAGTACCACGTTCAGTCATAAGAGGGATGTCACCCATATAAATATCTTTTTGTCGAATTTCACCAGTTTCCTGAAAAATAAGATTTATACGAGCTTTTAGAGGCACAGAATAAGACAAACCTTTTTGTTTGCATTCTTGCTCTGTAAATTTTATATTTTTATAGTCCAGTTCGTAAAATTCATATTCTAATAGCATATCACCATTAGGACTCTGAATAGGAAACGCAGATTGAAAGACTTCTTCTAGGCCTTGTACTGCAACTTCACCACTATCGTTTCCTTTGTTTTTTTGAAGAAACAAATCATATGATTTTGTTTGAATGTCTATAAGATTAGGCAATTCCATAAATTCATGAATATTTTTGCCTATATACTGACGATTAACAGTCCGACTTTTTGCGAACATTAAATACCCCTGTATTATTTTAATTCGGGAAACCCCTTTGCTACAGGCAGGAACCCTGCCCAGCACAAAAGGCCGATAACATACATATTAATAAACTTTTAAATAAATATCACTGTAGACACATAAAGCTATCCAGATTTACACCTGGATAGCACTTGTAAATTAAACAAAAATTAGAGTAAAGCAAAGATGTTTTTATTTTGTTCAAATTATTTAACTGTAACTTTACCACCAGCTGCTTCAATTTCTTCTTTGATTTTAGCAGCATCTTCTTTAGAAACAGCTTCTTTAACAGCTTTTGGTGCACTTTCAACAAGATCTTTTGCATCTTTAAGACCAAGACCAGTTGCTGCACGAACAGCTTTAATAACTGCAATTTTTTTATCACCAGCTGCTTCCAAAATAACATCAAATTCTGTTTTTTCTTCTTCAGCTTCACCAGCTGCTGCTGCACCTGCCATCATTACAGGAGCTGCTGCTGTAACACCAAACTTCTCTTCCATTGCTTTAACAAGTTCTGATGCTTCAAGAACTGTCATTGATGCGATTGCATCTAAAATTTCATCTTTTGTAGCTGCCATATTATCTTCTCCTATGGTCATATATATTTTTTACACGACAGGACGACAGCAACGAAGCCTGAAGTGCTTTGAGTAATTTTACTTTGTAAAATTACTCGACAGAAAGTAGAACTTTCTGCAATCTTTACTTTGTAAAATTACTCGACAGAAAGTAATACCTTCTGTTACTTTTATTATAAAAGCCTACTTATTCAGCAGGTTTTTCTTCTACTTTAGGAGTTTCCTCTTTTTTAGATTCCGCAACTGGAGTCTCTTCTGCAGGAGCCTCTTTAGCTAGAGCTTCTTTTGCAGGTGCTTCTGCTAAATAAAGTTTATCTCCATCACCAGCACCTTCTGAAGTTCTTTTATCCACAGCAGCTTGCAATGTTGCAGCAAGTTTCTGAACTGGTGCATTTACTGTCATAGCAATCATTGCCATAAGTTGTTTTCGACCAGGAAGTTTAGAAAATGCTATAAGTTTTTCTAAATCATAAACTTCATTATCTATTAACCCAGCTTTTAATTCTAAAGCAGGAGCTTCTTTTTGAAAATCTACTAAAATTTTAGCAATTTCATTCATATCTTCTTTACCAAGAGCTATAGCAGTTGGTCCTTTTAGATAATCAGAAACAGTATCGATTTTCATATCTGCAAATGCAACACGAGCAAAGTTATTTTTTAGAACTTTAAAAGCTGCATCTTTTTCACGTAATTTACCACGTAAAGCTGTAATTTGATCTACAGTTAAACCACGATAATTAGTAAAAATATAATCACTATAACTTTCTAATACCGCTTTTGCTTCCGCAATAGCCGCTATCTTAGCAGGTTGTACTTTCTTAGCTTTTATAGCCATTATTCAGCCTCCTTATAATTGATCCAAACACCAGGACCCATTGTTGAGTTTACTGAAACAGTCTGCACATAACCAGCCTTAGCATCCGATGGTTTTTTACGTTCAATTTCTGACATCAAGGCATTAATATTGTCTACAACCTTCGAAGTTTCCATTGAGCTTTTACCAACAGCCAAATGAACAATACCGGTTTTGTCCGCACGGAATTCAACACGACCACGTTTCAATTCACCAATTGCAGCAACTATATCTTTTGTTACTGTCCCAGTCTTAGGATTAGGCATCAAACCTCTTCGACCAAGAACCATACCAAGACGACCTACATCTTTCATCATATCAGGAGTAGCAACAGCTACATCAAAATCTAGCCAACCACCCTTTACTTTTTCGATATATTCATCTGAACCTGCATAAGTTGCCCCTGCATCTAAAGCTTCTTTTACTCTATCAGCCTGACAAAATACAAGAACTTTTTTCTCGCCTTTAAACTGATGTGGAAATACCAAAGTATCTCGTACAGTTTGACTTTTACCAAGACGAAGATTTACATGTAGCTCTATTGTCTCATCAAATTTTGCAAATTTTAATTCTTTAACTAATTCGCAAGCTTTAACAACATCATACGTTGCCGAAGAATCATATTTCTTTACAGATTCGCGATATTTTTTTCCATGTTTCATATTACCGCTCCACTTCTATACCCATACTGCGAGCAGTACCGGCTATAATTTTTTTTGCTGCATCAATGTCATTAGCATTAATATCAGGCATTTTAACATTAGCAATTTCTTCTAACTGAGCCTGTGTAATTTTACCAACTTTATTTAAAAGTGGATTATCAGAACCCTTTTTTAGACCAAGTGCTTTCTTTATTAAAACTGTTGCTGGTGGAGTTTTCAGTTCGAACGTATAAGAACGATCCTGATAAACTGTAATAATTACAGGAATTGTTAATCCTGCTTCCATTGACTTTGTTCGATCATTAAACTGCTGAACAAACTGAGGTGCAGAAACGCCATGAGGTCCCAATGCTGGTCCTATAGGCGGAGCTGGTGTTGCCTTTCCGGCAGGACACTGTAGCTTGATAACTGCTGTTACCTTTTTTTTAGCCATATTTTTGCTCCTTATTTGGTAATGTGAAATTTACAATTTCACGACGAGTTTACAAAGTAAACATCGCGGCGATATGACTCAGCTCAACGAACCTACATACCTTCCAAAACAAGAAATCAAGAAAAAAGTAATTACTCTCTTTTCAAAATTAATTTACTATAAAATTTACTGATTTTTTTAACTAACTTTTTTCAACTTGTAAAAAATCAACTTCAACGGGAGTTGCACGTCCAAAAATACCAACCATAACCCGAAGTTTTCCTTTTTCTTCATTAATTTCTTCGATAGAACCCGAAAAAGTAGCAAAAGGTCCATCAATAATTTTAACCTGCTCACCCTCAGAAAAAGTCTGTGTCATACGTGCAGGTTTTTCACCTTTAAGATCCCCAGATTTTTGCAACAAAGAAAGAGCTTCATCATTAGAAATAGGACGAGGTCTTTGACTTGGATTTGTTCCAACAAAAGCCGTAACACCCTGGATTCGACGAATAGCAGAACAAGTAGACTTCCAACCAATATCAGGCAAATCTAATTCAAGCATTATATAACCAGGAAGAAATTTTTTTGTAACAGTTCTTTTTTTACCATTTCTTACTTCCACAACATCTTCGACAGGAACTTTTACATCTTGTACAATTTCCGGTTTTAACTCACCTAAGTCGAGCATCATGTGAATAGTTTTTTCTATTTTACTTTCATACCCGGTGTAAACACTGAGAATATACCAACCTTTTGCCATCTACACTTCCTAAAAAATTGCAGTCATTCCCTTTGTAAAAAGGAAATCCATCAAACCAAGAATAACAGCTATAACAACAGTTGATATCAATACAACTTTTGTCGACTGTCCAACATCTTCACGCGTTGGCCAAACAACTTTTTTGAGTTCAGCTACAGATTCCTTACAAAATTTGACGATTTTTTTCATAATCAATTCCTGATAAATATAAGATACAGGCCAGGCAAGACTCGAACTCGCAACATTCGGTTTTGGAGACCGACACTCTACCATTAGAGTTACTGGCCTAAAAGAACACCACACGGTATTCATTTATACATTAAACCACAAAAAATTCTCATGGCATAATTACTAATTTATTTTGCTTTAGTCTCTTTATGCAAAGTATGTTTGCGACAAAAAGGGCAATATTTACTTAACTCAAGTTTTCCTTGAATATTTCTTCTATTTTTATAAGTAGTGTAATTTTTTCGCTTGCATTCAGTACACTGAAGTGCAATAATTTCAACAGCACCTTTTTTTGCCATAATACTAACTCCTAAGGACAACACTCTAATATTGTCATAATAACATAATAATTTATCTGCTCTACTGAGTAAAGCCTCCGTGCGGAATCGAACCGCAGACCTCAACCTTACCATGGTTGCGCTCTACCGACTGAGCTACAAAGGCACGAAGTTTGTCGCATACTAGACGATAGTTACGGACACGTGTTGGATACTATACTAAACGCTCTCTATTTTGTCAACGGCAACAATTAAAAAAATTGACTTTTATCTTAAAAACAAGGTATATTCTTTATAGTATAAAACTTATCAGGAGATTTATTTATGGCAACCACGGACACTCTTATTCAGAACATTCTTTTATCATATGAAACTTTAGGAGGTGTTAATCTAACCGAAACAGATACCTTCCCCAACAAAGAAGATGTTGCCTCTATCTTACTGGATATAGAATGTCTTATTTTTCCAGGATTTAAAACTTCGCAACAAATGGATCGGCAAAGTTTAAACTATTTGACCGGAGAGAGAGTTCATAGAATTGGCTCCGCATTAACAAAAGAAGCCACAAAAGCTATTCTTTACGATTGCAAAAAAAAGAAAAAAGATCCTGTTAAATGCTATGAAAAAGCAGAAAAAATTGTTATTGCTTTATTAGATGCAATACCCCATATACGAAAAGTTCTTATAGGAGATGCAGAAGCAGCTTTTGAAGGCGACCCTGCTGCTAGAAGTATAGAAGAGGTAATACTTTCCTATCCAGGACTTGAAGCTATTATTACCTACAGAATTGCACACTTTCTTTTTGAAAAAGACTTACCTTTAATTCCCCGTATTATGAGCGAATATATTCATGGTAAAACAGGAATAGACATTCATCCAGGAGCCCAAATTGGTGAAAGATTTTTTATTGATCATGGAACTGGCGTGGTAATAGGCGAAACAACAGTTATTGGGAAAAATGTTAAACTGTATCAAGGAGTAACCCTTGGAGCTTTAAGTGTTTGCAAAGGGCTCTGCGGTAAAAAAAGACACCCAACAATACAAGACAATGTTACAATTTATGCGAATGCAACAATCTTAGGAGGCGAAACCGTTATTGGCGAAGGACAAACAATCGGAGGAAACTCTTGGATTATAAAATCTGTTAAGCCCAAAAAAGTGGCGAAATGAAATTAAATACTATTATAAAACCATTAGATATTGTTATTTTTTTTCTCGCTGTTGTAATAGCTATTTTTTCAATTTTTCGTTTAACACAAAATAACAACAAATCCCCATTAGCATACATCGACACACCTAACGGAAGCTATGTTTATAGCCTTGATTCTGACCGGTCTTTAGAATTTTCTGGACCACTTGGAATTACAAAGATAACTATTAAAAATGGAGAAGCTTTTTTTACAGATTCCCCATGTCAAAACAAAATATGCATAATGAGCAACCCTGCAAAACAAAATGGCGATTGGATAGCATGTTTACCCAATCGCATATTTCTTCGCATAGAAGGAACTGATAACTCAGAATCCACATCAGGACTAGATGCCATTAGCGAATAGCAAAGTTACCAGCTAAAAACCTTATTGACGCTCTGGAGGCATTGAATCTTCTGAAATACCAAGCGCTGCAACAAGTTCATCTTCTGTTATTCCAAGTTTTTCTGCAGCTGCTGCAAAATCCGGCCGTCCACCAGGCTGTCCACCCTGCATTTGACCATCTTGAGGTAGCAAACCTTGGGAATCTTCATGCCCATTTTGCGGAACATCACCTTCTTTTCTAGGACCTTTATTTCCTGCAGGCATACCTGTATCACCATCTTCGAATACAACAACCCGATCTTCATCTACTGTTGAAGGATCCCCTTCTGGTGTTTCTATTACATTTCCACCACGTACTAAACGGACATAATTATTAACCCGCTCTCCATCTATGCCTTCTGCACCTGCCTCGGTTTTTGTATCGAATCGGACAGCTCCGGCCCCGTGCATATCTTCACCATCATGATCGACTGCATATCCAAAAGCAACATACCACGCATAGCAATACCCTTCGGCTGGATCGTCATGTTTATCTATATACGGATTAGAAGTACTTGACCAAAAATAAGGATAATCTTTATTTCCTGCTTCGTTAACAATTTCTGTGATATTAAACACACTTGTATCAATTGCGGGGAAAGAACCAGAATAATCAACAATACTTTGCAATTCCTTTATGTTAGGAAGCCTCCAATCATCATAACCACCAGTAGTTAGAGAATCGCAATAATCATCAGCATCCTCCCACACCATTGAAGCATCTGAAAGTTCCTGGGTCCATGTTAAGCCGGTAACATTATCGGTTACAGTTCCATCTCCGTTATCTGTATAACTTGGAACATTCCCTGTATATTGTGCATCCTGACCATAAAAAGCCTCACCTTTGGCTGGGCCATCTATCTGTTCTTTGTTGTTATAACAAAGTCCTTGATTTGTATCTACTATTGCATAATTTGATTCTTTCGAACTCGTAGAGTCACTTTCTACCGACCCAGATGCAAACCAAAAAGTTGTCACACTGATACACACAACAACTCCCAATAATTGTATACTATGTTTTTTCATAAAAACTCCTTGGCAATTGCCAATAAAAACTATATCTTAGTCAAAAAAGAAACGCTTTATTCATTTGCAATTTTCTAATGACTTTTTACATTACCAAATATAAAGAGTTTTTCTTTTAACAACTTCCAAATCGCCCCGTATGGAATTTTATTTTTTCTCTCGAACAAAAAACAAATTATCTATATACTTGCTACATGGAACAACATATAGAAATTAATCAAATCATTTCAATTATAGGGTTTGCTTGGGCAATTGTCGGTATAATTTCTATTGCTTTAAAAGAAACTAACTATCAAATTAAAAAAAAGTATTCACTGGCTCTTATTATTACATTTTGCTTACCAATGGTAAAAAGTTTACTACAATACGTACTTCCTGCAGCCCCTCATATACAGCTTTTAGAATCAAAATATCTTTCTTTTTTATACGGTCCACTTTTATACTTATATGTAAAAGCTGTTTTAAATGAACCTGTTAAAGGATTTAAAAAAAACGGAATCCATTTTATTCCTTTTGTACTTTCATTTATAGCATTATATTTATTAAGTCCAACAGTTTTACATCCACCAAGAACCGTTACACAAATCTTTTCTTTGCAAGTTGTTACTAACATTCCTCTGTCTCTCTTTATTCTAAATTTTATATTGTTTGGGGCAAATCAACAAGTAATAGTAATCAATCAAAACAATTCAATTAATCAAGATACAAAACAAGAAAGCAAAGACCAAAAAAACAACATTACAAATCATGTGGTTAAAAACTCTGAGCAAAGACCTATTCTTTCGGATATCGAAATGGAATCTCTTGTAAAAAAACTTGAAACCTATATAAAAAATTCCAAAATATACTTAGATTCAGATTTGACACTTGAAAAACTTGCTAATGAAACTAAAATAACTCGGCATAAACTTTCTTATATTTTAAAAAAAGGTTTAAATATGGCTTTTTATACATATATTAATCATTACAGAATTGAAGAATTTAAAAATCTCGTCCTTCAAGGTCGTAATAAAGAACTTTCTATCTTAGGACTCACGTACGAATGTGGATTTAAAGGGTCTTCATCTTTTTATAGTGCACTAAAAAAAGAAAGAGGAATAACACCAAAACAGCTAATAAAACAAATTGAAAATACATAAAAAAAGGAGAATAAACATACGTCTATTCTCCTTACAAATTTCTACTTATAATCTATTCTGCTGGCATCTCATCATTTGGAGTAGCAGGAACACCTAATGCAGCAATAAGATCTTCTTCGGTAACGCCAAGTTTTTCTGCAATTGCAGCAAAATCTGGTCTTCCTCCACGAGGATCTCCCATTGCTTCTATAAGCTCATCTTCACTAACACCTAAAGCCACAGCGGCAGCAGTAAAATCAGGTTGAACCATATCACCACCTTGTTGCTTAGGAGGAGCCATTTGTCCATGTGCTTCAGCCGTTTCTGGCCCTTTTTCTTCATTTTTTGAAGTACAACTAGTTAAACCAACAGACAAAATCGCTAAAAGCGAAATAGCAACACAGAGTAAATTTTTTTTATTCATGATTATTCCTTATTTTTTTTAGTTAATATTAATTATATTAACTTTAATAGATTAAAAGCTTCTTTGTAAGCTTTACTAATATAACCATTTAGACTCTATTTTGTTACTTTATTTTTATATTTTTTATTACTTTTTTTTAATATAATTATTTTTTTTTAACTTGTAAATCTTTTAATAAAAAAGTAGCATAATTTTATGGCAAAAAAGAAAGTCCAAACGATTTTTAAATGTTCCAATTGTGGATATACACAACCCAGATGGATGGGACGATGTCCAGAATGTAATGAATGGAATACATTAGAAGAATGCACAATCGATAAAAACGCTAACACTCCAGTATTTGGAGGAAATGGGAACTTTGCTGTTACAAAAGCAAAGCCAATTCCATTATCAAAAGTAGATCCTATGAATGGTACCCGAATACTAACTGGAATAAGTGAGTTTGATCGTGTTTTAGGTGGTGGAGCTATGAAACGCTCTGCCATTTTAATTGGAGGAGAGCCTGGAATTGGTAAATCGACCCTTCTTTTACAAACGGTTGCCACATTAACTGCAAATGGAATAAAAGGGCATATTTTATACGTAAGTGGCGAAGAAAGTGCAAGCCAAATAAGAGCACGCGCAGATCGTTTAAATCTTAATTGTAATAATATAGAAATTTTATGCACAACTCGACTTGAAGATGTCGAAGATGCTCTAAATGCTCTAAATCCTATTTTTACAGTAATAGATTCAATACAAACAATGTTTAGCATTGAAGCAGGCTCCGTTCCAGCAACAGTAAATCAATTAAAATATTGTGCACAACAACTTATTTCGTGGATTAAAGAGCGCGATGCAGTTATGTGTATGAGTGCCCATATTACAAAGGAAGGAAGTATAGCAGGCCCAAAATCACTTGAGCATATGGTTGATACCGTTATTTCTTTTGAAAGGAACACCGACGAAATACGATTTTTACGTGCTTTAAAAAACAGATTTGGATCTATTGATGAACTAGGCCTTTTTGCTATGGGAGAAAAAGGACTTTCTATTGTAGAAGATCCATCGACTCTTTTTATAACTCGTCGAGAAGGAACTATCCCTGCAGGAATTGCAATTGTACCTGTTTTTGAAGGCAGTCGTGTTTTTATGGTAGAAATTCAAGCTCTAACAGTCCCCGCAAAAGCGTCTTTTACCCATGTTTATTCCGAAAAAATCGATAGCTCACGCGTTAGTAGAATTGCTGCCGTCATAGAAAAACGAGCAGGAATTAAATTTAGCGATCAGGATATTTACATAAACGTTGCAGGAGGATTTAAATTAACAGAAAGTGCTATAGACGCAGGGCTTGCAGCTGCATTATATTCAGCAAGAACTAACATTGCTTTAAATGCAAAGATTGCAGTCGTTGGGGAAATTAGCTTAGCCGGAGAAATTAGACCTGTAACAAAATTAAAACAGCGGGTAAAAGCCGCGCAAATTTTAGGTTTTGAAACTGTAGTCTGCCCAGACACCGGAAGTCATTGTACAAAAGTTCAAAACATAAAAGAATTAGTAAAACAAATTTTCTAACTACAAAAAGGATACCATTGTGCTAAATTCAACTCTTTGCTATATCGAAAAAGATAATAACTATTTAATGCTTCATCGCAATAAAAAAGAAAATGACATGAATGAAGGAAAATGGATTGGAGTTGGTGGAAAAATTGAAGACAAAGAAACTCCAGAAGAATGTATAATACGTGAAGTATTTGAAGAAACAGGACTTACATTAGAAAAGGTATTTTACCGAGGTCTTGTGACGTTTATAAACACAAAATATGAAACAGAATATATTTTTGTTTATACAGCAACTCAATTTTCTGGCACACTAAAGGAATGCAACGAAGGCACTCTAGCTTGGATTAGAAAAGATGAAATATTTGATTTAAATTTATGGGATGGGGATAAATATTTTTTAGAAAAACTCTTAGATGATGAAAAAAAACCATTTTCAATTAAACTATCCTACAAAGAGGATAGTTTAATTGATGTAAAGGTTATATAAAATTCTTTGTATTATTCAGAAGCAAGTGCATCTACAGGGTCAAGTCTTGCAGCGCGTGCCGCAGGATTATACCCAAAGAACAATCCAACTAAAGCACTAAAAGCAAAACTAAAAAGAACAGCACCCCACTGAATGGTAAAACTCCAATCCATAATATAAGTTGCAACAGCACTAAGTATAATGCCAACAATAATACCAATTGTACCGCCAATAATTGTAATTGCAGCGGCCTCTACGAGAAACTGGCTTTTTATAGCAGTAGGAGTTGCTCCTAAAGCCTTTCTAATACCAATTTCTTTGCGCCGCTCTGTTACAGTTACAATCATAATATTCATAATTCCAATACCGCCAACTAAAAGTGAAATTGCAGCAACACCAGCTAAAAGAAGAGATATAGTCCCTAGTGTTTCATCCACTTTCTCGAGCATACTCGCCATTGAACGAACATTTACGAGATTTTCTTCACCTGAAAAATCTTCTACCCATTCTGTTATAGCGTCCTCTATGTCAGAAGTTTCATCTTGATCTAAAACTTGTACGAGTATATCATCTGCTTCAGGATTTGCATTAATTTTTTTCGTATAAAACCCTCGTGGAAAATAAGCATCTTCCGCTGTATCTACCATTCCTGAATCTTTATCTTCTAAAACACCAATGACGGTAAATCCATAGGTATACTCTCCAGTATCTAAAACAATTTTTTGCCCAACACCATCCCCATTTGGGAACATAGATTCTGCAGTATCAGAACCTAAAATTATTTTTTGAGCTCCCATATAATCATCACTAACCGAGAACCATTCACCATCTTCTAGAGCTGCCCCTGCAGATTCAAGATAGTTGTGTTCTATTCCTCTTACTGTTACAGAGGCTTCTGTCCCATCGGTTAATCGCAATGTACAACTTTTTTTGTTGACATAGTAGATTGTTTTTAAGCCTTCAATATTGTCCCAAAGATCTTCTCTAAAATCCTCGTCAAAACTTAAATCATAAGAACTTTGTCCACGTCTACTAACAAAACCTTCTGAAATTTGAAGCTGATCCAACCCGCTATCGCCAAATGTTGCTGTAACACTTTCTGTTGCACTTTGTCCAAGAGTTGTTATTATTATCACCGAAGCAACTCCAATAATAATACCAAGAAGCGATAAAAACGTTCGAACCTTATTTTGCTTAAAGTTTTGCAGGGCATTTATTAAATCCTCAAACATTTTATACCTCCTTAGCTTTTAAAGCTTCTTCAACTAATGACTCTTCGTCAGGATGTGTTGCTAAATCTTTATCTGTTTTATTGTCACTTGATATTTGACCATCAAAAATTTTTAAAACACGGTCTGCACTATGTCCAATACCAGGATCATGAGTAATAATAACAACAGTTGTCCCTTTCTTGTTAATTTCTCTAAAAAGTTTCATAACATTTTTACCCGTTTGAGAATCGAGTGCTCCAGTTGGTTCATCAGCAAGAATAATTTTAGGACGACTTGCCGTTGCTCGTGCAATTGCAACTCGTTGTTTTTGACCACCTGATAATTCCGAAGGCCTATGAGTCATTCTATCTTGAAGATTTACAAGTTCTAATGCCTCCACAGCTCTTTTTTTTCGCTCTGGGATTGGCAAACCTTGATATCTAAGAGGTAACATAACATTTTCTAAAACAGTTAAATTTGCTAATAAATGATACTGCTGAAATACAAAACCAACTGTTTCATTACGTAAATGTGCAAGCTCTTTTTCACTCATTTGTGCAGTAAGTTTTCCATTAATTGCAACATCTCCACTCGTTGGTCGATCAAGACATCCTATCATATTCATGCATGTAGATTTTCCAGATCCCGAAGGACCCATAATAGAAACAAGTTCGCCCTGTTCAACACTAAATGAAACACCTCGAAGAGCATGAACTTCTGTGTCACCCATTACATATATTTTACGAACATCAGATAAACTGATTATTGTATTTTTTCCCATAAAAACCCCTATATAGCTATTGTGGTTGTATCTTCTATACGCTGCATCTTACGGATGAGGACCACCACCTTGACCAGGGCCACCACCACCTACCATACTACTCATAAGTCCATCTTCGGCAACTGCTCCACCAGAAACATTTTTAATTTGAGCTTTTAAAACATCACCTTCTTCGACACCACTAAGTATTTTTACATATGTTGAACCATAGGATTCAATTTTTACCGGAGTCTTTGTAACAGAACCATCATTGTTCACTACTTCAACATAGGCACCAATTTCTTTATCATGTCCAATTGCATAACGTTCTACTAAAAGAACATCTTGCGGCTCACTTACTTCTATTTCACCTGTAAAAGAATAATTAGGCAAAATTTCTTCTGGAGCATCATATATACGCATTTCTACTTGTACAACGGTTGAACCACTATCACTAATCTCTGCAATAGCAGGCCAAGAATAAACAATTCCTTCGATATCTGCATCTGGATACGCTGGAAAATCTAAAAGAACTTTTTGTCCAACCTTTAGTTTAGAGACATCTGTTTCTACAACTTCTATATCTGCTTTTAAATATTCTCGATTAATTAAAGTTCCAACTGTATCTGCAGCTTCATAATAATCACCAACAGACGCATCTAGATCGGCAACGATCCCGTCATACGTTGCTATAATTTGTTTATCTTTTAAATCATCTTTTAACATTGCTAGCTTTTTTTTCATTAAAGCCACTTCTTTTGTCGAACCACTTACTTCGCCTTGTTCAATATTATATTCTTCTTCTGCAACATCATATTTTTCTTCTGAATCTGTAAATTGCACTAGTACATCACCAGCTTTTACAATATCACCTTCTTCTACATTAACTGCCGTTACAGTTGCATCCGAAGCAACATATAAAGTTTGTGTTTGTGCAGCAGCTATGTATCCAGAAACATCTATTTGGTTTTCATACGTCTCACTTTTTACAATATAGGTCACACCTTCCAAATCAGATGCATTTCTAGCATTATGTACTAAAACAGCAATCAAAATTGCACCTACAACAACAATTATACTTAAAGCAATGAGAAGCCTTTTTTTACTTTTAGGTTGTGTTGCTTTTCCATTATTCATATTACTTATCTCCTATAAAAAGCTTTTCGATGTCTAAATTATATATAATGCAATCAATTATTGTTAAAATTGAATCGTCACTATTTGTTTCATAGCTATTTTTTGCTTGTAAAAAATCGGTTTTTGATATAATACCTTTTTCATACCAAACTATCGAATCTTCATACATTTCTTTATATAATTCTAATTGTTCAGCATTCTGTGCCCGAGTCCACTCAAGAGTAGCTTTATCTGATATAGCAGTTTGTTTATAATCTTCCCAAGATTCAATTGCGTCTTCTATATCAAGTTGTTCCCTTTTGTCGTCAATCTCGTCTTCGATATCATAAACGTCTTCTAATTTTGACGAAGCAAAATCATAAGAAAAGGAAAAAGTTAACGAAGGCGATGTAAAATCTTCAATCGTTGAGCTTAACCCTACACTAGTTGTTAAGCCTTTATATCCGGCGGTAACCCCTGCTGAAAGTTCATTTTCTGCTTCTGAATCATCATCACTAGAATCTATATAAGCTGAATATCCATATCCAGCATCGACAGAAAGCGTAAAATTGGAATCTGCTGCTCTAAGCCTTTCATTATATTCATGATCCCAAATGACATTTTCTAAATCAATAAAATTTTCTTTTTCGTAATCTTCAAACGATATTAATTCAATAGAATTATATTTTTGATCAATTGCTGGGACTTCGGTCAAATCACCCGGTTTATACCCACATGCAACGGCAAAACTATCGAGAAGTTCAGTTAAATCACGCTGATCTTTTTGAACAGTAAATTCAGATTCTTTAACTTCTAATTCTGCAGTACGATAGGTTGAAGAAGTTTTTGAATACCCCTTAGCTATAATAGTTTCAAAATCAATCTGATTATCATACAAATCATCAGAATCTTCTTTCATCGTTTTATCTGCAGTATATAAATCACTTACCTCTTCCCAAAAATCAGATTGTAATGATATTTTTTTAGTTTCAACTGCTTGCTTTGCTTCTTTCAAATACCTCTCATATTCTTCTTTTAACAATTCGCTCCCATTAGCTGTACTCGAAATAATTTCGGTACTTACAGAAACTCCGGCATCATCTAAATATGTTTGCGTATCATCGCCGACTGTTACTGTTAAAGGAGTTGTAGCTGTTATCGTTGTATTATTTGCATCCGGTATTGTAAGAGTGACAGAAGGAGAAGAAGTCATTTCAGTGCTATCGTCTGACAAAGTTAAACTCGAACTTCCTGTAGAAACGTTTACATTTATCCCATATGTTATAAGAATCTCATCTAAGTCAGCTTGCGCCTGTTCAACATCTAACTGTAAATCTTTTAAGTCTATATTATTATCTAAATATCCTTGTAGTAAATCATCTATAGAATAACTATTTTCAGATTTCATTGACACTGTTTGAGCCCAAACAGATAATGATAAAAATAAGAATATTGAAAACAAAATCACTTTTTGTATCAATCTTGTCATAAAAACTCCTTTCCGGTCTGTTAATTTTAATATAGCTATATTATCCTTTAAATACCTTAAACATACTTTAAATTATTCTTAAAAAACTTTAATCAAAAAAAAAGAGTAAAAATCCCTACTGGATTTTACTCTTTTTTTAAATGATATTTTTATTGCAATAGTTCTTTTTTTTATGCGAACAAAGCACTTACCAAAGATGGAACAGCAATAATGTTTCCAATAGCCCCACCTATACTCGACAAAAGGAACACAAGCAGCACATGTGTTATTCTATTGTGATAAATACCCTTTAAAGATCCTGCGTCTTCAACGAGATGTTCCATATCTGATACTTTAGGTTTTTTTACCCAAGCTTGAACAATACCAGTAAAAAGCCCAACTGCAATAAAAGGATTTAAGGTTCCCAAAGGGGCACCTAGAAAACCACTTATAATTGTTAATGGATTTCCTAACGCAATTATACAACCTAAAGCAGCCAGAGATCCATTCCATAAAAGCCAGTGCCAAATCATATTTAATGACATCTGGGCTCCGCCTGTAAAAAACCCTGCAACAATTAACCCAATAATTATAATGGGAAATGCCGCACCAAATATTTTACTACCAACCCCTTTGGGAGGTACAGACTCAATTTCAGTTGTATTGCTAGATTTTTTTTCTGTAGCTATTTCATTTATCCATCGTTCAACTCCAGGTAAATGCCCAGCTCCCAAAACAGCAACAACTTTGTTTCCTTCACATTTCCAAATATGACTTGCCAAATACTGGTCTCTCTCATCAATAAGAACTGTTTTTACACCAGGTAAATAGTCAGCAAGTTCATTCATCATAGTATCCATTTCATTGCTACTTTTTAAGTTTTCAATTTGATCGCTAGAAATTTCTTCCTTTTCAAATGCACTAGAAAACAGTAATGCCAACAATTTACATTTACCCAAAAAAGAGTTTTTTGCCCATGCACGTTGTAACGTAACTTTAATAGGACGGTCTACCATAACAGCAGGAATTTTAAGTTCATTGGCAACTGCAATAGAACTTTTCATTTCATCTCCAGGTTTTACCCCAACATCGACACCCATTCGTTTTTGAAAAGAAGATAAAACAAGATTTGCCATCATTAAAAACCCCTGTCCTTCTTTTAAAACCTTAATAATATCAAGATTTTTCCAAGAATCTGGGTCTTGCATACTTTTTAGTCTCTGTTCATCTAGCTCAATAGCAACACAATCAGGCTTTTCATTTCTTATTGAAGCAGTGGCCTCATTTATGCTTTCATTAGAAATATGTGCTGTTCCAATAAGAATTATCTCTCGTCCATTTAGTTCTAAACGCTTTTCAGTCTGTGACATTACGTATCCTTTTTTAGTTTTCTTTTTTTTCTATAGCCCATTCAGCTAAGCGATATTCAAAAAACATAGGAGCTTCCATCTCTGTTACTTGAATATAATATTTTTGGGCCAAACTTTGATGCCCTTGTAACTCGTACCATAAACCTAAATAAAAGTAATATTTACCTCGTTTAGAAACACTTTCCAACTTAGAAACTTTTAATAAAACAGATTCGTCCCCAAGATTGTCCCAGTACATTCTAACCACCATATATTCGACAGAAGAACGATCAAGAGTTTTTAGTACTTTACTTAAAAATTCCTTACATTCGGCCTTTTTATCCTGTTTTAGATAAGCTACAGCAACCATAAGAGCATATGAAACATTTGTTGGTCTTTGTTCATAAGCTTTATAAAACCCAGTTCTTACACTTTCCCAATCTTTTTCTCCCCAAGCAAGAACTCCCATAGCTTCATACGCAAAATAATATTCAGGTTTATACTCTACTATTTTTTTATAATCATTTAGGGCTTCTTTTCTATTATCTTCTTGATCATTTAAACCTGCACGGTAAACATACGCAAGAAAATACGTAGGATCAATTTCTACAGCATGGTTTAATGCATCGATAGCATCATCAAACTTCCCTTTATGTCGATAATAATTCCCTAAATCAACCCAATGATAATAATAGCCTGGCTCAGATTCAACCGCTTTTTTTGCACATTCAATTGCTTTATCATATTTTTTGTCTTCACTGTATAATTTGCCTAACCCAGCCCATGCCATATCATTTTCTGGATTAATATCTACTATTTTTTGAAACGTAGAATTAGCCATATCAAGATCATCTAAAAAATAACAAGCTTGTCCAAAACCTAGAAGAGCTTGCTCATTGTCTGGTTCGGCTGTTATAGCACGCAAATAATAGCTCCGAGCTAATTCATACTTTTTTAGAAGCATTTGCGAAGCACCTTTTTCTGTGTTTGCAGTCGGATTATTAATATCTTTTTCTAAAATTTTAGCAAGAATTTTTTGCTTTTTTATTGTGTCTCCTTTTTCCTTTGCAACAAACATTTCAAGATTTAAAAAATCAAGATTTTCCGAATCTTGAGAGACAAGCTCATTGACAATTTCTTCTGCCTCATGATATTTTCCCATAGAAAGCAATAACGAAGCATGTAAATAGTTAAGATCTGTATCATTAGAAAATTCTTTTGGGATTGTATCAAAACTTGTTAAAGCTTTCTCTAACTCATTATTGTTTACGTAAATACCCAACTGATCTATAAAACCCTCTTTTGTAAAAGGTTCTTCTTTAACCTTCTCTGTAGTAATTTGCTGTTTATTTTCTACAGGATTTGTTACACATGATGTTATGCACAAAAGGGCAATAAGAATAACAACATAACACAATTTTTTAATTTTTCTATTTTCCATTTACTCTCCCGTTTATTTATTCAAAGGATTTTGTTAACATAGTTGATTTTATCACAATCATTAGCTACACTAACAAACAATGAACAAGTATCAAATAAGAAAATTTTTTGGACTTTTTGTCCTTTATGGTCTTTTATTTCTCGGCATTTTTATGGTCCAATTTAGAAATGAATCCTCAATTTCTAAAAAATTTGGAGACATAAAACTCCATTTATCAGAAACTCTTACCAAAGAAAATGAAACTCTATTAAAGAATAATTTTCAAGTAAGCACAAGAGGAATTACATTATTTTCTAATGATATAAATCCTGTTAAACTGACGTATGTAAATGGAAATGTATCCACATTAAAAATAGTAAATTGGACACAAGATTCCGACTCTTCTTTTACAATTGATTTTTCTGAAGATACTCACTTGTCATTTTCTTCTTCTACTTCAGACCATGAAATTTTATCTATATCAGCGAAACTTCCCAATAATGCTCACAGAATAACTATATCATATAAATTAGGTGGTGCATATACAGTTACAGATTACAAAGCCTCTTACGCTTTAATAAATTCTCAAAAAAACGACTATATTTTAAAAGCACAAAACATAACTGCAAACACCATATCTTTAACAAACCCTATGAATATAGCAATGTTTGGAGATTTTATAAAATCAGAAACATTTTCATTTGACGACATTCTTGATTATCCTCAAGCAACAGATAAAGCACGAGAAGCTTCGATAGAAAAACTTAGAACAACAATTCTTGCAACTTATCCAGTACAAAAAGACACTATTACTTCTGAAATTGCAATAGCAGCATGGATTGCCGAAAAAAGTAGACAAGGTGACTACCAAGAAGCAATAGATACCGTTCCTCAAACATTTAAAGACAGTTCCACTCGTACATATCTTACAACCACTTATTTTAATACATTACAAGAAATGAATAAATCTTTAGACATGCAAATTGAAAACATCTCTTTTAGCATGCAAAATTCTATATCAAAAAAATCGCTCGATGTTTTTGAATTAGATTCATTTCCCGATTTTCTACTTACAAAAACAACTGCAAGTATAAATAAGATTTTGGCTGTTCCAAGCAACATGGGAAATTTTGCTCCAACAGTTTCACAAGCTGCAGGGATTCTTCATGTATACAATGAATTAAAGACAAAAAAACCAGAATCTATAGCATTATTAGAAAACGTCTTACAGCTTTGTGTAGAAAAAATTGAAAGTAACTGTATCCCAACTAATACCTTATTAACTATTGTTGAAAATGATGAAAAAGTTAATACTTTAATAACCTTAAAGGCAGGCTATGAATTACTACGGTTAGGACAAATAAAACAACAAACACGACTAATCGCTGCAGGTAATTTATTAATAAATTCCGTTCTTACAACAAGTATAAATCCCTCTATGAGAACACTTGGAGAAGAATACAAAATTCTCTGTGCAAGTACAAATCCATATTACCCACATATACAAGTGCTAAAAGAAACTGATACGGATATAATATGGGCTTGGACTTGTGCCCAGAAGCTCACCTATAATGACGAAACAAATGACATACATACAATTGACTGCACCTTTCCAAAAGGCACTAGTCATTACATGATTATGCATGGAATAAAACAATTTAGTTCAATCGAAATTTATGGATTAAAATACCGCACCGATCCACGCTTTGAATGGTACAACTCTTCTGGGTATGCTGTAGACACTGAGAAAGACATTTTGTTTCTTAAATTTAGGCAAAAAGCTGATACAGAAAAAGTTCGCTTATTCTACTAGAAGAAAGCCGAATACGACTCAAGGAGCTTATCAAGTTCCTCTTGATTATCGGCAACAAGACTCGCAGCAAAATAGAGGCCAACAGCAGATTCTGTTGTAAGTCGTCCCATAGGAGTTGCCCCTTCTCTCCAAACTCGTCGACTTGTCGAATAACCCGAAAAATCTATTTCACTTTCCTGTTGTGAAGTGCAATAAAAATGGCACCCTTTTTTACGCCCGTTCTGTAGCAAAGGTTTTATAGAATAATCACTCTCACGCATACTACCGGTACCTGTTTCATATAATTCCATAATAATATGAGTTAGGCCATTATCTATCAATGGTAAATAGTTCGAGGATTTAAGCCCTGGATATACACGACAAACAAGCATTTTATTGGCTGCTTCCCGTAAAATTTGTTTCATAACAAACTCATCAGGACTTTCTAGCCCCGCAAACATTGAATATAAAGTATCAGAACCAGTAAAAACAAGATTTTCCATATTCCAATTGCAAAATCCACCTTCTCTAGGTTTTATAAATTTTAAGTTTAAAGGAGAAAACACTTTCCCGTCAAAAACAACATACACTCCATTGGTTTCTTTTACTGCTAAGGTAACGGCTTTATCAATACTACATTTTGGCATATCAGATGCTTCTGGAGTATCATGAGCCGAAGCAAGTATTATAGGAACTTTTGCATCTGCAAAAAGCCAAAACAATAAAGCAGCTGTATAGGGCAAAGTATCTAGTCCATATGCAACGATGATACCACTTGCAGTTCCGGTTTCGATACATTCTGTAATTTCTTTTATAAGTGCTGCCCAATCTCCCGGTTCTATTTCTTCACTCCATAAATGATTAACTTGCACAACTTTTGTTCGAACATCGCTATCGTTATTTTCAAGGAGTTTGTTTAGAACCTCAACTTCTCCGGTTTTGGCAGATCCATCTTGGTTTAAGCGACCACAAATTGCCCCGCCCATCGAAAGTACATAAACAAGTTTTATATTCAATTCACGTTTTAAAAGTCGCTTAACAGTCTGCGGAACAGCCATGCCACCAGTTAGATGCATTACTTGTCCAGTTAGAAACTCGATTGGCGACATTTCACCGTCGCGAAGTTTTTCTGTCTCTTTAGGGTTTTCTGCTATTACTTTTTTTACAATAGGTAACAATTCATCTTCACTAGCTATTTGCGTCCAGTTATTTATTTTTATTATGGTGAGAGGATCTTTCCCCGTTTTATACACAGATTGCATTAATTGACGTGCAATACCATTATGTATTCTACCATTTTTTAATAACTGCAATATTTGTGCAAAATAGGCAGGTGTCAGTGGAGATTGCGAAAATCCAGTAAAATTATTTTCGGTAATACGAGAAAACTCAGAAGAAATCCAATGTGCTGCATCCATAGAATCTCCACCTGCAGCAATTGTTGCCTCAAAATAATCAGCTCTATCTTTGTCATCACAAATATATTCAGCACGAGTCCTAGAAAGACCATACACCTTGCTTAAACGTCGACGTCTAGCTTCGGGCAATTCAAATGGTTTTTGAAAATCCATTTCTGTTTCTGGATATTTAAATACTACATGAGCTTTAACTTTTTCAAACCGAGTAAGATGAGGATCTCTAAGTTTGTACTGCTCTGTGCTATTTTGACGTTCGTTCCACAATCGACTTTCGGAAACAACCTTTTTGCCTGTTCTAAGAATCTCTTCTTGACGATTTAATTCGATATTTATTGCTTTTCGAACAAAGTTAAAAGAATTTAAATTTCGTAATTTTACATAATAGTCAGGTGGAATAGGATATTTTGCCAACGCTACATATGCATTACAACGAATCATTGTTTCTATAGGGGCAACTGTAATAAACCCCAAATATTGGACAAGACGTCTTAATTCATTTAAGAAAAACTCTGCTTCTTCTCCAAGCTCAAAATCAGCCCCTGTACGTATACGTATACTTGGACACCCCGCATTTGAATAATCCATAAAAGCTTTGTTATTTGAACGAGTAAGTCGACCAGTATCTTCTTCTATGCGTATTTCTTCGATATGTACTGTTTTTTTTCTGCGATGAAACTCTATGTCTAAAAAGCCATTTGTTGCAACTTTAACAGAATAACCTGAAATATCACTTCCCTCTGGAATATCTATACTCCCAGTAAGATGTTCAATTTCTAATTCTTCTAACTTCTTACAATTAAAAGCATTAGAAAGCATGCATAAAATATTCATTAATTCTGAATCTATAGTTATTTGAGTGCCGTTTTCTGTGGAAGTTTCGATAAAAGCCTTTTTGTGTGGTAAAACAAGAATTCGTGTCTCTAAATACACATTGGACTGGTACATAGCAACTCCTTATAGCATTTATTATATTTTACATAGAAATTCTTATCAACTGTACCATTTTTTGACAAAATATGATATACTTGACACTGATTAAGATTTAGTAGATTTCATTTTACAAAAAAGTGAAGTAAGGAGCACCTGTGAATAAGCACGACTTTCCTAAAATCCATTTTTACGACCAGGATTTTGTAGATATTTATGATAAAACGTGGGCTTGGTTACAGGATTTTTGGCGTGACCCCTTAAGTGGGGCAAAAACAACTGATGGATATTTTATGTACCATACATCACAAGATGACGATACGGAACTATCTATAGTTGATCAACTTGAAAGTACATTCTCATCCTTTTTTCTTGTATATTCAAACCGAAATTATCCAGCTCATCAAAACTTGGATTATTTATACTCTCGACAAGAAGAAAATGGCGCTATCCGTTGGAAATACAATGCAAAAACAAATGAACCAATTGTTTCTAAAGACAATCCAGAAGGAGTAGGTCTTCCCCTTTTTGCATGGGCTGAGTTTAACCTATATCATAAGTCTGCAAATAAACGGCGTGTAAAAGAAATTATGCCAATACTGCAAAAATATATGACATGGCTTAGCAATACTTTTAAAGATGAAAACGGTATGTATAAAGCACCCTATTGTGCAGGAGAAATGTATAATTCACCTCGTGAAGGAGCAGTATTTACTGTAGATTTTAACTCGGCACTAGCTGTAAATGCATTATATATGTCTGCACTAGGTGATATTCTTAATGATAAAGAATTAAGT
Source organism: Treponema sp. CETP13 (assembly GCA_001885315.1). GTDB lineage: Bacteria > Spirochaetota > Spirochaetia > Treponematales > Treponemataceae > CETP13. The sequence continues at coordinate 94,943 of MLPZ01000011.1, forward strand.
TTTCAATATAAACGTCTCTATTTTTCTCTAAAAACTCGTATCAATTCTTTTATGTGGAATCAAACAACAGGAATTTATCACGACTTAGACGAAAATGCTATACAACTTCCTGTTAAAACTATAGCTGGATTTTGGCCAATGCTTGCAGAAATACCAAACGAAGACAAAGCAAATCTCATGGTAAACTTATTGACTGATCCTCATTATTTTGGAACAGAACACCCTTTCCCTTCTCTTTCTGCAGATGAAAAACAATTTAGCGAAAAAGGTCATGGCTATTGTGGTAGCGTTTTTCCAATTTGCAATTTTATGGTTATAAAAGGTCTTGAAAAATACGAACATTGGGATTTAGCTCGCGAAAGTGCAATAAAACATTTGTATTTTATACTTGAAGCTATGTTCCCAGGAACTTCACGACAAGGCGATTTATACGAGGCATATTTACCATGCAAAGAAGGAATCGCCACAATGGACGAAGTTGGAACTCCTCCACGGACTCGATACCTTACATCTACCGGACTTTCGACAATTGCTCTTATGATAGAAAATATAATAGGACTTGAAATAAGCTTACCAAGAAAAACAGTAGATTGGATAATTCCAAACTTGGAAAGCATGGGGATTGAGAATCTCTCACTTAAACGAAACCTTATTACAATTTTGTCTAACAAAAGTAACCGAGGTTGGGAAATCCAAATGGAAAGTGAAAAATTATACTATTTTACCATTAATATTTTAGGTCAAAAGAAAAAGACATTACCAATCCCATCAGGTAAATGTTCTATGCTAATAGACAAACTATAGCTATTAGCACCTAACAATAGTATGAAAACATTAGAAGCCGTTATAGAAATAGGTTCTACTGCTATACGATTAATGGTATTTCAAGTTGATTCTACTGGAACTTGGAATACTATCGATAAAGCAGAATTACCAGTCGCTCTTGGCCGTGATGTTTTTACAAACGGTGATATATCACGAGATACTCTACTTAAATGTACCAGAATTCTTCTTCGTTTTTCTGAACTTTTAGACGGCTGGAATATTGATAGATTTCATACAGCTATTATTGCTACAAGCGCTGTTAGAGAAGCTTCAAATCGCGACATGTTCATTGATCGCATTTACGTAAAAACTAATTATAAAGTTAAAGTAATCGATGGGATTGAAGAAAACCGTCTTATGTATCTAAGTACAGTAGAAGTTTTACGAAAAGATGCTCCTCAACTTATGAAACAAAACGCCCTAATCTTCGAAATTGGTGGTGGTTCAACAGAACTAATGCTTTTACAACATGGCAAAATGGTAGCTGCTCACAGTTTATATCTTGGAACTGTAATAATAAACCAATATCAAAAAAGAATACTTGGATCAGTTTCTGACTCTCGCAGATTTATATCTGATTATATTAAAACTGCAGGCATAAATATGAGTTCAGAAATTAATTTTTCTCATATAAAACTATGTATCACACTGGGCACTGAAACACTTATTGCTGCACATGAAGTAGGAGAAAAGATCGGAGAGCGAATTTGGTCGATTTCTAAAAATAAATTTGTTTCCTTTGTAAACAGCATACAAGAATATTCAATAGAGGAATGTCTTGCACGTTTTCATCTTTCATACAATGAAGCCAATTCACTACAAGTAGGCTTATTAACTTACAAATTATTTATGCAGCTTACAGCAGCAGAAAAAATGATTGTAACAGATGTGTCGGTTAGAGAAGGGTTACTTATAAACAGAATTTCAGCTCCAGATGATATTCAAACAATGTTTTGCTCACAGATTATTGCTTCGGCACGAAGCATAGGCCGTAAATACAATTTTGATGAACCTCACGCCCAATATGTACATGATGCAGCTATAAAAATTTATGATTCGATAAAAAACGAATTAGTTTTACCTGCTTCGGCACGCATTCTACTTGAAGTTTCGGCTTACCTACATGATATCGGAGTCTTTATTAGAACAAACAATCATAATTTACATAGCCAGTATATAATAGCACATTCTGATATATTCGGATTAAGTAAAGACGACATTCACATTGTCTCGCTTGTTGCACGATATCATCGAGGCAAAATAAGATACCAAGATGACGAATCATACAGAAGCCTTTCAAGATTAGAACGAATGCAAGTTCTAAAATTAGCAGCTATTCTAAGAGTAGCCGATGCTTTAGACCGCGGTCACTCTCAGCATATAAAAGATTTTACAATTGAACAACAAGAAGACAAACTTATATTTCATATAAAAGAGATTCACAATGCTAATCTAGAAAAATTAGCTCTTACAGAAAAATCAGATTTATTTGAGTCTGTTTTTAGCTACAGTATAGTTTTGTTATAAGGTGTAGTTTATGAAAAACGAAAATATAAAGTATATTAACAGAGAACTCTCATGGATAGAGTTTAACGCACGAGTTCTGCATCAAGCGGAGCAACCAGAAGTCCCTCTTTTAGAAAGACTTAAATTCCTTGCTATTGTTTCATCTAATTTTGACGAGTTTTTTATGGTACGAGTTGCTGGTTTAAAACGAGTAAAAGACACAGATTTAGATTGGAAAGATATTACAGGGCTTACCGCATGTGAACAACTAAAAGCCATCTCAGAAAGGGTTCATACACTTGTAGATCGGCAAGATAAAATTCTTACTAATTCAATTTTACCAGAAATGGAAAAAGAGGGTCTCGTCTATATTCCTTGGAATAAATATTCACCTACAGAAAAACTGTTTTTAGAAAATAAATTTACCGAACAGATTTTTCCTCTTTTAACACCGTTAAGAACAGACACCCCAGCCGAATTACCTCATTTATCCAATTTAAAATTGCATGTAGCATTTACTCTTAAACCAATTATTGACACATCAACACTTCCCGAAGCCTTTAAGAGTCATTCTGAAAATTCGCCTCTAGCACTCGTACAAATACCAAACAGCTTAGATCGAATAGTATTACTCCCAACTACAGGTAATATACAAAGATTTACTTTTCTCGATGATATTATTATTCAATTTGGGACACGACTTTTCCCAGGATATAGCATTGAACAATCTCTCATTTTTCGAGTAACAAATGATGCCGCTTTTTCTGTAGACGAAGAAAGAGATACAGACTTTATCGAAGCAATGAAAGAAGTTCTTCAAGCTCGAAAAACTTCTTATCCTGTACGTTTTATTTGTAATAATACAAGCCCAGAAATTCGTGATATCCTTGTAAAAAAAATGAATCTTGAAGCCCAAGATATATATCAAATTAATGGATTATTAGATATTTCTTCTTTTGCTAAAATTACATCACTTAACGGATATGAAAACCTACGCTTTCCTAAATGGAAACATTATAAACATATCGATTTAAACCCAAATACATCTCTTTGGGACAAAATAAAATCACAAGATATATTACTTCATGTTCCCTATGAAAGCTTCGATATTGTTGTCCAATTTGTAAATCAGGCAGCAAACGACCCTCAAGTTCTTGCAATTAAAATGACTCTTTATAGAACAAGTGGCGACTCCCCTATTATAAAAGCATTAGAAAGAGCTGCACGAAACGGCAAACAAGTAACTGTTTTTGTAGAACTTAAAGCACGATTTGACGAAAAACAAAATATGGGTTGGGCCTCTCTGTTACAAGATGCCGGGGTTATAGTTGTTCATGGAATAGCAAACATGAAAGTACATGCAAAAATGCTTCTTGTTGTACGTCGTGAAGAACAAGGCATTGTGCGCTACGTACATATGTCGACAGGGAATTATAACGATGCTACAGCAAAAAGTTATGTTGATATGTCACTATTTACAACTAACCCGCAAATAGGAAACGATGCCTCATTATTTTTTAATATGATTTCAGGATACTCCGCTATTCAGTCAATGCAACAATTGGCTATTGCACCAATTAATTTAAAATCAAAATTGCTCGAAATGATAGAGCGAGAAATTCAACACTCTACCCCAGAAACTCCAGGTCTCATTATGGCAAAAATGAACAGCCTGGGCGAAAAAGATATAATAAATGCACTATACAAGGCAAGCAATCATAATGTTCGTATATTATTAAACATTAGAGGAATTTGCATGCTTGTTCCTGGAGTTGCAGGTCAAAGTGAAAATATTACAGTTTGCAGTATTGTTGGCCGGTATTTAGAGCACACACGTATTTTGTTTTTTCAAAATGGTGGTAACGAAGAAATATACCTTTCAAGCGCAGATTGGCTTAATAGAAATCTTAATCGCCGTGTTGAATTAATGTTCCCTATTTTACAAAAAAACTTATTTGAAGATATTAAAAAAACTCTTAATCTTTATTTCTCTGATAATTGCTGTACTCACTACCTGACAAAAACAGGAGACTGGATACCGCGAACTCCAACCAATTTAGAAGAAAAGCGTAACGTTCAACAATATCTTAATAATAAATACAAAAAAATAAACGAAACAGAAAACAAAGAAATACCAACAGAATTTTTTGTTCGCCGCGCCGATTCTCAAAAATAATTTAATAGTGCAAAAAAGCACTATTGCAATTTGTTACAAGTTACCTTATAGTTTTTGATTATACCAACCTGAGATTAGGATTATTTCTGAAATCAAGGGTAGGAAAGCTATTCTACGCAATCTTATCTTTTTTTTAGTTCTTATAATCTCTTTTTGGTAAATACAATTTTTATAATTGCTGCACAATTTAAAGGAGATAGAACATGACAGACACTCAAAAAATTAAAGACTGGAAAAATCACCTTGTAAAACAAGATGAAATTGATCGCTATTTAGTCAACGGAAAAGATTTTATAGATGACGATGCAATAGAAGCCGAAATTGCTGCTAATAAAGTAACAACCGAAGAAGAACTTCACGCTATTCTTGACAAAGCAAAAGATATTAACCTTATGCCTTCCAAAGATGTCGCAAAACTGGTAAACATTACCGACCCTAAAATGCGCAATGAAATTTACGAAGCAGCCTGCCAAATAAAGAAACAAGTATACGACAACCGTCTTGTCACTTTTGCCCCTCTGTATTGTGGAAGTAAATGTGTAAATCGCTGTAAATATTGTGGATTTAGAACAGACAATGACGAGGTAGAGCGCCGGGTATTGACCATGGACGAAATAAAAGCCGAAGCAAAAGTGTTAGCTGGTAAAATAGGGCACAAGCGCCTTGTAATGGTTTATGGTGAACACCCAGAAACAGATGCTCAATATATTGCAGATAGTATGAGAGCCGTATACAGTGTAAAAGTACCAACAAAAAACGGTTTTGGACAAATTCGACGAGTAAATATAAATGCTGCCCCACTCCCAATAGACGATTTAAAGATTTTAAAAGAAGCAGGGATTGGAACCTTTCAGGTATTTCAAGAAACTTATCATAAAAAAACATATAAAGAAGTTCATCCAGCTGGAACCCTAAAAGGTAATTACGCATGGCGATTGTATGCATTACACAGATCCATGGATGCTGGTATAGATGACGTTGCAGTTGGCGCTCTTTTTGGACTTTACGATTGGAAATTTGAAGTAATGGGATTAGTTGCCCATGCTGCAGATCTAGAAAAGAGGTATGGAATTGGACCCCACTCTGTTTCTGTACCTCGTCTAGAGCCGGCAGAAGGAACCGATTTTTCATGGGTAAAACACTGGGTAAGCGATGAAGATTTTAAACATCTTGTTGCTGTTCTTAGAGTTGCTATCCCTTATGCAGGATTAATTGTTACCAATCGTGAAAAGCCAGAAATGCTCGACAGCATTATAGACATGATTACGCAACGAGATGCAGATTCTCGACTTGGGATTGGCGCCTATGCAGATGCTTTTCCAGAAAATACTATAACTTCTGATGGACACCAAGAAAGTCAAAGACAACAATTTGTTCTAGGAGATATGAGAAGTTTAGATACAGTTGTACAAGAAAGCATAAAACGCGGACACATAGTCTCTTTTTGTACCGCCGGGTACCGTTGTGGCCGAACTGGTACTAAAATTATGTCATTACTTAAAGCAGGCAAAGAAGGCCATTTTTGCAAAATGAATGCAATTTTAACCTTACAAGAATATTTAGATGATTTTGCTAGCCCCGAAACACAAAAAATGGGAAATGCATTAATTAGTAAAGAACTCGGCGAAATAAAAAATCGTACCCTCGACTTTTCACAAGCGCAACTAGTAGAACTAAAAAAAGCTCGTAAACGTATTCAAAATGGCGAAAGAGACATTTATTTTTAAGTAAAGGAATAACAAATGAGAAAGTCTTTTTTAAAAACACTTGAGCGTGTAAGTACTTATGATTTTGTTACACATGCAAAAAAAATAAAAAATAAGACTTTCTCAGATACAGACAAAACAATTGTAGACGATATAGTTTTTCTATTAAAATCTACAAATCTAGATGAGCGATTTCTTTTGTATAAAAAAGCAGCTCAAATACGTGACACACAATGCGGCAAACGCATGGTATTACGTGGTCTACTAGAAATTTCTAGCTACTGTAACAATTCATGCTATTATTGTGGCCTTAATCGCAAAAATCAAAAAGCACAAAGATACAAGCTTTCTGCACAACAAATCTTAGATTGCACAGATACAATTTGGCAAGCTGGGATTAAAACAGTTGTCATGCAATCTGGCGAGGACGCAATGCCTGCGCAAGAGTTAGCTTCTATAATAAAAGAAATAAAATCTCGATACGATATGGCAATAACTCTTTCGGTAGGAGAGCGCTCACAAAAAGATTATGAGTGTTGGAAGAACGCTGGAGCCGACCGCTATTTACTTAGAATAGAAAGTTCAGATCCAGCTTTGTATGCAAGGCTACATGCGGACAGAACTGTTCAAACAAGAATACGCTGTTTAGATAATTTACAAGAATTAGGATACCAAACAGGCAGTGGATTTATGGTAGGAGTGCCAGGCCAAACACTTAATCACATTGCCAAAGATATAATTTTTATAGCAGGACGAAACTTTGATATGGTAGGCATAGGACCTTTTATTCCACATCCACAAACTCCTTTTAAAGACGCAAAAACAGGTGATATCACCCTTACCATGAATGCAGAAGCTATAATTAGATTAACAAATAAAAATGCCTGGCTCCCTGCTACAACAGCGGTTGGAAGCTTAGAAAAAGATTATCGAGTTGATGTATTAAAAGCAGGCGCAAATGTCATTATGCCTAATTTTTCACCTACAAACGTAAGAAAAAAATATGCTATTTATCCAGGTAAAAAATGTATACAAGAATCTATAGAAAATTACAAAACAGAAATGAATGACATAGCAGACAAAGCAGGATTATTTTTAGACTACTCAAAAGCAGACAGCTTAAAAGAAGCTTACTACAAAAAGATTTAAGCGTATTCTTTAAATAACTCTTCACATTTTACACGATTCATAGGTTTTCCACGCAAAAAACCTTGAACAGTTTTACATTTCATTTTCCTAAGGACATCTAATTGAGCTTCGTCTTCTACACCTTCTGCAATAGTTTCTAATCCAAGATACTCACCAAGATTTACAATTGTATTAGCAATTGTTAAACTCGTTTTATCTTCATTGGTAATATTATCTATAAGAGATTTATCGAGTTTTAGCGTTTTTACCGGAAAACACTGAATATACTTAAAAGAAGAATACCCTGTTCCAAAATCATCAATCGAAATTAATACATTTTGTTTACTTAAAGCGTTTAAAACAGCTATTGTGTCGTCCATGTTATCTACCAGAACACTTTCTGTAATTTCTAACTCTAATGAATTTGGATTTATATTGTACGTATTTAATAGTCCCGTAAAAATTGGTAAAAAAGTATCCTCGCGTAATTGAACAGGTGAAATATTAACAGATAGTATCCCTTTAAAATTATAATCGGTTTGCCACGTTTTTAGAACAATAAGAGAGGTTTCTATTATCCACCACCCAAGTCTTACTATATAATTACTTTTTTCGGCTATTGGAATAAAATATTCAGGCGAAATAGAACCTAATTCGCAATCATACCACCGTATAAGCGCCTCAAATCCACGCAAACCATCATCTCTAATAGAATACTGTGGTTGAAAAACTAAGTCAAAGTTTTTTCCCAAAACAGCAGTGGTAAGTTTTTTCCATAGAAAATCTGTACTGTTATTAAGTTCACAAGATTTATGATAGCGTATTTTTTTTAAGACATTTTTTTCTGATGAGATATGGTAAAACAGTAACACACACATACCATTTTCCATTTTATTTGCTTCTATTAAATATTTGGGGTTTGACTGAGGATAAAAAGAAACAACACTCGTTATTTCTTTTTTTAAGTTTTTATATATTTTTTTGTACATATCTAGCAATATACGATTGTTTTTTACAATACTGCTAATTTGTTTATTTTTTACAAACAAATTTTTGCTTATTTGTTCACAAGCTTTATTGCTATATTCAACAGTAAAGTCTGTTAACTGGTCATTATCCCACTTTGGCGAGACAATAACTATAGGTACTAAAATACTATTCAGAACAGTATAACAATCGATTGCCTTATTCATATTTTACCTTTAATTTTGATTTATTTTATTTTGTAATAGTATGCTCGGTTAATTATTGTAACACAGCACTATATAACGGTCAAACAAATATAGCCTTAATTGCAGAATATATACAAAAATAAAGATTAAAACAAATTATATAAAAAAAACCTTGTACCTAAGAGATACAAGGTTTTTATGGGCGATGACGGGCTTGAACCGCCGACAACTTGGGTGTAGACCAAGCGCTCTCCCAGCTGAGCTAATCGCCCTTTACATTTCGTAATGCTTAAGTACTATAACAATTTTTATATTTTAGGTCAAGAGCAAAAACATAAAAACCTAACACTTTTTTATGATTTTACACTTGTTCAAAATACAACACACTTAAAGGAGGCATATATAACTCGCCTGTATAATTAGATATTTCACCAGTAAACAGATTTTTATAATTACCATATAGCCCATCAAACGACTCGTAACCACCATCACTACTTCGCCCTTTTGGATGCGCTGTATAATTAGATTGTGAAAGGTTAATACATACCAAAATGTCATGAGAAGAAGCACAATTTTGAGAAGTTCTTTTAAACATAAATTGCTCGTTTGTTAAAAAAAGCTGTTGATAGCCACCTTGCTGTAATACAACTTTTTGATGGTGTAAATACGCTAACTGTGCTACAAAATCGGTAATGGAAGTCCAAGCAGGATTTTGCAGTTTTGGCCGTAAGCCATCATCACCGTCTTCTTTTTTACCTTCTATCCCCCACTCGCTTCCATAATAAATACAAGGAACCCCTGGCATTCCAAACAACAAACCATATATAATCGGTAAAAAAGAACGATTTGTAAGCTGACTGGCAATTCGGCTCACATCGTGATTATCTATAAAGTTCATAAGATTTTTACCAACAAATAATCCTTCATTACCAAAAAACCTATTAAATGAATGAGATACCTCAAACATATTTTTATCATTGCATCCAGACCATAATGCTTTGTAACACTCATAGTTTGTGCAACTATATAATTCACTGTCATTAACTCTATGCATATCTTTTTCGTAAATAATTTCGCCAATTAATACGCAATCATTTGATAGGCTGTTAACAAAGGTATGCAATTTTTTTAGAAACTCATCGCTTAAAGAATAGGCAACATCTAGTCTAATTCCATCGATATGAAAAAGGTCATTCCATTTTTTTACAGCACCAAACAAATGATCTATAACAGCAGGATTTTCTAAATTTAGTTTTACAAGATCAAAGTGACCTTCCCAACCTTCGTACCAAAAGCCGTCATTATCGTTTGAATTTTTATTCCAATCAATGTAAAACCAATCTTTATAAGCAGAATTTTCTCTATTTTGTTGTACGTCTCGAAAAGCCCAGAAACCCCGTCCTACATGATTAAAAACCCCGTCTAAAACGACACGTATGCCATTATCATGTAATAATGTACACAAACGGGCAAAATCATCATTACTGCCTAGACGGCTATCTATTGTATAATAATCTCTGGTATCGTATCCGTGCCTATCACTCTGAAAAACAGGTGAAAAATACACCGCATTTACACCAAGACGTTTAAGATGATCTATCCAACCACCTTCTTTAATTGTTTTTTCTAATCGATTTACCGGTGGTAATGAACCATTCCAAGAATTGTTCCAATCCCAGCTATTTTCTTTAGGTGCCCCAGTTATTCCCATTGGGTAAAATTGATAAAAAACAGCATTATCATACCAATTACTCATACATTGCTCCATTTAACACTTATTGTTTTATATTTTTATTAAATAAACATCACACTTTTTTAATAAATACCATGCATAAACAATTTTACAATTGCATTAACTGGAATATCAGCCTCGATCCCAGCATACACATCTGCAATAAAAATACGTGCAAGCAATGAGGTTTTCCCTTTTAAATTGCCATGGGTTTTACTTGCCTTATTAAAAAACGCCGTTATTTGGGTATAATTTTTTTCATATAATTGCTGAATAGTGCTAATTCCTTCCGCATCTTCTGGTGAAAATTGCAAAGAAAGCATTAAACGATAAAAAACAGGATTTTTTTTACAAAAAGCATAATAAAGCTGAGCTATATCACAAAGTTGCCCAAACACGTCTTTTTCATACTCTTTTGGAGATGGTATATAATTGCATTTTTCTTGTAGAGATTCATTAAATGGTACAAAGTATTCATCCCAAAGAGCTGCATAAATTCCTTGTTTATTCTTAAAAAAGTAATATAACGTCGGCTTTGTAACACCAGCAAGGTTTACAATTTCTTGCACACTTGTACCGGTATAACCTCTTTGTGAAAACAATACTAATGCCACTTCTAATAGGGCAGCCCTCTTATTTGTTTTTTCTTGCTTTTCATTTTCCATGTCTTCTTTATATACCTACCGGTAAGTAATGTCAAGGTTAGAAAGAATCTTTTCTGCCTTTTAACCATGTAGACAAGGCAACTGTCGCACTAGAAAAAGCTAAAGGAATTGCGTTTAATTCTTGTAAATTATTGCAAGGGAACGTTTTATATGCAGTAATTTCATCTTCTTCGGTATGTGTTAATGTAGAAAGAACAGAATTTGATGTATTATCTATACTTGTTGTCTTAAAAAAAATATCACATGTTTTATAGGTAATATCAGCATACTCATAAATATTTGGAGCTGTACAGACAAAGTGTATATCCTCTGGCGTATAACCAGTTTCTTCTTCGCACTCTCGTATACAGGCGTTTTCTGCGCTTTCATCGGGATCTACAAACCCACCAGGAAGTGCATAATATCCTTTTCTTGGGTTTCGTCCTCTTTTTACAAACAACACGTTGTACGATTTACCATCTACAGAATCTTTTGAACTTGTTTTGTTCTCTATAGGTATAATTATTCCTGTTGCAGCTGCAATGTTATTGTATAATTTAAGCCCACATTGTGAGCATTTCCAGTATTGGTTATTTAGATACTGTAAAGATTTGCGCCCACATTTTGGGCAAAAAGGTAAGTTATTCATAGCTTGTACTCCCTAAAGATATCCTTAAATTTACCATTTAAAAATATCGCGCATTTAATGTGTCGCCTAAAGCTTCTGCACGTTTAAAAGTTTGTAATATAAGTGGTATAAACAATGGCAACATATTTTTAACTCGATTCATTAAGCCTTTTGTAGGTTTAAAACCACCTCTAATAATTTGTACTTTTATTATCTGAGCGGCTTCATCGGCTAGTATGGGAATAAACCTAAAGACAAGAGACGCTGTCATCGCAATATATTTGCTTTTTATTCCTATTGCATCTAATGGTTTACATAGTATTTTTAAACCATCAAGCAATTCTGTTTCTTCGGTGGAATACAAAAAAGCGCTAATAGCACAAAGCGCACTAATAATATGCAAAAGTGTTTTTACAACCAACAAAATTTTTGACGGGGTTATTGTAATAAAAGACCATTCCCAATACACACTTTCGTTTGCTTGCATAGGAAACAATAAAAACTGAAAAGCTGCAAATAGTGCAATCCAGGGTAAAAACTTTAGAAAAGTTATAAGTAATTTTTTAAGCGGAAACCGCGAAGACAGCACATAAACAAAAGAAAAGAGAGAAAACCCACACAGCCAATAAAAGTTTTGTAGCGCAATCCCTGTTATAAAAACAGCTAAAAATATTAAGTATTTTGTTTGGGGTTTTAAGCCATGAATGAGCGATTTGCGCTTACAATAAAGACCCGTCGAAGTAGTTCGTAACCCGTCTAGCATTGATAAATCACCACAATGGACAGGAGCCAATCCTTTATAAAAGTCAGAATTGGTACCTTTTTGAGTGTCTTCAATCACTTGTCCATTAGAAAGCGTTATGCACCTATGTGCAAAGTCGCCTTCTTCTTTTCGATGGGTAGAAAACACAACAGTTTTACCTTGTTTTGCAAGTTCACCAAGCATATTCATTATTTGATGTCTACTTCCCGGGTCAAGCCCCGCAGTAGGTTCATCGAAAAGATACACCTCATTTTCTAGCGCAATTATTCCCGCTAGTGCAATTTTACGTTTTTCCCCGCCACTAAGCGCTACTGTTCTGCGATCTGCATATTGAGCAAACGGAATAGCCGCAATATCCATTGCTTGTTTTACACGCTCTTTTAATTTTTTGCCACTCATTCCCTGATTTCTAGGGCCAAAAGCAACATCATCTGCTGCAAATTCTTCAAAAAGAGCACTTTCTGTTTCTTGCAAAGCCAAAACAGGTTTACTCGAGGCAACAATAGAGCCAGAATCGGGTTGTAGCAATCCAGATGCAAGTTCTAAAATAGTACTTTTGCCAGACCCCGACTCACCCATTAAAGCCGTTACCTGACCTTTAAAAAATGACAATGATATATTATGCACACCGCCATGAAAATTTGACATTAAAGACTTTGTTTCTGTTTCTTTTTTTAGAGAATTTGTTTTATCGTACAAAAAATGTACATTTTGCAAGACTAAACCAGCTTTTTTATCTTTTATAACGGCTTTATCTTGTACTTCTTTATCACGTAGCGATATAGGATTGCTCCCAAAAAGGCGTTTTGAAATTTTGGGATTTGCTATAAATTGCTCTTTGCTATCATTAAAAATAATAGTTCCATCATCTATGGCAATGATACGATTTGCACGAAAAGCTTCCTCTATGTCATGTGTAATATGAATAATTGTACGTTCTGGGTTATCATTTTTCCATTCATCTAAATAATTTAAAATTGATACACGCATTGCAGGATCTACCATCGACACAGCCTCGTCCAAAACGAGAAGTTTGGGCGACAAAGCCAAAATACCTGCCAAAGCTAGCTTTTGTTTTTGTCCAAGTGACAGATTTGCGGTTTTATCTGCATGCCTATCTAGTAGGTCGATTAGTGACAGATAGTTACTTGTGCGTTTTTGCGTTACATCTTGCGGACATCCAATATTTTCTGGGCCAAAAGCAGTATCACGTTCGAGCGTTTCGGCAACAATTTGATCTCGCGGCGACTGAAATACAATTCCAGTTGGAACACCGTAATTTATATTTGATTTTTGAGATGATTCCAATGCAATCGTACCCGAATCTGGTTCTAAAAAACCGGTTAGTAAGCGAGCAAGGGTACTTTTACCAGAACCATTTGAGCCCAAAATAGCAACATATTCGCCTTTTTCAATTTTAAACGAAATATCTTTAACGGCATTTATATTACGCCCAGGATATGAGTATGTTACATTTTTTAGATAAAAAGCTGCCATTTACTTTGTTAATTCACTAACCATTTTTGCCATGCGATTAAGAGCTTCTTTTATCTTAATTATATCTGTAGCATAACAACAACGAATAAAACCTTCTCCGGCTTGGCCAAAAACAGAACCAGGAACAACTGCTACTTGATACTTTTCAATAAGCTCTGTAGCAAACTCTTCACTAGTTAATCCGGTTTTTCTAATATCAGGAAAAATATAAAAAGCTCCTTCTGGTTCAATAGTAGGCAATCCCATATTTATAAAAGCTTTATACATAAGATTGCGTCGCTGTTGATACGACACTCTCATTCTCTCTACTTCTTTCCATCCATTTTTTAAGCCTTCTAATGCCGCATACTGGCTCATAATTGGCGCACAAATTGCAGAATACTGATGTAGTTTATGCACTTGATCCATTAAATCTGCTGGACCTGTCATAAAACCAATACGCCACCCAGTCATTGCAAACGCTTTAGAAAACCCATTTAAAACAATTGAGTAATCTTTCATGCCAGGAAAAGATGCTATAGAAGTATGTTTATGATCTTCGTAGACAAGCTCACAATACACTTCATCTGTCAAAACCCAAATTTCATGTTTTTTTACTACTTTTGCTATTTTTTCTAATTCTGCAACAGGAATCATGCGCCCAGTAGGATTACTTGGCGAGCAAAGCATAAGAGCTTTTGTTTTTGGTGTTATTACTTTTTCGATAGCTTCTGCTGTTGGATAAAAACCTGTTTTTGAAGTATCTAGATGAATTAGTTTTGTATCGCAAAGATCTGCAAGTGGTTGGTACGAAACATAACACGGCTCGCAAATTATAATTTCGTCTCCAGGATTTAATATCGCTCTAAGAGCAGCATCTATACCTTCAGAAACACCAATAGTTACCAAAACTTCATCTTGTGAATTATAGTGCAAGTCATATCGAGTTAAATATTTGGCAATTTCATCTCTAAGTTCTTGAATTCCCCAATTAGAGGTATATGAAGTATGACCTTGTTCAAGATGATAATAGGCTTCTTCTCTCATAACCCATGGAGTTGGAAAATCAGGCTCCCCAACACCGAGCGAAATGATATCATCTCGTCCTATAACAAGATCAAAAAATTTACGGATACCAGAAGGTGCAATTTTCACTATTTTTTCTGAAAATCTATCTGTACGAGAATTACTCATTATGCAGTTACCCCTTCACGATGATCTTTTTTATCATCAACATAGAGGACGCCATTTTCTTTGTATGTTTTTAAGAAAAAGTGTGTTTTTGTACTGCGAACACCATCTAATGTAGAAAGCTTTCTGGCAACAAAAAATGCAACTTCTTTAAGTGAGTCGCCTTCTATAACTACTTTTAAGTCATAGCCGCCACTCATAAGATACACTGATTTTACTTGTGGATATTTATATATACGCTCAGCTAAAGCATCAAAGCCGTGTTCACGCTCCGGTTGCACTTGAATCTCAATCTCGGCCTTAACTTTATCATCTGATGTTTCTATTTTCTCGGGATTAACAATTGTTGCATATTTAAGAATTACCCCATCTTGCTCTAATTTTGTAATAACCGATTGAACTTCTTCGGTTGATTTTTTTGTCATGGCGGCTATATCGGTCACCGACAAACGTGCATTTTCTTGTAATAAATTTAAAATTTCTTCCATAATAGCCTCCCTAGGTATATTTATGTAATGTAGCTGTAAGAATATACGAAAATTAAAAATATTACAACTTTAAGGAGGAAAGAGAAAAAAAAGCTACCATTCTACCCATTTCAGTAAAACGACAGCAAATGTAATGTATTAAGATCCAAAAGAAAAAAGGATTCCAGTTTTTATGCTAGTAGTAGTATTTATCCAATTAGGTGGTCCAATTAAAAGATCTTGTTGAGCTTCTAAAAACCATTTCATATATTCATGAACTTTTACTCTAACACCACCCTTCAGATAGGGTCCCATATAAAACCTAGATTCATCAATATACTGAAATTGAGGAGATAAACCTGTACCAACTAAATAATTTAGCTTTGATTCTTCATTAAATAAAAAATTTAATCCCAAATTTAAAGGAATATAGAAAAGGGCTTCCGTTGTCGAGTCTTCGACTCTGGTAGTAATTCCAAAATTAGCACCCATGTCTAGTTCCATACCCTTTTTTATTGGAACAACACAAGAAGCATCCATAGCAAGAAAAGCTTTTTCATAATTAAAAAAATCACCACCAAGACTTAACGAAAAGGAGGGAGTTGCGCTTATACCTGAAGCTATTGTTAAAGCAAAAATTAATGAGAAAATAAAACGTTTCATAATAACCTCTTTACTATTTTTTTTATTTTATATTTTTATTATCGGCAATACTACCAGCAGTAATAAGATAATCTTGGTTAGACATTGCTTGAGCATACTTTAATAACCCTCATCATCAAGTTCGGCTCGTTTTAATATTTCTTCCATATCATAATTCCGCAGACCATTAACTTTTACAATAACATCATCATCGTTCGTGTGCATTTCTAAAGTTTTAACATTACCACCCTGTAAATTAACATCTATATTGAGATCAATATTTCCATCTTCAAACATACTTCCATTAGTTGCAACCGTTCCATTCATAATAGTAAAAGGACAAACCAATTGCTCTTCATCGCTTGTTTCTTCCATCATACTACTCATACTATTCATATTTTCTAAAAATTCCTTAGCTGGAAAATCTTTATAATTTAAAGTTGACCCACTCCTATCCTCGTTATATTCTATAACCAAGGCTCCTTCTGGAATATCCACACCTAACATACTAGCCATCATGGACATACCATATATTGCCATAACACTACTAATAGTATTTTCCACTTCCTCTTCACTTGGTTCTGCAAAAAGACTCGCTGGCAACAACATTATTGCAACAGCAATAGCTAAAATCATTTTTTTCATATCTACTCCTCTTTATAGAGCACAGTTATTGCTCTAGAAAAAGTATACGGGAGATTTTAGAATTTGAAAAGGAGGTTTCATCAAATATAAAAAAAGAAGAATTACCGCGCTTATTTAATAACTATATACGAGATGTTCTCTTTCATTTTGTAAATCTGTATCTTCTGGGCGCATAAAATGTATTGTTAATTTACAAAGTAAAAGATAAAAACCAACTAAATTTAATGAATGCTTAATTTCCATTGTTTTGTTTTTAAGTGAATTTCGAATAATTTTCTTTGGAAGTGCACAAATACGAGAAAGGTTAACAGCTACTTGTTCTTCTGAAACATCAGGAAAATATATATAGCCATATAGTGTATTCATTTTTAATTCATTTATTTGGGATTGATCAAACCCTAGTTGATTTATTGGTTCAAAAGGAGCTAAAAGAATGTAATCGTCATTTTCAATATCACAAGAATTTGATAACACAAGTCCTGCAGTTCTGTATGTAGCAATCTCTCCTTCGCTATCAATTATAGCAAATGTTACATTACTTATTATGTCTCCTTGCGTAATCCCTTTTAAAGCAGAGGCATTATAACAAGAAAACGTTTTACCATCTTTATAAAATTGTTGTACACTATTTTTTACATTCGCTGCAATATAAGGATCAATTGAAGGAAAAAGTTCTTTTACAAGAGTAATAAATTCTTCTTCAAATTTCAAATATATATCCTTAATAAATTTTTATACCTGTTTTTTTATATAATTTAGATAAAGCCCTATTATGTTTTTTAAGTTGAATAGGAGTTAAATAATGCATTTCTGGAAAAACATCTTTTGCTATATCAATTGCAAAATTAGATTTTTGATATGAAATTATAGCAGGAGTATTTGTAATTTCTTGTTGTAAATATTCTGCAACTTGTATCGGAGGTGTTTCACTCGAAGTTTGGTTAAACGGAATAGAAAATGAAGTAATCATAATGTAAATTCTCCTTTTGTATATAATAAATTAAGCTTTGAACAAATAATAGTATTGGCTAATTTAAATATTCCCCAAAAAACATCAGTTGACGATTTATAATTTTTTTGATAATTAGCAGCATATCTATCATTAATATCTAATGTTATACCTATAGTATCGTGTTTTTCAATATCTTTAAGTGATTTTCCTAATACATTTGTCCCTGGAAGAACTCTAAGATTTTGAATTTTTATATTGATATAATATTTTTTATCATGTACAACAGCTTGTTTCATTTCTATATCATACGGAGTGGCATTTTTAATAAACGTATGCTTTATCTGATTTTCTACAATTGTAGCAGTACTTGAAGAATAACCATTTTCCAAGGTGTTTATAGTTAATCCACAAAAAAACATATTAGAAAATATATTTTTAGTTGCAATAAATAATCTATCTATATGTTCCATAAGATATGGTTTACATTTTTCTTCCCATTTATCACAAAAATCTAAATTAAAACGTGTTGTAAATTGAATAGAATTTGTTGAAATAGCTAAACTAGAAAATCCATGATGACTTGTTGCCGTTATTCTTGGAAACTCAGAAGGGGCTACATCTGGTAACGTTATTAGATTAAAAGGTTTTGGATAATCATTTTGAAGTAAATTTTCTAACTCAAATACTTTTTCTCTAATATTTTGCACTGGAGAAAAGAAAAATGTTGCTGTACTTGAAATAACTTTCATTTTAACCCTATTAGCCTAAGTATATGCTTTATTTTTAGTACGGTCAATATCTATCTCTCGTTATAATAAGTCATCACGTTTGTGTTTTTTTAATTTTTTGACAAGTTCTTTTATACTTTGTGATGATTTTTTATGTGCTACAAGCAAAGCATCATCTGTGTCTATAATGACAAGATCTTGAATACCAATTGTTGTAATTATTTTTTTTGTAGAAACATTGTTATGTATGTAGCAATTTTGAGTTTTAGAAATTAAGGTTGTCCCCTGAGTATGGTTTCCGGATAAATCTTTGTCTGAAGCATTCCATAACGAGTCCCACGAACCTACATCACTCCAACCTACCTGCAGAGGAACAACTGTGCCAAGCGTTGTGTGTTCCATAACAGCACAGTCAATAGACAGTGCTCGATTTTTTGAAAAAGAGTCTTCATCTAGCACAATAAAATCACTTTCATTTAGGGCTTTTGTAAATGATTGTTTTGTATGCATATATAATTGTGGTTCAAACTTTTTAAGTTCATGCAAAAATATATCGGCTCTAAACACAAACATTCCGCTGTTCCAAAAGTACGAGCCGTCTGCAATGTATTCTTTTGCAGTTTCTAAATCTGGTTTTTCTGTGAACTCTTGCAAAGTATAGCTGTCTTTGTTGGCTTCTGTTATATCTGCTTTTATGTAGCCATACGCAGTCTGTGGAGAACTTGCAGTTATACCAAAAGTAACTAACCTTCCAAGCTTGGCCATTTTTACGGCTTTTACAATAGTAGCATGAAAGGACGATATATTATTAATAATATGATCAGAAGGTAATACAAAAACTAATGCAGAATCACTTCCAGAAAGTTTTTGAGCTTGCATACAAGCTGCTGCAACAGCAGGAGCTGTATTACGTGCAACAGGCTCCAACATAATAATTGGATTTACCTTAATTTGTTGCATTTGTTCAGCAATAGTAAAACGATGTTTTTTGTTACAGACAATAATAGGACTTTGCATATACAATTTTTGATATTCAGATTCCAAAACTTCGTTTTCTAGAGGACAGAGTCTTTGCACCGTTTGCTGAATCATTGTTCCAGTTCCTATTAATGACAAGAGTTGTTTTGGTTGTAATCTGCGTGAAAGTGGCCACAAGCGAGTGCCGGAACCACCAGAAAGAATAATTGAATACATCATATTTTCCTCTTAAAGTAGTTAAAAACAGATAATTTACATTTTTTACGTTACACTAAGGCTCTTGTTAATAGTATACCACACTTTTTGGATAGTTTGCCCACACAT
Source organism: Treponema sp. CETP13 (assembly GCA_001885315.1). Classification (GTDB taxonomy): domain Bacteria; phylum Spirochaetota; class Spirochaetia; order Treponematales; family Treponemataceae; genus CETP13. The sequence continues at coordinate 114,626 of MLPZ01000011.1, forward strand.
AGATTTATATGATACAATACAAGAAAATTTAGACTCGGAGAAAACAAATGTTTTTATATCTTGGAATTTTAGTTTTATTGCTTGCTTCTATATTTGCCCCTAAAAACAATAAAATACTATTTTTTATAAGTTGTTTTATATTATTTGCTTTGGCTGCAATGCAACATTGGAATGTAGGCAGAGACTCTCTTATGTATTATGATGTTTTTCAAGGTACTCAAAAAGCCCCTTTTGACGAACCATTATGGAGCTTTATAGCACAAATTGCTTATTATTTTCATGGCAATTACTATGTTTTTCAGTCATTATTTTATTTGGCAGTACTTGTGCCTATTTTTTATGTAATTTATAAAAAGTCAGAACATTACCAGCTCTCTTTATTTTTGTTTTATGCCTTTTTTTATTATTTAAATTCATTTTGTATAATGCGACAAAGCCTCGCTATTTCTATGGCTGTTTTATGTTATTACTTTTTATTCGAAAAAAAATATATAAAAGCTTTTGCCTTTTATTTTTTAGCTGTTTTGGCACATAAATCTGCTATTATTACAATCGTTCCTGTTATTTTTATTTTTTATAGATTTTCATATAAACAAATTCTACTAATTCTTGTAAGTACGTTTATTATTGGATTGGTTCTTCCAATACAAAAACTTGGTATCTTTTTTGGTTCATATAAAAAATATATTAATATGGTAGATCATGGGATTCGCACTAACCAGTATATTTTTAGTGCAACATTCGCAGTACTTAATATTATATTTTTATTTTTTATACGTTTCGATACAGAAAAAAATCAAAAATCAGCTAGCTCAAGCATCGTTCTTTTAGGTTTTGTGGTAATGAACCTCTCACAGCAATTAGTAATGGCCTTACGTGTAACCCAATATTTTTTAATTGCTCAAATTCTTTATTATACGGCTAACATTATCGCAAAAGATAAAAACAAAACAAAATGGTTACTAGCATTACTTTTCTTTGCTTGTATTTACTTTTTTGGTTTATTATATCGAGACTCAATTGGGGTAATACCTTACAAAACACTTTTTTATACAAAATCAATATAATTAGGAATAATAATGGCAATTTATTTTTTAATATTACTTATTTTACTCTTTTTTATACACTACAAAAATGAAAAACGTATTTTTTATTTTGCTTCTGTCCTTTTATTTTTAGTATTTGCGTTTAAAAATGTCAATTTAGGAGCTGACACTAGCTCTTATTTTACCCATTTTAAAGAACTTATAAATGGAGAGAACCATTATAAAACCGAACCAATTTGGGGACTATTAGCTCATCTAAATCTTTTTTTTGGTGGATATTATAAATCGTTCCAAATAATTTTATTTGCCTGTACCCTCCCACCCGTAGTGTATGTTATACGAAAAGACTCTAAAAATTATGTATTATCTCTGTTTTTTTATTATGCTTTTTTTTATTATCTAAATGCATTTTGCATTGTACGACAAGCCATGGCTCTTTCATATTTGTTAGTGTGTTTTCATTTTATAAAAACCAAAAAACTAGTCCCTGCAACCATATTTTTAATCATTGCTATTCTTTGTCACAACTTGGCAATTCTAGGTATTGTTGCATTTATTTTTTATTTTAAAAGATTTTCCCTAAAAACTATAGTTATAGTATTGGGCTTAGCCTTTATTGCAGGCTTGTTTGTAAACGAACATTTTCTTTTTTTGGTACCAAGCCGCTATCAAAACCTATTTTTATGGGAAGGACATGGCTTTAGAGAAAAACTTATGCCGTATATTTTAATTATTATGGCTATGAATATTGTATTTATAATTTGCTTACTACGTGGCTCTAAAACCAGCCTAAAAAGCTTTTGGGCACAAACAGTATTTGCCGGTTTAGTCATTATGAACGGAAGCTTAAACCTGGTACAAGGACTAAGAATTTCGCAATTTTTTATGATTACACAAATTATATTTTATGCAAACTATACAGAAGAAAAAGAAGACAAACAAAATTTATATAAATGGGGCTTAATAGCATATTCGAGTATTTATTTTGTAGGATTATTGTATCGAGACTCTATTGGTGTAGTGCCATATATACCTGCTAACTGGATACAAAACTTATTTTAATAACAAGAACAGAAAACAAAGCTTTTATATCTACAGCAGTACTATTTTGGTGCAATAGATTTTATTTTGCAAGTTACAGCATAGTAGAGGTGGCTCTAACAAGCTAAAAATAGTCACCACAAGACAATAAAAAGCAAATGTGCTATATTTTATGAATAAAAAGAAAAAAGAGAGAATTATGAAGGGAATTATTCTTGCCGGTGGTAGTGGTACGAGACTCTACCCGTTAACAAAAGCTATATCTAAACAAATATTACCGATTTATGATAAACCAATGATTTATTATCCGCTGTCGGTGCTCATGCTTGCAGGTATTCGCGATGTGTTGTTTATTTCTACCCCACGCGACTTGCCAATTTTTAAAGAACTTTTTGGCGACGGTAGCAATATAGGTATGCATTTTGAATACAAAGTGCAAGAAGAGCCTCGGGGTTTAGCCGATGCTTTTATTGTAGGTAAAGATTTTATTGAAAGCGATAGTGTAGCCCTTGTTTTGGGAGATAATATTTTTTATGGCCAAAGTTTTACTGCAAGCTTAAAAAAAGCGGTTAAAAAAATAGAAAGCGAAGGCGGAGCAGAAATTTTTGGCTATTATGTTAAAGATCCTACTTCGTATGGTGTTGTTCAATTTAATAAAGAGGGTAAAGTACTCGGCATAGAAGAAAAACCAAAACACCCTAAGAGTAATTATGCTGTTCCTGGTCTTTATTTTTATGACAATGCGGTTGTAAATATTGCGGCCAATGTAAAACCTTCCAAACGTGGCGAAATAGAGATTACGAATGTAAATAATACATATTTAGAACAACAAAAATTGTATGTTGAGTTGCTTGGGCGTGGTATGGCATGGCTAGATACCGGAACGTACCAAGGACTACAAGAAGCTGGTAACTTTATAGAGACAATTCAAAAACGACAAGGTTTGTATGTTGGGTGCATCGAAGAGATTGCCTATGCTAATAAATGGATTAGCAAAAAAGAATTAGTAGCAATTGCTGCTGGCTACAAAACAGACTATGGTCAATACCTTACTTTTATTGCGGAGAATAATTAATGCCTTTTACTTTTACTACTTGTTCTGTAAATGGACAAACTATAGACGGACTTTACGAAATTCAACCCCAAGTTTTTGGTGATAAACGTGGCTATTTTTTTGAATGTTATAGTCAAAAAGACTTTTTTGACGCCGGCTTAACTATGCAGTTTGTGCAAGACAATCAATCGGCTTCTACAAAAGGCGTTTTGCGTGGTTTGCATTTTCAGACCAAGCATCCACAAGGCAAGCTAGTTAGAGCAGTTTCTGGCAAAGTGTACGATGTTGCAGTGGATTTGCGAAACGGCTCTAAAACGTTTGGCAAATACTATGGCGTTATTTTAGATGCAGAAAAACAAAATCAGTTTTATATTCCACAAGGGTTTGCACATGGTTTTTATGTGTTATCCGAGACCGCGGTGTTTGCCTATAAATGCACCGATTTTTATGATCCTAATGGAGAAGGCGGTCTTATGTGGAACGATCCATCAATCAATATAGATTGGAACGCAATAGCTCCAGAGATAACTCCTCTTTTATCGCCTAAAGATGAAAAACACCCACAATTTAATAAGGATTCGTTATATTTTGATACAAATGCTAAATGGATAGGAGCATAGCTGTGGAAAAAATAACGGTATTAATGTCCACCTATAATGGTGAAAAATATTTAAAAGAACAGCTTGATAGTATTTTAGCACAAGAGGATGTTAATATAAATTTAATAATACGAGATGATGGATCTTCTGATAAAACATTAGAAATACTTACTGAATATTCAAAAAAACACACAAATATCACATATTATTGTGGAGAAAATTTAAAACCAGCAAAATCTTTTTTAGAATTAATGACAAAAGAATTTGATTCTGAATATTATGCATTAGCTGACCAAGATGATATATGGGATTCTGATAAATTAAAATGTGGCATAGATAAATTAAAAACTTTAGATAATACAAAACCTAATTTGTATTTTTCAAATTTACGAATTGTTAATCAAGACAATGTATTTTTTCAGAATGCACATAAAAAACAAATAATACCCAATAAATACGTTGCACTAGCAACGCCTATAGTGACAGGCTGTACCATTATATATAATAAAAAAGCAAAAGAAATATTAAAAGATCATATTCCGACATCAAATTTAATGCACGATTCTTGGTTATATTTAATTTGTATTTTTTTTGGACAAGTAATTTATGATTTTATTCCACATATCAATTATAGGCAGCATGAAAATAATGTTATTGGAATGGCTATTAAAAAAAATAAATTATGTTTCTTTTTAGATAAAATAAAAGAAATCTCTCATGATAATAATGAGCCTAGATATAATAATGCCATAGCCTTTTTAGAAAGCTTTAAATTACAATTACAACAAAAAGATATTCAATATATTTCTTTAATTACAAATTATAAACAGAGTTTTAAAAATAAACTTCTACTTATTTTTAATCGAAAAATAAAAATTAATAGTTTACTTGGGGACTTTAAATTTAGATTAAAAATAATTTTAGAAAATATATAATTCTTAATTTTTGAAATCTATCTCAAAATAGGAGCATAACATGGTTTGGTTAATTGGCAACAAGGGAATGCTTGGTAGCGAGATTGCACGACAGCTTACTGAAAATAATATACGCTTTATAGGGACTGATAGAGATGTTGATATTACCTCATACTCTGCAATCGAAAAGTTTGTAAAACAACAAACAAGCAATAATAAAATTACATATATAATAAATTGCGCAGCCTATACGGCTGTAGACAATGCAGAAGACAGCCAAGAAATAGCAAGAGTCTTAAATGCAGAAGGACCTAAAAACATTGCAAAACTTGCAAAGAATATTAATGCAAAAATGATTCATATTTCTACCGACTATGTGTTTGGTGGAAAAGGGACAGAGCCATATAAAGAAGATACAAAACGCAATCCTCTTGGTGTTTATGGCTCTACAAAAGCAGATGGCGAACGTGCAATCGAAAAAGAAACTTCTAATTATTATATTTTTAGAACAGCCTGGCTCTATGGTTTTGATGGCAAAAACTTTGTGTATACGATGACCAAACTCATGAACTCTCATGATTCTATAAAAGTAATTAGCGATCAGCAAGGAACCCCCACATACGCAGGAGATCTTGCACATATAATTGTTTTAACAATACAACGGGACAATATTCCCTTTGGTTATTATCATGTAACAAATTTAGGACACACAAATTGGTATGAGTTTGCAAAAGAAATATATAAGCTGGGTAAAAAAGCAGGCCGTATCACATCAGATTGTGTTATTAATGCGTGTTCTACTGCAGAGTACCCAACAAAAGCAGAGCGTCCTGCCTATTCAGTACTCGATAAAACAAAAGTACAAAAAACATACGCTATTAGCATTCCTCAATGGCAAGAAAGCCTTAAACAATTTATAACTAATAGTAGATTTAAGGAGCTGTAAGTCATGAAACGAGCATTAAAAAATATTTTAGTTACAGGTGGAGCAGGTTTTATTGGCTGCAACTTTATTCACTACCTTTTTAATCCAAATACAAATTTTAGCGGTCGCATTATTAATGTTGACTGTCTAACGTATGCCGGAAACTTAGAAAGCTTACAAGATATAGAAGCAAAATATGGCTCTAAAAGTAAAAATCAACGTTATTTTTTTGAAAAAGTAAATATCTGTGACAGAGCCCAAATAGAGCGTATATTTAAGCAATATCAAATTGATACCGTTATTCATTTTGCAGCAGAAAGTCACGTAGACCGCTCAATTTTGGGTCCAGAAGCCTTTGTACAAACAAACATAATGGGCACTTTTACCATGCTTGATGTTGCTCGTACATCTTGGACAAACAAAGACGGCTCTTTAAGAGACGATGTGCTGTTTCATCATATTTCTACAGACGAAGTATATGGCTCTCTTGGTGATACTGGCTATTTTACCGAAACAACCCCATACGATCCACGTAGCCCCTATTCTGCAAGTAAAGCATCGAGTGACCATTTAGTTATGTCATATTTTCATACCTATGGCTTTCCAATAACACTATCTAATTGTACTAACAATTATGGCCCATACCAATTTCCAGAAAAACTAATACCATTAATGATAGAAAACATTTCTCAGGGCAAAAACTTACCAGTATATGGCAAGGGAGTAAATATTAGAGATTGGGTATACGTAGAAGATCATAACCGAGCAGTATGGCTTGTTATGAACAAAGGCACCATTGGCGAAAAGTACAACATCGGTGGTGAAAACGAGTGGCAAAACATTACATTGTTGCACAAACTTATAGAACTAACTGCTAAAAAAACCGGAAAAACTATTGCAGAGGTCGAAAAAACTATAACTTATGTAAAAGACAGACCAGGGCATGACCTCAGGTATGCTATAGATTGCTCTAAAATTAAAAACGAACTCGGCTGGAAGAGAGAAGTAACCTTTGACCAAGGCTTAGAGAGCACGGTAGACTGGAATCTAGAGCACAAAGAGTGGATAGAACACATTAAAAGTGGTGAATACACTAAATGGGTCGAGAAAAACTATGGGGAGAGATAAAAGTCTTAATATTTATTAGCAAAAAGGAAATTTTATGAAAGAAAGAGCAATATTAGCAATATCTCACTCTAACTATATAATTAATAGTGCAGGAACTGAAAAATGCATAAGAGACATAGAAAATTTACTAAACAAAGAGGGAATATATTACATACAAATTTTCCCTGTTAGATTTAAAAATTGTATAGGAGTTTATTTTAAAAAAAAATTTAGAGGCATATATTCTTATAGTGACATAATCGGATTGTTACAAAAATATAAAATTGATTTAATTGGAATTCATATACATCATTTACTATACCATAATTTGCATAATATTATTAACTTACTAAAAGAATTAAACTTACCTATAACTTATTTTGTTCACGATTACTATGCAATTTGTTCAAATTATAATTTAATAAACTCATCTGGAAATTATTGCGGCATGAGCTTTCCTAATAAGAAAAAATGTGCAAATTGCTCTTATTATGCCACGAGTATTTATAAACATAAAGAATTTGAAAACTTTTTTAAGACATTAGCTAATTTAATTTACAAAATTATTACTCCATCTCAATTTGTTGCAACAGCTTGGCAAAATGTTTATCCTATACATACAAACAAAATTTTAATTCGTAATCATTTAGTACCCTCTCGTCAAAATTGCATTATTACAAACAAAAAAAATACTAAACTTAGAATTGCTTATTGTGGAGCAAAAGCAAATGCCAAAGGGTTTATGGAATGGGAAAAATTAATATTAGAAAATAAAGAAAAATTTGAGTTTTTTTATTTAGGAACTGATAAAAACAAAGAAAAAAATGTAACAAATATCTATGTAAATAATGTTTTACAGGGATCAAATGCAATGACTAACGCATTAATACAAAATCATATAGATGTAGTATTTCTTTGGAGTACCTGGCCAGAAACTTATTGCTATGTATACTATGAAGCAAGTATGGCTAATTGTATTATTATTACAAATACTATTTCAGGAAATGTTGCAAACGAAGTAGAAAAAGTAGGAAATGGTTTTATTTTTGACAGTCTTCAAGATTTACAAGATAATATTAACAATAAAAGCTTCCACAATGCTGTTCTAGATATATATAAAAATAACATTCTTATACCTAAGCAATACAGTGCAAACGAAAGTTTAGATGGCTTACTTTTTGAGACAAACAAAGATAAAATCAAATATCCAAAAAGGTTTTGCACAAAAAAAGTTTTACTATCATATTGTTATGCTATAAAACATAAATTACGATTATATTAATCTTAATAAATTCTTGTAATCTTTTACATTAATTATATAAGTTTATTTAAAATATTTAAAAATAATTCATTTTTTGATAACTTAGCCTTGTAAGGGACAGAGATAACGGAAAAATCTTCTTTTTTTAAAAAACGTGATTTTATATTACACAAATCAAACAGTGAAATAATTCTCTCGTTCATTTCACTATTAATTCCAATTAAAGGTATGACTGCAAAAAGTTTTTTGAAAATAATAGAAAAAACACAACAATGAAAGGAATTCGTAAAGACATATTCGGCATGATCTAAAAGATAAAGCCATTCTGGAATTGTAGCATAAGTTTTTTTATATTTATCAAACTGATTATTTCCACTAACATAAATAACATTTAAACCTTTGTTTTTAGCCCACTTATAAATATTATTAATTGGAAATTTACTACCATTATTTAAATAATACAAAAATATATATTTTTCAGTTGGTTTACGTATCTTTTCATTTCTATATAACATCCTGTACTTTTCAGCAGGTAAAAATAGAGTTGGATCATGTACCCAAAGTGAATTTTCTACATCACAACTAGAACATATATTAATCCCACTTTTTTCTCTCACTGAAATCCAATCGAAATTGTTTAATAAAGGAGATACTTCAACTTTTAAGGAATCAGAAATTTGTTTTTTACCCCAACTGGCTGCATAACTAAATCGTTTTATATTCGATGATCCAAAATCCAGAAAATAAGCATGCACGACATTTTTTATGTGTTTTAATGATATTTTACCAAAATTCCATACTTGATCACTTCCAACTATATATACATCTGCTTCCGGAGGATTCTTCTTTAATTCGGCATATGAATACCATATTTTATTACTTTGTTTTATATGTTTTTTTCTAAAGGATTCAAAAAACCTAGGATTTTGAGAATGTTCTTTTTTTCTAGATACTGCCTTAACAAAAAGTTGAAAACGAGAAAATAAAAATTTTATTAATTTGACCGGATTAAAGGCCTTCAATACTTTTACAAAAAACGGATTCTTTATAAAATCACTCCTAGGATCATACCTTATTAAATACGCATCATGCCCAGCTTCTCGTAAATATTTTTGCAGAGCATAACATTGTAATTGCTGTCCATAATTATCTTCTGACCACCAAAAAGTCATAATACCAATTTTCATACATTAAATCCTTTCAGAGTTCTTATTTAAAAGGTGCTTAGAATTAACCTAGTTATTTTTTATTATTTTTTTTATCATTTTAACCCCGTTATCCCCAATTATTTGTTTTACAACTGTTTTGGTTTTCCCTTCTAAAGTTTGTTCAAGATTCATCATTAATTTTAAAGCATTACTTTCATCATAATCATTAGTAAAAACTTCAAAAAGCATAGGAACATCAGTAATTTCTGGCATTAAAAAATGTCTATATATTTTTTCAAATTCTTCTTTATTTTTTGCACATAAATACTCAAAACCTAAATCTTGAGAATAATGTTTTATTAAATTCTGAGATTTATTGCCAAAATGACCAGCAGCGGCCATAAAATTATCTGCATCTTTTCCAAAAGCAGCAACAGGATGATTAAAATTCTTAAACTCTACACCTTTTCCATTATTAATTAAAAGTATTCGTAAATTATTACATACCTGTCGATTCCCTATAGCATTCATATCATAAAAAAATGCTAAATCCCCAACAATTCCAAAATATAATTTCTTTTTATTAGCTAATGAAGCCCCAATTAAAGCTGAAATATCTCCATCAATACCAAATCCACCAACATTAGAATAAGACATAACGGAGTGTGGTATTTCAAAGAAATTCCAAGATCGTAGGGTATTTAGAATTCCAAAATGAATAACTGAATTTTCCGGAAGTTTATTTGCCATCTGAGCAGCTATCCATATATTGGAGAAAGGAAGTTTAGGAATTTTATTATTAAGTTGGCAAAGATGTTTCTTGCAATTTTCTAAATAACTATCATCTCCCTGTGTAACATTCATTAAGAAATGTTTAAAGAATACTTCTTCTGGCATTTCAAATATATATTGTAGTTTACGATACGTGTCGCGAATTTCCCCGTCTTCACTAATTCTCCAAATCTTTTTTGAATTAATAATGTATCCGGTATTGTCTCCTGATATTTCTCCAATATGAATAAGCAAATCTGGAACAAATCTGGAAATGGGAGAACCTTGTTGATAAGTTGCAAGCGAAAACATAACTCTATATTTTCCTTTATATCCACTTGTATGATCACAAAATACGACAGCATTGTGTGCCGAACAGAATTCATCAATAATTAATGTTTGTTCCTTTGTCATTTTACAATGAGAACCTATAAAAATAGCTATTCTTCCTTTAGGTAGTTCTGGGAATTTATCACTTTGTGTTATACGATCAATAAAACGAACAGAAGGAAGTTCTTTTGTTTCAAAATTTTTGTCATATCTTGTTGGTAGATTTATATGAACAGGACCTCCTCCATAGTGTTTAAGTTCTAAAATTGCTTTATTAGCTTTAATCTCACAATCCCAAAAATCATCATCATCATTTACTACTGGTAAAGTAACACTTAGTTTAACAACATCTTTTGGTGTGCTACTTCTATCAATTACTTGTGCGATATTATGTCCAATTTTTGAAATAATTTGTGTCGAAGTTACAGCCAGAAGAGGTAACTTACGATAAAACGCTTCGGTTAAGCCAGGTAAATAATTCCTAGAAGCAGTTGCTCCTGTACAAGTCAGAACAACAGGTCCTCCTGTTTCGGCAGCAAGCCCACAAGCCATATAAGCTGCCGATCGCTCATCAACACAAGAATATATTTCAAAATATGGATCATACTGAATACTACCAACAAAAGTCATATTTGTGGTACCTGGAGAAGCAATTACTTTTCTAATGCCATGTTTTTTTAATAACGCAATAAGAATCTGGATGTTTTTTTCGTTTGTATAGTAATGTCCCATAATAAATCGCTCCTACAATTAATATATTATATAAAATATCTATATAATATGTATTTTATTTTTTGCTTAAAGTTTTGAATTTCATTTAGTGAAGTTCGCTCTTTCGCTATTTTATCTTTTTTTGCTTCTGACACCCAATTTATATTCTTAAAATAGGGATTATTTATAAATGATTCTAAACAGTTTTTTAATCCAGTTTCAGTGTTAATAAACTCGTTTACATCAACAAATTGTGAAATTTTAGAAACATCAAACTTTCTATTAAAAAGTCTGTCATATTTTACCTGATATTCTTCTGTATGAAATTTCATAAATGTATTAAGATCACTAAAAATAACTTTTGGTCGAAATCCTAAATGGGTTTCTAAAACCTGTAAATAAAGATTTAAAACACTTTTCCACTCTATAGACGTTTGTTTAGTAATATGAAACACTTCTCCAAATGCAGTAGAGTTCCCAATTATAGAACTTATTCCATTAGACACATCTAAACCATAAGTTAAAGTTGTAATTTTTTCGTTTATATCTTTTGAAAACACAATAGTACGTCCATGTAAAGCTCGGTATAACCAGGCTTCTTTCTCTAACACACCTAATTGTAATCGTTTTTCGCTATATGTAATATATGGACGAATAATTGTCCAATTTTTACAACCAGAATCATACAATACATTTTCCTGACGTGCTTTTGACAATGCATACTCATCTGTTTTTAAATAATCTTCATCATTAATTGCATCAAGTAAACGAGGGGAATCCTCTTTTAAGGGAATTTTAGAATTTGCATATACACGTGAAGAGCTCAAAAAAATATACTGAGAAGTTGCTTCTAAAAGAAAATTAGCTCTTTCTTTAAATTCCTCTGTATTATAAACCATAAAATCAACAATTGCATCCCAATGGGCTTGTAAATTAGATTTTAAGAAATTTAAATCGTGTGCATTTCCTTGAATATAATGCACTTTTTCTACAGATTTTTTATTACTCCTTGTCGTTACAAATAAATCATTATTATCATGGGCTAATAGTTCGACAAGATGTGTCCCCATAGCACCAGTTCCACCTAAAATTAATATTTTCATTTCACTCACCTTTTATGGCTAAATTTTCTCTTAACCATGTCTACAATTTTTTTACGCCAGATTTTATCAAACCCAATAAAATACATTGATATAATAGAAAAAAATACACTTGCAAACACTGTCAAAAATGCAAACAATAAACTTTCCGGCAAAATCTGGTTAATAACAAGTGAAGGCACTAACGAAGCTATTACCACTATAAAAACAGGTGAAATTACTTTTAAAAAGAATTCGTTTATAGGCAAATTTATCAGCTTATTTACGATTAGTAAACGCACAATAAACATAACTAAATTTGCTACAATAGCAACAATAAAAACATTATAAGCTGCGCCTCCAGCAGATAAAATTGCCCAATCCACAAAAAATATAGCTATTTGAATAGTTCCAAGAGATAATTCGTATGTTTTCATCTTGCCAGGAGCTCGAGCAGCTGTTGTTATAGGTAAACTTACCGAATTAATTAATACTTCTATTAAACCTAAACGAGTAAATAAAACAGCTTGTAATGGTGGATTTTTTAACCATAGCTGTAATATCAAATCCATTTTTAAAAACAATGGGAGTGCAAAAACCCACATCAAAAAAAAAGCTATTTTTGACCCATTAAAAATCAATGCAAACATATTTTTTTTATTGCCAGAAGCATATTCTTTAATAATAGGAGGATATAATCCCGTATTAAAATTATTAGCAAAAACATTTACATAATTTGATACATTTACAGCTACCGCGCGTGCAGCAACAACTACCGGATTAAACACCTGATTTAATAGAATTGTAACTGCTTGATTACGAGTTACAGATGTTACTTGTCCAAATAATGTCCAACCAGTAAACCCTATTGTTTCAATAAACAACAATCTATCCCAGTAAAAATGATGAAACTGACATTCTTTATATTTTCTTAAACAGACAATGGCATAAATAGTTGCAATAATTATAGATACACCAAAAAGCAAGACTCCATAAACTTCGAGTTTATCAAATGGTAATTGCACAAGTAAAAACACAACTGCAAGTTTAAGAAAGACTTCAACTATCGAAACATATGCATATATCTGCATATCTTCATGCGCTATAATTATAGCCATAAAAGGAGTTGAGAAAATCGTGGCTAAAAAAGTAAGTATAGAAAAATGAAAAATCCAAAGAGCCGCTTCAAATCGTTCTGCAGGAACGTTTAGTTTGTTTTTCACAAACCAAAGTCCTATTGTTTCAAGCAAAATTACTGCAATTACTGCAATTACAATATAAATAATCAAATTAACACTAAAAGTTTTTTTTAGCCGTTCCTGATTGTTTTCCCCTAATGCGAATGAAAAAAAACGCTGTGTTGCAGATGCCATGGTTCCTCTAAGAAATGAAAAAAAAGTAACAATACCACCTATAACACTATAAATTCCATAATCTACTACACCTAGTGTATTTAGAACGACTCTAACTGTATATAAACCAACAAATAAAATAAGTATTTGTCTAAAATACAACATAAGTGTATTCTTCGCTATACGCTTATTATTTTGTGAAATTGTTGCTCGTTGTTCTTCTATATCGTTTAACAAAATATCTCTCATTTTAAGAATTTAGTATGACAGCTATATAGTGGTATGTTGAAGTACTTAATATTTTTTTACATACTCTTTATTCTATTTGTATTTTAGTGTACTATTTTTTATTGACTCGTTCAATGGTTTACAATTGTTACAGTTATATTACTTATCAAATAGAATTAATTAACTCCTATTGATGTTCATGCGTAGTCTTAATTTATATCTATTTGATCAGTTTCAGTTCTTTGCTGAACTTTAGAAAAATCAAATAATAGTAATATAAAACAAAACATATAATTAGCTCGTGTAAAACATTGTGTATATATAGCAATTAAAATCATTAACAATACTACAATTATTTTATCGATAAAAAGTATATTAATCTTATTAGAAACAAAACTGCAAAACATTCTATAATAAAAAATTCCTAAAAATACAAAATACCATATACCCCCTATTAATAATAATGTTGCAAAATCAGATTGTCCAAAATGCTTATAACCTAAATAATTTTCTTCATAAATTGAAATAGTAGCAAATCCTTTTCCAAATAACCACGTTGTTTTTGTTTTTAATGTTTCCAAGATTAAAGCTATTCTTTCATTACTGCCATTAGCTTTATTACTTATTGTTATTGAATTTATTATCATCCTATATAACTTTATTATATAGTTATTCACAAATTCATTAAAAAAAATATTGTAATAATATAGTACAATAATACAAATAATACTCAAAAAAAAATATAAAATAAACTTTAATTTTCGCATTTTATAATTTGAAATTAAATACATTATAATACAAAAGGGGAGTATACTAAAAAAGGCTTTATTATCATTATTTATCGAAATATAAACCGAAACTAAACTAAGTAAGAGAATAAATATAAATAAAAACTTTTTAGCCCCCCCCCCTCTAGATGCTCTATACTTTCTAATATCATAAATAATGACAAACACAAAAAAAAGACATACAAGGGGAACTGCAGAATAACCAAATAAACCGGAAATAAGATCTGGATAATAATCATTTATTATTCCAGTTCTAAAACCAATAATAGAATAGGGATAAAATATTTGTATAAGCAATATACAAACATTTATGATTGCAGTAGCATTAAATATAAAAAAACTACTGCTAAAAATGTTTAATACCCATTCTCTCTTATATTTATTTAAATAATAGATATAATAGCAATAAAATACAGCATAAAATTGTGTTAAAAAATTTGTTTTTAATACTTCAAGAGATTGTAAATCAGAAAAAAGTACATTTAGTATAAAAGTAAATAATAATAAAGATATTAAAACAAAATCTTTTTTTAAAATTTTAAAAGAAAATAAAAATCTAATTAAAATGAGAACAACAACTAATTTATATACAGAACTGGTTATTCCCCAAAAATTTAAAATAACTAATTGAAAATACATAAAAAAAAGAATTATTATATCTAAATTTAGTTTTACTTTATTTATATTAAATTTCATTCTTCAATAATTTCCTTTTTTTAATTTTTTTTCATACTACACATCCTTCTTATAAAATAGTATGTAGCGTTTTTTGTGTCCATTATGTTATACTAACATCATATTTCTATATAAAATTTACTGATTCCTTTTTTTAAGTTACCCAAACCTTTCTTTTTACCCAAAAATTGAATACTCATTATTAGTAATTTTATATATTAACGAATTATAATATTAATTCTGTTTTAAATATTTATTTTTTCTTTTAATCATAAGAATTGGTATTAATCTAGGATATAGACTCATAATTATTGCTCTTATTTTTTGTTTAATAGTCACAGGAACAATTAATGAATAAAAACCTTTTGCCTTTATTACTTTAATGCATTTTTTATACATATCAGAATATTTTTTTTCTGCCTCTGCCATAATCATCAAATCATAAACATCCGAAAAAGTACGCCAATTAGCAAAATTCCAAGCTCTATTTATTTTATTTGAATTAATAATAAAATTTTCTTTTATAACATTAATAGCCATAAGTCCATTTTCCCATTTTTTGCACGAAAATTTTGTTGTAGCACTGTTCTCATTATCTCTACGATAATAATATATACATCGACGACCAACCCCAACTTTTGTTGCTAATTGAAAAGCCGTCGTATTAAAATTAAAACCTTCTCCAATAAACAGATTTGGCAAAAACCTTATATTTTCACCTAAAAACTTCCTTTTAAATATTTTGCAATAAACACCTATCGGAATATTGTAGCAAAGAATTTGAACGGTAGCTTCTTCACCTGAATATATTGAAATTTTATCTTTCTTTATTTGCTTAGAAGAAAAAGTAGTAAACATTTCGGTTGTCAACGCTATCTCTGAATTAGTTTGAATTGCTAGATTTAGCAAATATGAAATATAATCATTCATAAGAAAATCATCACCATCACAAAAACAAACATACTCCCCAGTAGCTAAATTTATTCCATTGTTCCTTGCGGTGCTCACACCAGCATTTCTTTGATGTATAACTCGTATTCTTTTATCTTTACTAGCATAATAATCTGCAATTTCGCCAGAATTATCAGTAGATCCATCATTAACTAAAATAATTTCTAAATTTTCATGAGTTTGTTTAATTATTGATTTTATACATTCATCTAAATACTTGCTTACATTAAAAATTGGAACAATTATAGAAACCTTTATATTAAAAAAATTCATTCGCTATATCCTTTTTAGTCAAAAATCAATGACTTAAATATTTTCTTCGAGTTAACCCGTTCTTTTTCAATTATTTTATTTACAGGTTCGTAATCTATAGTTTTATAAATAAAACTATAATCCTCAAAATTTTGTAATATTCTATCAGTTAACCCAGTAAGTCTTAAAAGACTCTGATTTCGAGTTTTTGTTTCTTCAGGAAGAATATCAATAAATTGAACCCCAAAGTTAATGGCAAAAGCAGTACCATGAAATGAATCTGTTATTAGACATTCAGCATTTTTAATAAATGAAAGAAAATTGCTGATATTTGGTAAATATTTAAATTTTCCACTTCTAATTATTTGATGAAAACTTGCTGATATCCTAATTAATGGAAGATGTGCTTTTTTAGCATAATTTTTGGCATACTCATCCATCATTTTATTTTTATGCAATTGATAAATAAGTACATATTTTTTATTTTTGTTTAAACTTATCAATCTAGACCATTCTACAGAATCTAATAATAACGTGGGATCTAAAACTAACTTAGGTGTTTTGTCAGTTAATTCTTTAACAATAGTACTAGCACTATCTTCTCTAACAGTGATATCATCATAATTTTTCAACAAATTTTTATATGTTTGTTTTAAATTTTGATCAAAATTGGTTTTACCAAAACTTGCTGCATAGGCAATTTTTCTATTGTTTGTTTTCACAAAGTTCAAAAAATATGCAGAATCATATAAATTATTACTTATAGGACCCCATACTTGATCACTACCTGTACAAAACACATCAGAAGTAGGTAGATAATTTTCTAAATCTTTCTGAGCTGTAAAAACTTGAGTCAAATTTAAAACTCTCTTACGATTTTTTTCAAAAAACTTTCCGGAAAAATAATATTCAGGAAACTGTAATAGTAAATAAATGATTCGATATAAAAAATTTTTATTCCACTTTATATTTTTCTTTAAAAGAGTTTTACTTATATTTTTATAATTTTCGTCTTCTGGTATGTAATTTAAAATCTGACACTCACAATCAAAACTTTCTATAACTTTTTGAGTCGCTAAAGCCTGTAATAGAGAGCCATAATTACTAATTGCATGCCTTGTAATAACGTTAACCTTCAAAAAAAATCCTTTTAATACGTTTACAACGTCTCTTGCCCAGCTATATCTGCGTCAACTATTTCTTCACCACTCTTGTCTTTTAATTGAGCTTTAGACGCCTCTGAAAGTCCATCATTTACTTCGTTATTAAACTGACAAGTAGATCGACTATCTAATTGTTTTGTAGTTACTTTACCAGCTTTATAATCTCGTACAATTTTTAACTCATCCATCGAGTAGCGCTGTTTTTTATAAAACCGTAAGAATTTATGTTTAATAATCCACCAAGTAGGTACCCAAATATATTTATGCATAGCAGGAGCAGCTGAACCTATCATCCAACATTTGCGATCACAGTGACGTACAATATTTCTCACCTTTTCAGCTTTTTCAGAATTCCATAATTCATCCCAAGTTTGTGTAATAAGATTCCCCATTACTTCTTTATCTTTTGTACCATTGCAAGGCATAACATCAGAATAAGGATCTATAAAAAAAGTGTCAAAAGCCATATCACATTGCAACAAACGTTCTTCACCAAATATATAATTAATTAACCCATGGTTAAAATAAGCTCTAAACCACTTTTTAGGAGACTTTGATTTTAATAAGATATTTACTAAATCTTCAAAATATTTTCCAACTCTTAATCTATCATGTATTACGTTATTAGACTCTACAAAATAAAAAGAATTATGCAAAGAAGCTGTTGCAAATTCCATTCCCATTTTTTCTGATTTTCTATAAAGTGGTACTAAATCTTGACAATTATCATCTTGTACAGTCATACCAAAACCAACATCAGGATGTTTCATATCAACTAATTTTTGCAGTGTCGATAAACCTTTATTATAACCATCCTCTAAGCCTCTTATTTTGTTATTAGTAGCTTCAAGTCCTTCCATAGATATTCTAATACCAACTTGCGGAAATTCAGTACATAAATCTATAATTCTATCTGTAAAAAAACCATTAGTAGAAATAACAATTCGATCTGATTTTTTATATAATTCTCTAACAATATCTTTTAAGTCCGTTCTAATAAAAGGCTCCCCACCTGTAATATTGGTAAAATACATTTGAGGAAGTTTTTTTATTGTTTCTAAAGTAATTTCTTCTTCTGCTTTAGAAGGACATTTATATCGACTACACATTTTACAACGTGCATTACATCTATAGGTAACAATTACAGTTCCATTTAATTTTTTTTGCATTTTTTCACTCCCCATGCTTATTTAGAATATATAGCTAACAACTTATCACAATATTCTTTTGTTGTATCAAATGTACTATTTTTGCAATTACTAGAATATTCAGATATTTTATTTTTATTTTCGTATAAGGCTTGTATTTTAGTTTTTAATTCTTCTGCGTTATCACTTTCAAATAACAGACCGGTTTTATCTTCTTTTATAAGCTCTGGTATTCCACCAATATTAGCCCCTAACACTGGAGTTCTATACATTTGACTTTCCATAACCGAAAAAGGGCAATTTTCATACCATTCAGAAGGATACACAGTAAACAAGGCTTCACTTATTATTTTTTTTAGTTCATCCCCTGTTTTAAATCCTACATTGGTAATATTTGCAACCTGATTAATTTGAGCTTCTAGAGGGCCACTCCCCGCAAATATAAAATGTATATTTGGTAATTGTTTGCAAACAGAAATAAGAGTAGAAATCCCTTTTTCTTCTGAATATCTACCAAAATATAAAACATAATCTTGCTTTGCTGTATTTTGCGTCTCTTCTGTATCTATAAAATTATGTAAAGCTAAAGTTTTAGGTCTAAATACAGGATTTGTATCCATTTTAGTTTTCATAAACTCCGAACAACAAATCATTGTATCAATATTTTTATAAACTCCTCTAAAATTCCAATAATATGCTTCTATTGAACCAATTAAAGATTTAGCTTTTGAGCCATGAATACAATTATTTTTAGTACAATTACTAAATTTTCCACCTAAACATTTTTCACAATTTTTATGTGTATTGGGATTATTCATCATATGGTTCGGACACAATAATTGATAATCATGCGCAGTAAAAACAATTTTTACTTTTTGTTTAGTCTGTTTACTCCATTTTTTTATTTCTAATATAATACTCGGAGTAAGTTGATAATTAAAATTATTTAAATGCACAACGTCTGGTTTTAAATTATTAAGCACAAGACGGATTTTTTTGCGAGCTTCTTTACTATAAATTGTTTTTAAAGGATAAAATATTTTTTTTAGTTTTGATCCTGAGTGAAAACCCATATCAGAAGTATATGCATTAACAGTATTACTAACACATCGTCCCTCATGTTCCATGCCAAAATATTCAACTGTATGCCCAATAGATTTTAAATAATTGCCAAGTTTAAAGATATATGTTTCAGACCCTCCGTTAGGATATAAAAATTTATTTACTAATAATATCTTCATATTGCAATTATTCCTTTTCTTCTTTATATGTTTTAAGTGTTTTCTCTGTTACATCGTCCCAATTATATTTAGTACAAATAAAATCAGAAGCTCCTTCTTTATACTGAGTAACAACATCTTTGTTATCTTCTAAATACTGCAACTTATTTTGCAAGTCTGTAACATTACTTTGCTTAAACAAAATGGCTTTATTTTCTACAACTTCTGTTATTTCATTTATATCAGAACCTAAAACACAATTACCATAACTTAGTGCTTCTAACAAACTAAGGGGCATACCTTCTAAATCGGATGGTAGCACATATACGTATGCATTGCTATAAAGTTCTTCAAGTATTTTTCCTTGTACAAAACCAGTAAAAATAATTCGGTCATCATCAGATGCTAATGTATATAAATTATTTAAATAATTATCTGTATCGCTAGAGCCACCTGCTATTACTAATTTTTTGTCAGTTTTAACTTTTTTAAAAGCTTCTATAAGATAATGAATCCCTTTTTCAGGTACAATTCGAGCTAAAAACAGATAATAAGAATCTTTTTTTAACTCAAATTTTTTTGTAATTTCGTTAGCTTTAACAAGTATGGGTTTTGTAACTCCATTTGGTATAAAAACAGTCTCTCGGTTATAGGTATCTTTAAAATAATTTTGCACATTTTTGCTTAACACAATAATTGAATCTGCATACTTTACCGCACATTTTTCACCAAATTTTATATATTTTGTGGCAAATCCACCCCATTTGCTTCTTGCCCAATCTAACCCATGTATCGTTACAATGCATTTTTTATTGCGTAATTTAAGAATCCAAAGCATAGCACAAGGTCCCTCTGCATGGACATGAACAACATCATACGGACCTAGGGCAGCTTTTATACTAGCAAAAAAAGAGGAGCTCATAGCAGCTAAACCTTTTTTATTAATCGTACAAACTGATTTTAGTCTAACACCCTTGTACAAATTAGATTTTGTACTATTATCAAAATTTGTTCCAGCTATATGATGTCCTTTTCTATTATAGCAAGTAACATGATTCCCTAATGCGACCATACGAGTAGATAACTCTTCTACTACTATTTCTACCCCTCCTTCTCGAGAAGGTATTCTTTTATGACCAAACATTGCTATTTTTAAATTTTTTTCCATATTTTTTTACATAGATCCTTTACCACAAAAAACCACTGCTACAGTCTTTAATAATACCTTTATATCTAAACCAATAGTCCACGTAGAAATATACTCTGAATCTAGTGCAACTATCTCTTCAAAATCGGTGATGTCATTACGACCACTTACTTGCCATAAGCCTGTTATGCCAGGTTTTATTGCCAGCCGCCGTTTATGTCGGTATTCGTACTCTTTTACCTCGCTTACAAGCGGAGGTCGAGTCCCAACTAAACTCATATCACCTTTTAACACACACCAAAACTGAGGTAATTCATCTATACTTGTTTTACGTATAAAGGTTCCTATGCCTGGCAATATTCGTGGGTCATTCTCTAATTTAAACATGCATCCTTGCATTTTATTTTGCTTTATAAGCTCTTCTTTCTTTTTTTCGGCATCTACATACATAGATCTAAACTTATACAGTTTAAATCTTCTTCCGTTTTTACCAACCCTTGTTTGTGCAAAAAAAACAGGTCCATGATCTTTTTTATAAATGAGAGGAGCTACAAAAAGCCCTACAACAAAACATATTAGTAAACCAACTATCGAACCAAATATATCTAAAAGTCGCTTTGCAACTATTTGCCACGAAGAGGCTAATCTCATAGAACTAGTTAGTACAATCGCACTCCCCATTCTTTCAATTTTTGTTTCACCTAAAACTTGGTTTATTCCCTGTATACACCTATGCAAAGTAATCCCCATTTCTACACATCCGTCCCATAATTTTGTTGGAAACTTTACCCTGCTAGGAACATTCATTAATACTTCATCTACAATATTATTTTTTAAGTAATCTAGAGCATTTTCGGCAGAACAAACGACAGGAAGACCCAAAATAGACTCTTGCACGTTTTCTTGGGCTTTACGATCTAATAAAATAAGTCCAATAAGTTCATAATCATAATACATTTTATTTGTTAATAATTTAACACTTTCTTCTGCTTTTTTTTGGGTTGTAACAATAATTAATTTTTTATTCGATTGCTGTTTGCTAACATAGTTTCTTAATATTGCTTTTATTACAATACGTCCCATAAAACCTAATATTAAATAAGAAAAAATAAATAAAAACAAAAAGATACGAGATACTGCAATGTTACTTTGTGTTACAACAAAATAAACAGCTACGGCTGCAAAAACTACAACCGTATGAACAAATGTATACCAGGATTCTTTTAATAAACCTCTTTGCAAAAAATCTTTATAATTATTAGCTAAAAAAAATATTACAACATTTATTAAAACAAGCATAATAAAAACGTTTTTATATTCATTACGCATAAAATTTATAGATTGCAATCTAATAAAATATGAAAGGATTAATGATAAAATTAAAGTACAGGTATCAACTGCCAAAAGAATCCAATGCCTCATCCATTTATCTTCTGTAATTGATGAATACACTTTTTGCCCCCCTTTTAACAAAAATAGATTTTAATTTTTATGCCAAAAATACCGACAAACTGCAATTAACAAACTAAAAAATAATCCAATTATACCTGCTATTGCTGTGTATTTTAATCTATTGCGTGGAACAAACGTATCAGGTATAGATGCAGACATTGTAACATGCATACTATTTTTAAAAACGTCTAAAACACTATTTAATGCAACATTATAATTTTTATCCTCTACCGCTTTTGTAAAAGTGTCATTTTCTGCTATCAATTGATCATACAATCTTTGATTTTTTTCTAATTTTTGTTTTGCTTCTAATAATTTTGACTCTCTATCCACACATTCAGAATTAAGTTTTGTATAATCATCGTTTCTAAACTCTTCGTTTATTACATCGTTACTACTATCTAGAGAACCGGCATATCGTATTGCATCGGAAGGATTACTAACAAGACCTTTTTTCAAGGTAAAAGTTGGCTCCATTGTAGACAACAATGCTTTTTTTTGATTTAAGATTAATTGATCCTGCTCGACAGCAATTTCTTCTGTTTTTATAGCTATTTCATAACTTTTTATAAAATCATCAAGCGCCATTTTTTTATTAGTAACACGCATATACGTATCATACCATTGCAATAGATCGGCATTCATTTGTTGTGCAGTTAGTGCATCTTTGTTTCTAACTTTTACATTAATTTTATTAGAAAAAACTTTTGTGTCTTTGTCATCTTTATCGTAATTGTCTCTATCTTCATACTCTACACTAATAGAAGCCCGTAATTTTTTTCTGTCTAACACAACCTCTTTAGTGCTGTATTTTTCTATTAAGTCATCTAACACTGCATCACTCGTTATATACTGAATATAATTCGAAAAAACATTGCTTGATGGAAACTTATATTCGCCAAAACGAGTAGCCACAGTTGTTGGAGGATTTAATACAACAGAACTAGTTGCCTCATACACTGGTCTTTTTGTAATTAATAAAAAAACAGCTGTTAGTACAACAATAATACCGGTTATCATTATTATTAATTTTTTTTGCTTATACACAGAAGTAACTAGCTCTTTTAAGTTTATTTCTATAATGTCGTCATCTTTATTCTCTAAGGCCATCATATTCTCCAAAATGTATGTTATATTTTTAAATTTTTTTTAGTATACTCTTTTTAATTTTTCATTTCAACAATCAAAAGAAAATCTACAGGATGCAACAAGTAGGATGAATACAATTCACCCCACGATTACAGTATGCTTCGAAAATTTTATTTTTTAATAATTCAGTACTTTATCATAGTAGCCTACAATGGGTCAATAAAAAAAAAATAACTATTTTTCATCTGTTATTTTATTAGTATATACCAGATTTCGTTGTCACTACTTCGTGTAGTAATATCAAGCGTAACATCACCAGTAAAACTGGTAACGTCACTGTTATCAGATATAGCATGCACAGAAAAGCTCGTTGGTGCTAAATCAACACTATCAGAAGTGCCATAGATCATAGGCCCATAGGTGACGGTGTCATTATTATAATCTTCTTCTGTAAGATATGTTCCCCAGTCCATTAAATCAATCGCACTAAAAGTAAAGTCATAGCTGCCAACAGTAGCTTCAGCTTCTCTATTGTAAGAAGGATGATCTTCCGTTGCGTCTGTATACACAAGAGTTTGTGCCCATTTTGCAAAAGCATCAAATACAGTATCTCTATCATAGCCTAATGCACTCAATGCATCAGAAATAGATGTAAAATCCACCGAATCGTTTGTAGCCAATTCATTAATAAAAGCAGCTCCACCATAATTGCGTGCCAAATACGCACCAAAAGCATACGAGTTTGCATACGAAATTAACACAGCATCGTCAGTATACCATGAGCCTAGGCCCCAATTATAATAATTATTAAAATATGATAAACGTGACTTAGGAGAGTCGTTATCAGAAATAGAAAGCTTCGATTGCATCATATCTTCGCAAACCATAGATAACATTTCGTTAAACCATGTAGAAGAAGATAGCCCCTGTGCAATATTTTTGTTTACAAAATGCAACATATGCTGAAACTCATGAGCCAATGTCGAATACATCATATCTGTATACTGATCCAACAAATTGGCATCTACATAAAACATTTCTGTTTCGTTACTTCTCAGATTATTATTCGCAGAGGTATTTGTGGAATCATCGGTGTATAAATCTTTTGCCCAGAAAAAACCAAAGGTTCCTCCTGTTTGAGTAGAAGAATAATCACCATCTATATCATAAATAAATATAGATATTTTATCTGAGTCAGCAACAAGATTTTCTAAAGTAGCCCCAGTATATTCTGCTCCAAACACTGCTGTTTCTGGATCATAAATTGTATTAGAAAATTTTGTTGCTACAGCTTCGGCTTGTTCCTTCGAAATTTTATTATCAGTAGTAGAACTTGCACTATCATCAGAATTGTCATTGGCAATCCAAACATAACAATGATCACCTACAGCACATAATGTTGCTGACACTTCATTATTGTCTGCATCATAAAAAGTGTGTGTGTCACCAACATTTGTTGTTGTCAGACTATTAAACGATTTATTTAATGCAAAATCTGTATCAGACATACTTCTAGAAGACGTATACGAGCCAAAACTTGGTGGGTTATTATTAAAATCACTTACTCTAGGGTCATCATACCGTACAACCTGCCCATCTTTTTTCTTTTTCTTTCTTCCCTATTAATCAGTTTAGCACATCTTTTTAAAATTTGATATTGCACTATCAAAATAAAAAAGAAAACTCACTTTATATGTGTAATTTTGGTGTATCTCTTTAAATTTCTTTACCAATTCACTACAATATGACAATGTTTCGTATTTATGTAGAAAGAAAGAATGGTTTTAAAAATGAAGCATCTCGCATTTTAAGTGAGATAAACGGCTTCTTGGGAATTGCAGACGTTACTGCTGTTCGTTACCTTAATCGCTATGATGTAGAAAATGTGACAAATGAAGTAGCACAAGCGGCTGCTAAAAAGATTTTCTCAGAACCACAAAGTGATATTTTTAGTACAGAGGCTCCAGAGATTTCAGAAAATGAAACTGTTATTGCCTGGGAATTTTTACCTGGACAATATGACCAAAGGGCCGACTCTGCAGAACAATGTTTATCTCTGTTGCGTGCTGACTTTGCAGCTTCTTCTATAACCGGAACAGAAAAACCTATTGTAAAATGTGCAAAATTAGTTATCTTAAAGGGAGCAGTTTCTGCTTCTGATGTAGAAAAAATAAAATCATATCTTCTTAATCCGGTCGATTCTCGTCCTGCTTCTTTAGATATTCCACAAACATTGCAAATGCAAACTGTTCGTCCAGACGACATCCCTGTTTTAGAAGGTTTTATTACATACGATACAGATAAACTTTCTTCTATTCGAAAAAACATGGGTCTTGCAATGGACCAAGCAGACATAGAGTTTTTACAACAATACTTTATAAAAGAAGACCGCGACCCAACCGAAACAGAAATTCGTGTACTCGATACCTACTGGAGTGATCATTGCCGTCATACAACTTTTAATACCATTTTAAACCAAATAGAAATTGATGAAGGGGAACTTTCTGATCCTATCGTAAATTCTATGCAAGATTACGCAAACATGCGTACAGAATTATATGCTGACCGTGAAAAACCTGTTTGTCTTATGGATATGGCCTGCATAGGTGCAAAATACCTAAAAAAACATGGAAAACTAGATGATATCGAAATTTCAGAAGAAATTAACGCTTGTTCTATCTATATAGACGTTCATTATACAGATGATACTACAGAGCGTTGGCTTTTAATGTTTAAAAACGAAACTCATAACCATCCTACAGAAATAGAACCATTTGGTGGGGCTGCAACCTGTATTGGTGGTGCTATTCGTGATCCTCTTTCTGGTCGCTCATGGGTTTATCAAGCTCTTCGTGTTACAGGATGTGCAGATCCTACTGTTCCATTAGAAAAAACCCGACACGGCAAATTACCACAAATAAAATTAACAAGAGAAGCTGCACAAGGCTTTAGTTCCTACGGAAATCAGATTGGGCTTACAACAGGTCAAGTTGCAGAAATTTACGACCCAGGATATGTTGCAAAACGCATGGAATTAGGTGCTGTTATTGCTGCCGCTCCTGCAGATATGGTTATGCGAGAAGAACCAGAAGTTGGTGATTGCATCGTCTTAGTAGGGGGTGGAACAGGCCGCGATGGTATTGGTGGCGCTACTGGATCTTCCAAGGCTCATACCGAAAAATCTGTTACCACTGCTGCAGCCGAGGTACAAAAAGGTAATGCAGTAGAAGAGCGTAAAATTCAGCGGCTTTTTAGAAACAAAGAAGTTAGTCGCATGATTCGCCGCTGTAACGACTTTGGTGCTGGTGGCGTTTCTGTTGCTGTTGGTGAATTAGCTCCTGGCCTTTTAATTAACTTAGATAAGGTTCCAAAAAAATACGAAGGCTTAAACGGAACAGAATTAGCAATTTCAGAAAGCCAAGAACGAATGGCTATTGTTGTACGCGAAAAAGACGTAGACAAGCTTTTTGCAGCCGCTGCACAAGAAAACTTAAACGCATCTCTTATCGCAAAAGTAACCGATACAAACCGTTTGGTTTTAACATGGCGTGGTAAAACCATTGTAGATATTGATCGAGACTTTTTAGACACCGCTGGAGCTTCTCGAGAAGCTAGCGCTCATATTAGCTCACCAGTAAAAAAAGACTCTCCTCTTTTACGCCCTCTGCAAAGTGTTCAAAATGCATTACAAACAGAAAAAACTGCTCGTTCGGCTCCGTCTGTTATTACAAAAAAAGCATGGCTTGCAAATATTAGCGACCTTGCAACTTGTTCACAGCGAGGACTTGCAGAACAATTTGACGGCTCTATTGGAGCATCTTCTGTTTTATTTCCTATGGGTGGTAAATACCAGGGCACTCCAGAATGTGGGTGTGCCGCAAAAATTCCTGTTATGTTTCCAAAAGAAACAACAACAGCTAGTCTTATGACTTTTGGCTATGATCCAAAAATTACAACATGGAGTCCATGGCACGGGGGTCAATTCTCTGTGCTTTCGTCCCTTGCAAAAATAACTGCACTTGGTGGAAACCCAGAAACATGTCGGTTAACTTTTCAAGAATTTTTTGAAAGAACTTCTACCGATCCAGACACTTGGGGAGCACCAACGGCAGCTATGCTTGGTGCTTTATCTGCTCAAAAAGAAATGGGAACAGCTGCAATTGGTGGTAAAGATAGTATGAGTGGAACTTTCGAAGATATTCATGTTCCTCCAACAATTGTTTCTTTTGCAGTCGCTACAGAAGAAGCCAAGACTGTTCGCTCAGGTTGCTTAACCGAAGCTAACAAACAATTATATGTAATCTATATGCCTTTAAAAAACACACTTGCTCCAGATTTTACAGCTTTTAAAGAAAATGCAGCTTTAATATACGCATTAAATAAACAAAATAAAATTAGCGCTATGTATCCTGTTGGAGCCGGTGGAATTGCCGAAGCTATTACAAAAATGGCTCTTGGTAATCGTATTGGTGTTTCATTAACTACAAGTTCCTTAAATAAATTTTTAGTATCTGACTTGAATGCAGATCTTCGAACGGTATCAGACCAATCACTTTTCTTACCGTTATACGGTTCTATAATTGTAGAAACGAGCGAAAACCTTACTCAGACACATGCTATAAAAATAGGAACTACGACTAATAATTCTGTTATTTCTGTAAACGAGACAACTATAGATCTTTGTGAAATAGAAAAAGCATGGGAAGCTCCTTTGGCAAAAGTTTTCCCTCCTCAATCAAATAAAAACACAGAGACTTCGATACCATCATTTGCACAAATGCCACATAAATCTGTAGAGCAAGCACAAAAATCATTTGTTGCCAAAACAAATTCGAGTTCTAAAACAGCTCCAACCGTTTTACTTCCAGTCTTTCCAGGAACTAACTGTGAATTTGATATGGCAAGAGCATTTGCTTTGGCCGGTGCTAATACCAAAATTGTCGTTTTTAGAAACAATACACCGCAAGCGCTTGCCTCTTCTCTCGACCAATTGCAAAAAGAACTTTCTACCGCACAAATTTTGGCTCTTAGCGGTGGATTTAGCGCAGGCGATGAACCAGATGGCTCTGGTAAATTTATTGCAAATGTTTTACGCGAACACGCTATTGCAGATGAAATAATGAAGCTTATTGAACAACGCGATGGTCTTATATTAGGAATTTGTAATGGTTTTCAAGCTCTTATAAAAACAGGCCTTGTTCCGTATGGTAAAATTATGGAACCATCAGAAGAAATGCCAACACTTACATTTAATACAGTTGGACGACATATTTCACGAATGGTACAAACAAGACTTACATCGGCTATTTCGCCATGGGCACAAAATGAAAGCGTTCTAGAAGGAACTCATACTGTTGCAATCTCTCATGGAGAAGGTCGTATAATCTGTGGTGACTCACTAGCAAAAGATTTATTTAATAAGGGACAAGTCTTTACGCAATATATAGATAGCAATGGCAACCCTGCACTAACAGAGCCTGCTAATCCAAACGGGTCTGCATTCTCTATAGAAGGATTAACTAGCCCAAATGGTCATGTATTGGGTAAAATGGGTCATTCCGAAAGAACTATTACTAAAGAAGCAAAAAACAACCTTATAAAAAATACTATAGGAAATCGTAATCAAGATATTTTTAGTGCTGGAGTTAACTATTTTTTATAGTCTAAAAACTATACAGTAAGTATTTGGAGAAGCTATGATAAAAAGCAAAAAACAAGTTTCATTTCTTGTTATTGCATGTATTTTTACTATTACTTTATTATTTCTTAGTTCTTGTAACAAAGAGCCAGTAGAACCGGTAGAATGGCAAACAAATTATGAGCAAGCCATTATACAAGCAAAGACTGACAATAAACCTATTTTTGCCATTTTTACCGGACTATCATGGGACGCAAAAAGTGCAACGTTAAAAGCCGAGATTTTTGACACTGATAATTTTAAAAACGAAATAGCAAAATCTTTTGTTCCTCTCATGATTGATATAGATGCAAACAATGAATCAATTCCTTTTGAAATTGCACAAAAAAATTATAATCTTGCTGTAAAAATTGGTTTAACCGAAACGCCAGCTATTATATTGTTTACCCAAAATGGAATCCCTTTTACTCAACTCGATTTTGGCGAGTTTAGTATTACATCAGAAAGTATATTATCACTACTTTCCTCACGCAAAGATATTATTTCTAAATTTACAAAACTAGAAAACGCCATAGAAGGCACAGAAGGAATGGCACGAGTAAAAGCCATAGATGCTTTCTATGAAGCTCTCCCCGATGAGTATCATCTAATCATGGGAGACGTTATTCGTGAAATTCCTGATCTTGACCCACAGAATGAAAGTGGGCTTTTAGGTAAATATCTTTTAATGCTTACCTATGCAGATGCACAATCATGCATAGAAGATCAAGATTCAGATGGCGCTTTGCAGTGTTTTATAAATCTTCTCGAAAAAAAAGATATGTTTACAACAGAAGAAAACCAAGAACTACTGTATTCTACTGCCGTCCTTGCTGCAAAAATTGGAAAATCGAACGATGTAGTTTTAGATTATTTGCAACAAGCATACGATGCCGATACCAAAACCGAAAATGCCAGTTATATTTTAGAAAAAATTAAACAATTAAAAGGTAATAATTAATGGAAGTTGCTCAGCCTCCTTCTGCAAATCTTACACCACTTATTATTGTTGCCATTGTACTTATTTTATTATCCATGTTGTTTTCTGCTTCAGAAAGCGCCTATCTATCTGTTAACAAATTACGCATTAGATTTTTGCGTAGCAAAAAACACAAAGGAGCTATTAGAACAGGGAAACTTCTAGATAATAAAGAAAAACTTCTAAACACTATTCTTGTCGCAAATAATATTGTAAATATTTCCTTAACGTCTTTGATAACAACTATTGCTTACCAACTTTATGGGAACAGTGGAGTTGCTCTTGCTACAGGAATTGCACTACTTATTTTACTTATTTTTGGTGAGATAACACCTAAAACTATTGGAACGCGTCATGCCGAAACTATTGCATTTCATGTAGCGTGGCTTTTTCAAATCTTAGAGCGAATACTACAACCGTTTGTTTTTATATTTACCACTATTTCACGGTTTTTAGCTTCACTTTTTAAAATTCAATTAAAACGTTCTAAACAATCTTTTTCTGAAGAAGACATTAAAACATTCTTAGAGGTAGGAAACGAAGCAGGAGTTCTTGAAAAAACCGAAACTCGCATGATGCACCGTGTTTTTAAATTTACAGATTTAGAAGCAAAGGATATTATGATTCCTCGAACAGAAATCATTTTTATATCTGCCAATGCAAACTACCGTGAAGTTATTGAACTTTCACAAAAATCCAGATTTTCGAGATTCCCTGTTGTAGGAAAAGACAACAACATAGATGACATACAGGGAGTTTTATATATAAAAGATGTATTGTTTTATAGGGGTGATCAAAAAGATTTTTCTGTCAAAAAAGTTATGCGTCCTTCTCTTTTTATTCTAGAAACCAAAAAAATGTCTTCAATTCAAGAAATTCTTAGAAAAAAAAGCCATACAATTGCAATAATTCTGGACGAATATTCTGGGACTTCCGGCCTTTTAACAAAAGAAGACATAACTCGTGAAATTTTTGGATTTATGGGAGATGAATTTGACACGTTTACACCCAATCAAAAAAACACACATATAAAACCTCAAAACGGAATGATAGATGGCAATACTCGTCTTATAGACATTGCAGACTCATTGTCTATTCCTATAGCCTCTGAGTATTACGAAACCATCGCCGGCTATATCATGGAAAAAACAGACCATATTCCATCTGTTGGAGATAGTGTAACTGTGCAAAACTGGACTTTTACAGTGAGTTCTATACAAAACCGCCGCATAAAAGAAGTGTATATAGAGGAGGTTACAGAATGACAACTCTTCTATTATGTCTGCTATTAATCATCCTTGTTTTTTTCTCTGCTTTTTTCTCTTCTTCAGAGACAGCTTTTTTATCACTCTCTAATATGAAAATTCGACAGATTGTAAAAGCAAAAGTAAAAAAAGCTAACTCGATAAAAAAATTAAAAAGCAATATAAATCAGTTACTTTCTACTATTTTGATAGGAAACAACTTTGTTACCGCTCTTGCATCATCAATTGCTACAGCCTTTGCCTTATCTCTCGTTGGTAAAAATGGGACAGGTATTGCAACTATTATTATGACAATACTTATTATTTTATTTGGTGAAATTTTACCTAAAACAATTGCCACATATCAACCCCTTAAGGTTGCTCAAATTACTGCTACTCCGTTACGATTTTTAGAAATAATTTTCTTTCCTCTTATTTGGTTTTTTACAAAACTAGCAGATGGAATAACTGTTTTTTTTGAAAAAATCTGGCATACCCAAAACCAGCAAATTACAGAAGAAGAATTAAAAACTCTAATCGATGTTGGAACAAAAGAAGGCATATTAGAAACAGGCGAGCGAGAAATGCTCACAAAATTATTTGAATTTTCAGATTTACGCACTCATGACATTCAACGTCATCGTTCTTTAATTAAATCATTACCAGTTACGGCTTCTTATGAAAACACCATTGCGTTAATTTCAAAATCTGGTTATTCAAGAATACCTGTGTATAAAGACAGTCCACAAAATATTATAGGAATTATTCACTTTAAAGATGTAATATTCTACTCTGAACCTGCAGAAAATTTTTCTTTAGAAGATATAATGCATCCAGTTCTTTTTGTTCCAGAAACAAAACCAACTTTGGACCTTTTATATTTTTTTAAAAAACAAAAAAAGCATTTTGCTGTTGTTGTTGATGAACATGGTTCTAATAGCGGTATTGTTACCATGGATGATATTTTAAAAGCTGTGTTTGGACGTATAACAGATGAATACAATACTATTAGTGCCCCTGCAGAAGATCGCATAACGGTTGTTTCTACTCATGAATTCCTTATTCCAGGTGATATTTTATTAAAAGATGTTAATACTTTTTTTTCACTGCAATTCTTATCCGAAGACTGCACAACAATAGGTGGGTGGCTTGTCGAACAATTTGGATATCTTCCAGAATCGAGTGAAATTTTAAAATATAAAGGAATAGTTTTTAGAGTAGAAGACCAATCCCAACGTCGAATTCAAACTCTTCGAATGATACTCCCTGCAGATAAAAGAAACTAGTTAAAAGGCTCTAAATGGAAAATTTTGGTAAGTTGGTTTATCAGACTTCCCATATCTTTGGAATAAGGAGCTACAAACGATAATTGTTTACCTGTTACAGGATGTTTTAATTCAAGTTTATAAGCATGAAGTCCAAGACGTGACAACAAGGGGCGCTCTTCGAACGGATCTCCGCGCCAGGATCGCTTGATTTCTGATAGTTTAATTGCTTTTTGGTTGCCACTATACAAAGGATCACAAACAATTTGTAAACCATTTGCAGCAAGATGGACTCTAATCTGGTGTGTTCTTCCAGTAAACAATGTGCATTCTATAATCGAAAAAGGCCCAGCTATTGCTAGTAATTTAAAATCCGTTTTAGAAGGTTTACCAAAACGTTTGTTTACAACAGTGCGATGTCTCTCGTCACCATCTACTTTTAGAGGTAAATCTACAGATAATTCTTCCCATTCTGGGCGACCATATACTATTGCATGATATACCTTGTGAACATCTCGTTCCTGAAAAGCCAACGACAATGATCTATGTACATCTGCATTGCGTGCATAAAGAACCAATCCCGAAGTATCTTTATCTATACGATGAACAGCGTATATTTTGCCAAATTCCTTCTCTACCATTTTGTCTAATCGTGGAGCTTCTGGATTCCAACGATCACCGGCTACTAAAAGGCCACTACGCTTATTTACAACAACAATATCATCATCAGAGTAGATGGTTGTATAATCAGGTTTCATTTTCATTGTCCGAGTATATCATGAAATGGTTTTCATGTCAGTCAGTAAACCTGACACAACAATCTTTAAGCATCGATTCACCAGTAATAGGATATTCTTGCATAGGTAATAATTGAACAACGCTTTCAGGAAAAACTACTTTAACTTTTTCTCTCCATTCCTCTCGGTTTGTAGAAATTGTTTTGTCTATATCTGCAGAATTTTTCCCGTTAGAAGTACTATTTCGCACATACATTCCAGATTTATTTATTATTATTCGATGAATTTTAAAACCAAGTTCTTCCATTTGTTTTTTTATAAGTTTACTTTCAGAAAGACTTAATTCATCTTCGTTCATTATTAACACAAACTCTGTTTTAGAATCATCTTGCAATTGTGCTTGAATTTTTTCATACCGTGCTTTCATAAATTGCAAACGCTGATATACAGAATCTTCTTCTAGAGTGCGTAAATTCTCTTTGCGAATTTTTTTTACACCATTTGTTTTATCAACTATTTCTTGACGCATCTGTGCCAAAGAGTTAATCCAATGAAGATTTACTTGTGGAAGAGCCAAGGTTTTTAGAGTGAGAGCAGTTGGAGGGGTGTCAACAATTATTGCATCATATTTTTTCTTGTCTAAGCAGTCTTCTAATACGAGCAACGATGCATACTCTTCTGTTCCAGGAGCATATTTTAAAATAGAAAAATAATGTTCTAAATTTAATGATTGTTGATAGTGATATACATTTTTTAATGTATTTTGCACAGATTTTATATATTCTTTTGACTTTGCTTCTATATCCGACTCTGCTACATATAATGTACCAAATACTTTTTTTTCATTTTTACATAATTTACACTCAAAAATATCGTGCAAATTGTGTGCTGGATCCATACTATTTAATAGCACTTTAGAATTTGTCGATAAAATTGATACAGCTTCTAGTGCTGAACAAGTTGACTTACCAACCCCGCCTTTTCCTAAAAAAATATGGACTTTTTGTTTTGCTACTTGATCGCTCATTTTATGGTTCTCCAATTATGCTTGCAATTTCACTTAAACCGTTCCCAGTTTGCGTCGCGCGTAATATCATTCTTTCAAAATCATCTGTCATAAGTGGCAGTAATTCCATTGTCACCGATATAGGAGGGGATGGTAATCCAACAGCATCTCCAAAAATCATGAGTGTAAACATATGTTCCATTTCTCGAGCTTCGTATTCTATTTGATCAGTAGCTTTCTGCCGATTTGCTTCACCCAGCCCAAGAAAAAAACCAACTATCTCGTGTCCGATGTGGCCTTGCCAAAAACGAGTCCATAGATTTTTTTTATTCATTTTCTTTTACACCAAAAGAGATAAGTTCCATTTTAAATGTTTTTTTTGACGGCCATATTGAATAAATACCATACAGAGCCATCAAAACTGATATATATAAAAAAGATTTATATATTAAAAAAATACAGGAAGCAATAGCCAAAACACTTCCTATCCAAACAGAGTACAATGATAAATCTTTCATTTTACAAAAGTCTGATTTGTTTAATCCTTTATTTTTTTGACGTTTTTGCCAATATCCAAGTCTAATAAGTATTGGAATACATACAGAAAAAATGGCAACACTTATAAAAAGTGTTACTGAAAGTTCCCATTCAGCACCAACACGGTTTGTTCCACCAAAATAGTAATAAGCTAATACAGCGGTAATTGCAAATCCTATTACCACATAAAATAGTATAGTCTTTTGTCTTAAACTTGCAAAATATGTGTCCATTAAAGATCCTTCAGAAAAAATCCTAGCTACTGCTAGGATTTTTTCTAGTACATTTACAGTTAAGCTATAAATGTTTAATCTACTATTTCTAGTAATCTAAATGTTATGCGATTGTTTCTTTACGAGCTTTTGCCATAGCCTGAAGAGATGCAATTGCAATAAATACGGCTATAATAATGATAACAATATTTACAACTCCTAAAAGAACATTTCCACCAGTAACATATGACATTTCATTTGAAACAAGAGCCCAAATAGTCATAACAAACATAAATAATGCTGGAAGGAAAGTTGCCAAGTATTTTTTACCACCACGTTTTTTAAGATATACAGAAGCAGCAAATAATGCTAATGCAGCAAGAGTTTGGTTATTTGCACCAAACAATGGCCATAGAACTGTAGCACCAACAGCTGTTATTTTACCGTCTGCTGTTAATCCACCAGAGAATGCTAACAAAGCAGCTGTTATTAATGCAATTGCAGTAGCACCATATTTATTTGTATACCAATGAGCTGTATCACCACCAACTCGTTTAGAAGATCCAAGAAGCTCTTGAATAACATATCGTTGTAAACGTGTTGTTGTATCAAGTGAAGTTCCTGCAAATGATGCAACAAAAACACCCATGATGATTAATGCAATTGATTTTGGAATAAATAGATAAGTTACGATATTAGCAGAGCCATCTATAAAGGCAGTTGTAGGAGCAACATGTCCCCATTTTGAATATGTTTCTGCCCAAACAGCAGTTGTATTCATATCACCATCGCGAGCAGCAAGGCCAAGACCAGCACAACATGCAATTATAACAAGAACTGCTAATGCACCTTCTGTAAGCATAGAACCATATCCAACAAATAATGCATCTTCTTCTTTAGCAATCTGTTTAGAAGTTGTTCCAGAAGCAACAACAGAATGGAATCCAGAAATAGCACCACACGCAATAGTAATAAATAAGAATGGCCATAAACTAGGGGCTGCAGCTGGAGTTGCATCAACAACAGGAGCTGAAATTGTCATTCCTCCACCAAATCCGGCAACAATAACACCTAAAATAAGAAGTCCCATTGCAACAAAGAGTTCCCACGCGTTCATATAGTCACGAGGTTGCAAAAGTGTCGTTACTGGTAATGTAGATGCAATAAAAGCATATATAAACAATATAATTGTCCAAACTGCAATATTGTCAAAAATACCAATACCACCAACATTAATAGGTATCCAATGACCTATAACAACAGTTGCGTACATTGCAAAAACTGCCCAAAATGTACCTGTAACTGTTTTTACGCCTTTTTTGTAAAGTGCCCAACCTAAAACAATTGCTATAGGAATTTCTATCCAAAATGGGAATACTGATTCTGGATACTGTGCAAATACAGCTGCCATAACTTTTCCAAGAATAGCAATAAACAGCCATAATTCAATAAAAACAATCAAAAAGAATGCAATACGAATTTTTTTACCTACAATCTCTGTAGCAACTTCAGAAATTGATTTACCTTGATTTCTTAAGGAAAGAACTAGTGCAGAAAAATCCTGAACTGCACCCATTACAATAGAACCTACAAAAACCCAAATAAGTGCCGGTAACCACCCCCAGATAACTGCTATAGCAGGTCCAACAATTGGACCTGTACCAGCTATCGAAGTAAAATGGTGCCCAAAAATAATTCCTTTTTTAGTTGGAACATAGTCTACACCATCCTCAAATTCTACCGACGGGGTTTTGTTAGCATTACTAAGCTCAAAGATCTTATTGCCAATAAACTTACCATACAGCTGGTATGCAATGATGTAGCCCACAAAGGCTAAAACCATAATCAAAACGGAACCCATACGTTCCCTCCTTTTAAAAATGTTTATATATTTATATACTACACCCCTATTTTATAATTTGTCAAAAATAATACTAATTTAATTCTTCATGCTTGTAATTTATCCTTGTTTAAACATATATTAGAGTTATGAAATCTTTTCTAACTAATTATCTTTTGTATTTATATATTTATTCCTTTGTCGGTTGGGTTTATGAGTCAACATTTGTATCTATACAATCAAAACATTTGGTTAATAGAGGTTTTATGCACGGGCCATTTTTACCAATTTATGGTTCTGGTGCCATTCTTATTCTTTTTATCAATCATCTTTCTAATGGTGTTATTTGGAAATCATTTATTTTTTCAATTATTGTTTGCACTATTATGGAACTATGTACTGGCCTAACAATGGAAAAACTATTTAAAGTTCGTTACTGGGATTATCGAAACATTCCTGGTAACATAAAAGGCTATGTAGCCCCAACGGTTTCTTTATTTTGGGGTATTTTATCAATGTCGCTTAATTTATTTATTCATCCATGGGTATCGTCCTTACTTACTTATGTTCCTTTTGATGTTCTAGAAACAATAACCTATGCATTAACTATTTGTATTGCGGTTGACTTTACATTATCATTCATTGAATCTATGGATCTTAGACGAACACTCGAAGAAATTGCAAGCAAAAATAAAGAAATACAAAAAATAAAAGAAACCCTTACAGAAAAAAAACAATCTTTATCAGACAATATTATTAGCTTAAAAGATTATTCTAAATTATTGCAAATTGAAACTAAAAATTTGCTGAATCACAAACTTACCGAAATAAGTAAAAACAACCCAATTAGATCAAAGCATGCCTTAAATGTTTTACGTCGTAACCCAGCTGTTATTTCTATTAAATATGTCGAAGAATTAAAGGAATTTCTTAAACATGGTAAGCGTTAAATATTGCAATCTTTGCTTATATTCTATACAATTTTATCTATTATAGGAGTTTTTCATGAAAGGTCTTTTTAATTTTAACATCGAAGAGCTTGGTCCTCGTAAAGTTGAATCTCCAATAAAACTTTCAACTACTCATGGTGACTTTGTTGCTAATTATGTAAATGATGACGATTTTATTCGTTATAACCTTGATATTTATGGTGATATTTTAGAAACAGAAGCAGAGGCATATCTAAAAAACAATATTGAAAAAGCCGGTCCCCGCGAAAAGCTTTATTTTAACCCGTCTCATGTAAATGCAGGTATTGTTACTTGTGGAGGCTTGTGCCCTGGTATAAATGACGTTATTCGTGCCGTTGTACGTTGTCTATGGAATCGGTATGGAGTTCGTCGAATTCGTGGCATTAGATTCGGTTTTAAAGGTTTGCTTCCTGAATATAATTATGAAACTATAGATTTACGCCCTGACTTGGTAGATGATATTCACAAAATTGGAGGTTCTTTTTTAGGAACTAGTCGAGGTGGTGGAAATCGAGTTACCGAAATTGCTGACACCGTTGAATCTTTAAATATGAATATGCTTTTTATTGTTGGTGGAGACGGAACACAAAGAGGAGCAATAGAAGTTGCCGAAGAATTTGAAAAACGCAAACTTAAAATATGTGTCGTTGGAATCCCAAAAACAGTTGATAATGATCTTCTGTTCATAGATCGCTCCTTTGGATTTGATACCGCTGTAGAAAAAGCCACAGAGGCTGTTTCTGCAGCTCATATGGAAGCGCATTCTCATATTAATGGAATTGGTCTCATAAAGTTAATGGGACGTGAGAGCGGCTTTATAGCAACTGCTACAGCTCTTGCAAGTCACGAAGCTAACTTTTGTTTAATACCAGAAGTTCCTTTTGAATTAAACGGCGAAGCTGGTTTTTTACATTCACTAGAACAAAGAATAAAAAACCGCCAACATGCTGTTGTAATTATTGCAGAAGGTGCTGGACAAGAATTACTACAAGCAACAAATAAAAAAGACCAGTCTGGTAATAGACGACTTTCAGATATTGGAGTTTATCTAAAAGATAAAATAACTGAATATTTTGCTAACCAAAAGATTCACATTAATCTTAAATATATCGATCCAAGTTATCAAATTAGGTCAGCTCCGGCTACTCCTACCGATTCTATCTATTGCGAACGACTTGGCAACAATGCTGTTCATGCAGCCATGGCTGGTAAAACAAAGCTGGTTATAGGTTTAGTTCATGGACGATACGTTCATATACCTACAAAGCTTGTTATAAAAGAGCGTAATAGAGTAAACCCAGAAGGCACGCTTTGGAGAGACGCAATAGATGCAACAGGTCAACCAATTTTTATGGTTAACGATCGAGAAGCCATTCTTACAAAATATCGTGCAAAGCAATTATAAAAATAAAAAAAATTAAAGGCGATGTAATTTACATCGCCTTTCTAATACTCGTAGCAATTTACAAGAGAGGATATGTTTTTTTATATTCCACAACCGTTACATGTTTATAATCGTGTTCCCATAAATACTGTGTAAAATACTGCTGTGCTTCGGGTTCGCCATGAACCATAAATATGTTTTTTAGTTTAGAGGTATCGATAGCATCAAGCCATTTTGTCATTTCTGTATAATCTGCATGAGCACTAAAAGCATTAATAGTACTTATTTTTGCTTTTACTTTATACCAATCTCCAAAAATTCGAACATCACTTTCTCCATCACGAAGACGGCGCCCTAATGTGTTTTCTGCCATGTATCCTACTATAAGAACTGTGTTATTAGAATTCTGTATATTATTTGCTATATGATGAACGACTCTTCCAAACTCGCACATACCATCAGCACTAATAATAATCATTGGACCTTCTTTTTCATTTAGGCTTTTAGATTCTTCGACACTAGCTATAAATGATAGAGCATTAAAACCAAATGGATTTTTATGATGATCTAAAAATGCATTTCGAGTTTCTTCATCATAGCATTCCTGATGAACCCTAAAAATACTAGTTGCATTTGTTGCCATAGGAGAATCTACATAAATTGGAATATTGGGGAGTCTCCCTTTATCAACAAGTAAATGCAAGTAATACAAAATCTCTTGTGTTCTTTCTATTGCAAAAGCAGGAATAATTACCTTTCCTTTGTGATCAATTGCGTGTTGAGCCGCTTTGCGTAAATCTTCTATTGCAACAGCAGTTTCTTCATGTTTGCGATTACCGTAGGTACTCTCCATAATTATATAATCAGGAGCAGGAATATTAATTGCTGGATCACGAACAATCGCTTTTCCTGTTCGCCCTATATCACCTGTATATAAAATTCGTACATCTCGGCTCCCTGTTTCGTCTTTTTCTTTTTTTGCATCTACAATTGTGACAAGAACCATCGCAGAACCTAAAATATGACCGGCATCAAAAAATTCTATTTTTACATTGGGTCCAATAAACATTTCACGATTATACGATACCGTTACAAATTGACTAGTAGCTTGCACTACATCATTTTCATCATATAAAGGTTTCCAATCAAAAGTTTCGTTTTTCTTTTTTGATTGTTTTTGCCAATACTGAGCATCTCGAGCTTGAATATGTGCACTATCCATCATGACAAGATTTGCTAAATCACGAGTTGCTGGGGTTGTATAAATATTTTTTTTAAAGCCTTTTTGTGTCAGAACAGGAATAAGACCACAATGATCATAATGACCATGTGTTAAAATAACAGCTTCAATATCTTTAGCAGGATAATCAAATTGTCTATTTTTTTGGTCTGCTTCTTTACGTCTACCTTGAAATGCACCACAATCCACTAAATATGTTTTACCAT
This sequence comes from Treponema sp. CETP13, assembly GCA_001885315.1. Taxonomy (GTDB): domain Bacteria; phylum Spirochaetota; class Spirochaetia; order Treponematales; family Treponemataceae; genus CETP13. Next base: position 155,375 of record MLPZ01000011.1, read on the forward strand.
CGACTTCAAAAACATGTTTTGATCCAGTAACTTCTTGGGCTGCTCCTAATGAATATAATGTTACGCTCATATGCCTACCTTTATAGTAATTATTTTTAATTTATTTTACGCCTACTTTTATGAAATAGCAAATAAAAACACACTTTCGATTTTTCTATTTATAGAGTATAATTATAAAAAATATAGTAGGATAAAACGTGTATAGTAGAGAAATAAAAAAAACTCTTGAATCTGTCTTAAAAAGAGGAGTTCCTCAATTTGGAACTTATGCAACCCCTCCAAGAGTTATAGATGTTCATACTCTAAAACAACCTTATAATCTTATGCCACTTCCTAGGTTTATTACTAACAAGCGTATACGTGGCAATATTGAGTATTTTTTTAGTACAGATACATACATTGGAACAATAGACATTCTAGATTCAAATTGGTTTTGTTTTACAGAAACTAATTTTTGGGAGCATGCCACAGGTAAAAAACTTTCTTATAGATGTTTTTTACCATTACGGCACATCGTACCACATCATTTGGATAATAGCGTTTGTGTTACGTTTCGTAAAAATCGCTATTTTAGAATGTCTTGGGATCACATAAAAAAAACTTTTTCTTTTGTTTTCCATTTCGAAAACGATGCTGCTCGCCCCGAAGTTGCCGGAGTTTTTAATTCTAGTAGTGATGAAGATTGGGGTTTGCTCACTTCGATTACACCATATCCTTTAAAAAACAGATGTTCTGTAGCTCATGTTTCTGCAATGCCAATAAAAGGATCTATCTCAACCTCTACAACTAAAAATTCTCCTTCGGCATCGGATGCAGGAGGGATGGGATTATTTTCTATGCGGTGGTCATTTTGTAGTCATCGCACAAAAGACTACTCTTTGACAGGGTTTGGGGACTGGAATGGGAAACGCGTTGTTTTTAAAATTTATACCACTTCGCAAGATCCTATAAATACAAGCATTTATAATGAAAACGTTCTGTTTGTTGATGGAGAAGCTACCCCTTTACCTCCAATTAGAATTACTCAGCCAAAAGGAATTTTAGGAACTTGGGTTGTCCAGGATATAGAAAGCATGGTAGACCTTGCGTTTCACCCAATTAGCGATACAAAGCGTACGGTTAGTGCTTTAATAATGCATACAGAATATCATACAATGTTTGGAAAATGTGATGGGAATATCCGTACAAAAGAAGGCTATGAGATTCCCTTAAAGAAATTTTTTGTTATCGCAAAAAAACATACTTTAAGATTATAGAGGTTACAAAGTAGTATGAGTGATGAAAAAAAAGAAAAATCAAGCCGACCTGTTTTGTTCGAAGCAGGAGAATTAGAAAAAACTCGTCGAAACCTTGGCCCAATTGATGAAGAAGAAGCAAAACGAATTGCATCTCTTCTTGGAGGTAAAATAGGAATTGAAAAACCAGAACCTGTAGATACTGCTGCAATTAAACGAATTGCAAGCGATTATCGCACTTCAAAACGTTCTGCCCATAATAAAAAAAATAGCCTTAAAGACAAAAAACGAACAACAAATAACAATGCGTATGTACAAAATATAACTAATAATACAAAAAAGGCTCCTATTAGACCGAAAATTTACGAATTACCCATTTGGGATTCAAAAAACCTAGCTCAATTATCAAAAGTAATGGAGTCAGAAGAATATAAAATTCAGCAAAACCAAAACATCCTTAAAAAAATATTTCAGTTCGCTATTGGCTATAATGATAAAATTTTACCTGACTATATCGAAATAACTTTAAAAGAAAATATTAGACATATCCAAAGTTTTATACATTCAATAAAATATATTTTTGCGTTAGCAACCCCTTTATTAAAAAAACAAATCTCCGAAAAACAAGACTGGCCAGAAAAAGTTCTTAACTTTATTTTAAACTGGAATATACAATCAATTAAAATACAATACCTGCAACTTGAATCAACTGAAAACTCTATAACTATTAAAAAAATGGTACCTATTATACGAAAGTTTTATCGTGAACTTATGCCATTATATTTTATTAACGAAGCTCAAATGACTAAATTAATAAAAAAAATGTATTTAGAAGTCTCTTCCCATATCCCTAAAAAGAAAGAACAGCTTTTAAAATATGCAAAAAATGCAACTTCTGAATGGGTATACATAAATAATCAATTAGTAAAAAGTATGTTCCCTTTACTTCTGAGAATGGCAAGCAAGGAAATGCACATTTATCCAGATTACTTTACCACTAATATATCTGAAATTTTAAGATTCTTAGGACTTACAAAATTCGATATAATATTACCTCAAAAAGATAAATCTATAGAAGAAGAAAACGAAAAGAAACTTAAACAAGCTGCTGAACAAAAAGCTTTGTTACAAATGCAAGAAGAAAAAAAAGAACAAAAATTAGTACTCCAAAGTTTAGAAGTTTTAGAAAGACTATTTCCAGAGGCTGGATGGCAATCATTAAATACAAAACCAGATCTGTTCCCCTATTTTCAACCTTTATATAATTTTCAGGATGGTTTTAACCTAATCTCAGAAAAAAATCCATTACAAATTACAATCATTCTTTTACGAATAATTGAAGATCTTTTTCAAGCTTGTCGGCTTATAAACTTTACAGTGCAAGGAGATTTAGATTTTGTTATCGCAAATGACTCTATGCAAAATATCTTTGCAACATGGTCATTATATCGAGATGATATTCTTGGAAAACAAATTTTACCTGATCTCATAGAATCAGTAAATCAATTGCATACAAAACCTGACTTTTTTTCATCCTCATATGGCAAACGGACCCTTTCTAATTGGCTATGGATCGAAAAACATTATTTTTTACCAAAGATTTCTTTTGATCTTATTTTTATGGCACGACCAACACCTGACAGTACCTATTTACCCTTACCAGCTCGGGTAACATATCTTAAAAATACTTTTACTAAGATTATTCAGAGAGCAGAAAAAACCGCCAAAGAAAATCCTAATCCCTATGACTCCGGGATCAATTTAGGTGCGTCGAATTTATGGGACAACTATGAGTTTGAAATTCAAAATACTATTTCTCATCGTCTAGAAATACTGTTAGGTGGAAAAAATTCCTCACTTAAGACAAATTTAAATTTACTAAAATACACTCTCTGTGTTATTAACGTCCTCGATTGGTGGATAAACTCTGATTTTAGTCCTGCATACAAAGAAAAAATTACCTCCATTTATCGAACAGACGAAGCTGGACATCCAATTTATACTGTTCCGCTTTTGTCAAATCAGAATAAGATTTTTATGCAACATATAAAAAGTAATCTACAAGGCAATTATGTCAAAAAAAATACCTCAGAAAATTCTGAGGTACAAAACACTTAAAAATCAATACTGTTAAATTATAGAATCAAGCAAATCTACAATTGTTTGATCAACAGCCTTTCCTTCTGAGCGAAGTTCTGTAACAGCAGATTCCTTATCTAAAATTCCTCGATAATTTCTTCGCGAAATTAACGATGTAAACATTTCTGCAATATGAATAAGCCGCGCAATCATAGGAATTTCATCACCTTTTATACCTTCTGGATAGCCTGATCCATCAAGGTTTTCGTGATGTTTTGTCGCTGCATCTATAAATATTTGTTTATATCTTTGAGGAACAAAATCTAATTTTTCGACACCTTTTTGTACATGACTACGTATTTCATACTTTTGCTTTTCATTTAATTCATTTGCTTGTAAAAGATCTTGGTCAATCGCTAAAAAACCTGCATCGTACACCATTGCTGCACAAAAATAGATTTTAGCTTTTCCAGGATTCATTCCTTGCGCGCACGCTAATTTATACACTAATTCAGATACATTTTTTGAATTATTTTTTCTTCCAGTCGAAAAATCTATTTCTGCTCCCAATCTCTCGCAAGTAACCGCAAGTTCATTAATTTCTGCTATTTCTTTATCACTCAACTCAGGTTCAGGTAGAGCATCTACACCCCATCGAGAACTGCCAGCAGATTTTAAGTCTTTATCATATAAATCTGTTACAGCTCCCAATGCTAATCTCTCACTAGGAGACCTATTCATCTGAGATACCATTTCAAGGGTTGCCTGAAATCGTTCTTGTTGATGTTTTGAACTTTGCCAACTTATAACCATAAATAAAACGACTAATAATAAAATTACCCCCAAGGCTATTACAACAACTGTTATTGCGGTTTTAATTGTCTTGCTGTTTTGCTCACTAGCCTTTGTACTATTAGTTATTGCTTCTGTAAAAGAACCTGTTTGTGCCGAGATTTGATCCAGCATCTTTTGTTGACTCTCTGCAGCACTCTTTTGGCTCTCTTTTAAGGCTTGTAGTTCTGCTTTTTGTTGTGACTTCATAGCTTCTAATTGAGCACTATAAAAATCTTTATTGCCACTAGAAGTTTCTATTTTTGCTATCTCTACTTCTTGCTGATTTATCGAATCAATTAAGCTCGTTATATCATCATCAACTACAAGCGGAAAGTCTTTTAATGAGTTTTTTACCAGATTAAAAGACTTCATATCTTCATTTACTTTGATTTCTTGAAGATATTCTAAATAAATTAAATGAGCAGAAAATAACACGGCATCTGGAACAGGTTCATCTACGTACATTTTCATTGAACTATTAATATAGTTGTATGCTTTTTCGAGATTTCCAATTGAATATTGCTCATTTGCTGCAGATAAATATTTTTCACCTATTGCCGAAGAAGCAAATACAAAACTTGTTAAGGTACACAATATTATTAAAAATATTACTAATCTCTTTTTATTCATAGGTTCCTACTCCAATACTAAATGTCAATTCTGCCCTATTTTCTATTCCACCATCTACTAACATAAGAGTATCTATTATACCAGTATTTATTCCTAAATCAATTGCACCTATCTCGGCAATAGGGATAAATAGCTTTCCTTTTAAATCACAAGCAAAATTTACTTCATCTACAGCTAAACTTCCTATTAGATAATCGGCAGATAAATTTAATTGTGTAGTATTTATACTAAGATTTGTTAAACCGACCCCTATTAAAGGCGAAAAAAATGGCGAAACAGCAGTCCCATCATATTCTGGATCAGAAGATAAATAATCGAACCCAATCCGTAAAAACAATTTATCATTAAACTCTGTAAGAGCAAAAGCAGGAACAAAAGAAATTGAATTCATAATAGATTCACCACCAACAAAAGTAAGTACTTTTGTACTAAAATTTAATTCACCGCCTACTGTTACTACATCTGAGTAATATAAAAATTCACCACTTGCACCAAACCCATATTTCACATTTGTTAAAGAAGGAGTAGAAATATAAGAAATATCTGCTGCATGGACATCTGCATTCCAACAAAATGGAGAATATCTAATCTTTTGTTTTGGTGTAAGGTATACTTTTTCACCTGTTGCAGTTGCTATAGAATTATATTCTTTATTAATTTGTTCACGTACCTCATCTGCCTGCTTTTTTTCAAGCTCTTCTTTTGAAAGTTTTGCCTCTTCCCTTTGTTTTGTCAAAAGAGCTTGTCTTGTAATAGCTTTATTAATTTGCGCATATAAATCCACTGCATCAAAATTATCAAGGTTATTATTTATAAGTTCTAAGGAGATAGCCTTAGAAAATTCTAAATTATTAAATATAAAACTTTCTCGTGTTTTTTTTAAAACATATGCTTCTATAAGTGTATATTCATTACTATTTTTATAGTTATCTAAAATTTCAACAACAGATTCTTTAGATTTATCATTAAACGCAACATTTATTTTATTTGTAACTTCCTTACTTAAGTCATTTTCAGCATAAAGCAGAAAAGCTGTCATAAAAAGAAAAATAAAAATTGAAGTACTTCTTCTAGCTTTTTTATTCAACAGAAAACCCTCGCTCCTTAAAATATATTCATACGTACACCACAACTTAACTGTGGTACTAACGAACTAATCTCAACAGATGATGAGACATCTGTTGGTATAAACCAAAGTTGTGCTTCACCATAAAAACTAAAAGTACTTAATACTTTTCGTTTTGGAATTGTAATACGCGGAAATTCAACCTGCCCTAATACTGCAGAGAGCATTTGAGCTTGGCCACTTTGCGTATCTGTAAAATATGAAAAATTAGCTCCAACTCCAAAAGCAGCACTTAACCAAGACCAATCTGGACCAAAGAAATACCTAAAAGGAATGGAAGCAACATTCGCTATAAGTTTACCACCATATACATTTCCTCCATATCTAAGTTCCTCGTCACTACCACTCATTGCATAATATTGACTTTGTGTAAGTTGCCCATATTGTGCCTGCAATTTAACGTTATCATCAAAGAAAGTAAGCCCTAGCCCTATATCGTATAATGTAGCACCAAAAAAGTGAGTGTCTACATACAAACCTTGAATAAATTTAGGAACTTCGTATGATGATTTATCACCATTTCTTAAAGCCAATGTCACAGAATCTAATTTTACATCGTCAGAAGACAAACCTGCAAATCGTAATTCTTGATTATAACTTCCACCTTCTCCAGGAGAAACAAGCTTTATAATAGGAGCTTCCTTATCAATCTGAAAAATACTTCGTGTAGTAGCAATTTGGCCATTCTTCATAGTACTACGTACAATTAAAAAATGGTACCCAGCAACCATATCTTCATTTTCAATACGATAATGCCATTTTTCTGAACTTCCAACTTTCTCAAAGGTCTTACCATTATCAAAACTAATATCTACTCGATCAACGGCTTTTGCTTTTACAGCTTCTTTTTCTTCTTTTGAAGCTTTCTTGTTCGTTAAAACAACAACATCTCTTTCGGTCAAAGCATACCCAGTAGAACCTTCTAAATAAGGCCTATCAAAAGCAAAATCTCCCATACAAAAATTATCAATAGAAATCCAAGGCCCCGTTGGGGAATAATCAAATGTTTGAATATTCGAAGCAACAGAATCTCCTTTCTCTGTTATAACCCTTATTTGCGCAGCATGGGATCCTGCCTCCAACATTTCTGGAGTCAATGCAAATTTAAAATAACCACTTGCAGAAACCGTAGTCTCAGTTAGCATCTTTTCATCAATATATAACAAAACTCGAACAATTTTACTTTCAGATTCTGTACGACCATAAATATTAAACAATCCGTTTACATGCTCTCCATTCAAAGGATACATTAAATTTGCTACTGTAGCTGGTTTTGACGTATCTAACTCAATATTGCGCGATATACGTGTAATATTACCAGCAGCATCACCCCCAACAAGTTCAATATTATAAATACCATCTTGTAAATCAGAAACATCTACAACTTGTGTAATAATATCATCTGGAACAAGTTTTATAAAAGATAAATCATCTGGCACATCACTTTTATTATCACCTATTGAATTTACAGAAACAGAGAGTGTTTGCAATCCAATATTATCCATTGTTCTTCCAGAGAAAAATACTTTCCCCGTAGAAACAGAACCATCTAACGGTAAATCTAATTCTAAATCTGGATCTGTGTTATCTATGTTTATTAAGCTAGAATACAATCCTTCGATACCATATTTATCATAGACACGAATAAAGAAAACATGTGTACCATCTTCTATAATATTAGTATCAAAAGTATATGACCAATTTTCTGTTCCAATAGCATCATTATATCTATTGCCATTATCTACAGATATCTGTACTTTCTCTATACCATTTTTATCAGAAGCAGTTCCCGAAATAGTTGCTGTATCTTTTACTGTAATTCCAACCTCTGGTTCTAAAACTTTGGCTTTTGGTTCTTCGAGCGAAACCCTGAAGGGAATAGAAACCGGATCACTCTTTATTCCATATATATCTTCTGCAAAGATGGTAACCCAATGAGCGTTATCGGAAAGCACAGCTAAAGGAATATCTATTGAATAACTATTAACATATTCGTCTGAAAGCAACCTGAACTCACTAGTATCTCTATCTCCATTATCATCTAAAGCATACCAAACTCTACAAGCTCCATCATCATCATAAATAACACCAGAAATTTCAAAATCAGAAGTAATAACAGCGCCCGCCTCTGGGACATGGATCTCTACTTTTGGTTTATCAGATTCATCATTTATAGTGAAATTATATTTTTGTAAAAAGCCAACATTTCCAGCAGCATCTGTAAATTCATATTGCATAGCATCAGAAAGAGGCCTTTCTTCTGTTCCTACTTGATTTTTTACAACAGGAGAATAATTTAATTTTTCTGGTTCTATTTTTTGAGGAGATTTTTCACCTCTTTTTTCGGCTTCAGATTGCATTTTTGCAAAATCTTCATCTGACAAAACCCCAACCCTAGAAGTTACATCTACTAATTTCCCAGCATCTTGTGGCAAAAAAACGATGGTTGTTCGTCCATTTACTGTTTCGCCATCAGGAGGAACAATTACTGTAGCTTTCGGTGCTATAGTGTCTTTTGAAACAACAAGATGTTTTATAGATTGTCGATTTGCTTTATCAATTGCTCGAACCCAAACAGGAACTAAACCATCTTTCAATTCTGTTATATCAAGAGTTGTTTTATATTCCGAAGAACCTTCAACATCTAATTTTGCAACTTCTGTCCAATGAGCTCCAGAATCAACTGATACTGAAACATTCTTTACTCCGTTTTCATCGGTAACATCTAATGAAAAATCAATCTTTGTTTTAACCCAATCTTGTGTTTTTGGTGTTTTCACAGAAATCATTGGTTCTTGTGAATCTACAACTGCACTAAAAACAGGAGCTTTATACGTAAATCCATCTCTATCTGTTGCAACGACTTGCACATCAGAATAAAACCCATCTTTTGTAGCAACTACAGTTATTACATTTTCGGTTACTGAAACAGTTAAACCTTCTATAGCTGGTTCGAATTTAACACTCACTGGGTTAGAAAGGTTAGCATACCCAGAAAACTCTTCTCCTTTTTTCATTAGCATATATTTTTCAGAAAAAGAATCTAGCGGAGAAGATTTAAACCAATAAATTGTCTCTTTATTATCAACTCCAGCAACAGGAGGATCTCGCAACACAGAAAGCATTCCTCTGACTGTTACTTTTCCTTTATTTACTATTGCGGTTATTTCAACGTCATCTATCCCAGCAGGTACATTATTAAGTGGCACGGTAACCGTATATACATTTGGAGTATCTGTTTTTGTTACAATTGCAGATGTAGCAATATCATTTATTGTTGCTGTTGCTTTAGAAATAGTATATGGCGAAGTTACTGTGGCCAATAAAACATGTGGTTCTTCTTTTGTGCTCGTAGCTGGTAATACAATTTGCATACCAGAAGCATACGGCTCGTTGTCCACCGATTTTATTTCTATTTTTGTGTCTCCTGCCTTTGTATATTTATAAGTTGTTTTAGCAGAAGATTTTTCTGCATACGTAATAGAAGTAGAAAAAGTATTTTCACCAACCTCTAAATCACTTTTCTTTATAATTCCGCCTTGGTCAAATTTTTGATTATTAAAAGGAATATTATTCACTAATAAATCGTTGTATGAATATGTTCCTTGATAAATAGAAGTGTAATAAATATTTTCACCTTCTATCCAATCAAATAATGGTTTATCCGGTTTCTGTGCCTTCTCTCCTTCTGCAGGAACTGGTAATTCAGGAACTTTACTAACAAATGCAGCTCCTACTGTTTTATCACCCTCTACCGTTTCTATAACAATTTCGATAACAGAGACACCTAGAGGAAGGTCTTTAGCTTTTAAATCGACCGAGAATTCATTCTGGTCAGTTCCTATTTTTATTGTTGAAAAAGGAGTTCCTGAAGTAGAAGAAAAAAAAAAAAAGACTCAATACCGCAGGAGTTGGCAGTAGACACAAATATAAAGAGTGCAATAGAACAGCTGGATGTAATGTATCTGGATAAAGACGCAAGAGAAATATATGAAAT
>MLPZ01000012.1 GCA_001885315.1 Treponema sp. CETP13
TATTCTCCTATGGAATTGTACGACCCCTTATTTTTTTTGTCTAGTTTAGTATAGCCTATCCAGTTATGGCAAATTTTAGCAAAGGTGATTATTTAATTTTGCAAAATGAGATAAATAATATTCCTTTAGTGATGGAAATAGCACATAGGAAAGGAATGACGATTTGTTTAAATCCTTCTCCATATAATGAAAAAATTAAAACTTTTAATCTGGAGTATGTGGATTATTTTTTAATAAATGAAATAGAAGCAGCATCAATGGCCGGTTGCTGTACTGGAAATGTAGAACAAGTGATTAAAGAATTAAAATTTAAATATCCTTCCGCCAAATTTGTTATTACTTTGGGAAAGGATGGGGTTATTTATTTTGATAAAAATATTGAAAAAAGACATGGAACATATGATGTTCCAGTAGTTGATACAACAGCGGCAGGAGATACCTTTACAGGATATTTTATAGCATCATTATCGAAAGGGATAGCTATTGAAGAGGCTTTAGAGTTAGCATCTAAAGCTTCCTCTTTAGCAGTATCAAAAAGTGGTGCTGCAGTTTCAATTCCCAATTTAAAAACAGTGTTAGAAAGTAAAATGGTATTGCAAACCAAGAGTAATTCTAATGTTGGAGTAATATAAAAAGCAAAATGAATACACTTAAAGATGTTGCACAGCTTGCTGGAGTATCTATTGCTACAGTTTCTCATGTAATAAATAAAACTAGATTTGTTAGTGATTCCTTAAAAGAAAAAGTAAATAAAGCTATGGAAGAATTAGATTATCAGCCAAATATGATGGCTCGAGCTTTAAAAATGGGATTTCAGAAAACTATAGGTGTTATTGTTCCAGATTGTACAAATCCCTTTTTTGCTGAAATTTCTAGATCGCTAGATCAGTATTGCTTTTCTAAAGGATATAATATTATTTTATGTAATACTAATAATAATATTGAACAACAAGCTTCTTATACAAATATGCTTATTTCAAAAAAAGTAGATGGAGTTATTTTTATTTCATCAGATAATACAGATGATGATATAAGTAAACTTTTAAAATATTCTATTCCTATTGTCATAGCTGATAGGACAAATAGACATTATAATATTGATAATATAGTTGTAAATAATGAAAAAGGTGGATATGAAGCAACTAAGTATTTACTAAAACGTGGTTTTACAAAAATAGGTTGTATCAGTGGTCCTGCTTTTATTTCATCAAGCTCTCAGAGAGTTTTAGGGTATAAAAAAGCTTTAAAAGAAGCAGGTATAAAAATTAATGAAGATTTTATTTCTGTAGGAGATTTTCATTTTGCAGGAGGAATTTCTGGTGCCTATAAATTTTTGAAATTATCTAATAGGCCAGAAGCCGTTTTTGCAACAAACGATATGATGGCTTTAGGCTTTATTAATACATTATCTAATGAAGGATTAGAAGTTCCTAGAGATATATCTGTTATTGGTTATGACGACATTCAACTTGCAAAGTTTATTTCTCCAAAATTAACAACAATATCACAACCACTAGAAGAGTTGGCCAAAATAGCAACAGATTTGTTATTAGATAAAATTAATAATAAAACTATTAGTGCAAAATTAATAACACTAGATCCTGTTTTGATTGAAAGAGATTCGTGTTCTGTAAAAAAATAGTTTATTTGTATACATAAGGTGATAGCACTTTGATTATTTGATTACAAACTAAATCTCGGCTTTCTACGAGTGAGGTTTGTGTTTTAATTTGCGCATAGATTTTATGATAAGGATAAAAAGTATATTGAATATTCTCAAAACAGAGCAATAATATTCTGAGGTGTTACTATATAGCGTTTTTTATGTCTACTATGTTATACTATTGTTAAGGAGCATAGAGAATGAAAAGACGTATCATTTCTTTAGTTTTTATTTTGGTTATCTTTTTTGTATTTAGTTGTGCAACAACAAATATTAGTAGTTTTAAAAATCCAGATATAGAAATATCAACTTATAAGAAAATTCTTGTATTTGGAAATACAAGGGATATTGATTTTAGAAAAACATTAGAAGCAGATTTAGTAAATGAATTTACTTCTAATGGCAAGAATGCTGTTTCTCGTATAAATATTGTTTCTCCATTAAAAGAATATTCTCAAAGTGAGTTAGATCAGATTTATTTAGAGAATGGGATTGATTGTATTGTGTCAGTAACCGTTATAGATGCCTCTGAAGAGTCTTCTTATATACCACAAAAAACACAGATTAATTATAAAAGCCAGTATGTAGATGGAGAATTAGTTAGTGTTCCTTATACAACGACATCTGGTGGATATTCAGTTTCATATCCAAAAGCAAGTTTTGAAATAGTTTTTACTGATGTAAAAACGGGTGAATTGGCATTAAAAGCTACTGCAAATTCTAAGGGTGATGAATTTTCTGATATGAAAACAATTTCAAAATCGTTAGCTAAAACAATTGTAAAAGAATCATTACTTAGCGAGGATTAATAAAAAAGTAGATGTCTAAATCAATTATCTAAGTTAAACATCTAAGGAGATTGAAGTGAGTAAAGAGTTATTTATTTTGTGGACAAATTCTGATGAAGTTCTTTTTGAAAAAATGGTTTTTATGTATGCAAAAACTTCCATACAAAAAAAATGGTGGGATGAGGTTACTGTAATAATATGGGGAAGTACTGCAAAATTATCGGCAACTTCAACTATTGTTAAAGATGGTATTAGAGAACTGCTTAAAGCTGGTGTTAAAGTATCGGCTTGTAAAGCATGTGCTACTCAATTGAATGTGGCAGAGCCTTTACTTGAACTTGGGGTAGAACTTAAATATTGGGGAGAGCCTTTAACAATGATCCTGCAAAATGATCAAAAATTGATAACCATATAAGTTTGTAGAAATTTTGTTAAAATATTATTGGAAAATAAACTTATTTCAAGTTTCTGATTACAACGGATTGATATTTAGAGGTAAAAATATGATTAGTGAAAAATTAGTTCAACAAATGAACTTTATAAACGAAATAGAAAAATTAAAAATTGTATATAGGCAAAATGGTGTGGTCGGAGGTGCTCGGCAGGAAAACAGTGCTGAACATTCATGGCACATTGCTATTATGGCATTTACCTTGCAAGAATACGCAGAGAAAGATATAGACATACTAAGAGTTATTAAGATGTTACTTATTCACGATCTAGTAGAAATATATGCAGGTGATGTCTTTTTATATGACGATGCTGGCAGAGATAAAATAAAAACTCAAGAGAAAAAAGCTGCAGATAAGCTCTTTGGCTTATTACCTGATGAACAAAGTCGTGAATTTAATGGACTTTGGAATGAATATGAACAGGCCTCTACAAAAGAAGCAAAATATGCTTTGGTTTTGGACAATCTTCAACCTATATTGAATCATTACTATACGAGAAATCAGAACATAAAAGGTAAAAAGATTAAAAAATCGCAAGTTATTAATAAAAAACGCTGCATCAAAGAGTACTCTGAAGAATTATGGGCTTTTACTCTTGAAACAATCGATAAGAGTGTAGCTATCGGCCTTTTTGAGGATGATTAAGAGATAGAACGTTGGAATATTTCAATTGCAGAAATGAAAGATCTAATATACTACAATTTTAATGATATAGGTAATAAAGTTCTTAGATAAGGCTATTTAATTCTTTTAGCCATTTCAATTAGATGCCAAGTTCTAAAAGCGGCATCTTCTGTTAGCTCTAGGGATTTTCCCATAGCTTGTGATAATGGCATTGCGGCATTTGTAGTACTTACAATTGCTGAAATGCCATTATCATATAAAACTTCTGTGTCAGAGCCAATATCTCCTGCAAAGGCAATAACTTCTAAATGATATTTAGATGCAAGAGTAGCAACACCAACTGGTACTTTTCCTCTAATGCTTTGTCCATCAATTTTACCTTCACCGGTAATTACCAGAGAGGAATCTTTTAAAGACTCTTCTATACCAATTAAATCTAATACTAAGGTAATACCGCTTTCTAGTGTTGCCCCACAAAAACTGCAGAGAGCAAAACCTAATCCACCAGCTGCACCTGCACCAGGCATTTTTGCAGCATCTTCTTTATTTGAAATTGTAGCAAAATTTTTAAGGCTTTTGTCCATAATCGCAATAATTTGAGGAGTAGCTCCTTTTTGTGGCCCATAGATAGCGCTACACCCATTTTCACCACAAAGAGGATTGTCTACATCACAAGCTACTCTAATATGTGCTTTAGCTAATAGCGGAGTCATTTGTGAATAATCGACACTGTCTAATTGTTGTAATGCTTTTCCATCAGGAACTAATTCTTTTTTATTTTTATCATAAAATTTTGCACCAAGAGCGGTTAGTAACCCAATACCACCATCATTTGTTGCACTTCCACCAATTCCAATAATTAATTCTGTACAGCCATTCTCTAGCGCATGCAATACTAATTCACCAGTACCAAGCGTTGTGGTATGTAACGGGTTCCTTTTGTCTTCTGGAACCAAAGGAAGTCCACTAGCGGCAGCCATTTCTATTATTGCCATAGCTCCACGTTTTAAATAAGATGCATTAACAGTCTCAAATAGGGGGCCATGAACAGGAATGGTGATTATCTCGTCACCTTTTTTTTGTAGTGTATCAATTAAACCTTCACCACCATCTGCTACAGGATATTTATCGCAAATAACATCTGGATTTACGCGGTGTATGCCTCTTTCTATAGCTCTAGCAACTTCTATAGAACTAGCACTTCCTTTAAATGAATCTGTAGCGATTGTTACTTTCATTTTTCTTGTTCCTTTTTTAGAGCCTTATAAATTATGATGAACTTTGTTTAAGCTTCTGTCAAGTTTTAACCTTTTTCTTGCAAAGTTCATGTATTGCAAATTTGCCGTGCTATAATAAATAGGGAGAATATTTAGTAATTTAGGAGTTATTTATGAATAAATGTACAAATGGAACTGTAAAAAGATTAATGCATATCTTGTATAGAACTTGTAGTAGAACGAGGTAAAACGAGATGGAATATTTTGAAGATATACAATTACTAGATAATAAACTCATTATTAATGGGGATGTGTATTCTTATCTTTCAAAAATTGGAGAGGGGAAGAGTGCAATTTCTCTGTTGTACGAAAATCATAATCATAAAAAAGTAACACTTAAAAATTACATTCAAACTGAGCAAAATGCAATCCCGTTAACAGAAGCGGTAAATTTTGAAATCCTTAGTCATGAAAGAATGGCAGTAGCAGGAATTTCTATTCCAAAACTAATTGGTTTTAATAAAGAAAAATTGCTTTTAGTAAAAGAATATATAGATGGTCCTGTTATGATTGATTACGTAGCACAGGGTAAAATTACTGATCAAATACTACAAAAAATGTTTGACTTGCACTACAAGTTAAAAAGAGCTGGATTCCATGTCGATTTTTACCCGGCAAATTTCATTATTTGCAACGACCGTATGTACTGCATTGATTATGAAGCGCATGAATACAATTCTGAATGGGACTTTATAAACTGGGGGATTTTCTATTGGCTCAACACAAATGGAATAAAAGAGTTTTTAGTAACAAAAAATCCTGATTTAATAAATAAACCAGGAACCTACAAACCTTACGATGCAGCTTTTTTAGAGGAACGGAATAGATTAGTAACTAAATTTAGCTATTTGGAAAACGAATTGCAAAACTAGAAATAAAGACCGGAATTAGACCTTTAGTATTTAGATCTAATTCCGCCTTTACACTTATACGTGCGCTACTGAAGTTCTATCGAAAATTCATTTCCGCTAAAGCCTTCGTGCATCTTAATTTCTTCTTGTTCAACCAACGCAATTCGGTACGTAACCTCTGAGCGGTCGCGATTCCCGTCAATTTGCTTCACTGTTATGTTCAGATTTCCGTCAATTTTTGTGGCGGTAAATTCTGTAAGAGCAAAATCACCGGATTTGTATGAAAAGCCTTCTCCATCGTCAGCGTAGAGGGTTCCTTTTGCTGTGCCATTTTCATCAAGGCAGATAAAAAGTGTAATGTCTTTGTCATTGTAGTCAGCGGTGCTTTGAATCTGAGAGCCAGTGCAGATTATTGAGCCACCTTTTTGTAAGAGCCGAACCTGATGTGGGTCTGTTTTGGTGTTTTCTCCGGCAACGCTAATTTCTCTCCAGATTCCCTTGGGCATAGCTGTTTGACCCGCCCATTGTGGGACAACCATAAGTGAAGGCCCAAGTAAAAACGCTTTTTGCTCGGCTCTAAGCGACATATCCGAAGGATCTGCAAAGAACACCGGTTGCATTACAGGTAATCCACTCACCGAAGCTTCACGAAACTGAGTATAGAGGTAGGGTAAAAGCCGGTATCGACGATTTAAGGCTACGCGCGCTGTTTCTTCTACCTCGGCTCCAAATGCCCAGGGTTCCTGTGGCAAAGAGCTGTCATTTGTATGTGAGCGCGAGAACGGATAGAAAGCACCCACCGAGATCCAGTCGGCATAGAGGTCTGCAGATGCGTTGCCACCATAACCGCCAATATCTGGGCCACTAAAAGGCTGGCCAGAAAGGCCAAGGTTTAAAGACATAGGAATAGACATTTCCATGTGATCACGGTTAGCAACATTGTCTCCAGTCCAGGTTGCGGCATATCTTTGTGAACCAATAAAACCTGAGCGGGTAAGCACAAAGGGCCTCTTATCTGGGTTTGCTGCAAGAATTCCTTCGCGGCTCGCCTGAACCATCAATTGCCCGTATACATTGTGATATCGGTTATGGGTGTCCTCTGGATAGTTTTCGTCACCTCGTTGAATACATCTTACGTCCATAGTCCCTCCGATTCCGTTGAATACAGCAGGTTCGTTCATATCATTCCAAATGCCGTCTATCCCATTGGCCATAAAATCTTTGTAGAGACCAGCCCACCACTTTCGTGTGGAACTTCTGGTAAAATCAGGGAACACACAGGTTCCCGGCCATACATTTCCGGTATAGTTGTTCCCATTTGCGGTTTTCACCCAATGATTTCCAAGAGTTCCACTATCATATACCGAGTATCCTTTTTCTGCCTTAACGCCCGGGTCAATCATCCAAATAGACTTAAAATCGTTTTCATGGAGATACTGATTTAAAGCACTGGGGTCGGGGAACCGATCTGAATCGAAGGTGAAAATGCGATATTCATCCATATAATGAATATCGAGCCAGATAACGTCAGCTGGAATTTTCTTTGCACGAAAGGTATCTGCAATCTCTCGGACACGAGAATCGGGGTAATATGAATAGCGACATTGGTGATAGCCTAAAGCCCAAAGGGGTGGTAGTTCCATGCGGCCAATATAAGAAGAAAGAGTTGAAACTACTTCCTGTGGAGAATCCCCTTCTATTATGCACACGCGAAACCCAGGGCCTCGAGACACAAAGGTTATGTCTCCGCGTAGGGTAATTGTTTGTCGCCATGTAGTGTCGGCCAATACTCCAAAGGCTGAGCCGTCTTCTCTTACAGCCAATACCCATGGGTGAGACTGGTAGAGTTGTTTTCCTCCAAACTTAGAATAGGCATAGTTATCGGTATTCCAAAGAAATACTTCACGATCATTTCGTACGAGAGGTCCCATAACTTCTCCAGTTCCGTAGAGCGAGGTGCCGCTTTCTATAGGAATTATAAAACCTGTTCGATTTTTCTCCTGAAAAAAGACAGGCTGTACTTTCCATCCTTTTTGAATCTTACCAATCTCTTCTGGTTCATTTTCAAAGGCAAAAGAGGGAAGATTTTCCTGCGCGTCATAATTGGCCGGATAAAAAATTGCTGCATTTTTGCCAATCATAGCGGAATTGCTTATTGCAATTTTTTGACGATTATTACTGAGTTTTACGTTAGGCTTTGTGGAACAGGCCACAAGAGCGAAACAGAGTAAAAAGCTGAGTTTTCTAATAAGCTGATTTGTATGGTTTTTAATGGTGAATCTCCTCTGTTTTATTTTACAATACAGTCTTTAAATTTACAAGAAAAATATAGTAATGAGAGGATTATGGGAAACTAAGCATACGATTACGGGCATACCCCTACCTTGTAGGGTCGGGCTATTCGCTTAAACTCCTCGGTCTTTGCCCTGTGGGGTATTGCTACTATCCCTTATGCAAAAAAGATGTGTTATAATAAAGTGTTGTTAGGTTTTCTCAGGCGTGTAGCCAATGCGCTCGATGTGGTCCCAGAGATGACATAGTTTCAAGTAGCTTTGGCTAATATCCTGGCTAGCTAATGCTGATAAAAAAGAATTTTATTTAATTTAAGGAGTATAAAGCGATGTATATTAAGAAATTAATAGGAGAAAAATGTTATCTTTCACCAATTGATATAAATGATGCAGAAAAATATGCAATGTGGTTAAATGATCAAGAAATTGCAGATTTTTTAACTTTATCAACTGCTGTTATTCCGGTTGATGGGGAACGAGAAATCCTTCAAAAAATGTCAAAAGATCATAATTATGCGATAGTCGATCTAAAAACAAATACATTGCTCGGAAATGTTGGATTGATAGATATTAATCATATACATGGCTCTGCAGAAATAGGAATATTTATTGGCGATAAATCGTACTGGAATAAAGGATACGGGAAAGAGGCTTTGTCTTTACTTATCGATTATTCATATAAAAAGTTAAATCTTCATAATATTTTATTACGAACCTATGATTTTAATGTACGAGCAATCGCTTGTTATGAAAAAATTGGATTTAAGCGAATAGGTGAAATACGCCAAGGAATCCAAAGAAATCTTGAATTTCACAATATAATTTTAATGGATATTCTGCCTAGTGATTTCTATAAAAAATGAGTTTTAGTGCATTAAAAGATGAGTTGTAGTAACAGCTTCTACAAAAGAAGCTGTTGTAAGCAAAATTTTTATTTTATAAATTCAAGCAGTAATAAAATGCTTTTTGCTTCATACCAATCTGCTAATGCATTGCCTTCTTCGTTATTTCGTACTCTATCCTCATATAACTCATATGCACGTTTTCTAATTCTACCTTCATTTTCATGATTCCATGTTATAATTCTGTAGTATGCGGTGTTTTGTAAACGCGTATTCTGAGTAAGCAATTTATCAAATTCATTTTCTAATTTTTCATCTTCTGTCATTTTAATTTCCTCTTTCTAATTCTTATAGAAATTATGATAAACTTTTTTGAAATTTCTGGCAAGTTTCAACTTTTTTTTCTTGCAAATCAATGTTTACAAATTGCTCAAATATGCAGAGCTTATAAAAGTATTTCTTCTGCTTTTTGACGAGCTATCTTTAGCATCTATATATCTTTTTATTGGGCATACCCCTACTTTGTAGGGTCGGGCTATTCGCTCGTATTCCTCGGACGCAAGCGCCCTGTGGGATACCGCTGCTATCCCTTATGCAAAAAATACCAAATATGATATATTACTTGACAAAAATACCAAATATGATATATTAACTAAGATGTATAAAGTAAATTTACTTGAACCTGCTAAAGAGTTGATAGATTCTCTTGATACTAAAATGAAATAGCGAAAGCTATTCGTATTAAAAGAACATATATGGAGGAACAACATGAAATCGTATGATTATGACTCTTATAAAGAAAAGTTGCTCAGTGATCCTGCAACAAAAAAAGAATATGATACTATAGAGAATGATTTTTTATTAGCCGAAGAGATTATCCAGTATAGAAAAGACAAAAATTATACTCAAAAAGAACTAGCTCAAAAAATAGGTACGTCGCAGCCAGCAATAGCCCGCTTAGAATCCGGTAGTTATAATAAAGTGTCGTTAGGTTTTCTCAGGCGTGTAGCCAATGCGCTCGATGCGGTACCAGAGATTCATCTAAAAAAAAGAACCTAATTCTTTAAGAATTATTATCTGATGTACAAAGAATATGTGTGATAGCTTTATTTTTGATGTATAAAGAGAGTAAGTGTTAATAAAGATATGTAGAAACCCATACGATAAACTTGTGTTTTATGTGTCTACTCTGTGAGCGTTTTCGTCAGTTGCAGTGATCTGGCTGACGGATTCTACTAGACCGTTACTAAGACTGGTTATTTGTGACAAATCTTTATTATCTACTTTTGATTTAAGCTATCCTTTTTATTGGATAGAATGATGGGCAATACTAACAGAGGAATTAATGATAAAAACACAAAACCCGCTTCTATTCCATGCCTTTCTGCTAGAATCCCCGATATGTAAATAAGAATTGACTGAACTACATTTCCGATCAGACTTTGTGTAGATAATAATCCAGATCTATTATGATTAGAAAATAAACTGTTCAATTTAAGCGTCTTTAGGTGAGTTGTGATGTTAAGCATAACGGAGTGGAATGTCATCAGTAATACGATTAGAATTGAATTATTACTCTTCGATAGGAAATATATTGATAATGACATAGTTGTAATCAGTATAATGGAATAAAGTTTAGGTACAGTACTTTTTTTTATCATTCGAACGAAGTAGCTTGATATAATATTAAATAAGAATATAACGGCATATACTATACTGAAAAATTCAACTGATATTCCGCATTCAAGTAATTTTGGTTGTTGATAAACAAAAAGCGATGTAATCGCACTGGTCAAAACGGCATAAATAACCATTGTGATAAAGACATTGGGAATTAGAATGGATTCCTTTATCCTACTCAAGTAGTCAGATACGGTAATCTTTTGTTTCCGTTCCTTATCTTTCTTAAGTGTAAGAGATAAGAGCATCTGTAATAAAGAATTTAACCCTGAAGCGATGAAGGGGATCACCGAGTATAGCGAGTATATTACAGGACCAATAATTTTTGTGATGAAGCTTGAGATCTTTCTAAAAAGGCTCATATTAGAGATGATTCTTGAAAAATGAGCCTGATCCTCTGCATTATCATAGGCGATGGCAGAGTCAGTCCCACTTATAAATGAGAAGGAAGCCCCCCAGAAGATGAAAGCAAATAGGAGAAATATGAACTCTGACCCTAAAATAAAGAAAAACATAGAAAGCAAAAATAGAAAGGCAGAGAGAGCCAGAGAATACTTCCTGTTTGTCATATCGGCAAATATCCCAGATGGAATTTCAAATATAAATCCGGTTATGTCTTTTGCAATATGAAGCAAGGCAATCTGTGAAAATCCCAAACCTTTATCAAGTAAATAAACGACATAGATCGGTGCAATGTAGTTACTACTTAACAAACTAATAGAATATAATTTTCGTATAGTATTATCTTTTTTAACCATCTTTCTTTATTAAACCACGATAAGCTGCGACTCTGCAACTACAAAAACTAAAAGAACATTTTATAGCTTTGTGGCTTGAGTAACAAGATTGTCATTTCCGGTGCACAATTGCTTGTAGGAAGTATCGTATGCATTTTTAGATTTATCTATATACTTACAAATATTGTATGCAAAATTCCATAGCTCTGGATCACTTTGAAGAGCCGCTATAAAAGCATTTAATGAAACTTTTGAATCTATTGTGTTTTAGAATTCCCTTTTAATGCATTTGTTAAATTTTTAGCATCTTCACTGATAGTTTTATTTAAATCGGCTAAATCTTTAACTCTTTCAGATAACGAAAAACGCTCTTTTAATTCTTTATCAGTCGGCTGAAATTTTTTGTTTTCAAAAATCTATATCATTTGAACTTGAATCGTACTTTTTTTATATATTTTATAAAGAAATTTGTGTAACGGAATTTGTGGTGCTATACTACACCTAAAGGGAAATGTATTAGAAAATAAGGACAATCAAAAATTATCTGTTGGTTTCAATTATATCAAATCAAGTTGTTATGTAATGACTAAAACACAGTTTTTGGAGGGTGTGTTGACACACACTTTTTTTGTCTTTACATAATGGAATTTCTCATTTTAATGAGGTTTTCTTTATTTTTTATAGAATATTCTGTTATAATGCAAATAACTTTATTTTACATATGGGAGCATATTTAGATTGATTGAAAGGGGCTGTTATCATGGGGAAAAAACATCTATCTGAAGAGGATATTAAAGCGAGATATATTACACCTGCTATTACTGATGCAGGCTGGGATATAAAAAAGCAAATTCGCCTAGAATATGCTTTTACAGCAGGACGTATTATTCTTCGTGGAAACATTACAGCAAGAGGTAAAAAGAAACGAGCAGATTATGTTCTTTTTTATAAAAGTAATTTTCCTTTAGCTGTTGTTGAGGCAAAGGATAATAACCACACTGTTGGTGCTGGTTTGCAGCAGGCCATTACTTATGCCAAAGCATTAGATATCAATTATGTGTATGCATCTAATGGAGATGGCTTTATTGAGCAAAATCTTATTACAGCGGAAGTTACAAAATTAAAATTAGAAGACTTTCCTTCACCAGAGATACTTTATAAGCGATATTTAAAAGATAAAGGTATTACAATAAATGAAGAAAAAGCCATTCTAGAGCCTTATTACTATGGGCACAATTATAAAACACCAAGATATTATCAGCGTATTGCTATTAACCGAACAGTATCTGCTGTTGCAAAGGGGCAAAGTCGTGTGCTTTTAGTTAGTGCTACGGGGACAGGTAAAACCTTTATGACTTTTCAGATTATATATAGATTATGGAAAGCCGGCATCAAGAAAAAGATATTATTCTTAGTAGATAGAAATGTTTTAATTGATCAGACCATCTCAGGAGACTTTAAGCCTTTCGGTGGTAAAATGACAAAAGTAAAAAATAAAAAACTAGACAGTTCTTATGAAATTTATTTAGCTTTGTATCAACAACTAACAGGGGATGAAGGGGAGGAAACATTCCTTCAATTTAAACCAAATTTCTTCGATTTGGTGGTTATTGATGAATGCCATAGGGGAAGTGCTAAAGAAGAATCTGCATGGAGAAAGGTTTTAGATTATTTTTCATCTGCTACCCATATTGGCTGTACTGCAACGCCAATAGAGACAAAAGAGGCATCTAGTTTAACCTATTTTGGGGAACCTATTTATGAGTATTCCTTAAAACAAGGAATTAATGATGGTTTTTTAGCTCCTTATAAAGTCATTCGAATTGGACTTGATAAAGATTTAGAGGGGTATAGACCGGAAGCTGGCAAGGTTGATAAAAACGGCTATGAGATAGAAGATAGAGAATATAATGTTAAAGACTACGATAGAACTTTGGTAATAGATGATAGAACAAGGGTTGTTGCATCTAAAATCACCGAATTTTTAAAAAACACAGACCGGTTTAGTAAAACCATTGTATTTTGTGTAGATATAGAACACGCAGAAAGAATGAGGCAAGCTTTAATTAATGCAAATAAAGATTTGTACGCAAAAAATGATAAATACATTATGCGTATTACAGGGGATAATGATGAAGGTAAAGCCCAATTAGAAAACTTTATAGATGAAGAAAGTACATATCCGGTTATTGCTGTAACAAGTAAATTAATGACTACTGGTGTAGATGCAAAAATGTGTAAGTTGATTGTATTGGAAAACAACATCAATAGTATGACTGAATTTAAACAGATTATTGGTCGTGGTACAAGATTACTTGAAGAATATGGCAAAACATACTTTACCATTATGGATTTTCGCAATGCCAGTAGATTATTTGCTGATCCAGCTTTTGATGGAAAGCCAGAGGTTGTAATTGACCTTGGAGGAGATGATCCAGTAGCAGATCCGATACCTGACCCACAAGAAGAAGATGATAATTATGATGATTTCCCTTATGGTTTTAGAGATATTGATGGAGATTATGGCGTTGGAGCCGATGATGGATTCGATGATGAGGGTGATGATAAGCCTAAAAAATATTATGTAGGAGATGTACTGGTAAAAGTATTATCTGAAAGGGTTCAATATGTGGATAAGGATGGAAAGCTCATTACAGAAAGTCTTATAGATTATACCAAGAAAAATATTCTACAACAATATGCAAGGTTAGATGATTTCTTGCAAACATGGACTAATGCAGAGAAAAAACAGGCTATTATTGATGAATTGCAAGATGATGGTGTTCTTTTAGATGCTGTAAGAGAAGAACTTGGGAAAACAGAGCTAGATGATTTTGACTTGATTTGTCACTTAGCTTATGACAAACCTCCGCTTACTAAAAAAGAGAGAGCTAATCATGTTAAAAAGCGCCATTACTTATATAAATATTCTGAAGTAGCCCAGCAAGTTCTAGAAGCATTGTTGGATAAATATGCCAATGAAGGTATTACAGAAATAGAAGAAACTAAAGTGTTGCAACTGAAAGAGTTTTCCAAATTTGGTAGTCCTATGAAAATAGTAAAGTTTTTTGGTGGCAAAAGAGCATATCAAAAGGCAGTTCAAGAATTAGAAAATGAAATTTATTCCGCTTAAATAAAATAATCATAAAAGAAAAGGTAGATAATACAGATGGCAATTAGAAATTTTGTAAAAAGAATTCAAGATGTAATGCGAAATGATGCAGGTGTTAATGGAGATGCCCAAAGAATTGAGCAAATTGTCTGGATTCTATTTCTTAAAATATATGATGCAAAAGAAGAAGCATGGGAACTATATGACGATAACTATACATCTATTATTCCAGAAGGATTAAAATGGAGAGATTGGGCAGTTGATTTAAAAGATGGTGAAGCGTTAACAGGTGATTCCCTTCTTGATTTTGTTAACATCACACTTTTTCCTACACTAAAAAATTTAGAGATTGATGAAGAAACTCCGATGAATCAAGTCATTGTTAAATATGCTTTTGAAGATGCTAACAACTATCAAAAGGATGGGGTGTTGCTACGTCAAGTCATTAATATTATTGATGAAATTGATTTTACTGAATATAAGGAACGTCATGAATTTGGTAATATCTATGAATCCTTCTTAAAGGATTTGCAAAGTGCAGGGAATGCAGGAGAATTCTATACACCGAGAGCTGTGACAGATTTTATGGTAGAGGTAATAAAACCTAAACTTGGAGACAGAATTGCCGACTTTGCCTGTGGTACTGGTGGTTTTTTAGTATCTGCTTTAAATGCCCTTGATAAACAGGTTGGTAATTCCTTAGAAAATAGAGAAATATACAATAAGTCAGTATATGGTATTGAGAAAAAAGCATTACCTCATATGCTGTGTGTGACTAATATGTTGATTCATGATATAGATGACCCTAATATAATTCATGGTAATTCACTAGAAACGGATTATAAAGAACTAAGAAAAATGGAACCATTTGATGTGATTATTATGAATCCACCGTATGGGGGTAGTGAAAAAGATAGTGTTAAGGTTAATTTCCCTGCAGAGCTAAGAAGTTCTGAAACCGCAGACCTTTTTATGAATGTTATCATGTATCGATTAAAGAAAAAGGGAAGATGTGGTGTTATTATTCCAGACGGTTTCTTATTTGGAACAGATAATGCGAAATTAAATATTAAAAAGAAACTATTTAGTGAATTTAATGTACATACGGTGATTAGATTACCACACAGTGTATTTGCACCGTACACCTCTATTAGAACGAATATAATATTTTTTGATAATACAGAACCAACCAAAGAAACATGGTTTTATCGTGTTGATATGCCAGAAGGTTATAAAAACTTCTCTAAAACAAGACCAATGAAACTAGAGCATTTTAATGAGACAATGGCATGGTGGGAAAATAGAGAAGAAATTGAAGTGGGTGGTTTCCCAAAAGCTAAGAAATATTCAATAAGTGAAATTGAAGAAAATAATTATAATATAGATTTATGTGGATTTCCTCATGAAGAAGAAGTGATTTTAGAGCCTATGGATTTAATACAGAAGTATCAAGAAAAAAGAGCTTCCCTAAATGATGAAATCGACCATGTTTTAGAACAGATTACTTCTATGCTTGGTGGTAATTAAGATGACAGGACAAGATTTAAAAAACAGTATTCTTCAATTAGCCATACAAGGGAAATTGGTGGAGCAGAGAGAAGAAGAGGGAACTGCGAAAGAATTGCTGGAGAAAATTAAGGCTGCAAAAGAACAGTTGATAGAAGAGAAGAAGATTAAGAGACAAAAGGAACTACCAGAGATTACAGAAGATAAGATTCCATTTGAAATTCCAGAGAGTTGGGAATGGACTCGAATCTCAAATATAGCTGATATGTATACGGGAAAAAGTATTCCTAAAAGTGTAAAAGAAAATAAGTATTCAAAAGTAATTGAAGGATACGATTATATTGGAACAAAAGATGTAGGTTTTGATCATACAGTAGATTATTGTAATGGAATAAAAATTCCCTTTGAAGAGGATAAATTTAGAAATTCTTACAAAAATTCAATATTGATGTGTATTGAAGGTGGAAGTGCAGGTAGAAAAATAGGGATATTAGATAAGACAGTATGTTTTGGCAATAAATTGTGTTCTTTTAATCTTATTTATGGAGAACCTAGATTTTTATATTACTATTTACAAAACCCTATGTTTTTTTTAGCTTTTAGAGATGAAATGGCTGGTATCATTGGTGGTGTTAGTATAACTAAACTTAAAAGTATTGTTATTCCCCTCCCTCCACTCGAAGAACAAAAGCGTATTGTAGCAAAGATAGAAGAGCTTATGCCTTATGTGGAGAAATACGATAAAGCCAACACAGAAGTTGAGGCGCTGAATAAGAAGTTCCCAGAGGATATGCAAAAATCTATTTTACAATATGCTATCCAAGGCAAGCTGGTTGAGCAGCTAGAAGAAGAAGGGACTGCTGAAGAACTTTATAAACAGATTCAAGAAGAAAAAGCTAGGTTGATTAAGGAAGGCAAGATTAAAAAGCCAAAAAAACTACCAGAGATTACAGAGGATGAGATTCCATTTGAAATTCCGGAGAATTGGAAATGGGTTAGGTTGGGAGAAGTGTTTCACATAATTATGGGGCAATCACCAAAAGGTTCTAATGTTTTTGAGGACAATGAAGGGATAGAGTTTCACCAAGGTAAAGTCTTTTTTGGTGCTGATTATCTTAAAGGATCTAATAAATCAACAAATAAGCCTACAAAAATAGTTGAACCTAATACAGTACTGCTATGTGTGAGAGCACCTGTAGGTATAGTGAATATAACAAAAAGAAAAATATGTATAGGTAGAGGTTTATGTGGAATAAATACGTTAGCAGATATGGATGAAAGATTTGTACTATTTATTCTAAGAGCATTTAAGAATGATTTTATAAAAAAAGCGACGGGTACAACCTTTGTTGCTGTCACAGGAGAGGTAGTTAAAAATCAGTTATTTCCTCTCCCACCACTCGCAGAACAAAAACGTATTGTAGCTAAGATAGAAGAACTACTACCTTATACCAAACAACTAGTGAAGTAGACTAACCATCTAGGTCTTCTCAATCTTTACAATCCTTGCAACTGGTAAACGTGGCAGGGTGACTTGTCAAAAATCGCATAATTGTTGATGTCAAGCAGTTTTGAGTAACTTAGGGTAATGATTTTTGAGAACAATACGGTAAGTTGCTTTGCTTTGACTTTTAATTTTTCCAAAACATACCCCAAAAAATATTCATCGTCAAATTTGTTGAATTTATGCCATGTTTTTTTTACAATGCTTTTATATTTTTTATATTTTAATAAAAAATTTCTATTACGGAATTTGTGGTGTTATAATAACCATAAAATGAATGTATTAAAAATAATGGCTATCAAAAATTATCTGTTGGTTTCAATTATATTATATCAAATCGTCAATTATTGAGAAACTCATTATAGCCTGTATAAGACGGTACGTTGCGACGTTATCCAGGAATAAGTAATGAAGTAATATACGGAGGTGCTGGTTATAGCATCTTTGACGGTTGATTTCGTAGTGTAACCACCATATTTGAAGGAGAAATTAAAATGGCACAATTTGATTGGGTGCAGTTTTATAAAGAATTTGCACATAACTTACTGGCTTACAAGGATGACCGTAATAAGCTAATTGAAAATGTAAAAAATATTTATAAGCAGACAGGCATTAATCTGCCTACTCTTGAGAAAGATAATCAGATTAAAGATATTGACCCTTTTACTGTTTTTGGTTTGTTTAATAAAAGTTCGTTGAAAGAATCTAATAGAATAAAAATTCTAAATGCAATTGCAAATATTTTTGCTATTAAAGCTCCTGTACCAACCAATTTTGACAGCATTCCTGTCCTTAATAATCAGAATGCTACATTTTATTATTTTGTTGGAGAGAGAGTAGAAAATGACATCGACAATTTATGGGAATTCTTTACACAAGCACTTGCTTATGCAGATAATCCCGTAGAATCAAAAAAAGAAAAACTCTCAAAATTGTTTGACTTGGTAATCAATTGTAAAGGAAATGGGAATAGTAAAGTAACAATGGGAATATATTGGATTTCTCCAGATTCATTCCTTAATCTTGATAGTCGTAATGAGTGGTATATTTATGAATCTGGCAAATTGCCAGAGAGTTTTGTGACTAGTTTACCTAAAATCGAGCCTAAGATTTCAGCTGTAAAATATTTTGAAATTGTAGAAAAGTTAAAAGTTTTTTTAAAGAGTAATGAAAACTCTTTTAAAGATTTTAAAGAATTATCTTATGAAGCGTGGCGTTATTCTGAAAAAGTGAATCAAGAAAAAAAAATAGCTAAGGCTAAGGCAAAAAATACAGATACTGATATTGCCTTAGCAGGCACGGATGTTGATACCATTCATTATTGGATTTATTCGCCGGGGGACAATGCTTGCAAATGGGACGAATTCTATGCATCGGGAATAATGGCTATTGGGTGGGGTGAGATTGGTGACTTGAGCTTATTTGATTCTAAAGATGAGATGAAGAAAAAAATGAAGGCGATATATGATCCATCCCTTTCGTATAAGAACGCTGCTCATGCTACATGGCAATTTGCCAATGATATGAAAAAAGGAGATGTTGTCTTTGTTAAGAAAGGTATGCATCAGGTTGTTGGGCGTGGTGTGGTTTCATCTGATTATGAATATGATGATCAACGAGATGATGCGTATAAAAATGAGCGCCAGATGGACTGGACAAATAAAGGCGAATGGACGCATCCCGGTCAAGCTGCAATGAAAACCTTAACGGATATTACTTCTTACACGGACTATGTGGCAAAACTTAATGCATTATTCGAAGAAGAAATGCCGGATGATGTTGAAGAAGAAGAAATTATCTGTCCAAATTACACAGAGGCTGATTTCTTGGATGATGTTTATATAGATGCAGATAAATATATTACTTTGACTACGCTAATTCATAATAAGAAGAACATCATATTACAAGGCGCTCCGGGAGTTGGAAAAACATATGCAGCTAAAAGGCTGGCGTACTCGATGATGGGTGTAAAAGATTTAACTCGTGTTATGATGATACAATTTCATCAAAGCTATTCTTATGAAGATTTTATTATGGGGTTTAGACCTTCAATATCAAGATTTGAACTCAAGAAGGGGCCATTCTATTCCTTTTGTAAGAAAGCTGAGATAGATAGTGATAATGATTATTTCTTTATTATTGATGAAATTAACAGAGGAAACCTTAGTAAAATTTTTGGTGAGTTATTTATGCTTATAGAAAATGACAAACGAGGAGTTGAACTTCAATTATTGTACTCTGATGAGAAATTTTCAGTGCCAGAAAATGTATATATTATCGGAATGATGAATACAGCAGATCGAAGTCTTGCAATGCTAGATTATGCACTCAGACGTAGATTTGCATTCTTTGAGCTGTCACCAGCATTTGAAACAGATGGATTTAAAAAATATCAAAAGACAAAAGACAATGAGAAATTTAATAGATTAATACTTACAATTGAACAGCTAAATGAAGAAATTGAAAATGATGAAACGCTTGGTAGAGGCTTTAGAATTGGTCATAGCTATCTATGCACAAAAAAAGATATAGATGACGCATGGCTTAAAAATGTTGTTGATTATGAACTTGTGCCTTTACTGAATGAATATTGGTTTGATGAGCCATCAAAAGTTAAAAATTGGAAAGATGCACTCAAGGAAGCGATAAAATGATAAGAATTCAAAATATCTATTACATGCTATCGTATGCATTTCAAGTTCTTAAAGAACAAGGCTATACAAAATGTTCTACAGAAGAATTTGAGAATACAGCAGACTTGCTTTCCTCCATTTTGGTAAAAGGAATTAGTGTTCAAATTAAGAGAGGATTAGGAAAAGAATATATTGATATTCAAGAGCCTCTTAGTTCCTTGCGTGGAAAAATAGATATATCTGAATCCATAAAGACACAATCACTAATCAAACAGCAATTGGTATGTACTTATGATGAGTTTTCGGTTAATTCATATTTAAACAGAATTTTAAAGACTACGTTGGGATTGCTGCTACGATACGATATACCGAAAGCACGTAAGAAAGAAATACGGAATACTTTATTGTATTTAAAAGATGTGGATACACTTGATCTGTACAAGATTAACTGGAATATACGGTTTAATAGAAATAATCAGACATATCAAATGCTAATTACTGTTTGTTATCTGGTTGTTAAAGGTTTACTGCAAACCGATAGTCAAGGAAATATGAAGATGCAGAAGTTCTTAGATGAACAAAAAATGTGTCGATTGTATGAAAAGTTCATACTTGAGTATTATCGAAAGAAATATCCAAAATTAAAAGCATCGGCATCACAAATACCGTGGCAGCTGGATAATGGTATTTCGACTATGTTACCGGTAATGCAGTCGGATATAATGCTAACCGATGGAAGCAAAACTTTAATTATAGATGCCAAGTACTATTCAAAAACAATGCAAATGCAGTTTAACAAACGAACGCTACATTCAAATAATTTGTATCAGATTTTTACCTATGTCAAAAATAGAGATGCATACGTAAAAAAGGAATTAGGTGCTAATGCGGGAGAAGTGGCCGGAATGCTGTTGTATGCCAAAACAGACGAAGAGATAACATCTGATAATGATTTTCAAATGAGTGGAAACAAAATAAGTACTAAGACATTAGATTTGAATTTGCCGTTTGACCAGATTGCTAATCAATTAAATAAGATAGCTGATGATTTCTTTAAAAAGGATATACTAACTGCGTAATATCTGAATAGGCACTAAGCCATCAATGCAAGATATGGGTTCCTAAATCGGCAGCATCGTCGCTCGGGAAAGAACATCGTTTAGTTTTTTTCTGTAAAACAAGCAAAAATTCGCTGTACTACAAAACTTTCTAATGAAATCTCAATAGAATAATGTGTATATATGTTAAAATAACATCCCACCTCTCCCCCTCTAACCAACCCATTCCCCACTTAACCTCCCATGACTTCGATTACGATTCAACTTTATTCTTGCAAAATTTCTGCTCCAATGATACTCTATAAAGTAACAGTTACTGTTAATAGTAACTATGCAGATATATGAGCGCCTAATGCTGTCCTGTTATAGGAGTTAGTAGTGAGACAGATGGTTATGGGGAACGCGGCGATTGCACTTGGTGCATTGCAAGCTGGTGTAAATGTTGTTGCAGGGTATCCGGGCACT
This sequence comes from Treponema sp. CETP13, assembly GCA_001885315.1. Taxonomy (GTDB): domain Bacteria; phylum Spirochaetota; class Spirochaetia; order Treponematales; family Treponemataceae; genus CETP13. The sequence continues at coordinate 21,484 of MLPZ01000012.1, forward strand.
CCATCGACAGAGATAGTAGAAAATTGTGCCATGCACCGAAAAGAAACTGGTGTGTATGTAGAATGGTCTATTAACGAAAAAGCTGCGGTCGAAGTTGCGGCTGGAGCCTCGTATTCGGGGGCTCGTACTTTGGTTACCATGAAACAAGTTGGCCTTAATGTGGCCTCAGATCCTGTTATGTGTCTTTCGTATGTTGGTATTAAGGGTGGAATGGTAATTGTTGTTGCCGATGATCCCGGTCCTATATCGTCTCAGACTGAACAAGACACCCGTACCTTTGGCAATTATTCAAAACTACCGGTATTTGACCCATCAAGTCCAGAAGAAGCCTACAGCATGATGATTGCAGCCTTCGATTATTCAGAAAAATATAATACTCCGGTTATTGTTAGACCAACAACACGCGTTTGCCATGCCTATGCAAGTATGGATATTCCAGCCTTACCAAAAGCTCGCTCCTATGATGGCTTTGTAAAAGATACACAACGATGGGTTATTTTTCCCCGTACTTCGTTTGCAAATCATAAACGCATATTTGCTCGAAACACTACAACGCTTCCAGATGATTTTTCTGAGAGTAGGTATAACATCTATGCAGAGCTTTCTAATGCTGCAGATGCTACAGAGACTCAAAAAGAGGGAGTGGCTACTCGACGCGGAATTATTACCGGTGGTATCTCCTATGAATATACACTCGAAGCATTACAAATGCTTTCAGATACACATAAAAAAGAACTCGATTCAATTTCACTTTTAAAAATTGGCACGCCGTATCCTTTTCCAGAAAAACTTGCACTGCAATTTTTAAAAGACCTCGATGAAGTTATTGCAATTGAAGAGTTAGATCCTGTCTTAGAGCAAGAACTCATCTTTGTTTGTGGTAAACATCATCTAAGTACAAAGGTATTAGGCAAACTTACCGGAGACGTTCAGTGTGCGGGTGAGAATACCGTAGAAAGTGTAAAAACGGTACTTGCCAAGTACATGAATGTTGCACAAACGGGAGTTAAAGCGCAAACACAAGCTGAGCACAACGCACTGGATTCGGATAAACCTGATTTACCTATTAGACCACCTGTTTTGTGTGCGGGCTGTCCTCATCGAGCCTCTTTTTATGCGGTAAAACAAGCTATGAAGGGCAAAAAAACGGTGTTTGCCGGCGATATTGGCTGTTACACCTTAGGAAATGCAGCTCCACTCGATATGACTGATACCTGTTTGTGTATGGGTGCTGATATAACGATGGCACAAGGGTTTTATCACTCAGACCCTGAGCGACATTGTTTCTCTTTTATTGGAGATTCAACCTTTTTTGCTTCTGGAATAACCGGGGTAGTAAACGCCGTATACAATCAGGCAAAACAAACCATTTGTGTTCTAGATAATTCAACCACAGCTATGACAGGACATCAACCACATCCAGGCACCGGCGTTACCATGATGGGTGACGTTGTAAATAAAGTAAGCATTACAAAGATTTTAGAAGCCGTTGGGGTGAGCCCGGTTATAACCGTAGATCCTATGGATTTGGCGGCTAGTAGTCAGGCGGTAAAAGAAGCAGATGAAGCAGATGGCGTAAGTGCGGTTATTTTTAAATCCCCGTGTATTTATGTTGCATCAAAACTTGGATACGACGCTAAAAAGCCATTTGCAGTTGATAGTTCAAAATGTATTGGCTGTAAAAAATGCATAACCGAGCTTGGGTGCCCGGCAATTGTGTTTAAAGACAAAAAAGCTTTTATAGAAACATCACAGTGCGTTGGGTGCTCAATTTGTGCGCAAGTATGTCCGGTAAACGCCATAGGCCAGGAGAATTAAATGAATACTAATTTTTTATTGTGTGGAGTCGGCGGACAAGGCACTGTTCTTGCAAGTAAATTAATTTCAACTGCTGCTATGGCAAAAGGCTTAGAAGTGCATTCGGCAGAAACAATTGGAATGGCTCAGCGTGGCGGCTCGGTAGTTTCTCACGTTCGCATCGGTGACAATGTGTTTTCACCACTCGTTCCGTACGGGGCTGCAGATGTTATTATTGCCTTTGAGCCAGCCGAAGCTGTTCGCTGTTTGCCGTATCTAAAAGCCGACGGAGTTATTGCGGTTAGTACAAAAGTTGTGCAGCCAACAACAGCAAGTCTTACCGGTAAAAACTTTAAAAGCGACACAATGCTTGAGTATTTAAAACAGCATGCAAAAAAAGTGATGATAATTGACACCGATGCTCTTTGTACAAAAATGGGCTCGGCTAAAATTGCAAATACCTTGCTTTTGGGAGCGGTATCGACCGTTAAAGAATCTGGACTCAGTTATGAAGATTTAGAAGGTGCTATTAATAAAGTGGTAAAACCTAAGTTTGTAGACCTTAATATACAAGCAATAAAAGCTGGCCAAGAAGCAGCGCGCGCATAAATCAAATAAAACTAAAATAAATTACATGCAGTGTAATTCAAAATAGTAGGGGAAGTAAAAATGACTGAAGTACAATTACAGCAAATAAAAAAACAACTCTCACGTCTTATGGGTATAAAAGATGGATTTTATGCAAAAAAGTTTGCGGGGCTCAATGTTGAAGACATTAAAACTCAAGCAGATTTTGAAAAACTACCGTTTACGTGGAAAGGGGACTTGCGAGATGCCTATCCACTCGGATTAGCTGCTGTGCCAGAAAGTGAAATTGTTCGTATTCATTCATCGAGCGGAACAACCGGTACTCCTGTTATTATTCCGTATACAAAAAAAGATGTTGACGATTGGGCTACTATGTTTGCACGTTGCTATCAAACTGCCGGTATTACAAACATGGATCGAGTTCATATTACTCCAGGCTATGGTTTATGGACAGCGGGAATTGGTTTTCAAAATGGGGCAGAAAAACTTGGTGCAATGACTGTTCCTATGGGACCTGGGAATACCGAAAAACAATTAAAAATGATGCAAGATATGAAGTCGACCGTACTGTGTGCAACTTCAAGTTATGCGCTATTGCTTGCCGAAGAAGTTGAAAAACGTGGCATTAAAGATAAGATTTGTCTTACAAAAGGTGTTATAGGGAGTGAGCGCTGGGGCGATAAAATGCGTAACAGTATTCAAACTAAGCTTGGCATCGAAATGTATGATATTTATGGACTCACCGAAGTATATGGCCCGGGCATTGGCATTGAATGTAAAAATCAAGAAGGAATGCATATTTGGGACGATTTTTTGTATGTGGAGATTCTAAATCCTCAAACGGGAGAACCTGTTCCTGATGGTGTAGTAGGTGAGGTCGTTCTTACAACTCTTGTAAAAGAAGGCGCCCCACTTATTAGATTTCAAACGCATGATTTAGCTTTTAAATATGCCGAACCGTGTTCGTGTGGTTTACCGTATCCTCGAATTAGTAAAATTATTGGCCGAACAGATGATATGGTAAAAGTTAAGGGCTGTATTATATTCCCCAGTACCATAGAAGAAGTGCTTAAAGATATTCCGGGTATTACCAGTGAGTACAAGGCAGAAGTAGACCATGTAGATGGCCGTGATCAACTAACCCTGTACGTAGAAGCCGAAGGTGGAACTGACCGAACCGAAGTTTCGTTAGGTGTTGCATTCCATTTTAAAGAATTAAATAAAATGACACCAATTGTCAAAGTTGTAGGCGAAGGCGAGCTTCCACGAAGTACCAAAAAAACACAACGTATTTTTGATAATAGAGATTAGTTCCAGACGCTCAGCTGTTCTTGCATCCAGGCGTTCACATCGAGTTTGTAAACCTGCTCTAAATTTTCTCTAGTCAGTACCTTATCGATACTATCAAAAGCAATCTGTTTTGAACAGTCAAGGAGCAGCGCTGAATCGGCATATTTTTTGACTGTTGTCAAATCGTGTTCGACAGAAAGGATTGCATGGTCGTCTTGTTTTACCCATTCTTGTAACAGGGTAAATATGTTTTTTTGATACACTAAATCTAAATTATTTGCCGGCTCATCAAGCAGTAATATCTGTGGTTGTTGAGCAAAGACTTGTGCTAAAAAAGTTCGCTGCAATTCACCCCCACTAAGGGTTGTTATTAAACGGTCTTGCATTCCTGTTAGACCACATTGCTCGAGTGCGCTGTCTATAGCTTCTTTGTCGCTCAAAACAGCCGAGCCTTTGTCGGCGCTGTTGGCGTTACGCCATGCGTAGCGACCTAAGTGCACAACTTCTCGAACTGTAAAATCGTACAGTACAGAGTATTTTTGGGTCAGGACTGCAATTTTACGTGCGCGCTCTTTTGAGGAGTATTGGGTAATAGAAGTTCCAGTTAGCTCAATAGTACCAGAAAAATCATTTGCTCCTGTAATAGCGTTTATGAGGGTTGTTTTACCAGCCCCGTTTGGACCACACACCATGAGCCATTCATTTGCATTTAGCGAAAAGTGTATGTTTTGTAAAAGTGTTTTTTTGCCAGCAAGTACGTTTAAATCTTTTGCTTCTAAAAGAGTCATCGCAGGCTCCTTGTTTTTACAAAAAAGTACAAAAACAAAATAGTTCCTGCAATCGAGGTTATAACGCCAATAGGAAGTTCAAGTGGTTTTATAATAGTTCGGCAGAGTAAATCAGCGAGCATTAAAAAAATGCCACCAAATAAAATAGTAACTGGTAAGAGCCTTTTATGATTAGGCCCGGTTATAAGGCGTGTTATGTGTGGAATAATGAGGCCTACAAATCCGATGTTGCCACAAACAGAAACGCAAACACCTGTAAGGGCCGAAACGGCAAAAAACAAAACAAATTTTGTTCGTCTCACATTTATGCCAATGTTACGAGCGTTGTCTTCACTTATAGCAAAGGCATTCAATTCTTGAGAATGCGATAAAATTATAGGTATACAGATAAGTGAGGCAATAAGCAGCAGTAAAAATTCTTGCCAGCTCGTGTTTGCAAGTGATCCCATCATCCAAAAAGTGATAGATTGTATTTTTTCGCCCGAAAAAGCTATTAAAAGTGAAATTATGCTGTTTGCAAACATGGTAAATACAATACCAAGCAAAATTATCGTATTTGATGAAAGTGAATAATCGAGTTTTGCAGATAAGCCTAAAATTAGTAAAAGAGAGGCAAACGCAAATGCGATTGAAAATAAAACTGTTCCGCCACCTGGAAGCCACGGAATATACAGTCCTATAAAAATAGCTATAACTGCACCAAGCGAAGCTCCGGCTGACACCCCAAGTGTTGTGCCATCAGCTAATGGATTGCGCAAAAGGCCTTGCATTGCTCCACCACAAACGGATAAGGCTGCTCCAGTAACTAGAGCCCCTAACACTCGTGGTAAGCGTATGGTAAAAAGTATTGTATGGTACGTTTTGTTAGATAGCACATCTGAGAGGGGAAAATAAACACTCCCCACACACACGCATAAAATGACTACAGCAATGGTCGCAAAAATTGAGAATGCGATGGCAATTGAGTATGAAAGTTTTGGTTTGCTAAAGTCATTCATCTAAGTTTTCTCTTATATACACATTATTGTTCGTAAAAAAAGCTATACAGTTGATTTGCCGCATCTACTAATCGAGGCCCTGGGCGCGATATTATGTTTGCATCAGCATTATAGACTGTTGAGTTTGTAACAGCCTGTAGTGTATTCCATCCCTTACGAGTTACAATTTCTTCTATAGGGGTCGAGCCGTCTCCGTTATAGGTGGAGATTGTAACAATAAAATCTGGGTTACGGGCAAGAACTTGTTCTTCAGAAATAGAAGCCCAACCGTCTGTGTCTGTAAAAGCATTTTCTATGCCACAAAGGTGTGCTAATTCGGTCATAAATGTATTTGAACCAGCTGTCCATAGACCCCATTGCAATGGAGACACTTCAAAGTAGACTGTTTTGTCAGGAGTAAAATCGTTATGTTTTTTAGCTTTGTCTGTAATTGCCGAAAAACTCTCTTGCATGCTTTTTACCAGTGTGCTGGCTTCTGCCTCTTTGCCTACAATATCGCCGAGTAAAATGATTGTTGCATATACATCTTCGATAGTGGTAGCTTGTGTTGCTACAACGGTAATACCGGCAGATTCAAGAGCTTGTACTTGATCCAAAGACTGTGCCATTGTGCCCATAATAACAACATCTGGATTAAGGGCTATAACTTGTTCAATACTAAATGTGTCACCGGACCCTACATTTGGTATTGTAGCAGTGGCTTCTGGATAATCACAGTATGAACCTCGACCAACAATCATGTCCTGCGCGCCAAGTCTATATAGTATTTCTACATCACCTGGTTGTGTTACAACTATTTTTGTAATAGTGGCAGGAAGCGTAATTTCACGGCCTACACCGTCAATAATACTGTTTTGTATAGATTCTTTTGAGCCATGGGCAAAAGTAGTAAATTGAAATACGGCTAAAACGGTAGCTATAAGAACTGTTTTTTTTGAAGATCTCATATATTGCTCCTATTTAGATTTTACCCATACGTCATGACTTACTGTCCATGAAAATCCTAATATGTTTTCGAGTCGAAGGTCTTTATTGGATTGTTCATTAGGTATTTTTTTTACAGTTACAATTCCAATTCTGTATACGCGCATTGTTAGTGATGCTTTTTTATGCATTAGAATTGACTCTTGTAAGGAATGTGAATTTTGCTCAGATACTGGTGTTTCATATGTTAGGGTAAATGCGTTTTTTGTAAAAGGTTCAGGAACTCTTTTTTCTGTCAAGTAATCTGATTTAAATGTAGGAAGACCTTGGATAGGACAAATAATTTTTTTTATATTGGAGTCTTTTTGGCGCAATTCAGGGGCTTTAATACATAATGAACAATGTGTTAGCGTTTTTTGTTGTTCTTTAATAAATTTTCTAAGTTGTGTTGTATCAATAGGTGTAGAATTACAAGAATTATCTTCTAAACTGCACAAAGGTGTTATGAGTGGATACAAAGGGTAATGGTGGGCCATTTGTTGTATACGCTCAAGATCAGAAAGAGTGTTATGATGTGGGATTATTGCCAAAAACTGTATATAATCATTAGACTCAAAAAAATGTAACAAATCTTGTCCTTTTAATAATTGTTAGTATAGTATAAAAAAGTAAGAAAGTATATTATATATTCTATGAGTTATTTTTACCATAGAAAAAAAACCTTACTAATAGGTAGCTTAGTATTAATAATCTTAAATAGTAGCTGTTCTCAATATAAAGAATCATCATTATATTTAAGTACAAACAATTTTATAACAAATCAGGATGAAAAATCAAATGCGACTTTGCAAGAAAAGTCTGCTTTTGTTGCCCTCAATTCTAATGCTCTAAAAGCTGCTATACCAAGCAATTACGATTCGAAATATATGTTTTTTGCTTTCCCTTCTGATATTTCACAAGATTCGATTGATTCGCTTGAAAAAAAAGCAGCACTCTCGCTTAGTTTTTCTGGAGCTCAAGAAGGAAAAACTATAAACATAGCTTTTTTGTATGGGCAAGACTTTGAAGCCAAGTATAAATTAGTTAAAAACTTAAAACCTAGATCTATAATTACTGGTCTTTTAGGTTCTCACAATTCTATTGGAAATTTAACTATAAGTTTAGAAATAGATAAAAATGTTCGTGGCTTTCTTGTTTCAAGCGATGGGCCTATTACTATAACAAAAGCAGAACTAACAAAAGTTAAGTATGGATGGCAGAGAACGGAAACAGGAAATTGGTATGGTTTTTCTGAAAAAGGAGGAAAACTCCCCAATATTGTAAATGGTACGCTTGCAGAAAAAGTACTTTTCGATTTTACACATTGTGAGTCTGCTAATAAAGTTTTTAAAGTATTTCTTGACGGTAAAGATTATGGTACTGTCGAGGAGCAAACAAAAAGTGAATTACAGTTTGGAACAGATGTGATTACAGTTCTCCGTGCTCCTAAGCAAAATAGTATTACATTATTTCCTTCTATTTTTGAGCAATCTGGAGTAGTAGTTTCGGCAACAAAAAATGCAGATATGATTAGTGGAGTGATTCTTATTGCTGATCCTAATAAGACCTATGACACAACAGAAGAGATTGTCCCAGTGGTTGCTGATCCCGGAATTATTGTTAATTGGCCACAAAAAAGATGGCGTTATGATGGATATGAGGTGTTTAAGTGGGAACAGTTTCCAGATATTCTTGTTTTTGATACAAAAGACTATGCAACGCAATCAAAAATGTTTAAAAGACTTGCTTTTTATCTCGAAAAAACAGGGTATACGGGGACTCTTTGGCCAGATGAGGTTATTGCTAATCAACATGGCTATAATGCCCATGATTATCAAGCAAAGGATTTGGCTGCTTTTTTTGCAAAAGCAGAAATAGAATTTTTTCCTTTAAATGAAAGAGAATTGCAACTAAAAGATATTTTATTTCAAAATGGTATAATAAAACGTGATAAAAATAATAAGATAGTTGCAGGGAGTGGTGCAATTGCTTCAATCTCTCGTGAGATACCTTCTTATTTAAGAATGAAATTGCTCACTCACGAAATGCTTCATGGCTTATATTTTACTCATGAAGAATATAGAAAGACAGTTGCAAAAGTTTTTGCTGTAACAGATCCCCAATCTCTTAAGTTTCTATTAACATTTTGGGAGAAAAATCCTTCGTTAGGCTATGACACAGATAATACATTCCTTGTACAAAATGAGTTTATGGCATATATGACGCAACAATCGGTAAAAACAATACCACAATATTATGCTCAAAACATTGCAAACTGGAAATCAACTAAGCGGGATTTACCCGAATTAGCAGAATACATACAAAAAACCAATGCTTCGGGATTTGTTGCAGCCTCTAGTGCAATTCAAGAGTATTTATTTAAAACTTGGGGTTTTGCTTCTGGTCGAGTCTCTTTAGTCTTCTTAAACTAATCATATTGGATTTTTATATTAAATTGTTTTTCGACTCCTACAGTAGTTGGAGGACCATGACCTGGTAAAACTTCAATATCATCTTGTTGAGAAAGAAGCTTTAATTTTATATTTGAAGCAAGAGTTCTTTCTGCATACGTGTTGTTAGTACTGCCATAACTTCCTGCAGTGAGAGTATCTCCAGTAAACATGACTCGTCCAATTTTAAACACCATTGAATCCGAAGAATGTCCTGGAATTGACATATACCCGACAGAGAATCCTGCAATTCTAATTACGCCGTCACCTTTTATAACTACTGTATCAACTCCGGCGACTTCATAATCAGCGGCATAAATTTTTGGATTGTATATTTTTCGTAAAGTAGATAGTCCTTGAAGGTGAGTTGTATGATTATGAGTTATTAAGCATGCGGTTAAGTTATAAGGGCCTCGCTCAATTTGTTGAATCATATTGTTAGTAATAACACCAGGATCAATAATAATTGCCTGCATTGTTTCTTCATTTGTAACAATATAAGTGTTAGAAAAACCGTGAATGTTTAGATGAAAGTAAATTTTCATTCGTTTATCTCTTCATTTTTAGAAAAAATAGCTTCTCTAGTATTTGACATCTTAAATGAAACATTTTCTTGTTCCATTTCCATAAAATTAGTCCTTTTTAAGTTACAGTTTCTAAAGGATGTGTTCATAAGTTTTGTTTTTATAAATCTAGAATTGTAAAGATCTGAATCATCAAATGATGACTGATAGGCACTCATGCCACAAAAATTATCTTGAATTAAAGTAGAATTAGTAATTAAAGCGTGAGAAAAAATACACCCTCCAAAAGAGGTAAACATGATTTTTGATTCTATAAGATTACAATCAGAAAAAATTGCATAATCAAAAAAAGTTAATCGCGTTCGTAAATTTTCTGACTGAATATTAGTAAAGGTACAATGTTGAAATGTACATCCAAAAAAACTTTTATTTGAAAGATCCATATTTTCAAAATGAATCTCTGAAGCACAGATTCCAACAATAACATCATGAGTTTTAACGTATTGTCTAATTTGCGATTGTGTCTCTTCTATGTTTTTGCAATGTTCTAAGCAGTATCCTTGTTCGTTTGTTAATTCCCCATTTTCGTCAAATGAAGAAATAGCAGCTTTTCGGCAAGATGGATAGTCACAATTGTTCAATATAAACATGCTACTATCGTATGTTATTGCACTTATTATGTCAAATGTTTATCATACGTATATGTGTTGGAAATGTGGAAAAGAGACAAAGATAAATGGATTTGTAAGTCGTTCCGATGTTTGCCCAAATTGCGGGGCAGATATTAGAAGTTGTAAAAATTGTGTTTTTTATGAGCCTGGGGCTCATTATGATTGTCATGAAACAATTGATGAATTAGTTACTGACAAAGAAAGATCAAACTTTTGTGATTATTTTAAGTTAAATAGTATTGGCGATTCAAAGAAAAATTCTAATAAATCAGAAAATTCAAAAGATGCTTTTAACAAATTATTTGGAGATTAGTTAAATGCAATCTTTATCTTACTTAGAACAGTCCCCCATACCTATAGATTTTGCTTTTTTAGATTCTGGTACAGGGGGACTTCCATATATGCAATACTTAAAAGATGTATATAAAGATGTTTCATGCATGTATTTGGCCGATACTCAAAATTTTCCTTATGGTGAAAAAACACCCGAAAAAATAATTGAATCTGCAATATTTGCTGTTAGTGCAATTTTAAAACGATATAAACCAGCCGCAATTGTCATAGCTTGTAATACTATGTCTGTTACAGCTCTTGAATCTCTACGGAATAAATTTCCGCAAATTCCTTTTGTTGGAACAGTACCTGCAATAAAGCTTGCTGCAAAAATTACAAAAAACAAACGCATTGGTTTGCTTGCAACTCGCCAAACTGTTACTCATCCTTATACAAAAAAACTTGAAAGTGAGTTTACGCAAAATTGCGTTGTTGTAGAACGAGGGGATCCCGATTTAATAAATTTTATAGAGCATTCTCTTGATACAGCAACTAAAAGCGAAATAGAAGCTGCTATTATGCCAGCTATTTCTTTTTTTAAATCTAAACATGTTGATGTACTTGTACTTGGGTGTACACATTTTTTACGTATTGCGAATATCATACAAGAACTTGCAGATAAGATCACTGTGATTGATTCTAGGGATGGTGTTGTACGCCAGGCTTTTAAAGTTGCAAACAAGGCTAAATTTATGCATAAACAGGAGTCTAAAGGTGACAATAAAATCTCACCATCTGTTTTTTATATAACAGGAAAAGAGCCTTATTTCGGATTTTATGAAAAAGTAGCTTTAAAAGCTGGTATTATATATGGTGGTATAATTTAATTTTTTATGTAACCATTAAATTTCTACTTGTGAAAATATATCGAAAATAGTAAACTGATTCCAATTATTTTAAAATTTGGCAAAATGTATTTTTGTTTTGTATTAGAGGGTATGTATGAACGGTATAGAGATGGAAAAAGCCTATAATCCAATAGAATTTGAGGATAGACTTTACTCAAAATGGGAAAAAGAAGGATATTTTAAGCCTTCATCAGATGGAGATTCTCCAATTCATAATCAATATGATGCATCTAAAAGATCTTATACCATAGTCATTCCTCCTCCAAATGTTACTGGTATTTTACATATGGGTCATGGGCTCAATAATTGTCTACAAGATATTTCTATTAGATATCATCGTATGAATGGGGATAATACACTTTGGGTTCCAGGAACCGATCATGCAGGTATTGCTACTCAAAATGTTGTCGAGCGTCGTCTCAAAAAAGAAGGTCTACGTCGTCAAGATTTAGGTCGTGATAAGTTTGTAGAGCGAACGTGGGAAGTAAAAAAAGAACATCATGATATTATAACAAAACAGCAGAGAAAACTTGGAAATTCTGTAGATTGGTCTCGCGAGAGATTTACGATGGATAAAGGGCTTTCTAAAGCAGTTCGTGATGTTTTTGTAACCTTATATGAGCGCGGGCTTATTTATAAAGGTAAATATCTTATAAACTGGTGTCCAAGTTGTGGTACTGCATTAGCAGACGATGAAGTTGAACATGAAGATACCGCAGGCGCTATGTATCACATGTTTTATGAACGTTGTGATGGTAAAGGTAAAATTGAAATTGCAACAACTCGTCCAGAAACGCTTTTTGGTGATACGGCGGTTGCTGTTCATCCAGAGGATCCTCGATATACAGATTTAATTGGGAAAAAAGTAAAATTAGCATTAACTAATAAAGAAATTCCTGTTATTGCTGACACATACGTTGATCGTGAATTTGGTACTGGTATAGTAAAGATTACTCCTGCTCATGATCCTAATGACTGGCAAGTTGGAAAACGACATAATTTAGAAGTAATTAATATTCTTAATGATGATGCAACACTTAACGAGAATGTTCCTGAAAAATATCGTGGAATGGATTGTAAAACAGCTCGGAAAGTCGTGATTGAAGATTTAGAAGCTGCAGGTCTTTTTAAAGAAGAAGAACCTATAACTCATCCTGTGGGTCATTGTTATCGTTGTCACACTGTTGTAGAACCTTATTTAAGCGAGCAGTGGTTTGTAAAAATGGAGCCATTAGCCAAAAAAGCACTTAAATGCTGGAAAGATGGTGATATTACATTTTATCCAAAAAAATGGGAGAATACATATTCTCATTGGATGGAAAATATACGTGACTGGTGTATTAGTCGTCAGCTTTGGTGGGGACACCGCATTCCCGTTTGGTATTGCCAAGAATGTGGGGAAATGATTGTTGCTCGAGAAGATCCAAAAGTTTGTCCAAAGTGTGGGGCAAAAGCAGATAAACTTAAACAAGAAGAAGATGTTCTTGACACATGGTTTTCTTCATGGCTTTGGCCTTTTAGTACGTTAGGGTGGCCTGATGGTAAAACAGCAGATGGTAAACCTACTAATGATTTAGATATTTTTTATCCTACAAGTGCGCTTGTTACAGCATATGATATTATCTTTTTTTGGGTAAGTCGTATGATTATGGCAGGACTTGAGTTTACTGGAAAGGCTCCTTTTAAAGATATTTATATTCACTCTCTTGTGCGTGATAAAAAAGGACGCAAAATGAGCAAATCTTTAGGTAATGGTTTAGACCCTCTAGATCTTGTTAAAGATTATGGCTCAGATGCTGTTAAATTTACATTGGGCTTTTTATGTGCTCAAGGACAAGATGTTTTAGTCGATAAAGAGTCATTTAAACTTGGAAGCCATTTTGCTAACAAAATATGGAATGCGAGTCGATATATTTTAGGCAATTTAGAGGGGCGTACTCTGGTTCCTGTAAAAGATAGCGATTTAACCGAATTAGATATTTGGATCTATACATGCTTAAACTCTGCTGTTCAAAAAGTTCGCACAGCTCTCGATGGTTATAGATATAACGATGCAGCTCAGGCTATGTATGAATATTTTTGGAGTGAATTTTGTGACTGGTATGTAGAGGGAACAAAACTTAGTTTTTGGAATGGCGATGATACCGAAAAAGATAGAGCTGTTTCGGTGTTGTTAAATGTAATGGAAGAAAGTCTACGGTTGTTGCATCCATATTTACCATTTATAACCGAAGAAATATATAGTAAACTTCCTTTAGTTGAAATAGTTAAAAATAGAAAACTTGTAAACGATAATAAAATTGTTACTATTAGTGAATGGGAAGGGATGTTAATATCAGCTCCGTATCCAGTTGTTACCGAAGCACGCGAAAATAATCGAACGACAACTAGATTTGCAGTACTACAGGATTTAATACGATCTATTCGTGCTCTACGAGCAGAATGTGGAATTGCACCTGATACTAAACTCGAAATTGCATTAATGATTACAAAAGGGTCTCACGCAGAAGTTTGTGAAGAAAAAATAGATTTAATTAAACTTCTTGCAGGTGTAAAATCAATAAATTTTGTCGATAATAAACCTGAAAGTGCTATTGGTGCTGTCGGTGAAGGGTTTGAAGCTTTTGTCTTAACAGGTGGAAGTAGTGTTGATCTTGTTCAATTGAAAGCACGTTTCCAAAAAGAATTGGCTAAAGAACAAGGTTTTATAGATAAATGTACTAAAAAGCTTAATGGTAAGTTTTCTCAGAATGCTCCAGAAAAAGTTGTAGCTGCAGAACGAGAAAAGAAAGTTGCTGCAGAGCGTCGTGCAGAAAAATTAAAATCTTATCTTATAAATTTATAGGAGGATACATGAAGGAATCAGATAGAAATACAGATATGAATAAGCAATCTATGTTGCAACTTAAGGGTATCTATCTGGCTCCTTATATGCAGCTTGCAACAGCCCTTATTGGAAAAGCACGACATGCTGGTGGAAACATGTTTAGACACCAGATCGATACATTGGGAATTCTTATAGATTATGGATATATCGATGGGGTTTTATTAAAGGCAGCATGTATTCACGATTTAATAGAAGATGTTCCAGGTTATAACCAAAACAGCATTTTAGAGATTGATTCAGAATCTGCACAAGTGTATGAACTTGTTTTGGAAGTTACAAAACGAAAAGGCCAAATTAAGTCAGATTATTTACGGGGCATTATCGAACACGGTAGCAAAAAAGCAAAAATACTAAAATGTGCAGATAGAATTAGTAACATGATAAGTCTTGGTTTTGTCACAGATTCATCTTTTATAGAGAGGTATTGTGAAGAAACAGAATTATACATTCTTCCTATAGCTCTTAACGTAGATTATGACATGTATCAAGAGCTTATTTCTCTTATTATTACTCGGCGAAAATATTTAGAAGATTGTGGTTGGTTCGAAAAAAATAAATAAAATGCGAGTTTTTCAATCTATTGACAATCAACCGCAATAAAACTATTATATAGTTATAATTTTACAGATATATAGGAGAATCCAAGATGATTAAAGTAGGAATCAACGGATTTGGCCGCATCGGACGTATGGTATTCCGTGCAGCTACACAAAATTTTGCAAATGACATCGAAATTGTAGGTATCAATGACCTTTTAGACACAGATTACCTCGGTTATTTACTGAAATACGATTCAGTACATGGTCCTTTTGATGGCGATGTAAAAGTTGAAGGAAATACAATGATTGTAAACGGTAAAAAAATCCGTCTTACAGCAGAACGTGATCCAGCAAATCTTAAATGGGATGAAGTTGGAGCTGACGTTGTTGTTGAATCAACTGGTTTCTTTCTTACAGATGAAAAAGCACGTGCACACATAAAAGCAGGTGCTAAAAAAGTTATTATGTCAGCACCTTCAAAAGATGCAACACCTATGTTTGTATACGGTGTAAACTCTGACACATACAAGGGACAAGATATTATTTCTAATGCTTCATGTACTACTAACTGTCTTGCACCTATGGCTAAAGTTATCAATGATAAATTTGGAATTAAACGTGGTCTTATGACAACTATTCATGCAGCTACTGCAACACAGAAAACTGTTGATGCACCATCACCTAAAAACCGTCGCCTTGGTCGTGGAATTCTTGAAAATATTATTCCTACAACTACTGGTGCTGCAAAAGCTGTTGGAAAAGTACTTCCTGAACTTAACGGCAAACTTACAGGTATGGCTATGCGTATCCCTGCATCTGATGTATCTATTGTTGACCTTACATGTGAACTTGAAAAACCTGCTACATACGAACAACTTTGTGCAGCTATGAAAGAAGCTTCTGAAGGTGCACTCAAAGGTGTTATTCGTTATGTTGATGAAGATCTCGTATCTACAGACTTTAGAGATGAACCTTGCACATCAATTTTTGATGCAAAAGCAGGACTTTCACTTGATGACACATTTGCTAAATTACTTTCATGGTATGATAACGAATGGGGTTATTCAAATAAAGTTTGTGAAATGTGTCGTGTTGTTGCTAAATAATTTTTTTAATTATATAGTAATTGTGATAATTTCATAATGACAAAGGGCTATCCAAAAGGATAGTCCTTTTTTTTTTACTTGCTACCTTGGATTTGCTTTTATGTAATTTTGCATCTATACTATAAGATATAGACTGGTACTATTATGGGAGGTCTTTTATGACCATAAAACGAAAACTTTCACTATTTTTTTGTGCTATGCTTGGAGTCACTTTGACTCTTTTGGTGTTAAGTTTGTTAATCGTAAGATCTAGCAGAAATGCAACACAAGAAATAGAAAATGAGTCTCTTTATTATTCTAAATTAGGTGATGAGGCTCTTGATAACCTTCAAAATATAGAAAAAATTTATCTTGAACAATTTGCATTGCGTCAATCTGGGTACAATGTCTCTTCATTAAATACTTATACAAAATCGTTTATAAGTAAACTTGATGAATTTTCTTCTAATTACCAAAAAACCAAAGAAAATGGTAAGTTAGCAGAAATTGAAATAATAAAAAAATATTTTAAAAAAATGCAAACTGTTGCAGATTCTGTTAATAAAGAGTATGAACTTGGAGATCAGAGTAGGGCGAATAGTTTTTATCAAGAATTTGCTAATTATTCTATAACTATACATGATAAACTGAATCGTATTGTAAGTTCATCTTCTCTCTTGCTTGAAAGTTCCTTGACAGATATGGAACAAACTGCAATTAAAAATATAAATATACAATTACTTATTGGGCTTATTGTTATTATTATTACACCTTTTGTTATTATTTTATTGGTGAGAAATATTACAAAACAATTGCGTTTTGTTTCAGATGTTTCTGCTGATTTAGCCGAAGATGAAGGGGATTTAACAATAAGAATAAATAATAGCAATAACGATGAAATTGGAATCATGAGCAGAAATTTTGATAAATTTCTCAATCGTTTAACAGACCTTATTCAAAATATGCGATTAAACTTTTCTGCAATTAGTAAGAAGTCTCAAGAATTAAATGTTGTCATGAACGAGACATATACTTTTTCTTCTTCGCTTGCAGAAACGGGTAAAAATATAGATGATTTAGTAGATGTACAAAAAAAATCTGTAGAGGCCGTAGCGAGTTCTGTAAATCAAATTAGTGAGAATATAGCAACGCAAGATGAGAAAATAACAGAACAAGCCACAAATTTAAATGAAAGTTCAGCTGCAGTTGAACAAATGGTAGCCAATATTAGATCTATAAATCAAAATTTAGAATCAAATGTAAGTGAGTTTAATCAGCTTCAAGATGTTGTCAAAGAGGGAAGTTCTAATCTAGATGTTTTAAAACAAACCATATTAAAATTAGAAGAACAATCAGAGTCAGTTGTTGGTGCTAATAAAATTATTAGTAGTATATCGGCACAAACTAATCTTCTTGCAATGAATGCAGCTATAGAAGCTGCTCATGCAGGAGAAAATGGAAAAGGCTTTGCTGTTGTAGCGGATGAGATTAGAAAATTAGCAGAAACTTCTGCTGCTCAAACAAAAGTTATTAGATCCAATCTAGATGATTTAAATAAGGCTATAGATTTGTCAGTACAGCTTTCTGATAAAGCTGGAGATTCTTATTCTTCAATTATTGATTCTGTGAATACAGTTGTTAAAATTGAAACTGAGGTCGGAACAGCAATGAGTGAGCAGTCTGAAGGAACAACTGAAGTATTAACTGCACTTAAGAATATTGCAGATATTACAGAGTCTGTTCATTCTGGTTCTGAAAGTATGATGAGTGGTAGTTCGTCAGTTTTAACTGAAATAAATAACCTAGAAGATGCTACAAGCAAAGTTCGAGAAAATGCAAAAAGAATTGCTGATCAATCTATAAAAATTACAAACAAGATTAAAAATTCGCTTTCTGTAATGAATGATAATAATACCGCAATATCAACAATGGATGACAATCTTGCTTTATTTAAGACTGAAAAGCTTGAACAAAAAACAGAAAATGAATCATAAAATTAATGAGTAAACTGATTTAAGAAAAGTTGTAATCCTTTTGATTGTGGTATGTTAGAACGGGCAACCTGAAAAAATAATTGTATGATTTTCCAGATTGCTGCTCTATTTGAGCTGTCAATTTTTCTTAATGCTACTATTATTTCGGTGGAATGTTTTATCCATTGTTCTCCCACTTCGGATAGAGAGTCAGTGCTCAATGTATCTAATATGGCATATAATGATTCCAAAAATGATAGTAATTCTTCATTCGTTATATTTTCTAACCATTGTTTTACTGTTTTTTCGATAAAAATGGATTCTTCCGTTCTTGAGTCAAGTGTTATAAATGTTGGTCCATTTAATTGCCATGAAAAAGGATCATGTTGCATGATTCCGTTTTTTTCTGAGCTTTGTATAATTGTATAATCATTTGGATGGTTTAGTAAAACTCCGACAAGAGAGGATTGAGGAATAAAGCTCTTTATTCGTTTTAGATTTTTTATATATGATGGGGTGTTAGTTATTTCTGAAATAAAACCCGGACCATCATAGGAATATACGCTTTTAATACGTTTGCTTGTTTTTGGTGAGCAAAAAGAACTAGCATACATAGCTAAATTACCACCCTTTGAGTGTCCCATTATGCAAATCTTTCCATGAATATTTCTGGCAGCTTGTTCTAAATAATCTAGTGCATCTTGTTGGGCAGGGATTGGATTCTTGTAACTAAGATTCAAATCTTCTTTCCACCCTGTCAGTGTTTCATCTGTACCACGATAAACAATACAGAGCGTTTTGTCATCTAATCGAGCAGAATAGGCTGCAAATTGTTCTTGTTTAGCAGAATTAAAAATTGAAATAAAGCAACGAATTTTTATGGTGCCATATCTTTTTGATTGTCCTGTTTCTAATAATAGGTTTTCTGTAAGTGGATTTATTACAGAATATTCTTTTTCTGGTGCGTTTTCGCGAGGATTCATAATTCCATACTCGTATGCAACTTCTCTTAAAGTTGTTTCGGTATCAAAATCATCAGGTATAAGAGCATCTATTTTTGAATAGGCAAGTTGAGATAAAATGAGTCCATCGATTTCATTAAAAGGATACTCTTTAAAAGTTAAATCTCCACGCCATAAAACATAATCCATTATAGAGGACATCTTATAACTCCTTATTACGAACGTCTTTGTAATATATACAAAATAACTTTATAAGTCTATACAAATGGTTTTAATTATTTGTAATCTCATGTTATACTAACATTGTTAAATTATAATGATATCTAAATTCGGGTTTTAAGGAGAATTTATGAGTACACATATCGCGGCAAAAAAGGGTGAAATCGCAGAAGTTGTTTTACTTCCGGGTGACCCTCTTAGAGCAAAGTTTATTGCTGAAACATTTTTGGAAAATGCTAAGTGTTATAGTGAGATTAGGAATATGTATGGTTTTACAGGAACATACAAAGATAAAAAAGTTTCTGTTCAAGGGACAGGAATGGGACAGCCATCACTTTCTATATATGTTAATGAGTTGTTTCAGTTTTATGGTGTAAAAAAAGCTATTCGTATAGGAACATGTGGGGCAATACATAAAGATGTAAAAATACGTGATGTTATTCTTGCAAATTCTGCTTGTTCTGATTCGGCACTCTTAAATCAGCGATTTGGGAACTTACATTTTGCTCCAACGGCTAATTGGGAGTTACTTTCAAAAGCAAAGGCTATAGCCGATGAAATGGGTGTTCGCAATGTTGTTGCTCCTGTTGTTTCAAGTGATTTGTTCTATGATGATAACGAAAACTGGAAACTATGGGCAAAATACGGAGTGCTTGGAGTTGAGATGGAAGCAGCTGAGCTTTATACGTTGGCTGCAAAATTTAGCCGTCAAGCTTTAGGAATTATGACTGTTTCAGATCATATTGTAACTGGAGAAACAACTACAGCTCAAGAAAGACAAGAAACATTTAAGAATATGATGAAAATTGCTTTAGAAACAGCAATAGCTTAGGTTTAGGGGAGTATAGAAATGAAACCAACTCTTATGGTTTTAGCGGCAGGAATGGGTAGCCGTTATGGTGGGGTAAAACAAATAGATAGTGTTGGACGTAACGGTGAAACGTTACTTGATTTTGCAACGTATGATGCAAAGGTAAGTGGATTTGGAAAAGTTGTTTATATAATTAGAAAAGATATAGAAAAAGATTTTCGTGAAAGATTTTTTAATCGAGTTGCCCGCAATTTTGATGCTGATTATGTTTTTCAAACTGCTGATTCAATTTTTACTGAGTCACAAAAAGCAAAAATATCTAAGACTAGAACAAAACCTTGGGGTACAATGCATGCTATTTTATGTGCTGAAAAAGCAGTAAAAGAACCCTTTGCAGTAATTAACGCAGATGATTACTATGGTCGAAAAGCTTTTGAGATTCAATATGAACATTTATCAAAACAGGGAATAGATTCAGTTGAACATTCTATGGTTGGGTATGTTTTAGAAAATACTATGAGTAAAGAAGGCTCTGTTTCTCGTGGTGTTTGTGTTATAGAAGATGGCTATCTAAAGTCTATGGACGAGAATTTAAAGATTTATTATGAAAATGGTAAAGTAATCTCGGAGCGTCCAAATGGGAAATTTACTCTAACCGGGAAAGAATGGGTAAGTATGAATTTGTTTGGATTTACGCAGAAAGCTTTTGAAGGATTCCATACATATTGGGATAACTTTGTCGCAAATAACATATCTGAAGAAAAAGCAGAAGCTCTTTTACCTGTTGCTGCTGGTGACATTGTAAAACGTGGGGATGGAAAAGTTAAGTTTTACTCATCCCCAGAAAAATGGTTTGGCATGACATATCCAAAAGATAAAGAAATTGTTAAATCAGAAATTGCTAAAAAAATTGATTCTGGATATTATCCAGAATTGCTTTGGGAGAAATAGCATATGTTTAAAACTATTCCATATATTTCTGAAAAAGTATGGGGATATGAGAGATGGATTATTTCTACACATAAAGCAGGGCAGTCATTAATTGATGGTACGACCCAATTTATTGGTGGTAAAAAAATAAATAAAGTTGTTGGTGAAAATTATCCTTTACTAATAAAGATTATTCAAACGAATGATAATTTATCTGTTCAAGTTCATCCTGATGATGAGTATGCTAAGAGAGTTGAAAATACGTCTGGAAAAACTGAATGTTGGTATATTCTTGATGCAGAACCTGGGGCAACTTTAATTTGTGGGCTTAACAAAAAGTATACGCAAGAAGAGTTACGAATTGCTATTAAGGATAATAAATTAGAATCTTGTTTACGATATATTCCGGTATCTAAAGGTGATTTGGTTTTTATCCCAGCAGGCACAGTTCATGCAATCCAGGGAGGAATACGGCTCATAGAAATACAAGAACCGAGCGATATAACCTATCGACTGTATGATTGGGGGCGTAAAAGAAAGACACATATAGAAAAAGCACTTGACGTAATAAAAAATAATACTCCAGATTCTGTAAAAGATTTTACAGGACCTTTTGATTGTAAATATTTTAAACTCGATAAGATTGATATTACTTCAGAAGTAAAAATTAATTTTGACGAAGCTGTGAAAGATAAAGAGGGTAATGTAAAAGAAACTCCAGCAGGGAAGACTGGTTGGGTTAGTTTTTTTGTTATTTCTGGTACTGCAGACTTAGAATCTAGTTCTGGCGAAAAAATAAACGTGAAGGCCGAAGATACTTTAATGGTTCGCGTTGATGAGATACTTACAGTAAAAAATGTAAATGACTTTTCCATTTTAAAGATACTCTAACAAATACAAGAAAATTAGGAGAAAACAGTATATGAAACTCAACTATAAGCGAACTATTTTTATAGGTTTTGCATTTTTATCGATTTGTTCTTTTTGGCAAATGTATGACAATATTATTCCTTTAATTTTGCAAAATACGTTTGGTTTAAAAGAAACTGTAGTTGGGTTTGTTATGTCAATTGATAACATTTTGGCTGTTTTTTTGCTCCCTCTTATTGGGGGTATTTCTGATCGAGTAGATACTAGATTAGGAAAACGAACGCCATTTATTATTGTAGGAACTATTGTTTCTGTTGTTTTTATGTTGCTATTACCTTTTGCAGATTCAGCTGAAATTTTTTGGCTGTTTGTACTTGCTCTTGGTGTAACGCTTTTTTCAATGGCAATGTACAGAACTCCTGCTGTAGCGTTAATGCCTGATTTAACACCTCGTCCGCTTCGTAGTAAAGGAAATGCTATTATTAACTTGATGGGGGCCTTAGGAGCAATCTATACTTTAATACTTATTAAAACTATTGTTGATCCAGGGGATAGACCTAATTATTTCCCTTTGTTTATTGGTATTGCAGGTATCATGATTATAGCAGTTATAATTTTAATTTTTACAATTCATGAAAAAAGCTTGGCAAAGACAATTGCAGAAGAATATCCAGAAGAGGCAAAAGAAGATGCTAAAATTGAAGAAGAAGGACTCAGTCCTGATGTAAAAAAGAGTTTAATGTTTATTTTAATTTCAATTTCATTATGGTTTATGGCATATAATGCTGTTACCACTGCTTTTTCAAGATATGCAACAAAGGTATGGGGGCTTGGTGGAGGAGCTTATGCTGGCTGTTTAATGGTTGCTACGGTTGCTGCTGTTTTAAGCTATATTCCAATTGGATTTATCTCGGAAAAATTAGGAAGAAAAAAGACTATTATGGGTGGGGTAGTTATCATGATAATTTGTTATCTATCAGCATCTTTTTTTAGTAATTTTAATTTTGTAATTAATGTCTTTTTTGCTTTTATTGGTTTTTCTTGGGCCGCTATTAATGTTAATTCCTTGCCAATGGTAGTAGAAATGAGTAAAGGAAGCGATATCGGTAAATATACTGGCTTATACTACACTTTCTCGATGTCAGCTCAAATTGTTACTCCCATACTTTCTGGATTTTTATTACAGCATGTTTCATACAAAACATTGTTCCCGTATGCAGTCTTTTTTATGTTACTTGCTTTTATTTCTATGATTCAGGTTAAACATGGAGATTCAAAACCAACCAAAAAGAAAAGCGTAATTGAACATTTTGATGTAGATGATTAATGTAGAATTTGACTTTAACATGTATAAATAAGAATGTTTGCGTTGATTAAAACTATAAAAATATATATAATAGCCAAGCTATGCTCATAAATGGTAACGTTTGCGAGATATGCATTTTATTTTGTTGTGCATGATAACATGTGTCAACTACAGGAGATATAACAGATGGAATATTCTACAGCAGTAGAAAACATGTGTCCTATTCATAAAGGGCCTAACCACGGACCAGCACCTATTCCTGAAGAAGGGAAATGGGTTCAGTCTAAAGAAATTAAAGATGTTTCTGGTCTTACACACGGTATTGGTTGGTGTGCACCACAACAAGGTGCTTGTAAACTAACCTTAAACATTAAAGAGGGAATTATTCAGGAAGCTTTAGTTGAAACACTAGGTTGTTCTGGTATGACTCACTCAGCAGCTATGGCTTCTGAAATACTTCCTGGGAAAACAATTCTCGAAGCTCTTAATACAGACCTTGTATGTGATGCTATTAATACAGCTATGCGAGAACTCTTTTTACAGATTGTTTATGGTCGCTCTCAAACAGCTTTCTCAGAAGGTGGACTTCCAATAGGTGCAGGATTAGATGACCTTGGAAAAGGACTTCGCTCTCAAGTTGGTACTACATATGGAACAGTTGCTAAAGGCTGTCGATATCTTGAATTAGCCGAAGGCTATATCATGAAATGTGGTGTCGATAAAAACGATGAAATCTGTGGTTACGAATATGTAAACCTTGGAAAATTATGTGATTTTCTTAAAGATGGTGTAGATGCAGCAGAAGCAGTTAAAAAAGCTACTGGAAAATACGGTCAGTATGACAGTGCTGTTAAATATATTGACCCAAGACGACAGTAGGAGGTAGTTAAATGGCATTATTTGAATCATACGAAAGAAGAATTGACCAGATTAACACAGTCTGCAAAAAATATGGAATGGCTTCTATTGAAGAGGCTAAAAAAGTTTGCAACGATAAAGGAATTGATCCTGCAACTATCGTAAAAGAAATTCAACCTATAGCTTTTGAGAATGCTTGTTGGGCATATACACTCGGAGCTGCAATTGCAATTAAAAAAGGCGTAAAAAATGCAGAAGAAGCTGCCGTCGCAATTGGTGAAGGTCTTCAAGCCTTTTGTATTCCTGGCTCTGTAGCTGATCAACGTAAAGTAGGTCAGGGACATGGTAACTTAGGAGCACGTCTTCTTAATGAAAATACAAAATGTTTTGCCTTTTGTGCTGGACATGAGTCTTTTGCTGCTGCTGAAGGTGCAATTGGTATTGCTCGTTCTGCAAACAAAGTTCGAAAAGAACCACTTCGTGTTATTCTTAACGGATTAGGTAAAGATGCTGCTTATATTATTAGTCGTATTAATGGTTTTACTTATGTTCAGACTCAGTTTGATTATGCTACTTCAGATCTTGCAGAAGTAAAACGTATTCCATATTCTGATGGTGAGCGAGCAAAAGTAAACTGTTATGGTGCTGATGATGTTCGTGAAGGCGTTGCTATTATGCATAAAGAGGGTGTTGATGTTGCTATTACTGGTAACTCTACAAATCCTACACGTTTTCAGCATCCAGTTATGGCTACATACAAAAAAGAATGCATTGAACAAGGTAAGAACTTCTTTGCTGTAGCTTCTGGTGGTGGTACAGGTCGTACTCTTCATCCAGATAACATGGCAGCCGGTCCTGCTTCTTATGGTATGACAGATACTATGGGACGTATGTACTGTGATGTACAGTTTGCTGGTTCTTCATCTGTTCCTGCTCACGTAGAAATGATGGGACTTATTGGTGCTGGTAACAACCCTATGGTTGGTATGACAGTATCAGTTGCTGTAGCCGTTGGTCAGGCAATGAGTAAATAGAAAATTACTTGCTATAAACTTATATAAATATTAAAAAAGCTTGCACTAATATAAAATATTGGTGCAAGCTTTTTTTTGCTAAAGGTATTGCATATTTTCTCAATTAGGTTTATTAATGTTTAAGTTACTTAAATATTAGTAAACTTTTTTTTGAGGTGGTTTTATGAAATTTTTACAAAAAATATCAAAACTTATAGTAGACCAAACTTCTATTTTTGTTATTGCAATTGCTGTAATTGCGTATTTTGTTCCAAGCTTATTTACCTGGGTAAAAGGAAACACTCAGACAATTATAATTGGGCTTATCATGCTTACAATGGGCATTTCTCTTACTACAAAAGATTTTGAAATTTTGGCAAAACGACCACTTGATATTCTTATTGGTTGCCTAGCACAATATACGGTTATGCCGTTTTTAGCATACCTTATTACAAAAGCACTACATCTACCAACTGCTATTTCTGTTGGTCTTATTCTTGTTGGCTGCTGTCCTGGTGGAGTTTCATCAAACATTATGTCTTTTTTATGTAAAGGTGATGTTGCTTTTT
This sequence comes from Treponema sp. CETP13, assembly GCA_001885315.1. Taxonomy (GTDB): domain Bacteria; phylum Spirochaetota; class Spirochaetia; order Treponematales; family Treponemataceae; genus CETP13. Next base: position 46,756 of record MLPZ01000012.1, read on the forward strand.
CTGTTGGTATGACGGCTGTCTCAACTTTGCTTGCTCCTATCTTGACTCCAGCTCTTATGTTATTGTTAGCAGGCCAGTCGGTCGAGATGAATGCGATTGGTATGTTTATTTCGATTGTAGAAGTTACGATAGTTCCTATTGCAGTTGGTTTTTTGCTAAATAAATTTTTAGGTAATAACAAGAGATTTGTACAATTAAAATCAGTTACTCCAGGCCTTTCTGTTATAGGACTTGCATTAATTGTAGGCGGTGTTATAGCTGTTGCAGGTGATAAATTCTTTTCTGCAGGACTTTTGATTTTCGCTGCAATTTGCATTCATAATATTCTCGGTTATTCACTTGGGTATGTTATTGGAAAATTATTTGGTATGTCAGAAGCAAAAAAACGAACTATTTCGATAGAAGTTGGTATGCAAAATGCTGGGCTTGCAACAAATTTAGCATCAGCTCACTTTGCAGCCTATCCAATGGCGGCTGTTTCTTCGGCAGTTGCCTGTGTTTGGCATTCTATTTCTGGCACATTACTTGCACAGCTTTATATTTTAATTGACAAACGACGTGCTAGTCTTGCGCTAAAAACAGACAAAATACCATTAGAATCTGCAGTTGCAGAATAGCACATAAAAAAGCAAGCTCTTATCAAAGTAAGTTGATGGGAGCTTGCCTTTTAGTTAAATTACGAAAGATTTACTGTAATTTATCCAGTATTGAATATCCAACAGCGTTAGGAGCATTTTTTACACCAAAATTATCAGCAATTGTTGCTCCAATTACTCCGAAGGTATTGGTTTCGGGAAGTAGGCCTGCATTTTTCATAGATGGAGACCAAGCAATAAAAGGAACTTTTTCTCGAGTATGGTCTGTTCCTGCTGCTGTTGGATCATTGCCATGATCTGCTGTCAAAATAAGTAAGTCGTCCTTATTCATTACTTTTTGTAGTTCAGCCAGTTTTACATCAAATTTTTCAATCTCTGATGCATAGCCTTCGGGATTTCGACGATGTCCCCAAAGTGCATCAAAGTCTACAAGGTTAACAAAACACAAGCCTTTAAAATCATGTTTTGCAATTTCAATAGTTTGTTCCATTCCATTTACAGAGCTTGTTGAATGATGTGTTTCGGTTATACCTTCGCCAACAAAAATATTGTTTATTTTCCCAACAGCAATAACGTCTAACTTCGCATCTTTAAGCATGTTAAGAGTTGTTGTATCAGTCGGTTTAAGAGCGTAATCATAGCGATTAGAAGTTCTCTTAAATTCTCCTTTCTTTTTACCCAAATAAGGGCGAGCTATAACACGACCAACACGCCACTCATCTTTCATTGTTATCTTTCGAGCAATTTTACAACAACGATACAGTTCATCAAGTCCAAAAACATCTTCGTTGCCACATATTTGCAAAACAGAGTCTGCAGAAGTGTACACAATCATTTTTTTACCATTAGATGCAATTTCTTCTTCTGCAAGTTCATCTAAAATTTCAGTTCCAGAAGCTGCTTTGTTTCCTATTACTATGTGTCCTGTTTTCTCTTCTAGTTCTTTTATAAGCTCTGGTGGAAATCCGTTATCAGTAAAGGTAATAAATGGTTTGGTAGTTTTTATTCCCATCATTTCCCAGTGCCCAGTCATGGTATCCTTGCCGTTACTCAATTCATTCATAGCACAGTAATAACCGATTGGTTTATCGATTGGTTTTACTTGTACAAGAGATTTTAAGTTTGCTAGTCCTAGCTTTTGCAAGTTAGGTATTTTAAATCCCTTGTTTCCCCGAAATTCCGAAATATGTCCAAGGGTGTCAACATTTTTATCTCCAAATTTTTCGCAATCAGGCATTGCACCGATTCCCATAGAATCAAGGACGATGGTAAAAATTCTATTATATTTCATGTAAACTCCCTTATTATTAGATAATAATAACTTATGCGTTATCTGCTTTTATTAGGTTACGAACAGCTTGAACAGCTATTTTAACTGCTGTGTCTGTGTCTTCAATTACAGGGTTATCAAGACCGAGCTTTTCTCGCTCTTGATTTGCTACAACCAAAAAAGTAGATCCAGCTCTAACATGTAGGTAGGATGCTACAACAAAAAGAGCGGCACTTTCCATTTCGCTGGCAAGGCAACCAAGACGACACCATGCTTGCCATTTGTTTTCTAGCTCATAACTTACTGGCATTATAGATGGCTCGTGTTGTCCGTAAAAAGAGTCTTTACATTGTGCAATTCCTGTATGAAAGGTCTGACCACTTGTTTTTGCAGCCTCTACTAATGCATTTGTAACATCAAGACTTGGAACAGCCGGAAATTCAATTGGGGCATATTCTCGGCTTGTACCTTCTGCTCTAATTGCACCGGTTGTTACAACAATATCGCCACTTTTAACTTCTTTTTGCATTCCACCACAGGTTCCAATGCGAACAAACGTGTCTGCACCGCATCGAACAAGCTCTTCGACTGCTATTGCGGTAGAAGGACCACCAATTCCATGTGAAGTAACACTTACTTTTACTCCATCAAGAGTTCCTGTATATGTAGTAAATTCTCTGCTGTCAGCAATAAGTTTTGCGTTATCAAAATATTGTGCAATTTTGGCACATCGTTTTGGATCGCCAGGCATGATTACGTATCTGCCAACATCTCCTGGTTTTATCTGTAGGTGATATTGTACTTCATTAACTGTATATTTCATTGAACACTCCAAACGTTGAATCTGTTTATTCCTTTCATGATAGTACGGCAAGTTAGAGCTGTCAACTCTAATAGATATTTGACGGTATTTGAACTTTACAGTAACATACTGATATGAAATTAATTTTTGCTCCTATGGCAACTTTATCACATGCAGGAATGCGTCAAATTATAGATAAATTTGGCGGGTGTGATGAATATTACACAGAAATGATACATGCTACTTCTTTTATTCATGGAAGCAAATTTGAGCCTTATTATTCTATGAGCTGTCCTGCACCACAAAAACTAGTATGGCAATTAACAGATTGTAATGCAGATAAATTAAGTGAATGTGCTGCAATTCTTATGGAGGAACAAAAACCCCGTTGGCGTGTTCCCGAAAATATGCAATCTGGGGACAAACGAGCAATAGGAATTGATATCAATATGGGCTGTTCTGCGCCTGATATTTTTAAGTTTGGCTCTGGTATAGCATGGATGAGTAAACCTCTTAATGAAGTTTATGATATGTTACATAAAGTTCGTGGATCATTTAAAGGAAGATTAAGTTGTAAAATACGTCTTGGAGAGGATACTCATGATAAGGTTGGCTTTTCTGAAACACACTTTTATGAATACTTAGATATGCTTATTGAAAGTGGGGTAACTCAAATAGTATTACATCCTCGAACGCGACGAGAAAAAACAAGCCGTCCACCACGGTACAAATATATTGAAGATGCAGCTTTATATGTGCACAAAAAAGCTTTAGAAAAAAACACCAACATTAGTTTTATTGGTAATGGAAATGTTGCGTCTAAAGATGACTATAATAAATATTGCAAAATATGTCCTGATGCCGATGGGCTTATGATAGCTCGTGCAGCTGTTCAAAAGCCATGGATTTTTTCTCAAATTGCAAATACCAGGAATTGTGAATTAAAGAGTCCTCTCGAGATAGATTTGTACGATCTTGCTGTTTCTTTTATAGATAATTTACGAAAATATCAACCCGAGGAATTTTATAAAACTCGTGCACAACGATTTTTTACGTACTTTTGTGATAATTTTTCGTTTGCAACCCATATAAAAAATCAAATTTTAAATGCAAAAACACTAGATAAAACACTGTTTTTTTTAGAAGAATATTTTACAAAAATGCCAAATGAACGTTTTGTTTGACTTAATTTTAATTAAAAAAGATATAAAGGGGAACGGAACACAAATTGAATAATATATTATTAATTTCTTCTGTAGTTATAATTTTATCTATTGTTTGTTCTAAAATATCAGATAAAATAGGGATACCTTCTCTTTTATTATTTCTTGGGTTAGGTGTCTTATTTGGACGACAAAATATTTTTGACATTCCCTTTAATAATTTTGAAGTAGCACAAGATATTTGTACAGCTGCCTTGATTTTTATAATGTTTCAAGGCGGTTTTCGTACTCGATGGAAAACAGCTAAACCTGTTGTTTCTAAGGCTGTTATGCTTTCTACATTTGGTGTTCTGTTTACAGCCATTATAGTTGCTTTAACACAATATTTTTTTATTGGGCCAACAACTCTTGTTGAATGTCTACTGATAGGAAGTGTTGTTAGTTCAACGGATGCAGCCTCAGTTTTTTCTGTTTTAAAATCAAAGAATTTGTCATTAAAAGAAAATACTACTCCTTTGCTCGAATTAGAAAGCGGTAGTAATGATCCTATAGCGTACATGCTTACTATTATTTTTATTCAGGTTTTAAAGGCAGACGTACACGCTGGAAATGTTTTGTTTCTTATTTTTACACAATTTACTGTTGGTATTCTTTGTGCAGTGGGTATATCAGCTATAACTATTTTTGCCTTTAAACATTTTAAAATAGTAGAAAGTGGTCTTGATAGCCTTTTTGTCATTGCAATGATAATTCTTTCATACGTTTTACCAACTCTTTTAAATGGAAATGGTTATTTAAGTACGTATATATTTGGTATTGTACTTGGTAATAATTATCTTAAAAGTAAAATTTCTCTTGTAAACTTCTTTAACGGTATTACAAGTATTTTTGAGTTGTTTATCTTTTTTTTACTAGGATTACTTGCGCCACAACACTTTATTCCAGAGATATTTTTTAAATCATTTTTTCTTTCAATATCGTTATTAATAATTGCTCGGCCTTTAGCCGTCTTTGTTCTTTTAAAACCATTAAAATGTTCAAATAACCAAATTTTGTTGATTTCTTTTGCTGGAATAAGAGGAGCTTCTGCAATTATATTTGCAATAATGGCTCAGGTACAATGTGGTACTTGTTTACAGTTTGATTTGTTCAATTTTGTTTTTTACACCGTTTCTATCTCTATACTTATACAGGGAACTTTCTTGTCACAAATTGCAAGTAGACTTCATATGATAGATTATGAAGGCAATGTATATAAAACGTTTAGTGATTATCAAGAAGAAAAAGAGTTGCAATTTATAAAACTAGATATAGGTGAATCACATTGTTGGAAGGATAAGCGAGTTTGTGATTTAAATATACCAAAAGATTTATTGCTTGTGTCTCTTATAAGAAATTCTAATACATCAATTCCTAATGGGAAAACTGTAATAAAACAAGATGATGAACTTATTTTAGCAGGGCAAAGTTTTAATGAAGATTCAAAAATTGTGTTGCACCAAATGGCGATTGATAAAGAGAACTCTTGGATTAATAAGAAAGTAGTTGAGGTAAGTTTACCTGAAAATCAACTGATTACGACAATAAAACGAGGAAATAAAACAATCATTCCAAATGGGCGCACTGAAATAAAAGAAAATGATGTTGTTGTTATTTTAGGGCAATAAAAATTCTGCTTGTGCAATAGTATTTTGTGATTTACTATAAGGTTATGAGTAAAAACAACAAAAAAAATATTCATAATACTTTAAAAAATGCACAGAACAATATGCTTACTAAAATTACAAAAAAAGAGCTCTTTTTTGATATTTTTTTTGATGTAATTGGGAGTATTTTGTTTGCTGCGGGTATTTATTCTTTTGCAGCAAATGCAAATTTTGCTCCTGGTGGAGTATCAGGACTTGCTATTATTTTTAATTATAAATTGCCAATGATTCCTATTGGTATTGCTACTTTACTTATTAATATTCCAATTATTTTGTACAGTTTTCCTGTCTTAGGTAGAAAGTTTTTTCTAAAATCTCTTAAAACTATTCTTATAAATACTTTTTTTTTAGATGTTGTGTTTCCTCATGTTCCTGTATATAACGGAGAACCTCTGTTAGCAGCCTTATTCACGGGGGTTTTTGTAGGCTCTGGTTGTGCTCTTATATATATGAGAGGTTCTTCTACAGGGGGAACAGATTTCCTTGTTTTGGCTATGAAAAAAAAGTTTCCACATGTAAGTATTGGTTCATTTGTTCTTATAACAAATTTTATTGTTGTTGTTTGTGGTGGTATCGTATTTAAGAACATGGATGCATTGTTGTATGGCCTTATAGAAAGTTTTTGTGATGCAATGATTATGGATCGTTTAATGTATGGTGTGGGTGCTGGTAAAATGGTTATTATTATTTCTAAAAAGCATTGTGGTAATAAAATTGCAGAAGAAATTGCATTGCATACAGATAGAGGTTCGACTTTAATTAATGCAACGGGGACTTATAGCAAAGAATGCAAAGATATTATTATGTGTGCATGTTCTAATAAACAGTTTTATCCAATACGAGATGCTGCCTATCGCATAGACCCATCGGCTATAGTAATAATTACCGAAGCTAATGAAGTCTTTGGCGAAGGCTTTAAAAAACCAGAACTTAAAAAATAAATCTGATTTACTTTTAAGTTCTTAAAGAAATATTTAAATATTAAACTTTACTTCTTTACCTGCTTTTGCGTAGTATTCTTGGCGTAATTCTTTTACTTGTTCATCCTGAAGGTAAGAATCAAAAGGCATCATGCGATCAATAACTCCACCAGGAGTGATTTCAACTATTCTATTTGCAATTGTATTAACAAACTCGTGGTCATGACTGTTAAAAATAACAACTCCAGGGAATTTTGATAAAGCTTCATTTAAACTTTCAATGCTTTCTAAGTCAAGATGATTTGTTGGTTCGTCAAGTATAAGAACGTTTGCTCCACTAAGCATGAGCTTACTAAGCATACATCGAACTTTTTCTCCTCCAGAAAGAATTTTTACTTTTTTTAGGGAGTCATCTCCGGTAAAGAGCATACGTCCTAAAAAACCTCGAACATACGCGTCATCTTGATCTGGTGAATATTGACGAAGCCATTCTGTAATGTTTAAGTCATTGTTAAAATATTTTGTATTATCGATTGGCATGTATGTATACGAGCAAGTTTGTCCCCAATAGATATCACCTGAATCAGGTTTTATTGTTTCGGTAATAATGTCAAAAAAGGCTGACTTAGATTTATGTTCTAATCCAACAAATGCAATCTTGTCGTTTGGTGTGATGTTTAAACTAAAATCGCTTAGAAGGTCTATTCCTTCAGATTTATAATTTAGGTGTTCAACACGAAGAACATTGTTTCCAATACTGCGATCTGGTTTAAAGTTAACGTATGGAAATTTACGGGTTGTTACTGGTAATTCTTCAAGCGCAAGTTTGTCATAAATCTTTTTTCGACTGGTTGCTTGTTTTGATTTTGCAGCGTTAGCCGAGAATCGTTGTATAAAAGATTGTAAATCTTTCATCTTGTCTTCACGTTTTTTTGCTTGGTCTCTAGCTTGTCGTTGCAACATTTGGCTAACTTGATACCAAAAATCGTAGTTACCAGTAAATTGAGTTATTTTACCGAAGTCGATATCACAAATATAGGTACAAACAGCATTTAAAAAATGTCGGTCATGGCTTACAACTATAACAGTGTATGGATAGTTCATAAGAAAATCCTCAAGCCAAGAAATCGATTCAAGATCAAGTCCGTTAGTAGGTTCGTCTAAAAGCAAAATCTCTGGTTCACCAAAAATTGCTTGAGCTAACAAAACCCGAACTTTTTGACTTTCGTCAAGTTCGCTCATCATTCGATCATGATATTTTTCATTGATACCAAGACCTGAAAGCATTTGCTCAATTTGATTGTCTGCTTCCCAGCCACCTAGTTCAGAAAATTCGCCTTCAAGTTCCGAAGCTTTTATACCATCTTCTTCTGTAAAATCTTCTTTTGCATAGATTTTTTCACGGTCTTTATAACATTCATATAGTTTTGGGTATCCCATCATAACGGTGTCTTTTACACTATATTCATCAAATGCAAAATGGTCCTGACGCAACATTGCAAGTCGTTCGCCTGGAGTAATAATTATTTGTCCTGAGTCATGTTCTAAATCGCCTGAAAGTACTTTTAAAAAGGTTGATTTTCCCGCACCATTTGCTCCGATAATACCATAGCAGTTTCCAGGGGTAAATTTCAAATTAACGTCTTTAAAGAGAACTCTCTCTCCAAATTTTAAACTAATATCACTAACTGTAATCATGTGCATAATATATAGAAAAAATGCTTATGGGGCAAGCCATTGGAATAAATTACATATTTTCAATTCTAATAATCTATAGATAATGAAGATAATAATTTTACTTTTTTTATTGACATATGCCCATAATAGTTGTATATTTGTTTTATGAGCAAATGCTCAAAACAAATATACTTAAACTTACAAAGTTTGTGAGTTTTAATAGGAGGGCAAATATGCCTAGAGGTGATGGAACAGGTCCAATGGGAACATGGACAAATTGTAGTGGCCGACCTGCATTAGGTCGAGGAGCTGGAAGAGCTCTTGGTGCAGGCTTTGGTAGAGGTTCTGGAATGGGACGCGGTATAGCTCGAGGAAGAGCTATGGGGTATGGAGCAGGATATGGAATGGGAGCAGGTTATGCAAATAGTACAGCTTATTCTGTAGCCGATGAAAAGGCTTTTTTAGAAGATCAGGCACGGGTACTTGAATCAGAGCTTGCTGCTATAAAAAGTCAACTAGCTGCTTCTGAATCTACAGATGATGAATCAGGAACTAACAAATAGTGCCACGTCCAAGAAAATTTCGGAACATAGGGTGTCGTCCAGGTATAACACGATTTGTACCGATTAATGGGAATGGGCTGGAACCTGCAAGTGTTTTAGAACTCGAAGAGTTAGAAGCAATTAGACTTAAAGATATTGAAGGCCTTGATCAAAATGCTTGTGCAGAACAAATGCAGATTTCTCGGCCCACTTTTCAACGTATACTTTTAATAGCTCGACGTAAAATAGCTATAGCTCTTGTGGAGGGGCATGAAATTATGATAAATCCAAAATATGAATTTGAAACAGTTGGTGCTGGCCAAGGTCGAGGAACTGGATCTGGACAGGGAAGAGGTCAAGGTAGAGGACAAGGTCAAGGTAGAGGTCAAGGCCGAGGCCAAGGTCGAGGAACTGGATTTGGACAGGGAAGAGGACAAGGAATGGGCTCTGGACAAGGGAAAGGACAAGGTAATAGTAGTGGTCGATAATAAATAGTTTGACTATAGCTGAATAGAACGGTATGATAAATGCTAAGGAAAACATGAGTACTATAAATTCAGCTGAAATAGATTATTCAAAATTATTAGATAGACCATTAATAAATGTAGATAAAACTCATATTACATCGATGCTTCAAGGTAAAAAGGTTCTTGTTACTGGTGCTTGTGGTTCAATTGGATCCGAGATTTGTACTCAAGTAAAAACATATAATCCAAAACAACTTATCTTACTAGATATAGATGAGAGTGGATTACATGATAGTACACTTAGGCTTCTTGATTATAAAAAAGAATGGAGTGATGAAGTCGTTCCTGTTCTTTGTGATATAAAAAATCAGCCTAAACTTAACAGACTTTTTGCAGAATTTAAGCCAGATATTATTTTTCATGCTGCAGCATATAAACATGTTCCAATGCTTGAACGATATCCAGAAGAAGCAATATTAAATAATGTCGTTGGTTCTTATAATGTTTTACGCGCAGCAACTTTTGCCTGTGTTAAAAAAGTAGTCGTTATATCAACTGACAAAGCTGTAAATCCGACAAATGTTATGGGTGCAACTAAAAGAGTTGTAGAGCTAGAAGCAGCAATGCTTAATAGTCCCCAAACAGAAATGGTTTCCGTTCGCTTTGGTAATGTTCTTGGCAGTCGAGGCTCGATGCTTCCTCTTTTTAGAGAAGAAATTCAAGCAGGTGTTCCAATAACAGTAACAGATAAAAAAATAATTCGCTATTTTATGACAATACCCGAAGCTGTCAGTCTTGTATTTTTAGCTGGTTGTATTGGAAAAGGTGGTGAAGTTATGGTTCTTGATATGGGTAAACCAGTTAACATTTACAACTTTGCAAAACGACTTATTTCATTGTATGGAGACAAAGAAAAAAATAAAATTGTTATAACAGGGCTTCGTCCTGGTGAAAAAATGTATGAAGAATTGCTTGCAAACAAAGATAATACTATTCCAACAGAAAATTCTTATATTTTTAAAGCAAAAGTAGATGGCGCACTTGAAAAAAATGCATTTTTTGAACAAATGCATGGCATAGAGGCAAAAAGTCCCTATTCTTTGCTTTGCTGGCTTCATGAAATTGTTCCCGAATTTAAGGAAAATTAGTGATGGAAAGTAAAAATGTTTTTGCAGCAATACTGGCAAGTGGAACTGGATCTCGAATGGGCAATTTTACAAAACCTAAACAGTTTTTAGAGATTTGTAATAAGCCTATCCTTATACATACGATTAGCAAATTTATTTCTACAAATGCATTTGATTTAATTCTCGTTGTTGTTTCCAAAGACTGGCTTAAATATGCTACTTCATTGCTTAGTCAATATGAAATCGATTCATCTAAAGTTGTTGTTATAGAGGGTGGATCTACACGAAACGATTCATTAAACAATGCAATCAAATTTATTACAACAAATTATACTATCAATGATACAAGTATTGTTGTAACACATGACAGTGTACGCCCTTTTGTTACAAAGCAAATAATAAATGCAAATATAGATGCTTGTAAAAATTATGATTGTTGTGACACAGTTGTTCCTGCTACAGACACGATTATAGAATCTCTTGATGGAAAGATTATTCAAGCTATTCCTGCGCGCAATACAATGTATCAAAGTCAAACACCACAATCTTTTAAAATAAATGAATATAATAACATATATCCTTCTTTGACAAATGATGAAAAAAAAATACTCACAGATGTTTGCAAGATTTTTACAATGAAAGGTAGGAAAGTACACATGGTTTTTGGTAGTCCTACTAATTTTAAAATAACGTATTCTCATGATGTCAAAATTGCTGAAGTTTTGTTACAAGAAAAAAAATTATAAGGAAGGTAACTACATGAATGTGTATGATTTTACTGTAAAAGATTTAGATAATAACGATGTATCTCTTGGTGATTATAAAAATAAAGTACTTTTAATTGTAAACACAGCAATAAAATGTGGGTTTACCCCACAGTATCCAGGGTTAGAAGATTTATATGAAAAATATAAAGACAAAGGCTTTGAAATCCTTGATTTTCCTTGTAATCAATTTGCTAATCAAGCACCAGGGACAGCAAAAGAGATTAATGCTGTTTGTAGTGGTCGTTTTGGAGTCACGTTTAAACAATTTGCAAAAATTAATGTAAACGGTAAAGACGAATCTCCTTTGTATACCTATCTAAAACAGCAACAGCATGGTTTTTTTGGTAAAAGTATAAAATGGAATTTTACTAAATTTCTAGTTAATCGTAATGGTAATGTTGTAAAACGTTTTGGATCAAAGGCTACACCAGAAGAAATCGAAGCAGATATTGTAGCCTTTTTGTAATAAAAGTTATATAAAACGTATATCCATTACGGTTATATCATCAGCAAGAGGGGCTTTGTGAACCCAATGTTCAACTATCTCTTGTATATTTTTCTTAATTTCTGAAGTGTTTTTGCTATATTGATTAATGAAAAACTCTTTTGCATTATCATCTCCAAAACGGATATCATCTTCTGTTTGCATATCGGTAAACCCATCAGAATATAAGTCAATATGAAGTCCTTGCCGTAAAGGGAGCACCGTAGATTTTTTTGTATTATTTGATTTTTCTAACTCTTTTGCCACTTCTCCCATACCAAAAGGTGGAAGAGAAGCGTCAATGTGAGAAATCCCTATTTTTTTTACGTTATCTTTTTCTATAGGTAAAAAATCATAAATTCGAGTGTGCCCACAATTTTGTACTTTTACTTTTTTGTCTTTTATATCAATATAACATATAGCTCCAGTAATGAAATTTCCAACTGGTAATACATCAGCAAGATACTTGTCCAGTTTTGATGTAATCGTGTCCGCAGAAGAGAATTCTACAGGTGTTGAATATTTCATCATAGAAAAAAAGGCACTAACAAGAACTGTTAATAGGGCAGCAGCAACATTTTTTCCTGAAACGTCAAAACAACCAACTATATAAAAATTATCAGAAATTTTGTGGGTACAATAAAAATCACCACCTACTTTGTTTGCCATGCGATTCCATATGTTTACTTTAAAAGGCAAACTTGATATTTCTGTTTTTTTGGGGAACATATTTTGTTGTATCTTTTTTGCTTTTTCAAGATCTTGTTCACGAATCATAGAAAGTCTTTCTTCAAAATCATCAATAAATATAAGTCCATAAAAGTTTTTATTATTATTAAAAACTGGAAAGCAAAAAATACCTTTGGTTCTGCTAATCTTAGTAACCTTAGAAACAACATTTTCAAAATATTCGCGTGCATATAGTATTATAGGCGATTTTTCTGTATGTTTTATGCAATCAGAAGAAATTAAACGTTTCATTGCAGAAGATGTTGCAGCTTCGACTTCTTTTCTTGTTATAATACCCATAACTACATCATCTTGTTCTACAGGTATCGCTTGTAACTCTGGTTGATTTAAAAATAAATCACGAACATAATCCATCGATACACTACCGTTAATTGGTTCAATACATTTTACGACTGACCCTATTTGACGAAACGAAAATAAATTATTTATTGTTTCAGTTGTTTGCTCTGTATTGTCCGAATGTGAAGGTTTTTCTGAATCCTCAGAAGTAAATAAAGCCATATCAACGAACTCACTAGAATTTGTCATTTTTTCCACCTCTTTATGTTATATATTAAAAATTCTTATGCTTTTAATTTGATATAGAACCTTATTTTGAGTATTTTTTTTGTAATCCCTTAAACTATAAATACAGAAATTCGATTTTGTCAAATATAGAACGTAAATTCTTAAAATTTTTGTGAAACGAAAGTGATAATGTCTCGATGTAACGCAAGGGAAAATGTCCCGATGTGGTAAACTAGCTTCCAACAAAGGAGGCAACATGAAAAGGAGATATACACTTATGGATTACGATAAAATAGCCATTATTAAAGATGTTGTAAAAAACGGTAAAAGGAAAAATACATGGATAAGAAAGAAGAAATACTAAAGGCGTTTAATTTTAGATTTGCGTGCAAATCATTTGACACAGAAAAAAAAATTTCAGATCAAGATTTTGCATTTATACTCGAAACAGGAAGACTATCCCCTAGTTCTTTTGGATGGGAACCATGGCAATTTGTTGTAGTTCAAAACACAGAGCTTCGTGAAAAACTAAAAGCAGTCGCATGGGGAGCAAAGGGGCAACTTCCAACAGCGAGTCATTTTATGGTATTATTGACTAGAAAAGCGGTAGATACAAAAGCTAGCTCAGATTATATAAAATATATGGCTTCAGATATTCAAGAATTACCTACCGATATTGTTTCAATGAAAATAGATTTCTATGATAAATTTATAAAAAATGATTTTGACTTAACCAGTGATCGTAAGCTATTTGATTGGGCTTCAAGGCAAACATATATTTCTTTAGCTAATATGATGAGTGCAGCGGCTCAAATAGGTATTGATTCTTGCCCAATAGAAGGCTTTAATAGAGAAAAAGCCGAAGCTCTTTTAGAGCAAGAAGGAATTATAGATTCAAAAGAGTTTGGGATATCTGTAATGGCCGCTTTTGGATATAGAGCCTCAGATGTACATATGCATTCTAAAACTCGGCAGCCGATAGATAAAGTTGTAAAATGGGTCAACTAGCAGTAAAAAAATAAGGAAAAAAGATGGAAGAACAAAAAAATAATTCTCTTGGATGCCCGGTAGAGGCGACATTAAATGTTATTGGTGGAAAATGGAAAGGTATAGCTTTGTATCATTTACTTGATGGGGCAATCCGATTTAATGAACTAAAACGTAAATGTGGTGATGTTACACAAAGAATGCTCACTAAGCAACTAAGAGAATTAGAATCTGATGGATTAGTATATCGGCATATCTATCCGCAAGTTCCTCCAAAGGTTGAGTACAGCTTAACAAAAAAAGGGGAGTCCCTTCGCCCTATACTTTTGGCGTTACGAGACTGGGGTATCGAAAATATTTTTCAGTTAAAAAAATAGGGTAAGCTTTGATAAATACTTTTTCAAACTTCTTTCTGTATTAATTAAGTCTAAACGAAAGAACTGCATATATAGAAATGCCGTCAGTTTTTACTGTTATATCATCATTAGTGTACTCACCATTTATAGAATAATCTGTCTTTTTATACGCAATACCAATTTCGGGAATAACAAAGTTCCCTTTATCAAAGCTACATTCAAATCCCGCTTGAAAAAAAGAACTTGAAACTACGGTACCTAGAGCATCCATGTTAATTCCTGCTTTTGCAAGAGGGTAAATACGTAGAGGTCCAAAGTTAAAAGGTACCCGAAAGCCAACGTGTGCACCGACTAAAGGGTTCAGTTCTTTATCATAATTAAAAAGTTCAAGATCAAAACCTATCCCCGTAGTGTTTTTTAAAAAAGGCCATAGTTCAACTGAGGTACTTAAGGTAGGTGATGTGTCAAAATTTAAAGTTCCACCTACTAACATATTAAAATCCCATGAGCCTTTTAATGAAAATCCTTCTGGAACTTCTTTATAATAAGAATCCCATTTTTTGTTCTTTGTTGTATAGGGACTTTTTAATCTCCATTGATTTTGTTCTAAAGCCCAATCAAAAGAAGTATCAATGTTTTCATTGTCTTTATAGTCATTATACAGCTCATAAGCTACTGCATATTTAAATCCTTCCAAAGGAGATCTTGAAAAAACTGATATAATAGTATTACAATCAGCTCTTGAAGCAGAATTTAAAAGAGTTATAAGACTTTTTTCACCATCTTTTATAGCAAAATCGTAAGAAATAAATTTAGCAAGATCTGTATAATTTTTTTCTATGTTTTCAAAAATTTCTTTTACTTGTGTTTTTTTATCAGCTAATTCTTTTTTAGAATCTTTTTCTGTTTTTGCCTGTTCGATAAAATCAACTAATACAGTTGCGGGAATTGAAAAGTTAGTATTTTGTCTATAAAAAGCCTTCCATGCATTAACACCAACAACTTCAAAGCCAATATCTGTGTCAGAAGCTATTAAAAGAGGACCTCCTGAATTACCACCATCAATTTCTGCAGAGTGTTGAATAACAGTAGAAATTGAAGAATCTAATAATGCATCTATGTGAGCCTGAGCATTTGTTACATTTCCTTTTCCTAATTGCCACATAGGTTCTCCAGCTAGCCCTGGAAATCCAGCAGTCCAAACTTCTTCTCCGTCTTTTAATTTTTTATTAGATATGGGTAAGCCTGTTGTAAAAGGTTGTAAATTATCCTTAAATTTAAAGATGGCTAAGTCTATGTTATCATCTATAGCTACTAATTCTAGATTATCAAATGTAGTTTTTGAACCATCGTCATTTTCAAAAATAATAGAAGCTTCTGTAGCTTGTTCAATAACATGTTTATTAGTAATAATGTAGTTTGTATTATCTTTGTCTACAAACACAAATCCTGAGCCAAAAGTTCCTTCTAAATATGAATCAATGTAATTACCTAAATCATTATATCCTGCTTTTGTAAGTGTTATGGCATTTGCACGCATTGTTGAATTGAACTCTGTAGTTTTTTTTCCACTAATTATGCCAACATAAGATTTTACTTGGGCAGAAAGTGAGAATACACATCCTAAAATAATAAAAAATGTAAGTATTTTTCGCATCCTTTTTCTTCCTTTTTAACTATCCTTTTCTAATATTCAATATTAGAAGGAATTAAAAGGTTTGTCTAGTTATATCAATTTTCAATCTTGCTTTGTTCCTTGACGATTTTGTAAAATATTGTTAAAATCGCTTAAATATACGTAAAGTTTGCATATTTATACAAAAAAAATACAATAAACTGTGTAAGGAGTTTGTTATGAGAAGTGATAAAGCTAAAAAAGGGATTGCTCGTGCCCCAAATCGTTCACTATATAGAGCGATGGGACTTTGTGATGAAGAAATTGCCAATCCACATATTGGTGTGTGTTGTGCTCAAAACGATGTTATTCCTGGTCATATTAACCTCGATAAAATTGCTGATGCTGTAGAAGCTGGTATTCGTCTTTCTGGTGGCACTCCTTTTAGATTTCCTGCAATTGGTGTATGCGATGGTATTGCTATGGGTCATGAAGGAATGAAATATTCTCTAGTAACTCGTGAACTTATAGCTGATTCAATAGAATGTGTTGCTATGGCACAGCAGTTTGATGCTATTGTAATGATTCCTAACTGTGATAAAATTGTACCTGGTATGCTTATGGCAGCTGCTCGACTAGATTTACCTACAGTATTTGTGTCTGGTGGGGCTATGTTGCCAGGGCGTCTACCTGGAAATGATACATCAAATCCTTATAGTGGTAAAAATCTTTCTTTGACAGATGTTTTTGAAGCTGTTGGAGGCGTGAGTGCTGGTAAAGTTACTGAAAAACAGCTTGATGACATAGAAAGATGTGCTTGTCCTAGTTGTGGATCTTGTTCTGGAATGTTTACTGCAAACTCAATGAACTGCGTTACCGAAGTTTTAGGTATGGGATTGCCTGGAAATGGAACCATTCCATCTGTTTATGCTGAACGATATGTTTTAGCTAAAAAAGCAGGTATGCAAGTTATGGAAATGTTCAAAAAAAATATAACTGCTAAACAAATTATGACTGCAGAAGCTTTTCGAAATGCTCTAACAGCCGATATGGCTTTGGGTTGTTCTACAAATACCATTTTACATATTCCAGCTATTGCACATGAAGCAGGTGTAAAAATTGATTTACACATGATTAATGAAATTTCTGAAAAAACTCCTAATTTATGCCACCTAGCTCCAGCTGGTCATACTTTTATTATAGATTTATATAAAGCTGGTGGAGTTCAGGCTGTTCTTGCAGAATTAGCTAAAAAAGATTTAATTAATACAAATTTAATGACTGTTACCGGTAAAACTATAAAAGAAAATCTAAACGGTGTTAGAAATCTTAATCCAGAAATTTTGCGCCCTATAGATAATCCTTATTCACCAAACGGTGGAGTTGCAATTTTATTTGGTAATCTTGCAGAAAATGGAACTGTTGTAAAGCGTTCTGCTTGTGCTCAAGAGCTTATGAAACATACAGGTCCTGCTCGTGTATTCGATTCAGAAGAAGATTGTTTTGAAGCTGTTCAAAAACAAAAAATTAACAAGGGTGATGTTGTAGTTATTCGTTATGAAGGTCCAAAAGGTGGTCCTGGAATGCGCGAAATGCTTGCTGTAACAGCGGCTCTTGCGGGACAAGGCTTGGATAAAGATGTTGTTTTGATTACAGATGGTCGCTTTTCTGGCGCTACACGAGGAGCTTCTTTGGGACATTGTTCTCCAGAAGCTGCCAATGGTGGTTTGATTTCTCTTGTAGAAGAAGGTGACAGTATTACTATTGATATTAATGCATATAAAATTAATCTTGATGTAGATGAAGCAACGTTAACAGAACGTCGAAAAGCTTGGAAATGTCCAGCGCCAAAAGTTACAACTGGATATCTTGCTCGGTATGCAAAACTTGTTTCGAGTGCTGATCAAGGTGCTATTTTAAGTTAGCGTATAAGAGGCACTGAGCTTTTGTTCAGTGCTAAGTTTTAGGAGAATTTTATTGAAAATATCAGGAGCGCAAATAGTTGTAGAATGTTTAGTTGAGCAGGGGGTAAATGTTGTCTTTGGATATCCAGGTGGCGCAATTTTAAATATCTATGACGAATTATATAAAAATAAAAATCGTATTCGACACATATTAACATCTCATGAGCAAGGAGCGTCTCACGCTGCAGATGGATATAGCCGTTCAACAGGAAAAACTGGTGTTGTTTTAGCTACAAGTGGCCCTGGAGCTACCAATTTAGTTACAGGGATAGCCACTGCTTATATGGATTCTGTTCCGATGGTTGCAATTACTTGTAATGTAGGAACAGCTCTTTTAGGTAAGGACAGTTTTCAGGAAGTTGATATTCGTGGTATAACTATGCCTATTACAAAGCATAGTTACATTGTGCGTAAAGTAGAAGAATTGGCAGGAGCAATCCGAGAAGCGTTTATAGTTGCAAAAAGTGGTCGTCCAGGGCCTGTACTTATCGATATTCCAAAAGATATAACAGCTGCAATGTGTGAATATACGGCTATAGCGCAAAAAGATGTCGCTCATGCACCAACTGTGCATATGGCACAAAATATTGACCGAATTAGAGGATTGCGTAAAGTAACAGATGATCAATTAAAAAAAGCTGCACAACTTATTAATAATGCTCAGCGTCCTGTGATTTATGCAGGAGGAGGAGTTTGTATTTCTAATGCTTACGAAGAACTAAAAGCGTTAGCCGAAAAAGCTCAAATTCCTGTCGCTGTAAGCCTTATGGGTAAAACTGCAATTCCTTCTGAACATTATCTATGTACTGGAATGATCGGTATGCATGGTTCAAAAGCAAGTAATGTTGCAGCAAGTAACTCAGATCTACTTATTGCTATAGGTTCTCGTTTTTCAGATCGTGTTATCTCTAATCCTAAGCAATTTTGTACAGATTCAAAAGTACTACAAATAGACATAGATCCAGCAGAAATTAATAAAAATATTCCGACCTGTGAAAATCTTATTGGTGATATAAAAATGATTTTAACAGGATTACTTCCTAAAATTGAATCGAAAAAAAGTTCTGACTGGAACAAAAAAATAGAAGACTTAAAGAAAAAAATCCCTTCGATGTATACAGAAAAGGTACCGTTGCATCCTAAATTTGTTTTGGAATATGTGAACAAAAAATTGGGTGATGATACAATCATTACAACTGAAGTGGGACAGCATCAAATGTGGGCAGCACAATTTTATCCTTTCTCTAAACCACGCACTTTTTTAACTTCTGGTGGGCTTGGAACAATGGGTTATGGAACAGGAGCTGCTATTGGGGCACAGGTTGGAAATCCTAAAACTCATGTTGTTCATATTGCGGGGGATGGTTCTTTTAGGATGAATTGTAATGAACTTTCTACAATAAGCTATTATAATTTGCCAATAATTATTATTGTGGTAAACAACGGTACTCTTGGAATGGTTCGGCAATGGCAGCATCTATTCTATAAAGAACGGTATTCTGAAACAACTTTAGACCGTGGTCCTGACTTTGTAAAACTAGCTGATGCGTATGGTATTGCTGGTTACAGGGTCGCAAATGAAACAGAGTTTACAAAAGCTTTTGATGAGGCAGCAAATTCTGGTAAACCAGCCATAATAGATGCTAAAATAGATATAGATGAGATGGTTTTGCCTATGGTAGCCCCAGGGAAACCTATCGATCAAACATTACTAGAAATTTAATACGACAATCTTATAGGAGACATGTGGTTGTAAGCTGAACAAAGAAGCAGGACAACCACGATAGAAATGAAACATTTCTATCAGCAGCATAAAATATAGGAGACATGTGGTTGTAAGCTGAACAAAGCAGCAGGACAACCACGATAGAAATGAAACATTTCTATCAGCAGCATAAAATAATAGGAGAAAGGTGGTTGCAAGCTTAAATACTAGGTAGGACAACCACGATAGAAATGAAACATTTCTATCAGAAGTGTAAAATAATAGGAGAAAGGTGGTTGTATGCTGGACAGAGTAGTAGGACAACCACGATAGAAATGAAACATTTCTATCAGAAGTGTAAAATATAGGAGACAACATGATTAACAGAAACCCTGCATTTGCTAACTTAACAGCAGGTTATCTTTTCCCAGAAATTGGTAAAAGAAGACGTGAGTATGCAACAGCTCATCCTGATAAAAAGGTTATCAGTTTAGGAATTGGCAATACAACAGAGCCTCTAACGCCACATATAGCTGGAGCAATGAGTGATTATATAAAAGCTTTACAAACGCCAGATGGTTATTCTGGATATGGGGATGAGCAAGGATTAACAGCATTGCGTGAAAAAATAGCAAGTGTGCTATATCCTAATCTTATTGAATCTGACGAAGTCTTTATTTCAGATGGTGCAAAATGCGATATTGGTCGTATTCAAACTCTTTTTGGTTCTGGTGTATCTGTTGCAGTGCAAGATCCAGCCTATCCTGTCTATGTTGACGGTTCTGTAATGGTAGGTGCTGCAGGTGGTGCTAAAAAAAATGGATCTGGCTATGAAGGTGTTGTTTATATGCCTTGTACTGCAGAAAATGATTTTTTCCCAGATTTATCTGTAGTGCCTGATAATAGTCTTATTTATTTTTGTTCACCAAATAACCCTACAGGAGCTTCTTCTACAAAAGAACAGCTTACAAAACTTGTTGCTTTTGCCCAAAAACATGATTGTATTATCATTTATGATGCAGCTTATTTTGCTTTTATCCAAGATAAAAATCTTCCTCGTTCTATTTTCGAGATTGAAGGTGCAAAAGAGTGTGCAATAGAAATAAATTCATTTAGTAAACCCATAGGTTTTACTGGAGTTAGGCTCGGTTGGTCAATTGTACCTAAAACTTTGAAGTTTGCAGACGGAACTCTTGTAAATAAAGACTGGAATCGGGTAATGACAACTGTTTTTAATGGGGCTTCTAATATCGCTCAGCGAGGTGGCTTAGCTGCTCTAGATGAACAAGGTCTTGCAGAAATGAAAAGTCTTATAGATTATTACCTAGAAAATGAGCGACTTATTAAAAAAGCTCTTGAAAGCGATAATTTTAAAAAGCTTCATATCGAAATATATGGTGATGGTAATAGCCCTTATTTATGGGTTAAATTTCCAGGTAAAAAAAGCTGGGAAGTTTTTGATGAAATCCTAAACCAATGTCAGGTTGTTACAACCCCTGGTGCGGGATTTGGACCTGCAGGTGAAAGTTTTATTCGCTTTAGTTCTTTTGGACATAGAGAGGATATACAAGAAGCTTGTGAAAGACTAAAAAACTTTAACTTGTAATTATAAAAGGGGCAGATAGCCCCTTTTTTTATTCTGTAATAGTTTCCTGATTTTCAGGGGTCGTATCACTTGTTTCTTTTTTTTCAGAAGATATAGACTCATCTGTTTGTTTTTCTATATCTTCAAAGCTTTCTTCTTCTTCGTATACAGATTCTTTAGTAACTCTTGTGGTTTCTATTTTAGAATAAGAGTCTGTTAACTTATATATTATTCCAATTGTAATACTAAATGGTTGTGTATTGTCCTCTAATGAAAATGCTGTTATTTCGGAATCTATATAATATGTTCCAAATTTTCCAAAATCATACTTAAATCCACCACCACACATAATTTGAATGTCATTTAAATCTGTTATGGCATCGTTATACATCACGATTGTTTCTGTGTAAAAATTTATTTGGAGGGGAATGTCTTGTTGGCGTCCTAGAATTTCAAGTTTTCCAGAATAAGAGTTTTCTTCGATAGAGCTACTTGTGTCTTTTAAATATCCTAAATCTAGGCTCAAAACATATTTACTTGTATATAAATAACAAGTAACATCTGTATCATTCAGAATAGCTGCAGTAGAAAAAATATGATAAGGATTTATAGCGAGTTTATTTGTTAGTTCAAATCCAAAATGTTTAAAAGGAGTAATTAATGCTTCTATGCCAAAAGAAGGGTATAAAGATGTTTCATTTATGTAAAATCCGAAACTCCCTGTACCTGTAAAGTAGTTGCTTATGTATTGAATTTGACTATATGTGGTATATGTATTTTCTCCTTCATAATCAATAATAGAAGCTAAAACAAGATTATCAAGAAGATTTCCTTCAATCCCAAAAGATATGCCAATGTCTTTTTCTCCAGAATATGTATCTAGTGTAAGACTCGTATCAACAGAAACAGAGAAGAGAAAATGTGAAAAAAGAGAAAGTAAAATTATAGTAATTATTCTTTTTGTCATATCTGTATTTTATATCCCATTGTATAAAGAAACATTGTTCCTATATCATTATAACGAAGAGGATATATATGTAAAGAAGTGTGTAAAGATGTGTGCAAGTTATTGTTTTGTATCTTGAGGTCCAAATACGGAGTCATTTGGAAATCTATATTTTCTACAGAATAGTCTTCAATAGCTGGGTTAGGGACAGAAGCAGAAATTGTTCCACCTATAGTCCCTTCTGAATTAAAGAGTAACATAGGATTAGAAGTAATAGAAAGAGCTGTTCCTACAGAATTATCGATATATTCAAGAGTTTCTGTCTTATCTTCTGGTATACAAAAAAGAGAAAATGAGTAATGAAGTGATTTTGTTGCAAAACGTGGTTCTAAGAAAATAAATATATCATCCAAAGATATATAATCATCATCTATGGTAGGTTGAACTTGAAAATCACTAAGTCCAGCTTGAATAAACATGTTTGTATAAGGGTTACCTCCAATTACCATTGTTGTCATAGCATGTAGGTCTAAATGAGTACTTATATACAATTCGTTATCAACTACTTCTGTTTCAAATGGGAAGCTTGTGCCTAGACAAAAATCAATAAAAAAATTATCGGAGACTTTTGCTATTCGGGTATCAATATTTACATATTTTTCTGTTTCATCACTATCTGTAGATTCGACTACGTCATTATAATATACGTATAATCCAGTAGCTATAGGAGAACTAAATTTGGCTCCAAATGCAAGTCCGATACCTTCAATTGAGTATATTGGAATAGATTCCAATGCGGTTTCTGGATAAAGGATTGGGGGAATAATATTTTGAATCCCTAAGTATTTCTTACCGAAAATATCTGTTCCTGGAGATTCAAAGGAACCAACAAAAGCTGTGAGTTGCCCTTCAAAAATAGCCGTATCAAACGAATACGTACCAGAAATTTCATCTATCGTAAAATAAGCAGCAGTGTTGTTGTAAAAACTATTTTCAAGAATATTATCTGTATTAATTGATACTTTTCCGTCTAGAGTAAAGAAATTTGCAAATTGAAAATGAGTTGCGACATAAGCATCTGTTATTAAATTTGCACTTTCTTCAGACGAAGATGGTGTAAAAGTAGCAGTAACGCCCGTTGTACTAGAATTATATGTGCTGGCAAAAAGCGTAAACTGAGTAAAAAAAAGAAAAATAGATATCGCAATAATATAAAAATATATTTTTGAATGTGCAGTATAAAATTTCATGTTTTATTCTCCAACGGGCATACAAACCCACAATCAATATCGGTTTGTTATTGGTTAAACTTTAAGAAAAGTTAAAAAAATATCATTTGTTTAACTCATTTGTTTAAATAGAACCGTCTTAATCTTGACATATATTGGTTTCCGTATAAAATGTTATAATATGAGTGATTATCTAGATATAAATAATGAAGAACTATTACAAGATTTTTTTAGCGAAGCTAACCTGCAGGTTGAGCAACTTGAGAGTAATATTCTTGTAATTGAAAATGACCCTAAAAATCATGAAGCTATCAGTGAGATTTTTCGTGCGGCTCATACTTTAAAAGGTGGTTCAGCTACTGTTGAAATGACCGAGATAACAGAGTTTACACATCTTATGGAAGATTTGCTAGATGAAATACGTTCAGATAATATTCAAGTAACAGAAGATGTTGTGGATGTACTTTTTTCTGCTGTAGATATAATAAAAGCAATGTTAGAAGAACGCTCAAATGGTTCTAAATATGAAGAAGACACATCCTCTGTAGAAGAAAAAATAAGAAAATTATTGCCCGCAAAAGAAGATAAGAAAAAAAAGAAGAAAGACACAAGTGAGATTGCTGCGTTAGCGTCTCAGTTTGCTCCAAAATCTAAAAAAAATGAAGACGAAAATCAAGTAGATGTTTCTTCTGCTGTTTCAAATGAAACTATCCCTGATGAGCTTCCCTCTCCATCTTCTTTACTTAGTGAATATGAATTGCTTGAATTAAAGCAAACGGTTGAAAATGGCGAGCAATTATGGGGTATAACAGTTTTATTTGATGAAAACAATCCTATGAATACGGTCGGTGGAATTCAAGTTTTTGCTTCTTTAAAAGATAAAGGAACTTTACTTAGAACGATACCAGAATTTGAAGAGTTATATGAAGACGAATTCCATTCCCAAGTCGTATATTTTATTTCAACAAGTGCAACGGGAGAAGAATTAGAAGACTGTGCATTTTTAGATGATGTTGTTCTTGCTTGTGATGCTAAATGTTTAGATACTGAAGAAATAGCAGAAGATGTACCAGATAGTGTAAAAAAAAATGATGAAATAGTTGATACAACTAAAGAGGGAGAAGAAACTTCTGAATCAAAAACGACAGAAGTTGAGTCAAAAAAAGAAGAAGATACAACTTCCTTAAAAAAACAAAGTCCACAAAAAGTCTCAACAAAAAAAAAGTCTTCGATGCATAATGCTAATGCAAGCTTGCTTCGTGTTGATTCGAGACGAATTGATGGTTTATTAAATTTAGTTAGTGAAACTGTTATTGTAAAAGCTTCTTTTAATCAGATTGCAAGCCAAATGAGTAATTTGCAATCAAAATTGCAATCAACTGAAAATATTTTTAAGGAAAGAATACATTCTTTTTTTGAAGCAGTTCCTGAATATATTGAAATGAACCAAAATGGAGTATCGATAAAAGAAATAAAAGCTAAGATGCTGCAAGATTTTGGTGATATAGATAAATTATATAGTGATGTCTCAAGTACATATAATGTAATAGATGGGAAATTACATTCCTCGACACAAAACTTAGGGCGTATTGCTGGAGAATTGCAGGAAGGAGTCATGAAGATACGAATGGTTCCGATTAGTCAGATTTTCAGTAGATTTCCTCGAGTTGTAAGAGATCTTTCAAAGGATTTAAATAAAAAAATCAATTTAGTTATTGAGGGTGAAGATACAGAACTTGATAAATCTGTAATTGAAGATTTGCTTGATCCTATCATGCATTGCGTTAGAAACTCTGCTGATCATGGCATTGAAATGCCTGAAATTAGAAAAAAAGCGGGAAAACCAGAAGAGGGAACTCTTTTGTTACGGGCAAAAAATGAAGGAAACTTAATTATCATAGATATTATTGATGACGGGGCAGGTATTGACGTAGAAAGTGTTAGAGCAAAAGCCATAGAAAAGGGCATAATACATCCTAATAAAATAATTACCGACCAAGAGGCTTTTCAACTTATTTTTGAGGCAGGGTTTTCAACTTCCAAAAAAATATCAAATGTTTCAGGACGAGGTGTCGGTCTTGACGTCGTAAAAACCCAAATTGAAAAATTGAATGGAACTGTCATTGTAACGTCTGAAAAAGGGGTGGGCTCAACTTTTAGTATTCGTTTACCTCTTACTTTAGCTATTATACAAGGGTTGCTCGTAAGAGTTGCTGATCAAGTATATTCTATTCCTATAGCCTCTGTTGTAGAAAGCCAACGTGTTAAAATAGAAGATATTAATATATTAGATAATCATGAAGTATTAAATGTTCGAGATGAAGTTATTAGTGTTTTACGACTTAGTAGGTTGTTTGGTATAAAAAACTCAACGGATTTGGTTTATACTTTTGTCGTTATTGTTGGAAATGCCGATAAGAAGATAGGTATAATGGTTGATGCATTGATTGGAGAAGAAGACATAGTTATAAAACCTCTTTCAGATCAATTTACAAATTCTCCTGGTATAGCAGGTGCATCTATTCTTGGGGATGGATCAGTTTCTTTGATAATAGATGTAAGTCAATTACTTGCGTTGGGTGTACGACAAGAATTAGCAGCTATGGAATCAACTCCAGATGAAGACAAAGGATAAACTATGGGTATAACGATGGAAGATGTGAGGGCTTTACAGTTCTCAGAAGAAGATATCGAAGATGAAAAAAAGAAAGAAGTAGCTAATATTGATTTTAAAATGATAGGATTTTCATTAGCAGGAAAAGATTATGCAATTGATATTATGAAAGTGAAAGAAATTGCAAAAGCAGGAAAATTTACTTTTGTTCCTAATACAGAATCTTTCGTTTTAGGTGTATACAACCTTCGTGGTGAAATAATACCTATAATAGATCTTCGTGTTTTTTTTAATATAGATGTTCCAGAGAGAACTTCAAATGATGTAGAAAATCTTATTATCGTTAGTATTGAAGACCGAGTTTTTGGTGTAGTTGTAGATGAAATTGATAAGGTTGTTGGAATACAGAAAAAAAATATACAGCCACCACATCCTCTTTTTGGAGATATTAATATAAAATATATTTATGGGGTAATAGAAAGTAATAATCGTTTATATATTCTACTTGATATAGAGCGTGTTTTTGGACTTCATAATTCATCTGAAACTGAAGATTTGTCTGTTAAAATAGAAGAACAAGAAACTTTATCTATTACTACTGAAAGTGATAAGGGTAAGCAAGAACATTTTGCAGATCCAAAGAGTCTTTCTTCTTTGAATGTAGAAACACTTGAAACAGAATCCCAATCACAAAGTGCAAGCAAAGATGGTATTAATACTGATAATTCAAAAATAGAGGTAGAACAAGCCACTCAAAATATTTCTGAAGAAGTAATTCCAGAAGATAGTGTGGAGCAAAGTTCTTCAGAGGATATAGATACAAACGAAGATATTAATTGTAAATTTGTAAGTGATGCACTCGTTTCGTTTGCAAACTTTTATGTCTCTTCTATAAACGAAAATTGGTTCAAACGAAGATATAAGGAATGGACTGCTGCAAAAGATAATCCTCAAATTACTTCAAAGGATCAAGCAGATGAATTTTTAGCTCCTTTTTATTCTAGATATTCTGGAGAATTATGGCAAGAAGATTATTGTAAAGAAGTAATGGACTTATTACCTGATAATAATGCGAAACAAATAAATGTTTGGAATCCTGGTTGTGGTAAGGGCTTTGAGACTTTTTCTCTTGCTTGTGTTTTTCAAGAACGGTATCCTAATTCTAAAATTAAGATTTACGCACAGGATTTTGATTTGTTAAATATATCAAATGCCCCATTGCTTACTGTAACCGAGGGTAAAATTCCTGATTTTTTTAAGCCGTATGTTGTTAAAACAGTCAAAAATACATTTAGTTTTTCTCAAAAAATAAAGGATTGTATCCAATTTGAGTACCATGATTGTACTCATAATAATACGAATCCAAGTGTAGATCATATTTTTGTTAGAGATCTTTTGTCTTTTATTTCTCCAGATGATCTTAATAATTTATTTGTAGATATAGAAGACAATTTGAAAGGAAATGGTACAATAATAGTTGGTGATAATGAGGTTTTAGCTGACCATTCAAAATGGTTAGAGAAATCAAAAGATTCCTTGACTATATATAGTAAAACATGATAAAAATAAGGTATACACTAGCTATACTAATAGGAGAGTATTATGCGTATAGAGTATATAAATCCATTTGTTGAAACAGCTTACAATATTTTGTCTGAAATTCTTGGTGGAGATGTTCGACGTGGTGATTTATATCTAAAATCGACTTCAACTCCTGTAATGGGCGTAGCAACTTTAGTAGGTCTTGCTGGAGATGTTGAGGGACGTGTATTATTTGATATGTCCACGGAGACTGCAATGAAAATTGCATCCACAATGAATGGAGAAAAACTTACTGAGTTTGATGATCTTGTAAAAGCTACAATTGCAGAATTAGCAAATATTATTACAGCGCAAGCTGTGACTAAATTACAGGATTTAGGGTTTAAATTTGATGTAACACCTCCCGCGTTATTTACTGGTGAGAAAATGGAAATTGTGAATCATGATGTAGAAGCTTTAATTGTTCCTATGATTACACAACAGGGAAAAATTGAAGTAAATGTTGCAATTCGTGAAAAGGCAGGCAGTAATGAAAACTAAACAAGATTTTCCTTCGATAAATGAAAGACCTCCTGAGGGGTTAAAAGGTGATGGTACAAAAGTAAGGGTATTGGTAGTAGATGATTCTATATTTGTTGCTAAACAACTTGGTCAGATCTTAACTAGCGAAGGCTACGAAATAGTTGCTACTGCTGGAGATGGAGCCGAAGGCGTCGAAAAATATAAAGAACTAAGTCCTAATGTTGATATTGTTACTATGGATATTACAATGCCAAAATTAGATGGGATTTCTGCTCTTGAACAGATAATGGCATTTGATAAAAATGCAAGAGTAATTATGGTTAGTGCTTTAGGAAAAGAGGATTTGGTAAAAAAATCACTTTTGTTGGGTGCAAAAAATTATATTGTAAAACCTTTGGATCGTAAAAAAGTTTTAGAGAGAATATCCTCAGCTGTAAAATAGGTCTTTATGACAATGAAAAAACTACTTTTCAAATAACGTGAAAAGTAGTTTTTTTTATATTCGATATATGTATTAAACTTCATGAAAGTATTGGTAATGGTTTAAAATAGTATTTACCTTTTGAATGGCTTAAATATATGTATATGTTGTTTGAGCTTTTGCAAAAAGAATTTATTCGTGAAATATATGCGTAAATTGTTTTTTTGTGCTTTTCTATATTTTTAGTATTAGTGTCTTTCCATAGTTCTTTAACAATATCTTTAGTTGTCTGTGGTTTTGATTTTAGAAAAAGAACAGAGATTAATTCTTTTTCTCTTTTTCTTAATGGTTGTTTTAGTAAGGTTTTAAATGATTTTAAATAACTATTTAAATATTCTTGAAAAAGTAAATATGCTTTTTTTGTTTTCTTGTTTTGAAGTTGCATTTTAAAAAAAGTGTGATTTTCATTTATGTAATTATTAAGTATAGTAGGTGTTATTATTTCTGAGTTAAAGAATAGCAAAAGAGAGTCTATTTTTTTAGAATAAGCGAAGATAAATATATCTTTAGATGATAAGGTAATATATGATTTATCAATAATAACTGCATGGAAATTTATTTCTAGAGTGGTAATAACAGAATCAAATATGCTACTCCTAACAAGAGCATGTTGTTGATGTTTTCGTAAAAAATGAGTTATTGAGTTAGAAAATGATTTGTTTTGTGAAATAATTAGAAACTTCAATTTTTTTACCTTTTGTATATTGACTGAATAATCTTTTTATGTTATTTTTTTTTATACATTTTGGTTATGGGCAATTAGCTCAGTTGGTTAGAGTATCACCTTGACATGGTGGGGGTCACTGATTCGAATTCAGTATTGCCCAAAATGGTTTAGTATGTAACATTATTTTATGATACGTTATTTTATTTGTAAAGAGAAAGTAATTAAAAAAAGCTACCATTTGGTAGCTTTTTTTATTGCAAATGTTATTTATTAACTCGTTCTAAATAGTCGTTTGTATCTGTGTTTACAAGTATTTTTTCATCTTGTTTGATAAATAATGGTACTCGTACAGTAAGACCAGTTTCAGTAACAATTGGTTTTGTCGCGCCAGAAACTGTATCACCTTTGACATAATTTTCACTTTCAGCAACGGTAAAAATCATTTTTTGTGGAATTTTAATATCAATTGGTTGTTCATCCCACATTACAATTGAATATTCTTCACCTTCTTTAAGGTAATATTTCAAATTTTCATTTAAATCTAATGGAACTTGAATTGTATCAAATGATTCTATATTCATAAAGAAATAAAAATCATTATCTGAATATTGGTATTGAGCTTCGACTGTTTCAACTTCTGCATCTTCTACCATATCTGGAGTTTTAATTGTTTGTGATAAAACAGAACCATCTCGCAAATTTTTCATTTTACAACGACAGAAAGCTGTTCCTTTTCCTGGGCTAACAAATTCACGGTTAACAACGAGATAAGGTGTGTTTTTCACAAGAAGAACAGTCCCTTTAACTATATCGCCACCTCTAATCATATTATGTATCCTCTACTATATATAAATTTCAACTTAAGTATAATTGATTTTCTTTTGAATTACTAGAGGTTGTGTATTTACGGTTTTTTATGACTTGACTTCTGAAAAAAAAGATTTACAATCAATATATGGAGTTTAGTCTGAGCTTACTAAGAAGTTTAGTTTGAGCCTGATTAATTGTAGTAAGCTCTCAATAATCGCTATTTTTTTACAGTTTATATAGGAGGATTGTAAATGAGAGCAAAAAAAATTGCATTGGCAATTATAGTATCCGTACTAGCTATGGGTATGGTTTTCGCTGGGGGATCGAAAGAGAAAACCACAACTATGGCAACTTCAGAAGCAAAATTACAACCGAGTGAAAATCCCTCTGGAAAGCTCGAGATTTTTTCGTGGTGGGCCGGAGATGAAGGACCAGCATTAGAAGCTCTTATTAAGGTATTTGAAGCAAAATATCCTAATGTAGATTTAATGAATGCTACTGTAACAGGTGGTTCAGGTGTAAATGCTAAAGCCGTTCTTAAAACACGTATGCTTGGTGGAGAACCACCAGAAGCATTTCAAGCACATGCTGGAATGGAACTTATTGGAACTTGGGTTGTAGCAGATAAGATGATGGATTTGACCCCTATTTTTGAGGAAGAAGATTTATTAAATAAATTTCCTGAAACTTTAATTCCTCTTCTTTCTAAGGATGGTGGGATTTGGGCTATGCCCGTGGATGTTCACAAATCAAATGTTATGTGGTACATACCAGAAAACTTAAAGAAATGGGGAGTTGA
Source organism: Treponema sp. CETP13 (assembly GCA_001885315.1). Taxonomy (GTDB): domain Bacteria; phylum Spirochaetota; class Spirochaetia; order Treponematales; family Treponemataceae; genus CETP13. The sequence goes on from MLPZ01000012.1 coordinate 77,356, forward strand.
GGTTCCTACAAACTTTGATGAATTTATTGCAGTTTGTGATAAATTGCAATCTAAAGGAATAATTCCTCTTTCAATGGGGACTACGTGGACAGCTAATGAAAATTGGGAAAATGTTGCTCTTGGCGTTCTTGGTCCTGATGATTATAACAAATTGTGGAATGGAGAACTTCGTTTTGATGATCCAAAAGTTGTAAATGTTTGGGAGACTTTTGGTAAAGTAATTAGTTACACTAATACAGATGCGGCTTCTCTTTCTTGGCAACAGGCAACTGATATGGTTATTAATGGCAAGGCTGCTTTTAACTGGATGGGCGACTGGGCAGCAGGTTATATGATGACAACAAAAAAATTAGAAGCTGGTACTGGTTTTGGTTGGGCAAATACACCTGGGACACAAGGTGTTTTCCAATTCTTGGCAGACTCTTTTGGAGTTCCAAAAGGTTGTAAAAATCCAGAAGCGGCAGCTGCATGGGTAGCAACTTGTGGTTCAAAAGAAGGACAAGATGCCTTTAATCCTCTAAAAGGATCTATCCCAGCAAGAATAGATGCTGACATGAGTTTATATAGTGCGTATTCTAAATCTGCTGCTAAAAACTTTGCAGAAGATATCATTGTTGGATCTCTTGCGCATGGTTGTGTGGCTAGCGAAGGTTTCTCAAACGATTTTTCTAAAGTAATGGAAACTTTCTTGAATAACAAAGATGCAACTGAAGCATCTGCAATGTGTCAAGAATTAGCGGATAAATACATTAAATAAAATGTTTTAATTTCAGAGGCAGCTCTGTACATATAGGGCTGCTTTTTTTGAGGATTAACATGGCAAATATATACTCCAAACATAAAGAAAAGATATATTCAATACTACTTATCATACCCTCCGTAATTCTTGTTGGTATATTTGTATATGGATTTATCGGAAATACGATTTACGATTCATTAACCGATTGGACTGGATTTGAAGTAATAAAAAAACACTTTATAGGTGTAGCTAATTATAAAGACCTTTTTACAAGTTCATTTCAGAGTATGTTCCGACAAGATTTAGTAAATGCTATTTTTTATATGGTATTTATGCTTGTAAGTACTTTGCTTGTTGGTCTTCTTTTAGCCATTCTACTAGATAGAAAAAGCAAAGTAAAAGGAGAGCGTTTTTTTACTACAGTTTTTTTATATCCTATGGCCTTATCTTTTATAGTTTCAGGTACCATTTGGCGCTGGCTATTAGCTCCTAATGGGGGTGTTAATTTAATTCCAACATGGGTTGGACTTAACAAAAGTAAGTTTCTTTGGATAAGTTCACGCCAACAAATCTGGTCGTTTAATTGGCAAAACATATTTCAAATAATTTTTGTAATTGCATTAATTATATTTGCAATTTTTTTAATAAATGCAATCACTAAAAAAAATAAAAAAGCTATAAAAAAGTATGCAATTACATGTTCAATAATTGCGGTTTTGGTGTTCGTTATTTTTAAATTTTTACCTCCTGCTGTTCCGCGCAAAGAAATCCATGGATTTAATTTAGCAACTCTTGGCATCATTTGGACAGGATGTTGGCAATATGCAGGGTATACAATGGCTTTGTATTTAGCCGGATTACGTGGTTTAAGTGAAAGTACTCGAGAATCAGCTAAACTTGATGGAGCAAATGAATTTATTTATTACACAAAAATAGCGTTGCCAAATATGCGACCTATTACTATGAGTGCTACGGTATTGATTTCACATATTGCATTAAAAATGTTTGATCTTATTTATGCTATGGCTGGTACAGATAATGGTAATACAGGTCATCCATCTATAAATATGTATACCACAACTTTCCGAGCGAATAATTTTGCTCTTGGATCTGCAATGGCGGTTATTTTGTTTATTTTAGCAGCTTCGTTTATCATTCCGTACATGGTAAATCAACATCACCAGAGGGTAAATGCATGACAAGTTTACAAAAAAAACATACTAGAAGTTTTTGGTATTATACATTTATGATTTTGCTTGCTGTACTTTGTCTTGTTCCGGCTTGGATGGCGCTTATTACTTCTTTGAAGGATCCTGTTGAAATAGATTTAACAACTTCATGGAATCTTCCAACTCATTTTGTTGGATCTGGATATAAGAATGCAATAGCAAAACTTGGTCCTAGTTTTATTAATAGTATTATCCTTGCTTTAAGTGCTACCTTTTTATCAGAAATTATAGGGGCTGTAAATGGCTATGTTTTTAGTAAAGGCAAATTTAAAGGGAGTGAATTAATTTTTACTTTGCTTTTATTTGGAATGTTCATTCCGTATCAGATAATTCTTATTCCGTTATTTAATGTTTTAAGACGTATCGGATTATATGGGCATTTAGGTGGGTTAGTTTTAGCACACGTTGTTTATGGTATTCCTATTGTTACAATGCTTTTTCGAAATAACTATGACCAGTTACCTGATGCAATTCTTGAGTCTGCTCGTATAGATGGAGCAGGGTATTTTACAATCTTTTTTAGGTTGATGTTGCCTCTATCTGTTCCTTCTTTTGTTGTTGTTGGCATTTGGCAATTTACTCAAATTTGGAATGAATTTCTATGGGGCGTTACGCTTACAAATACGGGATCTCAGCCTATAACTGTCGCATTATCAGCTCTTGCAGGAGGGCAAGCAGTTCAATGGAATGTTCCTATGGCCGGAGCTTTTATAGCTGCGTTGCCTGTTTTATTAATTTACATTTTCTTATGTAAATATTTTATTGCAGGACTTACGGCAGGATCTGTTAAGGAATAAATTGCTTATTAATCAATTCGTAATGTTGAGATTAAAAAAAAACTGAGTTAGTTAACTCAGTTTTTTTTGTTTCTATTTTAGAAAATCTTTAAGTGTAGAAATAAATTTTTCACAATCTTCTTTGTGAATCCAATAATGAGTAACAAGGCGGATAGTACCAGATGAATCTGCATCATTTATTAAAATATTGTTATTTCGACAATATTCGGTAAATGAAGCTGTATCAATTGTGTTTCCGACGAAACTAAAAAATACCATATTTATTTCTACTGATGTTACATCTATTTGTATTTCTGGTATTGTAGCCAGTTCATTTGCCAGAAAGGTTGCGTTTTCATGGTCCTCTGATAATCTTAAACGCATTTCTCTAAGGCTAATAAGACCTGCTGCAGCAAGCATCCCTGTTTGGCGCATTCCACCACCCATAATTTTTCTATTCCAACGGGCTCGTTCGATAAAATCTGCAGATCCTGCAAGTAATGAGCCTATAGGAGCGCAAAGACCCTTAGAAAGACAAAACATAACAGAATCGGAATACTTCGCTATTTCTACGGCTGGGACATCTAAATGCGTAGCAGCATTAAAAATACGTGCTCCATCTAAATGTAATGGGACATGATGTGTTTTTGCTATGGTATACATTTGCTCCATAAATTCTATCGATTCAACTCGACCATTTGAACGAGCATTTTCTATACAAATAAGACCTGTTTTAGGTTCATGTATATCATCGTTTCGTCGTATTTTCATACTAAAATCAGAAGGTAATAACATCCCTCCTTTTTCTTCTACCGTACGAAGTTGCACCCCAGCAATAATGGAAGACGCTCCACATTCATGTTGAATTATATGGCAATTATCTGGTAATACAACTTCTTGTCCTCTTTTACAATGGGTAAAAAGAGCAAGTTCATTTCCAAAGGTTCCAGATGGTACAAAAAGAGCTGCCTCTTTTGCTACGAGACTTGCACCATAATTTTCAAGCTCTTTTGTTGTCAAATCATCTTGATAGACATCATCTCCGACTTCTGCTTTTGCCATAGCATCTCTCATTGCTTGAGTTGGCCAAGTAACTGTGTCACTTCGAAAATCGATGTTGGTCATAATATTTTTCTCCCTATAATACATTATTTAGCCACAATATTTACAAGCTTATTAGGAACAACAATTATTTTTATTATTTCTTTGTTATCTAAGAACTTCTTAGCTCCTTCATTCTCTAGAGCTGTTTTTTCTAATAGTATTTTGTCTGTATTCACTTCTGCCTGAAATTTACCACGAATTTTTCCATTTACTTGCACAACAATTGTCATCTCGGTATCTTTACAAAACTCTTCGTTGTATTTTGGCCATGATTCATATGCAATAGTACTTGAGGAATTGTCATTAAGTTTAGCCCAAAGTTCTTCTCCAAGATGAGGAGCATATACAGAAAGCATTTTTACAAAAGATTGCCATAAAGAGCGTGGAATTTTATCTAGCTTGCTTACTTCATTTAAAAATACCATCATTTGACTTATAGCTGTATTAAACCCAAGTTTCGAAGTATCTTCTGTCACTTTTTTTATCGTTTTATGTAATAATTTACGTAATTCACCGGTTACTTCTTTTTCAATTATTGGTTTTTCACTGGTATTCCATGCTTTTTCGAGAAATCGATAGATTCCAATAATTCCATTTGTATTCCACGGTTTTGAAACTTCAAGAGGTCCCATAAACATTTCATATAAACGAACGGAGTCAGCTCCATACTCTTTTATGACGTCATCAGGGTTTACAACGTTTTTAAGAGATTTACTCATTTTTGCTATAACTTGTTGTAGTTCTTCTTTTGTTTCTTTATCGTAATAATGGCCATCTTTTTCTATAACACTGTCTACTGGTACAAGAACTTTGTTTTTTCGTTGATAGGCAAATGACGTGATAAGACCTTGATTTACTAATCTTTGAAATGGTTCTTTGGTATTTACAATTCCTAAGTCAAAAAGAACTTCATGCCAAAAACGTGCATACAAAAGATGTAGAACAGCATGTTCTGCGCCTCCTACATAGAGATCTACAGGCATCCAATATTCAATGTTTTCTTTTGAAGCAAATTTATTAGAGTTTTTTGGGTCTAAATAACGTAGATAATACCAGCAAGAACCTGCCCATTGAGGCATTGTATTAGTTTCTCGTTTAGCAGCTCCTCCACATACCGGGCACGTACAATTAACCCATTCATCAATGCCAGCTAGAGGGCTTTCTCCTGTTCCTGTTGGTTGATAGGAGGTTACTTTGGGGAGTTCTAATGGTAATTGGTCTTCTGGTACTGGAACGCAGCCACATTTATCACAATGAATTAATGGAATTGGTTCTCCCCAATATCGTTGACGACTAAAAATCCAATCACGTAATTTATAATTTACTGCTTTTTTACCGATTTTGCGTTCTGAAATCCATTCAATCATTGCAGGAATCGTTTTACGAGTTGGTAATGCAGTAAATTGCTCAGAGTTGATTGTGTATCCATCTGCAGCAGTGCATTGTTCTGCAATATCAAATACTTCTGGATGCTCAGAGACTAGTTTTTTATATTTTTCAGGGTCTTTAGCTGCTTCAAAAATAATGGAGGCTCCTTTTTTAGCATTTCCATCTCCAAGAGAAGCAACTTCTTCTTTAGAAGCAACAACTTTTATAATTGGTAAATCAAAAGCTTTTGCAAAGTCCCAGTCACGTTCATCATGCGCAGGAACAGCCATAATGGCTCCTGTACCATATGAAATAAGTACATAATCAGATAGCCAAATAGGAATTTTTTTGCCATTAACTGGATTTAGAGCGTAAGCCCCAGTAAAAACACCTGTTTTATCTTTTGCGAGATCTGTTCTTTCAAGATCGCTTTTTGCTGCAGCTTTTTTTATATACTCTTCTACAGCTTTTTTTTGATTTGTGGTTGTAATTGTAGGAACTAATTCATGTTCCGGAGCCATAACCATATATGTTGCACCAAAAAGTGTATCAGCGCGAGTGGTATATACAGTAAGTTTATTGTTTGTTGGATTTCCATCTTTATCGGCTATTATAAAATCTACTTCTGCTCCTGTGCTTTTACCAATCCAGTTACGCTGCATAGCTTTTACAGAATCAGGCCAATCGAGGGAATCAATGCCATCAAGTAATTTGTCTGCATAATCTGTGATTTTAAGAACCCACTGTCGTATTGATCGACGGGTGACTTTTGTTCCACAACGCTCACAATGACCGTCCTTAACTTCTTCATTTGAAAGTCCTGTCTGGCAACTTGGACACCAATTTATAGGTTTTTTTGATTCATAAGCAAGCCCTTTTTTGTAGAGCTGTAAAAAAATCCATTGTGTCCAATGGTAATAGCTTGCATCACTAGTCCGAATGCAACGATCCCAATCATACGAAAAGCCTAAAGACTTAATTTGGCGGGTAAAATTTTCTATATTTTTCTCTGTCGTAACAGCAGGGTGTGTTCCTGTTTTGATTGCATAGTTTTCTGCTGGGAGTCCAAAAGAATCGAATCCCATTGGATGAAGGACGTTATATCCATTCATTCTTAAATAACGACAATAAATGTCTGTTGCTGTATAACCTTCGGGATGTCCTACATGAAGTCCATTGCCAGAGGGATATGGAAACATATCTAAAACATATTGTCTTTTTTCTTTTGGGAAACTTTTATCTTCAGAAACTTTAAAAGTTTTGTTTTCTTCCCAATATTTTTGCCATTTTGCTTCAATTTCGGTAAATGGATATTTTGCCATAAAAATCCTCGAGTCATAAATATTTAATTTTTAATACAGAAGAACTCTTCTGTAGAATTATAGAATTATATCACAGCAGTTAAGAGAGTTCAATAATACTTAAAATTTTGAAGTTACTTACGCTATTTTTTGTTTTATGATACTATAAATCATGAATTATTTTAAAAAACTTTTACGAATTTTTGGTGTTTTTTTCTTTATAGGAATACAAACTTTTGGTGGTGGGCTTGCAATGCTCCCTATTTTGGAATCTGAATTGGTCGAAAAAAGAAAGTGGACAACGCAGGATAAATTATTAGATTATTTTTCTATTGGGCAAGCAACACCTGGCATTATTGCCGTAAATGTTTCAACTTTTTTAGGTTTTAATCAAGCCGGAATCGTTGGTGGAATTATTGGAACCTTGGGGATTATAACTCCTTCTATAATTATAATTACTTTTATTGCGGTTTTTTTTAAGAACTTTGGTGATAACGTATATATTCAAAAAGCTTTGATTGGTATAAATGTAGCTGTTGCTGCTTTATTAGTAAAAGTGTTCATAACTTTTTTAAAAAAAAGTGTTTTAAGAAAAAACAAAATGGGAAGGAGATCTGTTTTTTATATAATTTTGGGAGTTTGTCTAGTTTTTTGGGGTTTTATAGGTGTTGTTATATTACATGTAAATACTGCTTTAGTAATGCTTTCTGGAATTATAGCTGGATTAATTATTCATTGTGTAACTATTTGCAAAAACGTAAGAAAAACAGATAAAAGGAAGGAAGAATAAATGAGTTTGTTGGCCCTTTATTGGCAGTTTTTTTTTATAGGTCTTATTACTATAGGTGGTGGGCAAGTTGGGATTACTATTATGTATAATTATATAGTTGAAAAGGGCTTATTAGATTCTGTCACTTTTTATAATATGGTCGCAATTTCGGAGTCTACTCCTGGTCCTATAGGTGTAAATATGGCAACGTACATTGGATACAAAATGTATGGGGTAGGGGGAGGAATTATTACGACCTTGGGAACAGTAACTCCGTCGATTATAATAATTATTTGTATTGCCAAGTTTTTTAGTAAATTTTCTGATACGTTAATTGTCCAAAATTTGTTTAAAGGAATAAGACCCGTTGTAACAGGTCTTATTTTAGTGGCTGCGTGGCAAGTATTTAGAATCTCTGTTCTTAATTTTGATATGCTAAGTGAAACACATGGGATGTCGAGTTTTATTTCTGCAGGTTTATGGGATTCTTTTCAAATCCTTTTTAATCTACCGTGTTTTCTTTGTTTTTTGATTATGCTTTTTGCAATGTTAAGAACAAAAATACCACCTTTGGCATACATCGTAGCCGGCGCGGTGTTTGGAATAGTTGTTTTATAATTTATTGCTACTAATAAATAAAGTTTATTAGTAGCACTGAAATTTTATTTTTTTGCTACTTCTGTTATGCTTGTAACAAGGCCTGCCATATCTTGAATATTTGATGGGATAATAATTTTTGTAGCTTGACCATTAGATACTTTTTCGAATGCTTCCATTTCACGCAAGCGAATAACGGCTTTATCAGCTTGTGCTTCTTTAATCATTTTAAGACCTTCAGAACGAGCTTTTTGAACCTCCAAAATTGCTTGTGCTTCACCTTCGGCTCTACGAATCTCAGATTCTTTTGCAGCTTCTGCTTCGAGAATTACTGACTGTTTTTGCCCTTCAGCTACTAGAATAGCACTTTGTTTTTCACCTTCAGCTCGTAATATAGCTTCACGACGACCACGCTCTGCTCTCATTTGTTTTTCCATAGCTTCTTGAATACTTGCTGGTGGGGTGATATTTTTTACTTCTACTCGATTAACTTTAATTCCCCAAGGATCAGTCGCATCGTCGAGTATACTCCGTAATTTATTATTAATAACATCTCGGCTTGTTAAAGTTTGATCGAGTTCAAGTTCACCAATAATATTACGTAATGTTGTTGCTGTAAGATTTTCGATTGCTGCCATGGGTCTTTCAACTCCATATGTGTATAATTTAGGATCGGTAATTGCAAAGTAGATAACAGAATCAATCATCATTGTTACATTATCTTTTGTGATAACTGGTTGAGGCTGAAAATCAAAAACCTTTTCTTTTTTAGAAACTTTTTTAGCAATTCTATCAATAAAAGGGATCTTTATATGTAATCCATTATCCCAATTGGTAAGATAGGTTCCAAGGCGCTCAATAACATATGCTTGCGATTGAGGTACCACTCTAATGTTCGGTACTACTAATACCAAAAATAAAATAATAATTGCAATAATTAAATATAGCATTCTTTTCTCCTTTTATGCTTGGCGAACTATAAGGGTTGCTCCAACAATATCAGTAATAATAACTTTTGTTCCACTTTTTAATGTTCCTTCTGCTGTTTTATCTAATTCTGCAGTCCAAGGCATATTATCAATAATGACTTTTCCTTTTTTTAGATCTGTAATATCTTCTGTTACTGTAGCAAAACGACCAATCATACTGTCAGCATTTGTACGTATTTTACCTGTTTTAAAATGTTTAAGTGCAAAAGGCCGAGTAAAAATCAAAAGCAGAGAAGAAAGAACCAAGAAGATTATAGCTTGAAAGACAAATGGTATTGGAAGAAATGATAAAAATATCATTACAATTGCACCCATTGCAAACCAAATTGTTGTTAATCCCATTGTGAAAGATTCAATAATTACAAAAAGCACTGCAACAATAAACCAAAACCATGGAGTATTGTTTAATAAAAATTCTATCATATAATAAATATCTCATGGAATAGTGCATAAGTCAATGAGCAAATCTATATTTTAAGTGGAAATGGCAATACTGAATCTATGGAATTACAGTTTGATAAAATAGCAATTAGTCTATCTATGCCCATAGCAACACCAGAACATTTTGGGAATGTATTAAAAATTTTATAATAATTACTGTCCACTTTATGAGGAATAACATTTTTTTCTTTTAATTGTGCTTCTTTTTTAAAAAACTCTTGTATCTTAATTGGATTTGTTTCTTCCGAATAGCAGTTGGCAAGTTCTATACCTCGACAATAAAGTTCCCATCTTTCGGAATACTGTAAGTATGTCTGTTCTGTTGGCAATTGATTCTTCTCTACGTTTTTAGGTTCTTTATCTTTTGCTAAGCAGTCAACAAATGATGGATAATCCATGAGTACAACAGGATGTTCTTTTGGGAGAGCTGGCTCGACACATTGTACAAAAATTATGTTATACAGTTCTTCAAGTGTCCATTTTTCAAATGGATTATCTACTGGTTCATTAATGCCAATTCTTCGGGCTTGTTCAGCCGCACGTAACCAAGGTGTATCTTTATTAATTGTATCTTTAAACCATGAACTAAATCGACCTCCAGCGTATTTTTCAAAAGCATCATCAACTGTTATCTTAATAAAAGGCGGACGTAAATCGCAAAATGAATTTTCTGTTTTAGGAAGTAAAAATAGAAATAAATCTTCTGTTATTTTTATACTATCAATATAATTAGCATTCATGGTATAATACTCAAGCATAGTAAATTCTGGACTATGCATGTTTCCACAGCTTTCAACATTTCTGTAACATTTTGAAAGTTGATAACAATTGACTTTATGGTCTGCAATGATTTTCTTTATATAAACTTCTGGTGACGGGACAAGATAAAGTAATGTCTTTTTATTTGAGAAGGGGGCAATATACTCTGTTTTAAAAACTTCAAGACAACTTTCAGGAATAAGACTTGTAGAAAGTGCAGGCGTATCAAGTTCAAGATAATCCGAAAAAAAAGTTCGGATGTCGTGCATTATACGTGCACGAAATTGTAAACGTTCTAAATCCATGAATTGATAATACTCGAAAAATTAAAAAAATCATATAATATAGCATCAATAAAAATTTTTTATACAGGTAATTTACATTTTAATTGTGGTTGGTGGTGTTGTTCCGAAAATCTCAAGTAGTAATTGTGGTGTAATGTATATATCAATTCTATTTAATTTAGCGTTATTTTTATTAAGATCCTTACTTATTTTAATTGGATTTCCAGATCTTGTGCGTACTTGCGTTGTAAAAAAAGGTTTTGTTGTTAATGATAAATTATGATTTCTAATAAAGGAATCTTTATCTTGATTTAAGTAGCTCGATGTTATATTCATGGTAATCATCTTGTTATTTGAGATCCATCCTTCTAAACCAATATTTAAATCTAGTCCAATTTGTTTTGTAAGCTTGTATCCCGATACGGTTTTTGCGATTATTGTTGTATAATTATTGCAAGTATTGCAAGAATTATATTTGTCTTGATAATTAAAAGTGTCAGTGGTTGGTAGGTTATTTCTAATAACTGTAATATTATATTGAATTTTTAGTTTGTAATTTTTTACTAATTTCTCTATAAAAAACAATTGTCCAGTGGGGATTTTTTTTATAATATCTAAATATGTTAATTTGTTTTTTAAAGAATTATTTTTTGCATAAAAGAAATTAGCTTTATAGATATTTTTTAATTGCATTGTTTTCAGTTGAAGAGCCTCCAAAGGAGTTATATTACAAAGTGTAAAGAAAATATAAATTACGAGAAAGCGTGTAAATTTTTTCAAAACGGCTCCTTTTTACTAGTGTTTTCTTTGTAAAATATGAGCATATACTGTTATAGTAAAATTTGATTCATTAATAAAATGTTTTTCTTAAGATTATTTTCCGTAAAAAGACGCTAAGATACATATTAAAAGCAAAGAAAAAAAATATCTACTTGACTGATTGTTTAAATTCACGTACCATTTAAATGTGGAACTACCTTATACAATCGTTGTACCCGATCAAGATTTATTAAGTAGGCTTTGTGGTACAAACGACAGTAATTTGAGACTCATAGAAGAATATTTAGGAACATCTGTTTTTTCACGAGGCAATGAATTGTCTGTGTCAGAAGACAATCCAGAAATACAGCGTCAATTTAAACATCTTATAGATAGAATTACTGATGAAGTCCTTGATGGGAATGTTGTAGATAGTCATTTAGTTTCTTCTATAATTAATACTACTATTTTGGATGGAGAAGATGAGCATGCATTTTTTTCTAAATCTAGTATAGTTATACCTGGTAGTTTTAAGCGTGTGTATCCAAAATCTATTCAGCAAGCGAGGTTGGTGCAAGCTCTTCGTTCCTATGATATGGTGTTTTGTGTAGGACCGGCTGGGTCTGGAAAGACTTTTTTAATGATGGCAGAAGCATTAAATTTACTTTTAAGCCATAAAAAATCAAAGATTGTGATTAGTCGACCTGTAGTTGAAGCTGGTGAAAGTCTTGGATATCTTCCAGGAAATATGGAAGAAAAGGTAAGCCCTTATTTACGACCTTTGTATGATACTGCTGAGAGTTTATTACCTAAAGAAACTGTACAAAGATTTTTTGATTTAGGAGCTATAGAAATAGCTCCTTTGGCTTATATGAGAGGACGAACGTTAAATGATTGTGTAATAATATTAGATGAAGCACAAAACACAACGTGTCGACAAATGAAAATGTTTTTAACTCGAATGGGAGAGAATTCTAAGGTTTTTGTAACGGGCGATATTACTCAAACTGATTTACCTAAACGTACTATGTCTGGTCTAGTGGAGGCTATTAATATTTTAAAAAATATTGATGAAATTAAGACTATTACAATGGATTCAGAATCTGTAGTGCGAAATCTACTTGTCAAAAAAATTGTACAAGCGTATGAAGACTATGGAGATAATTAAAATTAATACAAAACAAACAAATAAAGATTATTTTAAAGGTTATTTTTCTTCGCACGGAATTCAAATTGTAATATTTGTTATAACTTTTGTTTTAATGAGTGTTGTGTCTTTTTTTAATATTGCAACGTCAAAAACAATTGTAACTTTTGATATTAATGAATACGAAGTAGGGCAAGTTGCAGATCGTACAATTACAGCTTCTAAAACAATACCCGAAGATGATGAATATTCCTTTTCTATTTATAAAGGTGAAACAATTATTAAAAAAGGATTTGCTATTTCAGAGGCTGGAATGCAAAAATTAGAAAGAATGGCTTCTGCACCTTTATATATCGACTGGCGTGCATTTGCTAATTCTATGCTTGTATTTTTGCTTGTCATATCTCTTGCTGTATTTTTATATTCGAAACCTGTTTGTGGTTATAATATACAAGTAAAAGAGCAGATTTTTCTGTCTATTATGTTTATTCTTGTTTTTGCTATAACAGTTTTTGCCTCTAAATTTTCAACGTTTTCTACTCCCTTTATGCTCCCGGTTATAATACCGTCTTCTTTTGTAATAATTCTAATTACAGTTCTGTTTGGACAAAAGTCTGCAATAAATTTTTCGTTTATTTTAGGTCTAGGTGTTTTATATGCAGCTCCCGTCAGTGTTGTACCATCTCTCTTTGTTTTATGTGCTGGGATTGCAACAGTTAGAATTATGCGTTCTATTCAACATAGAATGGATATGGTTTCTGTCTCTATTGTGCTTGGATTTTTAGAAGCGGCTTTTTTGTTTGTCTTTAAAATTGTCTATAATAATATTGATTCGACAACATTGTTTGCTGTTTTAGGTGTGGCTTTAAATGGTTTTTTATCTGGCATCCTTGCATTGGGATTTTTAACTCCTTTAGAGTCTTTGTTGAATACTCCTTCAATTTTTCGTCTTACAGATTTATCAGACCTAAATAATCCTCTTATGCGAAAAATGTTATTGGTAGCTCCAGGAACTTATAATCATTCACTACTTGTAGCGCAATTAGCAGAAGCTGCATGTGAGACAATTGGTGCAAATGCTATATTGGCACGGGTTGGAGCTTATTATCATGACATAGGGAAAATGGAACAACCTGAATATTTTGCCGAAAATCAACAAGGTGAAAATAAACATGATGATATTAATCCCAAAATGTCTGTGCTAGTTGTTAGAAGCCACGTAAAAAAAGGTGTTGAGAAAGCTCATGCAATGCGGTTACCAAAAGAAGTTATTGATATAATTGAGCAACATCACGGGAATAGTTTAATTCAGTTTTTTTATTATGCAGCAAAAAAACAGGGCTTAGAAGTAACAAAAGAAGATTATTCTTATATGGGTAAGCCTCCAACTTCTAGAGAGGCTGCAATTATAATGCTTGCAGATACAGTTGAGGCTGCATGTCGTTCTTTAGAAAACCCTTCTGTTCCTCGATTAGAAAAATTTATTAATAAATTAGTAGAAAAAAAGAACGAAGATCATCAACTCGATAAATCGGGTTTAACATTTGCCGATATTGACGGAATTCAGCAAAGTTTTGTTACTATATTGGCAGGCTATTACCATTCGAGAGTGAAATACCCTAACCAAACAGATCCAGATGAAGATGAGGTTCCTACAGTTCATGAAAAATAATATTCTTATTTCTACCGATGATATAGAACTTCCTTTTTCTACAGAAAATATAAAATTTTTTTTAGATATGCTTTTAGAAAAACGAAATCATGTTGGGTGGGAAGTTTCGATACTTTTTTGTTCTGATGATAGTATGCGACAGTATAATAACACATATCGACATATCGATTCTTCGACAGATATTCTTTCTTTTCAATCTGGTGATATGTATATTGATGAAGAAAAAAATGAATGGTATACAGCTGGTGATATTGCAATTTCTCTTGCTACAATGTATCGCAACTGTGAAGAGTTTAATGTTACTGCAAATGAAGAATTGAAGCGACTTTTAATTCATGGTATTCTTCATCTAGAAGGTATGGACCATGGTGATGCACATATAACTGCTCAGGCACATATTACTGCTGATACAACTGGAACTGATACAAATGATGATATGTTAGAAATGCAAGAATCAATAGTAAAAGATGTTTCAGATTTTATATTAATTAAGGGAAAAAAATAAATGGGAATTTTGCACAAATTATTTACGATTTCTAAAGATGAGGATCCTCACTCTAGCAATCCTGCTGGGGCAGGAGAAGAACAAGAGCAGAAGGCCCGACTAGAAGAGAAACGCGATATGATTCGTGGAATTGAGGAACTTGCTGAAACGTCTGTAAAAGAAGTTATGATTCCTCGTATCGATGTAGATTTTTTATCAGTTTCAACTCCAGAAGCAGAACTCTTGGCAAAGATAGCTGAAAGTGGACATTCTCGTTTCCCTGTATATTCTGATTCAATTGATAATGTTATAGGTGTTCTATATGTAAAAGATCTTATAAATGCTTTTAGTCGAAAAGAGCCTGTAGATTTGGAAAATATTATAAGAAAAGGTTTTTTTGTTCCTGAGTCTAAACGTATTGATTCTCTATTACGAGAATTTAAACGACGGCATGTACATATAGCTATAGCTATTGATGAATATGGTGGAATTTCAGGTATTGTTTGTATGGAAGATATAATCGAAGAAATTGTTGGTGATATTCAGGATGAGTTTGATCATGAAAGTGAAGATATTTTGAACTTAGGAGAGAATATTTGGCTTTGTGATGCACGAGTGAGCCTTGATGATTTAAATGAACTAGAAGAGTTTAAGGAAAACACATTTCCTACTGACGATTTTGATACTTTAGGTGGCTTTGTATTTGATTTGTTTGGAAAAATTCCTGTAAAATACGAAAAAGCAAGCTGGAATAATTATGATTTTATTGTGCAAGATATGGAAGGACATAAAGTTAATCAAATAAAAATAATAAAAAAAAGTGGAGATACTAGCGAGTGAGAAAATTATGTTGTACCTGTATTGTACTTGTAATGTTTTTTGGCCTTTTTGCAGCAACTGCACCCGAACTATACCAGAAGGGACAAGAATATCAGTCTAAAGAAGACTGGTATAGCGCAATTGAGGCTTATCAGGAAGCCTTAAAACTAAATTATGCTTATGGTGAAGTATGGTTTGCTCTTGCTGAGTGCAGTTATGCTACTTCTCAGTATGAATTAGCATTAAATTATCTTGTATCAGCTGAAAAATATCTAAGCACAAGTAGAGATGTTTTAAATCTTCGAGGGTTTGCACTTTTGGGAATGGAGAACATAGATGATGCCCATACTCAATTTCTTCAGGTTTTAGAAGAGTATCCCAATGATATTCAGGCTCGCTTTGGGCTTGGAGAACTTGATCTCTTAGATGGGAAATATTCTGGGGCTGAAAAGTACTATACAGAGGCTCTTAAACGAGAAGGTCAAAATAGAAAAGCCTTGCTTGCGTTAGCTCTTTTGTCAGATAAACTTGGAAAAACCGAGGCTGCGCACGAATATATAAAGAAAGCTCTTAAATATCATAGTGGTAGTGCAGAGGTACATTACTTCTCTGGTTACATTGAAGCTCGTGAAGGGAATCTCGATATTGCAGAAGGTTATTTGCGAACTGCAATAATCTTAAATGGTGACTATGATAAAGCTTATACTCTTTTGGCCAGTATTTTATTTGCAGAAGGACGGTATCAAGAAACTATTGATATTTGCGATTATCGTATTTCTGTTGATAGAAATATTTCGTTAGCTTGGTACCTTAAGGGGCTTTCATATAGGCAACTGAATAATACAGATAAAGCTATTTCAGCATTAAAATCTGGCCTTGAAATTGCACCTAGAGATGAAGTTATCCGTGCTGCATTAGAAATGATTGTTGATGAATCATTAGAATTAGAAGATTCCCAACGAACGTCGTTGTCTTTGTATCATCAAAAAAAAGGTGATGAGTATGATACCCTTTTTTATGCTGATCAAGCAAAGTTTGAATATTTGAACGCTTTATTATTGAATCCTGAAAATACAGAGGCTCGATTATCTTATGCAAATATTTTAGAGCATGCTGGATTTAACGAGGCATATCTTTCTCAACTTGAATTTATTCAAGACCAAGGATTTGCTACACAAAAAATGGAAGATGAAATAGAAGCTTTACAAACTGAAATGAAAGTTACAATTCCTAAAAAATGGGATGTAGATACTCTCTATCTTGATAAAAATAGGTGGGATGTTGAGCTTTTTTATACTGATTCTCAAATTGAATTATTACATGCTCAAGTACAGGAAATTTGTGCTCAACGTATAAGTTCTTATATGCGTTCAATTCCATCTGTAAACCTTACTGTGTCAGAAAGTTCTAGTTTTTCAAATGCATTTAAAACAGCATATCTTAACAAAAAAGATTATTTTATATTACTTGATTTTAGTGAAACAGATCGCGAAATAACAATTAATGCTGAACTGTATTCTGCAAAAAGTGGAAATCTACTCAATTCTTATACGGTATATCGTACTGGAAATGATCGTTTTTCTATTGCAATACTTAAGTTTGCAGATTTGTTACTTGCAGACTTACCAGAGAAAGGCACAATAATAGATCGAAATGTTAGTACAGTGCTTATAGACTTAGGTACTCGCGATGGAGTTTCTGTTGGTGATACATTTACAATAATAAAAAAAGGTACTTTGCAACAAAAAGCTACAGAATTGGGTTTGTCATGGAGTAAAAATAATGAGCTTGGAACTCTTACAATCACGAATGTGGGAGAAGAGATTTCAGAGGCTACTGCTAAAAAAACAGGTTTTTATGACGTGATTAATATTGGAGATGAAATAGTTTTAATCAAAAAAAGTGCAGACGATGATTCAGAAAATACTAGCGCGGTGAATACTAAAGATACTGAATCGGAACAGCAGTCTTTTACATTGCAAAAACAAGCTCCTGTTTTATATGAATTAATTCAATCAATAGCTAATTAGTCATATATTTGTTGAGTGTTTCTTCAAGCCATTTTCGTGAAATTGGTTTATATATTTCTTCAGATATGAGAAAACAGTCAATTGCTTTTCTATAATCTCCTTGGTAATAATATGCTTCGCCGAGATAAAAATTTGCTCTTGCTACAATCTCATCTGGTCTTGCTACTTGTAAAAGGTTTGTTAATTCTGCTTTTACAGAGTCCCAGTCTTTTTTTTGAAAATAAGAGTCTATGATGAAATATAAAGAATAATCACTTCCTATAGATTGTTCTCCATTTATTTCATTTTCAAATACATATGGTTCAATCGTAGGGGAAGGGATGGTACTAGATCCCATTTTTTCTGCTACTTTTTTTGCCTCGGAAGAAATGGTTCCAGCATCTTGTTTAGATTGTAATGGTAATATATGCAAACATGGCAAAGGAGTTTCTCTCATGCTGTCAATGTTTTTTGACCTAGATTGTTTTGTATTCTCTTTGTTTGTTTCAGTTTGTTCTATTGATTTAGAAGCTGGAACTTCGATCTTGCAAGGTAGAACTGTTGCGTTAACCGATGGAATTAGTATGTCAAATACACTTCCATCGTTGTTTTGGGCAATCACAGCATACCAATAATTTTTATAATCTACAACTTTATCTTGTATTCTAGTTGTTGTTGCAGGGACAGTTGCTATCAATTGTGCGTTTGTTAAAGTTGGCGTGTTTTCGAACGCTTCTGTTTGACGGTAGACTTTTAAAAAGGCCACATTAGAAAATCTAGAGTTTTGAGGAATAGTCCATGTAACTTCTATTGCTGTGTTATCATCGCTAACAGAACTTGCGATTGAACTTATAATTGGCCGAGAGCTCTGAGAAAGTAACGGACTAGTAAAAAAAAGTACGCAGATAAAAATAGAGACAAACGTTTTAATTTTTTTCATAACTATATAATGCGATAAAAAAAGATATTTGACAAGACACAAACTTTATTTTATCTTGTATATATGTTTGTTTCAGTTATATTAGATCCGGGAAGTGTAGAATCCTCTCGTTCACTTGTTGCAATCCTTATGCAATACGACTTTAAAAAAGTGCAGCGTGCTTGTTGGGAACATACTGCAATTACAGAAAAAAAACTGCATACATTAAAAAAGGATATAGATAGGGTAACTGACTATTATGATACGATACGTATGTATCAATATCCTGTACAAGGACTAATGGCTGTCACAGAATTAGAAAAAAAACGTTGGAAACGCTGTGTCCTTCGCCCTTATGAAATAAAAAAATAAATAACGGAGATTTTATGTTAGAAGATTATAAGATGCCTATTGTTTCGCTAAATGAGGAAGTTCTTTCTGTTTGGGGGCGTCTTTGACGTTGCATCTGTAGAAGAAAAAATAGCTAAAAATGAAGCCCTTACTCTATTACCAGATTTTTGGAATGATTCTGAAAATGCAGAAAAAGTTATGGCTTCTATTAAAAATTTAAAAAATAAAATTGAACCTTGGAGAAATTTGGTCTCTGAACTTGAGGATTTAAAAACTCTTTTTGAACTTGCTACAGAGAGTGGAGATAAAGAATTCGAAGATGAAGTTGAATCTTCTTATAATGCAATAAAATCAAAATATGAAAAATTACGCATTCTCAATTTGTTATCGGATGAAGTAGACAAAAATAATGCTTTTTTGACTGTTCATTCTGGGGCTGGTGGTACAGAATCCTGTGATTGGGTAAAAATGTTGTGTCGAATGTATACCAGATGGGCAGAAAACAAAGACTATAAAGTTCAAATAGTAGATTTGCTAGAGGCAGAGGGGGGGTACAAATCGGTAACTATTCAAATTTTGGGTCATTATGCGTATGGGTTTTTAAAAGGTGAAGCTGGCGTGCATAGGTTAGTTAGAATCAGCCCATTTGATTCTAATGCTCGGCGACATACAACTTTTGCTTCTGTGTATGTGTTTCCAGAATTAGATGATTCCATTAATGTTGATGTGCGTCCTGAAGATTTACGTATAGATACTTTTCGATCAGGTGGAGCTGGTGGACAGCATGTAAATAAAACAGATTCAGCTGTTCGTTTTACTCATTTACCAACGGGAATAGTGGTAGCATGTCAGACGGAACGAAGTCAGATAATGAATAGACAAACAGCGATGAGTATGTTAAAAGCCCGTTTGTATGATTATTATAAAGCTAAAAAAGAAAAAGAAAATTCTAAATTTGATCAAGAAAAACGAGATATCTCTTTTGGAAGTCAAATTCGCTCGTATGTTTTTCAACCATACACAATGGTAAAAGATCATAGGACATTGTGTGAAACTGGGAATGTCCAAGGAGTTATGGATGGGGCGATAGATTCGTTTATCGAAAGTTGGTTAACAAAAAAATGGGAAAAATCAGGTGGTTCAAGTGAGCAAAATAAGTAGTCGCTATTTTATAGTTGCTCTTATGTGTGTAATGATACATATTTCTCTTTTTTCACAGTCTAATATGAGTAAAGATGAATCTAATGATGAATGGATTCTTGCTGCTTCTTCATTTACAGTTGATCAAGAAGAAGTAGCAGATGCAGAAACTCCTGTTTCGCTTGCACTGACTGAGATAAAGGATCTTTTACCAAAACTTATTTTATCTAATATAAACTTACCTGCAATAAGAAAAGTAAAGCCAGAAGAACTTTTGTCACGAGAAAAGTTAGATTTAGAGAGTTCTTATATTAGTTTAGTTTCTACGTATGAATCAAAATTGGAAACAAAAGATACCCTCATTATAACAGCAAAAGAAGATGATGATTTTAAAGACCAATTAGAAGAGGCTGAAGAAGCTGTTTTAGAGGCAAAAAAAGAGTTGGAAGAAACAGATCTCAAACGTAAAGAACTAAATGTTCAAGATTTTACAGAAACATCTGAGAATATCGTCTTATATAAAGATGATTCAAGTGTCTTATTTACGATGCCTAAAACAGGTGAGCCAAATACCATTCAGGGCTTAATTACTGGAAGTATTCAACTTGTAGGAGAATATTGCCATGCAAAAATTCAATTAGTTTTATATCCTGGTTCAAAAATTTTATATGATGAAACTTTTACATTCAGAGTAAATGAGATAAAAAGTAATGCAGCTCAAATTACACGTAAATTATTACCTGTAATACAAAATGAAGATGTTGTCTCAATTTTATTTCAGTTAGCGCCAAAAGAAGTTTCAGATGCTATAGAAATTCGGGTTGATGGCGAATTAGTTGAGTTAGATAGTAATAATGCCATTGTTGTTTCTCGGAATTGGCATAAAATAAGTTTTAACTGCGATGGGTATGCAACTGCTCAGACGCTAGCAAATTTTTCAGAAGAAGATTCTTACACCGTTCAAATAAATCTTAGAAAACTTAAAATAAATGAAATTAAAATTGATAGTTCTATTCCTTTAAAAAGTCTTTTTGTTAATGGATTAGAGTTTAATCCAGAAGAGCCTTTCCTTGTTGATTTTCTACCTGCAATGGGGCAAGCTGTCATATCTCCAAATGCTGCAACGTATTTTATTATTACAGATGATGGAAATCAGTTCTTAAAGCCTAATACCCAAGATATTAGCGATTATATTGAAAAAAGAAGGCGTCTTATGTATACTTCATACGGAGCGCTTTTATTGTCTTTCCCTTTTTCGTTTATTACCTATGGTATGTATATAGATGCAAATTATTCAGCATATTCTTATGGAATTAATAACGGATATGATGATACGTATACTAATCTTGTCGAAAAACAGGATAATTTAGAGAAAGTGTCAAATGTTACAATGGCCATTTCTATAGGGTTAGGTGTTAATTTAGCATATCAATTTGTACGGTATATTTTGGCGGTAAACAAAGTTCTTCCCAAAAAAACAAAAACAATAAAGAGTGCATCTACAGAAGAATGAGCAGGAGAAATTATGGCAAAAACTGGATTTAAACAGAAAATAAAAAAAATATTTACAGGGCATAGAACTCTTGATTCAGAATATTTTGAAGACTTAGCTGATATCCTTGTAGAAGGTGATATAGGTGCTAAGGCTTCTTTTAAAATAGTTGAGGACTTAGAAAATATTTGTTCTAAACAAAAAATAAAAACCGAAGAGGGTGTAAAAAAAGAACTTTTTGCAATGTTACAGTCTCAAGTGAAATCGATAAGCCTTGTTCCAAAAAAGGGACAAACAAATATTTATCTTGTGTTAGGTGTAAATGGAGCCGGAAAGACTACATCTGTTGGTAAAATGGCAAAATGGTACAATGATCACGATGTTACCCCAGTTGTAATGGCTGCTGCTGATACATATCGTGCTGCTGCAATAAATCAATTGAAAGTTCATGCAGAGAAAACTGGAGTTCGTGTTGTTGCCCAGCAAGATGGTTCTGATCCAAGTGCAGTTGTTTTTGATGCGGCAGAAGCGGTAACTGCTGCTGGTGGTGGGCTAGTTCTTGCCGACACAGCTGGGCGTTTGCATAACAAAGAGAATCTGGTGCATGAGTTAGAAAAAATAGATCGTATTGCTGCTTCAAAAGCTTCTGAAGGATGTTATAAAAAAATACTTGTACTCGATGCAACAACTGGACAAAATGCTTTACGACAAGCTGAAGTTTTTCATGACGCTGTTGGAGTTGATGCTGTTATTCTTACAAAATATGATTCTACTGCAAAAGGAGGAGTTGCGTATTCTCTTGGAAAAGAGCTTGCGATTCCTATTGCATTTGTTTGTTTTGGAGAAAAATATGAAGATATTGCATTGTTTGATGCAGATCGATATTTAAAAGACTTTTTAGGAGAATAATAAATGAAAAAAGCAGTAGCTATTGGTTTTTTTTCATTTGTTTTTATAAATATTACAAGTCTTTTTGCAACGGATTTTATTGATATACAAAAAAATATTAGTTATGGAAAAGAATCCAGTAACGATTTAGAGATGAAAGGTGTTTCTGTTGCAGTTGCTTCTGAAGATTCTCTTAAATATTGCGAATATGATTCGAAAATGCGTATTGTTAAGGAAACAGTGTGGGCAGATGATTTTTCTAAGATAGATCAAGTAGTAGAATGGGTGTACCAAGATACTAATAGCTTACCGTATAAAAAAATAGATACAAATAAGAATGGTAACATTGTTATAGAAACAGAGTATGAATATGACAGCAAAGGACGTACGATAAAAGAAACAGAAAGTCAAGTTACTAACAAAAATAAAAGTGAAAAAAGTGCTGATAATAAAAATAGTAACATAAAGTGTACGGAGTATTCATATCATAAAAAAAAGAATGAATCTGGGTCTATGGTTTTGCGTGTAGACTCAATAGAATATGTTAATGGAGCTATTTCTAAAAAGGTTACTTGGCTTTCTGCTAATGAGCGACAGGTTACGCTTTATTATAATAATAATATAGAGAATACATCTATTTATAGTGAAGGTATTAAAAAATCTGAATTTGTCATCCAGGACGGCAAACAAATAGGACAATACTCATGGAATTAAATAAATATATACCTTCATGGCTTGCGTTTGTAGCACATCGATTTTCTCGCGTAGATCGCAAAGGACGGAGTTCACTTACTGGGACTTTAGCTACTCTTGGTATAGCTTTTGGGGTTATGACTCTTATCGTAGTTATGGCAGTAATGAATGGATTTCAGGCTGGATCAATTCAAAGTATTTTAGAGATTAGTTCTTATCATGTTCGTGCTAGTATTCCAGAAGACTCTAAAATGAAAGAGAATTTAAATTATCAATATCTAAGTCAAAAATTAGCTAATAATCCTTTAGTAAGTAGTGTTTCTCCATTTATAGAAGCTCAATCTCTTATTGTAAATACAAAAACAGCTCAACAAGGGGTTGCTTTGTTACGTTTTGTTCCACATGATATTCTAACTATAGATGAGTCTCTTGCAGATAATATACAATTAATTGCTGGAAATTTTTTGGATTCTAAAGGAAGCATCGTTTTAGGATATACGCTTGCTCAATCTTTGGGAGTTCGTGTTGGTGATAAAATTAACTTAATGGCTATGAGTGGAAATTCTAACGTTGAGCTGTTTGCTCAAAATAGAATAGTAACGGTAAGCGGTGTTTTTTCATGTTTATTTGCAGAGATTAATAGTTCGTTTGCCTTTTTGCGATTAGATGACAGTTCTGATCTTCTAGGTGATTCTATACAACCTAAATATGGAATAAAGTTATATGATTCTAATAATGCTGGACGATATGTTAATGAAATCAAAAAAAAATTGCAGATTGAAGGGGTTACAAACTTAAATGATGATATCGACTTTGAAACTTGGGAACACTATAATCGCTCGTTTTTTGGTGCTTTACGAGTAGAAAAAAATGTACTTATGTTATTAGTTTTGCTTATTTTTATAGTTGTTGCAATTAATATTTTTAATAGTATGCGTAGAATGATATATGAAAGAAGAGAAGAAATTTCTATATTGTCGGCTTTTGGGGCATCGAAAAAAAATATTCAACGTATATTTTTAGTACAAGGTTTTCGTATAGGTTTTTTAGGAGCTTTTTCTGGTTTGTTGCTGGGTTTATTAATTAGTGTTCGAATGGATGCTGTTTTTGAATTTGTAGCTAAAATCTCCTATGGCGTGCAATATTTTTTTGTAATGTTAATAAACCCAGCTTATTCGTCCTTGCTTTCTGAAAATCCTATGTTTAGTTATTATGCACAAACTCCAAGCCAGCCTCGTTTTGAAGAGACTGCTATTATTGTTCTATTTGGTGTCATTTCTGCTGTTGCTGCCTCATGGTTTGCCAGTCGTCATATTTTAAAATTGTCTGTAGCGGAGGTTCTGCGTGATGAGTAATCTTATTTCAATAGAAAATCTTGTAAAAACTTTTTATGGTGCTGGAGAACCACTTAGCATACTCGAAAACTTAAAAATGAGTGTCCAACGAGGAACAAAAGTTGTTATTTTAGGTGAAAGTGGTTGTGGCAAAAGTACTTTATTAAACATAATAGGTGGACTTGAGGAGCCAACAAGTGGGATTGTTCATGTCGGCGATTATAATATTGGGAATTTGAATGAAAATGAACTGACAGAATATCGTTCTAAGTATTTAGGATTAGTGTTTCAATTTCACTATTTGCTTAAAGACTTTACTGCTCTAGAAAATGTTATGCTTCCAATGTATATGACAGGTGTTTCTAAAAAAAAGGCGCTAAGTCGTGCACGGCAACTTCTTTGCGATGTCGGACTTGAAAGTAGACTTTCACATTTACCGGCGCAAATGTCAGGTGGAGAGCGTCAAAGAGTAGCAGTCGCACGTGCGTTAATAAATGATCCAGAGCTTGTTTTAGCAGATGAACCGACAGGCAATCTCGATCCTAAGCATGGTGCGAATATTAGTGACATATTGTTTAATGTGGTCGAAAAATATGGAAAAACATTAGTCATGGTAACTCATGATATATCTTTAGCATCTAGAGGCGATGTAAGTTATAAAATTCAAGGTGGACAATTAGTATCATATGAATCTTAAATCATCATTCTTGTATGCAAAAAAAATATTAAATCCTCCATTAGGCAAAAATTCTACAGGTAGAAAAAGTTTAATTGGAGCCGTGTTTTGTATCGCTTTATCTCTTGTTCCTCTTGTTTTAGTACAAACTGTCTCTGATGGTATGATAGAAGGAATAACAGCTCGCATGGTTGGACTTTCAAGTTATCATGCTGCAGCATATTATCCATATGCTATATCACAAGCTAATTTTGAACTTCAAAAAAAAGAACTTGAGGATACACGTTCTGTTTTACAAGGGGTTAGTAGTGTTAACGGTGCTTTTATTGAAGCAACAGGGACTTCATTAGCTGCTGGAAAAAAGGGTCGCAGTGGAGCACAAATTCGTGCTGTTAATAGTCGGATTTTTTCAGAGAATGCCTCTTTTAAAAAGTATTTAAAAGTAGTTGAAGGACAGGCATCTTTTCCAACACAACAAAGTGCTGTAATTGGTAAAAAAATAGCTTCTGAATTAGGAGTGCATGTCGGTGATACTATTCGACTTATAGGTGCAAAGACTTCAAACACAGGGATTGTATTACCGAACGTTAAAGTATTTAAAGTTTCAGGTATTGTATCTTCTGGTTATGAAGAATTAGATGCTTTTTGGGTCTTTGTTCCATTAGAACAAGGTATGAGCTTTTTGTCAGGAACTGATGCTCGATTAAAAATTGGTTTGGAAGTACAAGATGCATTTAATAATAATTTTTCTAATAAAGTATCTCAAATAAAAACGGTGATAACAAATAATTGGAGCCTTTATACGTGGGATCAATTAAATACTAGTCAGTATGAAAATTTTTCTTCGACTCGAATTTTGTTATTACTTATTATGTTTTTAATATTACTTGTTGCTTCTGTTAATATATCAGCTGCAATCGTTATGATTGTGATGGAAAGAAGAAGTGAGATTGCAATTCTTAAAAGTGTGGGGGCTTCCCCAGCTGGAATTGCTACCAGTTTTATTATTTGTGGGACTTGTTGTGGAATGGGTGGAGTTATAATTGGGTTGCCTCTAGGGTTGCTCTGTTCTGTAAATATAAATGAAATTTTAGGTTTTACTGAGATTTTAGTTAACGATTTTGCAAAATTTGTATATATTCTAGTAGGTAAAACAAATTATACATCTGTAGAATTATTGAATCCAGCTTATTATCTTGATTCAATACCAATACAGATATCATTTACAGAATTATTTGGAATTGCTTTTGGTACAGTTTTTTTGTCAGTTTTAGTTTCATTATTACCTTCTATGCGTGCTGGACAAGAAAAGCCACTGTCAATTTTTAGAAAATTGTAGTATTCTAATACTGCAGATTATATTTTTTTTGGGGCTAGCTATGCTTTGTGATATATGTGGCCAACGAGAGGCTGTTCTTTTTGTAACACAAACTCTCAAAGGCGAAAAAAAAGAAATTCATCTCTGTGCACAATGTGCAAAAAAAAGAGGTTTAAATACCGATGGGGCTTTATTAGCTCAATCTTTAGGAGCACTTGTTTCTGAACTAGATAAAACACAAAAGGTTTGTTATGCCTGTGGGCATAAACTAAAAACTATTTTAAAAACAGGCAAACTTGGATGTCCAGAATGTTATACTGCTTTTAAAGATGAAATTGAAAATTTGTATCAGCGTAAAGGAATTGATTTACCTTATACAGGTTCTATGCCAAAAAAACTAGAAAGTTTTAGATCTACTGTTACAGATCGTATCGCGATACAGGATAAACTGGAAGAGTCTATTAAAAATGAGAATTATGAAAAGGCAGCCATGTATCGTGACTTTTTGAAAGTATTAGATAAAGGGGCTGTCTCTGATGGTTCAGCTGAAACTTTATCAATGCTGGGAGTAGACATAGATGACTAGTTCGGACGTTTCTTTTGAAGCTTGGTATACAGAACAAGGTGTTGATACTGATGTCGCATTGTCTTCTCGAGTAAGGTTAGCTAGAAATCTGGTTAATTTTCCTTTTCCTTTAGAATTTAAAAAAGATGATGGAAGTAGGGTTCAATCTCTATTATTTGATGCTATATCCAAGATAAAAGAACCAGAGACTTTTCAGACACTTAATCTTACTAATCTTGAGTCTATGGGACAGCGGATATTAATGGAACGCGGAGTTATTGAATCTGATATTGTTGGTACTAAAGATGCCGGGGTTTCTGTTAGCGCGGATGGAAAGACGTCTTGTCTTATAAATTATAACGATCATGCTCGAATAGCTTCCTTTTCACCTGGAAATGATACACAAAAAGCATATCAGATAGCAAAAAAGATCGATGATAAATTACAGGAGTCATTACAGTTTGCCGCTTCTGTAGAATTTGGTTATCTAACAGCTTCTCTAAATGATGCTGGGACAGGTATGAAAGCTTCTGTTGTTTTGCATTTACCTTCACTAGGTGTTACAAATGGCCTCGAAGGTATTTTTAATTTAATAGGAGAAAAAGGGATCTCTGCTAAGGCTTGTTTTGGCCCTGGAGATCAACCTCATACTGTAAATGGAACTTCAGCTGCACTTGGTGATTATTATCAATTAAGTACAGAAATATCTATGCCGAATAAAGAAGAAGATCAACTTTCTTTATTAAATGAAAATGTTGCAAATATAATCGATTTAGAAAGATCAGCTCGTAAAACTGTTGTTTCTACTATGAATACAGAACTAAAAGATTCTGTTTTTCGAGCTTATTCTCAGGTGTTATATAGCAGACTTATGAATGAGGGAGAAGCTATAGATATCGTATCTCGCTTAAAATGGGGATGCGATTGTGGTTTGTTAAATGGATTAAAAAGTACAGATTTTTGTAGCCTTCTTTACCGTTTGCGAACTGCTCATCTGAGTTTTGTAAACAGAAGTAGCACTCTTGATTTTGAACCAGATATAAAAACAGAAGAGCAAAGAGTACGGCGATTACGTTCACTAATTATGCAAGAAGCATGTGAACCATTAAAAATTGATCAACCGGAGAAATAAATGAAAGGACTTTCACCTAGAGCTCAAAAACTTTTAACTGTAGATGTTCAAGCAGAAGGACTTAAAACAGGGTCTGACCAAATTTTACCAGAACATGTGATGCTCTGTATGCTTAAAAATGGAGACAGCATTGGTTTTGCTGTTTTGCAATATTTAAAAGTAAATGTACTTACTTTTCAATTAGCTTTAGAGCAGACAATTCCTCATCATTCTCATGTTCATGGATTTGCTGAAATCTTACCGAGTCGTCGATTGCGTTCTATGCTCGATGTTGCTGCAATTGAATCGCGAACTATGCGTCGTGATTATGTAGGAACTGAACATTTACTACTTGGAGCAATTAGAGAAGAACAAAGTATTACGTATCATTTTTTTAAGCAAGCTGAAATTACTATAGAAGATGCTAGAAGTGCAGTTATTGCAGTTGGACTTACAATGAAATCTTCTGCATTAAATGATGAAACTCGAAATCGGAATATTTTTCCCTCACTTTCTTCTAACCAAAATTCTAAACAGTCTAATAGCAAAAACGAAAAATTGTCTGTTCTTGCCGAATTTAGTCGTGATTTAACAAAAGCTGCACGTGAGAAACAACTTGATCCTATTATTGGTCGTACACAAGAAATGCGCAGGGTTGAACAGATTTTGTCACGGCGAACAAAAAATAACCCAATTCTCATTGGTGAACCTGGGGTTGGTAAAACTGCTATTGTTGAATTGCTTGCGCAAAATATAGTGAATGGTCATGTTCCAGCGGGGCTTTTAAATAAAAAAATCCTTGTTCTCGATCTTGCTCTTGTTATTGCAGGAACAAAATATCGAGGCGAATTTGAAGATCGTATTAAACGTATAATAAAAGAAATTAAAGAAGCTAAAAATATAATTGTGTTTATAGATGAAATACATACAATAATCGGGGCTGGTGGATCAGAAGGCAGTATGGACGCTTCTAACATGATTAAACCAGCTCTTTCACGGGGCGAATTACAATGTATTGGAGCTACTACAAATAAAGAGTACAGAAAATACTTTGAAAAAGATGGAGCTTTAGAACGACGTTTTCAACCGGTACGAGTAGAAGAATCTTCTCTTGCAGAAACTCGTGATATACTTGATGGAATAAAGAAAAGATATGAAGAATTTCATGGCGTAAAATATAGCCCAGAAGTTTTAGATGCCATTGTAAAATATTCAAATAGATATATTAATGATCGCTTTTTACCAGATAAGGCTATAGATTTACTTGATGAGTGTGGGGCAATTAAAAAGATAGATTTACAATTTGCAACTCGTCCTAAACTTCTTGAAGATTTAGAAGAAAAAATAAAGAAATTTACAGAAAGAAAACAACAGTATGTTCAAGACCAAGATTATGAATCTGCTGCAAGTATAAGAGATAAATTAGTTCAATTAAGGCAAGAAGTTATTCGGATTGGGACAGAGAATGTTGATACTTCTCAAGCAATTGTAACCGAAAAAGATGTTGGAAATGTTGTTTCTGATATTACAGGGATTCCTTCAAATCAGCTCACAGAAAATGAAACTACTCGGCTTGCAGATATGGAAAGTGAAATACACAAAACAGTAATAGGACAAGAACAGGCCGTTTCTGCTATAGCATCGGCAATTCGAAGAAGTCGAGCGGGTGTATCGTCTATAAAACGCCCTTTAGGATCTTTTGTGTTTTTAGGTCCTACAGGAGTTGGAAAAACATTACTTGCAAAGACTCTTGCATTGTTTTTATTTGGATCAGAAGACTCTCTTATCCGTGTAGACATGAGTGATTTTATGGAGAAACATAATGCCAGTAGACTTGTTGGTGCACCTCCAGGATATGTTGGTTTCGAAGAAGGGGGAACCCTTACTGAAAAAGTTCGTAATCGTCCATATTCTGTAGTTCTTCTTGATGAAGTAGAGAAGGCACATCCAGACGTTTTTAACTTGTTATTACAGATATTTGAAGAAGGTGAGTTAAGAGATAGCCTTGGACATAGTGTTAATTTTAGGAACACTGTAGTTATTATGACTAGCAATGCCGGAGCTCGTGAAATAAGTTACGATAACTTGCTTGGCTTTGGGGAAAATAGAGAAGGTCTTTTTGATTACGAAGACATTAAATTAAATGCGACAACAGAGTTAAAGAAAATAATGAGTCCAGAGCTTTTAAATCGTTTGGATGATATTATTGTATTTAATTCATTATCTCGAAAAGAAGTTTCTAAGGTTTTAGACATTCAAATTGAAGAATTAAGAAAACGATTATCTGATCAGAATATTTCAATATCAGTAGGACGAACTGCTCATGAATATTTGGTTGAGAATGGCTATGAACCTCAATTTGGAGCGCGTCCAATGCGACGATTAATATTGCGTGAAATTGAAGATCCTTTGGCATTAAAAATTATAGAAGGAGAATGCCGGCCAGGAGATACTGTTTTGGTTAGTACGTCTCGTGGTTCAAAACGTAATTTAATTATACGTATAAAACATCCAAAGCTCGAAAAAACTGCAAATGAGCTTAAGGTTTCTTTAAGCTTGTAGTGCTACTATTTAAATATGAAGATTTTAATTGTAGAAGACGAAGTTCGCCTGGCTCTCGCATTAAAAAAATTGCTTGAAAAGAAGAAATATCTTGTTGATTATGTAACTGATGGACTTTCAGGTTTTGAATATGCAAACACCGGTCTTTATGATTTAATAATTCTTGATATAATGTTACCTAAAATGGATGGCATTGAAGTATTAAAAAATCTTCGTAGTCTTAAATTTACTATGCCAATACTCATGTTAACAGCAAAAGATGAAATTGAAAATAAAGTTGTTGGACTTGATACAGGTGCAGATGATTATATGACAAAGCCTTTTTCTACAGAAGAACTTTTAGCGCGTGTACGTGCTTTATTACGAAGAAAAGGTGAAATTATTGATGATGTACTTACGTATGAGGGTGTCTCACTTAATTTAAAGAAGAGTATGTTAGTATCAGAAACAGATAGTATAAAACTTCCACTAAAAGAATTTCAAATTTTTGAAATGTTAATTGCTAATCCAGAACAAATCATATCTAAAGATCGAATAATTGAAAAAATTTGGGGCAGTGATTCTGAAGTTGAATTTAATAATGTAGAGGTGTATATCTCTTTCCTTAGAAAAAAATTACAATATCTTGGTACTGGTGTGAAAATAAAAACAGCAAGAGGTATTGGTTATTCACTTGGTATTATAAAATGAAAATGTTACGAGGCTTGCAGGTTAAATTTGTTGTTATAACCATGCTAGTACTTACCCTTGTTTTAGGGGGTATTTTAGGAATGGTTAACATCTCTATGTTGAATATGGCAAATGATAAGAATAATAGTCTTCTTTCAAATATGCTTGAGAACGAAGGGGTTTATAAAACAGTTGTAGGACAAGAATCAAATTTGTTTATGCCTAAACAAAAAACATTTGACTTAGGGGCTGTAAGAAATGCTTTTGCCATAAGATATTATGATGTAAATAATACTATAGAGATAATAACTAAATTTCCATTACATTTTACTGATGCAGAGCTTACAACTTTGTTATATACTGTAAAACAGGGTTCTAAGACTTCAGGAAACTATGATGGAATTAGATATGCTTTAAAAAAAACGGACTATGGTTGTCTTTGTGCCTTTGTTGACGGACGTATCGATGATAATACTTCCAGTAGAATGATGAGGGCTTCTGTGTTTATTTTTATTATCTCATTACTATTTGCAATGGTGTTTTCATTAATTATGTCACATTGGGCTGTAATACCAGTAAAAAAAGCGTTTCAAAAACAAAAGCAATTTGTTGGAGATGCGAGTCATGAGCTTAAGACTCCTTTAGCTGTTATAGATACAAATTTATCAGTACTAGAAGACGAAGTAGGAACTAATGTCTGGTGTACTTACATTCATGATGAAGTGGCTAGAATGGATAGTCTTGTGAAGGATTTACTTTTTTTAGCAAAATATGAAGATTCAAAAAAATTATATGAGTTTAAAGAATTTGATATTTCTAAAGCTATTCTAGGGGCAGTGTTACCATTCGAAAGCCTTGCATTTGAAAAAGGGCGGATTCTTGAGTATGACATTGCTGAAAACCTTATTTATAAAGGTGATGAAAAACGTATAAAACAGTTAGCAGTTATTTTCCTTGATAATGCTGTAAAGCATTCTGAAGAGACTGAATTACAAAAAAAACCTCTTGTTAGGTTGACGTTAAGACAAACAGGTTCTAAAATTGAATTATCTGTATTCAATACGGGAGCAGGGTTGGCTTCTGATGAACGCAAAAAAGTTTTTGAGCGTTTTTATAGAAGTGATTCTTCTCGAAATAGGGAAACAGGATGCAGTGGATTGGGATTAGCTATTGCTTCAACTATAGCTAAGGCTCATAAATCTAAAATAACTGTCAATAGCAAAGTTGGTGAGTGGGTAGAGTTTTCTGTATTGCTTTAAGACACTCTTTCCACCGTTCATGGAGGAATTATGCAAGATACAACAATTATCACAGAAAGTGCAGTTGGTAAACGACTTGATATGTTAAAAAATAAAGAGTCCATTTCTTATTTAATGGTCAATAATAAAAAGGTAAGTTTAGTAGCTAAAATTACTATAGGGCGATCTTCGGATAACGATGTAATTATTGATAATAAACTGGCAAGTCGACATCATGCTATTATTCAACGAATTAAAGATTGTTTTTATTTAAAGGATATTGGTAGCACGAATGGAACACTCTTAAATGGTCAATTAATCTCTGCCGATACGTATGTAAAACTACACAAGGGTGATAGAATCTCTATTGGCAGTGATAGTTTTATTATGTCTTAGGCATAGGGTTCCTATTGCAAAATTTACTACAGAAATTTGAATCATATACTAACAACGCTAAATCTGGTATCTTACCACAAGAGATTTGTCTTTTTGAACTTTTAGAAAATACGATTGCTATTCTTTCAAATAAAAACGTGAATGGGCTTGCAGAAGCGCCCGTTCCGGCAGTTCCTATAATTGTTATTCCAGATATTCATGGTAGGGTTGAGTTTTTATTATCAATTTTTAAGTATACATTACCAGCTTCAATTTTTCCGGGTACTGTATTTGACGCTCTTATGGAAAAAAAAGTATGCATAGTATGTGTTGGTGACGGTATACATGGGGAAGGTCGTGTAAAAAAAAGATGGCAAGATGCTTATAAAAAATATCAAAAAGGAAAAATAAATAGTATCTTTATGATGCATGAAATGGCTGAGAATTTAGCGGTTATGTGTATGATAATGGAAGCTAAAATTGCATTTCCAAATTTTTTTCATTTTCTAAAAGGAAATCACGAAAATATACTTAACGAACAGGGAAATGGTAATTATCCATTTAGGAAATTTGCCTTAGAAGGTGAAATGACATATAGTTTTATGCTTTCTGAGTTTGGTAAAGAGGTTGTACTTCTTTATGCGAAATTTGAACATATGATGCCTTTAATGTTTCGAGGAAGTAATGTACTCGTAAGTCATGCACAACCAATTCGTGCTTTTTCTGTAGAAGAAATTCAAAATGGTAGATGTAATCATGAAATTGTGACTGGTTTAACATGGACAGCAAATGATGTTGCTAATGAAACAGCTGTTTCTACTATGTTAAAAACATGGCTATCTAATAGTAGTGATGCAGTTTATTTAGGTGGCCATAGACCCGTTACTGGAAAATACGCATTACGATGTGATGGTCGGTATATACAAATACATAATCCAGATACTTGGGGAATTGCAATTGTGAGCCCTAATAAAAAATTTAACCCAGAAACAGATATTGTATATACAGACGAAAAATATTCTTTATCTACCATAAATTGTATAATAGATTAGTCACATTTGTAGTGAGCATAAAAGGTGAGCATAAAAGGAGAGTTCTATGGCTGAAACAATCAAAATGATAGGAAAGTATAAAATACTGGGAGTTGTAGCTAAAGGTGGTATGGGTATTGTATATCGCGCATATCATCCAACTTTACGTCGACAAGTTATTATTAAAAAACTTACAATTCAAGGTAATAAAGCAGTTTTAGATCGTTTTAAAAGAGAAGCTCAACTGTTATTAGAATTACAAAATGAAAATATTGTTCATATGTTCGATTATTTTACAGAAGGTAACAGCCATTATATAGTGCTTGAATATGTAGATGGTATGGCACTAGATAAATTACTTAAAAAAAGAGAAAAACTTTCTGTTCAAGTTTCTCTTTTGATAATTCGTGATACATGTCGAGCTCTACAATATGCTCATGAGCGCGGTATAGTGCATCGAGATATAAAACCTGGAAATATACTTATGTCTAAGGCTGGTGATGTAAAACTTGCTGATTTTGGTATTTCAGCTAGAAAAAATGCTGCTGGTGTTAGTACAGAAGTAACTGATGCTGGGGGATCTGATTTGACTCAAGCTGGTGTTACTCTTGGAACTCCTGCGTATATGCCTCCTGAGCAATTTAATGATAGTAAAAATGTTGATGCGCGTGCTGATATTTATGCTCTTGGAATTATGTTGTATGAAATGTTGACAGGATTTAAACCGTATCCTGGTAATATGGCTCCAGAAACAATCATGCAAATCCAAAAAGGTAAATTTATTGCGCCAGAAAAATTAAATACAGATATTCCACCTAAAATAAGTAAACTTGTAAAAAAGATGATGAACTCGAATGCAAAACGAAGATTTCAGAATGTAACGCTTGTTTTAAAAAAAATAGATAGAATACTAAATCATTACGATATGTCTATACTTCGTGAAAATTTACGTTTTATGATAGTCAAAACAGATAAGTATAGTGAACCAGAATATAAAATGCGCCATCAAGGGGTGATAAAAGCAACCCCATGGTTTTGTGCTGCTGTACTCGTTCTAGGAGCTGGGACGTATGCTTGGCATACAGGGTTAGTTTATGAATATCTTTTACAAGCATGGTACACCCCAGTAAATATTTCTATGGATTTACCTTCTTCTGCTACAGCTGATTCAGATTTACCTTTAAGAGCTTTTTTCTTTTCTAGTGAAGAAGATACAATACCAGAAATAAATAATACTCGCCGTGTTTTTTATAAAGACATTTCTGGGGACTATTCAATAAAAACTGTATATCTACGACCAGGAAAATATCGCATTAAAGTTGTAACAGGTCCATATTTATGGTGGGAATCTATAACAGTTGGTAAAGAGGCTTTTAATGAAAAATTAGATTTTCTTTCGTCTGAAACTCGTAATTTAAAGATTAAAACTCTGGCTGTTGATGCAGATACTGGTAAAAATATTGATTCCATCACAACTTATGAAGTTCTTCTTTCAAAGTGGACTCCGCTTAAAGATTTAGGTGAACGTCAATTAAAGACAGGTAATATTTATAAAATTCGTGCAAATGCTGATGGGTATATCCCCGAAGTGTTTAGCTTACGTATTGAGTGGTATCAAGACTCATTATATATTTCGTCTAAACTTTCTAAAAAAGAAAACTAATGTGAATATTCGAAAAAACTTGATTTTTTTATAAATTATTATAATATTTAGTTACAAAATGCATGAAAATGAGCATTTTATTATTTTTAGGAGATATCATGTCAAATTTACCTATTGCCCCTGCTACACAAACGTTGCCTACTAAATTAACATTAATGGCTCTTTCTCGGTGCCCTATTTTTCCAGATATATTTACACCATTTATGATTACATCAGATGACGATATTAAGCTTATCGAAGATTGCGTCGCAGATGGTGGAATATTAGGTATTGTCATGCAGAAAAATGATGTAGAAGAACCAGAAGTTAGTGATTTATATGAAGTTGGTACTTCTGCAAGAATTGTTAAAAAAATTACGCTGCCTGATGGTGGATTAAACGTTTTTCTTTCTACACAAAAAAGATTTAGAATTAGAAAAACCCTCAAGAAGAAAAATCCAATGACTGTTCTTGTTGAGTATCTAGATGACGAAGAAGATGATGCTTTTGTTGTAAAAGCCCTTACTCGAACACTTATAAGTGAAATGAAAGAGATTTCAGAAAATAATCCTTTATTTTCTGAAGAAATGCGTCAAACCATGGTAGAAATTGATCAACCTGGAAAGATTGCTGACTTTATAACTTCTATTTTAAATCTAGATAAAAAAGAACAACAACGTATTCTTGAAATGACAAACGTTCGCCAACGGATGGAAACTGTTCTTGTCTTTATAAAAAAAGAACAAGAACTTTTGCGTATGCAAAAAAAGATACAAACTGAGTTGAATGAAAAAGTAGCAAAAAATCAGAGAGAATATTTTTTGCGTGAAGAATTAAAATCAATAAAAGAAGAGCTAGGAGAAGGTTCTGGAAGTAAACCCTCAGACTATGATAAGTTCAAGAAAAAAATTGATAATTTTCATTTTGAAGGTGAAATAAAAGAAACTGTAGAAAATGAGCTAGAAAAACTAGAACTAATGGAGCCAAATTCATCTGAATACTTTGTTACTCGTAATTTTTTAGAAACAGTTATTGCCTTACCATGGGAAACTCCAGCTCCAGAAGACTACTCACTTGAAAAAGCTAGAAAAACGCTTGATAAATATCATTATGGGCTTGAGGACGTAAAGAAAAGAATTATTGAATATTTAGCAGTTCGTAAACTAAAAATGGATACTAAGGGGTCAATAATTTTACTTGTAGGACCACCAGGAGTAGGGAAAACAAGTGTTGGACGCTCAATAGCAGAATCGATGAATAAATCATTTTTTAGATTTTCTGTTGGGGGAATGCGTGATGAGGCTGAAATAAAAGGTCATCGTCGTACTTACGTAGGAGCTATGCCTGGTAAAATTATCCAAGGGCTTAAAATTACTAAGACTAAATCTCCTGTGTTTATGATAGATGAAATAGATAAAATGGGTGAAAGTTATCAAGGAGATCCTGCTAGCGCTTTACTTGAGGTATTAGATCCTGAACAGAATGTCAGTTTTAGAGATAATTATTTAGATTTACCTTTTGATTTATCAAATATTAATTTTATTCTTACTGCAAATAGCCTTGATACAATTCCTAGTCCGTTACGTGATCGTGTTGAGATTATTCAAATGGCTGGATATGTAGATGAAGAAAAGTATCAGATTGCAAAAAAATATCTTGTTCCAAAAAGCTTAATAAAAAATGGGCTTGGAAAGGGGCAGGTTCGGTATAACAAAAAAGAACTTATGAATATTGCAAATTCTTATGCCCGTGAGGCAGGGGTTCGTAATTTAGAACGTAATTTAGATAAGATTCATAGAAAATATGTTACCGAACTTATTGAAAATGATTTGCCAAGGGATACACAAAAAACAATTACTATTGATGATATAAAAAAATATCTTGGTAACCCGATTTTTACACCAGAAGAAGATCAAAAAGTAGCAGATCGTTCAGGAACCGCTATAGGGCTTGCATGGACAAGTATGGGAGGTGATACATTAATGATGGAAGCAATGTCATTTCCTGGAAAAGAAGGCTTAAAATTAACTGGTCAACTTGGTGATGTCATGAAAGAGTCTGCTTCAATTGCTATGAGTTGGATTAGGGCTTATGTCATAAAAAATAAGATAAAACCTTTATCTTATTTTCAAAAGAATACTATTCACTTGCATATTCCTGAAGGAGCTACTCCAAAAGATGGTCCTTCTGCGGGTATAACAATGGCTGTTACACTTCTCTCGTTGTTCTTAAATAAAAGGATAAAAAAACACTTAGCTATGACAGGTGAGCTTTCATTAACAGGAAATGTTTTGCCTATTGGTGGGTTAAAAGAAAAAACAGTAGCAGCAAAACGGAATAATATTAAAACTATAATTATACCAAAACAAAATATTCGAGATTTAGATGATATTCCTGAACAAGTTAAAAAAGGAATCGATTTTAAACCTGTTAGTAGGTTAGAAGAGGTAATTGCCATAGCATTTTAAAAAAAGGAGACTGAATGAAAAACCAAAATCAAAAAGTAAAAGAACTGCTCGATGAAGGAAGCTTTCGAAGAAAAAGAGAAAATCTTACCCAAGCAGATGTGAATGAGCTAATTTCGCAATATTCTTCAGAGGCATGTAAATGTGATAGAATAGATTCAGAACTTTATTCAAAGTATGAAGTTAAGCGAGGCCTTCGTGATATTAGTGGTAAAGGTGTTGTAGCTGGACTTACAGAAATTTCCGAGGTTAGTTCCTATATTATTGATGAAGGTGATTTAATCCCCTGCGAAGGAAAATTATATTATCGAGGATATGATGTTGAAGACTTAGTAAACAATTTAGAAAAAGAAGAGCGATTTGGATTTGAAGAAGTGTGTTACCTTCTCCTTTTTGGACATTTACCAACGGTAAAAGAATATATTTCATTTAGAGCTCTTATCGGTAGTAATAGGAGTCTTCCAGAAGGATTTGTTCGTGATAATATACTAAATTCTGTTTCTAAAGATATGATGAATTCTATGGCACGCAGTGTACTTACGCTTTATGGTTTTGATGATAAAGCTGATGATATATCGATAGGAAACATAATTCGCCAGAGCGTTCAGTTAATTGCACGTTTCCCTTCTTTAATGGTGTATGGGTATCAAGGATATTCGTATAAGTATTTAGGAGAAAGTCTTGTTCTTCATTCTCCTAAACCTGAATTATCGACTGCTGAAAATATATTATATATGCTTCGTCCTGATTCTAAATATACTAATTTAGAAGCACGTATTTTGGATATAGCCCTTGTATTACATGCTGAGCATGGGGGTGGTAATAATTCTACATTTACTAATCATGTAGTAACCTCTTCTGGAACAGACAGTTATTCTGCTGTTGCTGCTTCTCTTGCATCTTTAAAAGGGCCAAAACATGGTGGTGCAAACATAAAAGTTTGCAAAATGTTCGAGAATATTCAAGAAAATGTAAAAGATTGGGATGATGAGGATGAAATTCGTTCGTATGTAGGCAAAATTGTTGACAAAGAGGCTTTTGATAAATCAGGTCTTGTTTATGGGATTGGTCATGCAGTTTATTCTTTGTCTGATCCTCGTGCTGTCCTGTTTAAAGGATATGTTCAAAAACTTGCTGAAATTAAAGGGTATTCTAAGGAATTTAAACTTCACGAAAAGGTCGAAAAAATTGCTCCCGAGGTTATTTCTAAAAAACGCCGTATGTATAAAGGCGTTAGTGCAAACGTAGACTTTTATTCGGGATTTGTGTATCAGATGCTCAATTTACCAGAGGAAATTTATACTCCACTTTTCGCTGTTGCCAGAATAGCAGGATGGAGTGCTCATCGAGTGGAAGAAATTTCTAATGGTGGTAAAATTATCCGTCCAGCTTATAAAGCAGTTCGACAACGACGAGAATTTGTTCCAATTGCACAAAGATAACGTTTCTTGATTTTTCGTTGAAAAATATCAAATAAACCTGTATACTCATATCACATTTATTTGTTTGTTTTGATTTCATACTAACAAACAAGGTGAGAAATCTGTATTTATATACAGTCTAAGGAAATTAAAATGAAAGATACAAAAGATATGAAATATATGAGAAACATAGGTATCATGGCTCATGTTGATGCTGGCAAAACGACCACAACAGAACGGATTCTTTACTATACCGGAAAGATTCACTGTATTGGTGAAATAGATGATGGGGCAGCAACTATGGATTGGATGGCTCAAGAGCAAGATCGAGGTATTACTATTCAATCAGCTGCTACAACAACATATTGGAAAGATTATCAAATAAATATTATTGACACTCCAGGCCATGTTGACTTTACGGCAGAAGTAAAACGGTCATTAAGGGTTCTAGATGGTGCAGTTGCTGTAATCTGTGCTGTTGGTTGGGTTCAACCTCAAACTGAAACAGTTTGGAATCAAGCAAATGAATTTCATGTTCCTAGAATATGCTTTGTAAATAAAATGGATCGTGTAGGAGCCGATTTTTTTGGTGCCATGAATGACGTTAAACAAAAATTTGGCGCAAATACAGTTGCTGTACAAATTCCAATTGGCGCAGAAAATAAATTTGAAGGTATTATAGACCTTATTAAAATGAAGGAATTTCGTTTTGATCCAAAAGATGAAGGTGAAACTATATTAGAATCCGATATAGCTCCCGAACGACTTGAACAAGCAAATGAATGGCGAGAAAAACTGTTAGATGAAGTGTCTGCGTGTAACGATGATATTGCAGAATTGTATTTGGAAGGGAAAGTAATCCCAACTGATTTGCTAACAGCTGAAATTAGACGTGCTACTATAGCTCGTGAAATAGTACCTTTTTTATGTGGTTCAGCCCGAAAAAATACTGGTGTTCAACC
The DNA here is from genome assembly GCA_001885315.1 of Treponema sp. CETP13. Classification (GTDB taxonomy): domain Bacteria; phylum Spirochaetota; class Spirochaetia; order Treponematales; family Treponemataceae; genus CETP13. The sequence continues at coordinate 117,454 of MLPZ01000012.1, forward strand.
TTTGATTGATGCAATAGTAGATTATCTTCCTGCCCCGAATGAAGTCCCTCCTACAATAGGTCATCATGTAAAAAAAGATGAAAATCATGAAGTTGTTTGTGATGTGAATGGCAATCCTTTAGGACTTGTTTTTAAAATACAATATGATAAAGAAGCAGGTTCTTTATGTTATATTAGAATGTATTCGGGGAAATTTAAGGTTGGCCAACAAGTATATAATGTTGCGAAAAAGAAAAGAGAGCGAATAAATCGTATTTTACGCATGCATTCAAATAAAAGTGAAAAAATGGATAGTGTTGTAGCAGGGGATATTGCTGTCATAATTGGTTTTAAATTTGCTCAAACCGGAGATACCATTGGAAATGAAGGGCTTCCTGTTCTTTTAGAAAGTGTAACATTTCCAGAACCAGTGATTTCTGTATCTATAGAACCAGAAACTGTTTCTGATGGTGATAAATTGCGTGAAACTTTAGATATTTTAAGTAAAGAAGATCCTACGTTTACCCATAAAGATGATGCCGAAACCGGACAATTAATCATTTCTGGAATGGGAGAATTACATTTAGACGTTCTAGTAACAAGAATGCTACAAGATTTTAAAGTGGCTGCTCGTGTGGGAAAACCACAAGTTACTTATCGGGAGTCTGTAACTGGAATTGCAACACATACAGAGTTTTTTGAAAAAGTCCTTGGTGGAAATGAAAATACTGCAGGGGTTACCCTAGAAGTAAAACCTGTAAGTACTCTAGATGATCAAACGAAGGCTTTATATAAAGCGTATGGATCGAATTTATATCGTTGTGTTGCAAGTGGAGCTGGTTTAAAAAATAAAGATGACAAAATTCCTCTTGAAATTTTTGAAGCAGTAGAGAATGGAATTACAAATTCATACAATTCTGGTATTAATTATGGATATCCCTGTACTGATATAGCAATTACAGTTACAAATATTCAATATGATGAGTTAACTACTACTGTTTTTGCAGCAGAAGCGTGTGCCTCTGCTGCTTTTGATAAAGTTTGTGAAGCAGCTACTCCAGAACTTCTTGAACCGGTGATGGATGTAGAGATTACATCTCCAAAAGAGTTTGTAGGAGATGCAATGAGTCAAATAACACAACGAGGTGGTTTAATATCAAGTTTAGAAAGCAAGCCTTCTATAGAGCTAGTTCATGCAGAAGCTCCAATGTCAAAAATGTTTGGATTTTCGACGAGTTTACGTTCTGTAACACAAGGACGTGCTTCGTTTAGTATGGAATTCAGTCATTTTCAAGTAAAAAAAGGTGGTTTATAATAAGAATTAGTTCCTAGATGGAATATAGATGAAAGGTTGTAATCAACTAGTATGTTTACAACCTTTTTTATTTTTAAATAAAAAAAAACTTCTGCATAAATACAGAAGTTTTATGTGCGGAGAACCAGACTTGAACTGGCACAGCCGTGAAGCCACAAGCACCTCAAGCTTGCGTGTCTACCAAATTCCACCATCCCCGCATGGAAACCTATATTGAGATTTCTCTCTTTAATAACGGTAACGACGAAAAACATATTAACAAATTGAATATTATGTGTCAAGTATCTGAAATGTTAAATCATATTATTTAGTGATAAATAATGATTAAAAGGATGTTTTAACAAAAAAATATTTGACAAATTGAGAAACAGGTGTATAATATTACATATACGTAAAGCGTTTAACTAAATCGGTTTACATTTTCTGTAATGGAGGAAAATTATGAAAAAATTATTAGCCGTAGTGCTCTCTGCACTTATGCTAACAGCAGTTTTTGCTAATGGTGCAAAAGAAGGCTCATCTAAAGACTCTGCAATTGAGCCTGATGCAAAAATCGTGTTTTCATGTGATACTGATGCATGGGGTGCAGCAGTTGTAGCATTATGGGATAAAACATATCCTAAATTAGCAGGGGTTGTATCTTATGAGCACAACGGAACTCAAGGTGCTACAGATATGATTGGACAGCTTCAAGGTGATGCTCCTGATGTTATGCTAGCAATCGATGAAGAAGTTTCTCGTCAATCACAATCTTTAAAAGAATTGTCTCCAGCTGTCGCTGCAGTTGCTAAACAAGTTTCTCAACCACCTTTTTATTCAACTGTAAATACAGGATATAACTTGTATGTACCAATTGGATATAATGGTTTGGTATTTAGTTGGAACAAAACAATGATGGATGCTCTTGGCATGGATACTACAGATGCTGATGGTGATGGTCTCCCTGATGCATTTGACACATGGGAAGAAATTTTTGCTTGGTCAAAAGCTAACACAGGAAAAGTACAATATAAAGGAAAAACAATTAATGTTTGTTTCCCTCTTCCTTTAGGAAACCAATGGTCAACATATTCAGCTTTCACTTGTGAAGGTTGGAATATATATGCTTCTGGTGATGCAACAAAACCTGGATTTGACGATCCTAAATTCTTAAAATCACTTGATTTTATTTCTGCAGCTGCTGACGCACGTCTATCTGTAGAAGCAAATGGAAGTCTTACTCCTGCTGAGTCAATGGCTGAACGTGGACAAGACTTTATCAACTCTGATATTAGTCCATTTTGTTTAGTTGGTACTTGGCAAGATGTTAATTCTGCTGAAGCAACACTTGGAGAAGATTTTAAATTCTCTACAATGCCTACTTGGCATGGTAACCATATGTCACCATTTGTAACTACAAAAGGTTTTGTAATTAATGGTTTTACTTCTTATCCTTTAGCTTGTGATAAATTAATGAGACTTCTTCTTAATACAGAAGGTATGCAGGCGATGGTAGATAATAGTTCTTATATTCCTGCATTAGCCGCTGGAGCTCCAAATACTCCTGATTTTACCAATGATTCTAATAAAAAAGAAATGTTAAAAGGTTTTGCATATAACTATCCAACACCTTCTCTTTCTCTTCCTAATAATCCAGCAATGTCTGCAATTACAGTATTCTATAATATTGCTATAGAACAATCATATTATGGTATTTGGGATGGAACTCGTACAGCAAAAGAAGTTCAAGACGAAATCGTTGCGAATGCTGCTGCTTGGCTTGCCACAAACAATTAGTCTTAAAATACTGTGTAATGCAGTAAATACAGGGCTGTAGCGAATTCTTGCTTAGAGAATTCAAGACTCCCGTTTAGCGGGAGTCTTTTTTTAGTTATAAATAATAGGAGATGTGCAGATGTCTGAAACATCCAAGAAAATGAGTCCTTTTATACCGGCTGTTGCATCGTTTTTCATTATGGGGCTTGGACAGTTAATTAATAAAAACAAGATTAAAGCACTTGTTTTTTTTATAATTCCTGTCTTAGTTTGTACTATTGAATTTGTAACCTCAGATTGGGGACGGTATTTTGATATTACTTCAGGTCGAGCTGATCAAACTATTAGTCAACAAGACGTTGACTATGGACAAGAAAAAGTAGTAGAAGAGAAAGTAGAAGAACTTGCTCCTCAAGCTACTTTCCTTGGTGTATCAGGAGGGTCTTCTACTACAACTTCTGTTGGAACTGGCGGAGATCTTTTTGCAGGATATGAAGACACAGTCTTTGAAGAAACTTCATATAACTATCCTAACTATGAACTTTCTCCAAATGGTGAAAAATATATTTTTCGCGATTTTGGTGGTTTTTTTACCCGAAATGTATGGGGATTACTAACTCTTGGTCGTGTAGTTATCGGAGATGAGTATGCTGGTAAGATTATGCCTTTGTTTGACAAAGATAGTAGTTGGCTTTTGGCTGATAACTCTTCAGTTCTTATTGGTAATGGATTAATTACTCTTGTTGTTATAATTCTTTTTGTAATTTTATGGACACTTTGTATACTAGATGCATATAAAAATAGAGCTTCTCTAAACGAAACTGGTGAAGCCGAATCGTTCAAAGTATTTATTCGCCGAATTTGGCGTGATTCTTATGTATATATAATGCTCGCACCAGCATTTGTTTTAATATTATTTTTTACACTTATTCCGTTTCTTTTTACGTTTTTATTAGCATTTACTAATTATACATATAAAATAAAACTTGGTGCTATGTTAATAAACTGGTCTGGATTTGTTGCTTTTGGTCAAGCATTCGTTGATCCAGGGTGGCTAGTTATGTTTGGTAAAATTTTCTTATGGACTGTTTTTTGGGCATTTATGTCCTCATTTACAGTTTATGCGTTAGGTTTTATTAATGCATTAATTATCCAATCAGAGAGCGTTAAAGGTAAGAAGATATGGCGCTCTGTAATGATTTTACCATGGGCAATACCAGGTTTAATATCATTACTAATGTTTAAATTTGCTTTTAATAAAGATGGTTTAATAAATCAAGTTCTTTTTGCTACTGGACTTATGGAACCTGTTTCTAATTTTTTGTATCATATAGGATTAGAGGGTCAGCCCGATCAGCCAATTTACTGGATTGATCATATTTATAATGGAGGCTTGGCTAGAGCTGTTGTAATTATGGTTAACCTATGGTTAGGCGCTCCATATCATATGATGATGATTACAGGTTGTTTAACAACTATTTCTGCTGATTTATACGAAGCAGCTGAAATAGATGGTGCTAGTGGATGGGATAAATTTAAGGCAATTACCTTGCCGTCTGTTTTACAAGCAACTATGCCTGCGCTTATTATGACATTTTCTTTTAATTTTAATAACTTTGGAGCAGTATACTTTTTAACAGGTGGTGGTCCACTTTATGATCCGGCAACTGTTCCTGCCTCAATGCGTGTTATAGGAGGCAGTTTACCAGGTCAAACAGATATATTAATATCATGGATTTATAAATTATCTTTTAATAAAGGTTCTGAAGTTTTTAATATTGCAGCTGTTTATTCCATATTTATTTTTCTAATTGTTGGTGGATTTGCTATTTATAGTATGCAACATTCAAAATCATTCTCGGAGGAGTTATAAAATGAGTAAAAGTAGAACAGGAAGTACTCAAATTGGTACTGTACTAAAATATATATGGCTTTGTTTAGCCATAGTGCTTATTGTTGCCCCGCTTTTATGGATGATTGTGGCATCTTTTACAAAGGGAAAAGTTCTTACTAATGTTCCTCTTGGAATTGATATATCGAAATTTTCAGTGGAACATTATAAATGGCTTTTTACATATAAAAGTAGTTCTTCTGCAGTTGTATCAGATTTTTTAATGGCTTTTGGTCGTACATTGGTACTTGCTATTGTTACCACATTTCTAGGAGTGTTAATCTGTGCTTTTACTGGTTATATTTTTTCACGATTTCGTTTTCATGGAAAAAAACAGATGCTACTTGGAATGATGCTTTTACAGATGTTTCCTTCTTTTATGGGAATGATTGCTTTATTTATGATTTATCGTAATTTTGGTTGGTTAAATCATCCGACAGCAATTAGTTTTATCTATGTAGCGGGGTTAATACCAACTTACACTTTCTTATTACGAGGATATTTAACAGGGATTCCGATGTCTATAGATGAAGCGGCCACAATTGACGGGGCGAGTCAATCACAAATCTTTTTTAGGTTGATTTTACCATTAAGTAAACCTATGTTAGGCTTTATTGCTGTAAATGCATTTATGACGCCTTGGATGGACTTTATGTTGCCTAAACAATTATTAAATAATGCTCATCAGAATATTGCTATGATGTTATATCGTTTAACGGATATGTATGAATCTGTATATTATAACCCATTGCACTTCTTTGCTGGAGCCCTTATACTTGCTATTCCTATAATGATAGTACAAATTTGGGCACAGAAATATATTGTTTATGGTATGGCATCTGGTGCAGAAAAAGGTTAGTAATGGAAAAGACATCTCCGGTTGAAATTTTTAAAGCGCAGTATTCTAATAAAGCTGCAGAAAAATGTTTTGGTATATCAAATTTTAGTTTTGTAATTCTTTTGATTGTATCTATTATGTTGTTATCGTTTTCGTTTGTAATGTCTAGGGTTCAACAAGGATTAATCTTATCATCTCCAAACTTGTATCCAGGGTTTGGTGGAGTTTTACAAGATATGGCAAAACAAACCGGAGATTTTAGTGTTGACGATGGAGAATTAAATGTTTCGTTTAATTATCCTCGTCGTTTAGAGTCAAATGGTTGGTTAGTTGTTGTAACAGATGATGCTCCTGCTTTAGTTTTAGATGAAGAAAAAACAGGGGCATACCAGCCTATGTTTATATTAGGAGAATCATCATTTGTGATTAGCCAACCAGCAACAAATACAAGCCTTGAAGGTGCTTATAGATTCCTTGGATTTTTTTCATCAACTGAAATTCGCAAGATAGTAAACAATGTAAATGATATGGTGACATATACTAAAGCATTTCTTTTTGCCTCTGCAACAGGTGAGATTCCTTCGAGTATAATATCAATGATTTTGCTCATGGGGGTTCAATATGTTTTTTTTATTTTTATTTCAGGCCTTTTGCTCACGACGAGTCATCGTTCAGCCATAAAAGGTACTGAATTTTGGCAAAAAACAAAATTACTACCATCAATAAAAATTATGACAGTTTTAGGGTTTGCACCTTCATTTTTACTCGCTCTTGTATCTCATTTTAATCCAACAATGGGTGTTACATTTGGTTGGCTATTGTTTTCTATTATTACTTCTGTACGTGCAGTATATCTGTATGTAAAGCGTATGAAAGCAAAACCTATTATTTGGTCAACATAGTATAGATTACATTTTACCCTACAATTAAAGTATTTGACGTAGGTAGAATGTACGCAAATCTTAAAAATAAGTTTGACAGTACATAAAATATGTCATACAATTAAATATAAAATAATTTAAGGAGGCTTTGGCGTATGGCTAAAGTTGAATTGAAAGGTATTGGTAAAGTATACGATGGCAATGTCCGTGCAGTAGAAAATGCCAATATAACTGTAGAAGATAAAGAGTTCTGCGTGTTTGTAGGACCTTCTGGTTGTGGTAAATCTACAACTCTGCGTATGATAGCAGGTCTGGAAGAAATAACTGAAGGTGAGTTATACATCGATGGTGAGCTAATGAATGATGTTCCACCAAAAGATCGTAATATTGCTATGGTATTCCAGAATTATGCATTATATCCACACATGACTGTTTATGATAACATGGCATTCGGGCTTAAAATCCGTAAAACAGATAAAGCCGAAATCGAACGTCGTGTTAATGAAGCTGCTCATATTCTTGATATTGAGAAGCTTTTAGACAGAAAACCAAAAGCGCTTTCTGGTGGTCAGCGACAGCGAGTTGCATTAGGTCGTGCAATTGTTCGTAATCCAAAAGTATTTCTTTTTGATGAACCTTTATCAAACCTTGATGCTAAGTTACGTGTTCAGATGCGTTCTGAAATATCAGCATTGCATCATCGATTAGATGCAACAATGATTTATGTAACACATGATCAGATTGAAGCTATGACAATGTCTGATAAGATTGTTGTTATGAAAGATGGTAAAATACAACAAATTGGTTCTCCAATGTATTTGTATAATCATCCATTTAATAAGTTTGTTGCCGGTTTTATTGGTTCACCGCCAATGAATTTCTTAACTGTTAAAGTTATGGAAAAAGCTGGAAAAATCATTTGTGATGAAGGTACATTTGAACTTACCCCAACAGATGATCAAGCTAAAAAGCTTAAAGCTTATGTTGGCAAAGACGTTTTCTTTGGTATACGTCCTGAAAATATGGAATATAAAGAAAATGGGGCTTCTAAAAATAATATGCAGATGAAAGTTTCTGTTATTGAACCACTTGGAGCCGAAACCCATTTATTCTTAGCTTCTAAGTCTCAGTCTTTAGTAGCACGTACAAGTGCACATGTCGTTGCTAAGATTGGAGATACTGTAAACTTAGTTCCAGATATGGAGACAGCTAAATTCTTTGATGCAGAAACTGAAAGAAGTATATGCGAAGATGTTGTAGCTAATTCTATTGGTTTAAGCAAAAAATAACGAAAATGCAGCTACTGATTATTCAGTAGCTGTTTTCATAGTGTTCTTAGACAAACATATACGTGTTTGTCTTTTTTTATGCTTTTATAAAATTTACAGAAAGTTCAGGAATATTTATATCAACAGGTTTTACCAAAAAAGTTTGATTTAAAGCCATCCCTTCTTCTAAAGGTATACGACGTTCAAGTGCTAAAGTAGGTATAAGAATTGTTGCTTGATTATATTGCTCATTAAGTTCAGCAATAATAGCTTCACCTGTCCAATCAGAATGTTGCTTAAGATAAACGAGTTTCCAATGAAGACTACTGTTTCTTTCAGCTTTTACAGAGGCTCTGGCAGCAGCATCTCCTGCACTTATTCGTTCCAACATAGTATCATTATCAAGTAGGGGTTTCTCATCTAAATATGCGTGTAATTGTTCATGTGATATTAAGTCACCATATCGACGCAAAGGACTGGTAACTTGAGAATACATATAAATACCAAGAGCGGCATGTTTTGAAGGAGTTACGCTAACATTCCGGCGATGCATACACCGTCTTTTTTTATATTCCCCAGCAAGACCTTCTGGTAAATCAGAAGGAAGGTCTGGTTCAGGCTGACTTACGTAGGCAAAAGGAATTTGATTTTTAAAGGCAAAAGAGGCAGCTCCTTCTCCAGCAAGCAACATTGCTTCTCTTACCACAAGATTTGATTCATGAGGAGTATATGGCTCTATATGAATTTCTGGCTCATTTTCAAGATTACCACCTTTTGGTAATTTTACCCAAATGTTTGCTTCTGGTAAATTTATATTTACTGAACCTGCAGCAGTGCGGCGTTCAATGTTCTTTTTTGCAATCGCAAATAATGGGGCAAACTCAGGGGTGTCACGTAGTTTGTCTACTTGTTCGTAAGTATATCGTTTTACATGTACAAAGGTTTTAAAAATATTACAATCTTTTATCGATCCATCTTCTGCTAATTGAATTTTAAATGAAAGAGCATGAGACCATGTTTCTTTTGCATCATCTAAGCTTTTACCAGCAATTAGCGCATTTTCTTCACGTAATCCAAGTGCATAATCTTCTAGCGATTCTTCTGCGAGCATTCGTGCAGCTCCCTCTGGTAGGTATAATGTTGCTCCTCTATCTCTCGCTGCTTTGTCAATCTCTGAATCTGGTGTAACAGTACATGCTGGATCTGCAATATGAACCCATAGAGAGCCATTATCAAAAGCGATTGCATCATCTGGATCAGTACTGTCTGCTGAATCTATAGCAAATGCAATATGATTAATAATAGTTCTTTCTTCTTGTACTGGATGTGATAAATGAATATTTGCAGACTTTTTTGACATCCCTAGTCTTGCAGGATGGGGATTTCTCCAAAAAGGCCAAACTCCTGTATCAATAAGTAATTTATGCGCTTTTTGTGGACTTTGCTCCATTTGTGCGTCTTTCATAGTTTTTGATTTGTCAGTTTTTCCTAACGCTAGCGTTTCTACATCTCCCATGTATATACCATCATCAGGCAGGTTTAGTTTTTTTTCTTTTAGTCTTTTTATGAATTCTAGATATAATTTTTCAGCATTATCTTTAATAGTTTGTTTTTTTTGAATACTTTCTGCTTCTTCTTTTGAGTTTAGAGTAAAGATTGGTGTTTTTTTAGTAAAACTCTGAGATGTTTTCGAGTTTTTATCTAAAAGCTTAAAATAAGGATTTCTTAAAAGTTCACAGTATAAATCCCATGCAAGATTTGGAGTGAAGTTATCGATAGTTAAATCGGCAATATCTGTGAGTGAAAAATAAGTTTCATCTTCATCGGTGAGTAATTCCCATGTTTCCAAAAGTTTTTCTGAAAAAGTAGGGACGGAAGTGTCGTCAACTTCTTTTAAACACCTTGCAGGTAAACTTGTAGTAGGACCAGAATGTAAAAGAAGGATATCCTTTTCACGTACATTTTGAGTTGCAAATTGTGCAGCTTTGCCAGTCGCTGTTGCAGGAACAGAACAGTATTCGATAGTTATTTTATCTGCGACAGCTTTTACTATTGCAGGTTGATTCTTGTATAATACTAAATTATTTTTACTAAACATAGTTTTATTTTACCCTAAAGAGCAATTACGAACAAGGCATCAATAATCTAGTTTTAAAGTTGTTCTTGTTGTAAAAATTAAAAAAAAAAGGTATGTTTTTAACTATAAAACTGAAAATAGAGGATAATTTTATGATAGTAATGAAATTTGGGGGCTCATCAGTTGCTAATGCAAAACGTATTCAACATGTGGCTTCTATAATTAAAAAATATGCAGATAAAAAACCTATTGTAGTGCTTTCTGCTATGGGTGATACAACTGATTTTCTTTTAGAATCTGCGGATGTTGCGCTGAATGGAAAAGTTGATATTTCTAAAATCGAGAAATTACATTATGACACTGCTGATGAACTTGAAATTTCAAAAGAAGCTATTGATTCTTTACTAACTGAATTAAAGGCCTTACTTACAGGCATTTCTATGTTGAAAGAGCTTACTAAAAGGACTAAAGATTATTTGGTTTCTTTTGGTGAACGTTTGAGTGTAAGAATGGTTGCGTCTTATCTTACTAAAAAAGGAACTCCAGCACAGTTTTATGATGCTTGGGATATTGGTTTTCTTTCGGATTCTAATTTTATGAATGCAGAATTAGATGATAGTGTTTGGTCTTTAATTCCTCGTGGTTTAAATGACTATAAATGTAATATAAAAAAAGAAATTCCGATTGTAACAGGATTTTTAGCAAAAGATAAGAATGGGAATATTACGACTCTTGGTCGTGGAGGCAGTGATCTTTCTGCAACAATGATTGGGGCTGCAATGCATGTAGATGAAGTTCAAACATGGAAAGATGTTGATGGAATCTTGACTGCAGATCCTCGTATTGTAAAAGAAGCTAAAAATGTTCCAATCATAACGTATGATGAAGCGTCAGAATTAGCCTATTTTGGTTCACAAGTTTTGCACCCAAGGGCAATGTATCCTGTTAAAAAAACAAAAACAACTGTTAGAGTTAAAAACTCTTATAATATTGATCACCCTGGGTCTCTTATTGTTCCGGAACATTTAGAGAAGCTAACACCGGTAAGAGCTATTACTGCAGTGAAGAATATTCAGATGATAGAAATTGTTTCAACGCGTATGCTTGGGGCATCAGGGTTTTTAGCTCATATTTTTAATGTTTTCTTAAAATGGAATATATCTATAGATGTTATTGCGACTTCTGAAGTTTCTGTCTCTCTTACAGTTGCTGGAAATTTAGATTTGACAGGATTATTGGAGGATCTAAGTGGGATTGCAACTTGCTCAGTCCAAAAAGACAAAGCTATAGTGACTATTATTTGTGATGCAGCCCATTCTAGTGCTATAATGGGCGAAGGAATGAAAAGCTTAGCCGATGTTGGAATAAATCCTGATATAATTTCTCAGGGCGCATCTAAAGTAAATATAAGTATTGTTTGTAATATGAAAGATGTGATTACATGTGTAAAAACCTTGCATAAGGCTCATTTTGAGGAATAAAGTTTAATTTTTTACGTGGAGGATAATAAGTATGAAAATAGCATTAGTTGGTTATGGAAAAATGGGACATATGCTTGAAATTGCAGCAAAATCACTTGGACATGAAGTAGTTGTAACAATAGATAGCTATGCTGATGATGCTTCTGTAAAGGTATCTACTACAAAAGGAATTGTCGAAGCTGTAAAAAATAGTGGTGCAGAAGGAATTATTGAATTTACACATCCTTCTTCAGTTATTGAAAATATAAAAGCTCTTGTACCTTTAAAATTGCCATTGGTGATTGGAACAACGGGGTGGTATGATAAACTAGAAGATGTGAAAAAACTTGTAAAAGCAGAGAATAGTTCTCTTTTTTATTCTCCTAATTACTCGATTGGAGTAAATATGTTTTATAAGATGGTTGAGCATGCATCTTCTTTAATGTCACAGTATTCTGAGTATGATTGTGCTATTTGGGAAGCTCATCACAATCAAAAAGCAGATAGCCCTTCTGGAACAGCTCTTGCTGTAGCAAAGTCTGTGATGGCAGGTAATCCTTCTAAAACAGAAATGGTTTTTGATGCTTTTCATAAAAAACCAGAACCACAACAATTACATGTATCATCAACTAGATGTGGCTCTATTCCTGGGACTCATAAAGTATTTTTTGATTCTCCTGCCGATACAATTGAAATTACTCATCAAGCTCGTAGTAGAGAAGGTTTTGCTATGGGTGCTGTTCGTTGTTTAAATTGGTTAGATGCTGGAATAAATGATGGTTTTTTAAATGTTGGAAATGTGTACACAATGAAAGATTTTTTAGGTTAATGTAAATAGCAAATTACAATTAAGCTATTTAAAGGATAAAAATGAATATATTACCGCGCGTTTTTTTAAATAAAAACGAAGAAAATGAAATCCGACAAGGATTTCCATGGGTCTTTGATAATGAAATTTCTTTTGTTAAAGAAAACGAATTAGATAAAGAAGATAAGGGACATTATGTTCCTCAGCAACTAAAAGAATGTAAGGTAAAAGATGGCTCCCCTGTAGAAGTACTTTCTAAGGGTGGTTTGTTTTTAGGTTACGGAATAATAAATCGTAATTCTAAAATCGCTGTTCGTATTATGCGTCGTGATAAATTGAACAATCCAGATGGTGACGATTCTGCAGTTAATCCTTTCCCATACAGTTTTTTTGAACAGAAGATTAAAGATGCCTATTCTATTCGGTATGATTATTATAATCAAAATGATTCTTATCGACTCATTTTTGGAGAAGCAGATTTTTTACCTGGATTAATAGCAGAGCGATATGTTGATATTAAAAATCAAGTAATTTTAGTTGTTCAATTCTTAGCTTACTGCGTAGAAGCTTATAGAGAAGAAATATTATCAGCTTTAAAAAATGTTTGTTCTCCGTTTGCAATTTATGAGAGAAGTGATGCAAATGTTCGTGAAAAAGAAGGTTTGGAGCAACGATCTGGTTGTGTTTTTGGTAAAGTTGATGACATTATTATAATTAAAGAAAATGGTGTTCAAATTGAAGTGGATTTAGCTCATGGACAAAAAACTGGATATTTTTTAGATCAGAAATTTAATCGTGCTAGAGTTGCTCAATTGAGCAAAGGATGTCGTGTATTAGATACTTGTACGCATACAGGAGCCTTTGGTTTAAATGCTGTAAAGGGTGGGGCAAAAGAAGTTATTGCAGTTGATATTTCATCAGATGCAGTTGCTCTTGTAAAGCGCAATATTGCTCTTAATAATGCACAAAATGAAATGAGAGCAATAGAAGGCGATGTCTTTGATGTACTTAAAGATTTTGAGATGCAAAAAGAGAAATTCGACTTAATTATTTTAGATCCACCAGCTTTTGCAAAAAGTGCTAAAGCTGTCTCTAAAGCGTATGGTGGATACAAAGAGATAAATTTACGGGCTTTGCGCTTACTTAATCGTGGTGGGATTCTTGTTACTTGCTCTTGTTCACATTTTTTTGATTCTGATAAGTTTTATGATATGCTTATGCATGCTGCTATGGACTCAAAGTGTACTGTTCAGGTATTAGAAAAACGCGGGGCTGGGCCGGATCATCCTGTTTTGCTTGGCTATCCAAAATCAGAATATTTGAAGTGTGCAATTTGTAAGGTTTTGTAATAAACGGAGTTTGTCTTTGAATCGAGTAAATTTTCCATCTCAATATAATTGTCTTATTGTTCTAGGACCAACTGCAGTTGGCAAGACAGCTATTGGTGTTCGTTTAGCTGATTATTTTAATGGTGAAGTATTATCTGCTGATTCTCGACAAGTTTATCGTGGATTAGATATAGGGTCTGGCAAAGATTTAAGCGATTTTGAAATAAATGGGCATACAGTTCCTTGGCATCTAATGGATATTGCTGAGCTTCCAAAAGAATATTCAGTTTTTAACTACCAAAAAGATTTTTATTGTGCTTTTGCAGATATTATTGGTCGTAAAAAACTTCCTGTTGTTATTGGTGGCACGGGAATGTATCTGGATTCAATAATCCGTGGATATGATTTAGTAGATGTCCCTACAAATGAAAGTCTTCGATCTGAATTAGCTGGAAAATCGATTGAAGAACTTTCTACTATTCTGATTTCTAAAAAAGCAGAATGTGGTGAGACCTTGCATAATGATACAGATATAACAGAACGACATAGGCTGTTACGTGCTATTGAAATTTGTGAATTTGAGATTTCTGGGAGTGCAAAGGCTCAACGAGCTAAAATGCCACAGAGACCAGATATTAGACCTCTTATAGTTGGTACTACTTTTCCCCGTCCAATGCTTAGAGCGAGCATTCACAGACGTCTCACGGCACGTTTGCATGAGGGTATGCTTGACGAAGTTCAACGTTTGCATGATGGTACTCAAATTGCAGCTGATGGAACACCTGTAGCTGCTGTTAAGTGGCAAAGATTAGAGAGACTTGGATTGGAATATCGATTTATTTCTCAATATCTTCAAGGACAGTTTGAAAATTTAGAGCAGATGAGTGAGAAACTTTTTCGTGCTATTGGGCAATTTGCAAAACGACAAGAAACATGGTATCGAGGTATGGTCAAAAAAGGAGTCAACATCAACTGGTTACCTCATGATGGAACAGAAGCTGATTGTGATGTTGACCAACGTGTTCTCTATGCACTTGAATTGATACGAAAATATAATGAAAAATAAGAGTATGGTAAAAAAATATACTTGTTTAATGTTTATTTTAGTTAGGCTTTTTTATGAAAGATATAATATCTATTTATAACAAAAAACGCTCTCTTTTTGCAAATGACAAATTAACACAGATTTCTAATACTCTTTTTTCTAAAATAGCAATTGTTATACCTGTATATAATGAATTCCCTGGCATCTTTAATACCTTCAACTCACTTTCTAATAGTGTTTACAATGCAGAATTACATTTTAAAAATACTAAACAAACCATTAGGGATAGAGTTACAGTTGTTGTTGTAATAAATAACCCTATAGAAGCTTCTAAAGAGGCTCTCGAGAATAATGAGATTTTATATCGACTCTTAACACAAGAACATACTGATCAAACAGAACCCGTATTAAAAAATAGTTTGGATTTTCCATTTTATTTGCATGTATGTTATTTAAAAAATGATAAAAGAGTAAAAAGTATTTCTAAAAAAAAAATTGGTGTAGGGTATGCTA
Source organism: Treponema sp. CETP13 (assembly GCA_001885315.1). Lineage (GTDB taxonomy): Bacteria > Spirochaetota > Spirochaetia > Treponematales > Treponemataceae > CETP13. Next base: position 132,612 of record MLPZ01000012.1, read on the forward strand.
GAAGATATGGAATGGACTTATCTCTTGCATATGGAGCCAGTGTAATAGCATGCATGGATGCAGATACATTAGTTAGCAATAATTATATAGAAACGTTATTTGATTTTGAAAAAAATAAATTTGGTTTTGGAATTTGTAAGTTTGAACACCAAAAGGTCCCAGAAGATATTAGAGATTCCCAAAAAAAACAAAAAGCTATTATTGCCTATGAAAAATACATAAAGGCACATTCTGAATGTTTAAAGAATACAGGAACTCCATATTGGGCATATGCCTTAGGGCCAACTATTGTCTGTAATGCAGAAAGTTATGCTTCTGTTGGAGGAATGCCTATTAGAAAAGCTGGCGAAGATTTCTATTTTATTCAATCTTTAGAAAAACTTTTTTTACAAAGAGGGAATCCTAAATTACAAATTTTAGATTGCACGGTTTATCCTTCTGCTCGGCTTTCAACGAGAGTTCCTTTTGGAACAGGACAAGTATTGGCTGGGGCAAGTGATGTAAAAAGTATTCCTTCTGTTTATGCAGAAAAAACCTATGAGGCAATTCACACTTTTTTATCTGTTATGAGAGAAACTATAAAATCTGGGTGTTTTGAGATACAATGGAAACTATTACCTAAAAATGTTATTGATTTTCTAAAAAAAGAAGATTTTGAAGTTGTTTGGCATAAATTAGTACATGAAAATAAGAATAATCCTAAAAATTTAGAAATTGCTTTTCACGTATGGTTTGATGGATTAAAAATTATTCGACTTATGCACTTTTTAGAAAAAGACACAAGCCAAATATTTGATATATAAGAGAATAATCTTATTTATGCGGTAGCTACTGATATATTGTTATGCTCAATTTTTTTTATGTAACCCGTACGAATACAGCTATCAAAAAGATCTTTGCTGATAAAATCTGTAACTACTTCTTCGTAACCATCACGGTCGCGTACTATGCGGACGACAAAACCATCATCTAATGTTTTTAAAACTGTCATAAAGTCATTAGAATTATTGTTTGATTTTAATGCATAACTTTCCATATTTTGAGCCTCCAGTATTGTTAATACTCTTTAGTAATACTATTACTAGTTGTTTTATCGGGGAAATGGAATTGTAACATTAGGTGTTTCTTGTTAGATTTGCTTGACGTGGAGCAAATCTATAGATACTGTTTAATCTATGGTTTATTGCGACGCCCATAATCATATTCAAAATTGCTCTGATTTAATTATACTCGATTCACAAGAGTATAAAGCTTGTTCTTGTGCACTCTCTGTAAAGGAATGGGAGAAATTGCATACACAGATAAGTTTAGCTAAAATCTATAAGGGGTTTGGAGTTCATCCGCAAATTGCCCAACAATTAAATAATAGAATCGGTTCTAATTCTCAAATTGCAAATTTATTACAATTCGAAGAAAACTTGTTGCAAAATAATGAACTAGATGTTATAGGGGAAATTGGTTTCGATTTATATTCTAAGGATTTAAAAAGTACTCAAAAACAACAAGAGGAAATTTGGTATGAACAGCTCGAATTTGCACAAAAATACCAAAAAGCTATTGTCGTTCATTGTAGAAAAGCCATGCACTTATTATTTAAGGATGTGAAAATTCTTAAAAAAGTTCCTGCTGTTGTTATGCATTCATTTTCAGGTTCTTTAATTGAAGCTCATTCTATTTTGTCAAAAAGAATTAATGCCTATTTTTCTTGTGGAAAACAAATTCTAAATAATAATAAGCATGCAATTGAATGTGCTCGTTCTATAGAATTAGAAAGGCTTTTATTAGAAACTGACGCTCCATACCAAAGTTTGTATGGTGAAAAATTTACGAGTCTTGATGATATTTTTTATGTATATAAAAAAGCAGCAATGCTAAGAAATATGGATTTAGATTTATTTAGCAAACAGATATATACTAATTTTACAAAGTGCTTTGAAGTTCTTTAAGTGCTGTAGAAGTTGCGTCAAAAAGTGTTTGTACTTCTTTTATAGCTTCTGATGTGTCACCGTCTTCTCTTCCTGTATACAGGTTCTCAAGATGTTGTGCGGCTTTACCGAGTTTGTTAGCTCCTAAGTTTTTGGCAGCTCCTTTCATGGCATGAACATATTCAGCACAGGCTTTTTTATCTTCTTTTTTTTCAAGAGTTAAAAGTTCTGAAGATTCAAATTGTTTTTTTTCAAACCAATATGGAATAAGCATTTTATACAAATCAATGCTATTGTCAAAGCGGGCTATAGCTTCTTCGTAGTCAATTAGATTCTTATACATCGTTTTTCCTTTTTTTGGTATTTACTACTCTTATTCTAGCTTTAAAATGTGGATTTTGCTATACTTGATGCATGAATAATAAATTAACTTTAATAACTTACATCTCACTTGTATTTGCCATTATTTTTACGTTACTTCAAATACATTTTAGAGCAGACATTTCTATTTTTGCTTTCTTTTTGTCTTTTATTTTTACAGGGGCTCTTGCTTATGTTTCTTTAGTTCTTGTAAAAAAGAATCTTTCTGTTTCGGGGGTTAAAGCTTTAGCAAAGATGTATGAATATGCTCCTTTTGTATATTTAATTATTTTTATTTTAAGAAGAGCTGGCAAAGAAGGAACAGCGTATAAATATGATTTAATTACTGTTTTATTATGGGTTGCGATACTTGTTTGTGTGTTTATTATTCGATATCAATTAAATGCTAAAAGAGTCTTCGATTTAAATCCCCTTCTTGCAGAGAAGAGGGCAAGTACAACACCTAAAGTTTTACCCCTTGGCTTGCGAATAGTAAAAGAAGTTATTGGATGGATAGATGCTCTTGTATGGGCTGTATTTGCTGTTGCACTTATAGAGGTGTTTGTCTTCCAGTTATATGAAATTCCTTCCGAATCAATGGTTCCAGAATTTTTAGTTAAGGACAGAGTAGCTGTTGTAAAAATTAGTGATGGTCCAAAATTTCCACTTTCACAAGCAGGAATCCCACGTTTTAGAGATTATGATAGAGGGGATATTGTTGTATTTAGTAATCCTCATTACAAACAAGATCGAAAGGCTCAGGTTCAAAAGTTTACTTCCCAGTTAGTATATATGTTTACACTTATGCAGGTTAATTTAAATGTGGATGAAGAAGGAAATTTAAAAGCAGACCCTCTGGTAAAACGAGTATGTGGAGTTCCTGGTGACCAACTTGTTATGGTTGATGGAATCTTATACAACCGAACAAAAGATTCTGATACATTTAGTGTAGTAAAGGATGACGCTCTTTGGGCAGAATGGAATCTTGCTGGTTTGCCTGATTCAACAAAATCAAAGGTTAATGATATTCGTTTTACACAAACTGAATATCAAGAAATGCTTGATTTCGAAGAAACACGTCGAAATTTAAACATCCAAGAAGCAGCAACTGAATGTAAAAATCTTGTTGTTCAGTTTGCAAAAATTAAAAAAACAGTTAGTGGTAATGCCAATGGAGCTTTATTAGCTGGTCATGTTGTAGATTCTCTAAACGTACCAGAATTATATGAAGGTAGTGACTTATATATTTATGATTTTTTTAATAATTTTGATTCAATTACTCGAAAAATGCTTTTTGTAGAAGGTGGTGATCTATGGTTCTCTGCTTTTATGACAGATTGGATTTCATCTATTGACAATGAAACTTTAATTGGTGGCGACCTATATTCTGATGCAATGTTTCGAATGAATTTAATTGCGAAGTTAACTTTTGCTCGGATTGCTCTAAAATATTCAACAGCAATAGCTAATGGCGAAAGTGTTTCTGAATTACAGAAAGACACAGATTTTTTAAATGATTTTGAAAAAGCACAAACTGCTGTTATCTATTTGAGCCGAATTAATGATTTACGAAATATGCCTGTATTCCCTGCAAACACAGAAGATGGAGAGGCTCAGTATATTCCATCTCATTCATATTTTATGATGGGAGATAATAGATTTAATTCTCTTGATATGCGTCATTCGTATGAATATAAACTTGTTGCTATTACTAAGGATGATAAATATTCATTGCGATACAATTCCAATATGTCTCCTCAATATGTACCGGATTCTCAAATCTTGGGAACAACTGTTTTACGAATATTCCCTTTTAATCGTTTCGGAATTCCTGGATTAACTGCTGAAAAATCACAATAAAAAAGACTTCATACCAGAAAAGTACACCCCCTAAATTTTGACAAGTAAAGTTAAATCTTAGGGGATTTTTTTATTGTGTAAGATTAATCGTTTGTGTAATTTCTTTTGTTGAAATAGCAACCTTTTGGGGATCAGGAATCCAAGGATACTTTTGTATTAATCTTTCTGCTATTTGAGCCCCTTTGTCTTTTTGTGTTGATTGCTCAAATGCTGCCTTAATATCTGATTCTAATTGTTTATTATCAATTAATAGTTTTCTTTCTGGTTCTCTATCTATTTTTACAATCTTCCAGTTGTTCCTTTTTAAATATTCCAAATAGAGTGTGTCTTTTTGAAATGTAACTGTATATTCGTGATTAGCGTTAGAATTAATAAGATAATATGTTGCAACAAAAGTTGCTTTATCCCCAATTTCTGCTATATAACTCGGAAGAGAAGTGTTTAAGTCTTGGGTTTTTCTTTCTGTTTCAGGTTTTACTTTGGGGATTATTTTAAGATGAGATAACCCATAAATAGCATTATCAGATGGATTTGTAGTATTTAACCATTGTTGAGGAGTAAGATAAGGTGTCACGTGTTCATAGGCAACACGCATTTGTTGCGTAACAAATATTGTTGATAGGCTCTCTGAAAAGTTTTTAACGGCTTTTGTTGTCCCTGTACTTTCTACTTTATCTATATTTATTGTGCTTATTCCTTCATACAAAGTTTCTACTACTTGTGATGCACTCATTCCTTGAGTAGTTGGTTTTGAAAGATTCCCTTTTATAATTGAATTTGCAATGCTTATAAGAATGAGTATCATCATGATAGAAATAATAATAGCTATTAGATGTTTTCTAACAAAGCGTTTTCTTTTTATGGCGTTTTCTTGATATTTTGCAAATTTTTTTACATTTTGTTGTATTTTTGTCTTTTGTTCTTGGCTAAAATTTAGTTTTTTGTATGTATTTGCAAGATGATGAAGGCTGCCTTGTATAAAAGGTTTTGATTCTCTGTTGCCATTTTTTAAGGTTTTACTACTATTTCTTTCTTTTGAGGTTGCTCTTCTTCGTATAAAAGCTTGTTGTGAAAGATTTGTGTTTACTATCTGTAATGCAATTTCATTATTTTGAGGAATCTGGAGTATTTTTTCTAAGGGAATAAAACGTTGATCATAGTAATCTTCGGCGCGTTTTTCGCTGTTTAATTCTGTGTAGGGGAGTGAACCAGAAAATGTATAGTATACCATACAAGCAAGAGAAAAACGCCATTCTGATTTTATATTGTTGAGTGCAAGATTTAAATAGCAACCATAATATTTTGAATAATCAGAAGAAGATAACGCACTTAAAGATCTCTTAAATAGGGTATCTGGTAAAAATAAAAAACTATTATTATTAGAAACAATAATATTTAGAGGCCCGTTAGCAACTATCGTAATATCATCCTGTAAAAAAGAAGCTTCAATTGCACTATTAAGTTTTTCAAGTATTTCTACTAGTCTATTAAAATTAAGAGAATCTGTTGGTTTGTTATTAAAAAGGCTTGCTAGTGTCACCCCTTCGAAAGCTGGTCCTGTAACAATCATCTCTTCATGAGCGTTTTTTTCACTTTGTATAGCTTCTATTTCGGAAAATTGATAAGGAGAGAATTCCCATGTTTTAACATTGGTTTGTTTTGCAATCCAACCATTCTCATGAAGAGTTTCTGACATATGCGACTGGGCAAAAGAGCGACTACTCATACCTGTATGTATGAGTAGCTGTTCTTTGTGTATTTCTACTAATTGCGTTTCCATACTGGCGCAAGATTCTCCTTGGTATTAACGATTCCCTTCTGGAGAATAAAGATAGTCAAAATATTGTGTTCCAGTAGAATAGGTACTGTTAAATTTAGGGAGTGTTTGCTTGTAACTTTCCATACTTTTCCAGAAGGTATAAAATTCTGGATCTTTATTGTATGCTTCAGCATAGATTGCAGCAGCTTCTGCATCAGCTTTACCTTTAATTTCTTCTGCTTGACGATAAGCATCAGATTGAATTGCCTTTTTATCTTTGTCAAGTTTTCCTAACCAATCGGCTTTTTTACCTTGACCAAAAGAGCGGTAAGCTTGAGCAACTTGATTCCTGTCTGCAATCATACGATTATAAACACTTTCGGTTAACTCATCAGAGTATTTTATTTGTCGAGGAAGAATATCTATCAATTCAATACCATATTCATCCATCATCTTTTTAGCCACTTGAACCATCTCTAAAGTTAATTCTCGTCGACCTTTTTTTACACTTTCAGATACTGTAGCAGCGTTGATAAGTGAGCTAATCTGAGCTGCAGTTTCATCGCTTTCGTTTCCACTTGCGCCAGCTAAAGAAAACTCTGTAGATTCTTGTTCGTTTATAATATTTGATGAACGAACAACTTCACTCAGAGGGTTTCCTGTAATAACAGTACGCGAAGCCGAATCAATAATATCACTCATTCGATTAAATGCAGCATCCAGAGTTTTAAATGATTGATAAAATTGAGCAGGGTCTTCAATTCTCCATCTACTTGTTGTGTCAACAATTATAAACTGGTTTTCTGCCGTTGGGATACGTTGAGCATCTCCATCTAACGAAAGTATAAGTTTTGGATACGTTGTTACTTGGTCGATATACGGTATTTTAAAATATAATCCAGCATTAGTTTGTGTCTGAACAATTTGACCAAAACGAGTTACAACGACTTGTGTTCCTTCGTTAATTATGTAAAAAGGTCCCATCATAAAAAAAGATATAATGAGTATAATGATTACGGTAATCCATATGTAAAACTTTTTAGTTTTCATTAGTTTGACCCTCCTGTACTAGAGTTAGAGCCTGCAGCGGCTCCTGTTGCTGTAGAAGTTGCTGAATCTGTAGAAATATTATTTACAGGTATAATATTTTCAAGTTGTGTATCGATAAGAGTTTGATTATCTTTTGCAGAATAAACTTCTTGCATTGTTTCAAGATATATTCGTTCTCTAGTGACTTTTGGTGCTTTTATATATTCTTGGTAAACTGCATTGAATCGTGCTACATCACCTTTCGCTTCATTTACACGCTCAGTAGCATACCCTTCGGCTTGCTGAATGGTTTGCTCAGCTTCACCTTGAGCAAGCGGAATTTGTGAGTTATATGATTCTTTTCCTTCGTTTATATAACGTTCCATATCTTGGCTTGCACGGTTCACATCTTCAAAAGAATCTTGAACTCCTTCTGGAGGTACAATATTTTGTAATTTAACAGCAATGATATTTATTCCAAGTCCTAGTGACTCGAAATTTTCATTCATTGTTGCTAATGCTTCTGTTTCTATCTCTGATCGTGCTGAACCCATTACATTAAGAATTGCTCTGTCTCCAACAAGAGTATTTATAACTGATTGAGAAATATCTCGAATTGTTTGTGTTCTCTCTTGTACATTAAAAAGCCAAGCAGCTGGATCGACAATCCTGTATTGGATTATCCACTCGACGTCTATAATATTTAAATCACCCGTGAGCATTGTGCTTTCTTTTTTTACACTTGTTTTAGTTGAGTTATTGTTATAAGTGGAAAATCCAAATTGTTCAGTTTGAACAACTTTTACTGGTACCATGTAACTTTTATCTATTCCAAATGGAATTTTATAATGAAGTCCAGATCCCATTGTTGTGTAATATTTGCCAAAACGAGTTATAACAGCCTGTTCTGTTTCGTCGACAGTAAAAAAACTAGTTCCTATACTTAAACCAGCTATAATTAGTACCAAAATAAGAATGATAAGAGCTGGTGTTGCTCGAAATTTTTTCTTTTGTTTTGGAGCCATTCCGTCTGCCATAGTAGCCTCCTGATTAATTCAATTGTACTTAACTTAAAAGATATAGTTTCTGAACAGAAAAAACAAGGTAAATATGTAATAAAAGTTTTTTCTGTGGTACAATTGCTTCTATGGATATACAATTTTCGCCACCAGATATTCGTCAAGAAGATATTGATGAAGTCGTTGCAACTCTTAAATCTGGATGGATTACCACGGGTCCTAGAACAAAAAAATTTGAAGAAAATCTTTCAAGTTTTTGTAATACAAAGAAAACTGCTACATTTAGTTCGGCAACAACGGCGCTTGAATCTGTCTTAAGACTTCTTAAAATAGGCAAAGGAGATGAGGTAATAACATGTGCTTATACGTATACAGCTTCTGCAAGTGTTGTATGTCATGTTGGCGCAAAATTAGTTTTAGCAGATACGATACCTAATTCTTTTATAATAGATCCAAAGGATGTTGCAAAAAAAATTAACAAACATACAAAAGCTATAATTCCAGTAGATATTGGTGGACTCCCAGCTGATTATGATGAACTTTTCTCTGTTGTTGAAGATGCGCGGCGCTTTTTTAAACCAACGTCGACTTTTCAAAAAGAACTTGGACGTATAGCAATTATTGCTGACGCAGCTCATTCTCTTGGTTCAATATATAAAGGTAAAAGAAGCGGTTCTATTGCGGACTTTTCTGCTTTTTCGTTTCATGCTGTAAAAAACCTTACCACTGCAGAGGGGGGAGCTATTACTTGGAACATTAATAACTGGCAAAATAATAATTGCGTAAAAAATTCAAAAACAGCTGAATGTTCATACGATAATGAATCGATCTACAGAAGTTTTATGTTAGGCTCTTTGCACGGGCAAAGTAAGGATGCTTTTTCTAAATTACAAAAAGGTTCATGGGAATATGATATAATTGAACCTGCATACAAATGTAATATGACAGACATTCAAGCAGCTCTTGGACTTTCGCAATTAAAAAGATATTCAAAAATTTTACAACGCCGTCATGAAATAATTCGTTATTATAATAAAGCTTTCTCAGATTTGCCAGTATCCAGTCTTGAGCATTTTTGTGAAAATAAAACCTCGAGTGGTCATCTATATTTATTGCGTCTGCTTGGTAAAAGTGAAACTGAGCGAAATCAACTAATTAATGATTTAGCCTCGTTGGGAATAGCAACAAATGTTCACTATAAACCACTCCCTTTATACACTGCGTATAAAAAGATGGGTTTTTCTATTTTGAATTTTCCGAATTCATATAATCAGTATAAAAATGAGATTACTTTACCCTTAAATACATGCTTAAAAGATGAAGAAGTCGAATATATTTCACAAAGTGTTATAAAACTAATAAAAAAAATGTAAAATCTAATAGAAAAAAATATTAAATTTCTGGATCTACGATTTTTCCACCTCTTAACTCTTTAGGATATACAGTTATTCCGAGTTTTTTTTCTATTTTTGCTAATTGACGCATTTCGTATTCATCACCTATAACAACATTACTTCCTTTTTGACCAGCACGAGCTGTTCGACCACTTCGATGAATAAAAAAGTCTTCATTTGATGGAACGTCCATATGTATTACATGAGTAATATTTTGTATATCCAGACCTCTTGCCGCTAAATCACTTGTAATAAGAACTGGGCATTTTCCACTTTTAAAACGATCTATAGCTTGTTTCCGTTTCAGTTTATCTGTTTTTGCATGTAACCCTGAACAATTTATTTTTTTAAATTGTAGTTTTGAAACAATATTGTCAACATCACTGACTCTTCCTGTAAAAACAAGAATTTTTTGTTGTGTTTTACCTGGCTTGCCTTTAATACCAGTATTTAAAGCGTTTAGTAAACTTCGTAACGTATCAATTTTTTGGCGCCGTTCAGCATGAATTGCCCAATGGGTAATTTGTGTTTTTAAAACATCTTCTTCTTTCAGAAGGATTGTATTAATAGGCTTTGTATATACATTTTCTAGTATGGATAAAATATTTTGCTTTATTGTGGCGGAACACGCAATAAGGTTTGTTTGAACAGTGTTTTGTTGAGTTGTAATTCTAGTTATTAAATCTTCTGTATCATCTCTTAGTTCAGGGGAAAGAAGCCGATCAACTTCGTCCAAAACCAAAGCGTGTACATGTTCAATTTTAAGTTTTTTTAAATGGATAAGTTCAAGAATTCGATTTGGGGCTCCGACAACAAAGTCAGGTTTTTCTTTTAGCGCTTCCATTTGTCGTTTAAGAGGACTTCCGCCAAGAAGTAATACGGCTTTATAATTACTTGTTTGTTGAATTTCCACTTTTATTTGGCTTGCAAGCTCATGGGTAGGGGCAACAATTACTACTTTAACTGCTTTAGTTTGTGAGGTTGGAGCTTGTTTACTCTGTATTTGTTTCATTTCATCAAGCTTTTCAAAAATCGGAAGTAAATATGCGAGTGTTTTACCACTTCCTGTTTCAGAGCGAAATAACAACCCACCATCGAGTTTTCTTATGGCTGGGATTACTTTTTGTTGTACCGATGTTGCATTTGTAATTCCACGTTTAGTTAAAAAATTAATATACTGTGAAGAGAGTGAAAGTTCATTCATAATTAGAAAAGTATAGCATATCGGTTACAAATATGCTATTATATGTTCTTATGAAATTAGGAATTGATATTATAGGATCTGATCATGGTCGTTCTGGTATTGGTTCATATGTGCAAGCATTGGTTAAGAACCTTCCAGATGATGCAAGCATTTCTTATGAACTTTTTGGAGCAGAAGTAGATCGGTACACTTTTAAGTCTAATAATGAACATATTAGATATAAAGGTCTAAGTTTGCCTGATAGCATATCAGGTGATCGTTTATGGCACATGTTCCGTATGAAAAAATTTATCCAAAACAATAATTATGATGCCCTTTTATGTGTTGCTGGCTCTAAAATCCTTCCAGGAAAGATGACTGTTCCAACTATTGCGGTCATAAATGGTGTTGTTTCTAATATAATTAATAGTAAAAATGATATTTGGACAAGAAAAATGCTCTTGTCTAATTTAAAAAAAGTTACAAAAATTATTGCTGCAAGTCAATTTATTCGAAAAGATTTAATAAATCTTGGGATAGAAAAAAATAGAATAGAAGTTGTGCATAATGGAATCGATCATAGCATGTTTTATCCTAGAGAAAATTTAAATAATGAGACCGTTCTTATTAAACCTTTTGCTATTAAGCGACCCTATATAATATATGCCTCTCGATTGTCAAATGAAGGTAAAAAACATGTGGAATTAATAAATGCTTTTAATATGTTTAAGAAAAATACCGGTTTGCCTCATCGCTTGGTTCTTGCGGGAAATGATGATTTAAATTCTGAAAAGATTCACTTAGCTGCAAGTTTATCTCCGTATGCATCTGATATTTTTTTAACAGGCTATTTCCCGCACGAAAATTTACCGGAATTGTATTGTAGTGCAGATGCCTGTATTTTTCCCTCTATCATAGAAGGAGTTGGGCTTCCTGTTTTAGAAGCAATGGCTTCAGGTGTTCCTGTCGCAGTTGCTAAAGCCGGAGCTCTTCCAGAAATTGCTGGAGATGGTGCTCTTTATTTTAATCCAGATGATACGGAAGAGTTTGCACACGTTATAGAGGAAATTCTAACAAATCAAAAAAAACGTCAGTCTCTAATTGAATTTAGTACACAATGGACAGAGCGTTTTTCATGGAAACGAACCGGTGAAAAAACACTTCAAGTTATAAAAAATGCAGTAGAAGAATTCGCTAAGAGTAAATAGAATGTTAGAAATAGAAAGGAATAAAAAAGCTATTCTTTATAGATAATCTCTTAATAAAGTGAAACAGCTAGAATAGCTTTTTTAGATTTTTTTTATGCAGATTTGTCAAGTAATAGTTTAGTATCTGATGGAGTATTGTCTTCCACCATATCTTTTGTAACTGTTAGTTTCGTATTCTTTTTAATAGATGGTGCTTCATACATTACATCTAGAAGCATTCTTTCTACTATAGAACGCAAACCACGGGCTCCAGTTTTATTTTTTATTGCTATATTTGCTATTGCTTTAATGGATTCAGGAGTAAACTCTAACTCAACATTGTCTAAAGCAAAACTTGCAGTAAATTGCTTTGTAATTGCGTTTTTAGGCTCTGTTAAAATTTTAACTAAATCATCACTTGTAAGCTCTTTTAATGCGACTGAAAGTGGTAGTCGTCCAATAATTTCAGGAATAAGACCAAACTTAACTAAATCATCTGGAATAACTTTGTTTAAAAGATTTTCAGTTTCGGATTCTGTACGTGTTAAATTAGTAGTATCAAATCCAATAACATGCTGATTTAGACGTTCTTCAATAATCTTATCTAGTCCTACAAAAGCACCACCACAAATGAACAAAATATTTGAGGTATCAATTTCAAGCATTTCTTGATTTGGATGCTTTCTACCTCCTTGAGGAGGTACACTTGCTTTTGTGCCTTCTATAATTTTTAAAAGTGCTTGTTGAACACCTTCGCCTGAAACATCACGTGTGATAGAAGCATTTTCACTTTTTCGAGCAATTTTATCTATTTCATCAATAAAGATAATCCCTTGTTCTGCGGCCTTTATATTGCCATCCGCAGCGTTTATAAGTTTTAAAAGAACATTTTCTACATCTTCTCCAACATATCCAGCTTCTGTAAGTGTTGTTGCGTCGGCAATAGCAAAAGGTACATTCAGTTTAGTCGCAAGTGTTTTTGCAAGTAATGTCTTTCCAGAGCCTGTAGGGCCAATGAGTAAAATATTTGATTTTTCAATTTCAATAGCATCATTTGCTTTTTGGCGTTCTATAGACATTCTTTTATAATGATTGTAGACAGCGACTGCAAGAGCTTTTTTGGCAAAATTTTGACCAATAACATATTGATCTAGATATTCTTTAAATTCTTTAGGAACTGGGACATCTTCAAGTGCGATTGGTTTGACATCACCTTTCCCGTCTTTTTCTAAAATGGATTCACAGACAGCAATACACTGATTACATATACATATTCCATGAGGTCCTTCGACGAGTTTTCGCGTGTCAGACGGAGGATTTCCACAAAAGGAACAAATTTGGTTATTATTTTTTTTTGCCATTAGTTATCTCCTCGTTTTGGCATAACCTTATCAATGATACCGTAATCTTTAGCTTCTAAAGCACTCATATAAAAATCACGTTCCATGTCTGAAGCAATTTTTTCTTTATCTTTTCCTGTATGTTGTGCAAAATAATCGATAGATAGTTGTTTTAAACGATTAATTTCTTTAGCTTGAATGGAAATGTCAGTTGCCTGTCCTTGTGCGCCTCCCCATGGTTGGTGAATCATAATTCTTGCAGAAGGGAGTGCATATCGTTTTCCTTTAGAACCACCGACAAGTAGAAAAGCACCCATGCTTGCAGCTTGCCCCATACAAATTGTTTGTACATCACATTTTATATATTGCATTGTATCATATATTGCAAGACCTGCAGTTACAGATCCTCCAGGAGAGTTAATATAAATTGAAATGTCTTTTTCTGGATTTTGAGATTCTAAAAAAAGCAATTGCGCTACGACAAGATCTGCAGAAGCATCATTTATTTCTCCGTCAATAAAAATAATACGGTCTTTTAAAAGACGTGAGAAAATATCATAAGAACGTTCTCCGTTTCCTGTCTTTTCGATAACGTAGGGAACTAGGGTATTCATCTTTTCATTCATTTTTTAAGTCCTTATACAAAAAAATAACCGGCCACAGTTCGGGCCGGCCTGTATGTTACTAATTTACTGTTGTTTGAATAAATCGGCAAATTTAATTTTATCACCTTTTGTAATTTTTACTTCCGCAAATAATTCATCGTATAGCTTTTGTTCTTTCATATCTTCGATCAAATACTGTTTTTGATCAGCACTATCGTAGTATTTTTTTACTTCATCTAAAGGAGCTCCGGCCTCTTGAGCAACTTGTTCGATGCGAGTAGTGATTTCTTTTTCATCAATTTCATATGTTCTTTCTTGTAATAGGCTTTCAACAATAATTCTGCTTTTAAGTAAATTTCCTGTATCACCAGCCATTTGCTTTATCATATCTTCTTTTGTCTGACCTGTCGAAACAAGCATTTTTTCAAGTTGTTCAGGTGTTGTTTGAAATTGTTGAGCCATCATTCTCCAACGACTTTCGTTTTCTGCTGCAACTAAAGAATCAGGAACCTCGAAAGGGTATTTTTCAATGAGTTTATTAATAAGTTCTTTAGATTTTATTTCTCTAATTTTTTTATCAGCTGCTGTTTTAAGATTTTTCTTAATGTCAGCTTTCATATCTTCTAAAGTTTTATATTTATCATTTACATCTTGTGCTAATTCATCATCTAAAGCAGGAATATTTTTGATTTTAACTGCTTTAACTGTTACTTTGATGTTTTTAGTTGTTCCTTTAAGAGTTTCTTCTTCTTCTTTATCACTGTATTTTTTGGTTATTTCTTTTGTTTCACCTTTTTTCATACCAATAACATCTGAATCAATTTTGTAGAAATTCTCATTTGTTCCGATTGTGAAAGTAAAATCTTCACGTTTTGTTCTGTCTACTTCTTTACCATCTTTTGCAATTTCAACAAAATCTACTGTTACGATATTTCCTTTTGCTGCAGCTTCATCATCTTTGCAATCAAGGACAGTTGCATTTCGTTCTTGTATGTCTGTTAATTCTTTGTCAAGTTCGGCTTTGCCAATTGTAACTTGAGGTTCTTTAATTTCAATGTCGTTAAATTTTTCTATTTTTACTTTTGGTAAAATATCATACTTGACAGTAAAAGAAAAATCTTTAGTTGTATCTAAAGTTGGAGCCGTGTCCATAGTTGGTTGTGCATAAGGAAGGGGACGGTTTGCAGGATCTTCTTTTTCAATTTCATCGAAAGCAATTCCAAGAGCCTTTTCAACAAGGGTCCCAGCACATTCACCTTTTAAAGAATCACCAAATTTTGATTCAATAATACTTTGTGGTGCTTTACCTTTACGAAATCCTGGTATTTGTAATGTTTTTGAGTATTTTGCTAGTGTTTCTGAATAAGCATTTCCAACTTCATCTTTTGATATTGTTACCGTAAGACTGACAGCTGACTTCTCAAGTGATTTAAGTTCTTTTGTTACCTTCACGTTTATTTCCTTTTCCCGTTAACTATTTTACGGGCTATTAAAAATTTTTGCCGCATTTCTTGAATGCCGCTGCTGTAGAAAAATAAAAAAAAAGCGATTCAGATTTCTCCGAATCGCTTTGCTAAAGCGGGAAACGGGAGTCGGACCCGCGACATCGACCTTGGCAAGGTCGCGCTCTACCACTGAGCTATTCCCGCAAAAAAATAACGATTCACCTAAGTGAAACGCCAGATGTTCTTTGCGCATGACAAAAAAAGTCGTGCGAGAGGAGGGACTTGAACCCTCACGCCTAGGGCACTAGATCCTAAGTCTAGCGTGTCTGCCAATTTCACCACTCTCGCCCTTGACATTCATTACCAGAACTAACTGTATAACGATACTTACTATATCAAACACGCTATTTAGTGTCAATAGTTAATATATAAAAATATTAAAAAAAATTGTATTTATTACTATTTATATTTAGTAATAAAAAGACTAAACTTAAGTTTAGCCTTTTTTGAGCCATGCCGGTTTCGAACCGGCGACAAGCAGATTAAGAGTCTGCTGCTCTACCAGCTGAGCTAAAGGCCCTTGTTATTTTAGTAACTTGTATAAAATATCAGGCTCACCATTTTTTGTCAATCACTTATAATTTGTTTTTTTACAATTCATTAATATTTAAAAATACCAAATATATAGTTTGTTAATTTATAATTTTGTAGTAATATATATTTATAATATGAAACAAGATAATGGAATAAATGAATTAGAATCATGGTTGGATTCAACCCTCAATTTTGAAAAACGTCCTGTAAAAGGCATTTTTTGGCTTAAAACTATGGAATTTCTTTGCAATAGATTTAATAATCCTCAAAATGCGTATCTTTCTTTTCATGTAGCTGGCTCGAAAGGAAAAGGATCTGTATCATGTTTTATTTCAAGCATACTTGAATCTGCTGGTAAGACATGTGGATTATATACTTCCCCTCATATTCTAGATTTACGTGAGAGAGTTTCTTTAGCACATTCTTTTTTCCCTGATGAGATTTACAAAAAATGCACCGAAAAACTTATTTGTAGGGTAAATTCAATTATTCCAGAGATGTTACCTGGAGGGCGAGAAGGTACTTGGTTTGAGTATTTGACACTTTTTGCTTTCTTGTGTTTTAGAGAAGCAAATGTTGATTGTGCCGTTTTTGAAACAGGCATGGGAGGCCGTCTTGATGCTACGAATGTTATTTCTCCTGAATTTTGTTGTTTAACTCCAATAGAACTTGAACATTGTGAATTTTTAGGTAATACACTTGAAAAAATAGCTGCTGAAAAAGCTGGTATAATAAAAAAAGGGATTCCTGTTTTTTCATCAGCTCAAAAACCAGAAGTACGAGATGTTTTTCGTGTTCAGGCAGCCAAAATGCAAGCTCCCTTATATTTTATTGATGAAATTATTGACTCTATAAGAATTGAGAATATTCAGTTAAAAACCTGTGCTAATGTAGAAATGAAAGCTGAAATTAATTGTTCTAAGTATTTTTCGCGTCCTTTAAAAATAAATTTATTAATGCCAGGAGAATTCCAAGTTTGGAACGCAGCATTAGCTGCTGTTGCAGTAAAAAATAGATTTCCTGAAATTTCTGAAACTCAAATTGAACAAGGTATATCATCTGCCAAATTACCAGGTCGTTTTGAGGTTGCTCATTACGAAATAAAGGGGCATCCACTAACTATTGTTTATGATGGTGCACATACGGTCAACAGTCTTTCATTTACTTTAAAAAACTTTTCTTATTATTTTGGAATTGGAGCTAATATTCTTTTTGCCTGTGCTGCTGATAAAAATGTAAAAGAAATGGCGAGCCTAATTTGTGATAGTCAGTGTTCTTTTAATTCAATAATGTTAACACGACCTGGAAATATTAAACAATCGAATTATGAAGATCTCTTAAAATATTTTTCTCGAGTAAATGTTTCGAAAAATAATAAAAGTTTAAAAATTTTAAGCGGAAATCCTCATTATTCACAAGCAATTGCAGAAGCAATAGAAACTTCTTCTTTTCAGAATAGAAAATTACTTGTTTGTGGTTCATTTTATCTTGTTGCTGAGGTCAAAAAATATCTGGAAAAAATAACTGTTCCGGTAATGTAATGTTTATTTTTTTTTCTGGGGTATTAAATGTGAGGCCTGTTGCAAAAAAACACATGGGAATATTTTCTATAGGTTTTCCGTATAATTTATCACCTATGATTGGTAGATTTAGAAATGTAAGATGTGCACGGACTTGATGACGATATCCTTGGTTAATTTTGCACGTAACGCGAAGAACTTGTGTGTGTGTTTGTATATTTTCATAGCTGTAAATATTATGTGAAGGTAATTGAGATTTGTTGAGGGGCACAATATCGAGTATATTAGTTGTATAGACTTTTGTACCTGACTTTTTAAGTGCTGCGCGACCAGAGTCTTTTGTTACCGGCTCGACCTTCGCTTTGTGCGGACCAAATGGACGGAATCGTGTACTGATCGAAAAAGGTGGTTTTTTAAATGAACTTGATAAACAAAAAGCAGTATAAAATTTAACAAATTTGCCTTCTGTTTGATCTTTTTGAATAAGGTCAAATGTTTCTTGATTTTTTGCTGCTAGCAACAAACCTCTTGTTGCCGTATCAATCCTATGTACAAGGCCATATTCGATTTGTTTTTTCCCCTGTACAGATAAAATATCTGGGCAAATTTCTATCATTTTTGAAAGTGCTGTTATTTTTGTATCATTTGCATTTATTGGGGCAGAAGGCATTCCTGCAGGTTTGTCATAAACGATAACATTCGAGTCTTGATATATTATTGGAGTGTACATTTATCATATTTCCCATGGAGAATCTTTAATACTTTTTTAAATCTAATAGGAACTGGAGATTTAAAAATCCTAAATGAATCTCCTTCTGTTAGTTGAATTCCAAGCGTTCTTGCATGAAGCATTAATGTGGCAGATGCAAACAATGAATCTTTTTTCCCGTAAATAGGGTCACCTAAAATAGGACAGCCTATGTATTTCATGTGTACTCGAATTTGATGAGTTCGCCCAGTTTTAAGACGTATTCTCATGAGTGAATAAGGGCCATATATTGCAATACAATGATATAAAGAATGAGCAAATTTCCCTTTCTTTGGATCTGTTCCTGTTGTAAACTTTTTACGGTTTCGACTATCACGCACAATTTGTGTTTTAATGGAGCCGTTTTTTTTAGGGGGGTGACCACATACAATGCAAATGTAATCTTTTTGTACTTGGCGAGTCTTAAAACGATTTTGTAGCCATGCTTCTTCATTACGATTCTTTGCTGTTATAAGGCACCCAGAAGTATCCTTATCAAGACGATGTACTATTCCTGGCCGAAAGGCTTGAGTTACAACAGTAGTCTCTACAGAAGTATTTTTTTTCTCAGTATATAGAGTGTTTTTTATTGTTCCTCGTCCCCAGTGATATAAAAGTGCATTGACGAGAGTTTTGTCCCAATTGCCCGTAGCGGGATGAACAACCATACCTTGTTTTTTATTTACAATAGTTACGTTTTCATCCTCATATATTATATTAAGAGGTATGTTTTGTGGCATTATATCTTGAGGTATTGGATCTTCCCAGGTTAGTTCAATAAATTCTCCACCACTAAGTTTTGCAGATAATTTTGCAGCTTTTTTATTAATTAATATTGATTTTATTCCTGTTTTTAGTCGAGATCGAGATATTCCTTGTACAGAAGCTGCATACGTGTCTAGGCGAATCGGAAACTGTATATTATCACTTGCGTTTGGGACATTAAATTGAATCTCATTCATTTAAAGCCTCAGCTGGAATTTCTGTTTTGTCTTTTGTTGTGTTTGAAGGATCGGTCTCTGTAACTTTTGATTCTGGAATAATGACGATTGTTCCATTTTTAATGTCATTACTAGCTCTTTCTTCCTTTTGTTCTTTTTGTTCTTTTATAGTGCAAATAATAAAATCTGTTATTCCGACGAAAAGACTAAAACCACAAGAGTATTTAAGAATTGCTATTTGTTCATCGGTACTAAGGTCTGCATCATCAGAAGAACTCGGAAAGGGGTTTGGAAAGTAGGTACTATCAAATCCACTGTCATAATATCTATAAAGTGAATAGATAAAAGTGCAGGACAATGTGGTAAATGGCAGCGAACCAAATGTAATAATTTCTGCACGTCGTAAATCATGAGCCCAGTCAGGAATGTTGTCTTTAGTGTAAGGTTCAAAGTTTATTGTAATTTCATCTGTATCTTCTTTGTCAGAAGAAGTTGTCTCTGCAAAAAAAAACTGTGTAGGTAAACAAAAGATTATGAGAAATACTAAAATTTTTATTTTTTTTAGATGTTTTGTAAATTTCACGTAATTTCCTTTTATTGTGAATAGTTTCGGCTACCAAAAAGAGCTGTTCCAATACGAACTAAAGTAGAGCCTTCTTCTATTGCAATTTGAAAATCGTTACTCATTCCCATACTTAATTCATGTAAGTCTAATTCAGGATATTTTTGTTGTAATTCTATAGAAAGCGTTTTCAGGTGTTTAAATGAATCTCTAATTATATTTTTATCAGTTGTAAACGGTGCCATTGTCATAAATCCACACGGAATTATATGACTCATGTTTTTTGACGCTTCTATAGCTTCTTCTAAAAGTTCTTGATTTGTAAACCCACTCTTGCTTTCTTCTCCTGTATGTACTTCAAAAAGAACTTTTACTGTTTGATTAATTGCGCTAGATCTTTTTTGAATTTCTTGTAGCAGTTTAATTCTATCAACTGATTGAATACAGGACACATAAGGCACAATTTGCTTTACCTTATTAGATTGTAATTGACCAATTAACTCTAATTCTATATTTTTATTTTCTTTTAAAAGTTCTGGGAATTTTTTTAGAGCTTCTTGCACTCTGTTTTCACCAAAAAGGGTTGCTCCTGCTTTTATCGCCATACGAATTTCATCTACAGTATGAAATTTACTAACGGCCATTAATTTTATGTCAGCAGGGTTGCGTCCCACTTTTTCTGCGGTAGAGTCGATCGTTTGTCTAATCTTTTTATAGTTTTCTGCTATATTTGTCATATATCCCCCTGTAATGCTTTAGCAATAGTTTACCAAGATTCAACTTTTAAATTTTGAATTTCTGCGCTTATGTCTGAGAGGTTTAACAATGTT
The DNA here is from genome assembly GCA_001885315.1 of Treponema sp. CETP13. Classification (GTDB taxonomy): domain Bacteria; phylum Spirochaetota; class Spirochaetia; order Treponematales; family Treponemataceae; genus CETP13. Next base: position 152,913 of record MLPZ01000012.1, read on the forward strand.
TGTAGGGAAAGCGTTTCTGCTCGTGCAGATGGTGCTATTTTAGCTTTTTCAAGTACAGCAGAAGCTAAATCCCCATCCTTATAAAAACGTGAAAGATTATTTTTTATTGTTTTCCTGCGAGATATAAATAAACTTCGTTGTAAATTCATAAAGTGTTTAGGATGTGTACAACCTGGGAAATTTTCTTTTTTATTCATTACAACAGCTCGTGAATTTACATTTGGACGAGGCCAAAAGGATCCACCTGATAAATCCATAAGAGGATAAATATCATAAGCCCACTGACAAAGTATTGAAAATGAAGAATAATTTTTAGAGCTTGGTTTAGCTTCCATTCTAAGAGCTACTTCCTTTTGTACTGTTACTACCGATTTATTAAATCGAACCCCATTGTTTATTAAATCGCCAATAATTATGGCTCCTACATTGTAAGGTAAATTGCCAAAAAATCTATCTGGAATGCCATGTTTTTGAAACTCAGTTTTCCATGTTTTCAAAAAATCGCCTGTCACAAGTGAAAAATGGTTGGATTTTATTTCGTCAGTAAAAATAGTTGCTAGGGCTTGTGAAAAACCACGATCAATTTCAAAAGCGGTGACTGTGGCAGAACGTTTAAGTAATTCTGAAGTAAGAGCTCCTAAGCCTGGACCAACTTCCCAAACACTTGTATTTTCTTTAATTTCTGTAGCTTCTGCAAGTTTTTCACGTGCTGTTTGGTTTATTAAAAAATTTTGCCCAAATTTTTTTTGCATACCCATGTCATTTTCTTCAAGAAAAGCATTTAAGGCGGATGGAGAATTGTAATCAGGGGTATGAGACATCTAAAACTTCCTAAAAAATTATTTGGTCAGTGTATTAAAAAGTAATGCTTGGAAATTGTGAAAAAAACAGGACAATATGTTCTAAAATAGTATAAAAAAATTGAACTGCAAATCCAAGAGGACTCATTAAAATAGGCACTACCATTCCTAGTATTATACAACAAAGTCCAAAAACAAGGAAGATACTTGCAAGGGGAGAGACGATAACAGAAGAAATTAACCCTATAGGCATTATACTTCCAAAAAGTCCAATAGTTACGGGTGCAGTACAAATTTGAGCTCCTTCTGCAGCAGTAAACCCCGAGGCTATCTCAGGTGGTAAAAAACGATTGTTAAATGTAGAAAATATTTTTTCACCAATAATAATACCTATAAGTGCTCCATAACTTAGTATAAAAGCTGGGGAGAAAGAATCTTGAGGGAAAAATGAAATCTGAAGTAAAAAAGCTAGAGAAAGTGTAGCCGAAAAACGAGGAGTCATAAAACATAATGAAACGAACATACTTATAAAAGTACATACCAAAGCTCTAAATAAAGAGGGTGAAAATCCGGCAAACCATACAAAACAAATTACGATTATTGGGGATATAAATTTTGAAAACCTTTTTCCACCTGTTATACTTCCCAATAATTTTGCTATTCCAGCAAATAATGAGAGATGCATTCCTGATAATGCTAAAATATGAGAAAGCCCAGCTTTTTTAAATGATTCAGCTAGTATAGAATTAGTATATTCACGAGTTCCAGAAAGAAGAGCAAGTAGTAATCCTCCAGCGTCTCCCCATAAAAAAAGAACTTTTCTAAATGCTAGTCTAAAATGTGCTCGTATTTTTGTTAATTTAGAAGTCCATCCACAATGCTCTATTTTTTTAGCCATAAAAACGTTAGTTGTATAAGGAGATGAAAATACAGATTTTGATTTGGAGTAATTGTATTTTGGATCCGGTTTTAGCCAACTTGTAATGACTCTTAATCTTGCTCCTGTTTCAAAAATTGGTAAGTCCTGTTTGTTTATCGAGTTTGGTACAATTATATCTGTATTATAAAATTGTAAAGGGGGCATCTTGCTTTTTTCCTTTTTGGAATAGAGTTTCCCCGGATATAGAGCTTCTACTTGTGCTGCATTAACTATCAGTAATATATTACCTCTAGCTTGCGATGTTAGGTAATTTTTGGTAATGCTTGTTGAAGCTCGTGTTACCTTTAATTGCATAGAGTAATATTTCCCGGTACTCGTTTTGACTGGATTAGAGTCTATAATACCTTCAACATATTTTATTGAAGAGCATGGAATAAGCGATGAAAATTGTTTTCGATTAACTGGGGTTAAAATCCCAGTATAAATTAACCCCCCCATAAAAAGAGCTAGTATTTCTACAGGAACTAATGAGAAAAATTTAAATTTTTTTGTACTAAGCATTTACCATTTGAGCTTTACTAATGCGTCTCTGGCAGCTGTAAGAACATCTTCAGAATAGTCAAGATAGGTCGTATATAAAAGGTTGTCAAAAGCAATATGATTTCCTAAGTCGCCCAGAGTCTGTGTAACAGCAATCATTATAGGTTCGCTGTAGGTTCCATTCTCTTCAAACTGAGTATTCATTTCACCCAAGTAACTTGTTAACGTAATACTTGCTTTTGTAGGAGCGAGTTTTGCATATCCCAGAATTACTTGAATAAACTGTTCGTTCGTCAACAATTTATTATTGTATTCTTCAATTGCAATTTTGTAGAATTTATCCACAAGCGATGATGCACGAGTCCATGAAAAGAGAACGAGTTTATCAAGTGTTGTAAGTTGTAATGCAATAAGTTCAGGTGTTGTTTCAGAAATGGAATCTACTTTATTTATAGCTGCTTTAAATGCATTTTCCGCAATTTCAGCTTTAAAAAAATCAGAATTTGTATCATTTGTTATAATTAAGTTTAAAATAAGTTGAATATCTTTTATTGAATTGTTTTCGATAATTTTTAAAACATCCTTTTTGTAATCTGGTGCAAGATTATCAATGCCTTTTTTAGCAATTTTTTTTATAATATCACTGGAAGTATTTGAATAACATTTAAACAAAATAGGAAAAAAGGTTTCATTTTTTGACTCCGCAGCTATAGTAAGTGTTTGCTCGAGTTGTTCTCCTTCATAATTATTCCCAGCAATAACAACAGTCTCAATGTAATCAGCAAGTTTTTCAGTCACTTCAATAGGTTGAGGAGAAACTTTTGTAAGAGCGATTAAAATTGGAATTTTTGAATTTTGATCTATAACATTCATATACATTGATTCTAAAAGTTCAAAATCTTCTTTTTGTAATGGATTGCATCGTTTTACTACTGCTACTACTAAATCTTCAAATTCTGTATCAGAAGAAAAATATGGACCACATGTAATAATATATTCACAGGCGAGTCTTATTAGAGAATGATATTGGTCAGAATCTTGTGGTAATGAGTTTATAACTGAAATCTTGTCTTTAAAATTACCCCGTAAAAAAGCTTTTTGAAATGTTGCAACCTGATCTGTCTGAAGATCTGTCGAATTTTGATCTGTGTTCTGAGCTGTTGCTAGCGCAACAAAAAAACTTAAAATGCATATTGCACATATTTTATTAAATACATTTTTTTTCTTCATAAATTATTCCCCTCAAGTGATTAAATAAATGTTTAATGTATATCATTATCCTATTTAAGATCAGGTTTAAATAATGTAGTGTCAAATTCTAAATCTGACTGATTTAAGGGCTCTATTCCTTCGTTGTTTTCAAATTCTGTTTGCTTTTGCTTTTCATGTGTCTCTTCTGGGTTTTCACTGGTCTCTTCTGTAGTTTTCATTTCTTCAGCCATTTCATTTGTCTTTTCTGTAGTTTTCATTTCTTCTGTTTCTTCATTATTTTCTTGGCTTGTATCATTTGTTGCAAACTGAACTGCTTCGTAAATAGCTCTTTCATTTTCAGGAATGATATTATAAACAAAAGTAAGTATTATATTTCTCATGTTTGAATCAATTACTAGGCATTTAAAATGCATTCGAGATTGATTTAGTTCTTTATTATACTCAACTCCCTTAATTATACCGTACATTACAACATCTTGTTCGTCAATAACAAATTGTAATTTTAATGAAAATCCAGGTTTTGCTTTCCCACCCGTTCTAATAAGAGCTCCGTCTTCAGAAAGGTCTTCTATTAGACACTTTAGCCCTTGTAATGATTCAACTGATTTTTTATTCATTTCACCTGTTTTATCAATGTATATCTGTCCAAACATAGAGGTTTGGACTCGAATAGATTGACGCTTTTGAATACGGGTTAATATATCTGTATGTTCGAGACATAATGCTGCTACTCCGTTAAATTGTATTGCTTTCTTTACAAAAGTATCAAAAACATAGCCAGCATCATTTTGGCGATTTAGATATACACTGATTTTTTGATTAATCCAATTATTTTCTGTAAAAAGTAGTTCATTTTTGCTTATAGGCATACTTATAATAATGTCTCGCCCGATATTTATTATTTTAGACTTAAATACACCGTGGTTAGGGTATATAATTCGTATAAGTTGTCCCTGTTTTAGCGATTTTGTTGTTTTTAGTTGATTATTTTTTTTTAAATCTAATTCTATTTTTGTTCGATATTTATATAGTTTATTTAAAAATAATTGGGTATGAGGTGATTTTTCAGATTTTGTTTTTCGAGCTTTTATAAGAATTTCAGAAATACAACGATCTAATGATGGCAAAGATAAATAAAGAGCATTAGGATTAGACAAATTAGTTTTTTTAACAAGAGACCATAAAAGATTTATTTCTGAAATTTTAAATCCAGTATCTACCCCTGTTAAATAAAATTTTATTTTTGGGGAGAAAAACTTAAGCACTCGTACTAATACGATTAGGAATAGTACAGTAACAAGTAAAACTTCTAACATATTAACATTATACCTTTTATATAATATAATACCAAATATTATGGTAAAAAAAAATGTTTTTGTTTATAAAATTTGTGAGTATTTATTTTTTATTCTTTTTTTTATAATTTACCCACTTTTTCAAAAAAGAGGAACAGAAATTTTTTCATTATCTTGGTCTTCTATTGTTATTACAGGTTTGCTTTGTTTTTGGCTTTTTATTACATCTAAACAAGATTTTCAGGTACCAGTACCTTTTAGAAAACTACCAAAAAATAGTTTGTCTATAGCTCGTTTTTCTATTATTACTCTATTTTTACTATTTGTAAATATGCTTTTTTGGATTAGTATTTCATATTTTATTAATCCAGATTTTCAGAGTGCATTTTTATTTAATGTTAAACTATCTAATTTAAATCAAATATTTTGTCTAATACTACAGGTTACAAGTGTTGCTTTTTTTGAAGAGTTTTTGTTTAGGCAATTCTTACCATTAAGGGCTTCTTCGTTATTAAAATATGGTGTAGTAGAAAAATCCTTTCTAAAAAAACACTGGTTTTGTGTGCGTATATTACTAGTTGAAATATTACCAATACTTTTTTTTGCTCTTGGACATTCATATTTAGGATTTACTGGTTTTTGTAATTCCCTTATTGCTGGTCTGTGTCTAAGAGTGCTGTATAAAAAAGCACATTCTGTAATTCCTGGTTCAATCGTTCATGCTATATATAATTTAGTATTAATGTTTTTGTATTTTATTAGATAACATATTGAAATATTGTTAATTATCTTTCCGAGAACTCTTCATAAGATGAGAAAAATAAAAAATACCCTTTTTTTATATAAAGAGTTGCTCTTGTATCATTTTTTAGTAGCCGATTGCTTAAACTATACATCGACTTGTCCCAACGAATATTGTCTAATGGCCATCGTAAGTTAGTGCTTTTTATAGAATATTTTTTTAAAGGACATTTGTTTTTATTTAAAATAGGAAAGATAGAGAAAGATAGATCGGTACATATTTCATATTTGTTTGATTGAACTAGCATTTGTATATACTGATGTTTGCACAACCAATATTGTGGGGTGTTTTTTTCATTAAAGAGATTTATATTTGCAAAAAAGTGATCAGGACGACCCGCATCACCTCCTATGACGACGATTGTCTTAGAATCTTTAACAGAAGCTTCGTATAATGCAATTTGTGTATCTGTAAAATCTTTATCCAATGGCCATTGGTGAACTATTGTTGTTGGATATTTTTTTTGCAACTCGAGAGAAATATTTTTCAGGTATTCTGTTTTCTTGTGCTCTTTTGTTTGATTAGGATTTTTTATGTCATATAAACTATCAAAGTCGCCACATAGTATATCTGGTTTAAAACCACATTCCAAACAAAAAGAAAGACCTCTGTCTGCAGCTATAATAAATGATTTTGAATCTCTTTCAAGATGTAATTTTTTTTGTAAAAATTGAAAAGTGTTCGATTTTGAAGGGTGTTCCCCTCCTGTAAAAATAAGAACCATTATATCTCCCAATTATACGATGTCTTTCTATTTGAAAAGAGTAAACATATTCTATATAATATCATAAAATGAAAAAAATAAGAATACCAATTGAATTACAAAAAATGAATCGCATTTTTATCGAAGCCGGTTATGAAGCTTGGCTTGTTGGTGGGGCTGTTCGAGATTTAGTGTGTGGGAAAAATGCGTCAGATTGGGATATAGCTACTAATGCACAACCAGAAGATATTATAAAAATTTTTAATAAAGTTATTCCAACCGGCATTGAGCATGGTACAGTTACCGTTATTTTTATGCGACATCATATAGAAGTAACTACTTTTAGAACGGAAGCAGATTATAAAGATGGACGCCATCCCAATAAAATAAGTTACGCAACAACCATTAAAGATGATTTGTCTCGCCGAGATTTTACAATGAATGCAATAGCGGCTTCGCTAATTGATGGGCATCTATGTGATCCTTTTAATGGCCGTAAGGATATTAAAAAAGGTATAATTAGAACTGTAGGAAATCCTCTTGAACGTTTTAGCGAAGATGGATTGAGACCTGTACGTGCTTTGCGTTTTGCTAGTCAATTAGGCTTTAAAATTGAGCAAAAAACATTTGATGCAATTGAACAAACAGCAGATATTACTGCAAAAATAAGTATCGAGCGATTTAGAGATGAGTTCATAAAAATTTTATCGAGCGAAATACCTTCGGTTGGTTTAAAATTGATGGAGAAAAGTGGAACTCTTAAACAGTTTTTACCAGAGTTAGCCTCTTGCAGAAATGTAAAGCAAGCTGATGCTCGAGGGCATCATTGTTTTGATGTACTTGATCACCTTTTTTATGCTTGTGACAGTGCTCGTTTTTATCCAGTAGAACAAGCTACTTCGGCTAAGAAAGATGGATCAGCTGTTTTTTTTAGTGTTCGAATACGATTAGCTGCTTTATTCCATGACATAGGGAAACCTATTGTTAGAAGGGTAGAAGAGCGCGAAAATATCGGGACTTGTTATACTTTCTACAATCATGAAAAAGAGAGTGTGAAAATTGCAAATTGTATTATGGAAAGATTACGGTTTCCTAAAACCATTATTCAATATATATGCCATCTTATAAAAGAGCATATGTTCTACTATGAATCTTCATGGAGTGATGCTGCAATTAGGAGATTTATAGTACGTGTTATGCCTCCTGTGGCAATTCTTCCTGATAAAAATGAATTGTTTGTGTTAAATCAGACTCTAGATGATCTTTTTGATTTAAGAATAGCAGATGTAAGTGGAATGACTAATACTCCAGCTTTAATGCATAAAGGCTCTTGGGCAGAAAATTTGATTGAATTTCGGAATCGCATTGATTTAGCTATACAAGCAAAAAGTGCATTTACCTTGCGAGATTTAGACATCTCAGGCAGAGATCTTATTGCCGCTGGAATTCCACCAGGCAAGAAGCTCGGAGTTATTTTAAATAAGTTGTTAGAATCAGTTATTGAAGAACCCAAAATGAATAAAAAAGAAACTTTAGTAAAAATAGCTAAAAAGTTGGCATATATTTCTTAAAATTAGTTATAGTTGTCTGTAGTTGTTTGATTTGTGTTGTCTTTTTGAAATTTATGAAATGTTATATATGAAATAAGGCCTGTAAGTAATACTGGTATATAAAAATTGGCTAGACGAGTTATTATTGTAATTGGGCCTATATAACTAAAAACAATAGAAGTATAGAGGATATTAAATAATCCCTCATTTATTCCCATTGCACCGGGAATTGGAACAAATCCAACTGCTATATAAAGCATGGATTGTAATAAAATGATTTTTATTATACTTCCGGGTGTTATATTTAGAGAGAGGCAGACGAAATAGGGAATTGCATTGTAACAACCCATTTTTAGAAAGCTACGTATGGTTATTTTAGCAACTGAAGGAACGTGAGTTTTTATATATGTAGCATTTCTAGCATACTCTTGTATTTTTGTTACAGCGGAGTTTCTTTTTTCTATATTTTTTTTAAATATTATTTTGAGTAAGTTTTCTATGAATTTACTATGAAAAACAGCTATGAATAGAAATGAAATAAATGCAAAGCTAAAAATTAAGCCTAGAACAAACATTCCAATGAATGCTTTTGACAGTTGGATTTTTGTTATGTAGCAATATAGTAATCCTAACAACGCATATATATAGGCTGCAGATTGCGCTCCAATGACTTCTATCAATAAAGCAAGTGATGAATGTTCTACTTTGTGGCCCTTTTTATGCATTAAAACTAATTGCATAGGTTGCCCCCCCACAGAGGAAGGGGTAATTGCACTAAAAAAAAATCCTGTTGAGGTATAACAAAAACTTTCAAGGAAGGGTATTGATTTATCTTCACAAACTTTCATAGTTCTTCTAACATTTAAGGCTTCAAAAATTAAATATCCACCCATACAAAGTAGTGCTATAAAAAAGAAGTGTATTTGTACATCAGAAATAGCAGTTGTCAACTCTGTAAAATCAAGAGTGCGAAAAACAAAAAAATAAGTAAGAAATATTCCTATTATTATACTTATTATATTTACAAGTATTTTTTTAGTTTTTTTTCTCATTGCTATATTTTCATGTTCATAGCTGTACGTACCTCGTCTAGGGTTTGTATTGCCATTGCTCGAGCTTTTTCGGTTCCATCAAATAAAACTTTTCGTATATATTCTGGATCCTTTTCTAGTTCAGCTCTTTTTTTGCGTAAAGGGCGTAATTCTTCGTTGATAGCTTCTGTTAATGTTTTTTTGAGCAATCCACCACCACCTTCACCGATGTGCTGTGCAATTACTCTTTGATCCTCGTGAGTACAAAGACTTATAAGATCGAGTAAGTTAGCTACTTCTGGACGATTTTCAGGATCATAGGTGATATTTCTTTCTGCATCAGTTTTTGCTTTTTTTATTAATTTTGCAGTTTCATCTTCTGTATTTGACAAGAAAATTGCATTGTTGCGACTTTTACTCATCTTTTGATTACCATCGAGCCCTAAAATATGCGGAGTTTTACTTAACAACACTGAAGTTTCAGGAAATATGGGATTCTTGGGACAAAATTTTTCGTTAAAGCGGCGTGCTATTAAACGAGTTAATTCAATATGAGGTAATTGATCTTTACCAGCTGGAACAACATCACCTTTGCAAAAAAGAATATCGCAAGCTTGATGAACTGGATATGTATACATACCTGCATTTACATTTTTAATTCCAGCAGATTGGATTTCTTCTTTTACTGTAGGATTTCGACTTAGCTCTGCATTAGAAATAAGAGTTAAAAAAGGAATTAATAATTGATTTGCCTCTGGAATATAGCTATGTGGGTAAATAATAACATTATCTGATGGTTCTATTCCTGCCGCTATATAATCTATGACAAGTTGTTTTGTGTTTTGTGAAATTTTATCAAAGGCATCATGATCTGTTAAAACTTGGTAATCTGCAATAAGAATACAGGTAGGGACTCCCATTTTAGAAAGTTTTACACGGTTTTGTAACGATCCAAAATAATGTCCAATATGGAGTCTTCCAGTTGGGCGATCTCCTGTTAAGACTCTGTGTTTCTTCGGATTTAATTTTAAGTCTTCTTCAAGTTTCTTGCTGCGCTCAACTGCAGCAGTATAAGTGTCATTAGCCATATTTGCTCCGTTTTGCATATTTAAATAATATAAGTATTATATAAAAAAAAAAAAAATTATACTATACTTTCTGGTGTAATAAATTTTGAAGGTGTTTTAATGAATAAATATGATAAGCAAATTGGTTTAATTTTTTTCTTGTGGTGTTTTCTTGCTGTACTTCCAGCAAAATCTTTTGAAAATGAACAAAAAATATATTCATCATCTGATGATGTTTATTCAGATATAGAGATTTTATATATTGCCAGTGGTATTTCTTTGCCATCTTCTTCTGGCCCCTGGAGTAGTGGAGAACTTCGAGATATGGTTGAGCTTATAGATATAAAAAATCTTTCAGGTTCTATGCGGGCTCTTTATCGCTCTATATGTGATCAATTGTATGAAGAACAAGAAATAATAAGAGAAGAAACATTAGCTTTTTCTTCAGATATAATTTTTGCGCCAGAAGTGTATGCCCAAACAAATAGTGATGATTTTGACAGCGAAAGTGATTGGAATTATGGGTACGAAGAGCGTAGTGCAATGTTAAACATTCCTTTAGAGGGATGGTTTTCTTCTATTTTTTATATGCGCTCGGATCTTTCATTAGGCATTGATTCTGGAGGAATAGATAGTGAGGATAAAGATACGTCAGACGATTTTTATTCCACTATGCTTGCAAGTAATCTCTATCCTGTATTTCCTGCATCTGTAAGCAATTTAAATGCAAATTTCCCATTTCGCTCTTCGGTGTCCTTTGGCGGTAATCATTGGAATATTGCTTTAGGACGGGATACTGTGGAATGGGGAGTTGGCGAATCTGGAAATTTAACATTTGGTGGAAATATGAAATATGAAAATTATCTTAGATATTCAGCATATTATGATACATTTAAGTTCACAACTTTATCTGTTTTTTATCCTCATCCAGAAACAGTTGATGGAGGATCTGACCAGAATAGTTTATATACTGGTTTAAAATTTTTTCTTGCACATAGAATTGAATTTAAAGCTTTTGACAATAAATTATCTCTAGCATTAAGCGAAGCAATTATGTATCAATCTGCTGATAATACAATAGATCTTAGTTTTTATAATCCTGCCAATGTTTTTCATAATTATTTTATACGTGCTAATGCAAATTCCCTTATATCCTTGGATTGGGATTATGCAATTACAGCTGGTTGGACAACGTATGGGCAGTTTTTGGTAGATGAATACCATGTTCCAGGAGAACCAGATCCAAATGATGGAGAAGATGGAGCGTATCCTGATGCGTGGGGTGCTTTAGCGGGTGTAAAAAACACAAGAGCATTTAGGCAGGGAATACTAAAAAATGTTTTTGAAGTTGTTCTAGCTTCTCCCTATCTATATTTGAGAGAATCCTATGAAGATGGTGAAGAGGGAAAATATGGAGTTTCATTTTATGGTGATTATAGAGATTATACTTCTGATGGAATTGAATATAATTCCTATTGTACTGGATATGCATATGGTGGGGATTGCTTAACTTGTACTCTTAAATCGACTTATATAGTTCCAGACAAATGGAGTGCTGGAGCTGAGCTGTTTTATATGATACATGGCATAATAGATTCTGATGAAGCATATCATGTTCTAACAGGAGGGGAGAGTATAGCTTCTTTTTTAGCAACTTATTATCCTGATTATACTGGTAACGAAGACTGGTCTGAAGAAAAATATACAACAGGAGAACTAGAGTATACGGTGCGTAGTTCAATATTAGGTTCTAGACAAGTAAAAGAAAATCTAAAGGTGTATGGGAACTTAGATTTTTATCTTATTAAAAATAAAGACAATGAAGCCTCTGATTGGGTAAGTGATGTTCAGTTAGTTTTGGGTGCAAAGTATTTATTTTAGATAGTGATATGTAAAGGTCATTTGTACCTTTACATAAAAAAAGACTTACAAGAAAATCTTGTAAGTCTTTAGCTCGCCCCGCCAGGCTTGAACTGGCGACAGATGGATTAACAGTCCATTGCTCTACCAACTGAGCTAGGGGCGAATAAAACATTCTGTTAAATGTTGTATCTGCTTTGTTGCGTCAACGTAGAATATATTATAAAATTGTATAAAATTTGTCAACTAGCAAAACTAAAAAAAAACTAAAAAAATAATTTTTTTTTATGAATTATAAATGTTAGCATTTGTGAATATACAATCAACGGGTACATCGGTGATTTCCATAGGAATAAAAGGTCGTATTTGGAAATCATAACATAGTCCACATATATACGGTATTTTTTCATGTTTTGACGATGAAAAATTTTCGAGTAACGAGTTTAAATATCTATCATAATAACCTTTCCCATGTCCTAAACGGTCACCCGTTGTTGTAAAAGCGAGTCCAGGTACAAAAACAAGTATTTGTTCATCCTTTTGCAGATGAAATAGTTTTGCTGACTCTAAGGGCTCAGAAACAGAGAATTTACCTTTTGATACTTGATTTAGAATTGGTATTTTGGGATCTAAATAATAAAAAAGTATTTGAGTTTTATTAATTACTTTTGGTATAGCAACTTTTTTACCGTCAAGAATTGCATTTTCAATAATTAGTTCAGTTTGTATTTCATTAGGTAAAGACATAAAAATAAGTATAGTATCAGCTTTTTTGTATCTTTCATCCATCGTTACAAGATTAGCTGTTTTTATACTCGCTGTTAGAACGTCATCTTTGTTTTGTGAAAAAGAAAATGTCATTTCACGCATTTCTTTTCTTAATAAATCTTTCGTTTTTCTGTTTGTTTCTCTACTCATTTTGTCCTTTATTATTTACGAAATAAAAGTTTTTCGTATTGTGATTTCATAATAAATATACAATCATCAATCTTTGCATTTCCTCTAACAATATCTTCTGCTAATGCGCGGCAATTTGGAGATCCACACGAGCCACAATCAAAACCTGGTAACAAGTCTAGAATTGATTCTATTTCTTCCATCATTTTTCTGGCTTTTGAAAAATCAGTACTCAATAAACGCGATGGACGAGGTATAATAGGCCTTGTATGAAGATAAGGAGTAATATCAAAATATTCTAAAGTTTCTATATTTGAATTTTTTTTTAAAAACTCCTTATTAACATAAATGTTATCTCTAAGTAATGCTTCTGCTACAGGTTGAGGGTTTATTGTTAAAGGGCCTCCTAAACAACCACCTGGGCATATATTCAATTCAATAAAATCATAATTTCCAAGAGTTCCATCTTCAATATTTTCTAACATTTCTATGGTTTGTTTAATACCACTTGCGTTAAGCCATTTTAGTTTATGCTTAGAATCTGAAAATAAGGAATCTATACAGCGTGATTCACCAGAATTGCTACACCAAAGAGTATATATTGAATTTTGAATTTTGTCAGATTGTAAAGTATTTTTTTTTATAGAATTTTTATTTAAAGCTCCTAAAATAGGAAGATACAAATCTTCTAGACTTAAAACTTTATCAATTGCAGATTTATCATAACCTAAAGGAAATCGTGTAACGGTCATTTTTGCAGGACAAGAAGATATATAAAATATGCCAACATTAGAATTGTTTAAATATTTAATTTTTCTTGCACAAGCTTCTTCAGGAGAGATAATTGGAATTAAATGTTCAATAAGTGAAGGGAAACGTACTTGAATCAGTTTTACTACAGCAGGACAATTTGAAGAAATAATAGGACGCAAAGGATTTTGCTTTAAAAAATTTTTTTTTAACCAAGCTACACTAGCTTTTGTAATTTGTTCGGTGGCATCCTCCAAATGATATACTTTTGAGAATCCTAAATTTAGCAAAGCTTGATCAATATTTTCTTTTGAGAAACGTTCATTAAATTGAGTGAATAAAGTAGGAGGGACTAGAATTACTGGTTCCTTATATTTTTGAATATCATCTAAAGAATTTGAAACAGCATATTTAGCCCTGTTAGGGCAGACACGAATACATTCACCACAGTCAATGCATTTTTCTTCGAGGATATAAGCTTTCCCATCATGAACTCGAATAGCTTCAACCGGGCATGATGTTACACAGATTGTGCAGCCTTTACAACGTTCATCTTTTAATTCTACGGAATGATATTCTGATATACCGTTCAAATGATTTCTCCGCTGTTTATTTTACCATTGACAACTTATCCAGGAAAATCTTCATGGTTACTGTTGTTCCCAATCCTATTTTTGTTTTAATGTCTATGAAATCTGAATTTTTTTTCATATTTGAAAGTCCCATTCCTGCCCCAAATCCTAATTCTTGTGCTGCTTTAGAGGCTGTAGACCATCCTTCTGTCATAGCGAGTTCAACATTAGGAATTCCTGGTCCCTTGTCGCTCATAATAATAGTTATTTCTTTATCATCAATACTAATATCAGCGACTCCTCCTCCGGCATGTACTACCATATTTATTTCAGCTTCATACATCGCTACAGCAGTGCGTTTTACCAATAGTGGAGGAATTCCCAGTTGTTTTAGTTTTTTTTTCATTTCAGAAGAAGCATGTCCAGCTTGGTTATAATCATCTCCTGAAATAGTGTAATGAAAATCCATTTATTAAATTTTCCTTACACCACTGCCCACAAGTCCTGCGGCATAAAGCTTTCCGCTAGCTACAAAAAGAGTGTCTTTAGAAGAGAGAAGAACAATATCCATTTCTTTTGCTAATTCAATCATATCTTGTGAAGGATGTTTTCCTCTAACAAAACAAATAGCACCAATGTCCATAAGACTTGCAGTTCTAATTACCTGTATATTTATTAAACCTGTAAGTAATAAAACTTGATCTTTTACAAATGCCATGACATCACTCATAAGATCACTACCACATGCAGAATAAAGCTCTGTGTTTGCTAAATCGTTATGGCAAATTATTTCTGCATCTAAGATTTTTGCTATTTCATTTATTATCATATTTTGATAATAACATAGGATTTTGTTTTTTGCAAAAAAAAAGGATATTGTAAGACTTTTTTGTCTCTTAAAGTTGAATATTGCCGCTTGCTTTTTTATTGTGTTTTGAAGTGAATTTATCTCTTGAGGAGGAGGCAAAAAGAACTTTTATCATCTGTCCTTTTACTAATTGTTTGTCATAAACATCTCCACTGGAAAGAGGAATTGAAAAAGAAACTGTAGTCGTTCCATTCTTTTCGGAACCAGATAGTATTGTTATATTGTTTGTTCCCCCTAGATTGACATCATTTTTGTGTCCAAATAAGCTTGTTCCATAATCGTCTTCGGCAGAAACTATGCCATCTTTATCTACGGAAAATAAAAGGATGTCAGCATCTTTCATCATTTTTGTAGGTTCAAATCCTACAGAAACCCAACCTGTAGTAGGTGCTGAAAGTGTCATGATAAGATTTGATTCTTGAATTTCCCAGCTAAAATCGAAATCTTTGGTTTTTAAATTTGTTGGTTCTGCAGACATATTTAGTGGAAAAAAAACAAAAAAAACATTGCCAAAAATAACTTACAATATTTTTTCATAGCTAACTCCTCTATATAATTTAGCCTTCTAATTCTTTTGCAATAGTAACTCCTGCAGAGCAACCTAAACGGGTGGCTCCAGCTTTTACCATTGCTTCTGCTTCTTTAAGACTGTGAATTCCTCCTGCAGCTTTTATTCCTAAATCGGAACCAACTGTTTTGTGCATAAGAGCGACATCTTCTGTTGTAGCTCCTGCGGAAATTAAATTACCATTAGCATCTTTTCCAGGTGTTCCAAAACCTGTGGAAGTTTTTACAAAATCTGCCCCAGCATTTTTTACACAAAGGCATGCTTTGACTATTTCGTCTTTGGTAAGATAACAATTTTCTAAAATTACTTTTACAAGTACTGTTTTATCTATTTTTTTGCTTGTTGTTTTTGCAATTTCCACGACGGATTTTATGTCAGCTTCGACAATATTCCAATCGCCTTCTTTTGCTGCTCCAATATTCATGACCATGTCAATTTCGTCAGCTCCATCTGCTATTGCGATAGCAGTTTCTGAGGCTTTTGTTTCTGATGAAGTTGCTCCAAGTGGAAAACCTATTACAGTACAAATAGCTATTTTATAATCAACTGAATTTTGTTTCGTAAAAAATGATTTAGCATGTTTAACCCAGACAGGGTTTATACATACAGAAGCAAAATGATATTGAATTGCTTCTGAACAAATTTTATCAATATCTTTAGATGTTGCGAACGGTTTTAAAATTGTATGATCAATTAGGTTTAATATATTCATATAAACATGAGTATATCATAGAATTTTTTACCTGACAATCTTGTTTTTCCTTGAGTTTTATTTTGATTTGTGATAAATTACGAATATCTTGATATAATGAGGTAAAATTATGGCTTATAAAATTACTGATGCTTGTGTAAATTGTGGTGCTTGCGAAAGTGAATGCCCAGTTGGAGCAATCAGCGAAGGCGACAACTGCCGTGTAATTGATGCGGATGCATGTGTTAGTTGTGGTACTTGTGCTGCTGCATGTCCTGCAGAGGCTATTGTTGAAGAATAAATAAATTTATTCTTTTTAGTAATTTTATCAAATTAATCTATAGTATTTTTTTGATAGGTTGCAATGCTCCGGTGTCCCGGAGCTTTTTTTATAAAATGTATTTTTAATACTTTTGTAAAATTTGTATGCAGTGTATAATCATATTATGAAATTTTCATTTAAATCTAATCGTTTTGTAAAAGTTATCAGTACAGTTTTTTGTATTGCTGTCGCTTGTATCATTTTAAGTTATCTTTTTGTTTATCCATTATGGTTTTTTGCAGATAAAAAACCTCATGCCTTTTCTATAACTATATTTGTAATTTTTATTTTATTCTTAGCTTATAAAGTAGTGTATAAAATTAAAGCATATCTAACTTTTGAAAATCCTGACATAATAGAAAAGAAAAAACGAATTCGTCGACTTGTAAAAGGGCTCTTTTTTTGGGGAATACTTATTCTATCTTTTTTGATTATTGTGTCCCTTGTGCTTAATGGATATAGGGCGTTCAGTTTTATACCTCTTGTTTTAGGAATAGTTTTTTGTGGTTTTTTACAAAAAAAATAATGGAATTTATATATCAAAATAAATATAAAAAACTCATATTTTTATTTGCTTTGATAGTCTATTTTTATTTGCCTTCTGCTCTTTTTTCTACAGGTATTTTAAGTTCCATTCCACAAAAAAAATTCCCGCAATTAGAATCCTTAACTGTAAATGATTCATTATTTAAACAGTTTAGTGAAATCGTACAACAAAATTATCGTAATATTGCAGCAAAAAAGGATGTAGAATTCCAAATCTATGCGTATAAGGTCAAAGAAAATGAGGATTTACTAGCAATTGCTGCTCGTTGTAGTATCCCTTATGAAACGATAGCAACTTTAAATCATATCGCTTATATTGATGATAACATAGTTGGAAAAACCGTGTATCTTTGTACCTGTCCGGGGGTCTTTGTTGCAGATAATAAGAAAACGCAACTTGATTCTATTTTGGGAGTTTCAGACTTTGAAAAGTATGTGAAATCATGTTATAATATAGAAGCCGAACAGTTTACTTTTTATGAAAATGCTCGTTTAAATGCAACTCAAAGAGCTTTTTTTACAGATTCAGGGTTCTTTTCACCTATTAGAAATGGGGTTCTTAGTTCTCCGTATGGTTTTAGGAAAAGTCCTTTTACAGGGAAAAAACAATTCCATCAAGGGATTGATATTGCAGTACCCGAAGGGGCTAAGGTTTATGCGTGTAAAAGTGGAACTGTACAGAATGTTGGATATTCAAGCATATATGGAAACTATATAAAGCTCAAACATGATGGGGATAAAACAAGTTTATACGCACATCTTTCAAAAGTAAATGTTACAGAAAAGGAAGAAGTTCATGGTGGGGATTGTATAGGTCTGGTTGGTTCAACAGGATTATCTACAGGTTCTCATCTTCATTTTGAGATTCGATTTGGAACATCTTCAGAAAATCCAGAAGATGTTTCTTCACGTTTTAAATATTAAGGTAAAAGGAACTTGATAACATGGTTGTGTCAATACAAAAAAAACAATTAATAGTTTCTCTAATTGTATTTTTATTTTGTATACTATTGTCATCTGCTGAAAATTTTCGTGTTCATAAAACTGTAATAGTTAATATACAAAATCAAATAGATAGCTCTGAAGTTCAACTTGGAATAAATGATTCTTTAGCTATCTTTTTACCAGAAGATACTGAGTTTTTAAAAGGTTTAGAATTTGAGATCACAATTCCACAAGTAGCTGCATATAACCAAGGGGCCATTGCTTGGTCTTTATATGATAACATTTCTCCACAACCTAACGTTGATGTTATTGATTATAGTGGAAATAAGTTATATTTAAATACGTTTCCAGGAACCTTAAGCTATAATGTTAAAATTCCCTTTGTGACTGATCACGGTTTAGAATCTTCTCCTTATACTACCATTCTTAAACAATTATATTCGCAAAAATCAGATTTTGTTTTTTTACGTTTTCAACTTGCAATGAAGGGTACATCTCCTGATTTGTATAATGCAATGTTTACTGTACAAGTTAAGCCTGTGTTATATGATGAAGGGCTATTAAATTTAAATATTAGTTATCCAAAACACGAAATAAATTCAGAAGATACGGATGAAGATCTTATAGAGAATTTAGATGTACCTGAAAAATCAGTAATCTATGTTGATGATGAACCTGTAACAGAATTAATCAACGGAGAAACAAAAAAATCATTGCGTTTAGCTACAGGGACTCATCATTTATCAATTGTGTCTGATAACTATCGCAATGAAGTAAGAACTTTTACGATTGAGCAGGCTAAAATTTCTGCATTGGATATTGTCATGCATAACATAATGCCTCTTGTTGTAATCTCAGCTCCTTCTTCTGCAAAAATTTTTATGGATGAAGACGAAGTCCTTTTAAGTGATAAAGAAATTCCTCTTTTACCGGGGGAACATCAAATTAAATTTATCATTGATGATTATGAATTAGTAAAAAAAATTGTGGTTGAAAATGGGAAAACATATTCTATTAATCTTTCTATGAATATTGATGTTTCTGAAAAAAGTGATGAATAAAAGATATTTTTGAATTACAGATTAAGTTTTGTTCTATCTCACCCGATATATAATATGTCGGGTGAACTAATCCCCTCCCACCCATTGTTTGCCCGACTGCCTGATGGGCATGGCCGGTTTCGTAAACCGGCCTTTTTTTTGTATTAAACTATTTTTTTAATCCTGTTAAAAATTTAATAAAGTAAAATAAACCTATAATGATAAAAATAATACCTATAATCGAAAGGAAAGTTGTAACTACGATATTGTTTCCAGATTGATAAGTTGCTGTTTCTAATATAAGAAAAAGTATTCCGATTAATAAAAAAAGAGATAAGAGAGCATTCTTTTTATGTTTGTTTTTTTTCTGGTTTTCCCTAATACTAAACGAGTTAGAAAAAAATAGTTTAATCGAATTGATTATGCGTTTAATAAATGAAGGGTTTCTAAGTTTTTCTAAAGTTGAATAAGCGTCTAATAATTCTTCTCGTGAAAAATCTTGACGGACAACGTTTTCTTCAATTTCTATTTCGAGCTGGGAAATTTTATCCGGTGAAGAAGTTATAGTGATAGGTATGGTTTCCCAACCAAGTGCTATGGCAGCTCTTAAACGGCGCTCTCCGGCTATTAATTCATAATTTTCTGAGACTACTATTGGATTGAGCAATCCATAGCGTTTTAAACTATCCATAAGTGGCTGAAGATCACCTACATCTTGACGAATCCTTTTTTTTACTTTTATTTGTGCAATTTTAGCATTCATAAAAAAACTCCTCTTAAAATTAATCGAGTAAATTGTTAATCAGAGGCTTTTTAGCTTCTTGAAGCTCTTTTGTTGTTTCGTTGTCTGCAGTAATAGTGTTTTCTGAATCATCTAGATTTTTTGAACTGTCTGATGTTTCTGAGTCTTCTGTGTTTTCACTGGAAATTTCGTTTTTATTAGAAATTATATCTTGTTTTAAGAAAGATAAATCAACTGTAAGAGGGGTGTTATCGATATCAGGATTTAGAATCGTTCCGGTTAAGAATTTTTCATATTCTAAACGTTGCGCTCCAATCTGTGCTGCTGTAATACGATTTGAATGTAATTCGCAAATTGTATCTGGTTGAGTTCCTGTAAGGTATATTCCATCAATTCTATTATCTCCACAGGCATCTGTCAAAATCTGTCCAGATACAGAACAAACGGTTGCTTCAACTATTCCAGTTGTTGGTTTTTTAAATTCTTTATATGGAAGTCCTTCATTTGCAGCACTCATAAAATCACCCCAAGCTTGACCGGCAAGTGTTGAACCTGTAAGTTGTAATCCAAGAGATTGGCCAGTTTGATCAAAACCGAACCAAAATGCAGAGGTGTAATAAGGTGTAAAACCAACAGCCCAAGCTGCTTCCCAGTTTTGTGTGGTTCCTGTTTTACCTCCTGCAGGCATCGTAAAGCGATTTCCATTCTCATCTTTATATCTAAATTTTGTGCCCCAGCCAGATCCCCAAGCAAGACTTCCTGTCTTAACTGTGTTTTGTAGTAAATCTGTCATAATATAGGCAGTTTGAGGTGATATAACTTGTATGTCATTTCCTAAATCTTGTTCTTTTTGGCGTAATTCTTTTTCTGGATTTAAAATTATAGTACCTTTTTTATCTTCTATCGATCGAATTGCTATAGGAGTTACACGTTTTCCTTCGTTTGCAAAAACAGCAAATGCTTGGGCGGCTTCTATAGGATGAATTGCGCATGTTCCAAGTCCAATTGGGTATCCAGGTACAAAGGCTCTATCATCAATTTCATCCTCAGGAATATTATATAGATTTGTCATTCTATCAATAGCTACATCAAATCCAATTGCATCAAGGATTTTTAAGGAAGGCACATTCATTGAATGTGCAAGTGCATACCATAATTGGACAGGACCTTTCCAAACTCCTTCAAAATCAAGAGGTATGTAAGGGTCTCCACTTTCTGTATGAAATACAATAGGAGTATCATAAATAATAGATGTTTCTGTAAATTTTCGGCTATCTATTGCTGCTGAATAGTACAATGGCTTAATTGAAGACCCAGGTTGCATTAGTCCTTGAGTACAACGAATAAGCTGGTTTGTTTCGCTAAATTTTGATCCTCCAATTAAAGCTGTAATGTACCCTGTATTGTTTTCGAGAGAAATCATTGTTCCTTCAATTGTTGTTTTTGCACTTTCATCAACAACTTCTGAATTTAAACGATTGACAACTCCTACTTTTAAATTTTCAACTCCAAACATAAGAGTCATCATGTCAACAACGGGATTTAAAACTTCTTTATAGTAGGTTTTTGAAGTCAATTCGTTACGTTGTTCCGATACTTTTAGGTCTGGAATGTTAAACACTAATGACATAAGCTCTGTCATTGGGATATATGTTTTTGAGGCATCACTAGAGCGAGCTTCACTTGAATTTAGATATGAGCGATTGGCATAGTCAATCCATTTTTTCATTGTTTTTTGAGCTGCTAATTGATGGCTCATATTTAAGGTTGTATTAACTGTATACCCATCTGTATAAATATTTGTATTTCCATACAATTTTTTTAGTAATTCTCGACGAACATATTCACTAAACCAAGGAGTTGGATCTTCACGCATTGCATATGCAGAAGTATTAGTTCTCGTGTAGTCAAAATTAGCCCAGTATTCATCAAAAGATTCGTCAGCTTCTTCTTGGGTAAGATACTTTAAATTTACCATATAATCGAGAACATATTTTTGCCGTTCCATGGCTATGTTAGGATGTTCAAAGGGATTGTAATATGCGGGGTTTGATAACTGAATCACCAAAATTGCTGCTTCAGCCGGAGTTATTTCTGTAGCAGAATGTCCAAAATAATATTTTGAAGCAGCCCCAACACCGTTTGTTCCACCTCCAAAATATACTTTGTTAATATATAATTCTAAAATTTCATTTTTTGAAAATCTTCTTTCCATTTGAATAGCCCACCAGAGCTCTTTGATTTTGCGGCTTATAGAAATTTCAGTACGGTCACAATATAACGTTCCACCTATTTGTTGGGTTAGGGTAGATCCTCCTCCGAGATTTAGACCGGTTAATTTTCCAACAACAGCTCTAAAAATAGCTTTTAAACTAAAACCTGGATGCTCATAGAAAATGTTATCTTCGCGGGATATTAAAGCTGCTATCATTGTTTGAGGAAGCTTAGTAAGAGAAACAATTTCTCTTTTTTCATTACCAGAAAACTCTGTAATGAATTCTCCATTTATATCTAGTAGCTTTGTTGGAAGTGATGTATCAAAGCTTGTAAATTGTTCTGTGTTTTTTGTATTAATTGTTGCACCAACAAGTATTCCAAGGGATATACCAAAAAATACGACGAAAAATGATGCAATAGAAAAAAGGATAACAATTTTTCTTTTTGTTTTTTCCATTAATACAGATTAGTAAATAGTGGTCTTTTTGTCAACGAGTTTTAATTCTTATCCGACGAATAATCCGTGCAGATGATGAGGCAAGAGCAATACCGAGAGCTATGGCGCCAGCTTCACCCAGTGTTTGGTAGCCAAGTGTTCCTGCCTTAGTTAAGTTCCCTGTAAGGGCAGCTTCCATAGTGTTAAACATTCCGCCTCCTGGGACAAGAGGAAGAAGCCCTGGTAGAATGAAAATTGTGGCAGGCTTTTTTTGGTAACTGGCAAGAATTTCAGCAACAATGGAAACAGTAAAAGCTCCAGTAAAATATCCTCCAAATAACGAACCAGTTAATCCAAATATTGATAAGTATAAAATCCAACCAATCGATCCTAGTAAAGCGCAAAATAGTATGTCCCTATGAAAAGCGTTTAAGCAAACAGAAAAACAAGCAGAGGCTCCTGCACTCCATAGGGCAGCAAGAAGAATATTTATAGCTACAGAGTTTGTAGATATTGCTCCTGAAAAGGCTTCTGTCATAGAAATACTCCTGTTAATAATAATCCTGCTGCAGTTCCTGCTGACAATCCTGCTGCAATCATAAAAGCTTCAAACAAACGCGCTGTGCCAGAAACTAAATCTCCTGCTATCATATCTCTCATTGCATTTGTAATTGCAATGCCGGGAACAACAAGCATGAGAACAGATACTATTATTTGCATGTATGAGACCGGTATTTGATTAGGAGAAAAAATAAGAGAAATTATATTAGTTGCTAAAAATGCTAAAAAAGCAGTAAAAAAACCACTAACAAGAGATACAGTGAAAGTATTTCGAGTAACCTTTTCTAAAGCTATTAGAACTATTCTTAATAAAAAACCAATGACAAATGCAATTGTTGCGTCATAAAAATTTCCACCAAACATAAGAGCAAAAAAAGCTGCACTAAATCCACTCATTAAAATTATGAGTTTTTTTGTAAAACAAGGGGCTTTTTCAATAGTTAAAAGTTTATTTTTTATTTCTTGAATTGAAAGGTTTGATGGTTGTACAGGAGCCCCTGATCCAATTTTTGTGCAAGAAGTCGTCTGAAGCATACTACCAGTTATTTCTCTTGATAGTGTATTGATACGATCGACTTTTTCTAAATTTGTTCCTCTAATAGTTATTCGATGTACAGAAGTGTGAGTGTTATTTTCTGAATCTTTAAATGAGACCATAATAACTGTTGGGGTTACAAATGCAGAAACAGTCAAAGCTCCAAGAGATCTAGCTATACGTACAATTGTTTCTTCTGTTCGATATGTTTCTCCACCGTTCTCTAAAACAAGTGCTCCAGCTCGTAGACAAATATCAATAATGTCTTCGCTACAGTTCATGTTTGTTTTTTTGATACTATAAGAGTTAGTCATATATACTACATTGTTTCTAAAAACGGAACAAGAATTAAATTCATTCCATTTTTTAATACAGTTAAAGTACATTTCGCTAGTTCGAGACGCGCAGAAATAAGAACAGAATTTTCTGCAGCTAAAATAGGACAATCATGATAAAAGCGACTAAAACTTTTTGCAACATCGTGCAAATAACTTGCAACACAAGATGGATCAAAATTTTCTGCAGCTTTTAGGAGTACTTTTTGAAAGTCAGAAAGTGTTTTGATAAGTTCCCATTCTGTTTTATCTGTTAATAAAGAAAATGCACTCTTACGTTCTTCTTCAGAAAGGCTTCGGGCGCTTTGTATACCTTGTTCTTTTGCTTTTCGTAGAATAGATGAAATACGTGCTCCCATGTACTGCAGATATGGTCCTGTATTTCCATTAAAAGAAAGGCTTTCTTTTGGATTAAAAATCATATCCTTTGTAGGTGTGTTTTGTAACAAGAAATAATGGAGTGCTCCAATGGCTATTTTTTCAGCAACGACAGGAGCATCACCGACACACTTTTCTCTTCCTTTTGCTTTTATTTCTTCTAGAGCTCCGTTTCGTAATTCATCTATTAAGTCGTCTGCATCTACTACTGTTCCTTCTCTGCTTTTCATCTTTCCTTCTGGAAGATTTACCATTCCATATGAAAGGTGATAAAGACGCTTTGCCCAATCAAATCCAAGTTTCTGTAAAATATAAAAAAGTACAGTAAAGTGATAGATTTGTTCAGAACCAACGACATATACTAGTTGATTAAAATCCCAATCGTTGTGTCGAGTAACTGCAAGCCCTATATCTTGTGTCATGTAAAGAGCTGTGCCGTCTTTTCGTAATAAAACTTTTTTGTCAAGTTTTATTTCTCCCAAATCAACCCAAACAGATCCATCTTTTTCTTTATAAAATAATCCATTTTCAAGGCCTTTTAATATTATTTCTTTACCTTTTAGGTAGGTTTCACTTTCATAATACAGTTTATCAAAACTTACGCCTGTACGTGCATATGTTTTTTTTACACCACCTATTGCCCATTGGTTCATCTTTTCCCAAAGGGCATGAATTTTTTTATCTCCTTTTTCCCATGCTAAAAGCATGTTCTGAGCTTCTTGCTCAGCTTCTGGATGTGTTTTAGAGTAATTATTAAATTCTACATAGCAGTCTCCAACAAAACGATCGCTTTTAAGACCTAGTTTTTCTGGAGTATCACCATTTTTTTCATGAAAAAGTTTATAAGCTAACATACTTTTACAGATATGCACTCCGCGGTTGTTTATGTTATTAACCTTAAAGACTTCCGCTCCTTGATTTTTCATAATGCGTGCACAACTTTCACCTAATGCATCATTTCGCAAATGTCCTAAGTGCAAAGGTTTGTTAGTATTTGGGCTTGAAAACTCTATCATAACACGACGCCCATTTAATGCTGATATACCGTCAGGAGCTTTTTTACCATAATCATCGCCTTCCGAAATAATTTTTTCTAAAATTGTTTCGGCAACAGTTTCTTTATTAAATTTAATATTTACATAAGGTCCAACGGCGATAAATGTGCCGATATTTGTAGGTTTAATAAGAGAGACAACTTCTTTTGAAATTGCAGGAGGACCCATTCTAAAGTCTTTTGCAAATGGAAACATTGGGATTCCTAAGTCTCCCATTTCTGTTTTTGGGGGTGTTTCAAGGGTAAGGTCACTTGCTTCAATTGATAAATCTATATTTTTTGTTTTTGCAAATTCTGTTAACGCTTTTGCAGTTAAAACAGCACTTTGTGTTCGTAAATCTGACATTAAAGACTCCTATTTTTATTCATACTGTATCAGAAAATGGATTTCGTCGCAAGAAAATAAATAGCCTATTTTATTATCAGATTTTAATGTCGATGTAGTATTGTATAAATCGTTGAAATTAAAAAATAATACTTGTATAGCTTGCACGTTGTATATATATTCATTATAATTGTATATATATTACGTTTATTTAAAATAAGTAATCAAGTACATTTTAGGAGCTTTTATGTCGTATAAACCATTTCCCCTTACTAAAAAACAAATTGAAGATATTTCCATAAAATATGAGACCCCTTTTTATATTTATGACGAGAAAGCAATTAGAAAGAATGCAAAAAAATTAGTAAAAGCATTTAGTGTTCTCCCTGGATTTAAGGAATATTTTGCAGTAAAAGGTTGTCCAAACCCATATATTTTAAAAATTCTTAGAGATGAGGGTTTTGGTGGTGATTGTTCAAGCTTACCTGAGATTATTCTCTGTGAAAAATCAGGGATTAGAGGTGAAAATGTTATGTTTACAAGTAACGAAACACCAGCGAAAGAATATATCTATGCAAATGCTCGTGGTGCAATATTAAATCTTGATGATATTAGCCATGTAGATTTTGTAAAAAAGGCTCTTGAAGGGTTTCCTGAATTGATTTGTTTTCGGTATAATCCTGGTCCTTTAAAAGAAGGCAATGCAATTATAGGAAAACCAGAAGAAGCAAAATATGGTTTAACACGGGAACAACTTTTTGAAGGATATGCAAAGGCAAAAGAATACGGAGCAACTCGTTTTGGTTTACACACAATGGTTGCTTCTAATGAGCTAGGAAACGATTATTTTATTGAAACAGCACGCCTTTTATACGAATTAGCAGTTGAACTTAAAGAAAAACTTAATATAACTTTAGAGTTTATTAATATGGGTGGTGGAATAGGTATTCCGTATAATCCTGGCGAGAAAGAAGTTGACTATACATATATAGCAAATGGAATAAAAAAAGTATACGATCAAATTGTTGTACCTAATTTTGATTCTGATATAAAATTTTTTATGGAATGTTCTCGTGTTATCACAGGTCCGTATGGTTGGTTAGTAACAAAAGCTATCCATGAAAAACATATTTATAGAGATTACATTGGTGTAGATGCTACTATGGCAGATTTAATGCGTCCTGGAATGTATGGGGCCTATCATCATGTAAGTGTAGTTGGTAAAGATAATGTAACAGATGAGAATGGTAATCTGATTCCTGATTCTGATGCTCATGTTTATGATGTTGTTGGTTCTCTTTGTGAAAATTGTGATAAATTTGCAATTCAACGAAAATTGCCTAAAATTGAAATTGGCGATTTCGTTGTTGTGCATGATGCAGGTGCTCATGGACGGGCAATGGGATTTAATTATAATGGAAAACTTCGCTGTGGTGAATTGTTATTGCGCACAAATGGGGACATTATTCAGATACGACGTAAAGAGAACTATGATGATTATTTTGCTACATTAGATTTTAAAGGATTAGCTACATTTGCAGGTTCTGAGCCTCAGATTAAATAAAAATATTTTCTTTAAATTCTATTGCAATAGCTCTACTATATAGTCCTAGGCTGTGAATGGTTGTTCTATTACGACCATTTTGCTTAGACTCATATAAAGCTTTGTCAGCTTTCTCAATTATTTCTTTTTCATTTAAGGTATTTTTAAAATCAATATGGTATCCTCCAATACTAATAGTAACTGCAAGGTTTTCTCCTTTTTCGGTTACTATAAGATTGGAAACTGCAATACGTATTCGTTCTGCTATTGTATATAAATCACTTTTACTACAGTTAGTAATAAGAATAATAAATTCTTCTCCTCCAAAACGGGCAACACAATCTTCTATACGTGTAAGTTCTCTTAGTTTATCTGCAACAGTTAAAAGAACTTTATCTCCTGCAAGATGGCCCCAAGTATCATTAAAATGCTTAAATAAATCGATATCAAGCATAAGTACACCTGCTTTCATTTTTTCTCGCTGAGAAAGGGCGATACAATTTTTTAATCGAATATTAAAATAATCTGGAGTATAAAGGTTTGTTTTAGGCTCAGTAATTGAGCTTTCATAATGTAAACCATTCTGAATGGTTAAGGCTAAAATACCAAAAAGATGCAAAATATATTGTCGTTCAACTTCTGTATATGTACCACCAATAGTTTTTTCAGAAAGAATAATTACACCATAAACACCACCAATGCCTTTTAATGGCATAATTATAACAGGTTCTTTTTCTGTAAGTTCTTTAGGTATAGAAACATTTTCACCCAATTCTTCTACGATTTTTGTATAATCATAAGAATAGGTGTCTGATGTTTCAAAATAATTAACTAAAATAGAATATGTTTTATATGAAAATGTTTCGTTAGAAGCTTTCATACTTCTATAACAGTATTGTCGCAATTCAGTTTTTCTTGGAGGCTGCATAATAAAAGCCATAAATTGTGGTATAAAAGAGTCTAAGAGTCTCTTAATTATAAAACTAAACATTGCATCAATTTGGGTATATGAAATAAGACAATAAACATCTTCAAATAAGCGCTCATAATTTCGGTTTTCTTTTTTTAATCTTTCTAACTCTTTAAAATATCCACTATTCTGCATTTGATTAAATTGAGCAAGGATTGATGTAGAATTGTCCATTATTTTATGTTTCCTTTATTAATCTATAAGAAATAGACCCTTTGTTTGGAATTGTTGGAAGCGCATTTTTTGAAAACCATTTTGCTTCTAAAATTTCATCTTCTTGTATTTTTAGTATACCTGATTTCCAATCAGCTGTATATCCTATCATTAGTTGGAAAGGGAATGGCCAACTTTGTGTCGCAAAATAACGTATATTTTTTACTTTTAAATTGGTTTCTTCAAAAACTTCTCTTTCTACACATTCTTCGGCTGTTTCTCCTAGCTCCATAAAACCTGCAACACAAGCGTAGATATTACTTATGCGTTTTTTATGACGAACTAGTAAAATTTTGTCATCCTTTCGGATGGTTACAATTATTGCAGGCATTATTTTAGGATATGATATATAGTTGCAGTTTGGACAACATTTTGCTGTTTCAGAAGTAGAATAAGTTAATTTAGATCCACATCTGCAACAAAATTGTGTCATTTTTGTCCAATTTAATAAGCCTGCACCCCTAGCAGCTTTTGCCGAATAAAAACAGTTTTGTGCGAAGATGTTTCTTAGTGGAGTGAATTCATAACCCTCTGGTATGTCAATATTTGTATCTAAAAAAGCTGCTACATAATTGTAATCTGTTTCATAAAATTGAATAGAAAAAAAGGAGAGTTTATTCCATTCAATAAATTGAGAATAATTAGGCAAGTCTAGGCTATTTTTTTTTACCAAAATATTGTTATTTTGAAAAATAAAAATAAGGCTGTTATTTGATGATTTTTCATGTGTAGGAATTATCATAGATGTAAAATACCATATTTTTTTGAATAAACAAAGAGTTTTTTGACTTTTTTTAAGATATATTTTATTGCAATATGTGTTAAAACTTAAAAAATAGAGTATAGTAAACTTATGGTTAAATTGCCTTTAGAATTTTTTGAGTTTATTAAACAATCATGTAATCGATTTGAGTTCTTACAAAAATGGTTACAGAAAATGGATATTCCTTTTTCTGTTGTAAGAATTGGGGATTTAAATCATATTTTTGTTCAGTTCCCGAGCTCCCATCATTCTCCTGTTTTTTATACTAAAACAGTAATTGTGCATTATGATAGAGCTTTATTAAAAACCTCTAATCCAAAGGAGTATAATCCAGGAGCAAATGATAACAGTGCAGCTGTGTATCAAACTCTTTTATGGATAAATAGACTTATACACGGATCTATTGATAAAAAAAATGATACAATAAAAACGAAAAACACTTTACCCTATAATGTTCGAGTAATATTTTCTGATGGAGAAGAACATGCAGGGAAAGAAGCTGGTTCCTTTGGGTTAGCTGAATATTTTTTAAAGAATAAAATGGCAGGGAAAAATGCCACAATAAAAAATGATATTTATGTATTAGATGGGTGTGGTCGCGGCGAAGTTCTTACCGTTTCTACAGCTGGAAAATTTCAAAAAGCTTCAAGATATTTCTCTACCCAATATAGTACTTTATTTGAAAAATGTTGTAATCTTGCTCGCAAAGCAAGTTCCGAGAGTTGGGTTACTCTTCCTGTTCCTTATGGTGATAATGCTGGATTTATTGCAAATGGGATTCCTGCAATAATGATTACAATGCTTCCCAAAGAAGAATCTACGTTGTATATGCGACAATTACAAAAAGATAGAAAATTTTCTGAAGCGGTTATGAATCATAGTATAATAATGCATGGAGGAGGGGTTAGCGCTGAAGGTCTTAAAAAATTGCGGTCTAATGGAACAGATCCAGCAAAAGCTCTTTTGTTGAGCGAGAAGCTACCAAAAACTTGGCGTATGATGCATACTCAATTTGATACTGCAGATATGCTCAGTGAAGAAGCTTTTTCTGTTATGGAGCGTTTTTTGGATATTCTTGCCCTTAGTTTTATGCCTGTATAGTTAATCTTCTTTTTTGCATGAAAAATAAGCAAGTATAAATCCTGCAATAAAAACAAGAATAGAGACGGCAAATTCTATCCCAGAAGCAATTCCAGGGAAGATAATAGTTATCGATCCAATAACTAATCCCATAATAGCACCATAGGTTTGAGAATAAAACTTAGACATAATAAATCTAATTAGTTTAGCACCACCAAGTAATCCAAGAATAATTCCAATTGTTAAAAATATTAATAAAATAATATTTAAATTTGCAACAGCCGTGATAACAGTTGAGTACATTCCAATTGCAAGCAACAAAAAAGAGCCTGAAATTCCAGGAATAATCATGGCTATAGCAGCTAGAGATCCTGCAATAAGCAATTTAATGCAAAGAATAAGTGAGAATACAGTTTGAGGTGAAGAGTTTTGAACAGGATTAAAAAATAACATTATAAGCATAATTATAAGAGCAACAAAAAAACTTACAGCAGTAGATACTATGGGTGCAGTCGAGTTTTCAAAAAAGTCTTGTTTTAGATCTTCTAAATCATCTTCTACTAAAACATTGTTTTGCTGTTTTTGTGTAAGATTTTCGGAAATATTCGATTTTTTTGAATTTCGAATTTTTTTCCAAATAAAAGGGATACTTCCTGCAATCAAGCCCATAAAAAACCAGTTAGTAGGTATGCGATAATTTTGAAGTAGTGTAGTAATAATATTTGTAAATGCAAATATTCCTATTATAAGTCCCACCAATAAAGGAACAATAAATTTCCATCGAGAAAATATTTTTTTTATGTTAATAGTTATTAGTTCTATAATACGATCATAGACGCCAAAAACAACAGCCAATGTGCCACCAGAAACGCCTGGAATAACATTAGATATCCCTAATAGTATGCCTATTGCTATTAATTTTATAAATTCCATATTTGATAGTACCTGAAAATTAAGTATGTGACAATATAAAAAAAAATATTTGACAAATTTTGAAAACAGGTTTACTGTAGTTATAAGTGTTACGCAACACCATAAGAAAAACAAAGAGTTGTGTATGCACTAAAAATAAAATTGTTCTTTTTTTTAGGAGGAATACATGAAAAAAAGATTGATTGCATGTGCTGCTGCTGTGGCGATGCTCATGGTGCCTGTATTTGCAGGTGGGTCAAAAGATGATGCTAAGGCAAAAGAGTCCGATACTCTTCGTATTTTTAACGGTAAAGTTGAAATTGATGAACAACTAAAAGCTTTTGCTGCTGCATATTCAGAAAAGACTGGTATAAGTGTTGAAGTAGAGTCTATTGGTGGTGGAGCTGATATTGGAGCAACTTTAAAAGGTTATAAAGCTTCTGATAATATGCCTGATACTTTTATGATTGCAGGACCTGCTGATTATGAGCTTTGGAAAGAGGATATGATAACTCTTGATGATGAGCCATGGGTAAAAGAAACAAACGCTGCATATACTGCTGACGGTCATGTTTATGGTTTCCCATATGCTGTAGAAGGTTATGGATTAGCTTATAATCCTGATCTTTTAGCTAAAGCAGGTATTGATCCTTCTACTTTAACTACAATTGATGCTTATGAAGCTGCTTTTAAAAAGTTAGATGGTATGAAAGACAAACTTGGAATCGATGCCGTTGTTTCTATGGCAGCAAGTGCTTCAGGTGGAATGACTTGGGTAACTGGTCTTCATAATGTTGGTATTTATCTTTCTACAGGTCTAAAAGCAGGGGATACGAGTGTTATCGATGCTATGCTTGATGGAAAAGTTGATTCAGATCGTCTTGCACAGTATGCCGATTATGTAAAACTTTTATTTGATTATTCTGATCCTGTTGTTTTGACAACTGGTGGTTATGATCAACAAGTTGGTGCTTTTGCACAAGGTAAAACTGTTTTCTGTCATCAAGGTAACTGGATTGATGGTAACTTAAAGGATGCAACTTTTAAAGCCGCTTTTGCTCCTCATGCTTTCAGTCATGAAGTTACAGATGGTATTCAAGTAGGTGCTCCTTCTTGGTGGTGTGTAACAAAAGGTGGAAACGAAAAAGCAGCTAAAGACTTCTTAACTGCTTTTGCACTTTCAGATGAGGGAAGAAAAGCTCGTATTACAGATATGAGTATGATTTCTCCTTATACTTCTGATACCCTAAAGCCAAAAACTCCTCTTTCTGAATCAGTTCAAAATTGGGTTGCTGCTGGTAAAACCTATTCTTGGGAACAATACAAAATGCCTGATGGTTTTGGTATGAATACACTTGGTCCTATCTATGAACTTCTTGCTAACGGAACAATAACAACTGATCAGTTTGTTCAAATGTTCACAGATGCTGTTGCAACAATAGCTGAATAACTATTATTAGTTGCTTTAACAGCATACCATGCTGTAGAGTCTTGTTTTTGTTTAGCTATAAAACAATTCCCTACAGCATTTTTTTAATTAAATGTCTGTACTTTTACGGAAAAAGGTTGTTTTATGAATGATACAAGAAAAAAAACATTAGCTATAATTTTTTTTATAGTTGGAGTTGTACTTAGTATTTTTTCTATTTCGTTATGTGTTATTAGATATAGAATGGATTCTTTTTCATTGCTTTTCGATAACCGTGGAATATTTCTTTTCTTTTCTTTGTTAATTTTAGTTGCTGGATTTTATTTATATCCAACTCAAAAACATAGAAGTATTATTAATGTTTTATTTTTGCTTCCAGTTTTAATTCCATTTGCGATGACAGTAGTCATTCCTTTTATTTTAGGAGTGTTCTTCTCTTTTACAGATTGGAACGGAGTTAAGTTTTCTAACTTTGTAAATTTTGAAAATTATGCCGGGGTATTTACCGACAAAACATATGTATATTCGATTTTATTAACAATAGTTTTTGCAATTATTAATGTTCTGTTAATAAATGTTCTTGGGTTTTTACTTTCTTTGTTGGTAACACAAAAAATAAACGGTGCAAATATATATAGAGCAGGTTTTTTTGTTCCTAATTTAATTGGTGGTATCGTATTAGGTTATGTCTGGCAATTTATTTTTAATTATATGTTTACAAATATTGGATCGGTAATAGGAATCTCAGTTATGGCAAAATCAATGTTATCTGGGCCTTATTCTGCATTGGCGGCAATTATTATTGTAAGTACATGGCAGTATGCCGGATATATTATGATGATATATGTAACGGCTCTTCAAGGAATCCCTTCTTCTGTTATAGAAGCTTCTGTTATAGATGGGGCAAGTGGATGGAGAAGAATGTTAAGCATTATTATTCCAATGTGTGCTCAAGCCTTCACAATTTGTCTTTTCCTTACTTTGGTTAACTCTTTTAAGCAGTTTGATCTTAACTTAACCTTAACAAATGGTGGGCCTGCATTATTAAAAGAAACGATTGGTGGAAGATTATATGCGACAAACAGTACTGAATTACAGGCTTTAAATATTTATAAAACAGCTATTGTAAAAAATAAGTGGGCTTTGGGTCAAGCAAAAGCAGTTATCTTCTTTGTGCTTCTTGCTATTGTTTCGCTTGTACAAGTTACTGTAAATAAAAAACGTGAGGAAGAACTATAATGACACAAGCTTACATAAAGAACAAACTTTTAGGTATTTTAGGATTTATTTTATTTATAATTGTTTTGACTCCATTTTTAATTGTGTTATTAAATTCAGCAAAGCCAGCTATTTCTATTATAAGTTCTCCTTTAGCGCTGCCAGAACATTGGAGCTTATTGTTTAAAAATATACATAGTGTTGTCAAAAATCCAAACATGAGGTACTGGAACGCTTTTTTTAATTCCATTTTTATTACTGCTGTTTCACTCATCTTAATAGTTTTATTTTCTTCGATGGCAGCTTGGGTTCTGGTTAGAAATAAAACAAAATGGTCGACAATTATTTTTTTGTGTATTGTTGCTGCTATGACTATTCCTTTTCAAGCAGTTATGCTCCCTTTGCTTTCTTGGTTTAGGCAGTTTGGTGATTTTACTGGTATAAAATTGTTAACAAATCATCAAGGATTGATTTTTGCATATATTGGATTTGGTTCTTCAATGTCTGTATTTATTCTTCATGGTTTTACAAAAGGAATTCCTTTTGAACTAGAAGAAGCTGCTATTATTGATGGTTGCACAACAGAAGGTGTCTTTGGCCATGTTGTTTTCCCGTTATTACAACCAGTACAAATTACTGTTTTAATTTTGAATGGTATCTGGATATGGAATGATTATCTGTTACCTTCGCTAGTTTTAGGAGGAAAAGTTAAAACTCTTCCAATAGCCGTTATGACATTTGTCGGTTCTTATGTAAAACAATGGGATCTTATTCTTACTTCAACCTTACTTGCAATGTTACCAGTAATTATTTTATTTATATTTGCACAAAAATATATAATTAAAGGCATGGTAGAAGGATCAATCAAATAAATTATCATGGCAACAATTAAGGATATTGCTGAATTAGCGGGTGTGAGTCCAACAACCGTTTCAAATGTTATACATAATAAAAAAGGTAAAATATCAACTGCTAAGTTAGAACTTATAAAACATTATATTGATGAGCTAAATTATATTCCAAACGTAGGGGCTATGATTCTAGCAGGGCAAAATACAAAAATTATTGGAGTTATCACGGACTATAGTAGAAAATATTCTACAGAAGTTTTAGAGGATCCTTTTATGTCAGCTATTTTAGCTGCAATTGAAAATGAGATTAGATGTCGTGGTTATTATACAATGTTGCATGTGGCGCAAGGGGAACAAGAAGTTGTTTCTCTTGCTGAGACATGGAAAGTTTCTGGTTTACTTATAATGGGACTCGAATCAGAGGAGTGTATAGAAATATTAGAAAAAGCAAGAGTTCCGATCGTTTTTATTGATTGTTATCTCAAAGATACCTTAAAAGTACAATCTAAAAAAATAGTTAACCAATATTATAATATTGGACTTGAAGATAAACAGGGTGGATACATAATTACAAAATATTTAATATCTTTAGGACATAAAAACATTTTATTTATTGGTGACCAATTCGAGAATGATACAGTAAATAGATTACGTCAGGAAGGTTATATAAAAGCCTTAAAAGAGGCAGGCTTAGGAATTCCTAAATGTGATAAAATGTATATGTATCAAAACCAAGAGAAAAGAGAACTGACCTTGAATCATATGTATGAATATTGGAAGCAAAATATTTTTACGGCAATTTTCTTTTGTTCAGATTATTATGCTTTTCAGGCTTCTCGTTATTTTTTAGAAAAAAATGTACATATTCCTCGGGATTTATCTATTGTAGGTTTTGATGATAATAAGTTTGCGCAATTTGCTTATCCATCTCTTACAACAATACACCAAGATGTAAAAGCTAGGGGCGAAGCGGCTGTAGATATGCTTGATTCCATAATTAAAGGAGAAAAAATAATAGATCCTATTGTTAGGTTTCCGGTAAAAGTTATTGAACGAGAATCAACAAGAAAAATTTAAAAAAACCAACTAATAAATAATTAGTTGGTTTTTTTGTCTATTTAAACAAAGTATAAATAGTTAAAAGTTAATTAATAAACATTAAATGTCAAAAATTTTTGAATATTCTTTTAAAGCATCGTCAATATCATGTGCAAGAACTTTTTTAGTAAGTTTTTTACCTAACTGAACACCTTCTTGATCGAAAGAATTTAAATTCCATAAAAATCCTTGGAACATAATTTTATTTTCAAAATGTGCAAGAAGAGCTCCTAAACTTGCTGGAGTAAGTTTTTTGCCCCAAATAAGACTTGAAGGTCGTTCACCTTCAAAAGTTTTGTTAGGATTCTCGTCATTTTTACCACAAGCAAAAGCAACAATTTGTGCGACTAAGTTAGCACAAAGTTTTTTTTGATTTGTGGATCCTTCTAAAGTAATATCTTTCCCGTTTTGGTTTTCATTAAATCCAATAAATTGTAAAGGAATAATGTCAGTTCCTTGATGTAATAGTTGGTAGAATGAATGTTGACCGTTTGTACCAGGTTCACCAAAAATTACAGAACCAGTTGCATAATTAACAGCTTTTCCAAAACGATTAACATGTTTACCATTACTCTCCATATCAGCTTGTTGTAAGTGAGCAGGAAAGCGTGCAAGTGCTTGAGAGTATGGAAGAATAGCGGTTGAAGGATACCCTTGTACGTTGCGTTCATATAGACCAATAAGGGCATCGAGCATTGCTGGATTCTTTTTAATATCTTTGTTTTTTGCAAGTTTATCAGCTTCATGTGCTCCATCAAGAAAATCTGCAAATGCTTTAGGACCAAAGGCAAGGGAGAGAATTGTTCCTCCTACTGCTGAACATGATGAGTAGCGACCTCCAATATAATCATCCATATAGAATGAATCTAAATAGTCAGGATTGTTTGCAAGAGGACTAGTTTCTGAAGTTACAGCAACCATATGATTTTTTGCATCAAGTCCTGCTTCTTCTAAAAATGACTTTACAAAAAGTTGATTTGAAAGTGTTTCTTGTGTTGTTCCAGATTTAGATACAAGAATGAAAAGTGTATGCGAAAGATCTAAAGTTTTGCATACTGCTGCTGCATCATCAGGGTCAACATTGCTAATAAAGTGGGCGTCCATTTTTAGTGTTCCATTAGCTTTTGCTAAGTTTTCGAGTGCAATATACATAGCACGAGGACCTAAATCTGAGCCTCCTATACCAATTTGACATACTGAGGTAAATTTTTCACCTGCTTTATTTGTTATTTTCCCTTCATGTACATTATTTGCAAATTCAGCAATTCTATCTTGTTGCTCTTTGTAAAAAGAACGGATATTTTTTTTATTCTCTACAACGTCCTTACCCAATTGTCCACGAAGAAGGTGATGTAACACTTTTCGATTTTCTCCAGTGTTAATTGTTTCACCTTCATAAAGGGCTCTAAATTTTTCGTTTAGTTGAGCTTCATCTGCAAGTTCTTGCATAACTTTCAAGATTTGATTGTTTACTTGTTTAGCAGCATAGTTATAAGTAAGACCAGCAGCACATTTTACAGAATATTTTTTAACACGATCTGCGTTTAGTACTTGTTTTAAAGAAACCTGCTGTTTTAAGGACAGTAATTTTTTGTAGCTTTCAAGGGTGTCGAGATTTTCCCAATTTATCATTTTTTTCTCCTATTAATAGAAAAAGTATACAGTGTTAGATTATAGTGATTTTTATGTTGAGTAACAATATACAGATGGTTTGAAAGTTAGAAGGTTATTCTTCTAGTTCAGGAATACGTGTTTTTAAGGCTTTTAAAAAATCCTCGCCTGAAATTCCTTCTTTTAGACATGCAAATACGCAGTTGTCACCACCAGCAATAGTTCCTAAAATCTCATCCATCGCTAATGTATCTAAAGCAACTGCAACAACATCGGCATAGCCAGAATATGTTTTTACGACAGCCATATTTCCTGAATATTCAATTGAAATATAGCCACGCATAAAATCTTGTGCAAGAGATTGGTCTGTTTCTTGGCGTTCGTCTTCTCCTGGTAAAGTATATACATAGCCATTGCGACCATCTGATATTTTCCCTACTTTTAGTAATTTTAGGTCTCGAGATAGGGTTGCCTGCGTAACTTCGAATCCTTCTTTTTGTAGGTAAACAAGGAGAGATTCTTGAGATTCAATACGATAAGATTTTATAAGTTTTCGAATAACTTTAAGTCGAGATAGGCGCTCTTTCAAAATGTACCCCAAGTAGATAAAAGAATATTTATTCCTTAATAATGCATAAAAATACTTGAATTGTCAAGTAAAAATTGTATGAATATACAATTAGGAACTTTTTTTTGCATAATTTTTACCTTAATTTTATGCTTTCTACAATTGACAAATAAATGTCATCTCTGTAGTCTATAAAAATTACGCGTTTTTAGGATTTATACATGGAACTAACAATTATTACAGTCACACAAATTGCACAAATGTTCATTATAATGATTATTGGTCTTATTAGTACAAAACTTAAAGTTATAACCAAAGAAGGGAATATTCAATTAAGTAATGTACTTATTTACA
Source organism: Treponema sp. CETP13 (assembly GCA_001885315.1). Classification (GTDB taxonomy): domain Bacteria; phylum Spirochaetota; class Spirochaetia; order Treponematales; family Treponemataceae; genus CETP13. Next base: position 191,045 of record MLPZ01000012.1, read on the forward strand.
TTGTTACTCCTATTCTTATCGTTTCATCTTATCAGCAAGAGTTTTCTAAAGAAAAGTTAGCCGGTCTTGGTATTGCTTTTTTTCTTGCTGTTATTACTCATGTTCTTGGTATTTTTATTGCTAAAATATGTATTTCTCGTAAGTCACAAAACTTTGTCGTTGAACGTATGAGTATAATTTATACAAACTGTGGTTTTATTGGCTTGCCTTTATTATATGCTCTTTTTGGTTCTGATGGAGTGTTTTATTGTACAGCATATATAACAGCTTTTCATATATTTTTATGGAGTCATGGAATTATGCTTATGAATGCTGGAAACGAAGTTAAAAAAACTACTTTTTTAAAAAAGTTTATAACAATTATTACACATCCTAATATTATTGCAATAATTATAGGGCTCTTATTTTATGTTATTAGAATACGATTGCCTAAAATTATTATTGAACCCTTTTACGCTATTAATGCTCTAAATTCTCCCCTTGCAATGTTAGTTGCGGGAAGTACCTTAGCAGGGACTTCTATAATAAAAATATTAAAAACAAAACGTATCTATTGGGTAACAGTTTGCTCTTTAATTTTAGTTCCGTTTTTTTCTCTTTTAATATTTAAAGCAATTATGTATGCTGTTGCCCCTTTTTATTTATTGGATAGTACAATCGTTATTTCTATTTTAATTGGGACAGCATGTCCAGCAGGAGCTATGACAACAATGTTGGCGCTTTCATATAACAAAGATTCTGAATATGCTTCTAGTATATTTAGTATTACAACTCTGTTATGTATTGTAACTATTCCTCTATTAGTTTTTGTGTTTGGATTGGTTTAAAGTGTAATCGTTACGTATTTAATTCAACAAATGTTTTCCCAGTACCGCCTTGTTCAGGGCGAGCAAAGTGAAATTCTTTAATGCCAGGGTAGTGAGATAGGTAATCTTGCACCCCTTGTTGCAAAACACCAGTGCCTTTGCCATGAACTATAGAAAAATTTTTAAAGCTATGAATTGTACATAAATCTAATTGATGTTCTAAAGCCTTCATTGCTTCTTCATAATGCATACCAAGTAATCGAAGTTCAAATTGTGGTTTTTCATCATTGGAATTAGATTGTTTTTCTAGCACGTAGTTAATATGAGTTGTAGAAGGATTTATCTCTTTTGAGTTTTCTGTGTTTGAAAGCCCTTGTTTTTGAGTGGCTTCCCAATCAGGAAATAGTTCTGTGTTTTTTATTGTCATTTTTAAGCTTCCAACTTGGACAATCCAACTCCCTTTTTTACCTTCTTCTAAGAGAATTCCTTTTCGTCGCTTTTCACCAACTAAAACAGCAGCCCCTCTTTTTAATGTAAATGTTGCAAGTGAGGACTTTTGTTCTAGGGAGGGCCCTTTTAAATCATTGAAACTAATTTTACGTTTTTTATTTTTTCGTTGTTTTGTTTTAGCTTTTACGGTGTGATTAGACTGTTCTGCTATAGATTTACGATTTTTTTGAGCTATCTGTTGTTGTTTCGCAACATATTGAGTGAAATCTGCAATTGTATTGTAAGAGGTCGTAAGTTCCTCTTGTTGTTTTTCAACCGCATTATTCATGTCGGCGATGGTTTGTTTTACTTTAAGATTTTTTTCACGAGTTATTTCGCCTTCTCTAAGTTCACGGACAAGATTTTCAAGTTTTTTTCGGCTAGTTTCTAAAAATTCACGGTTATTACGATATCCTTCTTTTTGTAAGTCGAGTTCTTTTTGTCGCAATTGTAAGTCTTTTAAATCTACTTCTCGCCACTTTTCGTTAATTTGATATTCTTTTATGCGATACTTTTTTTGAAGTTCGGCTAATTCTTCATGTTTTTGATTTAGACCTTTTATTAGTTTTGATACGTTTGTATCTCCATCTGTAATATATTTTTCGGCCATCTCAACAATTTCGGAGTTTAAACCAGAGCGTCTAGCAATATCAAGTGCATGACTTTCACCAGGCACCCCCATTTGTATTCTGTATGTTGGTGATAATGTTGTTTCATCAAAATCTACAGAAGCATTTACACAAGATTTATGGGTATATCCAAAGTTTTTTAAAATACCATGATGAGTGGTAACAAGAACAAAACTATCACGCTTAATTAATTCATCAAGAACAGCCATGGCTATGGCTCCTCCTTCTTGAGGGTCAGTGCCACTACCTAACTCGTCAAGTAGAACAAGAGAGTTTTCATCTGCCCCTTTAATTGCTTGGGCGATATTTTTCATGTGTCCACTAAATGTAGAAAGCGATTGATCAAGTGATTGTTCATCACCGATGTCAGCAAAAATATTTGTAAAAATAGGAAGAATTGTTCCTTCACTAGCAGGAACTGGGAATGCACTTTGATTGAGAAGGGTAAAAAGGGCGATTGTTTTTAAAGTAACAGTTTTTCCTCCCGTATTTGGTCCTGTCAAAATAAGTACTCTATGTTGTGGATGAAATTGTACTGTTATGGGAACCGCTTTTGAACCAAGCAAAGGGTGGCGTGCTGCAAGAAGGGTTAAAGCTTTTTCAGAAGTATTAATATCTTGAGCTATAACACATTTATTGTTGACACCCCAGCGAGCGGCAGCATACGTTGCATCGACATGAAGCATTAATTGTAAAGCTTTTTCGAATGATTTTTTGTATTCTCCGAGTTCGGTAGTGAGTTCTTTAAAAATTCGATGTATTTCTTGTGTTAGTCTAAATTCTTCTTGAATAAGTTCATTGTTCTTTTGAACAACATCAGAAGGTTCAATATACAATGTTTGACCAGTTTGTGACATTTCATGAACAATCCCTTTTATACGACCTTTAAAATTTGCTTTAACTGCAAGAACTTGGCGATTGCCACGTAATGCAGGGAGTGTCGATTGTAGCGTTTTTGAAAGATTTGCATCAGAAGTGTAATGGTGCATGAGGGTATCAATGTTTTGTCTAAGATTTTGTATACTAGAGCGAATAGCTTGTATTTCTGGCAAATCACGAACTTCGCCATCTTTTGTAATAATTCTAAAGATCTTTTGTTCTGCTTCTGATAAATCTGGAATTTTTTCAACAAAAGTACATAATTCCGGAGTATCGGGCAATTCATCATTAAAAACAAATTTATTTTTTATACGACTGCAACTGCGACAAAAAGTACCTAGTGCATAAATATCTTCTTGTTCGAGTGTGCTTCCTTCGACTCCGAGGATGTGAAAAAGTTCTCCGACAGGTTCCCAACCTTGTAAAACACTAGGAGATCCGGATGAAATATATTTCATCCATTCTGCCGTTTGTTTTTTCCAAACTGAAATTTCTGGTAAACTTGTAAATGGGATTCTCTGCTCTAAAAATTCGATACCTTCTTGGCTCATGCAATTTTTGGCAATGGTATTTCGAATTCTAAAAAAATCAAGTTGTTCTAAAGTTTTATTATACATTATATATCTCTAAGTTATTTCTGTATGACATTTTTAAGTTCTAGTCTTTCCAACTATCGGTTTCTATCTCAGCTTTGATTCGTTTCCAACTCTCATAACGTTCTTCACTTATTATTCCAGCATGTACAGCTTCTAAAATCTTACATCCCGCTTCTTGCGTGTGAGTGCAACTCATTCCATATGTACATTGGCCTATAAGTGGTTTAAATTCTCTAAAAGAGAGTGCTAAATCTTCTGGTTCAATGTCATGTAAAACAAAACGACGAATACCTGGGGTGTCGACCAAATCGGCAGTTGCCCCGATTCTTCCCCCCAGTAATGCCTCATTTAATGTAAGATGTATCAATGTTCCTTTTGTTGTTGTGTGAGTACCTTTCCCGTATTTTTCTGACAAACTACCTGTTTTAAGTACACAAGTTGAATCAAGTCTATTAATAATGCTAGACTTACCGACTCCTGATTGGCCCATAAGTGCACAAAATTTATCTTCTAAAAAATGAGCTAATTCACTTAAACCTTCGGTAGTTTTTGCGGAAATAAGAAAAACTTTATATCCGAGTTCTTCCCATAAATTTAAATAATATAAAACATCTGGATCTTTTGAAGCTTCTATATCGTTTTTATTACAAACAATAACTGGTTCTATATTTTGATTCTCTGCTTGGGCAATAGCCCTATCAATAAAACGGGGTCTAAATGGTGGTTCATCAGGAGTTGTAACACAGACAATGTAATCAAGATTAGAAGCAAGTAGCTGCGGAGAACGCCGTTTTACATTCCATCGAACGTATTCATTTTTACGGGGAATCAAATCTATTATTTGACCACTTTTTTCAGTAAGTTCATCTTCTAAAATCTGAACCCTATCTCCCGGGCACAAAGGATTATAATAAGCTTTTGAGGTCTTAAGTTTTTTCCCTTTTAAAGAGCACATACGGGTAATTCCGTCATCACATTCAACTTCAAAAGTATTATTATTTCCGTTAATTACAAGTCCTTGCATATATTTGTGAATTTTACCCAAATATGAGTACTTGTCAAGGGTAGATAAATTTAGTTTAAAATGTAATAAAATTACTATGCGTTATCTTGACAAAATCAGGGGCATTTGTTAAATTATTTGCACATTAGCGAATTAGCATTCCCCGATTGTGTAATGGTAGCACCTCAGTTTCTGGTACTGAGTGTGGAGGTTCGAATCCCCCTTGGGGAAACATAAGCTAACCTTTTATTTGGTTAGCTTTTTTTGACAGTGAACAGCTGTCCCTTTTTGACAATGAACAGTTGTCCTTCATTAATTTTTTTGACAGATAATTACTGTCCCCTATGTATTAAGCAGATAATAACTGCTCTTACATATCTTAAACAGATTAAAAGCTAAGACTTTTCTCTGTAACCTCGGCAGTCAATAACTGCCATTTGGTCCCTTCGTCTAACGGCTAGGACAAAAGATTCTCATTCTTTAAATAGGAGTTCGATTCTCCTAGGGACTGTCCATGACATTGCAAAACATGTAATTTAGTGTGCTTTAGAAAAAGTATGCGAGCAATTCTACTTCTTCGATTATTTATTATGTATAGAGTGATAGACCAACTAATAAACACCCTTCTATATAATTAATTTTCTTTTCATTAAGCCAGTTTATTAATTCTTCACTTTCTGCTCCAGGCTGAATGACAATACATTTAAATGACTTTGTGTTTTCCTGTAAGAGGCGCAATCCTTCCTTTGCATTAATACATAAATCAATTATATCAATGTCAAAAGGTACATCGTTTAATGATTTTAATTCACTCCCAACTCCAGCAACATTGTAGCCTTTTTCTAAAAGACCATTTTTAATTTTAGTAGCATATTTGGTTGTTCTAACTGTATTTCCAATTACGACGAAGTTTTTTTGTTGCATTATTTCTTTTAGGTTCACTTATCTAACCTCCTTATTTATTAATTGTTTCTGGATTTTTAATTCCATTAAGGATTTTCTTTTCATTAAAGAAAATCAAAACAATACCACCACATGCACATAGAATTGCTGCAATCATAGCCACCATTCGGCATCCCAAAAGTGTAGTTGATCCGTCAAGAGAACCCATGATTGAAATTGACGTGAAAAGCAACATGGCAAGACTTTGTCCTAATTTAAAACAAAAAGTACGTGCTGCAAAAAACATACCTTGTCTATTTTCACCTGTTTTAATTCCATCATATTCAGCAATGTCAGCAACCATGGCTTGAGGCAAAATCCCAAAAATAGCCATAGGAAGAGAGGAACATACAACCAGAAAAATCCCTTTTGCTAAGCTTGGTAATGGAATCCATGTTCCAAGTGTTGTAAAAGTGTATGAAATAGTAAACATCAAAAAAGCAAACAGTAAGACTCTTTTTTTACCGAATTTTTTAGTTGCCGCATTAATTGGAAGATAAAAAACAAGTGAAAGAACTGTCATTCCAACAAACATGGGCATAAACATACTTTCTGGAAGTCCAAAAATTAGGGTTATAAAGAAAGGAAGCCCTGTTTGAAACATTGTAAGAGCTATAAAATATACAATATCTTGTCCGACAAAAACACGAAATTGTGCGTTCCCAAAAGTTTTTTTTAGCGATTGTAGTGCGTTTGTTTCTGAAGGTTTTGCATTAACATAGTCTTTTTCAGTAATAAAAAAGACAGGTATTAACATACAAATTGTAGCAATTATAGCCAAAATAGAAAAAGCTGTCCTCATTGCTACAACACGACCAAGTACTGGCTCTAAAACACCCCAAATAGTAGGGGCAACATACGCAACTGCTGTTCCTACAATAAATGTTAGTGATATGAAGGTTGAAAGTTTCATTCTTTCTTCTGGAGTGCTTCCGAGTTCTGCAAAAAGTGCTGTATAAGGAGTACAATATGCAGTTATTGCTAAATAGTATAAAGGAATAAATATGAATAACCAGACAGCATTTCCCCAACTAATATGATTTATTGGGGCACAAAAGACTAATACTGTGACAACTGCAAATGGAATTGCTGACCATTTCATAAATGGTATACGACGTCCTTTTGGGCTTTTACATTTGTCAGATGCAGAGGCAATAAGAGGATCAGTAATAGCATCAAATATGCGTCCACCAGCCGCTATTAGCCCTAAAATGGTAAGAGCTCCTAAGATTACTTTTCCTTGTGGTATAAAAATTATTTGTCCATCTGCAATATTTGACGCATCTGGTTGATAAAAATATACTAACCAACTAGCAACTAAACCGCTTAATAATGCCCATCCAAACTGACCAACAGCAAATAGCCACATTTTTCCAGTTGTCATTTTTTTCACGAAGTATCTCCTATAAAATTATTTCTTTAAAGAATTTATAAATAATTGTGTGACAATTTCAATTTTTCTGTCTCCACTCATTTGACTATCCATTTCGAGTAGATTAGCAGAAATAGCTAATTTTTGAACAAGAAAAAATAAAGAACTAGCAACTGCTGTATAGAGTTCTTCTGGTTCTGCAATTTCTGCTAAGTCAGGATTAATTGAACCATCGCTAAAACCTCTTTTTATTGCAGCGGTTGAAGATTGTAGGACTGATTTTATTACATTCTCATATTCTGTTAACATTTTATGATCTAGTTTATGTCGTTTTATGTATAAATCAAATTCATATATATATATGTAGAAGTATGGATATAAAAAATAAGATTTTCTAAAAACGCCTAAAAGTTCTTTACAAATTTCTAGGCCTGTTTTGCCATTTAGAAAGTCAATTGAGAGTTCTTTTGTAAAAACAATTTTCATTTTTTTCCAGGTACGTATGCTACATTGTATCGCTATTTGTTCCTTTGTATTAAAATAGCGATACAGAGATGCAACACCAATATTAGCTTTCTTTGCAATCTCTGTCATGCTTGTGTTGTCGATACCATTTTTTGAAAAAAGAGTAAAAGCACAATCTAATATTTTTTTTTCTCGTTCTTTTCTTATATTTTTTTGTGATGTTTTGTGAATTTCTGAACTTGCCATAATACTTTTTGATACTAGTGTATCAATCATGTCCTCCTTGTGTAGCGACTTTTATAATGTTATACGCTCCATTATAAATTGAAATTTTATTTGCCGCCACAATAAAATTGCACATTGTAGCAATAATATCAGGAGAAACAATGATTTGTTTAATCATTCCTGTAGCACTTTCTAGTGCTTCACATTCAAAAGTTCCATCTCCAACTTCTTCTGCTCGAATAGCACCCCAAACTTCGTGACCTCCAACGTGTTTAATCATAAGTTTTGGAATTGGATAAAAAGCTAATTCACTTGGTTTTGTTACAAGAACATCACTTGCTCTTATAAGTAAATTTGTTGAATAAACAGCAGCAAATATATCTTTGTGATAAAAGATATGGATTCCTTTTGAGGGTTTTGCTGTTTTATCAGTGTTTAAAGCAGTTTCACAAAAAGAGAGTGTTTCATTCCAATTATCAAAGTGATTTTGTGTAAGATTGGCAAATCCTGCACATTTTTTATTGAATATATCTATTACGGCCTTATGATCTCCAACATTTATATATAAGCATGCTTTTCCACTCTTTATAGACGGAAGCAAAGTATTTATAATTGCTGCAAAATAATCACCTTGCGCACCAGCCCCTCCTACTGTGAGTAAAAATCTTATTGGACCTTTACCTTGGGAACGCTCAATTCGTTTTTTGCAATCGATTTCTATATTTTGTACCATTTCATGGTCAATGTAATGTCCTGTGTATGTGATGTCATTTTTGCTCATTGGATGTAATTGTTCCGTTCCGCGCATTCCACGCAGTGTTCTGTATCCTAAATAACTTGAAGGTGTTTGAACGGCATGTAGAGCACCTTCAGAAAGGTGGAGTGCCATTGGCCAGTTATCAGGAATTGCATTTACAACGTTTGACATACCAGCGTGTATTGCAGCTTGCGAAGGCCATGCATGTGTTGCAACATATGGGGTGTCTTTTGGTATATCATGGAAAATAGGTGTCATTAGTTCTGTAGTCTTTTGGTCACATGCATTATAGGTGAGTTTTCTAAAACCTTCTGAATTAAGTGGTTCCCAAAATAATTTATTAAAAAGTGAATATTTTTGTGACCAACGAGAACCCATTGAGTATAAATCATTTAAATAAGAAATAATTTTAGTGCCAGTTGTTTCTGGAAATGAATTTAAGTCGAACCAAAGAGGAGTATATCCCATACTCGCAGCAGCAGAAGCCATTGCCATTGATATACGGTAATGACCAAATCCCATACGAATATTACCAACAATAATTGATTTTTGTGGTAGTTGTTGTCCATTTGAAAGATTTTTTTCGTTGTTTTTTGCAAGAGTCAATATTTTTACCCCAAAAGCAGGGGTGAGAACTTCGTTATCAATTATTTTTAAATGATAGATAGTATTACGGTCATCACCAAATTTTTTTAAGAACTTTTTTTGTTGATTTTCAGCTTTTTTTAGTGTTTTTTTATCTATTTTGTTACCAAAAATTTCTGAACTTTTATCCATTTTGTATCTCCTAAAAATTAGTGATAGTGATACTATCACTAAGCATATTATTACATGTCAAATTTTACTTGTCAAGAAAAAACTTTTTAATGTTTTTATTTTTATCAATCGAAAGTGATAATGTCTCAACATATCGCAAGGGAAAATGTCCCGCTATGGTAAAATAGCTTTCAGCAAAGGAGGCTACATGAAAAGGAGCATATCACTAATGGATTACAAGACTAACACAATTAAAGATGTGATCGAAAAAGGCAATAACAAGAATGCAGCAGCGGTAAGATTAGGTGTAACAAAAAGATCTATAAATCGTATAAAGAAAAAGGAGAGGCTGGCCTTATCCATGGCAACAGAGGTCGTGAGCCAGCAAATAA
>MLPZ01000020.1 GCA_001885315.1 Treponema sp. CETP13
TTCTTTAAACAAAAAAAAGTGCGTAAGTTTTTTAGAACTTACACACTTAACATGACACTCCCAATTGGGCTAACGTTAGAAACCAACTTTATATTATGTCTGGTATGTTAGAACGCATAGAAAAATATACATAATTCTATGTGGCTGTTGTATGACTTACACACTTATTCTGACATTCCCTGGTTTGTGACAAAAGCAATGTCAAGTTGAACTTTTTGTTAGACCGTCCTATATTTTTTAACAGCTTTTACTAATAAAAAATCCGGTTTATGGAATAAATCCTTATACTCCGGATGTTTTTCCAATATTTCTTTTGTTGGTACTGGCTCTATCATTTTTTTTACTTCAAAACCCTTCTCTATTAATGTATTTATTGTGGTTGAAAAGGTCCTATGATATTTTTTTACATTGTTTATGAACCATTTAGATTCCCTTTCTCCATCCATTCCATAATTTGATATATTAGCAAATATTTTTTCATCATTTTCATCTCTTGTCCACCGATTCCCTGTCGTAAAACATGTATTCAAGGGATTTTCCTGTGAAAAAATAAACAAACCATTTTTATTCAATAATCTAAATACATTTTTTACTAATCCTGAATAATCTTGAACATAATGCATCGCAAGAGAACTTACTACAATATCAAATTCTTCTTTTAAACTTCCTATTTCTTCCATTGGCATATTTTTATATTCTATTCTGGAGTCAGAATTCTCCTTCCTGGCAACTTCCAACATTTTTTTTGATATATCGATCCCTATAACCTTTCCAGAACCTTTCCTTATAAACTCCATGCAGTTCTCTCCATAACCGCATCCTAAATCAAGAATTGTTTTGTCTTTTAAATCTGGCAATAAAGAAAACAATGCAGGTTTTTCAAAAATATTATTTTTATTACTTTCTTGATTTCTTATTTGGGTATATCCATTAAAAAACTCTTCATTATCATAAACATTTTGTTCTGCCATTTTTTGTTTTCCTCTTTCACCGCTTTGCGGTGTCGGTCTAACAATTGCTTAAACCGCAAACCGGCTTGACCGGTTTGTCGGCTTTGAAAATTGTGTTAGGTTATTTTTCTATATCAAGCGATACATTTGAATTAATTCTTTTTTATCTTTTGAAAGAAGTTTGGTATCAAGAAACTTAAAATTTTGGGATTCATAGAAATCTGTAAGTTTCTTTATTTTTTCGCATTCAAGGAAAACAGTCTTTCCGCTAGTCAAATTTAAAATGCTTTTTACCTGTTTCAATACAATATCCATTAAATCCGAACCATGAAGTACATTGTTTGTATTAAAATTTCGGCTTAATTGAGCAATCAAAATCGCAGGAATTTTTACTGAATCAGAATCTTCATCGTAATAACCGTAACGACTTATTGTTTTTTGTTCAGATTTTGATAAAGTTGAAAGTTTTAATGTCAGCATTTTTGTAGCTAACGTAAAATATCCTAAAACTTCCAAGGTACCATCTGTAGAAACAATTATATATGTTGAAGAGGTATTGAGTTTACAAGATTGAACTGCCTTTTCTTTGAAGAAAGTTTCTACATCTTTGTTGATGGATGTAAAAGAATCAGCCATTTCTTTGAAATAACTTTCTCCTCCATCCATTGAAAGAAGTTCAAAAAAATGAATGATTTCAAAACTATTTTCTTGAAGCATTAATTAACTCTTTCAGACGCTCTTTTGAAACAGGAATAACATTAACATCTCTAAGCGGAGGATTTTTATCTTGTTCGGTAAAGAGTTTTACAAAATTCTTAGCTTCGGTTTTAGTTTTGATAACAAAAGACTTTGATAAACTTGAAGTTGCCATAACAGTACCTCCTATAAACGATCCTAGTATAAATATATGCTAATTGTCTTAAAAAGTCATTTTCATAACTTCGAAACAATATTTCTTAAAACCAGGCGGGTATTACCCGCCGTGCATAAGATCCAATTTGAATGTCAGTTTTTTGATGAATTACCACCAACAAAAAGCAGTAGAAGAAAAATAACAAAATATATTGCAGTTAAAATAATCAAAAAAGAGAGCAAAAATTTTACAGAAAAATTTTTCGCTATTAAAGAAATTAGCCCTACAATTACTGTAATTAGAAAATATAAAACTGAAACACTTGTATTTACAATAGTAAACAAATATTGAGATCTTGATTTTCTGATAAGCAGAGGAGTAAAAATCGTCATTAATAAAGCAAAGTTGATGAATCCGTAAGAAATCCATGTTTGTATAACAGGCTCTTTTAAGTTTAAGAAAAAAACAGTATTAAAACATGCAAGGATAATTAAATCAATCAGAATTATAAAAATAGAACTCTTCTTCATTATACTATTCTCCTACCTTTGTTCCGCATCCTGAACAGAATTTTACACCTGGAGCAAGTTCTGCACCACAGTTTGTACAGAAAGATTTTTTTGCTTCCAATGGAGAGCCACACTCTGAGCAGAATTTTGCGCCGGAATTATTTATCGCATTGCATTTTGCACACTTTACACCTGAAATTGTATTTTGGCTTGTCGAAGCTGTTGCAGGATTTGACGCAGAATTAAAAAGTTCACTTCCAGCCGAGGCAAACATATTTCCTACACCGCCTGCTGCATTCATCCCTGCTCCCATAACTGCAATTCCTGCAGCATTGTCATTTTTTGAGAGGTTTGTAACAACTTCTCGCGCAACAAATTTCTGGTATTCATTTCCATAAATTTGAGATTCTCTTTTTGTTGAATATGCTGCTTCAAGTTTCTGACGGTTAGGATCGTTTTCTGGAATGTCTATTGCAGAAATAGAAAAATTCAAAAGCTTTACACCATATTCTTCAAAGATTACTCCTAAAGCAGGAGTGAGTTTTTGAGAAAGTTCTTCCTGCTCGGAACAAATTCCTAAAATCTCTTCATTGGATTCTTTTATGTATTTAGCAATCTGACTTTTTACATGAGTCATCATTTCATTTCTGAAAAACAGAGTAATTCCTTCTTGAGTTAAAAAGTCAACATTATTTCCGATTAACTTTGAAAGAAAAACTTGTCCGTTACAAACAGAAATTTTAAATGAACCTCGTGCGCGAAGGCTTGTCATAATCATCTGAATTGGGTCTCGTACTTGAATAGGGCTTGCCGTTCCCCATAAATTTTCCATAGACGAAGCAGTACGGATAAAATAAACCTTGCAGTTAAAAGTACTGATTCCACCTGAAAATGCATTTACAATCCTGCTTAAAAAAGGATAGTTATCTGTAGAAAGTACATGATGACCTGCCGTAAATACATTTTGAACGGCACCGTCTTTTAAGAAAATAGCTTCTTCACCTTCCTGTACGATTAATGTTGAGCCTGTATTAAAATCTTCTTCAGGACATTTATAAATCAAAAGATTTCCGTCACCGGAATTTTTAATTACATCTAAAAAATGCTTTTTACCGCCAGCAAACGCTGCTTCGTTTGGATTTTTTTTGAATAATGACATAATCTACATCCCCCTATAATAATCTTCTTCCAAAGGTTTTATTTTATTTTCTTTTGGCGGAATTAACAGTTGTTTAACATCTTCTCTAATTTTTGAAATTTCATACTCTTTCAACTCTGGAAATCTTTTTTTAATAAGATTTTCAATCTCGTTGTCTGATAAATTTCTTTTACCCTTTATTTCCCTTAAAATTTCTTCTGCTATTTGTTTATTACTCATCGGTATTATTCCTTACTGTTTTAAGCAAAAGTGTTCAAATATGACACAAAATAAAATAAAAGCTAGTGCTAATACAATTAAAGTTTTTATAATTACACGCCACGTCTTTAAAGTTGCTTTATTACGATAACTGTATTTAAATGAGAAAATTAAAGATAAAACATTAGCAATACAAAGTGCTATTAATATAGTTTTTACAATTTCATCTTCTGAATCAATGCGATATAAATATTTCCCACCGAAGAACGATAAAACAGCAAATATAATGGAAGTTATTATGCTGATTATTTTTTTTCTATTGTAGCTATACTTTTCTTTCACAATTGGAGCAGTTTTTTCAGAGAATGTATACGTAGGATCCAATTCTTTAATTTTCGACTCTAAGTATTTAATGTTTTTGGGTTTTAGATTCTCTGCACATTCCATCATAAATTCGTAATAATCCAAAAAAATATTTTTCTTATCTTCTTCAGAATCTAATAATTTATTTAAAGTACTAATACTGCCTTCAGTGCTCATTATATTTAGACTTATTTTTTTTTCATTCTCAGAAGCAGCAGGACCTACATGAAGCAATCTATGGAAAGGTTTTAGAAATGGTACATAAACATTATCTTCACGTGATAAAATTTCATGATAAAATCTCTGACTACCTTTATTTCCCCAATATTCCATATAATTTGTCAAAAATCCTGCAATATATATAATATCTGGATTTTTTTCATCAAAGAATTTCATTACGAAATCATAATACAATTGTTTATTTTTTAATGGAAATGGTGACGACTTACCATAATCATAGTCTAAAGAAAAATTAATTTTCTTAAAAAAATCAAAGATTTTATGTAAGGCTTCAACTTGTTTTTCTGGCTCTAACTGTAAGATTAAATCTTGAGTAATCTTAAAATCTGCATCAAAGTTTTCAGAATTGGCAAACCAAGCATAAAAAAATGTTGCTTCCCAATCATTAGGATTTCGCTCGCGGATTTGTCCATAATACTTCAAGACATCATCTGTATTTGATGAATCTACAGCACGACGAGCAAGTGTATATAGATTTTCGATGTCAACTCCGCCTTGCACATTGATTGTAGCACCTGCAAAGTTATTTTGTGTTACAAACTGATGAATTACTTTTTCTGTAATGAACGCAGTTCCACAACTTGGACAGATTCCTGCATCTTTTGATTCATCAACTTGAATCTGTGCACCACATTGTGTACATATTGCTGCCGTTAAAGCCATGTAAACCTTCCTTATCTTTCAATTCTTAAGTTCAATATACTATGAACATTTTTTTACGACAAGTGGCGCAGTGCGCCATCAACCTAACATTGGCTTAAGCTGTATTGCGACTAATGGCACGCGTTTTGCCGTGCCCCAAGCGCGAATTGCAAAAACCGTGACATAGCAATATCTGGTTGAAACTG
>MLPZ01000013.1 GCA_001885315.1 Treponema sp. CETP13
GGTTCTTCTTCTGCTATTGCAGGTTCTTCTTCTGCTATTGCAGGTTCTTCTTCTGCTATTGCCGGTTCTTCTTCTGGTACTTCAGTAATTTCTGGTTCTTCACTAACAATAACCCTATTATCGTTTTGTGTGGTTTCTTCTAAAATTTCATCTTTCTTAGAATTATCGTCAAAAGGTGAATAAAAACTTTCATTTTCGATATTTGTTTCTTTTTCTGCGTTTTCTTCTACTCCTTCTTCTGATGGAGTTTCCATAGATAATTCTTCAGAATTTTGGACTTCTACAGAGGCTTCTTTATCGTCTGTTGTAACTAGTTTTGTTGTAGAAGATTCTATTTCTTGTTCAGCATTACTTATTTTATTATTTACAGAATCTTCGTCATACGGAACAGAATCTTCAACATGCATCATAGGTTCGATATCTGGGTCTGTAACTTTTTTTTCACTTGTCATAGAAAAGAGTTCTGGTTCAGAATCTTTAATATTACTTTTTGTTATTCGTACTATTGAGCTACTACCTTTTTCTATAAAAAGGTTCTTGGCAGCTTCTGGAGAAAGTATTATCGCAATACCCTCTGAAGAATCATAACTTCCAAAAATCATTACTTCAATACTCGTATTAGTTGTTGGGTTTGTAACAATTACAGTATCTCCAGGTAAGTAGGTTGCAGATTTTGCAAACAACCCAATTGGTAACTCACCTTCATTAGCAACGATAGCGCGACCATCTATGGATGGTTTACTTGCAGATAGCAGTATAACCACTATTAAAAAGATCACAGTAATTTTTTCAGTAATATGTTTCATTTAACCCTCCCGATTTATATCATTCATTATTACATTGTTTATTTCTAATGCTACTTGTTTTCCAAGATTTTGGCATGTTTCTTTGTTTTCGTTTATATCTTTTAGTTTATTCGTGATTTTTTTTGTTTTTTTAGCAACGATATTTTTATCAGAAACTCGCACAAGAGTCCAATTTATATTAATGAGATTATTATAAGAAAAAGCTTCTTGATCGTCATCAAAAGTATATTCAATATAAATCAAATATTGTACCGATGTTTCAAATTTATATGTGTTTAGTATTTTATCATATATATCTTTAGAATTTTTTTCTATAATAGGCTTTTCTGAGGTTACAATATGCCCAGAATTAAAAAGAACATCCATAACCCCAGTTTCTACATTATTTATAACATTAATAATTGTATTTGTATTTTCTGTTTTTTGACATGATAATAACGATATTGTTTTTGCAAAAATTGCTGAGGAACAAAATCCCAATAGTACTAGAATAAATAGTTTTTTTACTATTTTCATACTTTCTCCTCTGTAAAATAAAAGGATGCTTTAATTTTTATAAGCCTGCCTTTTTTCTATATCGGAATTATACTATATGTATATTAGTAAAATAGTAGATTGTATGAAGCTTATTCTTATGTTATAGTATTTTTATATAAATTGGTAACTTACTACAGAGAACACATTGCAAATAAAGAGAATATAAATGAGTGCAGTTAAAAATGTTATAGGAAAAACACAGGTTGAATATTCATCCTCTTACTATAGTGATATGTATCGCAAAGACATGATATATGCGATTATCATTCGTAGCCCTATTTCTAATGGAACATTACGACATTTACAACTCCCAAATCTGCCGGAAGATTATACTCTTATTACTGCTGATAATGTTCCTTGTGAAAATGAAATTGATATGTTTGGTACCAAAATTCCACTACTAGCACATAATAATATTTCTTGGAAAGGAGAACCGGTTGGCATACTGTGTGGCCCAGATATTGATATATTACATAAACTTCTTTTATCTGTAGATTTTAGATTTTCGAGAGCTAGAATTGTTGAAAATGAAAATTCTAATAAAGACAACAATTCAAAAATATTAGCAAAAAGAGTTGTTGTCGCTGGTGATCCTGAAAATATATACTTAGAGGGAGATATAAAAATTGAAAATATATATGAATCAAAATTTCATTCATATTCATATACCGAGCCTGATGGTGCTTTTTGTTTTTTTAAAGGTCGCACATTAAATGTATGTACTCCGAGTCGTTGGATTGGTAACTTGCAACACAATCTTACAAATGTGCTCGGTATTGCATCTGAAAATCTTTTAATAAAAAAAACTATACCCCCTAATGAAGAGGCATCTAATATATATGCAAATACTCTTATTGCTACTCAATGTGCTTTAGCTACATTAATTACAAAAAAACCTGTAATGCTTTCTTTAGGAGCAAAAGAACAAGAACAATATTATTTGCGACAAGTTCCCATTTCAATTAGACATCGATTATCTGCTACTAAAGATGGTATCATTACTTCTGCTATTATTCGTATATTTTTAGAAGCTGGGGCTTATAATCCTGGAGTTCAAAATTCAGTTGACAGAATAGCTTCCTGTGCTACAGGGTGTTATAGATTTCCAAATGTAAAAATAGAGGTTTTAGCTTTAAATTCACAACAATCTCCTGCTTCTATAATACCTGAGAATTTAGAATCTCATGTTTTTTTTGCTATGGAATGTCAACTACAAGAATTATCACGTCGGATCAAAAAAAATCCTATAGATGTAAGAACTCAAAATTTTAAAACTGACGAGATCATATCAGATTTTCCTTTTAAGTATGAACTCGATTGTAGTAAAACCTTATCAGTTGTAGATAAAATGAGTGATTTCAGACGACGTTATGTTTCATATAATTATAATCATTTAAGGATGAGCAGTTTTTCAAATCTGGTTCCTCTTCGAGGTATTGGATTAGCCTGTGCTTATCAAGGGACATGTTTTGCTGGGACAAAGAATTCAAAAGCTACTTACACATTAAAAATGAGCATGGATATAAATTCAAAGGTTACAATTCATGCTCATAGGCCTTCAGAAACAGTTATTCAAATTTGGAAAAATATAGTTGTAGATAAATTAGATGTCAAAGTTCAAGATATAGAGATTGGCTTAGAAATTGAAGAAACGTTAAAACAAGAATATCCTGAAAGTATGAATAGTGATATTTCTATAATGACACAGCTAGTAAAAAGATGTTGTACTGCAATACAAAAGCAACGATTTAGAGAACCTCTTCCTATTACTGTAAAAAGGACAATAAATATTGCCCGTGCTAGTCGGTGGAATAGTAAAGACTTTTCTGGTTTCCCCTTCTATTCAATGTCTGGAATTTCTATTGTTGTTCTTGTTGAATTAGACCGTTTTACCTGCGAAATACAAATAAAAAAGATATGGATTGCTATTGATGCAGGTCTTATTTTTGAAGAATTAAAGGCAACGGAATTTATTCGTGCAGAAGTACAGAAATTATTAAAGAATAATTGTTATATAGATAATTATTGTCCTATAGAGGTTCAGTTTATACCTAGTACATCTGATCCGAAACAAATTGGTATGCTTATACGAAACGCACTCCCCCAAGCAATTGTAAATGGTATTTCTCAAATTTTAAAAAAACAAATACTATCATATCCTGCAACACCTAAGTTGATTTACAAAGTGTTAAAAATGAAAACTGAAAGTGAAAAGGTCGAAAGCGAAAAATGAAAATACCTCTTTTAATAAATACAGAAGAAATTTTTGTAGATTGTGCACCAGAAGAATTACTTGTCAATGTATTAAGAAAACAACGCCTTTTTTCAGTGAAAGATACTGATTCTACGGGGTTAAGTGGATCTTCAACTATTTTATTAGATAATAAACCTGTTCCTTCTTGTTTAATTCCTGTAGCTGCTGCTCGTGATAGTGAAATAATCACACTTGAATATTTTTCTACTTTTCCTGAATTTAAAATTATTCAAGAACAACTAGCTCTTTCTGGTGTTAAATTTTGTGGATTATGTAATCCAGGCAAAATCTTTACTGCGTATGATATTATTTTAAGTTCATATAGACCAGAAATGGGTGATGTTGCATCACGCTTAACAGATTTTACATGTTGTTGTGTTGATGTAGATGCTTTTGCAAAAGTTATTATAAAATCTGCATATGTTTATCGAGAATCCATAGGAAAAAAAGATGCAAAAAAATAATAAAGCCCTTTATTATGCTAAAAACATAACAGATATTTTTTATAATTTAAAAACCGTTCCACATCTTCAAATTTTTGCAGGATGTACACAATGTGGCCGAACTGCTGATGGAAAAAAATGTAATCTACCCGATTCTTCATTAATAGTAAGAGCTATACCTGAACTAAAAAAAATAACGAAAACTGAATACCTCTTAATCTTAGGAGGTGCCGTAACTTTAAATAGTATTTTGGCCTTGGGGAAAAAACATGTTCCGGAGACTCTTTATTCTGCCATAGAACAAACGGCAACTTCTTCAATTAGGAATATTGCAACAATTGGTGGTAATATTTGTAGCCGTAATTGTAGAACCAGTTTATATTCTGTTTTAATTGCTCTTGATGCAGAACTTGAATTTAAATCTGCTAGAGAGACTAAAACTATTCTTTTCCCCTTATTTAAAGGTGTTCCAGATGGGTTTATTCTTACAGAAATACGAATCCCTTTAGGTGACTGGAATGTTGGAATCTATAAACGGTTAGGGGCAAAAGCATTACTAAATGAAGAATCTGCTTCGTTTTGTTTTTTAGCAGATACAACTCGAAATATTTTAACTGATTTTCATGTTGTTTATAGTGGAAAAACCTTTTTACGGAGCCGTGAGCTTGAAAATTCTCTTATTGGATCACATCTACCGCTAACACAGCATTCTATTGATTCAATTATTCTTGATTATATACATTTATTCGAAGAGTTGTTTCCTGTAAATGATAAACAATCAAATCAAATAGTAGCTTTTAGAAAATGGCAATTTACCAATTTATTACATTACTCTTTTGACAATCTTATTTAATAAACATTGCATCCCCATAACTGAAAAATCTATATTGCATTTTTATAGCTTCGTTATATGCGTTCATGATATTGTCTTTTCCTGCAAAAGCACTGACAAGCATAAGTAATGTACTCTCAGGAGTATGAAAATTAGTAAACATTTGGTCAATTACATGAAATTCTTTGCCAGGATAAATAAAAATACTTGTGGAATGAGTGCCAGATTCAAGGTATCCAGAATTTAGTTGTTCTCCTTTAGTGGTTAAACTTGTTGTATTTTCAGCTGTTTTTGGTTTCCATGCACTTTCAAGCGTTCTAACTGAAGTTGTCCCAACCGCGAGAACTTTTCTTCCTTCTTGTTTTGCTTTATAAATTTTTTGAACGGTTTCTTCTGTTATTGTGTATACTTCTTCATGCATTGCATGATCTTCTATGTTTTCTGCACGCACTGGTAGAAAAGTTCCTAATCCAACATGAAGAGTCACAAAGTCGATTTGAATATTTTTTGCCTTCAATCGTTGCATCATTTCTGGTGTAAAATGTAATCCAGCTGTAGGACAGGCTGCTGAACCAGTCTGATTTGCATATACATTTTGATATCTTTCAGAATCTTCTTCTGTGTCTTCTCGTTTTATATATGGTGGAAGAGGAATATGTCCATTTTTTTCAAACCATTCTTCATTAAGAATCTCATTAAATACTACAGCTTTGAACTCAGTCCCTTCAAATTCTGCATGGTCCACAATCGTTCCAATTGTACCTGTTGAAAATTTATATCGGTTACCAGTATGTTGTTTTTTTGCATTTTTAACCATGCATTTCCAAATAATAGGTGTATCTTGTTGTGTAAATCCTTTGTGATTTTCTATTTTAGAGTCACCTTGTCCCTGGGAAATATGACTTAGAATCATAAATTCTACTGGTTTTTTAGCAACCTGTTGCCCCTTCATGTACCCTTTTTCACCAGGGGCTGGGGCTATCTTTTGTGCATAACAACGGCTTCGTCTAACTCTAGAATTATTAAATATCATTAATGTTCCAGGTTCAATAAAATCAGGCAAATTTTGCATTGTTACATTCTGTGTTTTTCCACTAAAACGATCGAGAATCATAAGTTTGTCATCCCCTCGTTTTGCTGATGGATGTTGGGCTATTAATTCATCGGGTAAATCAAAATAAAAGTCTTTGGTTTTCATTAGTTTGTCCATTTTTTAATGTATTTGTTTGTTGAAAATTTATTCCTAAATGCTGATATGCTTTTTCTGTTGCAATTCTTCCTCGCGATGTACGTTGTATAAAACCACATTGAATTAAATACGGTTCATAGTAGTCTTCAAGTGTATCTACACTCTCACCAATTGAAATTGCTAATGTTTCTGCTCCAACAGGTCCACCAGAAAAATTTTGTATTATAGACAGCAATATTTCTCGGTCATAATGTTCTAATCCAAGTTGATCTATTTCAAGTTTTTTTAAACCTGCTGTAACTACTTTTATTGTTATGTTTCCATCACCTAATACTTGTGCAAAATCTCTCATTCGCCGTAATATTCGATTTGCAACACGAGGTGTACCTCTAGAACAATCTGCCATTAATAAAGCAGCATCGTCATCTATGGAAATATCTAAAATACTAGCAGATCTCTTTATAATATCTGAAAGTTCTTTTTTATTGTAAAAATTAAATCTCTGGACTATACCAAAACGGCTAATAAGAGGACTAGATACCATTCCAGCTTTTGTAGTTGCGCCTACAAGTGTAAAATGAGGTAAAGGTATTCGAACTGTTCTAGCTGCAGCCCCTTGTCCAATAATCCAATCTAGTTCATAATCTTCCATTGCTATGTATAGCATTTCCTCTATAGCTGGTTTTAAACGATGTATTTCATCAATAAAAAAGACAGTTCTTTCGGTTATTGTACTTAATATACCTGCTAAATCCTTTGGCTTATCAAGGGCTGGAGCAGAAGTAACTTTAAAATCGACTCCTAATTCACGAGCCGTTATTTGAGCTAGAGTTGTTTTACCTAGCCCTGGAGGCCCAATTAAAAAAAGATGATCTAAACTCTCATTTCTAGATCGTGCTGCTTCGATGAAAACGGAAAGATTTTCTTTTATTTGTTGTTGTCCTTGAAAATCATTAAGTAATTGAGGTCTTAAACCTCCATCTATATTATCCTCAGACATTGAAATATTAGCACGAACAATCCCGTCATCTCCAAAAGAGGGGGTATTAGTAGAAATATTTTTGTTCATATCAAATCCAGCCATTTACTAAATCTCCATAATTAAGCGAGTTCAATTATTGCACGCTTAAAGACAATGTCTTCTTTTTTTGAGCGATTTTCTTTAGCAAATGACTCATCTTTTTCTAATTCATTTGTGATATTTACAATTGCTGTTTCGCAAAGAGATTTATCATATCCCATTGAAACAAGAGCTGTAATAACTTCATTCCATGGGCCATTATTTTTTGCCGAAAGTATATTTGTTACGGTTGATTCTGAATTATCAACTGATAGTTTACCTCGTAATGCAAGTATCATTTTTTGGGCTGTTTTTTTACCAATCCCTGGTAATTTTTCAAGTTTAGAGATATCTTCTGAATCAAGAATTGATATAAGTTCAGTTGTTGATACTGAACTCATAATTTTTAATACAGCTTTTGGACCAATTCCATTTACCTTCATTAAATCCAAAAAAAGTAGACGATCTTTATCTGTTGCAAAGCCAAAAAGTCGCATAGAATCTTCTTTATGATATAACCAAGTATATATTTTGGTTTTTTCACCAACGACAGGAAGCATATCTATAGAAGAATCGGGTATATGAATGCTCCATTCTATATTATTATTTTCTAAATATATGAGTTGTGGTAATTTAGCTGTAATAATTCCAGAAATGCTATTAAACATATATGTAATAGTATACTAAAAGACAATTTATGGCAAATACTACGCTGTATAACATGTCATTCCATAGATAGAGTAATTTTATATGTTTAGCGTGTTTTTTCGAGCAAATAAATGTATTCTGTTAAGTGTTTGTTTCTATTTGCAAGATTTCTGCTCCCTCTAAAAGCATTGTATGCAACTTTAATAATATCAACCTTTCCATGTTGTTCTAATAATTCTGTCATTTTTTCTAAAGAAATAAATCCTTCTGAATTAAATGAAACTATTATAAATCTAGCTTTTATTAACGAAACTAGTTCAGAAAAAGCTTCTAAAGATTTTTTCTTAGTATTAAAAACAGAACGATTCCAATCTTGTGGAATTCCAGAAACAGGACTTATGTGTTTTGGTTTTCTGTTATTCGCAATTATATTTAACATAAAATAATTTGAACCATAAGGATGTTGATTGTATGGTGGATCAAGGTAAGCAATATCAACAAGTGGAATGTCTTTTATTATTTTATTTATATCATCTTGCAAAATGTGTACTAAACAATCATAATTACTAAAAATTGGGAACGGACAATTTATCGCCCCTGTAATTCTTGATAAAGCATCCCCTTTTTTACCACCAAATTTACCTATTCCTGTTTCTTTATCTTTATAAAACCCCTTAAAAACCCCAGCAGTATTAGCATGAATTGAAGCTTCAGAGAGTAAAGGTGCTATAAAATACGGTTGAATTTCGATTGGCATTTCAGATATTATTTGACGTGCAGTATCAATATAGTTTGCATTTCTTTTAGTATAAAAGACCCTCTCTCCCTTTTTAATGTTTGTATCATCTTTTGGAGCATATAGATTACTAATAACTCCAGAAAACCAAGTATTTTGCCTTTCAATAGCATTTAGCTTTTTTTTTAATGAGCAATAATAATTGTTTAGTTCTATTTCATCACGTTCAAAATGATTAGATAAATAACATTTATTAATTATAGTTGCATAATCTTCTATATCATTACTATAAATTTCACTTGCATAAGACTTTAGATATCTAGAAACAATTCCTGATCCTGAAAAGGCATCTAAAAAACTCAATTTTTTACCAGGAAGTTTTTCTTGCGCTAATCTTATTGCTTTTCCAATATATTCTAAAAGTCTTCTTTTATTACCAATATAAGTAATTAGCTGAGATTCTAAATATTTTTCATTTTCTTTACAACTACAACTGTCTTTATTACAATAAGTTAGGTTGTCTGTTTTAGTATTTATCATGGTTTCGCTATCTAAAAAAAACAATGCTTTATTAAATTAAAACATCCTTGAATGAATATGAGTTATTGCAGCAGCAAGGGCGTCTGCTGCATGATCTGGTTTTGGTATACTATTTAGTCCTAAAAGGAATTTTACTGATTTTTGTACAAGTTTTTTGTCTGCATTACTAGAACCACTTACAGCTTGTTTTATTTGATTTGGTGTATACTCTCCAAGGTTCATTCCCTTTTGAGAAACGCACAAAGTAACGACTCCTCTTGCCTCAGCGACGCCTAATGCACTACTAACGTTTTTTGCAAAATAAAGAGTTTCCATACTAGCTTCTGTTGGTTTAAATTCATTTATAACAGCACAAATTTTGTTATAAATTATTAATAGCCTTTGTCCATGCAACTCTTTTGCTTTAGTTTCTATACATCCATAGCTTACCATCCGATAACGATTATTGTAATAATCAATTATGCCAAAACCAGTAGAGGCTAGACCAGGGTCTATTCCAAGAACCCGGCGAATTTTTGACTTTTCTTTAACATCCTGATTTTTACAGTAATCATCGACTGTTGTTCCAGGAAGGGATGTAAATTTTTCTTTCATAATATTTCTTTAAAAAAAAGCGTAAAAACTACATTTAAATAAATAAGTTTTTACGCCTTGTGATGTATTTATGAATAAAAATAGCTTTCAAACTAATTATACTATAAAAAAATGAAAGTATTAGCCCTCAAAATCATCTGCATAATTTGCGTTAGTGTAAACGTTTTGAACATCTTCACACTCTTCTAATCGATCAACGAGTTTTTGAACTTTTGCTGAGGTTTCTTTGTCTAAATCTGTATATGTATCTGGAACCATGTCTACAGAAGCAGAAAGGGATTCAAATCCTTTTCCATTAAGTGCCTCAACAATATCATTAAAAGATGACGGATCAGTAGTAACAGTAATAATTCCATCTTCCGTAGCAATATCTTCTGCTCCTAATTCCAAAGCGATATCCATTAACTCATCTTCATCTACTTTTTCTGCATCATATTCAATTTGACCAAGTCTTTTAAACATATAAGAAACAGAACCTGTAGCGCCCAGATTTCCACTTGATTTATTAAAAATATTACGAACATCAGCTGCTGCACGATTATTATTATCAGTTAGAACATCGACAAGAATAGCTACTCCGCCAGCTCCATATCCTTCATATGTCTTTTCTTCGTAATTTGCACCGCCAAGATCACCTGTCCCTTTTTTTATTGCACGGGTTATATTGTCTTTAGGCATGTTTGCACCGCGTGCTTTTGTGATAGCGGTACGAAGACGTGGATTTGAATCAGGATCTCCTCCACCCATTCTTGCTGCAATTGAAATTTCTTTGATAAACTTTGTAAACATTTGACCGCGTTTTGCATCTGCAGCGCCTTTTGCATGTTTAATAGTTGCCCATTTACTATGTCCTGACATCGGAACTCCTTATGTATGCCTTACATGGCATTATCTTTAATAATATTAAAATTAGGTTGAATTATAGTATCATAACCTATACAATAACGTCAATGAGTATACAAAAACTACCTTATAATCATACTTTACTAGTTGCTGAAATCGGGACTTCTCATGGTGGTTCTATTGAAAAAGCTAAAAAATTAATTGATGTAGCTGCTACAGCAGGTGCTGACTGTATAAAATTTCAATGGGTATATGCAAATGAAATACTTCATCCAAATACAGGAACCGTTAAACTTCCTGGAGGAAACATACGATTATATGATCGTTTTAAAGAGCTTGAAGTAGAACCTTCTTTTTTTTCTAAGATGAAAGAATATGTCCATTTAAAAGGAAAACTTTTTAGTTGTTCTCCGTTTGGATTAAAAAGTTTAAGAGAACTTTTTAGTCTAAAACCAGATTATATAAAAATTGCTTCCCCTGAATTAAATCATTATCCTTTATTAAAAGAATTAGTTCACCTTGAACTAACCCTACCTCCATCTGAGCGCATACCAGTAATAATTTCCACAGGAGTTTCTGAACTTGCTGACATAAAAAACGCTGTAAAAATTCTTTCACCTATTATTCAACCCAATACAGACTCATTAATACTTTTACATTGTATAACAAGTTATCCGGCTCCTGAATCTGAATATAATCTTGCAACCTTACAGACATTAACAGATATCTTTTCTTTACCGGTTGGGGTGAGTGATCATTCTTTAAATCCTACATTAATTCCTGTTTTAAGCATTGCTTGCGGATCTTGTACAATCGAAAAGCATATAACTCTTAATAATGATGATAGTGGATTAGATGATCCTGTTGCCCTCAACCCTAAAGATTTTACAAAAATGGTAAAAGCCGTTCGGCGAGCCTCCAATCTGGATATGGAAGGACTATACTCAGATTGCTTTTATGAATTCGGTGAAGAAACTGTAGAAAAAATTATTGGTGATGGAATAAAACATTTAGCTATTTCTGAGAAATCTAATTATGGCCGCACAAATCGTTCTATACATGTTATGCATGATATGAAGGCAGGTGATATTATCAAAGAAAATGATATAGCTGTTTTACGTACTGAAAAAAAACTTATGCCTGGTATGAGTCCTATTTATTATGAGCAACTTTTTGGGAAAAAACTATTACACTCTGTTGCATCTGGTCAAGGTCTTCTAGAAAAAGATGTCATTTTCTAAATAAAACAATCAAATAATAGGTCATAAAATGACTTTTATTCCAATGTATTAAAAATATAACGACAAAATGTAGATATACGATTTACAAATGAGACTTCAGCTTTTGATCCAAGAACAGGAACTTTAGGAGCAAGAACTCCACCGGTGCCATATAGTATCCAATTATCATTATATTCAAACGCATATACAGTACAAAGCATGTTTTGTGGTTTTACTACAGGTACACCAATAATACGTAAATTTTTTTGATTTTGTAAAGTAAACTCAAGAGAGTCTTTATTTTGAATAATAACCAAATCAGCATTAAATTTTCCAAATGGATCCATTTTTAGGTTAATAGTTACTGTTTGTACATTATTACTTTTACTTTTTTTTACCACATGAGCATCAGAAAAAAGATCCTCCCATCTTTTTTTGCTTTCTGAATAATATGGAATACCATTATAATTTTCTATTTCTAAAAAAGATCCATTTAATGTAGATATTAAATTCTCATGATTTTTTTTTGGAATAATTTTTATTATTTCCATCAAATAGCTTGGATTTAGTGTTTTTACAGATTTAAGAGTCTTTTCAGCTTCTTTTGTTATTGGTTTTAAGCTTAGTAATTCTGCAGATTCAAGTCGAATCATTACCTCTTTTCCATCTTTTAGTTTTATAATGTTTTCTTCTGATAAGTTATTATTAAAAAGATCTCTAAAATTATTTTCTGAAAATACTTTATTGCTTGTTTGTTCAGAAAATATTGAACACATAAAAAATGTAAGGAAAAAACAAAATGATATAATTTTTTTTAGTTTAAATAGAATGTTGACCGGTTGTACAATTTTTGTTTGTAATGTATTTGATTTTTGTAACATTTTTAGAAGCTCCCCTTTTTATAAGTTTTTGCCATATAAAATGCACGCAATACGATAAAGACCTTTTAATGTCAGGTTTTTATCAACATCATCTATGCAAACAGTAATAGGTTTTAAAACGCTGTTGAGACCTCCAGTAGCTATTACTTTTATATTTTTTTCTACACAGTTAGTCTTTTTAACTAAATCAGATTTCATACGCTTAATAAGTGATTCAACAAGTCCCTTATACCCAAGAATGATTCCTGCCTGAATTGACTGAATTGTATTTGTACCAAGACTGTCCACTGGTGCTTCTAGTGGGACAGACGGCAATTGTGCTGTATTTGTAAAGAGTGAATTAATTGCTGTTTTTATCCCTGGAGCAATAGCAACTCCTTGAATTTTGCCATTTCCATCTATAACAGTAAAAGTCAAAGCTGTACCAAAATCAGCTATAATAAGTGGTTGTTGAAATTGTGACCAAGCTTCTACAGCATTACATACAAGATCTGAACCTATTTCATGCATTGCAGAAGAAGGAATTTTTATTGGTAATTTATCATAAATTGCAGGACCAACTATATATGGTTTATGTCCACAAATTCCTTCAAGTAAATGTATAAAGGGTCCATACAATAAAGGAACAACTGAACTCAAGATAGAAGAATCTATACTGGATACTGTAACTCCAGTGTCTCTAAATAAAGATCTTAAAATCGAGGTATATTCATCTGCTGTTCTATCTGGATTTGAATGAATTCGCCATTCTTTAACTATTTCTCCTTTATGAAAAAGGGCTACAACTATATTTGTATTTCCTATATCTACAGCTAATAACATTTCAGATTCCTTTTAGGTTGAAATTTAGTAAAGTTAACGGTATTATAGCTTCTATGGCTACTTTAATACAACCCAGAGTCTTAAAAGGCTTTAGAGATTTTATGCCGGATGCAGAAATCCGCAGATCTATTCTTATTCAAAAATTGACAAATGCATTCAGATCTTATGGATTTGTCCCGATTGATACTCCTGTTTTGGAGTATTCTGAAATCTTATTACGCAAAAGTAATGGAGAAACTGAAAAACAAGTTTTTAGGTTTCAAGACAATGGTAAACGTGATGTTGCACTCCGTTTTGATTTAACAGTTCCATTTGCTCGCTTTGTTGCTGAGCATAAAGACGCATTGTATTTTCCCTTTAAACGATACCATATATCAAAAGTTTGGAGAGGTGAAAAACCACAAGCAGGACGTTATAGAGAATTTGTTCAGTGCGATTTTGATACCGTTGGACCTGATACAGCAGCTGCTGATTTTGAAATTCTGTCTCTTATGAAACATGCTCTTTCAGCTATTGGTGTAAATGATGTAACGATAAAAATGAGCCATCGTGGAGTTTTTAATGCTTTTTTGACAAAACTTCAATTAACAGATAAAAGTGAGGATATCTTACGAATTGTAGATAAACTTGCAAAAATTGGAGAAAAAGAAGTAAAAGATCAACTCAACTTGATTACTCAGAGTGAAGAGAAATCTTCACAAATTTTAACCTACATTGCTGGTAGTAATTCTTTTGAATCAACGCTTGATTTAATGGCTAATATGGCAGGAGCAGAATATGATAGTGAAAATCAGCCTGCAAACGAAGCTGCAATAGCTGTTCAGCGTTTACAAGAGATTCGGGATATGATGATTGCTTCTGGTATAGCTGATAGTTATATACTTGATCCTTCTATTACTCGTGGATTGGATTACTATACTGGTGTCGTATATGAGACTTTCTTAAATCAATTACCATCTATAGGATCAGTCTGTTCCGGAGGAAGATATGATAACCTTGCGGGACTGTATATGAAAGAAAAGATCCCTGGAGTTGGGTCTAGTATTGGATTAGACCGCCTAATTGCAGGACTTGAACAACTAGGTCTCGCTAAAACAAAAGGTAGTTTTTTAGATGTCGAAATATATAATTTAAACAAAAAATTAGCGGCACATTATCAAGGTATTGCTTCTAAATTACGCACAAAAGGTATAAATGTAGAAGTTTTTACAGATAATAAAAACATGAAACAACAATTTAAATTAACAACTGCTAAAAGTGTTCCTTGGGGTATTCTTATTGAATTTGCAGATTCAGAAAAAAATGTAATGACCTTACGCAACTTACAAACTCGAGAACAGTTTGAATCTATTACTATAGAAGAGGTTGCTAAAATTATTCTTGATGCTAAAAAAGGTTAATTAGGATAAAAAGACATAAAAATTATTATTAAAAAGTGCATCACATTAGTATGCAAAAAAATGTGATGCACTTTTTATTTTAATAAAACAAGTAAGTTTTATTTATTTTTTAAATTCTTTGCTGCATATTCAGCTTGTAGCTTATTATCAAAAATTATTATAGAAGAAGAAGACAACCACCCTTTATCAAATAAGTACCAATTTTCATTATCTTTAGTTATATGGTGTCCTTCGATGCAATAAACATCTCCAAGTCTTCCTGGGGCTTCAATTCTTGCATTCTCACTATAAGAACTTCGAAAAGCTGCATATGCTGTATTTATTACAACCCATTTTTTTGAAATAGCTAAATTTGAGCTCGACGAAAGATCTATAGAAAGATTTTTATCTGTATTTTTGTTACAAGCTGTAAATATATTAAAAAATAAAAGAACATTTAATAAAACAATAATTAAAATTCGATTAATTTTCACAAGCTTTTTTTACCTCATCAAAAATAAGTAAATCTGAATCAACGAAGTTTGTTTTGTCTATTTCTGAAAATTGTACCCATTTTGTTTCTGTATGTTCGCAAAGTTCAAAGTTATCGATTCGAGATAAAGTAACAAAAAAAGCATGTAGTTCTCTCTCTTCATTATGGTGTTGGAATTTCGCCACGGTTATTTCTTTTCCGACAACAATATCAACACCAAGCTCTTCTTTAAATTCTCTTAATAAAGCTTGTTCATAATTTTCACCATCTTCTACTTTTCCACCTGGGAATTCCCAACGGCCACCCATATCACCTTTTATAATGCGTCTGCCTATAAGTACTTTTCCCTCTACAAATGCTATTCCTGCTATCGAGTATTTCATAAATTAACCTTATGTTTGTTTATTAGTTTTATTGTTATTAATAGTACGTAATTTTAAAGAAACAATATTTTTGGAACAAAAAAATGTATAATTGCTATGGCTAAACAACCATACCCAATATATTTTTTACTTGATGCATATAATTTATCAAGAAATTCTATTTTTTTTGTTTCATCTGGAATGTCTGTATCAGAAGTTTTGGTGTAATTTTCATAGAGAAACAAAACACCGCCAACAATACCTGCTACTGCAGGTAATAAATCACCAACAAAAACAACATCATAAGAACTAAGTAGTTTTAATATCCCAACAAGTACAGTAATAATACCCAAACTTATTTGAAATGATTTTTTGCCTAAAAAAGAAAAACTACTAGGAAGGTCTGTTTCGTTAGTTAATTTTAGATCAAAACTAAAATAACAGCCAATAAATGCATTTAAAACCACAGATAACAAGTAAATTTGTACCATAATCGCTCCCTATTTTTGTTGAACTTCTGAAAATAATTTTACATTTGACTGAAGTCCAGTAAGCTCTATTTCTACTTTAATTATATCATAATTTGTAGTCGTTGTCCTATAAAAAGCTTCTTTTCCACTATAAAAACCGATGATGGTTTGTTCGCTAATAAGAGATTCTTCTTCTCCATAATATTTTATTAAAATATGTATTTCATTTTCATTTTTATTATCAGAAATCTTTTTATATGCAATTTCGGATATTTCAGAAGCTTTAATACTTACATAAACCGTATCTTCAAAAGAAAAAGCAGATAAAGTAATAGGAACACCAGAAAGAGATGCTTTTTTATTTTGATTAAAAAAGACTATAGTCACAACACAACAAGCAAAAATGATCCCCAAGGTAATAAGTAACATCCGAGACAATTTTGTATGTACAAAAGATTCAAAAAAACCTTTTGGAGGAGTAGGAAAAGATCCATCATACCAGTTTTTTACAATAGGAGGAGCTTTTTCTAATCTCTCTTCTCGTTTATAATGAAAATCTAAATCATCTTCTGTTTCTTTCATATTTGTCTTCTATTGCAAAAAGGATTTAATGATAGAATCAGTTCTCCACCAACAAACCTTTGCCTCTTCTTTTTTTACAATAAGTGCTGAAATTATACCATCATGAGAAAGAGAAAATGATTGATACAACGTATCTTCTGGATTTATATCAAGATGTCGAGATAATATTTTTTGTCCATTAGGTTGAACTAGAAGAACAGAATATCCAGTAGCGTCACCTATAGTAAAGAAAAACCACCCCGAATCAGTCACTCCTAAAAAATCGTAGGCCAGTTTGTGTACGGTTTTTGTATAACCTTCTGTTTCTACATCTTCATAAGGAGGAATAATTAAAGGTTCCTCAAAAACTCCTGTCACAACATTTAAAGGATATAATGATGTTTGTTTAAGAAGGATTCCTGCTTGAACTCTAGACGATTCATCTTGTTCTGAGACTTGATAATCAATTTTTAAATATAATTTTTCCTCTGTATAATCAGGCACAATTTTTGATAAAAAAATATATTGGTCAACATTATGTTCTGTTTTAATTTTGGGTAATTTTGTTTGTTCAATTGGAATCTTATATTTTAAAAAACCATCAGTCGTATACCAAAAAACAGAAAATCCACTAGCAGTACGACATACAACAACTAGCTCATTATTTTGGGTTGTATATATATTTTCGATAAAGGGAAACGGAGTTCCTCCAGGGCCTTCCTGCCCAAGATACCCAATAAAAGTACCGTCAGCTTTGAATCGTAAAACAACTTGTCGTAAAAAAGAATTATCTTCTTCTTTATATCGCTCGGATGGTAAATAATCAACGACATAAATCTTTTTATTATTATCTGCTGTTATTGCTCCAAAATTAATAAAGGGATATTCAATTGCTTTTTGGGTAATTATTTCTGTATTATCTGTTTCATTTAAAAGCGTTGTAGAACTTTTTTGAACAAAAGATGGTGTAGGATTGTAATCTTTATTATAAATAATTTGAACTAAATCACCATAGGAAGTAAATAACATAATTTTTTTTGCTTCTGAATTTTCAATATAAAACATACCGTCTTCCATGCAAATAGGTGCTTGAATATTTCCTGCAGTATTTATATTAAACATTCGTAGTTCATTTTCAAACATACCATATTCTAAGGTAAAAAGATTTTGCTCTTGTAAGCTCACCATCTTATTATTACGATTACAACTAGAAAATAATAAGATAATAGGTAGTAAAATAAAAACGAAAATGTTTTTTTGACACATAATAAATGAAGAATAAAGTGCTTGCCTAAATTAGTCAATACACTGTAAATTATAAGGTATGTTAGATTCAATATTAAAAGTGCTATTTGGAACAAAAAATCAGCGTGATGTAAAAGCGTTATATCCAATATTAGCAAAAGTTAATGAAAAAGATGAATGGGCAAAAAGCTTTAAGGATGAAGAATTTCCGTTACAAACACAGATATTAAAAGACAGACTTGCTAAAGGCGAGACACTTGATGATATTCTTCCTGAAGCTTTTGCTTTGGCTCGCGAGGTTGCATATCGAAAAATCGGTGAGAGACCTTATGATGTACAAGTTATGGGAGCAATTGTACTCCACTCTGGTCGAATCACAGAAATGAAAACAGGTGAAGGAAAGACTTTAACAACAGTTCTACCTACTTACCTAAATGCGTTAAATGGTAAAGGTGTTCATGTTATTACTACTAATGAATATTTAACAGAGCGTAATGCTGAATGGATGCGCCCCATTTATGAAACGTTGGGGCTTTCTGTTGGTGTTGTTGTTTCCAATTTAGATAATGAGTCAAGAAAAAAAGCTTATCAGTGTGATATAACCTATGGAACAAATAATGAATTAGGGTTTGATTATCTGCGTGATAATATGCAAATTTCTTCAGAAAGAAAAGTACAAAGAGGATTTGCCTATGCAATTATTGATGAAATTGATTCAATTTTAATTGATGAAGCTAGAACGCCTCTTATTATATCTGGACAAGGTGAAGATGATACTTCAAAGTTTTTTGAAGTAGATAAATATGTTAATTTATTTGAAGAAGTTAAAAAAAATCCTGAAACAGGTGAATATCCAGATGAAACTCAAGGGGAAGAAGTAATCGGTGACTACACTATCGATGAAAAATCTAAAAGAGTTTCATTTAGTGATTCAGGAATGAATAAAATAGAAACTATTCTTCAAAAACACCATCTTATAGAAGGTAGCCTTGTAGACGAAGATAACTTTGAGTATATCCATTATTTTACTCAAGCAATACGAGCTCATAAATTATATACTAATGATGTTGATTATGTAGTAAAAGATGGACAAGTACAAATTGTTGATGAATTTACAGGACGTATTCTCGAAGGCCGCCGCTATGGGGATGGTCTCCATCAAGCAATTGAAGCTAAAGAACATATTAAGATAGCTCAAAGAAACCGGACAATGGCTACGATTACATTTCAAAACTTTTTCCGTATGTATGAGAAGCTTTCTGGTATGACAGGAACAGCTGCTACAGAAGTGGTTGAGTTTTCTAAAATTTATGATTTAGAAGTTGTTGTAATCCCTACAAACGAACCAATTGCTCGTATTGATGAGCATGATGAAGTGTATCAAACAGAAGATGATAAATGGAATGCAATAGCAAAAGAAATAGAAAAAGTACACAAGACAGGCCAACCAATCCTTGTTGGTACTGTTTCTATTGAAAAATCAGAACATTTAGCCGCCTTGTTAACAAAACATGGAATTAGACATGAAGTTTTAAATGCTAAAAACCATGCAAGAGAAGCTTTAATTATTGCTGAAGCTGGTGCAAAAGGGTCTGTCACTATTTCTACAAATATGGCTGGGCGTGGTACTGATATTAAGCTTGGCGGAAATCCTGAATTTAGAGCTCATAAAAAAGCAGGGACAGAAGCTTCAGAAGAAAAATATCAACAAGTGTTAGAAAAAGAAAAAGCTATTCATAAGGTAGAATATGAAGAAGTAAAAGCTCTTGGTGGGTTGTATGTAATTGGTACTGAACGCCATGACTCACGTCGTATTGATAATCAATTACGAGGACGATCTGGACGACAAGGTGATCCAGGACGTAGTAAATTCTTTCTTTCTATGGATGATGAATTAATGCGTTTATTCGGTGGAGATCGAATGAAAAGTCTTATGAGTCGAATAGGTATAGAACCAGGAGAACCAATTTATCATCCTATGCTTACCAAAGCTATTGAAAGAGCACAAACAAAAGTTGAAGAGCGAAACTTTGAAATACGTAAACACTTACTTGAATATGATGATGTTCTTAATGAACAGCGACACTTTTTGTATAGTCAGAGAGATCAAATTCTAGATGATAAGGATTTAATTAAACGTGTTAATAACAGTGCTCGAGAAGAAGTAGAAAACTTAATAGAAGATTACGAGCATACATCTCGTAAAAATGAAAAAGAAGCTTTCAGAACTTTAGCAAATGAGTTAAAAAATAAATTCACCTACTCTATTGATCCAGATATTAACAGAGAAGAAATGCAAGAAAAAATCATCTCCGATTTAAAACAAGATTTGAATGAAAAGGCAATTCTTGCTGGAACAGAAAATCTTAATATGTTTATTCGCTATCAATATATTCAAGAGATTGATAAAAAATGGCTGGATCATCTTGAAACACTTGAAGCATTACGTGAAGGCGTTTCTCTTAGATCTTATGGACAAAAAGATCCCTTAACAGAATATAAAATTGATGGTTTCAATATTTTTTATGATATGCTTGATGATATACGAGTTGATATTGCAGGACGTGTATTTAAGGTTCGAATTAGAGATTCTAAAGGCCGAGATGTTCAAGAACGTATGCATCGTTCCCCATTATCAATGAATGCAAACCATAACGAAGTTGGTGCTTTTAAAACAACAGGAGCCGGAGCTGCACAAAGAGCTCGTAAAGGAGCACAAAATTCTGCTATGGCTAGTAAAAGAGAAAGTGAAAATGTTACATATAAACGAGCTACGCCAAAAGTTGGACGAAATGATCCTTGTCCGTGTGGTTCTGGCAAAAAATACAAAAACTGTTGTGGACGTTAAAACCAGAATAAGTAATCTAACATTGATAAATCTAAAAATGGATTTGTTATAAAAAAAAGACAGAAATTGATTTTTACATCATTTTCTGTCTTTTTTTCTTTAAATTACTCTCTTAGTAATTTTTTAAAACAGCTTGAGCTGCAGCAAGTCTTGCTATAGGAACTCTGTAAGGAGAACAGGAAACATAATTTAATCCGGCTCTATAACAAAAATCAATAGAAGTTGGGTCCCCGCCATGTTCACCACAAATACCAAGTTTTATTCCTGGTTTTACTGAACGTGCTTTTTCTTTTGCAATAGTTATTAGTTGTCCAACACCTTCTTCATCAAGAACTTTAAAAGGATCTGTCATCAGGACATCTTGGACAAGATAATCGGTTAAAAATTTTGAAGCATCATCACGACTGAAGGCAAAGGTCATCTGTGTTAAATCGTTTGTTCCAAAACTAAAAAAATCTGCTTGTGCTGCAAGTTTATCAGCAAGTAAAGCCCCTCGAGGAACTTCAATCATCGATCCGATTTTTAAAGTTCTATTAATACTGTTTTCTTCAAATACACGATTAATAATTGCTTCTGAGCGTTTTCTAATAATGGTTAATTCATCATCATCACAAACAATAGGAATCATAATTTCTGGATCTACTTCTAGATGTCTTTTAATACAATCTGCAGCTGCTAAAGCAATAGCTTCTACTTGCATATCGTAAATTTCTGGATACGTAATTGCTAGTCGGCATCCTCTATGTCCAAGCATAGGATTAACTTCACGAAGTGCTTCAAGTTTTGCTTGGAGTTTTGTAACATCAGTTTTCATATATTCAGCAAGCTCTTCGGTTTCTGTTAGTGTGTGTGGAATAAACTCATGTAAAGGCGGATCAAGTAACCGAATTGTTACAGGACGCCCATCCATGGCTTCTAAAATACCAATAAAATCTTTTTCTTGTAATGGTAAAATCTTTTTAAGATATTCTTTTCGTTTTTCTTTTGATGTTGAAGCAATCATTGCTCTAAAATGGATAAGCTTTGAACGATCAAAGAACATATGTTCCGTTCGGCAAAGCCCAATACCTTCTGCTCCAAAATCAAAAGCATGTTTCGCATCTATAGGTTGATCTGCATTTGCGCGAACAGAAAAACCTCTTAAAGAAGTTCCATCAGCTTTTTTTCTCACTGATAGATTACGTATATCATCACACCAACTTAAAAATGTTGTCACGTTTTCCGACATTTCAGGATCAGATAATTCTAATTGACCTTTGTAAATATTACCTGTTGAACCATCAACAGTAATATAATCACCTCGTTTAAACTTATTTTCTCCAATGAAAACAACATCAGCATCAAAAACAATTTCATGAGCTCCACAAACACAAGGGCGTCCCATTCCTCGAGCAACAACAGCTGCGTGACTTGTCATTCCTCCTGTTGCGGTTAAAATCCCTTCTGAAACAGCCATACCAGAAATATCTTCGGGACTAGTGTCTTTTCGAACCAATATGACACGATGCCCCTCTTTTACCCAAGAATCTGCTTCATTGGCTGTAAAAACAATCTGTCCACATGCAGCTCCAGGAGAAGCATTTAGTCCTTTAGTAAGAATTACAGAATTCTCTATTGCCTTCTTACTTATTTGAGGATGTAGAAGTTGATCTAATTGTTCTGGCGTAACACGCATAACAGCAGTTTGTTTGTCTATAAGATGTTCTTTTTCCATTTCGACAGCACATCGTATGGCTGCATGTCCAGTTCGTTTTCCGTTACGCGTCTGAAGCAAAAACAATTCCCCTTGTTGAACTGTAAATTCCATATCCTGCATATCTCTATAATGCCGCTCAAGACGGTCTCTTATTTCACAAAGCTGATTATATACTTTTTCATTTTCATTTTTTAAGGAATCAATAGGTTGTGGAGTTCGAATACCTGCAACTACATCTTCACCTTGAGCATTCATAAGATATTCGCCATAAAATTTATGTTCTCCAGTAGATGGGTTTCGGCTAAAACAAACACCTGTCCCAGAATCATTACCAAAATTACCAAATACCATCGATTGAATGTTTACTGCCGTTCCATCTAATCCACGAATAGCGTTCATAGCTCTATATTTAATTGCTCTTTCATTCATCCAAGAACCAAAAACAGCATCTATAGCTCCCCACATTTGTTCAATTGGATCTTGAGGAAAATCAGTATTTGTGTATTTTTTGTATAGTTTTTTATACATGTTAACAAGCTTTTCTAAATCTTGTGCATCTAATTCAGTATCGAGTTTTACCCCTTTTTCTACTTTTATTTCATCAATAGCTTCTTCAAATTGTGCATGAGGAACTCCCATTGCTACATCCCCAAACATCTGAATAAAACGTCTGTAGGCATCCCATGCAAACCGAGCATTACCTGATTTTTTAGCAATACCTTTTACCGATTTATCTGTTAGCCCAAGATTTAAAATTGTATCCATCATCCCTGGCATAGAAATAGCTGCCCCAGATCGAACAGAAACCAATAAAGGGTCTTTTTCGTCTCCTAGTTTTTTGCCAGTTATTTTTTCTAATTTTTTTAAATTATTTGCAACTTCTTCGTGTAATGTTTCTGGGTACTGTTCATTATTTTCATAATAAAGTTTACAAACTTCTGTTGATAAAGTAAAACCAGCTGGAACTGGTATTCCAAGATTAGTCATCTCTGCAAGATTTGCACCTTTCCCTCCTAGGATATCTTTTTGAGATGCAGATCCTTCTGCTTTTCCGTTTCCAAAAAAATAGACAAATTTTTTATCTACCATTACTAATCTCCTTCAAGTATTTTTTCTATTTTATACATTAAAATTGTAGCATTGAAAATTTTGAGCTGTCAATGTTATAATATTTTTAATATGCATAAAAAAACTATTAATCCCTTTTTTTTGTTTTTTTTTATCATTTCTATTCTTTATTATTCTTGCACAACAACTAAAAATGAAAATCTAACAAATTTACCAATAAAAAATATTGTTGATAAAACAGAAAAAGTACATACAACTAGCCCACTAACAAAAATGAGAGCTCCACTCATTCTTACTTTTTGTGGAGATCTGATGTGTCATACAGAAAATGCGCAAACAAAAGATTTTCTTGAAATATATAAAGATATAACACCAATAATCATGGAAGACAGTTTTACCTTTGCAAATCTTGAAACCCCTGTTAATGATGATTTGCCTTATGCTACATATCCCAATTTTAATGTTCATAGTGACTATGTTAATGCTGCGATACAATCAGGTATAGATGTTTTTTCACTTGCTAATAATCATACTAATGACGGGAATACTAAGAGTATTCTAAAAACAGCCAGTTATTTTGATTCTCTAAAAAATAATGGAATTTACTCTGCAGGAATCCATACTGGGAAAAGCATTAATAGTCAACCAGCTTTTAAAGATGATGGACTTACATTTCAAATACTCGAAAAAAATGGATGGCGTATACTTTTTGCCTCTTATACTCAAATTGTAAATAGACAGACTGGACTTGATTATATTGATTATTATCCTAATACGAGTAAAGATAATACACGTTTAAAACAACAGCTCATAAAGTTATCTAACACATTTGAACATGATATTTTTATTGTAAGTGTACATTGTGATGAACCAGAATATATAATAGATGTTCCCTTGTCTTCAAAAAAATGGTATGCTGAACTAAGAGAATGTGGGGTAGATATTATTTGGGCTAATCATCCCCATGTTTTGCAAGAATGGGAAATTTATACTGATAAGAAAACTGGAAATGCAAAATCAGTTGTAATGTACAGTTTAGGGAACTTAATATCAGGGCAACGAAGACCTTGGCCTGATATAGAAAATCCAGAAGCAAAATATGAATATACTGGTGATAGTGTATTAATGCAAATTACAATTGCTGATAATATAAATAATTATTTAAGTAACGAAGAAAAAAATATTACCCAAAATGAGGAAAAAGACTTTATAATACGAAATGTAAAACCAATTTATATAACCACCCATATTACCAAATGGGGCGGAGATTATCTTATAAAACTTTTGACACCTGCTTTTATAGCATCTATGCCAAAATCACTACAAGAGTATTATACAAAACGTCTTGAATTAATAAAACAAATTAAAGGAATAACTATATGTCAATAAACTATAAAGAGTTACCTGTATACGAGCAAAAAGATCGTATTTTGAAAGCACTAGAAACTAATCAAGTAGTAGTTGTACAAAGTCCAACAGGATCAGGTAAAACAACACAATTGCCAGTAATTTTGCATGAAGCTGGCTATTCTAAGACAGGAATGATTGCTGTAACACAACCACGTCGCATTGCAGCCTTAAGTGTGAGTGAATTTATTGCAAACCAACTTGGGACTTCGTATCCCGGTGTTGTTGGCTATAAAATGCGTTTTGAGGACAAAACCGATAACACTACCAAAATTAAAATAATGACTGATGGTATTTTATTACAAGAAATGAAATTAGATCCATGGTTACATAAATATTCTGTTATTATGGTTGATGAAGCACATGAGCGAAGCCTAAATATTGATTTTGTACTTGGCTTATTAAAACGTGTCTTGGCTGAGCGAAAACATGATTTTAAGGTTATTGTTTCGTCTGCGACAATGAATGCAGAAGCTTTTTCTGTTTATTTTAATAATTGTCCTATAGTTAACATAGAAACCGTAACCTATCCTATTACTATGGTTTACGATCCACCAGCAATTCCTGTTAGTACTATAAATCAAGCTGCTGCAGAAGCTCTTTTAGCCAAAATAGAAGATACTGTTGGAAGAGTTCTCGATAATAAAGAAAACGGTGACATCTTAATTTTTTTACCTGGTGAAAAGATTATTAAAGACTGCATAAAATCTCTTAACAGTGCTTCTTTTGGACGAAGATTGCATCTTGTGCCTCTCTATGGTCGCTTGTCAAAGGAGGAGCAAAACCACGTTTTTGATAAAGCCCCGTTTGGGCGTAAAAAAGTTGTCGTGTCAACTAATATTGCTGAAACAAGTGTTACTATTCCAGGAATTACTACTGTTATAGATTGTGGTCTAGCAAAACTTAATTATTATAACCCTAAAACTTTTACATCAAGCTTAAATGAAACTGCAGTATCAAAAGCAAGCTGTAACCAAAGGAAAGGACGTGCTGGACGTATAGAACCAGGAACTTGCTATAGGTTATTTTCAAGAAACGATTTTGATAACCGCCCTTTGTATACTTTAGAAGAGATATATCGGACAGATTTATCAGAAGTAGTTCTTAGAATGGCTGAATTAGGAATTCAAGATTTTAACGAT
Organism: Treponema sp. CETP13; assembly: GCA_001885315.1. GTDB lineage: Bacteria > Spirochaetota > Spirochaetia > Treponematales > Treponemataceae > CETP13. The sequence continues at coordinate 26,077 of MLPZ01000013.1, forward strand.
TTCGATTTTATCTCGTCTCCTGGACGTGAAGGAATTATTGGCGGAATTGATACACTTGAATTACTTGGTGCAATAAACAAGGATCATACACTTTCACCTATAGGAAAACTAATGGTTAAATTTCCTTTAATGCCAAGAGAAAGCCGTATGATTGTTGAATCAATAATGAAATATCCGAATGTGATTGATCAAGTTCTTATTGCTGCGGCTTTTTTATCGGCTCGTTCTCCTTTTATATTAACACCTGGAGAAGAAACAGAATCTCGCCATGCTCACCATGCTTTCAATGACATACAGGGTGATTTTGTATCGTATGTTAATTTATATAAAAAATACACAAAAGAAAAGAATAGAGAAAGATTTTGTAAAAATAATTACCTCGATGGTAAAGTTTTAGCTGAAATAGTTAATATAAAAGAACAGTTAGAACAGATTGTTGTAGATATTGGTATTCCGTTAAGTAATAATGGATCTAAAGACGATTATTTGACTTGTGTTGCTGCAGGTATGATTCAATTTGTTTGCGTACGCAATGGACGTGAGAACTATTCCAGTTTAACAGCTGAGCATATTTCTATTCATCCAGGATCAAGTATGTTTCGAAAAAATCCTTTATTTATTGTAGCAGGTGAAATAGTTCGAACATCTCGAATTTTTGCCATGTCGGTTTCTCCGTTAACAGGGAAAATATTAGAAAGATTAGGTCCTAATTTTGAATCAGATTTAAAAAATGCCTCTTCTAGAAAGAATCGACCAATGAGAATACGCAAAGTACAAAAAACACGAGAAAATCACAAAAAAGAACTACAATCAGAAACTACCGTTACATTTGGAAATCAAAGATTTGAAATTCATAAAATAAAAGGTAAAAAGCATATTATACTACCCTTAGAAAAATTTTTAATAGCTGTGGAGGCTGAAACAGATCAAAAGTTCCTAGAGACAATCGGAGGGCTTAGAGGTATCGTTACAATAGAACAGTACACATTGTTATCTGGTGAAAAAATGAGCTTAATATTTAACTTTGCCAAAGAACTTAATTTTAATATACTTACTGAAAAAGATTGGAATCGCAGAATGAATGTTAATGTATTCACTGATACAGATACTCTTGTTAATTCACTTACATGGTTATTGCGTTTAGCAGTTGCTAATAAAAGAACAAAAGAACTTGGTTTTATTTGTTTATTCACAGATGAAAAAGGAACCTACTGGTTTAAAGTATCTCGTGGAATTTCTACTGCTGTAAATGAAAGCATAGCAAGCCTCGAAATATTAGCAGATGAAGGTGCCGATATTTTTTCTGAAAAACAAAAATTAAAAGTTAACGCTATTTATCGCCAATTAACCACTATTTTTAATAAATAAACAAGTATTTTTTATTATATTATTTCTTGTAGAAATTGATTGAGCCATGATAACCCATCACTTGTTAATGCCCAGAATTCTGTGGCATTTTTTTGTTTTTTATTATCAATTTCTATTCCTTTTGTTATATTTAAGAAGTGTTTTTGGGCTAAATTTCGTTTTTGCCATCGTGAAAAAACTGTCCCTATATCATCATCGAGTGAGCTTCCAAAACGTTTTTTATATTCTAATGCATTTACTCCTCTAGCAGTACGAAATCCCATCATTAAAAACTCAATACGTCGTTGCGATTTTGAAATAGTTTCTTTATCTGCTTTTCTACAAGCACAGTATTTTTCAATATCACGAACTCCAGTCCACCGATAAGCCTCCCCTGTTTTTTTATTTTCTACAGTTCCAGAGCCTCCAGCCCCTATGCCTATATAGTTTTCTAATTGCCAGTACGCCATATTATGTTGACTTTCACAATGTGGTTTACAAAAATTTGAAACTTCATATTGGAGATACCCTGCTTTAATAAGTTCATCACGACCTAACAACCATTGTTCATCAGCCTTATCAACATCATATGGTACTTTTTTACATACTACAGCTTTAGTAAGGGGAGTCCCTTCTTCTAGCATAAGCGAATATAATGAAATATGGTCAGGATTATAATTTATTAATTCTCTTAGACCACGCAAAAAATCAGTATCACTTTGATATGGCAATCCAGCAATTAAATCTGCAGAAAAACGAAAAGAAGGGCTATGCAAAGATTCAGAAGATATATTTTTTTGTAACCAGTTTTTTTGTATACATTTTAGTGCAGCTCTATTTTGGTCTTCGTTAGCACGACGACCAATAGTAGATAAAACTTTATCGTTAAACGATTGTATACCAATCGATAAACGATTTACACCGAGGCTTTTCAGACTTGATAGCAATTCTGGAGTTATATCGTCAGGATTTGCTTCAAAAGTTATCTCTGCATTCTTATTAAGTGGACATAACTCCAATATAGCTGTAAAAAGAAGTTTTATTTGAGCCTCAGACAATAAACTAGGAGTTCCTCCCCCAATATAGATAGAACTCCATGATTCAATTTGATATAGCTGAACTTTTTCACGTGCATCTTTAATTAATGCTTCTACATATTTTTCCGGTACGTAAGATTTCGATACAACTGAAAAAAAATCACAATAGGCACATTTTGATAAACAGAATGGAACATGTATATATAACGGGAAAGAATTCATTTAAAAGAAAGAGATGCTATTGAATGGAAAATATCTACAAACCAGCTTACCAGCAATTCGATTACTTTTAATAGAACCAAAAAAACGAGAATCAATCCCACTTACTCGATTATCACATAACAAATAATACTCGTTTTCTCCGAGAACTTTTTTTTCTGTGTTGCCAGGAACTCCAATAGATTTATTCCAATTTTTAGGCGTCTTAGAAATTTTTAAATCATATTTTTTTTCTAGAACTTCATACTCTGTAAGATAATGTAATTTACCTTCTGGTTTTATATATAAAATATAATCTTTCATATAAATAGAATCGCCTGGCATACCAACAATTCTATATAAGCCTTCATTACTAGTTAGCATCGCTGTATTATTATTTGGAGAATGCTGTTCAAAAGTTATAAAAGAACAAAATTTTGTGCCCAATAATTTTAGTTTACTCACTTTTGAACTTGTTTTTGCGTTTAAAATTATAATATCACCTCTTTTTACAGATGCTGAATTAAAAACACTTGGTCTTTTTTCTGCTTTTGGTAAAATAAAAACAGCAGAACCTTTTGTTATTTGAGGTTCCATGTCATTTGTTAAAATACGATATGGTTTTATAAAAAAAGAAAAACCAATTTGAATAATAATAAATAAAATAATTATAGTTAAAAGCAATTTTAATAATAATTTATGAGATCTTTTACGCCGTTGATATGCGTATTCATATTGATTTTTTACCATAATAAAAGAATATCATAAGATAGGGTTTTAACGCAAGATAAGAAAAAATGGATTTCTTATCTTGCGGCTTTTTAAGAAAAAAGACTTTCTATTTCTTCATTATAAAGTTTTCTAACTTTATGTCGCATAATTTCTTGTTTACCAGAAAGTTCTTTACCTATTTCAAAACTATTTGGTAATAATTGAAGTCTATACACATGTTCACATTTTCTAAAACCATTTTCTACACTTATTTTAGATTCTATTTCTTCTTGAAATAGTAATTTTATTTGTGGATTTTCACACAATTCTTCATAAAATGTATAATTAATATTATTATCCTTGGCATATTGAATCAATACATCTTTTTGAGGAACAATTAAGGCCCCTAGGAATTTTTTGTCTTGACCTAGAAGTACAACATTTTCAATAAAATCACTTTCCTGAATAGCTGCTTCTATATCATGAGGTTCAATATTTTCACCTCCTAAAAGAACAATAGTATCTTTTGCACGCCCTGTTATCTTTACTTCATTATCCCAAGTCAAAGTTCCAAGATCACCAGTATTTAACCATCCATCTTTATCTATAACTTCAGCTGTTAAATCTGGACGTTTGTAGTACCCTTTCATAATTTGGTCCCCACGAGCAAGTAAAAGTCCTTTTTCACCAGGTTTTAAAGGTTTTGAATCAATAATTTTACCATCAACTTCTTTTACAACTTTCATTTCTGCACTTTTAAGGATATCCCCTACACAACCAGGACGAGGGCATTTATAGCTTCTTACAGATAAAACAGGGGCAGCTTCTGTTATTCCATATCCTTCCATCAAGTTAAAACCAATAGCTTGATAGAATTTGTCAATATCTGGTTGTAAAGCTCCCCCACCAGATATTGCACCTCTAATTTTTCCTCCAAGAGTAGCTTTAATTTTAGAATAAATTAGAACATCTCCAATTTTATGTAAAGGCCAAAGTAAAATAAAAGGAAGAACACCTTTTATAAAATCCCAACTACGTAAACGTGGGGTAAAGCGGATTTTTCTACCTCTTACTAAATCTCTATAAAAACTGTATTTTGATCCAACAGCTATAAAGAAATTAAATAATTTTAAAGTTGTTCCTCCCGTTTTTTTCATTTTTCTAAACACACCTTTGGCTAGAGATTCCCATAAACGAGGTACCCCTATCATCCACTGAGGTTGTATTTGTTGCATATCGGGTAACATAATTGCTCCAATTGGTTTAGAATAAGCAATCCCACTACGTAAAGTAAAAGCAATATAATCTAAGCAACGTTCAAAACTATGCCAAACGGGCAATACACTTAACCACATATCACCCGGATTTACGTTCAGATGATGATGAATAATTTCTAATTGTGCTATAAAATTACGGTGTGTAAGCATTACACCTTTTGGTTGACCTGTTGTTCCTGAGGTAAAAATAATTGTAGCGAGATCATCCGTTTCAACCAATTCCATACAAGATTCGATTTCACTTTTTTTTGCACTGAAAAGCTCTTTGCCTCGTTCCATAAGAGAGTTAAAATCAAACAATTGGATGTTAACTTTAGCAGCTTTTTCTTTAATCTCTGAATTAAATCCCGAAAAAAGTATTGCTGTTTTCATAAGAGGAATTTCTTCTACTTTTTCTAGAACTTTTTCAAATTGATGAGGTGTCTCGAAAATACCATACGTACATTCTGAAAAAGAAATTATATATCGTATTTCATTTCCTAAAGAATCATTTCCTCTTGGAACATCACAAGCACCAAGAGAAGCGATACCCATATCAGCTAAAAGCCATTCACGCCTATTTTCAGATATAATTGCGACTTTATCGTCTTTTTTAATACCAATTTCTTGAAAAGCCGCAGCAATTTCTATAATATTTTTGTACACTTCTTTAAATGAATACTTTATAAAAGTACCATTTGCATCTTTAGCAGCCTGTGCTGTTAAATCCGCAGAATCTTGAGCTCTTAATCTAAAAAGAAGCGGCAAGTTTTTAGGCAAATCAATTTTTCCAGCCATTTTTTTCATTTTATTTCTCCTGTTAAAGGTATACTCCTATGCATACCCATTTTGGATTATATTGTCTTAAAATGACAATATCACAATAACTGTCAATTTGCAAGGGTCGTGAATATATATTGTTGTTTTAAACATATCTTAAAAACTCATATATTGCTATATATATTTATTTTTTTAATTTTATGATAGTATATCGCTATGAAAACAGTTACTTACCTTGTAAAACTTGGAGAGCTTACTTTAAAAGCTTCAAACATTAAATTATTTGAAAAACGCCTTGTGCAAAATCTTAAAAAATCACTTTCGTCTAAAAAAGGAATACAAATAACACTTAGAGCTGGCCGTATGTATGTTGATTATCCATCTGAAAATGATAAAACACTAGCTCCTGCTGTTGAATATTCTCTTAATCATCTCGTTGGGATTTCTGGTTGGGCAAGAACAGAAGTATGTGAAAAAAACATACAATCAATTAGTCAAACCGTTTTCGAACAAGCGAAAATTGCAAAAGAACATGGAGCTAAAACTTTTAAAATAGAAGCACGCCGAAGCGATAAACAATTTCCTTTACAAAGTTATGATATAGCACGGCAAGCTGCAGCTTCTACGTATGATTCGAAATTACTTGATGTAGATGTCCATAATCCTGATGTTACTATTCATGTTGAAGTTCGCGAAAAATGCTTTGTATATTGTGATAATATTACCGGGCATCGTGGCCTACCAGTTGGATCAAGTGGCAAGGGATTATTGCTTCTTTCTGGTGGGATTGATTCTCCTGTTGCTGGCTATAAAATGATAGCTCGTGGTATGCGCATAGAAAGTATTTACTTTCATGCCTATCCTTACACTTCAGATGAAGCTAAAAAGAAAGTTGAAGATTTAGCTGCTTTAATAGCACCGTATGGAGTAGAAACACATCTACACGTAATTCCGTTTACAAAAGTTCAAATGCGTATAAAAGAAATTTGCAGAACCTTTAGATGGCCAGATGGTGTTAACAATAATATACAACCTGAGGCTTATTCTACTTTACTATTGCGAATGTGTATGATGGAATGTGCCAATATTCTAGCAAAACAGATAAAAGTAGATTGTATCATTACTGGTGAAAGCCTCGGACAAGTAGCTAGCCAAACCTGTGAGAACATGGCTGTGACAGAAAGTATGTCTAAGTATCCTCTTTTTAGACCCCTTGTTGGGACTGATAAAGAAGATATTATTACTACATCAAAAAAAATTGGCACGTATGAAACCTCTATCTTACCGTACGAAGATTGTTGTGTACTCTTTTCACCAAAACACCCTGTATTACGAGCACGTATAAGCGATGCTAAAATGCTATATGATGCTATGGATTGCGAACAGCTCATCAAAGAGGCTTTTGATGAAAGAGAAATTCTAAAGTTCTCTGCCCATGATTATGTAGCAGAAAACTTTTAATTTAGTATTGGTATTTTATACTCAGGGTAAGGTAATTATTAAAGGTATCATATAATCTACTTACCCAGTCATCTATTGCTTCTTGTACATCATCGGCATCAGCAGTCGATGTAGTCGAAGATGTAGTAGTTGTTGTCCCATCGGTAGTTGTAGTTGTTGTTGTGGTACCATCGGTAGTCGAAGATGTAGTTGTGGTTGTCCCATCTGTAGTCGATGTAGTAGTAGTTGTAGTTGTTGTTTGCGTTGTATAGTTTTCATTACTACCAGGGAACATATCACCAGCCTTATCCATACAATTTTTAATATACTCGAATGTATAAGATATAGAAAAGCTCAATATAGTTGTGTAATTTTTTAATGTTTTTATTGGTATCTTATACGTCGCTTCAGCCCCTGTTTGAAAAGTCGTTTCTATATGTTCTTGTTCTAAAAATATCCAATCATTTATGTAAGCATCTATATATTCACCATTTACATAAGGAGTATTAAAAGCTGAACCATCGGTTGAATACTCTCCCGCTTCTGATTCTAAATATTCGGTAGCTTCTTCTGTACTAATAGATTCATTTACATTCCCGTGTTGCATTAAGCTGACAAAAGGTGTAATTGTTAAATCTTCTACTGGTTCAAATTCGGCTTTCAATTTTACTCGATAACTGTTAGGTTCTATTTCGGTACTTAGTTGTTCTCCATGAGTTGTAAAGTTTGTATAATTATAATTTGTATAATCGAGACTTGAAAAATCTTCATATTCTGTTCCTCTATGGGAATACATATAGGCATTTACAAAGAAAAAATCGAGAGTAACTAACTTGCAAAAAGAGTCATCATTATCAAAGGTTACCGAAGGTGTCCATGCCAGTTGTGATTCTAAAGCTGCTGTTATGCGTGTATCAAAATCCAATGTAACAATATCATTCATATTTATATCATCAATGAGAATCTGGTTATTCCATAAAAGCCCATATAAGGGGCGTATTTGTGCAGTTAATCCCATTTGTATATTATCTTCGTATCCACCAAGACTTTGACCAACCATATATGATACAGGTAATGCATACGAAAATTGAAAGCTATCTTCCCATATAACTGTTTCAAAAAAACCTAATTTTAACCAAGTAAAGGGCGCATAAGATATTTCGTGCAATGCCATTAATTTTCCAGATCCCGAACTCTCTCCTGTATCATCAGTAGCTGTAAGAGAAAATAAAGATTGCTGAAAAGTAAAATTGCCAGCATAAATTGTAGCTGTAAGATTACCAGTATGGTATGTGTCAGGGGCAATAACAATGCTTGTATCATAAAACGGACCAAATGAACTTCGAGTAATGCCACCTTGTATAGTAAAATGCTCTGTTCCATATGAGAATGCCGAGTTCACATCTATGACAGACTCTAAGAAACCTAAATGTACTATATCTCCACTATCATCATAAGGATTTGAGAAAGTAGATGGCAAAATACTATCAAAAGAATCGTTTTGAATAATTGTTCCAATATCATATGAAAAAGCTAACCCTTCAATTATTTCTTTATCACCGGAAACCCCAAAGTCTACATTATATATTTCAGTAGTAGTATCAGTTCCTTCAGATTTTTTTGCAGCAAGGGTTCCTACTGCGTATACTTCTATTCCTTTGCCATTTATCGTGTTTTGCCATTCCAAAGCTTTTTCTTTATCTATCGCTGTTCCATTTTTAATAACACTATTTAATATTTTTTTTACTATTGTTAAAGGGTACGGTCTCATATCTGGCAAATTTGAAACTAAGCCTTCTGTTTCCCAAACTTGCACATCATCATAGAACTCACTATTAGGATCAGATGACACCTGTGCTTGTAATGTCCCAAAACATAAAAAGAAAATTACAAAATATAAAATACTCTTTTTCAAATAAAACTCCTTTGTTTAAATTTTTATATATTAGTACTTTAGAATATATTCAGTTATACCTTTAAGATCTGAATGTATATTTAATTTTTGTATATTTTTGCATATTTTGTCATAGTATTTAGGATTTTGTTGCAGTTCAATTACTTTTTGGTAAATTTTTTGTGGATTTTTTAAAAACCAACCACACCCATTCTTTTTAACAAATCTCATATTCCCTAATTCTTGACCGTGAATGTATTGAGAAATAATGTATGGTTTTCCTGATGCCAAAACCTCATGTACAATTGATGCTCCACATTTAGAAATTATACAATCACTATTAGCCATAAGTTCATGCATATTATGCACAAATCCTAATATTGTTAAATCAAAATTGGGATAAGCAACTTTTAACAAATTTAATAGATGTTTTAATTCTGTATTGCGTCCACAAACGACTGTTAGTTTAATATTTCCATTTTTACGTGCAAACAATTCTGTTATTCGTGTTGCGCCACGTAAGCCTTCTCCACCACCAACAATAAGCACCCTAAATTTATTATTTTTCTTGTTACTAGAATGAAAAGAAGGCTCTGTTAAACTAGAATGGAAAAGTGGATTTACAGGAAATGGCTGAATTGTATAGTTTTTAATAGCATATTTTTTTACATATTGATTTGCTAATTGTTTTGAAAAGAATATGTAACCTGCTTTTTTTGTTAAAAACCAACAAGGATGAGCTGTATAGGGATCTGTTACTGTATTTATAAGTGAAATTTGCGGATAATACTTTCTAATTACTCGTTCTGCTATAGCAGAAGTAGAAAAATGAAAACTTACTATTTTAGTAATATGATATCTTTTAATTAACTGTCTTAGATGCTGTACATTCCCAAAAATAGTTAACTGTTTTGTTATATTTAAACAAACAGGATTGCAATTTACATCATAAAAAAGACTATATGCCCCTGGCAGCATGGCAATAGTAAAACGGTATCCAGTTTCATAAAATAAAGTTGTAAATTTATGTTTCGGATCAAATCCATGTTCTAAGTATATTTTGTTATGATTCTCACAAAAGTTTTGACTTTTTTCAATCGCTTTTTTTACTATGTCGGCTATTGCTTTATGTCCATTTCCAGTATTTAAATATAAAAAAAGAATTTTTTGAGGTTCTTCTACCATTTAGTATTCTTTCCTTTCATTTTTTCTACTGCAGATTCATAAATTGCAATCAAACGAGGAGTCATAGATTCAATAGTCCATTTTTTACCCCATTCTAAAGCTTCTACTTTTTTCTGAAGATAAATATTTTTATCATCAAGCAATAATTCAACTTTTTGAATAAATTCAGAAATAGAATCATGCACCATGAATCCTCCATTATCACCTTGCATTACATTTAGAGTTCCTCTTTCTCCTATTGCAACAACAGGAAGTCCAGAAATCATTGCTTCTACAGTTACTAATCCTTGAGTTTCTGATTTACTTGCAAATGTAAAAACATCTGACAAATGATATATCGCAGGTAAATCTAAACGATTGATATACCCTGTAAATACTACATATTTATCAAGCCCTCTTTTTTTACAGTGTTGTTGTAAATCTTCTAAATAAGGACCTGCCCCAACATATAGTAGTACTGTATCGGGCCTTGAAGCATGGATTTTTTCTATAACATCTAATAAAAAGTCTAAATTTTTTTCTTTTGCAATTCGTCCAACATATAATAGAATTTTTTTATCTTTTAATTTTGGATATTCATCTAAAAGTATGGAACGTATCAATTTTGTCTTTTGCTTATCATTGACAAAAAAATTTTCAGAAATGCCTGTAGGTAATAAGTGAACGAATCGATTATCAATCCCATAATCTGAAACAACTTGTTTTATTTCTTCTGTTGGAGCAATAATTTCTGTTGCATATTTTAAATAAAAATGCATATGATCACGCACAAATTTTTTGCTAATAGTCGAAGGAACAACTGGTAAATAACCTTTAATATAATCTTCCCACATAGTATGAAAAGTAAAAACTAGTCCAATCTTGCGATGACGAGCATACATTACACCATAATAACCAATCATTAATTCACTATTAACATGAATGATATCAGGTTTAAATTGATCTAATTTTTTTTTGATATAAAACCATTTATCAAAGCGTGCTAGACGATCTTCTTTAGAAACAAAAACTCTCATAGATTTAATGCGTAAAACTGGAATGTTATCTTCTAACCGAATGCTATTATCAGTATCAAAATCTGATATAGAAGCAATTTTTTTTTCGTCAGGATACTCTGAAGCAACAACTAATACTGTATGTCCTATATTTATTAATTCTTTTGCATATGATGAAACAGAGATGGAAACTCCATTTATCCTAGGGAAATATGCATCTGTAAATAGTGCTATGTTCATATAATCAAATATACCTGCAAAATTAGTAAAACTCAAGTCTGATTAATATAGTGACATTATATTGAAATAAGTATAATAATGGCTTATACTTAGTGAATGGCTAAACAAAAAAGAAAGCTAATTGCTAAAAATAAAAAGGCCTTTTTTAACTATTCGATAGACGAACAAATAGAGTGCGGTATTGAACTAAAAGGAACAGAGGTTAAATCTGTAAAATCGGGTAATATGTCTTTTCCTGATGCTTTTGCCGAAATTATAGATGGAGAAGTATGGGTTAAACAATTGCATATTTCTGAATACGCATTTTCTTCTGTGTTTAATCATAATCCTGATAGACCCAAAAAATTATTACTCCACAAAGAAGAAATAAAACGTTTACAGAGAAAAGTTGATGAAAAAGGTGTAACTCTTATTCCGTTAGATTTTTATCTAAAAGATGGTCGAGTAAAAGTTTCTCTTGGACTTGCAAAAGGTAAAAAACAGTTTGACAAAAGAGCAACTATTAAAAACAGAGATTTAAATAGAGATATGCAAAGAGAATTTCGAAATAAATTGGATGGCTAATACAATTAATGGTAAAAAAAAGACTTCTTTGTAATGTATGTGTATTTTTAATATCCTCTTTTGTTTTTAGTCAAGTTATTACGAAGCCTATTGTTTCTGTATATGGCTCTGCGAGTAACGCAAAAGATACAGATACACTAGTTTTAACACAAAACCTTTTTTTTACTCAACTTATAAATTCGGGACGTTTTATAGTTCATGATTTGCGAAAAACTATATATACACCAGAGCTATTAGAGAAATCTGAATCGACAGACTTTGTTTTTTATATGGATATTATACAAGAAGATTTAGCTTGGACCTGTATTCTGCACCTTATAAATATAGAAACAAAAAAAGACATAACACTTTCTCGAAAATATCCCGGATACTATAAAATACTTATGGAAGCAAAAGATTCTATTTTTTCTCTTTTGCAGAAATATGATTTAGAACAAGACAGTTTTGTACAAAATTCTAACTCTCAGATAAATACAAACATATCAGAAACAGACTCTGAAAACCAAATTTCTATAGAAAAAATGGCGGGAACATGGAATGGAGATGAAAATATAGATAAAATTGTTCTTATGAAATCAGGAAGAGGTTTTATTATATTTAGAAATGGTGCATCAATGTCAGTTTCAGTTACAATTGTAAATAATATAATTACCATTAAACAAACAACAAGATCAAATGCGTCATTTTTCCCTGAATTACCACGTGATATTGCCCTTCTTACAGCAACAAAGGAAGTTCCCATTTATTGGGAATTTACAATGTTAGATTCTAATACATTGGAAGGCACTAAACATACACTTATCCCCAAAATAGAAGGTGAAAAAATTACAGAAACAGAACCTGGAACTATACCTGTAAAGTGGACAAGATAAATTCAAAAAGATAGTAATTTACAATAATATTGTATTTCTTTTTTTTTTATGGTAACGTAAAAAAATAAAAATACATATACAGGAAGCTTAAATGACAATAGCAATATTTACAGATACATTTTATCCTATGGTAAATGGAGTTGTAACAGCAATATTGAACATTGCAGAACCTTTTGCAGATAAAGGCCATAAAGTAATTATAGTTACTCCAAATATAAAATCAAAAGAAACATATTCATATCCAGGAATAATAGTAAAAAAGATAAAATCTTTACCAGCTGGATTTTATGAAGATTTCAGATGGACACCACCAAACAGTTATTCAACCTATAAATTATTAAAAAATGAAAAAGTAGATATTGTCCACTTTACTTCACCGTGGACAACCTGTTATTTAGGAATAAAACTTGCAAGAGCTTTAAATATCCCAGTTATAGGTACTTTTCATACATATATTTCAGATCCTTCGTATTATGAACATGCTCTTAAAGGAATAATTAAAATATCAGAGAAAACTCCTTGGAATTACATTAACATGTACTATAATAAAGCAGATTTCATTACTGCTCCTAGTCAATACACTTTAAATGATATGCATGAAAATGGGTGTAACGTAAAAGGAAAAGTTATTTCAAATGGGATTGATTCAAAAATATTTGATAATTCTAACTGGAAAGATTTTAAAGAAAAATATCAATTAGGAAATAATACGGTGCTTTTTTTTGGACGAATTGCCCAAGAAAAAAATTTACCAGTTCTTATTGATGGTTTTACAAAAGCATGGGAAAAAGAAAAAGATTTACAACTTTTAATAATTGGAGAGGGGCCATTACGTAAATCATTTCAAAAAAAATTACGTACAGAACCTGTGAACAAAAATATAATTTTTACAGGAGCTATTCCTCATGAAGATTTAGTTAAATCTGGAGTTTTTAAAGCCTGTTGGCTTTGTGCAACTGCTTCGAAAACTGAAAATCAGCCAATGACAATTCTAGAAGCTCAAGTTAATGGAATGGTATGTATTGGTGCCAATGCGAAAGGAATTCCAGACTTAATTGTTAATAATGAAAATGGATTGCTTTTCTCGGCTGATAATTCAAATGAAATTTCAGATGCTATATTAAAACTTTATCATGATGACAAATTGTATACTAAGTTTAAAAAAAATACGTTAGAGCTTATAAAAAAGCATGATATAACAAATATAACTCTTGCATGGGAAGATTGTTATTCAAAAGTAATAGAAAATTACCAAAAAGGGTTATATGAAAAAAAAGATTATCTTCACACTAGAGAAATTTTATCAATTTTTAAAGAATTTAAATTTGATTACAAAGCATTACTTCATAAAAAAACATAATAATTAAAATGTAAAACAAGTAATTAATGTATTCTTAGAGATCCTTGTCTTAGAATTCTTATCGTTCCATCTGTAATATCAACTATTGTTGAAGGTAGTGCATTTTTTCTATCACCATCATCAATAATTAAAGCAACTTCTTTTGAAAATTCTTTTTTGATATCTTCTATTGTTTCAAGGATTGAATGGCCAGAACGGTTTACACTTGTTGAATATAAAGGAGTATTACATTTAGAAAGAACAGAACGAATCCATTCGTCCGCAGGACATCTATATGCCGTAGTCGTTTCCGAATTTTTATCCTGAACAATAATAGTTAAAGCTCCTGGCCATAAGTCAATTAATTTTTTTGGTACTACAGATTTTGTTAATGAATAAATATCCTCAGGATTAGAAATTAACTGTATAAAAGGTTTTGTCTCTGCTCTCCCCTTAATCTTACGTATTTCTTTATCTGTTTGTGGAACAATTCCAGAAAATCCATATACAGTATCAGTAGGAATAATCGCTATTTTTCCAGAATTTAATATCGTTGCTGTTTTATCTATTGATGTATTATTATTTTTGCTTAAAATCATTAAAATCTCCTGAAGTTATAACCGCTGTATTTAAAACCATATTTTTAGAAGAATTTGTCGAGATATGTAATAACATGAATAAAGATGAAATCAAATTGATAATTAAGAAAACGAAAAATCCTGCAAATTTTGCCATCCAATCTGGCATATACACAATTTTAGGCTTTTGAATACGATTGCCAGCATCATACACTTTTTTAGAATAGGGTGTTATGCCGGTAATCTTTACTAAATTTTCATTATCAGATACAAATCCCATCGAATGAGCAAAAGCAATTATAATATCTTTATCTGATTCTAGAGATTTTTTGTCTATACGTATACTTTCATTTAATTCTTGTAGATTGCTTACATTTTCAGTCACGGCTATCTTATATTCTTGTAATTGATGATATGCCCAAATGCCCTGTTTTCCAAAACAAACAGAAAGCAGAACATACACTAATACTCCAACAAAAATAGTATTCATTAATTTAATATAGTTCATATGTATATATTTCGGTATATTTTTTATTTTACTGAAACAATAAATTATGCTATAATTATAAAATATTTAATAATAGTATTAATATTTTAAACTGTTGATTTTGGTGTATTACACCGATAATAGTTAAGAATAAGTTTATTTTTTGGAGCGAATATGTCTTTAAACAAAGAAGATCTTGAAGAATACGGTGTTTGGGTAAAAAAATCAGCAAAAAAGGATGAGGAAGAAAACAAGCAAAATAAAGCATTCCAAGATGTAAAAATAGATTCTCAAAATGATACTGAGCATACCAACGCAGATAGTGAAAATTCTGACGAAAACATTTCCGATATTTTTGAAACTGAAGATATTTTTCAAAGTATTGTTAACCAAGAGGCTGAAAATATTTCGGATTCAGATGATGATAATTCTATATTTGTTGATGAAAAAACTCCGGATTCACAGATTGAAAATGTTTCATCAAACTTTTCTGAAAATAAAACAGATTCTTTTGAACCAGTAACTACAGAAGATATCGATACCGATTCTTTTATAGATGAAACAGATTCCTCTGAACCAGAAACTACAGAAGAAGTCGATCTAGATTCTTTTATGGATGAAACAGATCCCTCTGAACCAGAAACTACAGAAGAAGTCGATTTAGATTCCTTTATGGATGAAACAGATTCCTCTGAACCAGAAACTACAGAAGAAGTCGATTTAGATTCATTTATAGATGAAACAAATTCCTCTGAAGCAGAAACTACAGAAGAAGTCGATTTAGATTCTTTTATGGATGAAACAGATTCTTCTGGACCAGGAATTACAGAAGAGATTGATTTCGATTCATTTATGGATGAAACAGATTCTTCTGCTAATACAAACGAGATAGAAGACGAAGCTCCGATTGAAATGGATCTTGAATTTGATGATAATTATACAGTTGAAATGGAAGAGAATAAAATGGAAGAAAACACAGAACCTAACAAACCCGAAAAAATTACAAATGAAATTACAAATGAACCAATTGTAAATGCACAAGAAGAAGAACCTAAAACACAAAATGACAGTGAACCAAATGAAGAATTTGACCAAGTAACTGATTTTGATGATTTATTAAGTTCAATGGATGCTCCAGAATCTCAACAAGTTCAAGCCTCTAAGGAAAGTTTACACGAAGAGAATCAAGTTTATAATATACGTGTTATTGCTGATGAAGATTTAGATAATAAAGAAATTGTTGAAGAAGAAGAAGCTATCGCTGCACAAACAACAAAACCTACTGAAACAAAACAAGAATCTGATTCTCCTATTTTAAATACAGCATCAGAAACTAAATCTACTGATAATAACAACGTTAACGCAGAAATTACTTCTGCAAGCAATGAATTATTGCAAAATATCATACAAGAGATTTCGGGGCTTAGAAAAGAAGTTAGTAATCTTAAAACAGAATTTGAAGGATTAAAAAAGTCTACACCTCAAAAAACGGCTGATTCTGATTTAACTTTAGAAAAAAATGTAGAAAATCAAACTGAAAGAAAACCTTCTGGTTTTTTTAATGAAAATGAAGAAGATGACACAATTGCCCTTTCAGGCTCAGAACTTAATAATATCTTAAACAATGCTGACTTATCTGTTAGTGATTATAACGAAGAAGAAGAATCACCAGAAAAAGATACAAAAGATTTAACTGACACTGATGTTTCTTTGAATGATACAGATAATGATGATAATAATAATTTTTATGAAGATTCTAACAATCCAGAAGAAATAATCACACCAGCTCTTAAATTAGAAGAAACAGAATTAGAAGAACCTAAAATTGAAGATTTAGATATAGATAATATTGACGGGTTTGAAGATAGTACAAATCAAGATTTAGGTGACATTGAAATTCCTGTTGCTGAAGATTTAGTAGTTGATTCCTCATCTGAAGATTTCTTAGATGATACACCTACACAACCTGTTTTACCAAGTGAAGAAAACCTATCTTCAAACGATGATTCAATAGAAGAACTTGATTTAGATATCGACTCAGATCCGGATACTGATATTAAAACTCATATTGCTGAAAATTTAGATGAAGAACTTAATGAAACCTCAGATGATGTAGAAAACGGTTTTTATGACTCATTAGTTAATTTAAATTCAGAAGAAGAGATTGAGGATACCGAAGATTTATCTGAAAATGATTTAGAAGATATGAGTGACATAGATGAAGAATTAGATGTTGAACCCCTACAAAATGAGCCTTCTGAAAGTGGAGAGTCACCAGTCGAAGACGTTTTTTCTGGAGATGAATGGAATGAAAAAACAACTGATAATGATGAGTTAGCTCCAGATACTACTGAGGAAATTAATCCAGATGAAACTATTGTAGAAGATGATGAATTAACTGAACCTCAAGCTAATGATGAATCAGCTCTAGATACTACTGAGGAAATTAATCCTGAAGAGACTATTGTAGAAGATGATGAATTAACTGAACCTCAAGCTAATGATGAATCAGCTCTAGATACTATCGAGGAAATTAATCTAGATGAAACTATTGTAGAAGATGATGAATTAACTGAACCTCAAGCTAATGATGAATCAGCTCTAGATACTACTGAGGAAATTAATCCTGAAGAGACTATTGTAGAAGATGATGAATTAACTGAATCTCAAGCTAATGATGATAATATAACTGAAAATGAAACAGAAGAAGAAACAGAAGAAGAAACAGAAGAAGAAATTATTCCTGTCGAGATGAGAGATGAAATAAAATCTGTACTTACTTATATGGATCAGCTTCTTGAAAATCTTCCAGAAGAAAAAATTGCTGAGTTTGCTCATTCTAAGTATTTTGATACATATAAAAAACTTTTTAATGAGCTTGGATTGTCATAAAAATGGGATTGTTCCATAAAGTTAATTATCTAATATATAAGGATTTTGGAGGTTTTTTAAATGGAGCTAAAAGATATTCTATCCAAAATCCTTTATATAACAATGATGTTTTTTTTAAAAAATTAGGGAATAAATATTCCGATTGTAAAGCTGTTCTTTTAATTAATATTAAGAACAGCTTTTCTTTATTTGCAAGTTTTAATGTAGATAAAATTACAGAGAAAAAAATTGTCTCTTCAAAAGATTTTTGGGATGGTACATTCCCTTTCCAAAACAAACTTACTGAAATCAATAGTGATGAACTATTTCAATATAGACAATTATTTGGACAAACTGATAATGAAAATTTTAACAAATTGTTTTTAGAACGTTTTTTTCTTAATAATAATGAATATATAAATTTGATTACCTGTTCTGATTCATCTACTATAAATTTTGATAAAATACAAAGACTTAACAATGACATTAAGTTTTTAGTAAAGTATCTTTCTTGTTAAATTTGGGTTATTATGAATTATGATATAAAAATTACACTTGCTAAAAACGGCGAACATATTTGTAAAATCAATAATATCTATATGAATTCTAGATATAATCCATCTGTTGAAGCAGAAAGATTTGTAAATAATGTGTCATGTGATTTTATTCCTTCAATTGTAATATGTATAAATCCATGTCTTTCATATTGTTTACCTTATTTTAGGCAAAAATTTCCTACTTCAAAGATTATTGCTATACAATGTGTTAAATATTTTAAAAAAGAAGATTCGCAATGGGATCATGTTATATATCTTGATAATTATAAAACATTAAGTGAACGTATTTTTAATGAACTCGGAGAGGAAAAGCTCTTTTCAACATTTATAAATCTTTGGGTCCCATCTAATAAAATATTTAGTATAGAAAACGATTTAATCGTAAAAGAAATTCACAAAGCTATTCTAAAAGCTCGCGATGTCATAGGAACTAGACTACACTTTAGTAAAAGATGGGCATTTAATTCTATAAGATTTTTTAATCTTATTCATAAGGTTTCTATTTTACAAAGAGGAACACAAACAGTTTTTTTAGCTGCATCGGGACCTTCTTTATTTGATAGTTTTTCGTTTTTAAAAACTCATCGTAAATACTTATTTATAGTAGCAGTGTCTTCTGCTTGTAAAGCTCTTTTAGAAAATAATATATTACCAGATATTGTAATTTCGACGGATGGAGGATATTACGCGAAAAGACATCTTGACTGTATTGTAAAGAAAGACATCCCAATTATACTTTCTGCAGAAAGTAGTTTTCCTGCAAAATTACCAACAAGAAATACTATTATACCAATTTCTTATAAAGACGGAATTGAAAGTTTTTTGTTTCAAGAATGTAATATTCCACATTTAATTGCGTCTAGAAATGGAACTGTTAGTGGGACTGCAATTGATTTGTTTTTAAACTTAACTACTAACAATATTCTAACAGGAGGTCTGGATTTATCTTCAAACAAAGGGTTCATTCATATAAAACCCAACATCTTAGAAGAAATTGATAGCACTAATGATACTTTGTTGTACCCTATTTCAACAAGGATTGCAAAAAATAGTTTACAGAATCATTCCTTAGAAATATATAGATCTTGGTTTCAAAATCTCGACTCCGCCAAAAGTAATAGAATTGTTCGCCTATTCAAGAAACCTGAAGAGCAAAATCATCTATTTAATATTAAGGACATTTCTGTTTTAGAAGCACAACAATTGATTAATAAATCTTTTGAACCTATTGTTATTAACAAACCATGTACAATTGACACTTATAGTTCACAACAAAAAATCCATCATTTTTTAGAAAATACTAAACTTGATTTTTCTAATAATAAATATAATTTTCATTTTATAAAAGAAGCAGCCTTATTAGACTTTCTTTTATCAAAAAAATTTCCCAATAATAAAGATCATGTTAATGAATGTATTCTAAAAACAATAAAATTTATAAATTTACTAATACAAAAAAATGAATCTATAAATAATTTTTTTAAAGAGGATTCTAAATGAATGTAAGTTCGTATATATCATTAGAAAAATCTAAAACTGGGATTGATGTACCCATATTCACAAATGGAACCCCTTCTTGTTCACTTTATAATCCAGAACGGGAAGCCGATTTGTTTGCTAATTTGCCTGAGTTTTCGAATGGATATTACTTTGTAATTGGTGGATATGCTTCGGGTTTACATATAAAAAAATTGAGAGAAAAATACAAGAATGCTTATATTTGTATTTTAGAAGACACTTTAGCTACCATACAGTTTTGTAAAGAAAACAACCTTTTAGATTTTATAACTAAAGATCAACGTTCTGTTATTTGTAATATAGCTTCATTAGAAAAAACTTTAATAGAAACATATTTTCCCCCCATACATGGTAATTTTATTTTTAAAGCACTGAGATCCTGGGAACAGTTTCATATAGATAAATCTGTAGACATCAAAATTAAAATTGAAGGTGCATTAAAAAAAATATCTGCTGATATTTCAGTTCAGGCACATTTTGGAAAATTATGGCATCGAAATATCTTATTAAATTTAAAACTTTCTAGTTTATCTGATTTTAAAAGTCTTAATTTCGATAAAACTATATTTCCTACACATAAAAAAGCAGTTGTCTGTGGTGCAGGACCTGGATTAGATTATTCTTTTAAGGAATTACTTACAAATCGTGATAACTATTACATTGTTGCAACAGATACTTCTTATCCAGTATTATTACAAAAGCACATTATATCAGATGCTGTTGTTACAACAGATGCCCAAAACGTATCTATATACCATTTTATAACAGGGATTTCTAAAAGAACGTTGTTTGTATCTGATTTATCTGCTTCCCCTTCTATAGCACGAATAGCGTACAAACAACAATGCACTATTTTATTTTATGATGGAGGTCACCCTCTTTCAAAATTTGCTAATAATTATAATCTATCAAACAATGATTTACATAGACGGTTTCCTTTTTTTTCAGCTGGAGCAGGATCTGTAACTCTTGTTTGTTTAGATTTCATTTTTAAAAGTGGATTTACTAATTATGGAGTAATTGGAGCAGATTTTTCATACATAAATGATAAAACTTATACAAATGGTACGTATCTTGATATATTATTTTTAAAACAATCATATAAACTTAATTCTCTTGAACACCAATACAATAAATTAATGTTTAGAACTCCATTAAAAAAAGAATCAGTTATTGTCAAAACCTTATTAGGAACTAAAAAAAGCAATGGAAAGACCACAGAAACACTTATGAACTATCGTATGTCTTTAGATACTATTATATTAAAAAATAACAACAAACTAAAACATATAGATAATGACCACTCTACAGAATTTATTCCATTTTTAACTGCTTTACCTTTTAATTTTACACTATTTAAAATATCCTTATATAATGTATTAAATAATATAAATCTAAATAATACCTTTGATATTGACTCGATATTATATCCCTATATGGCTTACTATGCGAAATATAATAATACAATTGATTTTAGACAGAAAATTACCGATATAATAAACAAGACAAAACTCTTATGTGAGGAAAATTAATGACTACAAAAAAAATACATATTTTTTCATGGATAATGATTACTATTTATATAGGTGTCTTAGTTTATTTTATTTTAGGGATATCAAATAAAATTTCCATTGGACAGAATTATACAGAAAAAGAATTTTTTAATACAATTCAAACAATATCACCAATTATAGAAGATCCAAATTCTACAACTGAAGACCTTCAAATACCTATTAAAAATATCTTTGCTAACAATTCTAATATTACGGCCTTGCTTATACATTCTAAAAATAGGAATATGATCTTTCCTTCTGATTCAGAATTATTAACAAAAGATTCCTCTGGAAATAAAAATTTATCTACTTCCTCTACATTAATTAAAATTTATTCTCATACATCCGATACTTCAGAAGTAACAATTACAATTGCAATGTATTTAATTAATCCTAATGATATCTATAAACTTGCACGGGTCTCTTTTTTAATTATACTAGCTGGAACTCTTTTGACGATCATGTTTATATTGTTTATTTCAAATTTAACCATAACTGAATACAGGGAACAACCTTCTGAAAAAAAAGTTAAAAAAAATAAACCATCTTTTAAAATTAAATCTGAAAATTTAAAACGATCATCTGAATCAAAAATTGACAACATAGAACAATTATCTAAATTAAAAGTTGACAACATGGGAGAACCATCAGAATCAAAACTTGAGAATATTGGAGAATATGTAGACGAAGACGAAAATTCTAATAATATAAACAAAAAAATCAGTGATTTAGAAAAACAACCAGTATCTGATCCTTTAAATGTATTTTCTGCAATAACAGGATATTGTCACGAAAAAGATTTAGATTCTAGACTAGATTCTGAATTATCAAAAGCAGCTTCTGCCGAATATGATCTTTCATTAATATTATTTCAAATCCAAAACATTAATCATGATGATAAATTAAGTAAACAAATTATTAACATCATCAATTCATATTATGATGACAAAAACATGATTTTTAATTATAAAAACAATGGATATGCCTTACTCTTACAATATAAAGACTTAAATGATTCAATGGAATTTGCTGAAAAATTATATACTTCTGTGCACGAACTATTATTAAAAAATGACGTTGAGGCCAATATTGGGGTTGGAATTTCAACTCGGTCAGTCAGAATCATTCCTAATAGCAGGCTTATCTTAGAAGCAGAACAAGCTTTACACCACGCATATGAAGAACCTGATTTGCCTATTGTTGCTTTTAAAGTAAATCCAGAAAAATACAGACAGTGTTTAAAGGAATCAATGTAATTTAATCTTGCTTTGATTCCTCGTTAATTTTTGTAGAATCAAGTGCTTCCACTTGTTTTTCATTTTTGTCTTCGTCAGGATATACTAATTTTTGGAGTGTTTCAATTTCAGTTGATTCTGGAAAAGATTTTTTAAAGTCTTCAAAAACACTTATAGCTTTTTCAGAGTTTTTATTTGCTATGAGAACATATATGTAATTGCTAATACAATCTTCATCCAAATTATCTGTAGAAAGTATTTCTTCATATATTTTTATAGCTTTCTCTAGATTATTATTTGATGCATATACATAAGCAAGAGATTTATTTATAATTTTATTATTTTTATCTTGTTGTAGCAAGAACTCATAATTTTCAATAGCTACATCCCAGTCTTTAGCTTTAGCAGAATTCAAAGCTATCTTATAACGAAGTTCATTTTCAGTCAAAATATCATAATCTAAACATTTTTGATAAAATGAAACTGCATTTTTATAGTCTTTTTGTTTTTCATATTCACTAGCTATATTATAATATTCAACTCCAATATTATTTTTATACTTTTGATATTCACCAAAAGTATAAAATTTTCCATTAGAAATACAACTAGTAAATATAAACGTTAATAAAATAATAAAAAACACATACCTAATAGATTTTTTTGTAAATAAAAGTGATTTTTTAATAGGCATGATATTTTCTCCGCTTAACCTAAAACAGTATTTTCAATTTCGCGTAACTGAGATCGATATAAACCAGTAATATTAGACCCATAATCTGCAATAAGTTGCATAATATTTCTGGGATGCTCAGATGTATCCATACCATTTAAGCGATCTCCAGCATCTCCTAAACCTGGCATAATGTAAGCTGATGTGTTCATCACTGGATCCATCCAAAGTGTATAACAAGTACAATTTTCTAAAGCACGGACAACACGTAAACTACCCTTTAACGCAGAAATTACATTAAAGAACTTAATTGATCGTGGTTTAACCCCATTCTTTTCAAGATAATTTACGACTGTAACAATCGATCCACCAGTAGCAAGCATAGGATCTGCAAATATTAAATCTTTACCATCTAAGGATTCTAAATCGAAAAAGGAATTTTTAAGATCTAAAATATATTCCATATTTGATTCTTTTTTACTTTCATCACGTTTAATTTTAAAAAGTGCATACGGCGTTACATAACCATGTGAAGAATATTCTTCAATTTCTTTACTCATTATCATACTTGGAAGCAATGCTCCACGAAGCATAACACACATGACGGTATCTTCAATTTTATAATCAATATCTGGTATTTTATGAACCGCATAATTCTGAACAGGAGCTGTCACTGGTGTTTTTACAACAAGATAATTCTTATTATCAGAATGATTTTCTGTATAAGCTAAACGGAAAAGCATTTCATAAGCTCGTTGTGTATAATAAACAAATTCTTGATGGTCTGTTCTATAATCACGAAGTTTTGCAATTACACGAGAAGCTTCAGCATGTGCAGCTTCTTCTGTTTCAAAAGAATAAACTTTTAATCTATCATTTTCTTTGCAAATCTCCTGCATAAGTTTACCCATTTCATTAAAATCATTAGTAACCTTTTTTTCTTCTTGAGCAATAGTAGAACTAAATCCCCCTGAAGCAATTATCTTAAATGATTCCATTGTTCTATTATAAAAATTATGCATTTTTTTAAGATATTCTTGATCACTCTCAGTTAAAAAACCATCTAAATCGTCTGCTTTTAGAATTATTTTAGAACCTGTTTTCATGTTATCCTCCATAAATTGTCTTTATTTTAATAGTTTTAGTATATCGTCAGTTGATAAAATATAATCTTTTATAATTAATTTTTTTGTACCAATCTTATCTACAGTAAAAGAATTTGTTTTTTTGGCAAGGTTTAACAAAATATATCCTAAACCTTGAGCTTGTGTATTTGTCATATCTAAATTAACAGTAATGTTATAATCAGATACTGTTGATTCATCTTTATTAACAGTATCTATTGTATATAAAGGTTTAAAAGATATCAAAGCATTATCAATTGCAAGTTTTATTGCTTTAGCCCCTAAAAGCTGAGGAACCAAATTTCCAGGTTCCATTATAAACATAGTAATGTCAGTAGGATTATTTAAAAAATCAATTTGATTATTAGTGAATCTTTGTAATTTTGATGTATCCGAAAAAATATTTTCTTTATAATTTATTAAATTCTTTTGAAGAGAAGCAATTGAATTAGAAGATACAAAAATCGTTTGAGAATTAGGCAAAGATGTTTGAATATTAGTATTTATATTATACCAATAATTATAATTATTTGTATCTTCTCCTTCAAATGATTTTTTGTAAAACCCATTTTTCTTTGTAAATAAAATATTAGATGTAAAAAATGGATAGTTACCTTGTAATATAGCTTCAAAAGAAGGAGATAGATTATCGCTATCAAAATTATATGCTATACAAATTCTATCTGTTCGTTTAAAAAAAGTATCGAAAGATTTTTTTGATAACGAATTATCAGCTTGCTCTGGATCAACCAGAGTAAGCTGTAACATTTCGTTTAAAATATCTTTATTACCAGAAACTGGAATGGAAATGTACAAATCAGCATTTGGAGTCAAAAGATAAAATGGTTCAATTTCCGTTTTTTTTAGTTTGAAAGAGGAACATGAACTAAAAAAAATTAATGATAGTAAAAAAATATTTACTACCATTGTTATTATCTTATTAGGCTTTAACAATTGTTATTTTCCATATACCATCTTCGACATTAACTTCAGTACTTGAATCTGGCATGTCATTAGACCAGTTACTTTCAATTGCCAGAGTTTCATCAACAAGATAATCATTAAATAAGTCAAATGCAGCTTTTAAATGCTCTTGACCTCCTACCGTAAGTTTTATTCGGTCTGACACATCTAGCCCAGTTTCCTTTCTTAAATTTTGCACTCCTCGAACTAGATCACGAATTTCACATTCCATTTTTAACTCTGGAGTTATTTCAGAATCTAGAGCAACAGTTAAAGTTCCATCATTTACAACATGGAGATGTGCTTTTTCAATTCGGTCAACAACTATTTTGTCAGCTGTGAGTTCAACTGTTTTATCTTCAACCTCAATACTTAGAGTAGAGCCTTCAAGAATTGAAGAAATAGCTTCTTGATCTAAGTTTGCAATTATTGCAGAAGCTTTTTTCATTAATGGACCAAGTTCTTTACCTAATACTCTAAAATTAGCTTTTGCCTTATACTCAACCATTTCATCTTCACGTTCATGAAAAATAACTTTTTTAACATTTAATTCTTCACGTATCGAATGTTCCATTTCATGAAGAACCGCTTTTTCTTCTGGATTACGAGTTACTAATTCTACAGCTTTTAGAGGTTGTCTAACTTTTAAATTAAACTGATAACGAAGAGATCGTCCCATAGAAACAGCTTTTTGAACCGTTGCCATTTTAAACTCAACCGCTTCATTTCGCATTGATTCATTATATACAGGATAAACACAAAGATGTACCGATTCTGGTTCATCCTTTGTATGTAAATTAATCCACATATTATCTGCTATAAATGGAATAACAGGAGCTGTTACAAGTGCTATAGTTTTTAAAGCAAAATATAATGTTTCATATGCCTCTGTTTTATCACTATCATTTTCAGATTTCCAAAAGCGTCTTCGGCTTCGACGAATATACCAATTATTTAACTCATCAATAAGTTTTATAATTGGGTCTATTGCTTTTGAAAGATCATAATCATCAAACGCCTCTGTAGTTTCTTTTATAAGCTTTTGACTAATAGAAAGCAACCAAATATCTAAAGGATTTGTTGGAAGTTCCGTATCAAATGCATGCCCGGTAGCCACTACACCATCGATATTTGCATAGGTGACATAAAAACTGTATGCGTTCCATAAAGGGATTAATACGCCTTTTAGAACATCACGTACACCATCATCACTAAATTTAAGATCATCTGCTTTAACTGCTGCAGAATGCATCATATACATTCGAATAGCATCAGCACCAAATTGTTCAATTTCCAAATTTGGGTCTGTGTAATTGCGCAAGCTCTTAGACATCTTTTTCCCATCTTCAGATAATACAAGTCCGTTTACGATGACATTTTTGAAAGCAGGACGATCATATAATAACGCAGCAAGCACTGTTAATGTATAAAACCATCCACGAGTTTGATCTAATCCTTCACAAATAAAATCTGCTGGATAATGATTTTCAAAAAATTCTTTATTCTCAAAAGGATAATGAAGTTGAGCATATGGCATTGAACCAGATTCAAACCAACAATCTAAAACTTCAGGAATACGATGCATTGTTCCACCGCACTTCTTACAAGGTATGGTAATTTTATCAACAAAATGTTTATGTAAATCTTTGGCATATACCCCTGAAAGTTCTTCTAGTTCTTTGCGACTCCCGACACAAATGGATTCTCCACAATCCGGACATTTCCAAATTGGTAAAGGATTTCCCCAATAGCGATTACGGCTAATAGCCCAATCACGAGCTCCTTCAAGCCATTTACCAAAACGGCCTTCCTTAATATGTTCAGGTTGCCATTTAATTTGCTCATTTGCTTTAATTAAGGCATCTCGATGATCTTCTACAGAAACAAACCAACTACCTACAGCTCTATAAATTAGAGGTGAATTACACCTCCAACAATGTGGGTAAGAATGAAGAATTTGTTGTTGTTTAACAAGTTTTTTTTCTGCTTTTAAACGTGCAATAATATCTTTATCACAGTCCTTTACAAATCGTCCCTGATAATCGGGAATTTCTGAAGTAAATTTACATTCTGCATCAATAGGACAAACTGGTGTAATCCCCGACCCACGAAAAACTTTATTGTCTTCTTCACCAAAACCTGGAGCGGTATGAACAATTCCAGTACCGTCATCAGTAGTAACAAAATCAGCATTAAATACCTGAAAAGCACCAATCGAAGCAGGTTTCCCTGGCCGTGCTTTTGAAGGTTCCGATAGATCAGCAAAATAGTCAAAGAGAGGTATATATGTCGTGTGTAAGAGAGCACTTCCTTTCTTTGTCCATATTATATCATAATCATCTTCGTTCTTATAATAAGCGCTCAGACGAGACTGAGCTAAAATATAATATTCATCTCCATCTTTCACTTTTACATAATCAATATCAGGTCCTGCTGTCAAACCTAGATTTGAAGGTAATGTCCACGGTGTTGTTGTCCATGCAAGAAAATACGTCTTACCATTTTCTACATCTGAATCTTTAAGATTTGGCCCCGCTTTATTAACTAAAAATCGAACAGTAACTGATTGATCATGAACATCTTGATATGCTCCTGGCTGTGCAAGCTCATGATTGGAAAGAACTGTTGAACAACGAGGACAATACGGAAGTATATAATGTCCTTCGTATACGAGCCCCTTATCCCATAGCGCTTTTAGAACCCACCAAATAGACTCCATGTAATCAGGATCCATTGTTTTATAGTCATGTTCAAAATCAACCCAACGCCCCATACGTTTTACGGTATGTTGCCACTCATTTGTATATCGAAGAACCGAAGAGCGACACTTTTCATTAAACTTATCTATACCATACTTTTCAATATCAGTTTTAGAATTGAGCCCTAGTTCTTTTTCAATAAGATTCTCTACAGGTAATCCATGGCAATCCCATCCAAAACGGCGATCAACTTTTTTTCCTTTCATAGTCTGATATCGAGGAATAATATCTTTAATAGTCCCAGCTATTAAATGTCCATAATGTGGCAAACCTGTTGCAAAAGGAGGTCCATCATAAAAAACAAATTCTTCTGCGTGATCACGTTGCGAAACAGATTTTTCGAATATTTTATTATCTTCCCAATATTTTAAAACTTTTTCTTCTTCTTCTGGGAAATTAACTTTTGGATCTACTGGCTTATACAAAATGAATACCCTCTTCTAGAAAGCTAAATTATCACTTTCTTCTGTTACATTATTTTGCAAAATATTATGACAGAAAACAGAAAAACAGACAAGGAGTTGTAAAATAAAGTTTGTATAAAAAATCTTTTTTATACAAACTTTATCCTATATTCTATAGATATAAAACAAATTATACCTGTTGCATTGCTGTATTTACAATTTTCCAACAACGATGTATTTTTGAATTTCTATAATCTTCAGGTATTGTTTGCGCTGTAATATCTGTTACTTCTATTGTGCATTTAGAAGGGACAGTAATTTCCTTTTCAGAAAATTTTAAACGACGACTATTTGTAGAAAAATATAATATTCCTTGAGGAGCTAAACATCTTAAACAGAGAGTTACAAGCTTGCTCCAATCACGATTGATATCAAGAGTTTCAGACGTTTTTTTGGAATTAGAAAAAGTCGGTGGATCTAAGATAATTAAATCCCATTGTTTTTTTTGACGACGGGCTTCATATAAAAAATCAAAAACATCACCGTTTACAAATACATATTTTGCACCAGGAAGATACTCACTCTGGGCAGAACTATTTTCTGAATCACCAAAAACATCTTTTCCAACTTTACTTTCAGCTAATCCTGTAGTTATACCATTCAATTGTAGATTTTCTTCAGACCATTTAAGATACTTATTAGACAAATCAACAGAACATATGCTACGCGCTTTTCCTGTTGCAGCATAAACACTAAAAGAACCTGTATAACTATATAAGTTTAATACATCTTTTTTTCGACAATTATTTCTAATAAAAAGTCGCAAAGGACGATGATCAAAAAATAATCCAGTATCAAGATAGTCAGACAAATTTATTTTAAACCGTTGACCTTGTTCTCGGATAATAAGCTGTTGAGACTTATTTGAACTATCACTTGAATTGATAGTTCCTGTTTTTTCATATTGATTATCACCCTTTTGATGCCGACGTATTTTACCATAAATATTATTATAAGGAATATGCAAAACATCCGAAGCCGTTTTTTTCATCGTAGAAAACCAAAATTCTTCTTCAGTTTGGTTTCTTTCATATGGTCGCTCATAAAGGGCAATAACTAAATATTTTTCTTCTGTTTCATCTTCATAAAAATCTATTGCAAGAGGAATCTCTGGTATATCTTTATCATATAACCGATAACAAGAAATATTAGTTCGTTTTGCCCATTTTCTTAAATGTTTAAACCTTTTTATTAAGCGATTTCCAAGCATTAATGACTGTTCTTCAGTCTTTGTAGTATCTAGCATTTAGTTCCTTAATTTGGACAATTGCAGCTATCTTTATCCTCTTCTTTACAACTATTTTTAACAAGATGAGGTTCTAATCCTTGCATCATAACTGAAAGCATGGCATATCCACTAGTTAAATCTTCTCGTTGACAAAGTACATCCTCAGGTAATTTAAGTTTTGTATTTGTAAAATTCCAAATTGCTTTTATACCTGATTCAACAAGAATATCAGCTACAGTTTGAGACTCTTTAGAAGGGATTGTCATAATTGCAATTTTCACATTTAAATTTTTAATTTGTTCTTTTATTGTTTCCATACTAAAAATAGGAACTCCATGTATAGAATTTCCTATTTTATTTTTGTCTACATCAAAAGCTCCAACGAAATTTAACCCATGAAATTGAAATTCCCCATAACCTGTTAAAGCAGTTGCTAAATTCCCTGCACCAATAAACACTGCATTTTTAGGGGTTGACCAACCTAAAAAGTTTTCTATAGCAGAAATTAATGGAACAACTGGATACCCCTTTTTGGGCTTACCAACTATACCTGTGATAGCAAGGTCTTTGCGAACTTGAATGGGCTCAAGATTGAGCTCTTCTGCAATTACAGTTCCTGAAATAAATTCATACCCTTCTTTTTGGGCACTTCGAATTATATGTAGATACGAAGGTAATCTACGTACAGAAGGAGTAGCGGGTATTTTTATATTTGCCATAAAAAAGAAATCCTCATTATATTTTTTCAATAGTATATAGCATAAATCATATTTTGTGAAGAAAAGCGTAATTAATGAATTATCAATTAATAATAAAAAAAACCGTTCATCAAGAACGGTTTCTTTTATTATTAATCCTGTTTTTTAATATTATAACGTTTATTAAAACGTTCAATACGACCAGCAGTATCGACAAGATTTTGTTTACCTGTATAAAATGGATGACATGCTGAACAAATTTCAACGTGGATGTCTTTTCCTGTAGAACGAGTTTCAATTACGTTTCCGCAAACACAAGTAATTTTTGTCATTTCATATTTAGGATGAATATCCTTTTTCATGGTTGACCTCCCAACAGTTAGTCTTGCCCGATAATGTGGCTCCTATAAAATATCCGACGGATATTTCCCAGAACAAAACATTACCACAAGCTATAATTTTCCCTTGAATTATCTACCCATACTCATCGTATTCATAGACTTCAAGAACGTCTTATTATCTTTACTTTTCTTCATTCTGTCAAGCAGTAATTCGATAATTTCTGCATCATCCATAGGATTAATAACTTTCCGTAGAACCCAAATCTTTTGTAGTTCTTCTTCTGTTAACAGTAATTCTTCTTTACGCGTTCCAGATTTTTTTATGTTAATAGCTGGATACAAACGACGATCAGCAAGTTTTCGATCAAGATCGATTTCCATATTTCCGGTACCCTTAAATTCTTCAAAGATAACTTCATCCATACGGCTACCTGTTTCAACTAATGCAGTAGAAATAATGGTTAAACTACCGCCTTCTTCGACATTACGAGCAGCACCGAAAAATCTTTTAGGCTTATGTAATGCATTTGAGTCTACTCCTCCAGAGAGTACTTTCCCAGAAGTTGGAACTGTTTGATTATATGCACGTGCAAGACGCGTAATTGAATCTAAAAAAATCACCACATCTCTCTTATGTTCAACAAGTCGTTTTGCTTTTTCCAAAACCATTTCTGCAACTTGAACATGTCGAGTAGCCTGTTCATCAAATGTCGAGGAAATAACTTCAGCTTTTATACTTCTTTCCATCTCTGTGACTTCTTCAGGCCTTTCATCTATAAGCAACACAATTATATATACTTCTGGATGATTTGCTGTAATCGCATTAGCAATTTTTTGCATTAAAATAGTTTTACCAGCTTTTGGAGGAGCCACAATCAAAGCCCGCTGCCCCTTTCCAATCGGACAAAACAAATCCATAATACGAGTAGAAGGTTCATCTGTTTTTGTTTCTAAATTTAATTTTTCATCAGGATATAATGGTGTTAAATTCTCAAAAGGAATACGCATTTGAGCAGCTCGAGTATCTTCCTCGTTTACATTTTCTATACGCAATAAAGCAAAAAAGCGTTCTCCATCTTTTGGAGATCTAATCTGTCCATAAACAGTATCACCTGTTTTTAAGTTAAAAAGTCTGATTTGGCTTGGAGAAATATAAATATCGTCTGGACCAGGGAGGTACGAATTGCCTGGAGAGCGCAAAAACCCATATCCATCAGGTAAAATTTCTAAAACTCCACTTGCAAAAATGATTCCCCCATGTTCTGTATGGGATTTAAGAATAACAAAAATTAATTCTTGTTTTTTCATAGGCGCTAAATCATCACTAGCCATACCATATTGTGTAGCTAAATCACGAAGATTATGCATGCCCATTTTGGTTAAATCATTAATAACTAATTTTGGTTTTGAATCTCGATTCTCAAAATCAATCTGCGAAGCTCCGTTATCAGCAGCTTCTTTTAAGGAATCATTAACTCGATTGTTTCGAGAATTATAATTACGTTTACCATTATTGTGTTGATTTGTTCGTGAATTATTTCTAGGATTACTACGATTTTTTTCGCTTGTTGTACTTTTCGATGTTGTTTTTGCATAAGATTTGTGTTTTGGTCTTTGTCGTATTACAACTTTTTTTTCGAGTTCATTCTCAGCATTGATTCCAGCATTTTCCGCGGTATCATCATTCTTTTCACTTATTTGCTCAGTTAGCTTTTTCTTTTTGGGCTCTTTTTTCACTTGTTTTTTTTCTTTTTCTGTTGTTCCAAGATCTAATTCACCCTGCTGGGTATTTTGAGCTTCTATCTTTTGGATAGAATTCTCTTCGCTCCGATTTTCATCGTTCGATTCCATAAAAACTCCATGGTGTTATGATTTATAATATATATAGAATGTAAATAAGGATTTATTGAGAATGCATATTTTCTTAGTGGCAAAGTTAGTATATGTATTTAATTTCAATTGGTCAACTATATATCTAAAGGTTCTTCAAATTCTATTTCTGCTGAACCTGAAAGTATTTTTTTATAGTCACTTGGTGAAACAGAAAACACGTCTACATTCTGAACATCTTTTAACATTTTAACATTACCTTGAAAATTAACATTATCCGAGATTCTCAGTAATTTAGTCTCTATATTGCCTTTGACAGTACTACCAGACAACATTTCTATTCTGTTCTCAGCATAACTATCGCCAGTAACTTTCCCTGCAATTGTAATTGAATCAGCTGACATTGAGTCGACTTTACATTTACCGTTTTTTTCAATAACTAAAGAACCTTTTTGAGATTTTATGGTACCGGAAAAATCACCTGTAATAATTAAGTTATCAGAAAACTCCATAGAACCTTCAAATGATGTTTCGGCACCTAAAATTGTTATATTTCCTTCTTTTTGCTGATATGATATTGCCAATTATTTTACCTTCTTTTTAAGATTTTGTTTTGCCTTTAAGATTGTTAAAATAAGTCCTAACAAAATTAAAACTCCAGATATGATTATAAAAAGTTTACCTGTCCAATCGCCATATCGGGTATAAAGAGTTTTTTTTGAAATATCTACAACAGGAAAATCTCCAACTAAATAGCCAGCTTTAAAAGGTTCTAGCATTTTTGTAATTTTCCCATTAGGATTTATTATAGCGGTTTGACCCGATGCAGTTGATCGAACCGCAGGAACTCTATTTTCGACACAACGGAAAACAGCCATACTCAAATGTTGATATTGACAAGCTAAACTATTTGACCAGGCATCATTTGAAAGATTTACAAATGCTTGAGCTCCATTATTTACAAAATTACGACCAATATAACCAAAAGTATCTTCAAAACAGATGGGAGTACCAAATGTAACTCCAGCAGCATTCAGTGTTGTTTGCCCTGCTCCAGGCCTCCACATATGTGTATCACCGTTTAAAAGAGCTTTATATATTTTAGGAAAGATTTTTTCATAGGGAAAATATTCTGTAAAAGGAACCAATTTAACTTTATGATATTTTTCAGGTTCCGGTGGAATTACATTTTCATTTGGATTAAAAAGTAAAACTGCATTATAATCAACCGAATTATAACTACCATCCCTTCGATGTGCTAAAACACCGTCATCATTTCCAAGTATGAAAGGAACCTCTTTTGAATCTATATAATTAAGTAATTTCAAAACTAATTGATAACGGTTTTCATCTTCTCTATATTTATAATGCCATTGTATTTTAGGAACAAACGCTGTTTCTGGCCACACAACAAAATCTATATTTGTATTTTCTTTTAAAGCTAAATCTGAATTTTTAATAAGTGAATTTAAATCTTTTTCATAATGATTTGTTCCACCTTTCCAAGGATCAGTATTTGTTTGTAAAAGGGCAACTGTACATTTTTTGTTTTGGGAATAATCTTTAGGTGAAATAATACCATAAACAATAATACAAATAAAAATACAACCCCAGATAACCCCACTTATTATATGTTTATTTGCTTGTTTGAATAATCGTGATTTACAAACAGAAATATTGCTATCAGAAGTAACAAAAGTATCTTCTAAGACTTTACTAATCCAAGCTGATGGGAATGTAATAATAGCATTAAGTCCCCAAATTCCTATTATTTCTACACATTGAATTATAACTATATATCGCCATTGAGAATATGCAGTTACACCATAATTAAACCCTGCAAAACCCAATGTTTTAATATATTCATAGGCACACCAAACAAGCCATTGAACTAACCATCCATGTTTTTTAAATAATAAAGGGACTGCTTTTAATATCGGAAATAAAAGCATGAATTGGAAACCATATAGAACGGTTATTAATATCATTCCTAAAGGATGAAAAGAACTTAACCAATAGGTAAAAACGTTATAAACTCCAGCTCCATATGCTAAACCCCACAACCAAACAGTTTTCCATGAAACTCTGTTTACAAGCAAAAAAAGTGGTATATATGAAATGTAGGCTAAAAAAGGAAATCCTTTAACTGATATAAAAGTAGGTTGCGGTAGTGAAAATAAAAGAATCCCCAATATTAAAAGAGAAAAATTAATGAATTGTTTTCTCATATAAACCTTTAAAAATTTTAATTAGAATTTACGGGATATTCCCAAAGTGCAGTTTTTAAATCTTGGCCAGCTCTAAATGCAGCTACATAATGTGGAGCAACAGAAACAATTTCACCTGTTTTAGGATTTCGGGCTTTTTTTCTTCCTTTCCTTAAACGAGGTTCAAATGTTCCAAAGCCTCTAAGCTCAATTGTTGAGCCATTTTTTATAGAATCTTTTATTTCATCAAGAAGTGATTCTAGTACAGTCTGTACTATTTTTTTTTCATATTTTGTGTCGGCATACACAGCTTCCACCAAATCATACTTAGTTACTTTATTTGATTTCATGCTATTCTCCGTATTCTATTAGAAATAAAAGACTAGGAACCGTTTTCACGGCTAATAGGTTTTTTTAAGGCAACTGTATTTCATAGAAATACAGTCACCTTAAAATTCATTAAACTGAAATTTTAATTCAGCCATACTTTGTTCGCTTATTTTGCAAATGTAACGTTATAAAGTTTCATCATGCGTGATTTTTTACGCGAAACAGCATTCTTAGACATTATACCTTTGCCACCGATAGTATCTAATTCTTTTACAAGAACTTTAAGATTTTCGGATGCAACGGCTGCATCGTCTCCATGACAAGATTCAGTAAATTTCTTTACCAAAGTACGTACTGTACTTTTTGCTTTCTTGTTACGTAGACGGCGAACTTCGCTCTGCTGATGTCTTTTTTCTGCAGATGATTTTTTTA
Organism: Treponema sp. CETP13; assembly: GCA_001885315.1. GTDB lineage: Bacteria > Spirochaetota > Spirochaetia > Treponematales > Treponemataceae > CETP13. The sequence goes on from MLPZ01000013.1 coordinate 61,780, forward strand.
CTGCCAAAGGAATTCCTCCAAACAAAAACTGTTTAATATGTTATCAAACATGAAATTATTAGTCAAGTGATATTAAATTTATTGTATCTTTTTTGAAAATCGAAGCAATTGACACCGTATAAAAAATTGTATATATTAGAAACATACGATATTTACCGGAGGCTATTAGCATGGCAGGAGCAAGTAAAAACTCACGTACTTCAGTTACAACACATAAATTCGTTTGTCCAGACTGTGGTGGCGAAATTGTTATGAAAACTTTGTTTGAAAATGGAAAACTTAAGAATGTAGCAGAATGTCAAAAATGTAAACGTCAAGAACGACGACCTAAAGATTTTAATTAATTTTTAGAATACCATTTTCATACTGAAATTACACAAAAAAGAGACTATAGTAAAAGTTCTTTAATGAGGCCTTTACTATAGTCTCTTTTTTTATCACACAAGGCTAAATTATACAAAATATTTATTTATCGAAAAAATTTTTTACAGTTTTTAAAATATCATTAGAAGATTTGAAACATTTTTTTGTATTTGGAATACTTCCTAAAAACAACTTTCCATACTGTTTGGTTATTAGTCGCTTATCTAAGACTACAACTGAACCATAATCTGTTGTACGTCGCAATAACCTACCAAACCCTTGTCGAAATTTTATTACAGCAGATGGTAAACTTAATTCCATAAAAGCACTTCTATCTTGTTTTTCTATGTTTTCCGCTCGAGCAGCATAAATTGGATCACTAGGAACAGAGAATGGTAATTTCACAATTATAACTTGAGATAGTGATTCTCCAGGAACATCTACTCCCTCCCAAAAAGAATCCGTTGCAAAAAGAACACTGTTCTTTTCCTTCTTAAATAATTCCAATAATCTAAAACGATCATCATCACCTTGCTTATATACTTTTATTCCTTTTTTAGCCAATGGTAACGAGGTTGCATTCCAAGCAGAGCGCAAGGACTCGTATGAAGTAAATAACACAAGAGTAGCCCCACCAATAGCCTCACAAAGCTTTTTTATCATATCTTCAACATAAAATTGAAAATCGACAGAATTAGAAAAAGGAGCATCTGTAGGTATACTCAAAAGTAAATTTGAATCATACGGGAATGGAGATTTATATTCACCTGTAATTATTCGATCAAAATCTGCTAAATATGCTCCATTCCTAGTCATCCAATAATTGAAATTCCCTGCAATTTGTAGAGTTGCTGACGTACAAACAACAGTCTTAAAAGGCTCATATACGCCTTTATTCATAAAAGGAGCAATATTTAATGGAGTTTGAATAAGTTGAGGATATACCTTATCATAAATCACTCTTTTTTCAATCCAAAAAACAGTTTCTCTTTGTTCTTCCCATTCACAAAAATTATGACAAAGTACACCTGTAGAATCCAGACGGCTTAAAATCATTTTGGTTTCCCAAACTATTTCATTTTGTTGTTCATCTTCTGGAATTCCTTTTATGATTTTTCTTATAAAACTTGTATATGTAGCTATATCTTTATAAAGCACATCTAATAAATAAAGAAGATTTTCAGCAGAAACTACTGTTTTATCACTTAAACGCCATGAATAATTATCTCCTAAAATTTGCAAAGCACTTTCTTCCATATCTTCAATATGATGTTTAAACTCTTGAGTAATAGTAACAAGTTCTTGTATAGAAGCATTTTCAGAAGAAAGTGTCTCTAAAACATAAAAATAACCTGCTATAGCTCCTTTTCGTTTACGATAAATAAGATTCATTTGCTTTAATAATTTAAATCTGCTTATCCTCTCAGAAAAAAAACTTGTTGCTGCATTTTCAATACCATGTGCTTCATCTAAGATAATTCGTGTATACGAAGGTAATACAGCAGTATCATCATAACCAACTGTCATTCTCATTTCTATATCAGCAAAAAGCATATGATGATTTACAATTAATATATTTGCTTCTGAAGCTTGTTTTCTCATCTGCATTACAAAACAGTCTTCATGAAATGGACAGCGCATACCTAAACATGCATCAGATTCAGAATTTATACGTTGCCAAATACTTTCTTTTGGCATAAAAGATAAATCTGAACGGCTTCCTGTTTGTGTTGTTTTGGTCCATTTATGAATAGTTTCTAACTCATCATTTTCATCACTAAATAAGTCTTTTTCACCTAATGCATCATTCAAACGACGTAAACAAACAAAGTTTTGACGTCCTTTTACAAGAACAACTTTTACCTGTTTATTTATTACTTTTAATGCTGTAGGAATGTCTTTTTCATATAATTGATGTTGTAAATTAATAGTTCCAGTGGATATAACGACTCTTTCATTATTTTCAATTGTCCATAATAATGCTGGTATTATGTATGCATAAGATTTTCCGACTCCTGTCCCTGCTTCAAAAACACCTATTTTATTATCGTTAAATACCTCACAAACAGATTTTAAAAGTTCTATTTGACTTTTCCGTTCCTCAAAATATTCATTTTGTTTGCTTAAAGGGCCATCATTTGAAATATAACTGGCAGTTTTAAGCAAATCTAATGAAACCTTTTTTTTTAATCGAATGGGTTCAACAACTACATAAACTTCTGTTACTTCATTATTTATTATAAAAAAACCACGAGTATTCTGAGCACAAATACTTGCTACATTTTGGTCTGCTAGAGAAGGATAAAGAACTCCAGATGGATGATTATGAATAAAAACATTACTTTTGTAAGATTCTGGATGCACAATAACATCATTCTCTGTTCCACGTGCAAAAACGGTAATGTTATTAACTAAACCTTCTTCAGAAAGAAAACCACCCGCAAAAACTTCATTTCCATGTGCTTCGCTTATAGCCTTAAGAAGAGTTTTTTTTGCGTGTTCAGAAAAACGTTTGTTTATATCCATAAAAAAAAAGACCGGTTCATAGAACCGGTCTGTAACATCTCCTAGGGGAATTGAACCCCTGTTGCCGGGATGAAAACCCGAGGTCCTAACCACTAGACGAAGGAGACAAAAATTAATTAACATGGTTAGTGTCAATCGACTTTGATAATTTACCAAAATTATTTATTTATGTCAATACGCATTTTACCATTTTTTTAATATTTTTCTAATTATTTATACCCAAACAATTTTCAGCAAGAATTCGTAACTTGCGTGTATCATCATCATCTAATCCTAAACGCGCTGCTTTATCTATACCAGCGATAGCTTCTTCATTTTTACCTAAACGATACAAAGACATTGCTCGCCGATAATTTACATGTGCTTGATAAGGATTGATAGCTAATGACCTATCAAAACATGTTAAAGCTTCCTCCTCTTTATTCATGACACTTAGAACAATACCCATATAATACAAAGAATGATAATTTTTTGCATTATAATCAATACTTTTTTTAAAATCTTTAATTGCATTTTCATAATCATTCATAGCAAAATATGTCATTCCCCTATGTTTATGCATAACTGAAAGAACTTGTTTTGATGGCATAGGATCTGAAGAAATTATACGAGTATAAATTGATATTGCATTTTCATTATCACCATTATTTTGAGCATGTATTGCCTCTAAAATTAAATCATCAATAGTACCCTTTACATAAGGAGATGAACTTGCAATATTTTTATAACTATCCATAGTTCCAGAAATTTCTGTTTTAGCGTTTATCTTATCTGTTGTAAGAACATCTGCTTGGCGATAAAAAGCTTCTCTTCTTTTTGCTAATTCATTATTTAATTTTCTTTGATAATCTCGTACTTCTTGAAAAAGAATATCTGTCAGGCTTAAACTTGCATTCATAGACGCAAGCTTTCGTCTTAAAGGTAAATCAAAAGGTGAAAATGCTGATTTATATATAAGCTCATGCTCAACTTCAGCCCAGGCATCTTGAAGAATTGTTCGAATTTGAATTTCACAAACCAACCCTTCAGGAAACCTTTTTAATGGAACTGTTTCTTTTATTTTTTTTGGAATTTCTATTAGAATATGAATTGATTCATAACCAAATTCACTATATGAACGTTCAGCCCCTTTTCGTTCTACTTCTAAAATAGAAAAAGAATCTTTTAAATTTTGTTCTACAATAGATAAATCATCAAGAAAGGGACATATTATTCGCATTGCAATAAGATCAGTTAAAACAGGAAATTGTTTTTTATATAAGGTTTCAGGTTGAACACGAATAACTTTACGATAATAACTCTCAAAACTTTTAATTCTTGTTTTTATGGTTGGTACTGAATGTGTCTTTAGTTTAGATTTTACAGTTATTTCTATTTCATGTAATAATTTTGTAAAAATAGGATAATATGATTTATATGAATTAGAAAGTTCATCTTTTGATTGGATTATATTAGTTTTATTGTTATTCATCTCTTTCTTTTAATAAAATTTAAAAGTACATTAAAAAAGCAGTAGACACATCTACTGCTTTTTTACGATAACCGAATGATTCTTACTGAACCGTTACAGGTTCTTCATCTTCTGTAGCAGTTATAGTTGGTTGAAAACCAGTTTCTTCAGCCATCTTATTTTTTTCAATAAAACGATTAACTTGTAATTGACCAAAATTGGACATTTCCCAAGCTTGTTTTTTTGCTTCACTTTCTGTAACAATATTCCAAATATCCTCATCATCAATATCACGATCAGTTTCTAGAACAGCTTTATCATATATAATCTTTACATCTTTAAAATAACCTACAAAATCGCCACCATCCATAGAAGCATCACGAACAATTTGAAAACCAATAAATTTTACATATGGTAATCCTCGTGGATACAATGGGTATAATCGAAATTCACGTGAACGAACCTCTGACAAATATGAAGGATTCTCCCACTGTAATTCTTTCCAACCATCAAATAAAAGATTACCCATAAAATATCGTCTTTCTACACCGTCAGTATCACTAAGCAATACATACAAAGTATGAGGAAACTGCATTCCATAAGTAGTTACAGCAAGAGATTTTACTGTTCCCACATTTTTTACTATACCATATGCAGCAGTATCACTATCATATGCCTTTTCAAAACGAGTAGCTCCACTTGCTTTTTCTTCGTCAGTCTGAGCATCAGCTGCATTTCCATTTTCATCGTAACTAATTAATTCATCAAAAGCAGGTATTTCATATGGTGGCACTATTCGAGCATTTGCATTTGCCTTCCATGTTGGGAATGATACTCTTACTCCCATAACGTTCGAACCTGCAAAAGGTACTTCTGCACTTTCTTTTACAGGAGCAGGTATAACCATAGAATTTGTAATAGATGCAACATTTCTCGAAGATGAGTTAAGAACAACTTCCCATTGACTAAGTGCAAGAGAAGTTTTCATCAAAGCTTTCTGACTCTCTGTGTATGTAGAACCAGCGTTAACTGAAAAATCCATAACAGTCCTTGAGTTTTGTGTAGGATTTCCATTTCCATCGGGAAGGATATCTGCATCCAAAGTCCCAAAATCAATAATTGTTGCTTCTTCGGCAAAAGCTAAACCACTTGCTAGCATACACGCTGCAATAAGTAAACCTAAAGACCTCTTCATTCAAAGCTCCTTTTTGTACATTTTTCTGTAGCCTTATACTTATAGAGTATACGCATGATTTCGTTTTGTCAATGATTTATTTTGCCAAATCATTAGCTTTAACAAAATCTTTACCACATATCTCATTTCCAGCTATAAAAATTGTAACATTTTTTATACCTCTTACGAGGTGTTTTATATTCAATCGCATGAGTTCACATGCTTTTTGCGTATTTGACGTACTTTCATCTTGCATAGATGCATCTTCAGAAAGATTTACATAGATAGAATTCCCCTCTCTATAATTAAAGAGTGATTTTGTTCCATTCTTAAAAAGAGCCTTATACCTGTAAGTCTCTGGCCCTAATAATAATTCTTTAATAACAAAATCATCTTTTGTTAATGGAGAATCTGTTTGCATCCATCTTTCCTCAGTATACAAAGAATCATAATCCATCGATTCAAATACAAATACAAATCTCTTACCAGGTCCTTCTTTTATATATAAAAAAATTGATAAAAAAAGACAAACAACAATTACCGTTATTAGTATTTTGTGAAATTGAGAAATATGACGTTTAAAAAAATGTGTTATCATGGTATACCGGTAAAACCCTTAGAAGTTTCGAAATGTTTTACAAAAGAAACAAGTCCATTATATATTCCCAATGCAACTTTATGCAAGTAGTTTTTATCTATGAGATAAGCTGCCTCTTGTGTATTTGAAATAAAACCCATTTCCACAAGCACACTAGGCATTTTTGCATTTTTACAAACGAACCATTCCTCTTCTTTTATTCCTCTTGATAGCGAAAAAGAGCCTATTTCTTTTGCTAATCCATCATCTATATATTTTGCAATTAAAATACTCTCTGTTGTAAATTCCTCTTCCATCATAGAATTTAATATTGGTTGCAATTCTTTATCTGCTGAAGAATCAGTTAAAACGTTTCTTCTATAACCAGGACTTAAATACCATACTTCATATCCATTTGCTGTTGTATCAAAAGCTGAGTTCGCATGAACAGAAACAAACAAAATTGCTTCATTCTCTTGTAAGACTACACTGTTAGCTTTGTCTGTACGTTGCGCTAGTGATAAAAAATAATCATCGTCCCGTGTAAGTAAAACCTTTTTATCAGGGAACGTTCGTAAAAGCATTGTATAAAGATCTTTGCCAACCGTTAATGTCAAATCCTTTTCTCTAATTGTTTGTTTTTTACCGTTTATGACCTGAGTGGACATTGCCCCAGGATCTTTTCCCCCATGTCCAGGGTCAATTAATATTGCCCCTATTCTATATTTACTTTCGGGTGGAATTGAATTAAATAAATCTTGCAAAGTCGTTAAAAAATTAGAATCAGCATATATACTTCCGTTTTTATTTGTTAATGTATTACATACTTTTATTTCACTGTAATCTAACAATACTAAATTGGAATAGGCCGAAAAAGAAACATGATGCCCATTTTTTTCTAAAATTCCATTACTGGACATCCCATCCCAATATAATGTTGAACCAGTAATCTTTGCAATTTCACTTAAACTTATCATTTCTGAAAGAGAAGTGTTCTCTGCTTCTATTATAGAAGTAATTACTAAGATTGGAATTAAAAATATAAGTTTTTTATTTTTCATTTAGCATTTGTCCTATTAGTTTCACAAAAATATACAGCTCCTTGTAAACCACCTCTATAAAAAGCATGTAAAAATTTTTTATCCTTCATAGGGACCTTTGTTTTTATTAAAGAAGGTAAAATAGAAAGACTTTCTTTTATTGTTAGTCCATTCCAATCAGTCATGGTACTTTTTTTAGCTTCATTAAGGGACATTAATTCTGATACAGGAAAAGCAGACGGTGGAAATTGAGTATCAAGTGGTTGTTCTAAAAAAGCGTCAGTTTGTTTGTTATGTGTTGAAAGTCTAATAAATATACATTTTCGTGCTTCATTACAGGCTTTGCTTGCGTCATTTCGATTTTTTAAACAGGAAATGACATTTCCAGCTTTTTCAACATTGTTTAATGGAAAACTTGTTATATCACCAGCTGATATTCGAGGGAAAACATCTCTAACACCAGGAATTGTTTTTGCTTTCGATATGTTTTCAATTTTAGTTGCCATTCCAGGAATTGAAATCCATGCTCTTTCAGCACTTGTTAATGAACAAGGCACTTCAAATATATCATCCATCCCTTCTATAGGAATACGTCTTTTAATGAGTTCATTCGGAGTTTCTCCTAAAGCAAGCAAAATAGCTTGTTTTGTTACGTTCAATTTTGATGCATATGGATATGTCCAACCTGACATATATCCACCAGAAAGTCTTCCAGCAATTTCACCAATCATAGGTCCTTTAGAAGTAAGCTTTATGTCTGCTTTTGCCGCGCCATAGGTAAGTCCCAATGCTTTTATACCATTAACAAAAGCCGTAAGTAAATCTAACTTTTCTGATTCTGATACTATTGTCGGTATAGTATGTCCCATTTCTATAAAATAAGGTGGATAAAATATGTGTCTATCAGCAAACCCTGTAATTGTAATTTCTCCATTAAAAATAAGAGCATCTATGGAATACTCTTTGCCATCCATATAATCTTCTAAAATTGCCTGCTTTGTTCTAGAATATTTTATAGCTTCATGTATTGCAGGGTTAAATTCTTCTATACTGCGAATCATTCTGCAGCCTCTTCCGCCCATATTATCACACGGTTTTACTACAAAATATTTTTTGTCTTTCTTTAGTGCTTGAAATGCACTTTGTGTATTTTTTTTAATTGTATCTAGTGAAAGTTCAATAAAATCAGGAGAAGCTACTTTGTTTTTAAAACAAGTACGCATTAAGATTTTATTACTTGCATTGAGAGCAGCTTGAGGTGTATGTGCTTGTAGCCCAACTTCGGCTGCAATACAAGAAACCGCATAAGAAAAATCTGTTCCAGCAGTAAAGACACCATCGATCCCGTTTGTTTTTTTCATTTCCAACGCAAGTTTTTTTAAAGAATCTATATCTTTTAAATCTATTTTTTCAAATCTATCAGAAAGAGGAACACATATCGCATTTTCATTTGCATCAACAACGGTGATATGACAACCAAGTTCTCGAGCACTCTCGATTGCAGGCTTTTGCATTAATCCGGCACCCAAAATTAGGATATGTTTCATACTAATTCTCCTAACTCAGAAACTTTTATACAATAAACTTCAAAAGTATCACCTAAATTCATAAGTTTACTTTTCATTCTTAAATGGGCTTCCTTCTCTTTTGTATACCCTGGGAACCGTTCTGGGTGATGTCCTGTATATACTATTTTTTTTACTTTGAAACCATATTTCTTCAAAAGTGCAGATACTTTTGCTGGTTCAAAAATTGTATAATGATCGCTTGGACTATTTTTATAGAAATTTTCCTTGTTATATTGTGCAGATACCCCTGACCCAGAAGGAGTAGAAAAGGCAAAGATACCGTTAGGAATTAACAAGGTTGATACTTTTCTTAAAACTGAATCTAAATTTTCAAAGTGTTCAATTACATACCACATTGTCACAGCTTCAAAACGAGTCCTACCAAAAGACTCAGCTGGCTCAAAGTCAGGGAAAAAAGATTGGACAACAGGATATCCTAGTTCTTTATTTATGTATTCTATAGCTTCTTCTGAAGCATCAATTCCATAAGGGGTCCATCCAATATCCGCCGAAGCTGCTAAAAAAGGACCATACGCACATCCAATGTCAAATATAGCAGGAACAGTGTTTTTCTTACTATTATTTTTATGTTTTTTCCAATACAAGGCATCTATAACCGCAGAACGTCGCACTCCTGCAGACTTTATCGAATTAAAATCTTCTAAATAGGTCTTTCCATACTGTCTTCTATAATTTTCAAAAAAATACGGTTCTTTATAAGAAATACTTGGGGTAACATTAAATGAAATATATATTAACCCACAATGAGAACAACGTCTAAGTGTTTTATTTTCATCTCTAAAAATCACCTTATCTGGCTCTGTTTTTAAATTTTTAGTTTTAACAGAGCAAAAAGGACAACCCCTTCTTCTACAATTAGACACAGAAATCATTAAGTCTTCTAAAGATGATCTTTGCGCCATTAAAGCTTTCTTCATTTCTTTACCACACCCTAGTTTATTAGGATGTAATATCATTTCTGAAATTGTCTGTGTATTTATTGCTCCATTCATAATACATGCAAATCCAAATTTTTTAGCTAATTGAATGTGCAAAGGTGTTGTTCCTAATAAAATAACGGCGCAATTAGCAGCAGCAGCTTCAAAGGCTGTAAATCCATAATGAGTTACTACAAGATCGTACTTTGAAAGTTTCTCGCTAAGATTAGGAATTGTATCTCTAGCAACTGTTAAATCTAAGGAAGTTCCATCAACAGCTTTGACATTTTTAAAAGCTGTTTCTGCAATTGAGGTAAGTCCAGCAGGATCTTCTCCTCCAACTGAAATTAATACTTTATGAATCTCTGTAGTAAAGTTTTTACGTTTTTTTTGAGGTAAATCAATAAACGCTGGATTAAATATATTAGAAGAGCGATCCATGCTTAAAGAAGGAATTATATCCACTACAAAGTCGCAATATGAAGTATTTAGAGACCCCTCATCAATAGCTATTACAGGAGCTATAGCCCATAACTTTTGTGCCATTGCCTTAGAAAGAGAAAACATATCTGCCCAAATAAAATCATATTTACGTTCAGTAAAACTATGAACAATTTGCCAGTCATCTAGTTCATTATTTTTTAAGGCATCGTCAATTAAACTACTGCATTGTTGTAAATTGTAACTTTGTGGAATATATAAAAACGCCCCTGTTTTTGCAGCTAGTTTAATACAGCGTCTTAAATGTCCTGTCCCATGTCCTTTCTGAACGGAAGGACATAACAAAATATTTTTAGTAACAGTAGGAATACTAATTGTTTTAATAATTTTTGAAGCTGTATACGTTTTTTGTATTTTTTTTGTACCACTTATAACATGAACAAATCTACGTGCAGTTTCATAATCCTCTCGTGTATCTATTGTTGTTCTAAGATTTGGAAAATTCCACTCTTTAGGGGCTTTTTCCATTATAATAGAATAATCTTCTGGGTATAAATAAATAGCAGGCCCAACATGTTCATGGTCATAGGCACTATCTGTTTTCTCTGCAGCATCAAGTAGAGTATGTGCATTAAAAACTTCAACCCCACTACCATGCGGTAACCCTGTATATGTAAAATAATCACATTTTTTAGAAACAAAATTTTCGATCGATGCTTGTGCTGCATCATAGAATAAAAATGGATTATCTCCGGTTGCTCGGATAAGAATATCAGCGTCTGTCTCTTTAATTATTAAGCAAAATCTTTCTAAGACGTCTTCTTTGGGCCCTGCAAAACATTCCCACCCCTTTTCTTTTGCAATTAAAGACAAAATAGGATAAGAATCTTCATCTGTTGCTAAAATATATTTATCTGCAGGAACACAATGCATTGCATCCATAGTCCAAGCAATTATAGGTTTACCACCAAGAGTTAAGGTTGCTTTTTGAGGAAGACGTGTTGAATCAAGACGACACTGAATTACTAATATAGTCACTATTTTTGGCTCCTGCACCGTTCCCAATTATCAACTAGATACGGCATATCCATTTTAAATCTATATCTATTTTTTTCAACCCATTTTCGAGCATCGATAAAATCTTTTATCGATGAAAATAAATTTTTAGATGCACTTCTAATATAGTTAAAAACTCGACTAATGGGAATATAAGCATGATCATTTGTAAAAACAGGTGCTGTATTTTTTAGGTAAAATCGTAACTGCATATAATCAACAGTACTATCTTCTAATGGAATTTCTTCTTCATACATAAATTTAAGCATTGGTGATATTTGTATTTTTTCACCCCACAACCAACCACGAAGAGAAAAATCTAGGTTTTGCCAATATGGATTTGTAAGCGTATAATCAAAACCTCCAAGTTGCTTAAATTTATTACAATTGTAAATACCAATAAAATCAAAAGGGTATGCAGTATCAGAAAAACTTGAAAGAATAGTTTCTGGAGAAATAATAAGAGAATACTTCTCTACCGAAGGAACCATACGTACTGGCAAATACATAAAAGAATTAGATTGCAAATAAGGAGCTGTACAAAAAATATTATCCTTAATAATTTTATCGTAACTATTTTTTGTTACCATATTCTTTGTAATTTTTATATCATCCCACAAAACAAGTGCAAATTCCGTTAAAGACTCTCCAATTGCTGCATTTATCATTTCTCCAGAAGTAATTTTTTCTTGTGGAATAATAAATTTTACAGCAGGATAATTTTGCGCATATTCTTCTATAACATAACTTTGAGCTGAATTTTCAACACAAATAATTCTTGCGAAACCTTCTGACAAAAGGGTTTCTAATTGTTGGCTACGAAAATGAGTTCCACCTCTGTTTAATAAAATAACGGTAAGGGGAATTTTTATATTTGGAGAACAAACATTTCCACCTAATATAGTGCGTTTAAATTGTCTTTCATTAAAAATTATAGGTATAGTATTCATCACATGCCTTACATTGAGAGCTATATTTCCCATCTAAATGCGATTGAAAAGCCTGCATACCTTTTGCAAATATCTGATGCATAGAATCGGTAAATGCATTGCCACAATCAGGGAATTGCTGTTTGCCTACCTGTTTTGCAAATACAGCTTCTTTGCAAACAGGTACCGTCCCATCTATTAATATACACATATCTCTGCAAAGATGCCAACAAGGAGTTCGTTTTAATGGTTCAAGGTTTGCAACTGTTCTATCTTTTAGTAACCCTGTACAATTATCATATTTCTGAATAATGAATTTTTCATCAAACTGTTTATCCCAATATCGATAAAACTCTTCCATTTCCATCTCATTATCTGTCATTCTTACAAATTGAGGGTATACTACATTTTTAAATGACTGTTTTAACAATAATACGGTTCTCATTGCCTTTTGATATAAGATGTTAGCCATTGCTATATCAGAAATATTCCTAATCTTTCCATAAGTCTCAACTTTTATAGAGTCTAAACGAATAATCCAATTTATCGGTTCCATATTAAAATTACGATTGCCACTTTCTTTTATTATTTGGGTAATTTCATTAATTAGATTTTCAGTTATTTCTATTCCATCTGTTTCAATAAGTAAAGATAAAGACTTATATGATAATACCTTTTTTACGATTTTTACAAAATCAGGATGTAGTAAAGGATCACCAAATAATGAAAGTGAAATAACCGCATCGTCAGAAAAATCTGCAATTTTATCAATAAGAATTGCTAATTTTTCAAATGACATTCTATTATTAGGTTCATATTGCATATTTGGAGTATCATAAATTGTAGGATTTTTAACCCCCTTGACTATTTGTACTTCATAATATGCCGGCAAAGTGCGTAATACGGATGCAGTATTTATGGCTTCATCACAAAGAGTGTACATATTAAAATTAGCAGCATCAAAAGTATTTTGCATACTTTGGGTTTCATTTTGAACAAGTTTTTGTACTAATTGTTTACACAACAAAAAATTACGTTTTGTATCACAGGAAAAATCTATTCGAAAAGAACGATAATCTTTTTTTGAAAGTACTGTTTCAATTTCAAAAGAATTTATATCAGTTTGCATTAATTCAAAAATTGAATTTTTTGATATAGGATTTGTACAAAAATCTGCTTTATCTTTTATCAATGTATTCAGAATCTTTACCGTACCAATATTTAAAACTTCAGGAGCAATTCCATAAGGGAATCCATCTGCAAAGGTATATTCAGCAGCATATTTTAGTTGTGTCTGCAACAATTCTTCTGTAATTGTTGTACTATAAAAAGGACATTCAGAATGTGCAAAAATGATTGTATCAGCTTCATATTCAAGAGCATTTTTTAGCATATAATCAAAAACGTCCTTCAAAGTTTGTTTGTTTTCAATTGTTTTGATTGCACATACATTTGAAATTTGTTTTGCCCACTGTAAAGATCGACTTATAGCATTCTGCCCAAGGATATTTTCTTTTGCATACTTTCCGGCTTCTCCGGCATACAATATTATCAAATTTTTCATACAACTATAGTATCGGTTAGTAATAGAGTAAACTGTACTCCCTAATTCTAAATATTGCATAGACAGATACATGAATATTCGTTATTTTATGTTAGAGAGGTTCATTCTAGTGATAGATACAATGCAAGATATTTTAACCACAGAAACACTTTCTGTAACACAATTAACTGATATATTAAAAGAACTTATTGAAGGTGCTTTTCCACTTATTACTGTTGAAGGTGAAATATCAAATTGTAAGCCCTCAAGTACAGGACATCTCTATTTTACCTTAAAAGATAAAAATTCTGCTATTTCTGCAGTAATGTTTAAAGGGCGATATCAACATATTTCATTTTTCCCTAAAGATGGACAAAAAGTAAAAGTAAAGGGATCTCTTTCTGTCTATAAAGCCAGAGGGACATATCAAATTATTATTACTGCAATTGAACCAGCTGGTGCTGGAGATATTCTGGCCATGCTTGAAGAACGAAAAAAACGACTGAATATGGAAGGCCTTTTTGATAGTAAAAATAAAAAAACACTGCCGTTTTTTCCAAAGACAATTGGGCTTATTTCAAGTCCAACAGGAGCTGGGACTCGTGATGTAATACAAATAGTACAAAGACGAAACCCTAAAATTTCTATAATCGTTTTTCCAACTCCGGTTCAAGGGGAAGAAGCTGCTGAAGGAATAATAAAACAAATACACACAGCCAATGACTATGAACTAGCAGATGTACTTATTGTTGGCCGCGGGGGAGGCTCATTAGAAGATTTACTGCCTTTTAGTGATGAAGAAGTTGTTCGTACAATTGCTGCTTCTGAAATTCCTGTAATTTCTGCAGTTGGCCACGAAATTGACTGGGCATTAAGTGATTATGCTGCTGATATGAGAGCCCCTACTCCTTCTGCAGCAGCTGAACTTGCTACACCGTTATATACAGAAATCCTTGAACGAATTGATAACTCTAAACATCTACTCTTACAAGAAATACTACATAAAAATAATAATATGCGACTTTTAATAAAATCTTTTTCTGTAGAACAACTTGAGCTTAGATTTAGAAATATAGAACAGCCTATATTAAAACGTTTTGATGATGCAAAAGAAGACTTATTAAATTCTCTACTAGAAAAAATAAAATTATATAGCCAACGCGTCGAAGTTGCAAAAAACAAACTTGAAGGAGCTAATCCAACAGCTATTTTAGCAAGAGGATATTCAATGGTACGAGATGTCGAAACAGGAACAATTATTCGGAATGTACAAGATACTCAAAATGGTAAACAAATTAAAATAACGGCAGCGACAGCAAATATTATAGCAAAGGTTACCAATATAGAAGGAAGAAAATAATCATGAAAGACTTTGAAAGTAAATTAAATCGTTTAGAAACACTTGGAAATGAAATAAAAAAAGATGATGTAGGGCTTGAAGAGGCATTAAATATGTTTGAAGAAGGGATAACCCTTGCCAGAACGATGGAAACAGAACTAAACAAAATTGAAGGTAAGGTTCAACAATTAATAAACCAACCTCAACCACCAAAAGAAAAACCAGAATTAGATCTATTTTCTGGACTTGATAGCTAAAAAATATGCAGAACAAAGAATTATCACAAGATCAGTTAAAACAAAAAGTTTTTATCGCTCACCGTGGTGAAGGAAATCCCGTACATTCTTTACCTGAAAATGTGGCAAGAAAAATAGCTGCAGGAGAAGTCATAGATAGACCAAACGCTATTTTACGTGAAATGCTCGACAATGCAGTAGATTCTGGAGCAACTCGTATTATTTCAGAAATTAAAAATGGTGGAATAGATTCTATTCGTGTTGTAGATAATGGGTGTGGTATGACAAAAGAAGACTTACAAAACTGTGCATACCCACATGCAACAAGCAAAATTGTTACAGAAAAAGATTTAGATAATTTATCTACCTTGGGGTTTCGAGGTGAAGCACTAGCTTCTATTGCAGCTGTAAGTAGATTAAGCATTCAAACTGCTCGAAAAAACACCGGAAGCTGGAAAGTAGAAGTTACCGTTGGTAAAAAACACGAGATAGTCCCATCATATCTAGACTCTGGAACAATTGTACATTCACAAGGTTTATTTGAAAACTTTCCAGCCCGTCGCCAATTCTTAAAACGTCCTGGTACAGAAAGTAACATGTGTCGTCAAACATTTATCGAAAAAGTCATACCGTATCCAGATATTGCCTTCAGATTAATAATTGATAATAAAATACGTCTTGACCTTCCAAAAGATCAAACCTTAATATCCCGCTTTATTAATGCAATTGATTGTAAATATGATACTAATCTCTTTTCTGAAATTCATGCATTTGACACAGAAAACGAAACCCCTCAATGGAAAATTACCATTGTATTAAGCCCTCCAGAAATTTCACGACCAGATAAAAAACACATGTATATATTTGTTAATGGGCGAAGAATTCAAGAATATTCTATGTTACAAGCTATCGATTATGGAGCTCAAGGATTTTACCCTAACGGAACCCATCCTATTTGCGCTTTATTTATTGAAATGAATCCACACCTAGTAGACTTTAATATACATCCTGCAAAAAAAGAAGTTCGCTTTAAGAACAGTACCCCAATCCACCATGCAGTTAGCACAACTGTAAGGTCATTTTATCATGCACACACCATAAAAAATCTTGCACAAGAAAAAAACCTTCAACGACCTTTAGAATTCCGTAATAAAATTAAATCATCAGATTCAGCTTTAACAAAAAAACACGAAAAAACATCAAATACTTCTTTATATAAGGAAGTATTTGAGAGCCCTACACCCAATAAAACAGAACATAATTTTACAGATACTTACAAAAAATTTGAAAGAAAATTTAGAGAAAATGTTTCAAATCCTGTTACAGTATCAAGTAATACTAGTCCTTTTACAAAACGTGATTGGAATTATGTTGGACAAGCACTGGGAGTATTTCTTATTGTAGAAAAAAATAACGAACTATTACTAGTTGATCAGCATGCAGGACATGAAAGAATCAGATATAACGATTTTATGGAAAATGCTGGAAAAAAACAAAAATTACTTATACCTTTTATACTTGAAACATCTGAACCAGAAGAAGATAACTATTTAAAGAAAATTACAAAATCACTATCAGATGCTGGTTTTGATATAAAAGATTGTGGTGCTGGTCACTGGGAAATAAGTTCTGTTCCAATAAAATGGGAAGGAACAGAGGGCGATTTACAAAAAAGTTTACTCGAAAAACGGTTAGCACCAAATGAAGTAATCCGTGCTATTGCAGCTACAACCGCTTGTCGTGGTGCTATTAAAGATGGAAATATTCTTGATCGTACTACTGCCGAAAAATTATTAGATAAAATTTTTGCACTAGAAGAACCTTTTTGTCCTCACGGTAGACCAATATGGACAACAATTACAAAACAAGAGCTGTTTGACCGGGTACATAGATAACAGAGGAAAACATACAAAATTCCTATGCAATCTATGCCCAACCTTACATTTTTTCTATTCTGTTTCTAAATTAGTTACTAGAAATCTTGCTTAGAAGAGCTTTAACTTGATCTTTTTCATACTCAGGATCTTTTTCTTGTAATGCAATTAAATATTTCTCTGCATTTTCGTTATCTTGTAGAGCTAGAAAAACTTTAGCAAGTTCAAAATATGCTTCACTTTTTGATGGATTACTCTGCAATATTTCTAAGTATAAACTCTTTGCTTTATCATATTCTTTCATTGCAGCATAGACTTTACATAAATTCATTCGTACAGTATTGTCTGTTGATTTTAATTTTAAAGCTTTTAAAAAATAATTTACTGCATCTTCATATTTTTCTTGTTTTTGATATACACTAGCCAGATTGTTAATAGCTTCAAAACTTTCTGGATCAAGAGAAACAGCCTTTTTTAAATATTTAAATGCATTATCATCCATATCATTATCAAGATACAATTTACCAAGATTATTGTTTGCTTTTACATGATTGGGATCTATTCTTAAACATGCAGTGTATGAACTAATCGCAGTTTCCCAATCGCCACTTAAATCTTTCAGTAACCCATAGTTATATAGATAAGTGGCATTATTAGGATTCCCTTCTGCTGCAAATTTAGCATATTTAATGGCTTCATCTATTTTATTATTTCCATACAACGCAGTAGAAAGATTATAATTTGTAACTATATCATCAGGGGCATATGCTAATGCCTTTTTGTAATAAATTTCAGCTTGATCATAATTACCCTGATATGTATAAATTATACCAATATTTTGAAGTGCCGTTAAATCAGTCATGTCAAGTTCTAACTCTGATTTATATGCATTTATTGCTCCTGGGAAATCACCTTTTTTTTGTAATGCCTTACCTAACTCTTTATAAGCTTTAGCATATAAAGAGTTTGCTTGGATTGCTTTTCTAAAAGAAGTAATTGCTCCATCTGTATTTCCTAATTTATTATAAGTAAGTCCCAAATTAAACCAAGCATTTTCGAAAGATGAATCAATTTTTGTAGAAGAAGCAAAAGAGGTTTTTGCAGAACTATATTTTTTTAAGCGATATTGAACCTTCCCTAATTCATAATAGTAAAGATAATTTTGAGAATCATTGCTTACTGCTTCTGTAAATTCATCTACTGCCTTCGAATAATCTTTATCTATGTTTGCTTTTTTTCCAAGAACATAATGAGGGATAGCTTGATTTTCTTTGTAATCAAGCGCTTTTTCTGCATAATATACAGCGGGATTTTCCAGTTTAACTTTAGTTTCAAGATCTTCTTGAGATTCAGAACTTTCAAATAATAAGCCACTAATTTCTGCCAATTTAGAACCAGAAAAATCTTTTTCTTCTTGAGGTAATGCTTTTTCAGCAGATTTAAAATGATCTAATGCACTATCAAACTGTCCTGATAACAACTGTGCTTTACCGGTTGCTATCTCATCCTTTACAAGCTCAATTTGTTTTTTTAACGCTTGACTTTTTTTTGCAAGCTCTTCTTCTCTTGCTTTTTGCTCCGCAGCTGTTTTTTCAGCTAGAGCTTTTCTTCTAGCTTCTTCTGCAGCTTGTTCTGCCTTCTTTTGTTTTTCAGTTGCAGCTTTTTCTTCTTGTAATTTTAACGCCTCAGCTAAGGCTGCTTGTGATTTTGCGTTTTCCTGAGCCATTTTATTTACAGCATTTTCTAATCCATCTGTATCAACAGAAATAGTTCTTGATTCATCATCATTACTTTTTTCTTTTTTTAACTCAAGAACTTTATCACTTAACGCAAGTGCTTCTGTATCATTTGCATTTTCGATTAAAAGTTTATCTAACAAATCCATAGCCCGATCATATTCGCCTTTTTGAATATATCTTTCAATTAATGACAATGTATTAGCTCTTTCTTGATCTGCTACGAGTTCTTGACTTTTAGATGAACTTACAACCCCTTTTACAATTATTGTTCCAATCGTTCCAACTAAGAGAACCGCCGCAACACTAACCGCAATGATTATTATTCTTTTTTTATTAATAGCATTTTGATTCTGCGTATTTTTATCCTGGTGGTTATTATCGTTCATATATTATTGTACTCCTTAGTATCTTTCACTTTTATATTCTAAATACTTATTTCTTATTAATCTAGTTCGGCATCTTCATCATTATATTCAATAATACCTTCTGAACCTGCTGTTAAATTTGTAGATTCAGTTTGTTGTAATTCAGCTGCAACTTCTTCAAGCAATTTTTTTCGTCGAGCCGCTTCTGCTTTAGCTTTTTCTGCTTCAAGTTGTGCAGCTTTTTCTGCCGCAGCGGAAGCTTCTTCTTGAGCTAGTTTTTCTGCCGCAGCTTTTTCTGCTGCAATTTTTTCTTCTTCTTCTTTTATACGAGCAGCTTCCTCAGCAAGGCGTTTTTCTTCATCTGCCTGTGCTACTAATTCTGTATTTAATGCATCAATCATAGCTTGAACATTTTCTTTTTGTTCACTATTACTATCAATCAAAAGATATTTTGTATAATCATCAATACTTTTTTGATAATTACCCATCCTTAAATTGGTATTTGCTCTATTCAAATAGGCTTTTGCATATAAAGAATCTGCTGATATAGCATACCCATAATATTCAACCGCTTTTTCATAATTTTCTTCTAAAAAACAAACATTTCCAGCATTAAAATATAATATTTTTTTTCGGGTCCCCGGCACAGTTAACCCTTTTAAAAAAAATTCTAAAGCCTTTTCATTTTGATTTAGTTGCATATAACAAACACCCAAATAGTTATAAACTAATGGATTTACTTCAGTTTCTAATAAAGCTTTTTGAAAATAAGGTATTGCTTCTGTAGGACGATTACCCGAAAAATAACGCTCTCCATCTTCAAAAGACGTTGCTGAAAGCACATTAGCTATTGATAAGACAAATAAAAGAAACATTATTTTTTTTATTTTTGGCATATCGAAACCTCTCTGTATTTGACATATTTTCATAAAACCTTTACATTTTCTATATATAACATCGGAGGATAAATGACATTAATTCAATTATTTTTTATTCTATTACTCGCAATAGTTGTTATTTTTCTTGTCTATTTTATTATTCATTATTTTGTTGCTCCAGAAAAAACAGATGGTATACAAACATTATTAAAACAAGGTAAAGTCTCTAGCGCAATAAAACTTGCTAAACGATTATTAAACAACAATCCTGATGATTATCATGCCCATTATTATCTTGGAAAAGCATATTTAGCAGATAACAGACCGGAACTAGCTCTTTTAGAATACAAAATAGTCAATAAAAAAGCAATATTCAGCACGGGGTTATCAGAACTAACATTTAGAAAAGAAAGTGCTCAATTATATAAGCAATTTAATCGTGATAAAGAAGCTTTACAAGAATATATACTACTTACAAAACTCGATCCTTCTAATTCTGATTTTTTTTATAATGCCGGTATTTTATTTGAAAAATCTAATAAAACAGAACAAGCACTAATTTATTACGAAAAAGCAATTTTACTAAATAAAAAAAATGGTAAAGCACATTCAGCAAAAGGAAGACTGCTTTATAGGACTAAACAATATTCAGAAGCTAAAAAAGAATTAGATATTGCAGTAACAAATTCTCCTAATATATTTGAAAATTATTATTATCTTGGAAAAATTTTAAAAGAGGCAAAAGATTATCCATCAGCTATAAATTATTTTGAAAAATCACTACGAGATCCTGCTTATAAGGTTCGTTCTTATATTGAAAGAGGATCTTGCTATATGTATGCAAATCGAGAAGATAAAGCGGTTTTAGAATTTGAAAAAGCAATTAATTCTTCAAAAAATGACTCATCGAAAGAAATGCTTTATGCAAAATATTTTCTTGCTGCTACATATGAAAAACAACATAAACTAGAAAAAGCATTAAAACTATGGCAATCAATTTTTTCAGTTGATCATTCATTCAAAGATGTAGCCTCAAAACTTGCCACATACAGCGATTTACAACATAATGATAACATGAAAGAATACTTGACCTCTAACACTGATAATTTTGTTGAAATCTGTAAAAAAACTGCTGAACAAGCAATGCATTTTTCGATTAAGCAAGGCTCATCAACAAGTTTTGGAGCTCGGTTCGTGGTAACAGAAACAAATAAAAATAATTGGATGAACATACGACAACAATTAATACTGCTTTTATTTTACAGAGATCCTGATCTTATAAAAGATACTATACCAAGAAAACTTATAGACGATATGAAAAAAAATAATTGTGTCAAAGGTATAATTTGTACTAGTTCAGATTTTACTAGAAGTGCCAAAACTTTTGCAGAAAGTAGGCCTATAGAATTAATTAATAGAGAAAAATTAGAAAATATTCTATCTAAGATTTCTGTTATATAGGGAAATAAATGAAAATTTTATGCATTTCTGATCAAATAGATCCTCTTATTTACAATAATAGAATAAAAGAAATGTATAAAGACGTAGATATAGTTCTTTCTGCTGGCGATTTACCAATGCAATATTTAGATTTTATAGTCTCATCTCTTAACGTACCTACATATTTTGTTTTTGGAAATCATAATCTAAAAGAATTATCATATTATGAAAAAGGGATGTCTTCTACACATACATATATGTTAGCAACAGAAAAAATGAAACATTTCCACGGAGCAGTTTATTCTGGATTCCAAGTAAAAAAAGCAAAAAATGTTTTGATTGTAGGATGTTCCGGATCTTTGCGTTACAATAATGGTCTTAGCCAATATACAGAACATGAAATGAAATGGAAACTTATTAAAATGTTGCCTCAACTTTTGGTAAATAAAATTTGTTACGGTCGCTATGTAGATATTTTTTTGACTCATGCTGCCCCTTTTAATATTCAAGATAGGAAAGATGCATGTCACAAAGGGTTTAAAAGTTACCGATGGTTTATAAAAAAGTTTAAACCTAAATATATGATTCATGGACATATACATTTGTATGATGTAAATGAACCAAGAATTACTGAATGGGAAGGATGCACTATTATTAATGCATTTAGCCATTATATTTTAAATTATGAGGAATAATACATGGATATTGCAAAAAGTCAATCTCGAGATGATTTTATAAAAGCACATAATAAAGCTATGTATAATGGAATACAACATTTTCTAAATCCAGATGAAACAGAATTGTTATCTTTTAGCGACATAAAAAAATGGCTAAAACCAAAAGATGAAATATATACAGGAATGCAATGCGTTCCTATTTCATTAATTGTTGGAAGCGAAGGTCGTTATAAGGATTTTGATAATCATTTTTTCCCTAAAAATACCCATCTCCAAAAAAGATGGGAACGGATAGATCAAGCGCATCTCACCGATATAATTCTTCCACCTATAAAACTCTATGAGTTAGGGGGCCTATATTTTGTCCGTGATGGAAATCACAGAGTTTCAGTAGCAAAATCACAAGGTGTAATAGACATAGATGCAGAAGTGGTAAGTTTACAAAGTGAAATAAATTTAATTCCTGGAATGTCTAAACGTCAGATTTTACATCGTGTTATTGATTATGAAAAAAAAATATTCTATCAAGAGACAGGATTTGGCGACATTACTGACGACTGGGAATTAAATCTTTCTTCACCAGGTCAATATGATGTTATATTAAACCATATTCTTATTCATAAATATTATATAAATCAGAATATGACAAAAGAAATTGAAATGCATGATGCGATTCTTTCTTGGTATAATAATGTATATATTCCTGTAATTAGGGTCATAAAAAAACAAAAAATAATGAAACGATTTCATAAAAGAACAGAATCTGATATGTATGTTTGGTTAATTCGCTATTGGGATGAGTTAAAACAACAACTTGGTAATGATTATTCTCTAGATACAGCTGCTTCTCAATTTAAAGATGCATATGGTCTTAATTTTATTCAAAGGATTTTATTAAATATAAAAAAAAATAAATTTGATTCTTGACTGTTGAAAAATTCAATGGTAAGATATATTATTATAAAATATTATAAAATATATATAATAAAAGGGGAGAAGAATTGTCCTTTTTAAATGATAATTTTGCTTACATACCATTGTTTTTAAGCACTGTAATAATTTTGGTAGTATTTTTGCTTTCAATTGTGGCAAAGAAAAATAATACTAAAATTGTTAATATAAGTTTTGTTCTAGCCTTATTAATTGCATTAATAGGAACTGTTTATACCCTGTTAAATCCGAGCATTTCGATAATTGCTTTTACATTATTGTGTGAAAATATTCTATTTATTCCAGTTTTAATAACTTTAATAAAAAACGCTCAAAACGATGAGATTATTGAACCTTTAGTTGAAGAAAACAACGAAAACGAAGAAAGAATAATTGCAAACGAAATTGAAGAAAAAATAAAGAAAAAAGACACCTTTTATGAAAAATGTTTTTCTTTTATAAATAAAGCAACTTCAGATTATTCAGAAGAAAATGGGTTTGAAAAACTCCTTGATCGTGTTAATGAATCACTCAGAACAGAAACAAATGCTGATGGATGTGCTATTTTAGCGCTTGATGATTTTGAAGATTTACTCCATGTAAAATCATTTGTTGGAGATTTTCCTCCTCCATATAAAATACCTGACAATATTCCACATAAAAAAAATAGAGTTGAAATGAATTTTAAATATGCGGAATTCCCTATAAAAGATAATATTTTTGCAGATATTATTACAAAAGGAGAGCCAGAACTAATTGTTGATTCTGCAAATGATAATAGAATATATAAAAATGAACCAGAAGAGTTTTTAAAAACAGGCAGTTATTTATTTATCCCAATGAAATCATCTGATACAGTTATTGGAATTGTTTGTTTAGCTCGAAAGTTTGATACAGAAGCCTTTACGCAAGAAGATTTAGATAAGGCTATCATTTTAACTAACTTTGCAAGTATTTCAGTAAAAACATATTATGTTTTCAGTGAATATATAGAACATAGAGAATTAACTAAAGAAACAGAAATTGCTTATAAATTGCAAAAAAGTTTAGCCCCTAAAAAACTGCCTGTACTCCCTAGTCTATCTTTAGGAACATTTTTTAAAGCTGTCGACGGAGTTTGTGGTGATTATTATGATGTAATTCCTTCTAGAAAGACTCGTATTTCCTTCATTTTAACAGATGTAGCTGGAAAAGGAATGAACTCACTAATAATTATGGTCATGCTCCGAGCCATTTTAAGATTAATTGTTAATACTCAAGAAAGTGCTGGAACTATATTATCTTGGGCTAATCATGGAATTGTTGGTGAAAAAGATATCGATCACTTTGCAAGTTTAGCACTTATAAATTATAACAGTATTACAAAAGAAGCGGAATTTGCTACAGCAGGATCAACCCCAATTATTCATTATGCTGCTGATGATAAAATATGTAGAAATATTTCGACAACTTCAGAGCCTTTAGGGGTTGCCAAAAGCACTGTATACAAAGATTCAAAACTACAATTATACAAAGATGATATACTTGTAATGTTTACAGATGGGATTACAGAAGCTATAGATAAGGAAGGTAATCAGTATTCAAATGAGCGCTTATGTGATATAATAACAAAGTCTGCTAGTTTATCAGGCAAGAAAATTTCTGCTGCTATAAAATCAGATTTAGATAAGTTTTGTGGTAATACACATCAACATGATGACCAAACAGTTTTAGTAATAAAAATACAATAATACATAGGGGTATTAGTATGGAGTTAAAGATCCGAAAAAATGGCGAAACATACATTATAGATGTTAACGGCGAAATGGACTTATACAATTCGTATAAGTTAAAAGAGTTAATTATGAAAATGCTTGAAAAAAATGTTTCTAAATTTGTTATTAATCTTGAACAAGTAGATTATATTGACTCATCAGGAATTGGAGCATTAATTTATATTTGTTCAACAATTAAAAAAATGAGTTTAAAACTTTCAATTGCAAACATACATGGTTCTGTAAAGAAAGTTATTGAGTTAACAAAATTAATGGGATATTTCCCTATTTCAAATAGTGTTGAAGAAGCACTCTTAATGATTAACGAATAAAAGGATAAGATTTATTATGTCAATTGTGAAAGAATTACACTCAGATGAAAATGACCCTTTATTTGATAAAACTAATATGCTATATAAAGAATTCCCATCTGATTTCAGACAAATACGATATTTCACTTTATTAATTGTTCAGTCAGCTCCTCTAGAAATTAAAGAAATTAATTTGCTGGAACAACAAATTAGTGAAGTAATTAAGAATGCAGTTAAACATGGAAATAACTGTGATATAAATAAGAAAGTCCGTGTATGGTATTCCTTTTCTCCAAAACATGCTCATTTAATTGTTGAAGATGAAGGTGAAGGTTTTAAGGAATTAGATAAATGGAATGAATTTAATAGAAAACGATTAGAATGTCTTCATCAACAAAATTTTGAGCAACTAGCTAATTATGTTTCTTTTAGGACTAAACTTAGTGATGATCAGGATGGAGGTAATGCTCTGTTTGCTGCACTAGAATATTGGGGCGGTGGATTCGTTTATAATGGAAAGAAAAATGGCGTTGCAATGTTAAAAAAATTCCAGCAAAAACGCTCTGTTAGTCATGATGGAGAATAATTAATTTGTAATCATTCAAAACTGTTGAAACTTTCGTTTCAACAGTTTTTTTTTACCACATCCTTTAATGAATATTGTAATAATATCTATTTATATACTTAATACGATTGTCAGCTTGTTTCCATAATTTACTATCTGGATAAGACTCTACTAACGTTTTATAAGATTCTAACGCTTTCTTTATATCTTTTATCTCAGATTTTTTTTCATAAGTTTGTCCAAGCAAAAACCATCCTTTATCAATATCAGATACAGCATTAATGAAAAACTGATCTAAATAAGCAATGCAATTTTGATAATTACCATTGTCATAAGAATCTTTTGCTGCGTCGTATAATTCATCTGCAGTCTTTAGATTAGTTTCAATATCCAATGTATTTTCCCCTTCATTAGCATCTAAAAGATCTACTTCATTAGTAAGAATTGGTTCTTCACCAACAAGATTTGTATTAGTCACATTGGGATTAAGAGTAATTGCATTGGAAATAGTAACCTGCACATATTCTCCTATATTTTCATTATCAATTAAATCTTGTTTATAAAAATGTAAAATAACAGTTCCAGTATTTATGGCTTTAAATTTAAAAAGAGTATTTTCGTTATCATATAGGCGTTTATTATATTTTGTAAAAGATTCTTTTGTATCTGTCTCACCTAAATAAATCCATTTTTTCCCCTTCATTACAACATCAAAAGATTCATCCTTTATCGCTTCAATGTATTTAGAAATAGGAACAGCTTTATTTGTTACTGTATTTACATCATTATCCTCAATTTCATTTTCACTATTCTCTATATCTAAATCGTTATCACTTTCTGTAAATTGAACAGAACTATCTGGTATTTTAGTTATTTCTTGAGTAGGCTCCTCATTAAGAACTATTAATTTATTTGATTCATTAGATACTTCCTCATTTTGATCTAAAGGAACAATAAAAACTGTATCATCTTCAAGTTTAGGTTCTTCTACAATAACGTTTGAATCATCTTCGTCTGCAATTATATCACTTTTAAAAGGTTCATCAGATTTAATAACAGAGGGACTATAGTCATTTGAAAGTATTGTATCATCCGTATTAATTATTACCGGTTCACTTGTTTTTTTTACAACCGCTGTATTAGACTGAGAATCTTCATCCTCTTCTTCGTTTACAATTGAAACCATAACTTCTTCATTAACATCTTCTCTATCATTTACATTTTTTGTATTATCAATTGTTTCATTTTCAATTGTTGTATCTACAGAATCTGGGAGCATTGTCTTAGACTGACTTTCCAATTTTGTAGTTTCACATGAACTCAAACTTAATAGAATCAGAAAAACAGTAAAATAAATAAGTCTTTTTTTCATGGCGCGTTCCTTAAAATATTTTTTATCATTTTATCATTTGAAAATTGTATTTGTTGTAGCAAATCATCTTCTGGAGAAGAAAACAAATCCTCACACTCTTGTTTTGACCATTTTTTAGGTATCGTTCTATTAAGCATATATGAACTAACTGATTGAGGTTCTAAAGGTGGAATTAAATCATCTTCTAAAACAAAAGTATTAGGTATTGATACCGTAGTTGTTTTTGCATTAGTAAAATTTACTATTATCAAAACAAAAACTATTACGAGAAATGAAACTATTATAAAAAAGAATTTATTTTTTATAATAGAATTTATTTGAATACGAATTTTTTTTTGTATATTTTGAAAATAATTCTTACGTTTCAGGCTGCTCATTAATACCCTCTTCACTTAAATCGATAGAATTAACATTCCCTTCCGAAGATTCCAATAATTTTTTTGCCTCTTTTTCTAAAATTTCACGCTCTTTTTCTTGCTTCTTTTTTTCTATTTCTCTCTTCTTTAATTCTTCTTTAAAAGGATCTGTGATCGTTCCATCAGGGTTGTGTATTCGTTTTGGTGGATGAGGAGGAACAACTACCCCCTCTTCTGAGTCGACTTCTTCCTCTTCAAATTCTTCAGGCTCAGGAATAAAAACCTTTGAACCTTCTTCTAGTTTTATGGTGATTACTTTACTAATTCCTGATTCTTCCATTGTAACTCCAAGCATTGTACTTGCAGCAGCAACTGTTTTTTTATTATGCGTAATAACAATATATTGACTCATATTACCAAATTCACGCAACATTTGCACAAATCGCAATACATTTTGTTCATCTAAAGCAGCGTCAATCTCATCTAGTAGACAAAATGGAGATGGACGTACCATATACGTTGCAAAAAGCAATCCTACCGCTGTCATTGTTTTTTCACCACCAGAAAGCAATGCAATATTTTCCAACTTTTTACCAGGTGGTTGTGCAAAGATATCAATCCCTGATTCAAGAACATTTGTGGGATCTACTAAACGTAATTCAGCGCGGCCTCCTCCAAAAAGCCTACGAAACATATTATGAAAGTTCTTTTTTATCTTATTGTATGTTTCTAAAAACAATTCGGTCGATTCTGCTTTTATTTCTTCGGTAATACGTTGTAAATCCTCACAAGCCTTTTCTAAATCATCACATTGTTTAGAAAGAAATTCATATCTTTCTTTTGTTTCACCAAATTCTTCTGGAGCCATTAAATTTACTTGTCCAAGGCTGTTAAACCGCCGGCGCAAAGCAACTAATTTTTCTTTGAGTTCAACAGGTTTTTCTGTAATTTGATCAATACGATCTTCAAATTCAGAAATTTCTCGAGAATTTGTTTCTCTAAAATGATCTTGAACATTTCTTATTTCTGTTTGAGCTGTGTTAAGCTGTAAATGATAATCTTCTATCTTTTTTTGATAATTTCCAAGTGTTGCTGTTAAATTAGCAAGATTTCCACGAGCTCCATCTACATCTGAATTTCTAGATTGAATACTTTTTTCTAGTTTTTCTAGCTTTTCTGTTAATTTTAGTCCTTCACGTTGGATTGAAGATATCTCACCTTCTAGTTCTAGCAATTTATCTTCTATTTCGTCGAAACGTTTTTGTTCTGTAAATAATTCATTTTCAAGTTCTCGTAATGCTGACTCTTGTAAATTTAATTCTCGTCGAAGCATCTTAAGTTGATTTTCAGCCCCTTCAACACGAGTCTTCATTTTTGCTTGATTTATTCGTAAATCTTCTAATGTAATTTTATATTCATCTATTTTAGCAACTAAACCACTGTTAGTAGTTTTTAAATTACTTATTTGTTCTCGTTTTTTTGCTTCTTCTTCAATACTTGTTTGAATCTTTTTATCAATAGAACGTTTTTTAGTTATAATTCCTTCAGGGGACAAAAACTCATCAATAAAAGTTGGAGAATTTTTAGAAAAAACCGTAACCGCTGTTTCAAGTTGAGCCAATGCTCCTTCAATATCATCAAATACTTTTACGGTATTTTCAGCAACTTTTTTTATATCCCGATCAGATACATTCTGCAGATTTACAAAATCACTGAAAATCTTTTTTCTTCCAGAAGCAAGAACTTTTAAATATTCAAGTTTTTCATATATTTGATCTTTAGCCTTTGTTGCATCCGTTGTTGAATATCCAGCTTCTTTTAGTTTTGAATCAAGTTCTGTAACTATGTTTTCAGTAATAGATTCAAGATCTTTTTGATATTCTGCACGTTCACTCAATAAAGAGTTTATGTTTTGAGTTAGAATTTCCTCTTGGCGATCGTTTTCGTTGATTTGATTTGAAGCCAATTCAATGTTTTTCTCAAAAGAAATAATATTTTTGGCAATCTCTTCAAGACGATGTTTTACTTCTCTCACAACACTTTCTTGTTCATCATTTTCTTCTTGTAATGATTCAATGCGCTCTTCTATTCCTGCTTTTTTTCCTTCAAGTTGATGAACTTTTTCTCGAGCTGTGTTTCTACTTTCTTCGTATAATTTTTGTTGTTCAGACTTTCCTTTTTCTTCTACTGCCAATTGAATTGTTTTTTTCTGAATATTGTTTAATTCAGTTTCCATTTCATTGACTTCGTCCATGTTTGATGAAAGTTTTTTATTAATAGTATTTATTTTTTCTTGAATTTCGGAACGTTCAATTTCTAGTTTTTTAACATCCGATTCACGGTTTTTTAAAGTTTCTCTAAAACCTTGTAATTTTAAAAGCTGAATATCTGTGTCAGTATTAAAAATACTCTCTCGTAACTTTCTGTATTCTATAGTTTTATCTGATTGTACTTTTAAAGTATCATAACTACGTTTAACCTCTACAAGAACAGCTTCAACTTTTTTCATATTTTCACGCGTACGCCCAAGTTTTCTGTTCGCTTCTGCTCTTTTTGCTTTAAATCGAGTAATACCAGCAGCTTCTTCAAATAGATAGCGACGATCTTCTGGACGGCTAGAAAGAATTTGATCAATTTTTCCTTGCTCCATTACAGAATATGCAGCTTTACCAACCCCTGTATCCCAAAAAAGTTCTCGTACATTTTTTAGTCTAACCTGTTCATTATTTATCCAATATTCGCCTTCTCCAGATCTATATAAGCGCCTTTTTATCGTAACTTCACTATTATTAAGAGGAAGTAATCCCTCATTGTTATAAATAGTAAGAGCAACTTCTGCTACATTTACCGCTTTACGATTTTCAGTTCCGTTAAAAATAACATCTTCCATTTTATCTGCGCGTAAAGATTTTGATCCTTGTTCTCCAAGAACCCACTTTACAGCATCAACAACATTGCTTTTACCACAACCATTAGGACCTAAAAGAGCCGTAATACCATCTGCAAATTCAATATGTGTCCTATCTGCAAACGATTTAAAACCAAATATATCTAAACTTTTTAAAAACAAATTTTACCTCATTTGATTGAACAAGAAAAAAAATAGCTTATAGCCGATAATTCAACCATTTTACATTGAGCTATATTTTATACGAGAAAAGAGTGTCTTGCAAGTATAGTTTTTTTTTCATACAATTAAAAGACAATGACATTAACGCAATTAAAACAAGAATTAAATTCAGAACAATATAAAGCTGTTACAACTACTAAAGGAGCTCTACTTATTATTGCCGGAGCAGGATCAGGAAAAACTCGCGTTATTACTTATAGAATCGCATACATGCTTAGTAGTGGAATCCCACAAAGTCAGATTTTAGCACTGACATTCACAAACAAAGCAGCTCGAGAAATGGAAGAACGCATAAAAGAAAAAACACAAAAAAAATTACAAAATTTAACTGTTTCAACTTTTCATGCTTTTGGAGTAAAAATTCTTCGTGCAGATATAGATAAACTTGGATGGAGAACTAATTTTTCTATCTACGATGAAGTTGATCGGAATCAACTTATAAAAGACACAGGACGTGAACTCGGGTTTACCTCTGATGCTCTTGATGTTTATAAAATTGGCAACCTATTTTCAAACATAAAATGTGGTCGTTGGAATTGGGAAAGTCAAAATGACATGTATCGAGAATTATATAATGGATATCAAGAAGGCTTGCAATTATACAATGCAGTAGATTTTGATGATTTAATTGCTCTTCCTATAAAACTTTTTAAAGAACACCCAGAGGTATTACAAAAATATCGGGATAGATATAAATATATTATGGTAGATGAATTCCAAGATACATCGCTCCAACAATATGAAATCATGCATCTTCTTGCAGATGAAAATATAGCTGTTGTTGGTGATGACGATCAAAGTATTTATAGTTGGCGAGGGGCAAATTATGAAAACATTTTGACCTTTGAAAAAGACTTTAAAAATGTAACTGAAATTAGGTTGGAACAAAATTATCGATCCACAGAAACAATTCTAGCTGCCGCTAATGGAGTGATTTCACATAATACAAATCGAAAAGATAAAGCCTTATGGAGTGGAAATGGTAACGGGAAACCTATTGAAATTTACATGCCCGAAAACGAAACTGCAGAAGCTGACTTTATAGCAGAATGTATACAAGGTATGTGTATGAGCGAAAAACGCAATTATGATGACTTTGGTGTACTAATACGAGCAAATACTCTTTCTAGACATATAGAAGAAGCGTTTTTAGAATGTGATATTCCTTATACAATGAGTGGAGGAACTAGCTTTTTTCAACGCAAAGAAATTAAAGATGTAATTTCTTATATGAGAGTATGTGCTAACCATGACGATGATATTAATTTATTACGCATTATTAATACACCTCGTAGAGGTATAGGTCGTAAAGTTATTGAAACACTTAATACAATTGCTAATACGAAACAATGCTCGTTATGGGGCGCTATAGAAACAGTATTAAAAGAAAGAAAAGGTG
Source organism: Treponema sp. CETP13 (assembly GCA_001885315.1). GTDB lineage: Bacteria > Spirochaetota > Spirochaetia > Treponematales > Treponemataceae > CETP13. The sequence goes on from MLPZ01000013.1 coordinate 93,750, forward strand.
ACTATAGTACAATAGATTTACCTACCAGTTCTCTTAATCCAAATACAAAAAACAAGGAAACAGATTCCTCCCTACAAAATGAAACAACTTCACAATCCTTTGATTTGTTTGGACATGCAGAGGCTTCTTTTACACAGAAATTAACTTCTAAAGCTCTCGACTCTCTCGATGAATTTTATACACTTATTACATCACAACGAGAAGCGTTACTAAAAGCTGGCAAGCATCTATCAAAATGTGTCCGAGAAATGGTCGATAAAATTAATTATTGGGATTATTTAGTTGGTGAGTACAAAAAAAGTGAGAAAGCAGCTCGTTATAAGTGGATGAATATTGAATATTTATGCAAATCTATAGAAGTATGGGAAAAAAATCCTGATAATCTAGAGACAGGTTTATATACCTATCTAAACCGAATAACCATAATATCACAAGATAATAATGATGATGATTCTCTAAAAGGAAAAGTAAATTTAATGACAATTCATGCTTCGAAAGGCCTTGAATTTCCTGTCGTATTCATTGCAGGTTGTGAAGAAGGTATTATTCCTCATGCCCGTAGTATTGAAGATCAGGGAGAAGAAGGAGTTGAAGAAGAACGAAGATTATTTTATGTTGCTATTACCAGAGCGCGTGACAAACTTTTTATTTCGGCATGTCAAAAACGCCGTAAAATGCAAAACACAGTTGATTGTGTTCCGTCCCCTTTTTTGGATGAAATTCCAGAACAGCTTGTAATGTACCATGAACCTGCAAAAGAAGTTGATAAAGCTACAGCACAAAATATATTTGCATCTATGAAAAAGAAATTCGCTTTACCAGAGGATATGAAACCTAATTAATTTTCTACATCACTATCTTCTAAAGTTTCAAAACCCGATTTAAAATAGCTTCCACCATTTAAAGGAAGTTCATTGTTTTCTATTTTTTTATAAACCGAAGGTTCTTCAAATTTCGCCTCCCCAGAATGAGGAGGATAAATAATCGAATTATGTTTAGTAATTTCTGCTTGAATATCATTAATCTTTGATAAAACTAAATACGGACTGTTTAGTACCATAATTGTATTATCTTGAGAGTACAAAGGGGTACCTGGAAATTTTGATAAAAGCTTAACATTTCTAATAACAGATCTTCTCCCGGTAGCACAGGTATAAACAGTTCCATTTATATTTAAGTATTTGTCAACCAATAATGTTATTTCTTCTGGTTTTTCTATATTATTTGTAGTAAAGCTCGCCTGATCATTAGAGTAATCAACAGATGAAATCCAGTATCTAATTGCATAAATTGATGCATTATCTTCGGTATTTAATACATAATAACCAGTTAATTCTTGTTGAATTTTTGGTTTATCAAGTGATATTTCTTTTAAATTACCACAGGGTCTCCAATAGAAACCTTCTGTATTTTTTGATTCATTATCTTCATTTGCACTTCCCTTTTCCCAGTATTCAAGATATAACCCGTTATCTATTCTTACAATACTATTTTGATCAGGAATATATTTTGTAAAATAAATACCATCATACCAATATTGATAAAAAGGCTTAAAAGTCAAACTTATATTTATATCAGCTTCATTACTATTTACAATCTCTATAAACACACTTTTGTTTTCCCAAATACCGTCAATATTAAAAGATTGAGTAGTAGTAGGTACATCTTGAGAAGAAAGCGACATAAGTACATAATTTAATACATAAAAAAATACAAATACTTTTTTTATACTATAATTTGTTATTAATTTTATCTTCAAAAGCCAATCCATCATATCTGTATTTTCGGCATGTTTATCCTTTAATCAAGCTTGTTTTTTTTATTCCCATGAATTATTATTAAAACAATGAAAATTGACGAAAAAAAAATTTTATATAATCTATTAGAAACATCAAATGCGTATATAAATAAAACTGCAAAATCATCACCCCCGCATTTTACTGATGATTTTGTAGAACAATCAAAGGTTTTACCATCAAATCCAGTAAAACCTACAGAGAACAAAACAACTTTAGAATACATTGCACAGCAAATTGCTACATGCCAACGATGTCAGCTTTCGAAAACTCGCCACTATACTGTTCCAGGGAATGGAGTAGAACATCCTCTAGTTTTAATTATTGGTGAAGGACCTGGTGAAGACGAAGATTTATCGAGTCAACCTTTTGTAGGAAGAGCAGGCCAACTCCTAGACAAAATGATGGCTGCAATTCAACTATCTAAGACAACAAATGTTTTCATTAGCAATATAGTGAAATGTCGTCCTCCCCATAATAGAAACCCTGAACCTCAAGAAAGTGAAGCGTGTCGCTCTTGGCTTGATTCTCAAATTATTTTATTACAACCAAAAGCAATATTAGCTCTTGGAAAAGTAGCCTCCCATAATTTGCTTGGTATATCAGACACTATGAGTAAAATGCATGGACAATTTTACAATTATCGTGGAATTCCTGTCATGCCAACCTATCATCCAAGCGCATTACTGCGAAATGAAAGCATGAAACGCCCTGCATGGGAAGATCTTAAAAAATTAAGGGCAGAACTATTAAAAATGGCACCTGGTTATACAGATGCTTCTTATTATACTCTTGCAGAACATAAGCCTAAAATGGCATACCCACAAAGCAGTGTTTTTAATAATTTAATGAAACAGATTCCTCGTTATAACAACTAGCAAAGGTGGTTAAGAATGCCAAAATGGGTTGAAGTTTTTATAAATGTACCATTGATTTCGAGTTTTACTTATGCAGTACCATCAGAAATAAAAGGATACCCTTTGGTTTCAAGTTCAAAAAAAGATATATCTCTTGTTGGATTGCGTGCTGAGGTCTTATTTGCAAATAGAAAAAAAACTGCCTTTATTACAAAAGAATTTGATACCTTACCCAAAGATTTGGGATTCGAAGCAAGTAAAATAAAACCTTTAAATAGAATTATAGACAAAGAAAAAGTTTTTACATTAGAACAAGTAAAAATGGCTCTTTGGATGGAACATTACTATTTATGCTCGCGTGGTGAAGCTCTTTCGGCTATGATTCCATCAGGCCGTCGAGAAACAGCTTGTGGAAGTTCTTCTTTTACCGACACAACTATTTTCAATAAATCACAACAACTATCTGAAGAGCAAAAAATAGCTGTTGAGGGAATTCTTAATAGTTCAAAATTAATAAATTATTTATATGGTTCCACAGGAACTGGAAAGACAGAAGTTTTTTTACAAGCTGCCGAGCATATTCTAAAAAATGGGAAGGGTGTAATTTATCTTGTACCTGAAATAGGTCTTACACATCAAGTAATAGAATCTGTTGTAAAAAGATTTGGAGATACTGCTGCAGTATTACATTCAGGGCTCACTGGAAGTCAAAAATTAACTGAATGGCGACGAATTATGCATAAAGAAGCTCGTGTTATAATTGGAGCTAGGAGTGCTGTATTTGCTCCTGTACCAGATTTGGGTATGATTATAATCGATGAAGAACACGATTCAAGCTATAAATCTGGTCAAAGTCCTCGCTATTCGGCACGACAAGTTGCAATGTGGCGATGTTCACAATTAAAAATTCCTCTTCTAATGGGAAGTGCCACACCCTCTATTGAAAGTTGGAAATCCATAAAAGATGGTACCATACAAAAATTTACACTGACTAAACGTCTTTCTGGAGGAAAACCACCAGAAATTGAAGTTGTAAACCTTTCTGATGGAAGTAAAGCTTCAAAAACAGAAGGTTGTATTTCGGTAAAACTCGAAAATGAAATGCGCCAAACACTAGAAAGAGGTCGCCAATGTATTCTTTTTCTAAACAGAAGAGGATTCTCTCATTTCTATAAATGTAACACATGTGGATTTGAGCTTAAATGTAAAAACTGTTCTGTTGCTCTCACCTACCATCGTGAAGAGAACAGATTAAAATGTCATTATTGCGGTTGGAGCATAGAACCACCAAAAGAGTGCCCTGAGTGTGGATCGCTTGATACCGGTTATGCAGGGTTTGGTACAGAATTTATCGAAAATGAAGTACGTGCAAAATTCCCCAATGCTCAAATCCAACGAGTTGATACTGACTTACTAACTAAAAAAGGAGAATTAGAAAAATACATCAAAAAATTTAGAGATGGGAAGATCGACATTATGCTTGGGACTCAAATGGTAGCAAAAGGTCTTAATTTTCCTAATTTACAGCTTGTAGGAGTTATTTTAGCTGATACAGGCCTTCATATGCCAGATTTTAGAGCTGCAGAACGCACTTTTTCGTTAATAACGCAAGTTGCAGGCCGTGCTGGGCGTTTTTTCCCTGATGGTAAAGTCATAGTACAATCATATAATCCCAAAAGACCGGCAATTGCCCTTGCTTGTAATAATCAACTAGAAAAATTCTACGAAGATGAACTAGAACAGAGAAAAATGCTTTTTTTTCCTCCTTATTCACGATTACTAAGACTTGTTTTTAGATCTGCAAGCCAAAAGGTAGCAGAGCAATCAGCAAACGGGGCAGAAGAAATACTTCTATCATATATTAACAAGAACAAACTTGATAAATCTGTCTTTATTCTTGGACCAAGCGAATGCGGATTAGCCAAAATCGCTGCAAATTATCGTTTTCAAATTCTTTTACAAGGAGAAAAAATATCAGAATTGCAACAATGTGCTGCAAATTTATTATATAATTACCATCCTCCTCGCGCGGTCTATATAGAAGTTGACATAGACCCTGTTAGTCTACTATAATATATAACATGACACAAAGTTTAGAAGATTACTTAGAAGTAATAGGCAATCTAAAGAATACAAACAATAATCCCAGAGTAAAAGACATAGCAGCTATATTAAAAGTTTCAAAGCCTTCTGTTCATACTGCTTTACACCAGCTCGAGAATAAAGGAATGATTACTCATGAGCATTATGGAGCCATTACTATAACGAAAGAGGGATTTAAACGATATTCTGATATAAAACACCGACATGACACTTTAAAACAATACTTACTACAAGTACTAAGTGTTTCTGCAGAAAATGCAGAAAAAGATGCTTGTGAAATGGAACATAAAATGTCAGATGAAACTTTTTCTAAATTTGAAGCAAAACTTGCTGAACATATATCCTCAATATAATTTTAAGGATGTATTCTTTCTCCTGTATAATCTATATTCCACAAAAATAATCCTGTACTAGGAGCCGTTGGGCCAGCATTTAATCTATTTTGACTTTTTAAAATATGCTCAAAATAAGCTGCATCATATCCTTTTTGTTCAAAATATATTAAACTTCCTGTAATGGATCGTACCATTTTCCATAAAAAGGCATTGGCTTTTATTTCAAAAACAAGTTTTTCACCTTCCATATAAAACTTAGCATTATACAAATAACGATGTTTTGAAAGACTTTGATCTCGGACAGAAGCAAAAGTTGTACAATCGATTTCACCTCTTAAACAACTCGCCATTTGGTTTAAAACCTCTACATTAGGGTAATGATGTATCGGCCACACATATCGCATATCTGTAGCCAAAGGATTCCCACAATGCATAAAATATTTATAAGTACGAGACACAGCACTAAAACGGGCATTAAAATCTTGATTTTTTTCTTCTACATCCATAACACGAATATCTTTTGGCAACAAACTATTTAAAGCTGAAATGTAATTTTTAATTGATATTGTATCGATTGGTGAAAAAAAATTTGCAGCCTGGGCTTTTGCATGGACCCCACTATCTGTTCTCCCAGAACCTTGTATCTCTATTGGTTGCTTATGAATTTTAGTTAACACTTTTTCTATTTCTTCTTGAACAGTTCGAACTGTAGAAACAACAACCCCATTTTTATGTTTCAATTGTTTTTGCCAACCACAAAAATCAGTTCCATCATAAGATATATAAAGTAGTATATTCCGCATTAAAATCACCTTACTCTAGCCACTAAGTATCAAAATCTAAGTCTAAATCTAAATCTAAAGTCTCAGCTTCTTTTAACTCTTTATTAATATTATCATACAACGCTCTAGAATGCTCCAATAGTGGTCCTGGTTTAGCCTTAGTCGATTTTCCCAAACCAAAACTTCGAGCGATAGCATGCTTTGCATTATCAAGTTTTTTAATTCGAGCGTTTATATCTTCTCTTTGTCCATATTTAAATTCGAGCAAACCACATAAATAAATAACACCATCATAACCATAATTTTTATCTATATCAGGACCCAAGTTCGCTAAACCAGTAAGATTTTCTTTTTGTGCTTGTTCTCTTATTAGGGATTCATCATAAAAAAACAATGCTTTTCGATAAAATCTCTGAGAAATATAGTCAAACCCTCTATTTGGACATTCAGCATCCAAATCTTTTGTAATCCAAGCAAGACGTAGAGAAATAATAGCCCGTTTTATTGTTGGTAAAAAAGAAGCTGGCATTTGTTCATAAGATAAAAGTGCTAAATAATACATAGCAGCACCATCATATAATTTTCTCGGTTTATCTAAATTGTAATACGGGAAAATTGTATTCACAGCTGATTTTCTCTTTTGTTCAGTGTGTATTAAATTTCTAATTACACTTGGCTCTGGCTTTACATCAAAATCTTGCCATAACAAAGCAACTTGACAATGGGGACAGGCACATACTGGATATAGTAAAGGGTACACTTTACCAAATTTAGGTGAAGGTTCATATGTTCTGTGAAGTTCATCCGTAAGATCTCCTGCAATCATACGTCCCCCACCACTTAATATTTCTTCTCTTTTAAATTTTTTTTTGCAATAAGGACAATGAATTTCCTTTTTTTTATAAAAAGAAATTGCAGGTAGTTTATCCTTGTCAAGACTTGCCATATACTACTCCCCTTCTATTTTTCCAATATCACTTGAGCAATAGCATACTCTTTTTCATGTGATAAAGAAAGATGAATTTTTGTAATACCTTCATTATCTATTATTATTTTAGCATCTCCAAATATTCTAAGACTTGGATTCCCGTTTTTTTGTCGTTCCACCGAAACATTTTTTAAAGAAAAGCCTTTTAATCCTATTCCTAGAGCTTTTCCAAAAGCTTCTTTTGCTGCAAATCGAGCAGCCATACTCTGCAAAGCTCCCTCTCTAGATAAAGAATAAATATAATTAACTTCGTCTATGTGAAAATAACGCTCAACAATTTGTTTTTTATCATACCATTTCTCGAATCTAGAAACTCTTGCTATATCAATTCCTGTACCATAAATCATTCTGAAATTATACCTTTTTCTATAGTTGCATTACTCGTATCTGTATTTTTATCTTCTGTTGGTAATGTGTTTTTGTCTTCTGTTATTGTACTTGTATCTACGATATTTTCATCCGAAGGTTCTTTAGAATCAGTACTCTCTTCTACTTCTTTTTGAACCACTTGAATTTGAACAGGAATCTTAGAAGGAGAAAGTGATTTAGTCTCAAAACGCTGAGAAACAAAAATACGTAATGGCATTTCATACTCTCCTTCCTCAGTTATTTCTGAAAAATCTACAAAGACATTTATCAATGAAGATTTATAAGATTCAATATCAAGTTGCTTCCCATATAATTCAATTGAAACTTTGGGCAATTCACCAACAACCTCTAGCGTATCAATGAGATTTTCGCTTTGAACAATAATATCACTAAATACTTTTGTTTGATAAACTGGTTCTATTTCGATCCAAGCCATAATTTTTTCAGGTTGTTCTATATTTAACACATTCGAAAAATTATGAATGAACGTTTCTGTATTAAATGACATAGATTTGTTAGTAAGGTTTATTTTATCAGCCTTTATATCTGAAATAGATTTAATATTTAACTCCGGTCCTGAAACATATACGTTTTCTGGAACAAAAGAGACTTTCGATACTTGATACCCATGTTCACATTCTCCAATATAATCAGGAACTAAAGATACCCATTTTCCAATTCGTTTTTGTAGATAAACAGAAATTGTTTTTTGCATAACTTCAATTTGTAAAGGTTCCATCGATACAAGATTAGATGAAGTGATTAAATCTAAAGGGATTTCGTATTTTCCACTTTCTAAATATTGACTAGTATCTAATTGCAATGAAATATCAGAAGAAACAATATTAGAAATGTTTTCTTCATTACTTTTAAGTGATACTTGCACCGTTTGAGGGATAGTGTTAGTTATAACCATTTCCCCTGTTTCTTTTACCGTTACAGGAATTGCGAAGTTTTTTGTTTCAAGTGTTAACATTTGATTTGAAAGATACAAAATTATAGCTAGAGAGATTGAGATTATCTTAGCAGGAAGATTATGGGTTATTTTTGAAAAAAAATGATTCATTTTCATGCTATATATTCTCCGCAATATTTGCATCTGAAAGATCCAATTGTTGTTCTAATATTTTACGCATTTCTTGTGTAGATAAATCATAATTTAATATTGAATCGTAACAAAGTGTTATAGCTCCAGTTTCTTCAGAAACTACTAAAATTACAGCATCAGTTTCTTCTGAAAGACCAAGCGCTGCTCTATGACGAGTACCAAAGGTTTTTTTTATGTCATATTGTTCAGACAATGGTAAAAAACAACCTGCAGCAATTACTTTACCACCTTGAATAACAACTGCCCCATCATGGAGTGGTGTATCACTGCCAAAAATAGTAACTAATAAGCTTGATGATAAATCTGCATTAAGTTTTGTCCCAGTATCTACAATATCCCTTAAACCAGTTTTACGTACAAAAACAGCTAACATGCCTCTTTTCTGACGGGAAAGCATCTCCGCTGCTATAAGAACAGAATCAACATATGTATGCTTTGTATGATTTCCAAACTTAAGCCAATCACCTTGAATTAATTTTAAGACAAGTTTACGTAATTCAGGTTGAAATACAAGTGCAAATCCTATTAAAAGGCCAGGAGCAAGAAGATTTAAAATCCATAAAATCGTATCAAGTTTTAAATACAGAGCTACACTGTAAAATAATACTACAATTATAATGCCTTTTAATATTTGAATACTGTGCGTGTTTACAAGAATACCATACACTTTATAAATAATAAAAGCTAATATTGTAATATCAAGGAGTGGACCTATATAATCATACAATTTTATAATGCTTTCAAAACTGCTCACTAAATTCTCCCAAGAACCGCCAACATATCTATAGTCTCTGAAACATCATGAACGCGTAACATTGTTGCCCCATATTGCACAGCTAGTAAATTAGCTGCAAGTGTTCCTACCATACGATCTTCTACTTTTTTTCCTGTAATTTCACCAATACATGATTTTCGTGAAAGGGCCATAAGAATATGCTGTACTTCTGGTATACCTGCTTGATGAATAGCATCTATTATTTTTTGACTAGCTTGTATTAATTTAATATTCGTGTCTAAATTTTTGCCAAAACCAATCCCCGTATCAAGAATAATCTTTTTTGCATCTATGCCATGTTCGATAGCATATTTTGCACGTCCTATAAGATATGCAGAAATTTCATTTACGGGATTTGCATATTCAGTATTCTCTTGCATTATAACAGGAATTCCGCGTTTATGCATTAATATAATTGGCATTTTTTCTGATGCACAATAATCTGCAAGTTCAGGTGAATCTTCTAAGGCTGAAATATCATTTACTATATCTGCTCCAGCCTTTCGAGCTTCTTGCATAACTGATAATTTACGTGTATCTACTGAAATAGGCTTGTCTGTGTGTTTTCTAATTTCTGTAATAACAGGGATTATTCGCTCACACTCTTCTTGGGCAGATACATAATCAGAACCAGGGCGAGAACTTTCTCCCCCAATATCAACAATATCTGCCCCCTCCTCAAACATTTTTAGTGCCATATCTGCACCAGATCTACTTCCTTCCCAAATAGAATCTGGAGTCACGTTTACAATTCCCATAACAAAGGCTGGACGCTCTGTAGTGATATATTTATTTGAAAGTTCTAATTTTAACATGTATTTATTTTCCTTAAAATTAATTTTAGCAATTATATAAATAATTTCATTGCCTTTTTAGCAAGATACGTAGCTGACAGATGAGCATCTTCTAAAATTTCCTTTCGATTTCCTTGTGCTAAAAATCTATCAGGGAATCCACTCACAGCAGTTTTTTTATCATCAAAAGTGCGATCAACAAGAGACTCAAGATAAGTTCCAATTCCACCTATGCGAATACCATCTTCTACAAAAAATATTCTATTATATTGTTTTGCAATATCAAGAAAATAATGTTTATCTAGAGGTTTTAAGAACCGTAAATTATAAACATCAGCATTTATGTTATTTTCTATGGCAAGTATATCAGTTGCCTCTTGTACTTCAGGGAAAATTCCTCCGGTACATACAAAAAGCATTTTTTTTGTGTCGTTTTTTTTATTGGAATCATCTAGCACAGGTCTTTTACATAAAACCCCACGCCCTTGTTCAATAGGCAAACTAAACTCATCTCGTTCTTGAGGACAAGCCCCTTTTGGATATCTAATTACAACAGGAAATGTTTGCTTAAATGCCCACCGTAACATAAGTTGTAATTCACTAGCAGAAGACGGAGCGAGAAGAGATATTCCAGGAACAGGACGTAACAATGAAATATCAAATATACCTTGATGTGTTTCTCCATCAAAAGGAACAGCTCCTGAGCGATCAAGAACAAACACAGACGGTACTGATTGTAAAGCTATATCGTGAATAAGTTGATCTACAGCACGTTGTATAAATGTGGAATAAATAGCAACAAGAGGTTTCATCCCAGAACGAGCAAGCCCCCCTGCAAAAGTTACCGCATGTTGTTCTGCAATCCCGACATCAAAAAAACGATCAGGATATTGTTTAGCAAAGGGAAGTAATCCTGTTCCTGTAGCCATCGCTGCTGTTATAGCACAAATTTTTTCATCTTTTGCAGCTAAATTCAGAAATTCATTAGAAAAGACTTGTGTAAAAGTTTTACAACTATGTACATGTTTTAATTCACCAGTCTCTATATTGAAAGGAGATATTCCATGAAATTTTACAGGATCTTTTTCTGCAGGAGAATATCCTTTTCCCTTTTTTGTAACTACATGTATAACTACTGGACGATGAATACGTTTTACTCGTCGTAAAACCTTAAGAAGATCTTCTAAATGATGCCCATTTAATGGGCCAACATATTCAAACCCGACATCTGAAAATAAATTATTGGGGAAAATTAAGCTTTTAATAGCTCGTTTTAATTTATAATTAAACCACGATAAACCTTTCCCTATTAATGGAATATGCTCTATTACAGCACTGACATTAAATCGCAAAGTTTGATATTGTGGGGTTGTAGTTAATCGACTTAAATATTTTGACAAAGTCCCATGATTGCTGGTGATAGACATCTTATTGTCATTTAATACGATAACTAAGTTTTTTGCTATTTGGCCTGCATGGAAAAGACCTTCCATAGCCATTCCACCTGTTAGAGCTCCGTCCCCAATCACAGCAATAACCTTGCCATCTTTATGTAATAAATCTCTACCAGTCAAAAGCCCTAAAGCTGATGATATTGAAGTGGATGAGTGGCCTGCATCAAACCAATCGTGTTCACTTTCTGCTTGTTTTGTAAAACCTGATAGCCCGTTTCTTTGACGGATTGTGTCAAAGGTATTATTACGACCAGTAAGAATTTTATGGGCATAACACTGATGACTAACATCCCAAATAATTGCATCTTTAGGGCTATCAAAGACGGTATGCAGCGCAACTGTAAGTTCTACAACTCCTAGATTACTGGCTAAATGCCCTCCATTTTTAGAAGTTACCGAAATAATTCTAGAGCGAATCTCTGCTGAAAGTTGTTTTAATTGTAATACTGATAAATTGTTTAGGTCTTCAGGACCGTTGATTGTGTCAAGAAGCGTAGTAAAAACTCCCAAAAATAAAGTAAAAAAAAGACCGCTAGTTTGTATTGAAAACAATCAAACGCGCGGCCTTGTCGCATAATCATACTGAAGCAATACACAAACTAGCCTTTGTGCAAAGCCTATTTATTCTTATGACGATTCCGTCTAAGCTTCTTTTTTCGCTTATGTGTGCTTATCTTATGACGCTTTCGTTTTCTACCACAAGGCATATATAGCACTCCTTCATACCAAAATTTCTCTTTATTATCTGTTATTTATTACATTTGGTCAAGGGTTGAATCTTTGAGAAATGGAAAATGCTTACAAATAGTTTCTTGTACTTGGTTAATATCGTCTGCAGGTATTCGAATAACATTGTGAAGTTGCTTAAAAAAGGTTATTTGTCGTTTAGCGTATCTACGTGTATCTTTTTTTATACATGATTTTATACTCTCAAGAGGTTCATCTTTATTGGTAAAAAATTCTCTGTATCCTATTGCTTGCATACCAGGATCATCTTTTGTATATCCAGATTTTATGAGTTGAGATACTTCGTTTTCAAGTCCATTATTAAAAAGTAATTCAACGCGTTTATTTATGCGATTATATAACTCTTCTCTTGGGCGCTCTAATTCTATGACACAAAAATTAAAACCTTTACGATAAGTTTTGGGAATTGAAAAATATGAACGAGGGTGCCCTGTTTCTAGAACAATTTCAAGGGCTCGTTTAATACGATATTCATCATTAATGTTAATTTTTTTTGCACTTTCAGGATCAAGTTCCTTTAATTCGTTCCATATAACTTCTTTGCCCTCAATTTCCATTCTATGAGCAATTTGGGCACGAAGTGTTTTATTTACTTGGGGAGTTGGAGGCAATCCGTATAAGAAATTACGAATATAAAAGGCAGTTCCTCCGCAGATAACTGGAAGTTTTTTTTTATCGCAAATATCTTTACACATTTTATTTGCATTACGATAAAACTCCCCTGCTCCAAATTGTTCGTTGGGTAAACACATATCGATCATTTTGTGAGGAACACGGGAAAGAAATTCTTTGTCTGGTTTAGCAGTGCCTATATCCATGCCTTTGTATACTTGCATAGAATCTGCATTTATAATTTCTGCACGATTACCAAAAGGAGCCGTTTTTGCAAATAACGTCTCCATAAGAGCAGTTTTTCCACAAGCAGTAGGAGCAAATATAACTAAAACGGGAACATCTTCACCCTTTTCAGGTATAGTTGTTCCCGTTTCTTCACTTAAAACATTCATAATTTTTATAAAATTAAACCGTTATCTATCTTCAATTCGAAATTCAACTTCATGATTAAAAAGCTGTTTAGCAGCTAAAGAAACAACTTTTCCATCATTTTCTTCAATTGAAGGATCATTTATCATTGACATTTGGTAAGCACGGCGACTTGAAGCTACAGTAATTTCATACATATTATCTTTATATTCAACAAGTTTTTCTAAAGGAAATATCATCTAAGACTCCCGATTATAGTTTAAATTCAATTAAGTAAGTATATCAAAAAGAGAAATTCATTACAAGACATTGCCCCTAATTATAATATATCGCGCCCAGCTTCTAAAGAATGTAATTTACTTTCAGCAGCTTGACTAATTAAAAAAAATAGTAACTGATGCAATTCATTGTATGAATTTTGAGATAAGGCTGTAGCGCGTGATTGATTTGGAGGTAATGAAGTCACCTTCTGTAAATAGTGTATTGCTTCATCTCCTATAGGGAAATTAAATCCACTTGGAAATTCTGCTATACAATCATTACAAATAAATCCATTTTCTGTTGCAGAATATAATCTTACCGAATTTTTAGAAAAAGGAGTTCTGCAGGTACTACAAAAAAAACAATCAGGTTGTAAGCCCATAAACTCTAAATAGCGCCATAAAAAACGTAAAGTTCCAGTTTTTGCACTGTTTTCGTTAACAAGATTTAATCCATCTAAAAAACCTTTTATTAAATAAAACATAGTTTCTGGTTCAGAAACTCCTCCTGTTTTTATTACTAATTCTGCTCCAAGAGCAGCAGCACAAGTTTTATAAATATTTTCTCTAATAGAAGGACGTGTTTCTAACACATCAAAATCTTGTACTTTTATTGAGTTTTTAGAAGAATCCACGTATAGCCACATTTTACCACTATGATACGGTGAAACAAGCGATTTTAATTTCCCTTTTCTGCCACCAAAAACCATGGCTGTAAACACTCCCCTTTCTGGACTAATACATGTAGCAAGACGACTTGATTCACCAACAGCACGTAAAGAAAGGACTATTACAGTATTTGTTATGTTTCGCTCCATATGTAAAAGTATAACAGATACACAAAAAAACTACAGCATATTTTATATATCTTACCATTTTATAAAATCAAAATTTATGGTATTGTTAGATATATGAAAAATTGGAATAAAAAAGCTATCTCAAAAGAAGTTGTTAAAGATATTCATAGCCGATATGGTTGTGATATGCTGCTTGCATCAATACTTACACGCCGTGGCATTACAAAAGGTTCTGACATTTTATATTATCTAGAAAACGATATACGTTATTTTCATAACCCTTTTTTATTCAACACAATGGAAGATGCTGTAGATAGAATTTTAACAGCAAAAGAAGAAGGCGAAAAAGTTCTTATTTTTGGAGATAGAGACGTTGACGGAATAACGAGTACCACTTTATTGTATCAATATTTATTAGACGAAAAAATGGATATAAGCTGGAAAATTCCAGCTGGCGATGATGCTTATGGATTGACAATGCAAGTAATTGATGACTTTGCTGCTAATTATGGTACATTAATTATTACGGTAGATTGTGGAATTTCTAACAACCAAGAAATTGCACACGCTGCAGAATTGGGTATCGATGTAATAGTTACAGACCATCATAATGCACCAGAAGATTTACCTGAACCGGCTATCATAGTTGACCCAAAAGTTGAGAATAGTGGATATCCGTTCAAAGATATTTCAGGTTGTGCGGTTGCGTATAAACTTGTAACAGCTTTACGATTTGCAAAAAGCGAACTATATAAACAAGAAATTTGCTTATTAAATGTACGCCCTTTAAATGAAGCTTATATTGTAGAAGGAATAAAAGTTGTAAATGCGTGTGAAACAGATAGAATCTCGGAGACTATAATACCAGGTGGATTATCTTTTCAAGAAACTCGTTTACTTCCTTTTCTAAAAGGACAGCAAATTTTTGTATGGGATGAAAGTTTGCAACAAAAGCAACTTATAAAAATATTTGGAAAAGGAATAGAATTTAATTTACTAGATATTCGCCCTGAAATAGCAAAAATCATGCCAAAAATAGCCAATTTATCCTTAATACGGCTTACAAGTCTTTCTAAAATAGCTCGATACGAAGAGAAAACACCGACAGAACTCGATACATTCTTAAATATTTTTATTACCTTTGTCACTCGTAAAGCCGCTTCTATTCAAACAAAAGAGCGAAATGCTCAAGACTTGCAATTAGTAGCACTTGCTGCTATTGCAGATATTATGCCTTTAAAAAATGAAAATCGTATTTTTGTACGACGTGGACTTGCCACAATTAATAGCAATAAGGCTAGGATTGGGTTACAAGAACTCTTAGGTTACCAGAATTTACTGGGGAAACAACTAAGCAGTACAGATCTTTCTTGGAATGTTGTTCCGGTATTAAATGCAACAGGACGACTTGGAAAAGCTCAATTAGGCGTGCAATTATTATGTGAAACCGATCCCCAAAAAAGAAATGCTTTAGCTGTCCAAATAATTGAATTAAACAAACAACGAAAACAATTGGGGGCAGATGCTTTTATAATTGCAAATAAACTGGCAAGAGAAAATCTTACTACTTTTTCGAATAAACTGGCTTTTGCCGCTGATGATAAAATAAACCGAGGAGTAACGGGAATTGTCGCTAACAAATTAGTTCAATTTTATAATGTTCCTGCAATTGTTATTACTTTTTTGGGAGAGACAGGTATTGGCTCTGTTCGTTCATGCAGAAATTTCAATCTAACTGGAATGCTCGAAAGTATGTCAGAATTATTTATAAATCATGGTGGTCACAATTTTGCAGCAGGGTTTAGTTTTGATAAAAAGAATTTTGATAAAATTAAAGAAGCTTTTATAAAATTCACTCCTTATATTGAACTATCAGAAAGAACAGATGACGATTATGTTGAAATCGATGCAGAATTACCAATTCAGTATATTCAGCCATCTTTACTAAATCTCATCGATATCTTAGAGCCTTATGGAGAAGAAAATAAGCCCCTTATATTTATGTCAAAAAACCTAAAGATTACAGCTGCTGATATCATGGGTAAAACAGAAAAGCTTCATTTAAAATTGACATTAGATTGCGGGAAAAATAAGTGGCCTGCTTTGTTTTGGGGAGCAGGAGATAGACTGGGAAAAGACTTTAAGGTAGGAGATAGAATTGATGCCATATATCAAATAAGTAGAAATACTTTTAATGGCAAAACAACCCCTCAAATGATATTAATTGATTGTATAAAGACTAACCAAACATAAAAAAGGAAATCAGTATGAATTTGCACAAGAAATATTTTATATTTTACATTACCTGTATCTACCTTTTATGCACTATTCCACCTTTGTTTGCACGAAACGCTGTATACAATGGCGAAAAATATACATTAGATCTCTTATATACTGACGTGGCGTATCCTGGGGATGCTATTTACATGGAATTAAACTACACTCCACATTTTTCTTTATTTTCGTCATACACTTATTCTATAGAAGCAACTGCAAAACTTATGATAGCTGGAAACAGAGAAACACTTAGAAAGACAAATTTATTTCTAGTAAATTCAGAAAAACAAAAACTGGTTGGTTATATTCCACTTTCTTCATGGTATACAGAAAGCAATTTTAACCTAAAAATTACATATCAAATTTTTAGGACAAAAAAACATATTACTACAGCTTATACTGACAAAATGGAATTTGACGTTCCTGTAAACTTAATAGCTAAAAAGTTCCATTCAGAAAAAATCGATTTAGATGATGTAAATAGCTCAATAAAAACAGATTCAAGTAAAGAACGAGCTATACAAATCAATACACTTAATAAAGTAATAAGAAAAGTTTCTAGTAACGATATTTACCAAACAAAAAAATTCTCAAGTCCAGTAGAATCTACAAGACGAACTGCTTTTTTTGGAGACAGGCGAACCTATGTCTATTCAAATGGAACCAGTTCATCAAATTTACATTATGGAATTGATTTTGGAGTTCCTACAGGAACTGCCGTCTATGCTTGTGGAAATGGGAAAGTTGTCCTTGCCGAAAATCGAATAACAACAGGCTGGACGGTTGTTATTGAGCATTTACCTGGAATATATAGTTTATATTATCACCTAGATTCCTATTCTGTTAAAGTTGGACAGATGGTAAAACAAGGTGAACAAATAGCTCTTTCAGGTTCTACAGGGCTCGCGACAGGACCACATTTACATTGGGAAATGCGTATGTATGGCGAAGCAGTTAGCCCTGATTGGTTTATGACTGAGTTTTCAGGATGGGAAAAAACAAAGTAATAATTTTATCTTACTTTGTTTCCAAAATATGTTTTGCCTTTTGTTTAATGGCTGAACTACTGTCTTCTTCTGAAATTGTTTTTACAATAGATGTCAAAGAACTATATTTATTTTCTCTATATATATCGAGCCCTGTTCCTCGTGTAGCTACATCGTCATTTTCTAAAAACAATTTACATGTCTTTTCCCATTTTTTTGATGGATATTTTGTGAAAAGTTTCCCAAAGGCATATCGTAAAGTTTTGTAGGAATCCTTTTCGAACGTTTTATTCGCAGCATCTATAACAGTGTCATAACTAGATGTTATTTTATATTTTAATAAATAACTTGCACATTTAGAACGAATTGTATCATTCTTTTTTTGATCTGCTACAATCTCTTCTAAATATTCAACTCCTTTTTTGTCATTAAGAGCTGCTATGCCTTCCATCGCGGCATATAAAACAACAGTTTCACTATCATGTTGGGCTCTATAACGCAAATACGGGGCTGCATCGGTAATTTTTTGTTCTGTGGCAATTTCGATAGCTTTTTTTCTGACTTTCCAATAGTCATCTTTTATTGCAGATACAATAACATTCTGTACCTTTTTACTATCATAATAAGAAAGCCCACGTAATGCATATTCTCTTATAGAAGGTTCACTTGAAGTATATAGATTTATTAATACATCTACTGATTCATTTTTCTTCATCTCTCCAATTGCTTCAGCAGCATACATTCGTACATATAAATTTTCATCTTCATCTTCTGCAAGAGATTTAAGTTTGTCCCATGTTTCAAGCACTTGTAGATTTCCAAGAGCTTTTACTAAAGCTTGTTTTCTTGTGATACTTAAATCTTCTTCATCAAACATAGTTGTTAAAAAAACAGCCTGTTCTTCCCCACCAACAACCCCCAAAGCAGAAATAGCCATATCATAATATTCTTCATTTTCTGTTTCTAAAAGAGCTTGTAGTGGCAAAGCTGCTTGTTTTATATCCATTGTTTTTACATATTCACAAACAAGTGATACCGTATCATTTTTTTCGTCATAAGGATCTTCAAGCAATGAAATAGCATAATCTTCAAGTGCATCAATCTTAAAATGAGTACAATATTTAATTATACCCTCTCGTACGTCTTGATTTTTGGTTATTTTAAAAAGGTCAATTAACGAATCTGTCAAATCGTTATTTTCTTCTTTTATAAGTGTAGTAATTAACGTAGCAACTTCTGTATCTAAACCATATTCAATTGTTTCAATACGTTTTTCATTTTCAGATTTTTCTTCAGTTTTTTTTTCTGGTTCAGAATTTTCTATTTCTTGACTTGTTACTTTTTGTGGAAAAACAAAAAAAGTAACAAAAAGTAATCCAAGTATGAGAAAACAAGAAAACTTTTTGTCGTTTTTGATTTTCAATACCATTGGTTTATTTCTCATCTCGCACAACTCCTTTTAACTTTTGTTATTGTAACGATTCAAAAAAGCTTTTTTATACTTTGAAAATCGATCTTCGTTTATTGCATCACGAATTTCATGTATCATGTTATGTAAAAAATATAAATTATGATAACTTGCAAGCATGCTAGATAAGATTTCATTGTTTTTATATAGATGCCGTAAATACGAACGAGTATAATCTCGACAAACTTTACAATGACATTCAGAATCAATTGGTGAAAAATCATCAATATATTCTGCCCGTTTAATTGAAATATTTCCATCTTTTGTAAAATAAGATCCATTACGTGCATTTCGAGTTGGTAATACACAGTCAAACATATCTACCCCGTTTTCAACAGCTTCTAAAATATAATCAGGAGTACCAATTCCCATAACATATAGAGGTTTTTTTCGAGGTAATAAAGGAGCTGTGTATGCTAAAAATTCAGAATATTTTTCCCGAGGTTCCCCAACAGACAAACCACCAATCGCTATTCCAGGAGTATCTAATTCTGAAACAAAATTAGCGCTCTGTTCTCGTAAATCTTTTTCAAAAGCCCCTTGAACAATTGCAAACAAATTTCCTTTGTATCCTTCGTCTTGTTTAATTTTCCATTGGGCCTTTGCTCGAGTTGCCCAATCACTGGTAATTTTAAGAGCTTCTATAGCTTCTTTTCGATTAGTTCCCCAACCACTGCAAATATCGAGTTGCATTTGAATATCACTATTAAACATCGATTGCAAATTTACAACTTTTTCTGGACTTAACATATGCCGTGATCCATCAATATGGCTTTTAAAAGTAACACCTTCTTGTGTAATTTTCCTAAATTCTGACAGAGAAAATACTTGAAATCCACCAGAATCAGTCAAAAAATTCCTCTTAAAACCAGTAAATCCATGTAATCCACCAGCTTTTTGCAATAGCTCAGCGCCTGGTCTTAAATACAGATGATATGTATTTGCAAGAATAATTTCAAATCCTATCTCTTCAAGATCCTCTTTGGTCATCGCTTTTACAGTCGCGTTAGTCCCTACTGGCATAAATACCGGTGTTTGAACATCCCCGTGAGGTAAATGCATTACACCTGTTCGCGCTCTAGAATCACTGTCTTTGTGATGTTCTTCAAAAATCTCTTTAATCATTACCAATCCTTTATACTTGTTACCTTATGTTCGGGCAAAAAACAATAAAACTATACTAGATATAACAAAAACAATAACAGTAAACCACGCCCCCACTAGAGGAGAAACATATCCAAAACGAGCAAAATACATAAATATCATTTGCATAACATAAAAAATTACTGTTGCACACACACAAAGTATTAAACTTGATAAAAGAATATTCTTACGCGATTTTCCAGTAAGCGCAATAGATAAAAAAACAACAATAAATATTACAAAAGGAAATGAATATTTATAATAATATTGTGATAAAGCTTCTTCATCTGGTAATCCAGCTCTTTGTAATTTTGCAATATACTGTCTAGCCTTATCTGCATTAACTTGTGTTACATCTACCGTAACACTTTGAAAAGTTTCAGGAGGTTCAAAACTTGTAAAATCTGTACCTGAGGAAACAAAAATCTTATCATTTTTTAATGTATATGTGATAGCATTATAAAATTCCCAAGATTTATTATTCTTCCACTTTGCCGAAGATGCATATATTATTTTATTTAATGATTTATCTTTATTTCTTATAACTATGTATACAGTATTAAGCTGTTTTTTTCTGTCATTATAAGAATCAGCCTTGTAGACAATAAGGCCTCCTTCAGCTTGTACGACAACTTTTTTATTATCAAGATTTTTTACTTTTTTTAAAACTTGATTCTGCAATTCAACTTTTTGACTATAATATGGAATAACCAAATTGTCTTCAAAAAAGAAAAATCCAATACTCAAAATAAAAGCAAAAATTAAAAGCGGAAATGTAAACCTAAACAAAGAAATACCAGAAGCAAAGATCACTGTAAGCTCACTATTCACATAGAGCATACTAAGGGTAAATGCAACTGCAAAAAGTATAGATAAAGGAATAGACCAAGCAAGAGTTTGCGGTATATATAAAAGACTTATTTTAGCAACTGTAGCTGCAGAAACTTCATAAGATAAATATTTTGAAATATTCATTAATAAATCAATAAGTGATAATAAAAATGAGAAAAAAAACATCGCACCAAAAAAAACAGGTAAAAACTTTTGAAATAGATATCGATATAATCTCATTTTTTTAACAACCTTAGGTAAATAATACAGGCAGCAACAAAAACTATTACATTGGGTAACCAAACCGCCCAAAACCCATTAAATCCATTGCGGTATCCTGAAGTTTGACCTATCATAAATACAGCCCAATATAAAACAGAAATTCCTATACCAAGTATTAAACCTATTGTTTGACCATTCTGCTTACCAAAACTAACTGATAAAGGCATAGCCAAAAAAGCAAAAAAAAGAGATCCTAATGGGAGGGCAAATTTTTTATAAAATTCAAGATAATGATAGTTTAACACAAATGATTTTTTTTTATTATTTTCACTCTGCATTTTTTTTATTTTTGTATGTAAATCATATGCAGTCATCTCGTTGGGGCTTACCCCTCCTTCGTAACCACCAAATTCTGATTCAAAAATATTCATCTCACAATTTTCTGCGCTTAAAAGATCATAACTTGTTCGATTATCAAACGGCAAAATAATTACTTGCGGTGAACTCATCTGTAATTGCATAATGACAGATGGATCATCAGGTGCTGTTATATGAGATTTACCAGAAACAATTATACGTTGATTACCTTCTGAATCTTTGTCAAACATTAGTAAATCTGAAACATCTTTATCCTGAACATTTCCTATTACTAAAATTGAATCCTGTGTTCTTTTTATTGAATGAGGTTCAAGTAATACTGCCGGATTTGACACTGAAATTTTTGCAGTTAATTCTCTGTATTTTATTGTGCCTAATGGAAGGAAATAATCATTTACAAAAAATGAAAAAATAGAAATAACTAATCCCAAAATAAGAACAGGTTTTAAGATTGTTGTGTAAGAATGGCCTGAAGCGCGTAAAATTAAAATTTCATTATCAGTGACCATACGACCAAGACACATTAAAAATCCTACAAGCGTTGCAAAAGGAGCCGATTGAGCTATGATAAAAGGCATAGCATAAACAATCAACCGAATTACATTTCCAATTGACACACGTTTTTTTAATAAGGTTTCTGCTGTTAATAAAATTTGATTTACAAAAAAAATTAAAAAGAAAAAAAGAAAACTAATAAGAAAATATATAAATAATTGTTTTAAAAGATATTTAAAAAAAATATTATTTGACAAATCTTTCTTCTTAAACATTTAATATAAACCTCTTATTTTCCGGTACTGCCATACCCACCTGAACCTCTTTTTGTTTCTGAAAGGGTCTGAGAAAATTGATATGAAGCACAACATACTGGAGCTAGAACAAATTGAGCAATACGGTCTCCATTAGAAATAGTTACCATTTTTTTGCCAAGATTTATTAAACAAACTTTTGCTTCTCCGCGATAATCCGAGTCTATTGTACCAGGAGAATTAAGTACAGTTATTCCATATTTTGCTGCTAGCCCACTACGTGGTCGTACTTGAATCTCATATCCTTGTGGTATTTCCAAAAAAAGACCTGTGGGTATTAATTTAAACTCACCTGGAGCAAGAGAAATATCCTCAGAAAGATAAGCGTAGACATCGGCCCCTGCAGAACCGGCTGTTTTATATTCAGGAAACTTGACATCTGATTGAGATTGTACTTTTACTACTATATTTTTTTTCATCACAAATCCTAACCTAACACATTTTATACTATCAAACAGTAACAAATTGTCATACTTCTAGATATTTTTTCGTATTCGTTTTTTTAACTTTGGTCCATAAATAAAGATAACTTGTTTTTCAATACATAACAAGGAATTAAGAGTTTGAATTATTTCATTTTTTGTAATAGAACGAACCTTAGTTAACGTTTCTTCAATTGTTTCCAATTCAAACCCAAGTGAAAATTGTCGACTCATTTTTTTCATATGTTGTTCAACGTCTTCTGCATTAATAATCTCTTCACCACAAATATGTTCTTTAGCAGCAATAATTTCATCATCTGAAATTGTTGCTGTACGTAAATTTGCAATCTCGTCTTTTAATTTTTGTAACACTTCTCCTGTCTTATCAGCTGGAGTTGAAGCGTATGCACACCAAACACCACAGTCATCATAAATACTAAAAAAGCTATAAACATTATAACAATAACCACCATTTTCACGCAAAGACTGAAATAACCGAGAACTCATTGTATCACCTATAAGGGCATTAAGAATAGCCCAACAGTAATAATCAGTACGGGTAAATGGAATTGTAAGGGGAAACGCATAAAAAATCTGTTCCATTTGAAATTCAGCCTTTTTTACTGTAATCCCAGAATGCCATACCGGTAATTCAAACTTATGATTTTGTAATAGCCCAGGTTTTACGATAGGTCGATTGGGAAGTTTTTCCAGTTCGACAATGGCTTCAGATACATCAAAATTGCCCGCTATAGAAACTTGTAAGGCTCCATTTCTTATATATTTTTTATACCAATCCAATAGACTTGTACGTTGTAATTTATTAACATCATTAACAGAGCCTGCAATAGAAGCTGATACGGTATTATTAGGCCATAAAACTTCTGAAAATTCATCCATAGCAGAATCTTCTGGATCATCTTTTGTAGCCAAAATTTCAGAACAAATAACAGAACGTTCTTTTTCTATATCATTTTCATTAAAAGCTGAATTTGAAACCATCTCTGATAAAATACAAAGAGCTTCTTTAAAATGAATATACGGAACCGTAAAATGAACACAAACATCTTCTCGTTCTGTAAAAGCATTAATATATCCACCCATTCTATCAAAAGAACAAGCAATATCATAAGCACTTAAACCTTTAGGATATCTTTGAGATGGATTTGTCCCTTTAAATAGTAGATGTTCTACAAAATGCGTAATACCTTTTTGATTTTCTTTTTCATAACGAGATCCTGTAGAAAACCAAAAACCGACTGCAATAGTACGAGACGTCGCAATCGGTTCTGATAAAAATACTACGCCGTTATCTAAAACGGCAGTCATTTATTTTTTTGCCTGAGCTTCTAAAGCTTCAACATAAGAAAGATTAAGACGACCCATTCTATCAATTTCTAATAATTTAACAGGAATCTTTTGGCCCTCTTTTACTACATCACTCACAGATTTAATTTTATCTCGTGAAAATTGTGAAATATGGCAAAGACCTTCCTTTCCAGGGAGAATTTCAACAAAAGCACCAAAATCCATAATACGCTTTATAGTACCATTATAAATAGCACCAACTTCTGGATCTTCAACAATGCCTTTAATCGCAGCTTTTGCTGCATCAGTTGCTTTTCCTGTATTTCCATAAACAGTAACAGTTCCATCATCATCGGTATTGATAGTAACATCATAATCTGAACAAAGCGCTTTTACTGTTTTTCCACCAGGACCAATTAAAGCTCCAATTTTGTCCATTGGAATTTTCATTTTTTCAATTCTAGGAGCATTTTGGCTAATTTCTTTTCGTGGTTTAGAAATAGCTTTATTCATAATGCTAAGGATATGAAGTCGTGCTTTTTTTGCCTGAGCAAGAGCTTTTGTCATAATTTCAGTTGTTACACCAGCAATTTTAATATCCATTTGGAAAGCTGTAATTCCATCTTCTGTACCAGCAACTTTAAAGTCCATATCTCCTAAATGATCTTCTTCACCAAGAATATCAGTCAAGATTGCATATTTTTCGTAATGTTCACCTTCTGTGATAAGTCCCATTGCAATACCAGCTACAGGTTTTTTCATAGGAACACCAGCAGCTAAAAGTGATAGACAACCACCACAAACTGAGGCCATAGAAGAAGATCCATTACTTTCCATAATTTCTGATACAACACGAACTGTATAAGGAAATTGTTCCTGAGAAGGAAGCATAGCTTGCAGCGCGCGACGAGCAAGATTTCCATGTCCTATTTCACGACGACCAGTATTTAAGCGGCCACATTCACCTACAGAATAAGGAGGGAAATTATAATGTAACATGAAACTTTCTTTGCGATCACCATCAATATCATCAAGAATTTGTTCATCTCTTGAAGTTCCTAATGTGGTTACTGCTAAAGATTGTGTTTCTCCACGAGTAAATAGAGCTGATCCATGAGGTCTTTTTAGAACATCAATTTCACAAGTAATAGGGCGAACTTCATCTAATGCACGTCCATCAACACGTTTATTTTCATTAAGAATATGACTACGAAGAATATCATAGTTCATTTTGTCAAATAATGAGTCAAATAATTTAGCTTGGATAGGATCTTCAAGTTGCTCCACATATTTTGCAGCTATTTCATCTTTAACTACTTTTATTGCATTGCCTCGTTCAAACTTTCCACCCTGAAAACATGCAATTTCCATTTTTGGCATTGCTTCTGCTAAGATAGCATCTTTGTTCTCAAGATCAACAGTTAAAGGAGCTAATGGTAATTTTTCTTTACCAGCTTTTGCTTTTAACTCATCTTGCAAATGACACATCTCTGTAATTGATGCTTGGGCAACACTAAGAGCTCCTAACATAAGTTCTTCAGAAACTTCTTGAGCCCCACCTTCAACCATTGTAAAGCCATCAGCTGTACCAGCTACTACAATTTCAATTTCGGATCGCTCTAAATCAGCCATTTTTGGATTAACAACATATTGACCATCAATATAACCAACGCGGGCAGCAGCGACAGGCCCATTAAAAGGTATATCAGAAATTGTTACTGCAGCAGAAGATGCAATAACAGCAAGTATATCAGGAGAATGAATCCCATCTGCAGAAATACAAGTAGGAATAATTTGAATTTCACGCCCAAAAGCCATATCAAATAGCGGGCGCATAGGACGATCTATAAGACGGGAAACTAAAATTTCCTTATCCTTAGGACGGCCCTCTCGTTTTAAAAATCCACCAGGTATTTTACCTGCTGCATAGTATTTTTCATTGTAATCAACAGTTACAGGAACATAATCTAAACCTTCCTGCGCAGACGACGATGCACAAACTGTTGCTATAACTGATGTTCCGCCTAATGTAGCGAGAACAGCGCCGTTTGCTTGTTTTGCAATACGACCAGTTTCAAGAATCAGCTCTTCATCGCCGATTTTGTAAGTTACTCTTTGAACCATTTTATTTCCTTCTTTGCAAACACTACTTCAATTTGCAAAACACTACTAAAAAGCCTGACACTAGTAATCAGCGCCAGGCTTTTGCTCCGATAATTATTTTCGGAGTCCTAGTTCCTTGATAAGTGTACGATAGCCTTCAAGGTTTGTTCTTTTAAGATATTTCAAAAGTTTGCGGCGTTGACCAACAAGCTTAAGAAGACCACGAGCTCCGCTCTTGTCTTTTTTAAAAGTCTTGCAATGTTCAGTTAATTCTTTAATTCGTTCTGTCAAAAGAGCGATCTGAACTTTTGTGTTACCGGTGTCTTTTTCATTTTCACCGAAGTTGCTTACTACTGAAGCTTTTTTTTCGTTTGTAAGTGACATTACTTACTCCTTCATAGGATTTCTAAATTCGATTTTTGTTACCGTAGCCGGACAGCCCTGTTCAAGCGGAATTTCCAAATGAAGGAATTTGGAATCCACATACATTACTGTATCAAACCCGGCAGCATTAACAGGGTATGTGCCGACCGGTGGCAAAACCTGTAAACTGTCTGATTTGTGAGCAGAAATTGCTCTAGAAACTGATTTAAGCTTTTTATTTATAGTCTTAGTTTTATGCCATTTAAAAACAGAACCATCAAGTGTGTAATTATAACCCAATAAATGAGCAGCAAATACTAACTCACCTTTTTGTATAGCACAACGAACAGCACTCGAACTAATGCGCATATCTTGATATAAAACTTCAGCGCAAACTATAAATTTAAGTCCGTATTGTAAGCAATATTGCTCTATCTCGAAGACACCGGTATCGAGGCCTCGCCCACAACGGAAATCAGTCCCAACTGACAATAACTGCATAGAGCAGGAATTTCTTAATACAGTTAGAAAATCGTGTCCTTTCATTCTACTGAAATCATCAGAAAAGTCAATGACTACGCAAAAATCAAATCCTTTATTCTCAAAATAATATCTTCGTAATCTATTTGTCGAAAGGTTTCCTGGAAAATTATTTTTTTGTTTAAATTCACGTGGTGAGCGAGAAAATGTAACAACCCCTACTTTAGAAACTCCTTTAGAATTTTCATTTTGACTCATTGATGATCTTTTTTGAGATAAAACAGTACTAAACAGGGCCTGATGTCCTTTATGCATTCCATCAAACCCCCCTATTGTTATAGCTGAACCATACGGACAATTTTCTTGGGAAAAATATTCACGAACTTTTGAGTCTTTATTTGTATAATCTTGTAAATCATTCCACGTAAACTCTTTCATATTATTAATTTAGCTAATTCCTTATAGAGTTTTTCTGATTCGATAGGTTTCATTAAATGTGCATTCATACCAGCCTGCAAACTTTTTTCTATATCTTCTTTGTATGCATTGGCTGACAAAGCTATAATCGGTATTTTTTTATCCATTTCCCTTATTTTTTCTGTTGCTTCCAATCCATTCATAACAGGCATTCTAATATCCATTAGTATAGCAGAATAAACTACAGAGGAATCATGTAGTGAATTCTCATACATTTCACAAGCTATCTTACCATTTTCAGCACAATGAACAATAAAACCTTTCTTTTTTAGCAAGTGCTCGGCTATTTCTGTATTGATAGCATTATCTTCACAAAGTAAAATATGTTTTCCCACAAAACCTTCTAGATTATCATTTCTTTGTTTCATCTTAGTTACTTGTGCAATTTGACTTGCAGAAGGACGTGTAACGGGTATTTTAACAATAAAAGTTGTACCTTTACCTAGCGTTGAAGAACAGTCAATACTACCTTGCATTGCTTCTACTAATTTTTTTGTTATAGAAAGGCCTAGCCCAGTACCACCTTCACTCTGAGTAAGACTATTATTTTCTTTTGTAAAAGAATCATACATTTTCTTCTGGAACTCTTCACTCATTCCAACACCAGTATCAACAACTTTCACAGTTAAAAAACATTTTGCGTTTTGTACTGTCGTACTAACATCAAAAGTAACTTTTTTCCCAGATTCTGTATATTTAATTGCATTATTTAATAAATTAATAAATATCTGTTCAAATCGTTTTTCATCTGTGATTATATATTCAGTACCGGCCTCTAATTTTGTAGTAAAAACTAAATTAATATTTTTTTCGTTAGCCCTTTGTTTCACAATTGATTCAATATCAAAAATAAGTTCATTTAAATCATAGACATCAAAATAAAACTGTATGCTTTCTGATTCTATTCTTTGCATATCTAGAATATCATTTACTAATGATAATAAATAAGAGGCTGATGCATAAATTTTTTTAAAATAATCATTACTTTTTTTATTTTCAATCTCTTTTATACCAAAATTACTTAAACCCATTATTGCAGTAAGAGGCGTTCGCATATCATGACTCATTCGTGCAAGAAAATCTGATTTTATTTTATTTGCATTTCGAGCATATGCCTCGGCAATCTTTACTTGTTTATATGCCATACTTAAATCATAATTTGCACATTGTAAAGCAAGTTTCTGTTTACCTTGTACTTTATTATTTCGTAAAAGCAATAGAATTATTATACTAAGCAATCCTATTACAAGAGAACACGAAATCATAAAAATTTGAATAAAATACTTTTGAATAAAAGAAAGGTGTTGGTTAATTATCTCTATCTCACCTGAATATTTTTTTGGTATCTTTAAATTAAATTTTTTTATTACATCATCATTTAAACACATAGTGTCTGGGGTAATAAGAGTTGTAACAGAACTCATGTCGTCTCCATTACAAAAACGAGTAGCTAAATCTGCAGCTTGCTCTCCCATTATAGCAAACTTAAGAACAATACCACCTAGAAGACCATATTCAATATTGGGATAATCTGTTCTAAAACAAGGAACAGAAGCATTATCAAATACAAATTTAGCGGCTTTTTTCTCAGAATAATCATTCCCCAAAACATCATTTCTAAAATTTAAGTAAATAAGAATAGAGTGCTTATTTAAACTCCCGAGTATATTTTTTATTTCTTGGGGCGTTAATTCCGAAGTATTTATATATTTTAAAGCTAAATTATGTTCACCCATCACTGATTCAAGTTGTTCTCTAGTACCAGCTGCCGATATCGTATTATCTGTAATAGCATAAAGCGTATCAGCAAATGGATAAAGTTCTACAGCAAAATCAAGAGTTTCTTTATAATAACCTTTTTCTACAATACCACAAACATCTGCAGCTTTTGCCACATCTTGTGCTTTTTTTACATCGTTAATTGCTAAAAATACAATAGGAGCGTCACCAAAACAATCTTTTTTATGTAATAAAGTAAAATCTAAAGCGTTATCATCTGCTACAACAATACAATCATAGGATGCATATTTTGTAGCAGATTTATTAATTAAGGACAGAGTTGTTTCTACCGCATCACTATACGGTATATTTTTTGAATCCATAAAAATATAATCTATATTATCTAAAGGATTAATTTTATTATTAAATCCTTCTAATTGATATGATACTGTTTCCCAATCGTAATTATAAGCGGAAATAAATAAAATATTATTTTCTTTTGTTTTTGCATACAAAAAATTTATATTAAATATGCAAAATAAAAATAAAAAAAATAAATTTTTTATAAATAGTTTTAGGAATTTCATTTCTTAATTATATCTTAAATACACAAATATACAAGATATAATTAAACATCTTACTTTAAAAACTTGATTCTATTAGAGAAATTATATAAAATTATTTTTATGCAAGACAATAAAATATTTAACACTTCCCGACCAATTGATCAACATATACGTTCAGTAAATATAGACTCGAATGATTCTAAACAAATTCTCGATATTTACACCCCATTTGTTACAGATACAACTGTAACCTTCGAATATAAAGTTCCTACATTACAAGAATTTACACAAAGAATTATTTCGATTTCAAATAAGTTTCCCTATTTAGTATATGAAAAGAATAATGTTATTTTAGGATATGCTTATGCATCAAAATACAATGAGAGAGAAGCTTATAAATTTACAGTAGATTTATCTATTTATGTAGACCAGAAAATTCAAGGACAAGGCATAGGAACTGCTTTATATGATGCCCTATGTTTAAACTTACAAAAACAAGGATATCGTACAGCCTACGCAATTATAACAAGTCCTAATGTTCCTAGTGAAAATTTTCATACAAAATATGGGTTTAAGAATTTAGCGTTATTTGAAAAAAGTGGCTATAAATTTAATAAATGGATTGATATTCGTTATATGCAATTGCAGCTCAATGAATATAGTAAATCACCTGAATTACAAATTATAAACTAATAACTAATTAGTTAATGGGATTACAAACCCGTACTTTAAATATAGTTTATTTTTCTTATAAAAAACAATAACTTCTCCTGCAAAAAAACCATCCTCACAAAAAACAGCAAGATGATAAGTATCTAAAGAGCAATCTGTTAATTTTTCTATAAAAAAGCTTTCTTTAAGCGGTTTCCCGTTAAAAAAACTATCCTTAGCATTTTCATGCAAATGAACCGGAAAAAAACCACACTCTTTTGCAATTTTACTATCCATAGAACGCAATTTCTGAACAACTTCTTCTTGTAAACGTAATTCTACCGCCGTATCTGTTGAGAAGTTTTTATCTGCTTGTTGCGATTTTAGGATTGCACTATCATTAACAACAGTGTTTATGTCAAAAGAACGCAAAAAACTAGTCCCTACAGCATCTTTTAATTCAAAGGAACCAACCGAGGTTCTTAAAAGTCCTATTAAATGTGCTGCAGAACCACTTTCAATACCTATATCACGAGCTAAACACCTAATATATGTCCCTTTAGAAACATGGAATATAATATGAGCATATTGAACTAGATTTTCATTATTATATTTTAACTCTTTTATCTTAGAACTAAAAACAGTTATAGGTCTTTTAGGAATTTCAAATTCTTTGCCAGCTCTTGCTAAATCACTTGCACGTTTGCCATTAACATGCACAGCCGAAAAAGACGGAGGAGATTGCATTAAATCGCCACAAAATTTTTCAACAGCCTTAATAACATTATTTTTTGTGGGAAGTTCTTTGGTTTTTATTACTTTACCAAAAAGATCGAGAGTATCTGTTTCTGATCCAAATTGGATGATAGCCTCATATTTTTTATCAAAAGCTGTAACACGTTGTGCAAGGCGAGTATGAGAACCTGTCATCACAACAAGCAACCCTTGTGCAAAGCTATCAAGTGTACCTGTATGACCAACTTTTTTAGTATGTAAGGCATGCTTTATTGTATAAAGTGAAGAAAAACTAGTTTTACCTGGTAATTTTGCAAAAAGTACAATTCCACCAGGACTAACTGTATGTGTATTATTTAGACTCATCTATTAAAGGAGACTCTTTTTCGCGCTTATCTTGTTCTCTTTCAAGTTCATTCAACTTATTTACCATCTCAAATCCCTCTTTAATACTTGTATCAGCTACAAATGTTAACTTTGGAATCTTACGTAAAGTAAGTTTTTTACCAAGAGCATGCTGGATAAATCCAGCTGCACTTTGTAATCCTTGAACGCCTTTCTCTATAATTTTATCCTTCATAAAACTTGAGACATAAACTTTTGCAAATCCTAAATCTGCAGCAACTTCAACACGATTAATACTTAAAAAAGTCGAAACTCTTGGGTCCTTCACTTGTCCTTGCATAATCATTGTTGAAATTTCTTCGCGTATTTGTTCACCTAAGCGAACCATTCTATACCCAGCCATTATGCCCCTGCTTTTTTAGATTCTTTTTCTTTTCGAATCTTCTCTTGAACAAGCGTTTCGCCAAGTTTTCGAGCGACATCTACAAATTCAATAATTTCCATTTGGTCACCAACTTTCACGTCTTGCCAATTTGCTATGCCGATACCGCATTCAAAACCTTTTTCGACAGATTTTGCATCATCCTTAAACCGCTTTAACGATGAAATTTTTGCATTACTATTTATAACAATACCGTCACGAATAATATTTACATGGGCATTTCGTTTAACAACACCTTGGGTAACATACGCTCCAGAAATAAGCCCAATTTTAGGAACTTTGAACGTATCTCGAACTTCGAGCATTCCAATAACATTTTCTTTACTATCAGGAGAAAGCATTCCTTCCATAGCAGCAGTAATTTCTTCTACAGCCTGATAAATAACAGTATACTTTCGAATATCAACTTTCTCTTGTTCAGCTAGTAATTTTGCTTTAGGAGTTGGGCGAACATTAAACCCGATTATAATAGCATTAGAATCAGCTGAAGCCAAAACAACATCACTTTCATTTATTGCACCAGCAGAAGAATGTATAACATTAAGTCTAATATCTTTTGTTGATAGCTTTTCGAGAGATTGTTTAAGAGCTTCGGCAGCACCTTGAACATCAGATTTAATAATAACCTTAAGTTCTTGAACTGTCCCTGCATCAATTGTATCATATAAATTATCTAAAGTTACTTTTGTAACAGCTTTGGCAACTTCAAATCGTTTTAATTCTTGACGTTTAGAAGAAATACTACGTGCTATTTTTTCATTCTCTGTTACTTGGAATGGATCACCAGCATCTGGCATACCTTCAAGCCCCAAAATTTCAACTGGCATACTTGGCGTAGCTTCCTCAATTTTTTGTCCACAATCATTAAAAATAGCTCGAACACGTCCTGAATAAACACCAGCAACATAATTATCACCAACTCTGAGCGTTCCTCTTTGAACCATAATTGTAGAAACAATACCTCTACCTTGATCAATTTTGCTTTCTATAACTTTACCTTCTGCATGGCATGTCCAGTTAGCTTTTAATTCTAATAGTTCTGCTTGTAGTAAAATTGCATCAAGCAAGTCGTCAAGACCTTCTTTTTTTAAGGCAGAAATCTTAACAAATTGAGTTTCTCCACCCCATTCTTCAGGAGTCAAACCATATTCAGAAAGTTGTGTCATAACCTTATCAGGATTTGCATCTGGTTTATCTATTTTATTTACAGCCACAATAATGGGAACTTTTGCATCTTTAGCATGATTAATAGCCTCTACAGTTTGAGGCATAACTCCATCATCAGCAGCCACTACTAATACAACAATATCGGTTAAATCAGCACCACGAGCACGCATCATTGTAAAAGCTTCGTGTCCAGGAGTATCAAGGAAAGTTATTTTCCCCTTAAATGTAGTTACCTGATAAGCACCTATATGTTGAGTAATTCCACCAAATTCAGAGGCAATAACATTTGTTGAACGTATCGCATCTAAGGTTTTAGTCTTACCGTGATCTACATGTCCCATAATAGTAACAGTAGGAGGTCTGCTTAACATTTCAGACTCAATATCTTTATCGCTTTCAATAACCGTTTCATCATACAAACTAACAAGATGAACTTCGCAATTAAACTCAGAAGCAACTAAAGTTGCAGTATCTGAATCAATGCTTTCAGTTATTGTCACCATCATGCCCATTCCCATGAGCTTTGCTATAATATCAGAAGCCTTTAAGTTCATTTTTTTTGCTAAATCCTGAACACTAATGGTTTCCATAATATCAATTGAAGAAGGAACAGAATTTATCTTATCCTGTTGTTTCTTCTTCTGATAAAATATTCGGTCTTCTGGGGTTTCATTTCTTTTTCGAGAATATTGTTGTTTATTTTTTTTGTTAAAAGATTTTTTACCACCACTTCGTATGTCGGGTAAACTAGTTGGAGGAGTAAAACCTCCACCGCCACGATTGTTTCCACCTGGTCGATTATATCCACCCCCTGATGGTCGATTTCCGTTATATCCACCAGTACGGTTTCCATTATATCCACCCTGTCCTGATGGTCGACTTCCGTTATATCCACCAGTGCGGTTTCCATTATATCCACCCTGTCCTGATGGTCGGCTTCCAGAATTATTGTTATTCCGTTGGTAACCCTCTCTTGCTTGAGTTCCTGTAAAACCAGAAGATCTACCACGATCATTATAAGTCCGTTTTGGTTTATCAGCCAAGTTTCCCTGTTTAGAATTAGGGCGCTTTGAATCAATTGTAACAGGACCTCTAGCTTTCCCAACAATTGGACTTCTATGAATAATTGTTGTGCGTATTTTTGGCGCACCAGTATGACCTTCTTTAGTAGCAGAACTTATTTCTTCTACAGAAGTTTTTTTTGCTTCTTCTGTCGTAGATTCTTTTTTGTCAGTCTTTTTCTTTGCCTTATCAGAAGGAGTTGCAACTACAACTTTTTTTGTCACAGAAGATTCTTCATCTGAAACAGTTTTTGTTGAACTTTTATTTACAACAGGCTTGTTTTCTGAATGTGTTGCTTTGACTCTTTTTACGACACGTTTTTTTTGAGTCTTTATCGTAGCTTGGGGAGCCTCTGTTTCCACATTTTTTTTATGTAAAATTGTCTTTTTCTTGTTTTCTGTATCTTCACTCATCTAGTATCCTACTCTTCGTCCTCAAATTCAAAACTCAAACCAATATGACATTTGGGACATTCAGTCATATCGATAGTAACAGGAGCCCCACATTCAGGACATTCATAAACTTCTGTATCTGATTCTTCCTGAACAGATTCTGTATCTGTTTTCTGCTCTTCTTCTGTCGTTTTCTCACTTTCTGTATCTACCGAGCTTTCATCATTATTTGTCTCAACATCGTTTTCAACAAATTCAACAGTATGATCAATAAGTTGTGATACATTTTGAATATCTTCTTCACTAAGACCTTCAATCATAGTAAGACTACCATTTTCAGCGGCATTCATAAATGATTGAATATCTAAAATGTTATTTTCAGCAAGTAAATTTGCAATACGCGAATCTACACCAGGAATTTCAGAAACATTCTGAATTTCTAGAACTTCATTATCAACATCATCATTAAATAGATTAGCAACACTTTCACGGGATTGTTGTAATACTTGATCATAATCTTCATATTGAGCTTCTGTTTTTATATCAATATTCCAATCTACAAGTCGATTTGCTAATCGTACATTTAAACCTTGTTTTCCAATTGCAAGAGAAAGTTGATCATCCGGAACAACTGCAAGTGCCTGCCTTTTTTCTTCATCTAAAATTACAACCCCAGAAACTTGAGCTGGTGAAAGTGCATTCTTAATAAAAGAACGATAATCTTCATCCCATTTTAATATGTCTATTTTCTCACCTTCTAACTCTCGAATAATTGATTGAATACGGACCCCTTTTAAGCCAACACAAGCTCCAACAGGATCTACATCTTCACGATTTGAAGAAACAGCAATCTTTGTTCTATATCCTGCCTCTCTTACAATTTTATGAATATCAATAATTTTATCATATACTTCAGGAACTTCTAATTCAATGATTGCACGAACAAAATCTGGATCAGTACGGCTTAAAACAAGCTGTAAACCATTGCTTGTTTTTTTAACATCAACTACAAGAGCCTTTATTCGATCACTTTTATGATATGTCTCACGAGGTGACTGATATCGTGCAGGAAGAATACCTTCTACCTTGCCTAAATCAACATAAATATTACCATTTCGCTCTCTCTGATAATAACCTATGATAATTTCACCTACTTTGTCTTTGTATTGTGCCATAAGAGAATCTTTATGACTTTCTGACAAAAATTGATGAGCAGTCTGCTTCCCTGTTTGAACAGCAGAACGATCAAAGTTTTTAGGATCTATTAAAATATCTATTTCATCACCTAATTCACATTCTTCACTCATTTTAAGAGCATCTTCAAGTTCAATTTCTGTTACAGGGTCATAAACTCCATCTACAATAACTTTTCTTGAATATACAGATACATCACTCAAATCATCTGCAAAGTGAACAATACAATTTTCTGATGAACCAAATTTTCTTTTATATGCAGC
The DNA here is from genome assembly GCA_001885315.1 of Treponema sp. CETP13. Classification (GTDB taxonomy): domain Bacteria; phylum Spirochaetota; class Spirochaetia; order Treponematales; family Treponemataceae; genus CETP13. Next base: position 129,702 of record MLPZ01000013.1, read on the forward strand.
TTTAATAGTACTTTCTATTGTACTTATTATTGAATCCTCAGAAATACCATTATCTTGTGTAAGCTGTCGGATTGCTTCAGCCATTTCTGATGCCATAATAGGTCTCCTTTTTAAAATATTTTAAGTATTTAACAATTTTGCTTTCGCAATATCATTATATAGTATAGTTACTATTTCTTCATTTTCCAGTAAACGTATATCTATTGATACGGAATTAGCAGAAATAACTTTTCCTAAAATCCAATCTGCTTTTTCTCTTGACCAAACACGTATTGGAGTGTTTATAAAAAGAGCAAATTCAGCTGCATTTTTAACATTTCTCTCCATACCTGGGGACATAACTTCTAAATAAACATCTTGTGTAGACATAAGCGCTTCTAAGCGAGGAAATAATGCACGGTGTACTTTTGCGCAATCATCAACACCAATGCCTTCTCCTGTATTTTCTTTTCTTTTAATAGTTACACGCACCCTAGTTTGTGTGTTTTGTTTTGCCACTATTATTTCAACAAGAATAAAACCTATTCCTTCAACCAAAGGATTACATTCATTATACCAGGGCATTTTGTCAAGTGATGTATACTCCACTATTACTCCATTTAAGATTTTAGAAACTTTTTGTTTTTCACGGAAAGTCTCGTATGTATAAAAAAGGAGCCGGCAACCGACTCCTTTTTTATAATTATTTAATATCTTAGCGAACTATACCATTATGTACAGATAATGTCAACTGACCTCAAATAAAGTAAGTGCATACACTGTTTTTACCCCTGATTTTTTTAAACAGGAGGCACATGACTCAATTGTAGTCCCTGTAGTTATGACATCATCAACAAGAACAACTTTTTTAGGTAACAACTCTTTTTTATTGTCTTTGTATTTGGGTGCTATTTTAAATGACGTATTTAATTGTGCAAGACGTTCTTTTCTATTTCTTTTTTTTTGTTGATTTTGATCTGTATGTACAAGTGCATTTATAACAGTAACATTGTACATACAATGTAAAATCATAACTAATTCAGCAATTTGATCCCATCCCTTTTTTCGGATTTTACCTTTTCGAGGAGGAACCGGTACTACAGGGATATCTGGATATTGCTCACAAAGAACTTTATAAACCATTTTTGCAAAAACGGGAGACAATAACCTTTTAGAAGAACCTTTCCACAAAAACATTAATTGTTTTTTCCATAAAACATAGCGATGAATAGGAAACACAGCATCCGCATGTTTAAATACAGGCTTTTCGCGGCATTCAAGACATATATGAGTTTCTGAAATAAGCCTTCTTCCACAAATTTTACAACGAGTATCTCGATTTTCCCAAGTCATAAGGTGTTTTTGTATACAATCATTACAGAGAACAGCTCCAGAAGTTTGTTTTCCACACCGTATACAGAATGTTGGAAAAGCTATTAACGAAAAAAATGCAACAATTTTTTGTGTAAGAACCCATTTATATGTATAAAAGAATTTATTCATATCTTAATTGTAAACAAGGATTATAAAAAAAACGTAAATTTATTTACCAAGAAGCTGTTTTTTAAGATGTGCAATTTTTTGTAATGCTTGCAAAGGTGTTATTTCATCAACCTCGGTCGAAAGTATTTCTTCTAAAACCAGTTCTTCTTCACTAAACAAACCTGGAACAGACTTATGTGAATGAACATCTACTTTTTTGATAGATTGGTTATTTGAAATTTTTGCTGTTTCTAAATTAACAGCTTCCTGCGTATATGGTGTCTTCTGTTGAATAATTTGTAGTATTTCTTCTGCTCGATTGACAACACATTCTGGAACTCCGGCCATTTTTGCTACATGCAATCCATAAGAACTTTCAGCAGCTCCCTTACAAATTTTCTTAAGAAAAACTACATTTCCATCTAATTCTTTTACCTGCATTTGTAAAAGCTGTAAATTTTTATGTGATATTCGAGTTAATTCATGATAATGAGTAGCGAAAAAAGTTCGTGAACAAATTGTGTTTAATAAATACTCTGAAATCGCCCATGCTAAGGATAACCCATCTTCTGTGGATGTTCCACGCCCAACTTCATCCATTATTACAAGACTTTTTTCTGTTGCTGAGCGTAAGATTAAAGCTGTTTCGGCCATTTCAACTAAAAAAGTAGATTCTCCCCGAGCTAAATTATCGGAAGCACCAACTCTGCAAAAAATTCTATCTACTATTCCTATATGTGCACTTTTTGCAGGAACAAACGATCCTATTTGAGAAAGAAAAACTATCAGAGCATTTTGACGTAAATAAGTACTTTTACCTGCCATATTGGGCCCTGTTAGTAATACAAAAGTTGCTTTTGCAAGACTTGTATTATTAGGAACAAACTCTCCACTTGGTAAATGGGATTCAACTACAGGATGCCGCCCATCTATAATTTCTAATGAAGTACTATCATCCAATTCAGGACAAACCCAATTATATAACAAAGCTGTCCACGCAAAGGAAACAGAAGTATCAATATATGCAATTTCTTTTGCAATTGCTAAAAAATATTTAATATGAGAGCCTATTTTTTCTCTTACTTCTTCAAAAAGTCTTTTTTCTAGCTCAATTATCTTATCATCTGCATCTGTTAATTGAGCTTCTAATTCTCGTAATTTATCTGTAGTATAACGATCTGCATTTACCAAGGCACGTCTTAGAACGAAATGTGGTGGGACACTGGCGATTTTACCCTTAGAGACTTCTAAAAAATAGCCCATGTTATTATTATACTTTACTTTCATATTTTGAATGCCAGTATCGTTTTTTTCTTTTTCTAAATACGTATCTAAATATTCTTTAAAATTATTTTTAATGTTTCTATAATTATCAAGCTCTTCAGACCAGCCTGTTTTAATAATACGCCCTTCTGTAAGACTCGTACTAGGATCATCTAAAATTGATTTGTTTATATAATCACAAATTTTTATTGCAGTTTCTGTTTCACCAGCATAGTATGCATTACCAAACTGTCCAACATAATCAGATAATATTCTGCGCATCTCTAGCCAACGCTCTAAACTCATTCGTAAAGCTTGAATATCTTTTGCATGAGCTCTGCCCATTGCAATTCTGCTCGAAAGCCGTTCAATATCTAAAATTTTACTTAATTCAGTTCGAATAGAATCCAATAAATCTGTATGATTAACAAATAAAGAAATATGTTGCTCTCTATTTTTAATTTCAACCAGATCTTTGAGTGGATACATAAAAAAAGAGGATAGTAACCGTTTTCCCATAGCCGTTTTTGTATGTTCTACAGTCTCAAATAAACTATATTGCATTGTGTTATCGCGCAAATTGCTCGTAAGTTCGAGATTACGGCGTGAAGAATCATCTATCATGACAAAATCTAAATCAGAATAAACAGAAAGAGAAGTTACCTGTTTAAGGGTTTTGTCAGAATCACGAAGAATAGAATTTCTACTTACATATTCTAGTAAATAACCAGCAGAAGCAACTTCTGGTGAATTTTCAGTGATTCCTAATGAATGTAAATTAACAATATGAAATTGTTTTTTAAGTGCTTCCACAGTAATATCTAAATTAAAATGCCAGTCATCATCAAAAGAGACAGACATATTTGGATATTGTTCAAAAAGACTCTGAACATCTTGTTTTTCAAATAGATTTTTTGCTACAACAATTTCTTTGGGTTGAATTCGTCCGAGTTCTTTTTCTAAATGCTCAACAAGATTTCGACTCTCCCAACTTGAAGCAAAAAAGTCCCCTGTTGAAATATCGATATAAGCCCAAGAAATAGTTTTATTAATTAAACACACTGAAGCAAGAAAATTATGGCTTCCCTGGTCTAGATATTCTTCTTCTAAGGCAGTTCCAGGAGTTATGACCTCTACAACCTTTCTTTCGGCTAACCCTTTCCCATTTTTTGGCAAAGTTATTTGTTCGCAAATAGCAATTTTTTTCCCTAAACGCAAAAGACGAGCAATATACAACTTACTTGCATGATGAGGAACCCCACACATAGGACTATCTCCACGATGGGTTAAAGTAAGATTTAATAGACGGGAAACCTCAACTGCATCATCATCAAACATTTCATAAAAATCACCAAGTCGAAAAAACAATACTTCACTAGCATGTTGGCTTTTTATTTTATGATATTGTTGCATAAGAGGTGTTTTTTCTGCCATATGAAAATAAAATTCCTATTGGATTGAACTTAATCCAGTAATTACATCATTTGTAAGATCAACTGTAGGACTATACCACAAGATTGAGTCAGAACTATGTAAACTTAATATCATGCTATAACCACCACTTTCAGCAATTTTTGCTATTACATCATACAAATCTTGGTAAAAGTCATTAGATGATTCAAGATTTTTTCGTAAGGACTCAAGTTCTATATTTTTAGCACGAGAATATTCTGTCAAAAAATCTGTTTTTTGTGTAATTGTAGCCTCTAACTTTAAAGCTTGTACATCATTTCCATTTTTTTGATATTCAAGTTTTTGATCTTGTAAATTTTGAATCTCTTTTGTTAACGTATTTATTTCATCTTGAAATTCCGTTTTTTTTGATTCATAGCTCCTAACAGCAGAAGATTCTCGAAAATAGGTAGAATAAACTAAAGCTGTATCAACAACGCCAAATTTAGTTATTTGCTGTGCAAATGCTATTGTACAAAATGTAGTGATTATTAAAACTGTTACTAATTTTTTCATTTTTTCCTCTTAGAAAAATACTTACAACACAATATCTGTTTTGTAAGTATTTTTCAAACATAATTATTTATTTGTGATAGTAAAAGAAAGAACAAAATTCCACTGTGGCCCATCACTTATATCTTTTCCATCATCCCAAACAACTTCACCATCTTCGTATCTAAAAGTATTAGCTAATAATAACCGAAGTGGGAATTGTGGAATTGAAAATCTAATTCCAGGACCAAAACTAAATTTCCAATCTTCTAATGTTGATTCTGTAAATAATTCTGAGTATGTATCTTTAAGAAGCACTGCATCTCCAAAGAAATCAAGTGCAAAAATACCAGTAACAATAGGCATCCTTAATTCTATATTATTTGCCCACATTGCATTTCCGTAATAATCATCATCATCACCAAGATCCCATCCACGACCATAAAACATACCATCAATATATAGTTGATTGTCCTCGCTAATTGTATCACCATTTACAGGGAATAATAAAGATAAACCTGAATATCCAGCTAATACAAATTTTAGACTAAATGCATCAGTAATAGGCTTATCAAAAAGAGTCAAATATACCTCTCCCTTTAAATCATTCTTAAAATAAAAATCATTTTCTATACTTGGAATAAGACCAGTATAAGTCAATTGTTCACTGGTAAAATAACCTTTAGAAGGATCATAGCTTAGATCTCTAGCATCAAAAGAAACTTTATTCCATAAAGAATTTTGTAATCCCCAATCTCCATAATCATCACTAATATCACTGTCTACCGGTTCATATAAATCAGCGTCATAAAAGTTTTGAGAACAATCAGAAGAAAGTCCACCACTTACGGTAACTGTTCCAGGTCTATACACCCAACGTTTTCCAAGTCCAATATCAAGACCAAAAGTATATTCCTCATAATCAAAATAATAATCATCGTCATTTACACCATCTGGGAAATACATGACCTGCTCATCTGTAGAATACTCTCGGCTAACACTTAAACTTGTAGAAAAATCAATCGTTTTATCTAAAAACCACGAGTCACTATACCCTAATTCTAGTGATTGCGTATCATCAGATACTGTAACAGAAGTACTGATTGCTTTTCCGGTTCCTTTTACATTGCTATCTTTCCATGTAGCAAAAAGAGAAATTGGCAAATCATCAGAGTCACTTACTCCTGAAAAAGTAATCCCAAATTCTATTGATGTAGTTGACTGCTCTTCGACATCAATTATTAAATCTACGGTGTTCTCTTCTGAACCAGGAACAATGTCAGGAACAATTGATGAAAAAAACTGAAGATTATATAAACTTCTTAATCCTGTTTCTACTTTACTTTTTGAAAAAATATCACCTTCTTCTAGGGGTATTTCTCTTCTAATAACATAATCTTTAGTTTTATCATTTCCTCTAATAATAATATTTTCAATATAACTTTGCGCATTTTCAGTAATATTTAAAACACAAGAAACAACATGTGTAACGCTATCTTCTTTTATATTTTGATCAAACAAATTGGAGGTATATCCTTCTTCATAGTATTTATCAGCTATATCAGAAAGACCTTGTTTAAATAAAGATTGATTGAATGCATCTCCATCAGAAATCTTTATTAATGATAACAATTCATCTGTTGTAAAAATTGTGTTACCAGTTATTTTTGTTCCACCATAAGTATACGTTTCACCTTCACTAATCACAAATGTTAATAATATTTCATCTCGTTTTTTATCTTCATTATAGGAGACATCTTTTATTACATCTATAATTTGCGCATTAATATATCCACGATTATAATATTCATTAAGAATTGTAGTTTTATCTTGATTTAATGCAGAAACTTCAAATGCACCTTTATTAAACAAAGAAACTGTTTTTAACTTTAAATTTTTTCTAAGAGTTTTTTCTGTAATAGCTTCATTTCCCTGGAAATTAATTTCAGTAATTACAGATTTTTTTCCTTCTTTAATATTAAAAGTAATTTCAATGCCATCTTCTGTTTCCTCTGTATCGTATGTAACTGATACATTAGTATACCCTTTTGTCAAATATAGTTTACTAATTTTTCTTTGTGCTAATCCGACAGAATTAGAGTTATAGATATCAGATTGCTTAATAGTGATTTCATCACTCAATTCACTAGAACGTACCTCATCGTTCCCGCGATACCTAATCAAAGAAATAATAGGCTGTTCTGTAACAGTAAATTGAATTATGACAGTATTACCTTCTGAATCCCCTTTTAAAAGCTTAGTGTTGATATTTTGGAAATATTCAAGACCAAAAAGTTTATTCAACAAATCATTATATTGATCATCACTAAATTTTTTTCCAACATAAGGATCAACTATTCCATCAAGTTCAACGGAAGTAATATTTTTTAATCCTTCAAAGTCAATTTTTGTAATTTCTTTGCCATAATACCATCCATCATCATTTGAAACCTCTTGTGAAACTATTGGCAAAAGAGGAATAAACAGAAGACAGAGAAGAATTAAAGTTCTAAGCATTTTCTTAATGGGCATTATTTTTTTTCTCCTAATAATGAGTTATAACATAAATTTCCAAGATAAACTGATAGAAGTATACGGTACCAAAAGGTTCCAGTCAGAATTTGCTTCTGGAGCTATACTCCATCGAATAGTCGCAAAAGGAGAAGGCAGTTCTAATCCTATTTCGGGTTCTAATCCCAAGCCACTTTCTGACCCACTATTTGCAACATCTTCATCATATACAATTTCTAACATCATATCAGCATACAATGTATTACCTATGTATTTACCAATATAAACAGTCGAACCATCCAAATAGTTACCAAAAGATACACTACTTGTATCATCTGTATCAAATGCATCTATCATTGCATTTTGAAGAAATGTAGTTCTAAATGAAAATATATCAAAATTAAACAAATCACGCAATGAGTTCTCAAAGATTCTAAAAATTCCTATTTGCAAAATATAATCAAATCCACTGGCAACGGCAGTACCTAAACTATCGGCATCGCCAATAACAGCCTGACCCAATAAACTCATAATCTCGGTATTACTTTTTGATGGTTCAGAATATAAAATAGGACTAAAATTACTTAAACGTTGTTCTTCAGCACTTAAAATTATTTTAACTAGATTTCCTTCTTCATCTTGTTCCGGAATTTCAGCACTAAAACTTATAATAGGATCAAATAAATCTTGATTGCCATCTAGATTTACCATACCATTTTTTATATAAAAAGTACGGTTTATATACAAAATTTCACCACTTTTAACTATTATTTCGCCTTCTAATGAATAAGTATACATTCCTGTATCCATTATAAAATGAATGGGTTTTATTTGTCCAACAAGGCCTCTTACCAAAGGGTTTGTTTTTGAAGGAATATACACTTGTGCTTTTTGATCAATATTTATTGTTATATCTGTATATGTTCGACTATTGTTAGCATTTGTGTCTTCATTGTCATCATCAACACTAAAGCTTGAAATAACAGCCTCTATATCAGTAGCATTCACATTCCCTATTATTGTATTTTCTGATGGTGCAAAATCCATATCTAAATCTAGGGTGGTTGTAGCTTCAATTTCTCCAACAGGAACAACAAAATGCCCATAAAAGCCTTGGGACCCAACACTTTTTACTGTAACGTGCTGAGTGACAGATGATAAAGTCTCTAAATCTATGGAATAAAATAAATTTACAAGCCCCTTTGACTTTTCTCCTGTAAGGAGCACATTGTTAAAACTAAATTTTGAATTATCTATATCACAATCTACATAATCTGCATACATAGTTTCATTTGTACATATTGGAGACGTAGCCCTTGCATCGGTTCCTATAAGGTGCCCATTTATTATAGGCGCATCAAGTTTTCCCTCAACACTCAAAAAACCTGTAACATTGCCAGAATATAATGTAAATTCTTTCAAATCTAAAATTTTTGAAAACCTTGTACCATCAGCAAATATATCATTAAAAGCAAGATAATTTCCTTGATCATTCATATAACCATCACAAACAAAAGAGATAGGAGAATCCTTTGTTGCTTCTATATGAACTCCTCCATCACTGTAGATAACTCCAGAAAGAGCTTTTTCTTCACTAATATAAAATAAAGTTTTTTCTGAATTTTTTTCTACATGAATTGGAACATTATATCTATCATTAAAAAAGGTCCCTGTAAGTTTTTGAAGAATAACATCGACAACAAATTTGTTGTTTCCATCATTCAAATCATCTGTAACGGTATAAAAATTAGCTGACATTTGTGACTCAAATGTTTTTGTTGAAAACGGTAAGCCTGGTTGTAATTGCCCATTTATTAAAGTACTAGCTTTTCCACTCATAGTAGAAAGATTACATTGCCCTGTAAGATCTTTTGCTTCGTATGTTCCAAAAGATAATTTACACTCATCAAAAGAGATATCTTTATCTTGTAATAGTATGGGGCCACTAAATACAACAGGCATACCTTGCGTCGTTATTTTCGCACGATTTACATTAACTTGCACAGACGGCATGTCAACACTTCCCAGCGCATTTAACGAAAATGATAATGTATCATCACTTGTTTGCCCATTTAATACATGAGCAAATTGAAATTCGTTTATTTCTCCTTCTACATTAAAAAACAGATTATTAAAAAAATCATCTGATTGAATTAAAGCATTTTTAGGATTATTTGCTTCTACAGAAAGTAGAATTTTCTCAGGGGAAAAATCCTCGCTTAAATCTAAATTTAAAAAAGCAGAATGTAAAACATACTCTGAAAAATCCCATCCCATACCTACCGTTCCTTCCAAAGTTGAAACTGAATCATTATAAACTAAAGAAGACGAAGTAAACCCGTACTTATCTAAAACTCCTGCAAACTGTAACCTAGGATTAGATATTAACTTTCCAGAAATTTCTTGAATTGTAAAATTATTTATTGTATACAGCCAACCATTTTTACCATAATTATACTGGCTTTGTAGTTCTAATAAAAAATTATAATCATTAAAGTTTAAAGGTAATGATTCCATGTTTACCTTTGCAATTGCAGCATCTTTAGTAAAGGTTACATCAGCATAAAATCCGTAATTTCCAGAAATACTTAAAAATTTATTAGCCTCATAAAACCCTGAAAAAGTATAAGGAATAGAATTAAAACTTATATCAGAAGAAAAGAAAGTTTCTTTCTTATCAGAAAAATCTAAATTAAAATTGACATCAAGTTTTTGGCCGGCAAATAAAATCTCAAATTGTGACAAATGCATGCGCTCTTCTGTTCCATCAAGAGATAACAACATCATTTCGTTTTCTTTACTGATATTAGCTGCAATAAAATAAGGAGCATTATAAGTTATATGTTCTAAATCAGAAGATATAAAAGCATCAAAAGTAAAAATATAATCTTTAAAAATAGATTGTAAGGAACTAATTAGAGTTATATTTTCTTTGGGGACAGACCATTGTGCCATTGCAAGTGCTGTTTCTATAAAAAAGTTTTTACAAGATATTTGCATTTGTAAAAAAGAATCTTCTAAAAAATCAAAACTTCCTGTTAGTGTAATAGTTCCTGGGTCTGAAATATCAACATACGAATAATCTGTTGCTTCAAAAGAAAAATCTATAGATCCTTTTTGAATAACAATATTTAATTGTATTGCAGTAAGAGATTTTGCTCCAAAAGTTAATTGAGGAATAAAACATAAAAAACCATTAGAAACGGGAGAAATATAAACATCAGTTGCTAAGGTATTGCCACTGGGGAGAGATATTCGTTCAATATTTAATACCCCAAAAGGTAACAAATTTTTAATATCTAAAGATCCAGAATAAGATGCATCACAATATTTAGAATGTACAGCAAGTTTTGAAATGTTTACTTGATTTACCGTTCCTTCCAAATCTATATCAGCGTCTATTCCTCCTTTTATTAAAGAATCTGGTAATTTTATATTTCCATCTACTTGATAATCTAAATTTTTAGAATTTATATTATAGGATAAAGAACACACTCCTGTCATTTCGGTGTTGTAAAAATGTGAAACATTAAAATCTTTTGATTTTTTAAAAGTAACAACTGACAAAGGTTGAAAGTCTTTTGCATTTAAGGCAATGTTCATATCAGAAGTTTTAGTATTGTAGGAGCCTGTAATTTCGAATGGTTTACCGTTCTGTATTAGTTTTAAAGTGACATTAGTATCTGTATGGGTTACATAAAAATCTAATCTTTCAGCACTAAAAAGAGAAGTATCCATATCATAAAATGAAAGTTGTGCGTAAGATTCTTTAAAAGATGATGAAACACCACCTTGTAACAAATAATTAAAACTAAAAGCGTTTACAGGAAAATTATTTTTTTGAGATAAGGTTAATTTTATTGCCCCTCTAGAGTCAATTGCCAAAAAACCAGTTGATTCCTGGGTAAAAAGATTCAGTTTTGAAAGTCGTAAAGTAAAACTTATATTTTCATCAGTATAAACAAATGCTGAGTTTTTTATTAAAATATTAATAGGAAGTGTAAAATCTGAAGCATTAGAAGTTTCTCTTTCTGAAAATATTTTTATAATTTTTTTACGTACAGATGAGTTTTCTACTTCATTATAGTTAAAAAACCCACCAGAAATAATTAAATCTCCTAATGCATCAGAAAAATCTCCATCAATCATTTTAAAAATATTCCAGTTAAGTTTTATAGATTTTATTTCAGCAATTTGTTCATTTGCAGTTTTATCATATAGGACTATACTAGAAAGACGTAATCCTGATATTATAGAGGGAGAAAGAGATTTATATGAAATAGAAAGACCTGTTTTTTCAGATATAATCGAAATATAATTATTTTCTAGTTTTTGCATCTCTGATTTTGCTTTTGCAATGACTGGATGAGCAACGAAAAGTAAGGCTGCTAAAATTGAGAAAAGGATTATTATACTGAAAAGAAAAAGGTGTATCTGTTTTTTCATTATTTATATTTCATAGTAACAAATTTTTAACAATTTTGGTAGGTAAAAATGATACTTAATAATTTTATAGTTTTAGAAGGAATTGATGGAGCTGGAACTACTACTCAATTAAACTTACTTAAAAAACGATTAACTAAAAAAAACGCTTTTTTCACAGCAGAACCTTCTAAAAGTGAAACAGGGAAATTTTTACGTTCTGTCTTGCACGGTGACATAAAACTGAATCCCAAGACTATTGCTTTTCTATTTGCTACAGATCGAAACGAACATTTATACGGCTCTATAAAAAACGATAATTCAAAAATCTCAAAAGATTGTGGTATTGTAGAACGATGCAATAATGGACAACTTTGCATCACTGATAGATATTTATTTTCAAGTCTAGCTTATCAAAGTATCGAATGTGGCAAAGAACTACCAAGAAAACTAAATTCTGATTTTCCTCTACCTCAAATTGTTTTTTATTTTATATTGCCTCCTTCTGAATCTTTAAACCGCATAAAAGATCGTGGAGTTACAGAAATATACGAAAAACTTGAATTTCTTGAAAAAACAGCCAAAGAATATGAAAAAATATTTTATGAATATGAAAAATTAGATTCTAAGATGAAAATAGTTAGAATAGATGCAACTCAAGAAGTAGACAAAATTGAAAAAATAATATGGCGCGAGCTTTCTCTTTTGCCGATACTGAAAGAGTGAAACGTTTTATTCTGACATTCTTAATTATACTTATTTCTCTTCCAGGCTTTTCTTGGGCAATTAAATACAAAGAAGAGTATTATAATCTCTATCATATCCATTATCAACAATATCCATCGGATGTAATAGAAAATATTTATTGGCTAGAAAGATCTATAGCTGCTGATTTTTGTAATCCTCAATTTGCGCTTGCTCACATAGATAACAAAGATGAGTGGGAAAAATATCGTTATCTGTTTATGATGCATGTAAATCTAAAATTAGCAGAACAACATCTAAGACTAGGTCGAACTTGGGACAAAAATGTCGCATATTTCTATGATGCTCCGTGGAAAGACGAATACCTAAGGAATCTAAATACAGCTGAAAGTTGCTATCAAGCAGGATTATATTATTGGACTGAAGCTAAAACATGGGCACAAAAAGCAAATCAAGACAAATTTAATTTTTTATATTTGACAGATATCCAAAACTGGGAAGATGAATGCTTCCGCATTGATTCAGGTGATTTAGACTATGAAAAAACTATCAATCGAGAATTGTCACGTTTAAGCACAGTTCAAGATGATTTAAATAAAATGGATTCTAACTACTAAATTTTTTTTGCTTTTTTATTGCATAGAAATTCAAAAATCAGTAAACTAGCAAAATTATGAATGAAGATAAGCTAGAATTATATTATGAATCTATTAACCCTGGAACTAATAAAACTGATATTGTTTTCTTTAAAAACATCGATTTACTTCTAAAAGCTTTTTTTGCTAATACAGTGATTCAAGGTATTGATGGAAAACCTGTTATTATACAAAACAAAAAACAACGCAGAGTGTTTGTAACAGACACAAATGTTGCAAAAATTCCTCAAGTAAATGACTTCCTAAAAACCATAGATCTTACTGAACATAGTGTTATTACTTTACCGGCTGGAGAACAACATAAAACAATAGAAAATGTATTACTAATCGTAAAGAAAGCTCTTGAAGACGGCCATATGCGTAACAGCATTTTTACCGGAATTGGAGGAGGCGTTATTTGTGATATGACAGCTTTTGCAGCCTCTATTTTTAAACGCGGAGCAAAACTTGAATTGGTACCTACTACACTTTTGGCAATGGTTGACGCAGCTATTGGCGGGAAAACAGGATGTGATTTTGATGAATGGAAAAATATGCTAGGAACTTTTTTCCCAGCACAAAAATTATACGATTGCCCAGATTTCATTCAAAATCTTCCAGAAGAAGAGTATCGATCTGGATTGGGTGAAGTGGTAAAAACCGGGATGCTTTACGCACCAAAACTGTTTCAAATTATGTGTAATGAAAAAAAGAAGATCTTATCACGGGACTCAGAAATAGTTTATGAAATAATCAAACGCTGTAGTCTTGCAAAATCTAGTATTGTTCAACATGATCTTATGGAAAAAGGGCTTCGTATGGAATTAAACTTAGGTCATACTTTTGGGCATGCATATGAAAGCCTTTGTGGTTTAGGAAAAATTCCTCATGGAGATGCTGTTGCATGGGGATTAAGTCGTTCCATTGAATTATCGATGCTTCTTGGATACTGCCAACAAGATTATAAAGATGATGTATTTGCATGCTTAAAAAATTATGGATGGTCAACAGATCCTATTCCTCCTGGATTAAATAAAAACTCAGCAGATGATCTGATAAAAATAATGCATAAAGATAAAAAAAACAGTGGTACAAAAATTCGTTGTATTTTACAAAAAGAACTCAATATGACTGTTATAGAAGAAATTTCAGACAGCGATATTAAAAAAGTACTATAAAATTACAATTTCGATATCTTTTGCAATTTTCGTTCAATTGAACCAGAAAGCTTGGAAGCCTTTTCTATTTCAGAAGAAGCGCTTTCAAGTTTTTTTTGTGCTAAGTCTAAAGAAATCGTAAACCGATTAAAACTCGTTTCAATTTCCCCAAGAAATTTCCAAATATCACTAGAGCGTTTTTCTACTGCAAGTGTATGAAATCCAAGTTGCAAACTATTAATAAAAGCCGAAATGGTAGTCGGACCACAAATTGTAACCTTATATTCATGAATAATATGTTCAAAAAGGCCAGGAATTCCTAAAATTTCTGAATACAAACTTTCAAAAGGCACAAAAAGTATTGCAAAATCTGTCGTATAAGGTGGGTCTATATATTTTTGAGCTATGTCTTTAGCAAAAGATCGAATTTTTCTTACAAGTTCTTTTTGACATGCAAGGACTAAATCTGGATTTTCTTTTTCGTAAGCAAGAATCAATCGCTCATAATCTTTTGTTGGAAATTTTGAATCGATAGGTAACCATATATTTTTAATTTGATTATTTTTAGAGGGTATCTTTATAGCAAATTCAACTAGAGCATCGCTATTATGCTTTGTTTTAACGTTTTTTGCATATTGACCACTTACAAGTATGTCATCAAGCAAACTTTGTAATTGAATTTCACCAAAAACACCTTTTGTTTTAACATTTGCCATAACATTTTTAAGTGAACTTACATCTGTAGATAATGATAGCAATGTACTATCCATAAAACCTGAATTATGTGAGTTTTTGTAAAGTAATATAACAACTAAAATTGTTTGAAGCAAAACAAGAAAGGCTAAAATTACTATAGCTGCAACGACAATCAGGTTGTTTGACATAAATTGATTCATTAAAAGTCCATTGTTTTACACAGTCATCTTATGAGCTGGTTCTAATGTTTTATTTTTAAAAACAGAAGGAATAAAGGTTTTTATACGAGCAATTTGAGCATAAAAATCTGAAATTCCAAGCTTATATAAAGAATCAATGGAATCACCAGCATCAGAAAAAGTATTTACATCTAGCTTTTCTGATGGTCGAATAATAATTACCTTCCCTTCTTGCTCAAGTTTTTCTGCAAGGCGTAACTCTTTCATATACATGATATGACGCACATCTATATCTTTAACAATTTTTGGAAATTTTTTTAATATTCGTTTATAGATTCTATGATGTTTTTCGGGTTGCTTTATATATCCTTTTGCACGTGATAAAATTACTACCATTTTATCACATCCATCCTCTAGAGCTTTCTGAACAGGAATTGAATCACTAACTCCACCATCAAAATACAATTTTCCGTCAATTTCTTCGGGTTTACAAAACACAGGAACTGCTGATGATGCCATTAGAGCATTGTATTTATTATGTTCCATTTGATTTTTATCAATATATACAGGCTTTCCTGTTTGTGCATCTGTAGTAACAATTTTAAAGGTTGTAGGATTATTTTTAAAATATTCATAATCTACAGGATCTTTGCCCCCCTCATTTGATAGGGTGCCATAAATATAATGCAAATTAAAAACAGACCCGTTTTTTAAGAAACATTTCAATCCCATATAATTATTATCTGTCGAATGGTATCTGTAGAATCTATAATTTCTTCTATATTGCCCTGCTACAAAACTTGTTAAATTTGCTGCTCCAGCAGAAACACCTATATTATAGTCAAATGATATTCCTTCTTCGAGCATAGCATCTAATACACCTGCACTATAGGCTCCTTTTTGGCCACCACCTTCTACAATTAATCCTGTTTTAATCATGACAATAAGTATGACACTATTTACTTTTTTTGTCATCACATATACTATAATTTTATGAATTTCGAGACATATTTTGATTGGGCTGCTACAGCTCCTATAGATGACGATATCTTAAATAAATCTTTAAATATTGCAATTGACTTTGGCGGTAATCCTTCTAGTGTTCATGCTGAAGGAGTAAAAGCAAAACAAAAATTAGACGAAATACGTAAATCTTGCGCTATTTCTCTGGGTGTAAAAGCAGAACAAATTTATTTTACTAGTGGAGGAACAGAAAGCGACTATTTACCTCTCCTATCACTAATGCAAGGACCGGTTCGAGGAAACATTCTCGTAAGTTCTATTGAGCATGATGCTATCGCAGCTCAAGCACAAATGATGAAACACTGTGGATTTTCAGTTACAGAAATCCCATGCACCAAAGAAGGAATAATAACCCCAAAAGCTGTAATAGATAAAATTCAAGATGACACTCAATTTATAAGTGTCATGGCTGTAAACAACGAAACAGGAGCAATCCAACCTATTTATGAAATCTCAGATGCCATTTCTGCCCATTGTGCTGGTAAACGACGTCCTCGATTTCACGTTGATGCAGTGCAAGCAATAGGGAAAATACCCCTTAATTTAGCATATAAAGGCATTGATTCTCTGGCAATTAGTGCCCATAAAATTAGAGGTCCTCGTGGAGTTGGTATTTTATACATGGAAAAACGTACAGAACCCTTTTTGCGGGCTGGAGGACAAGAAGAAGGAATAAGAAGTGGAACAGAAAATATTATGGGAACTTGGGCTCTATCAAAAGTTCTCGAAAAATATGTTTCACAAGCCACTAAATCTATTGCTTCTAAAACCGAGGAAAATGATTTTATGTCATTATTCAATAATCAAGTAGAACAAACAGCAGACTTAATTAACAAATTAAAAACTATAAAAGGGTGTCAAATAATACCAAAAAATAGAGGAAAGAATCCTAAAAGCAAAAAATACTCACCGTGGATACTCCAAGTAAGTTTTGCGAACATACCCGGACAAGTTATGGTAAGAGCCTTAAGTGAAAAAGGATTTTATATTTCTACCGGTTCAGCTTGTTCAAGTCGAAAAAATAATCGGCCAGTCCTTTTGGCAATGGGAATCGATAAAGAAACAGCCACAAATGCAGTTCGAATATCTTTTGGAAATACCAGTACAAAAAAAGGCATAAATGCACTATTTGAAGCTATTAAGGAAATAGCAAATTTTTTTAACTAAGAAAAACTTTTTCTATCTTTTGTTCTAAAGTGACAAGCCTAGAAGCTGTTTCTTTTGTATTATCACCTCTTTTTGCAACAGGTTCATCTAACTTAATTTGTAGAGGGGTCTGATCTAACACAAGTATTCTATCTGCTAAACTTATTGCCTCATGAATATCATGAGTAACCATAACAACAGTTTTAGGCTCATCTTTTAATAAACTCTTAAATAGCTTTCCAAGATGTAATTTAAGTCTGATATCCTGAGATTGAAAAGCCTCATCCATTAAAAGAATGTTTGATGGATATGCAAATGCTCGAGCCAAAGAGGCACGTTGCTTTTCTCCACCCGATAGTTCTTCTACATTAGAAAACACTTTTGATTCAAGTCCCACTCTTCCCAAATAATGTAATGCACGCATACGCGCATTTTTTTGATTCATTACATTTAACAAAGGCAATTCTATATTTTGTAAGATGCTCCTAGAAGGCAATAATCGAGGTTCTTGAAAAAGATATGAAATTGTAGTCTTTATTTCTTTTTTCATATTATTTTTTATAATAACTTTACCAGAATCTGGTTTTAATAAATTTACGATGCAATCAAATAAAGTAGTCTTTCCTGCCCCAGATGGAGCAATGAGAGCGGTTACTGTGTTTGGTTCAAAAGTAACAGAAAAATTTTTATATAAAGGTTTACTTCCCCGAACAATTGAAAGATTATAAACCGAAATACCTGTAGAAACAGTATTAGTAGAGGAAACAAAAATGTGATCTTTTTTAGATTCACTATGCTGAAAAGAAAAGGCTTGAGATTCCGTTTGCACTCTATATACTGTAATTCTTTTTAAGGGAATTGAAAGAAGGTTTTCCAAAAAAAAACTACACAACACAATTGATAAAGTCCAAGCAAAAACACTTGCAGTTTCAATTTGAACTTTTCCTTGATACAATGCAGCTCCAACAGAAATTTTAGGGAGTGCAATTATTTCTGAAGCAACAACCACTTTCCATGTTAAAGAAAAAGAAGTAAGTACTGCATTTTGTATATATTGCATAATAGATGGCAAATACAAAGAATGGAATTTCTGTTTTTTAGTAAAATTATATATAGAACACATGTCAACAAGATTTTTATCTATGTTTTGGATACCAGATATTACTCCTCCAGTCATAAGCGGTAATGTCATAAGAACCCCAATAAAAACAGGTACAAAATTTGTACTAAACCAAAAGATAGCCATTAAAATAAACGACACAACTGGAGTTGCTTTTATAATACTCATTGGAAAAGATAAAAATTGATTAAACCTATGATATTTCCCAGCTCCAATCCCTAAAAGGCTCGATAAGCAAAAAGAAATAACAAAAGAGAAAATAACTCGAAAAGTTGTTACCCCTAATAAGTGCCAAAATGTGAGCGTTTTAATAAGTTGAAAAAATTTAGAAAGAACTTCTTGTGGGTAAGGAAGAATAAGAGAAGTCCCCACCCGTTTAGCTTCAAATAACCAAGAAACTAATAGAACAATACAGGGCAAAACAATTGAGAATAATAAATTTATAACAAATAATTTTTTTTTGTTTTGCACTATATTTACATAGAAGTATTAAAAATAAAATCCATCATCTGGAAGTTTCCCCCCAATTGAAGTTGGTTCAATTTCCACAAACAATGAAAGCAATTTTTCAACTTCATTTTTGGCATCCTGCGCTGGAATAAATGTAAATGCAGAACTAGGAATTGCTTTGGTAGCAATAGGAGCACTAATTCCAAGAGTATATTTTTCTACTAGATTTCCTGCTTCAACTGGATTTGTATTTGTCCATAAAATTGACTTTTCGTAAGCCGCTAAAAAAAGTTTCACAGTTTCAGGATAGTTTTGTGCAATTTCTTTTCGAATAACCACAACTGTTATAGGATAATTGCTTGCATCATCAGAATAAGCCATCCAAGCTTCTTGAAGATTAATTGCTCTTAAAAGCGTTTGATCTTTCATTTGACAAACTGTTGCAAAAGGTTCTGGAACAATAATATAGTCAATTTTTCCAGATATAATAGAGGGAGCTAATTCAACAGTTGGAATTGAGAAATCAATGTTCACTTGATCTGCGCCCTCTCCAATTTCCAATAAAGCTTTATTTGCTAGATATTTACAGACGTAATCTGGAGTTGAACCACTTTGTCCTGCAACGTATATTGTTTTGCCAGGTAAATCTGCAAAAGTATGAACCGTTTTGTCGCGAGTTAGAAGAAATAAATTTCCTTCACCACAAATACCTCCCATTATTAGAGACCCATTTGAATTATAAACTTTAGCCGCTACATTTGGAGGGAGGACACCAATATCAATTTCTCCTTTAATCATTCGTGGTAAAAGTACATCAGGTGTAGCGGTAACTTCAAACGTACTTTTAACACCTTTTAAATCAGGATGGTTATCAAACATGTAAGCCATCCCAACACCACTTGGCCCATTCAAAACTGAAACATGTAAAACTTTTAAATCCTTAGCTTCAATAGATTGTTTTTGACCAGGAAATTTAGAATCAGTTTCTTTAGAACCTAAAGCCACAAGAGGGAATGCCATTGTAGAAACCACGAATCCCAAAACCAATAATTTTGTTATTTTTTTCATAGAACTCTCCATATTTCAAGACAAGAATATTCTTAATCTCTCTATCAGATTAAGCTATTTGCTTTTATAATCTAATTTAACTAAATTGTTTATACATTTTAGCAATTATTGAAACCCCCTGTTTAACCTCTTCTGACGGACGAGAATAATTTAAACGAAGGCATTTATCATAATGAGAATAAGGGTAAGGCTTCCCTTCTGTTTGAACTTCATGTCCAAAAAAAGAATATTCACCAGGAACTGTAATAACTCCTTGATTTTTTAACTTAGCATAAAATTCAATTGTGCTCATTTTTAAATCTGGCAAATATAACCAAACAAAAATAGCCCCTTCACTTTTATGGATATAATAATTAGTCCCTTCAAAAAATTCATGAATCCAAGATTGGATTTCCTCTGATTTTTTTTCATAATAGGGTTTAACAGTATTTTTTGCCATATCAACAAGTTTATTATTAGTTATAAGCCTTTCTGCAAGAGCTTGCCCCATAGAGCCAGATGCTAATGAAGCAATAGCATTTATATTTGAAAGGGCTTCTATAAGTTGTGGTCGTGCAATAATAATCCCTGTTCTAATTGCAGGCAATCCAATTTTAGATAAGCTCATTGATAGAATAATATCTTCATTCCAGATAGGAGTGACATTTTCTGCAAATACAATATTAGGAAAAGGAATTCCATAAGCATTGTCAATTAACAATGGTATTTTAAATGTATGTGCAATTTCAGCCAGTCTATTAACTTCATAATCAGTTAACACATTACCAGAAGGATTTGTAGGACGAGTAATGCACATTGCCCCTACTTGCCCATCAACGCCCTCAGAATTATGTCTATCTAAGTACTGTTCAACTGCTTCAAAATCTACGAAATATTTCATAGTGTGATCTTCATAATATTCGCATTTAGGAGGAACACTCACCATACAGTTTTTTTCTATGCCTTGATCAGCATATCCAATATATTCTGGCATTAACGGAAACAATATTGTTTTTTTCCAAGTTTTAGTTTTTTCGCCTAAACCTTCACCTTTTGTTTCGTATGTTCCACTAAATAAATTAAAGAGATAAAAACAAGCACTTTGACTACCATTTGTGATACAAACATTGTCTGAATTTATATTCCATCCATACTTTTTTTTAAAAAAAGTGGCAATTGCATTTATAAAACTCATTCTTCCTTGAGGTGAATCGTAATGAGAAATAACATCTTCAAAACTTTCGCCATCGGATAAGATTCGTTCCATTTCTATACGATATGCTTTTTCTACATCGTGTATACGTGCTGGATTTCCTCCCCCAAGTTGATATGAAGGATTCCCTTTTGGAAGAGGTTTCCCTAAATCATCCATAAGTTGCAAAATACCAGATTTTGTTGTTAATTTTTCACCAAATTTTGAAATTTTCATACTCATTATAGTAATGTTTTTAACCGTAGACAGCAAGCAGTTTGCTATCTATCAAATTAATTATACTTGAAAGACTTCTTTTTTTTATAACTTTAATAAAATCATTTTCTTCATTACTAGAAGACTTTTTTGTCAATTCTTCAAAATACATAAGTATCTGTGTAAATAATAAACCAACTTTACCAGGCAATTTTACAGAAGAATCTATAGCCGCTTTTGAAAGAAATACCATTCCCAAGAGAACTCCACTTCGTCTAAACCCTGCCTCAAAAGCCCCTTGCGTTATATTAAAACTACCCAAAGTAAATAAAATCTTACCATAAGCCGGATACAAATTTAAAATTGTTATGCTTAAAAAAATTACAATAGGCATAAAAAGACGTAATTTACCTTTTTTAAAATAGACGACAATAGCAAATGAAAGTGTTGCTGTCCATAAAAATAATAGATTTTTTTGAAAAATCAGAACAGGAAGTCCTATAAATAAAAGCACAATCGTCCAAACATATTTCCTTATTGGAGATGGCTTAATACTTACATTTTCTTCTGATAATAAAACGTTGTGTGTTACAAACCCTTTATCTGTTTTTAATTTGGAAAAAAAATTTGATTGCCTCATAAAAAGTGCTGTAATCAAACCCAGAATTGTTCCAGTAAATATTCCTGATATTAACAAAATAGGGGCAATATAACGAACAGAAGAGCCGAACAACATAATACGTGACATTACTATTTGTGCTCCTGTATTAGCAAGAGCTCCACACAAACTTATTCCAATTGGAGACATAAGGTTTGTTCTACGACCTGCTGAACGACCCACTAAAGTATACATAAAAAGCATTATTAAAAGTGAAGAAAAGGAACCTGAAATAGAAAAAACAAAAATATATGAAAAAAGAGTCCCAGCCAATATAGCTTGGCAAAAAACTTTTAAAAACATAAGCAGAAAAACTTCTTTCCAAGACAAAATGTATAAAGCCAGTATTATAGGCATATTAGCTAAACCAAGTCGCATAAAAGGAAGTGGCTTTGGAATAGCAAATTCAATTGCAGACAAAAACAAACAAAGAGAAGCCAGGAAGGGAATAAGTTTATTACTATTCAATTTCATTTTGTACCAACTAAACTTAAAGAGTTCTTATATTATTATAGTATATAACAAGTTTAGTCAAAACCCTCTAATTAAATAGAGTTGTTAACATGTATCCTTTTTCTTTCGATAATAAAAAAGAATAGGCAAATAGGGAGTAATATTATGAACAAAATACGTTTTGCTACACTAATTGTAGGAATCTTTTTTTTAACATCATGTGGTTCGATACAACCAAACACAAATAAGAATAACGTTGTTACAACCACAACAGAGGATAGCACTGATACCATACAAGAATTAATAAAAGCAGGGAAAACAAGCAAAGCAGAAGAAATGTTTCAAGGTAAAATTGATATCGATTTAGCTGATGAAATAGGCAATACAGCTTTGCATACCGCAGCCTTAATGAATAATGCTGATTTGGTTAATTTTTTACTTTATAAAGGAGCAGATGCCTCCTTAAAAAACAATACAGGAGATACAGCTCTTCATTTAGCTATAAAAAATAACGCTATAGAATCAGCAACGCTATTAGCACCTATAGACAATTCATTATTTTCAAAAGATGGAGACGGAAAAACATCTTTGGAACTAGCAATCGAAAAAGGACAAACCTTTTATCCTGCTGTCTTAAATAAACAAACAGGAAGCAAAACAGATGCCTTTGGACAATCTCCATTGCATTATCTTGTAAAGTCAGAGAATTTAGAGGCTGTTAAATATGTTATAAATCAAAAGCTGCCTTTATCTATTACTTCCAAAGAAGGATTAACTCCATTACATATTGCTTATCAAAACAAAGAAAGTTTAACTTCTATAAAAATAGCGGCTCAACTTATTCTTGCTGATGCGGCTCCCGTCAGAGGCAATTTTAGTTATTTTGAAGATGCCATAAAAACTCATAATCCTTCGATAAGATACGACGAAGGCCAAACACCATTACATATTGCTACTATTATGGGAGACACAGGAATCGTAGAGTATCTTTTATCTGAACATGCCTCAACATCGGTCAAAGATATATCCGGTTCTACCCCTTTGCATGAAGCAGTTCGCTACGGAAGAGTTGCTATTATAAAACTTCTTTTAAAGGCTGGAGCTGATATAAACGCACGAGATAGCATGAATAAAACCCCTTTACTTATATTAAGTCCAACAGAACAACAAGAAGCTATTTATGAGTTATTGCTTTCAAATGGAGCCGATGCAAATGCAAAAGACTTATATGGTGATACTGCCCTTCATATAGCAACAATGACATCTGCCCCAGTAAGTGTTTTAAGTAAAATTATAAAAGCTGGAGCTGATTGCGATGAACGAAATAAAAAAGGGGTTACCCCTCTTGCTTTGGCGGTTGAACATCAAAATCCAGAACAAATAGAGTTTTTCTCATCGATGGGAGCAGATATTACAGCAGAAGACATGGAAGGGAAAACACCTCTATCATTAGCCCTTGCTTCTAGTGTAGAAGTTACAAAAAAACTTCTAAAAGGAGACAGCCTCTACTGTCGTGATTCATATGGGAACACCCCCTTACATATTGCTATAGCAACCAATGCTTCTAATGAACAGATATCATACTTAATAATAGCCGGAAGTGAAGTTAATGCTCGAAACCGGAATGGTGATTCGCCTTTGTATCTTGCAGTTCAGCAAAATGCACGTTTTGCTGGTGAATTATTGCTATCCCACAATGCAGATGTATTTGCTACAAATACAGAAAATTACTCACCTCTTAGATTAGCACTTTCTTCTGGAGGAGAAGTACAAGATTGGCTTTTAACCTCCGAAGTAATAAAAGCTGTCGATGGAATTGGGAACACACCTTTACATTATGCATGTGAATGGAAATTAAATGATTCTATAAAGATACTACTGGAAAAAGGCGCAAAGATTAATGTTCGAAATACAAACGGAGAAAGTCCCCTTTTCTTTGCCATAAAAGCTAATAGCCCATCGACAATTTCACTTTTAATAGAAAACGGAGTTAACAAAGATGTACGTGACTTTTTAGGCAATACAGCTCTTCATGCCTGTGTTAGATATGATGCCTTAGATGCTGCATCAACACTCATAAGAAATGGAGCCTCAATTAATTTGCAAAACTTATCAGGCAAGACTCCTTTACATGAAGCAGCTTCTGCAGGCCGCGTTTCAATGGTAACACTCTTACTAAATAATAATGCAGATATAAATACTGCTGATTCGACAGGGAAAACACCTCTTATAGAAGCAATTCAAGCTGACCACTTAAAATTAGTAAAATTACTTTTAGAGCGAGGAGCTTCTCCAATGATTCAAGAAATGTATGGCCGAAATGCATATCATGAAGCAGCATTAACCAAAGATATTTCTTTAATTAACTTATTACGAGAGGCCGGAGGGAATCCTCTTTCTCGAGATACACACGGAGAAACACCTTTTTCGTTGGTTCTTAATTATGACAAAACTGTCATAAATGCAGTATTAGGCGATAACATAAATTTAATAGATTCTGATGGAAATACACCAATACACATTGCTATTATAAAACAAGCAACACAAGACACGCTAAAAATGTTACTAGCTAAAAAGTATCCTGCAAATAGGCGAAACAGTGAAGGTAATACTCCTTTAACCTTAGCTGTAAAGAAAAATTATGTAGAAGCAGCAGCAACTCTTTTAGAAAATGGAGCTGATCCATATATATCAGATAATTCGGGAGAATGTGCTTTATCATATTCTATAAAAAATAATCCCGAAATACTCAATGCTATTGTAAAGTTTTGTGCTAATACTACTGATATGACAGGAGATGGTATATTGCATTATGCTGCACGAGAAGCAAACGTAGATACTATAAAACAATTATTATCAATGGGCCTTGACAGAACAATTACTAATATTTCTGGCGAAACAGCCTATGATATAGCAATTCGCTGGCAACGTCCTGAGATAGCAACATTACTAAAATAAATCTTTTAAATTCTATCTAATAGCTTTCTAAAAGCACTATAGTCTTTTTTAAGTTCTTTTGAGCCTCTGGTAATCTTACAGAGGCTTAAACGATACTTTTTAGCAATTTCTCTTTGAGTTGTGCCTTTTTCGATTTCTTTTACTAACAACCATCGTTTTGAAATATCAACCAATTCAGCAGGCGTAAAAAGACACCGAAAAAAATCTTCCAGTAGTTTAGGATCGTCTATTTCATAAACAAGGCGTAGTAATTCTTTTAAGCCTTCATCTATGAGCTCATTCATTTGAGTATCTTCTATTTTTTCGGAACTATTCATAGTAACAAGTATACGGCTATATTGTTCAAAAGTCTATTACTTGCTAGCTATAAAAAAATAGTGTATATTTTGTTTATGAATGAATCAGTAGAATGGCGCGATGTTGAATATAACAGAATATATAATGAAGAACTGCGAGGCCTAGAACGTCGTCGCGAAAACGATAAATCTCTAACAATAGAAGAACTTCAGGGCATACTTGATTCTCTATATATTATCGATGGGAATGATCAAGATGGCCGAGGTCCATTGGGAGACACAACAATTTCAGCTCAAATTGCTGCTTACGAACATTTTATAGGCGAATGGGAAGCTCAAAAAGAAACATAAAAATTTACAAGTTAAATAATTCACATGTATTTTTATATACAATTTGAGCAAGTTTTTCTGTAGAAAGACCGATTCTTTCTGCTATATATTTATACACATATTCTACAAGAACAGGATTATTTTTTTTGCCTCGATATGGTACCGGTGCTAAATAAGGAGAATCTGTCTCGCAAAGGATTCTATCCTGAGGTATATAGCGAATTAAATCAGATATAACGTCTAAGTTTCTTTTTTTTGTATAAGTAATTGAACCAGAAAAAGAAATATACCATCCTAAATTTAAAAAGGCTTTAGCTTCTTCTACCCCATAAGAATAACAATGTATTATTCCGCTATGATAACCAATATTTTTTAAGCATGCTAAAGTTTCCTCAAAAGCTTCTCTGCTATGAATAATAACAGGGAGTTTTTTCTTCTTTGCTAACTCTAATTGCATTTCAAACAACTCAATCTCATTGTTTAACATATTATTTTTAAAATCCTCTTCATTTCTACCATCTACGCCAGAAGGATTCCAGTGATGATCAAGTCCACATTCACCTAAAGCAACTAATTTATTATTCGAAAAACTTGAACCACAGGTATTTTTACGAAACAAATCTATTTGATTTTCAAGTTTTAAAACACTTTCTGTACGATTTTTAATTTCGTCAACAGATGGCCATATACCTGCAGAAAAATAAAGCATATCACGAGCTTTTTTTATTAAAGTATCGCTATCCTCTATATCAGAATTGGACAAACTATCTTTTTTTACCCCTTGTAAATACAAAGGAATTTCTTGTATTGCAGATTCAATCTCTTTTACCCTGCTAGTTAAATCATCACTGATTGTACCAATATCTTGCACAAAGGGTGTGTTTTTCATTGCCAATTCAGCTATAACCTGTATGGCATTATTTTTATCTTCATCAATTAGATATTTTAAATGACAATGTGTATCAGAAAACATACAATCTCCTCTATAAAACAAAATATTTTCCAAAAAAAAAGGACGCTCTCTCTGAGCGTCCTTTGCCGGAAACCAGACTTGAACTGGCACAGTATTTCTACCGAGGGATTTTAAGTCCCTTGTGTCTACCAATTCCACCATTCCGGCAAAAATTAACTTTAATAATGTATCAATAAACGTTTATATTGTCAATAGCTAAACGCATAATTTTTTAAATTTAATGCACTTGGCTGTAAATACTAGCAATTTCATTTCTCCAATCTGCTTTTGTATCTTTTGTTTCCCATTCTACCTCACGAATAATTTGAAAATGTTTTAAATCTTTTGGATTTTCAAAAACAACTACCCCAAATCTACCTTTACCTAAATAAATAATTTTCTCATTCTCTAGTAAATTTTGTTCTTTTGTTATTTTTTTTAGTACACAATCAAAATGTACAGGTTTACCAGTTTTGGGATCTGCAAGACAAGTTGCAATCTCAAGAATAGGTTCATGACACATAGGACATTCAGGCTTATTCAACCGTAAGGCTTTTATAGCTTCATTATCAGCTTTGTCCTGTTCTGTTAAAACGTAATTCTTTTGATTGTTTTTTTTCTTTTTATCAAAATTTTTTTTTAGATTCGCACCATTTCGCTTCGAATTGTTACGTGATTTTCTACGAGACGAACTAGAGTTTTTATTGTTACGCTCCATATTTAAATTCCTTATTGTTGTTTGGGATCTCAACAATATTTTTGCTTAATACTCCTGCAATTCTCTGTATAGCAAAATCCATATACTTTGGATCATGGATTTTCTCTCGTAATAGAATAACACGAGCATCATTATTTTTTTTCTTTATAGAACTAGAACTCATAAAAACTCCGAAAAAGCATTTTCAATGTGATACACATTTGGATAACAAGGCATATCAACAACTAATACATCAAACCGAATATAGCTGTTACTATATTGTCGATAAGATAAAAGAAAACGTTTAGCCGTTTCGACAATTCTTTTTTGTTTTGTTACCCCTAAAATCTGTTCAAGAGTTCTTAACGTACCATGAGGTGCAGTTTTCACTTCTACAAAGACCAAAATATTGTCTTTATAAGCTATTATATCAATTTCACCGTATCTTGTCCTAAAATTTCTGGTAATTATTTCATACCCTTTTTTTTTTAAATATTCAACGGCTTTATCTTCACCCGCATCGCCTTTTTCTTTTGTTGAGACTTTACTTTTTTTCATTAACAACTTCTTCTGGTCGTAAAGCACGTACTATAAATAAATCATTTTGTTCACTTAATTTTACAATTTGATGAAGAAAATTTTTTTTACTTGCAGGCGTTTTTATTATCTTTACATTTGGCATAAAAGGAGAATTAAGAACACTCGCAGAAACAAGTGCTATCGAATCATCATTTAATAAAACATAAGAACCAACAGGATAAACACCAATACATTTTATAAATAATTTTAGTACCGTTGGATCAAAACGTTTACCTTTATCTCTTAATAAATTTTTGACAGCCTCATAAGCAATCATTGAATTTCGATAAGATTTTGTCGAAATCATTGCATCAAAAGCATCTGCAACAGATAATATGCGTGCAGTTGTTGCTATTTCTGAGCCCTTACGACCTTCGGGATAACCAGTGCCATCCCAACGCTCATGATGTTGATTTATTATTGATGCCACTTCACGAGAATATAATAAATTATCAGAAGCAAACTTGGCAGATTTAAATGTATGCATTTTTAACTGTTCAAATTCTTCAGATGTTAATTTACCTTTCTTTTTTACAATTTTTTCTGAAACATATTTCATACCTATATCATGTAATAGAGCCGCTATAACAAGTGCTTGTAAAGCTTTTTGGGGAAACTGTAATTCAATACCCATAACACACGAAGTAATAGCAACATTTACAGCTGAAACTACATAAGAGTCAAACTGAGGACTTTCAGAAATAACAAAATGCAATGCTGATATTTTATCATCACCAACATTTTGAATAATTTTGTTAGCAGCAGAATCAATAGTCTTTCGATCTACAGTTTGATTAGTATTTTTATTTTCAAAAACATCTGAAATTTCTTCTATTACAGAAAAATACCCATCTACCTCATCTAAACTTTCCAGCTCTTCGACTTCTTCGATTTCATCTAAATTTGGAATAATCTCATTTTCTTTTAACACATGTCCTTCAGTAATAAGAAAAGAAATATCCCAACGAGAAATAACTTCTAAATGAGATTTTCTGACTGCACAATCCTGTGCAAGAAACATATTTTTACCATCTTCAAAAAACAATGGTTCTGAAAATTTTTGACCAACTTTTAATGAACTACTTTTTATCTTCATACTCTTCTACCTTTTGTATGTATGCAAAAACTCCAGCAAGAACTTTCCAAGTTTCTTTTGGTACATACGAGTTTAATTCACAGCAAGATAAAACCTGCGCAGTTGTTACATCATGAACTATTGGAATATTTTCTTTTGTAGCTATTTTTACAATCTGTTTGGCAAGTTGCCCTTTCCCTGAACAAATAATCAACGGAGCTTCTGCTCCTTCAGGATATACAACCCCACTAGCATATTCCATATATTAAGCCTCTGTCCTAACTATCGGAATTGCACAAGTTTCGGTAAAAAACCCATGGTCTGCTAATTTTGAATCATACGAAATAGAGTCTGTACTTATATTTGTCAACGATGCCAATAAATCAATATGTTTTTTTCGATACTTTTGTGGTACTTCAGGAAAAGTACAAAACTTTACTTTATTATATTTTAACATAACAAAATATGTTTTTCTTGAAAAATGTAAAGAAAGTTTAAAATATTCTGTTTTCTTACTTTCTAAATTTATTAATATCCTAAGACTACCATTCCCTTCGATCTTATCTTTCCCTTTTGGAGTCTGAATGTCTAACTTTATAGGAAAAACAATCCAATGATCTTTCTTATTTTTTATATGATTAAATAAAGTTAATAAACCTTTTTTTCTTTCTTCGATTTCTTGAGGATCATCATATATATTGCTTAGAATATGTTTTGCTTCGAGTTCCTCTTTGCTATATTTTGTTTTTTCATGTAAATTTGAATTATGTGTTTTAGAATCTAAACTTTGACCTAAAAGAAGAGAAAGCATAGCCATAACTGACTCTATTTCTGGATTAATTCCTTTTTCTGATATAGCTAATGCAACTTCGGCAGCTTCTTTTTCTCGTCCGGGAAACTTTGCCGCAATTGAACGTATTTTTTTTTCTAATTTACTATCGAATTTTAATCCCATTCCTACAAACAGTTGTATAATTTGCTGTGAAAAATTGTCATTGGGTAAACCAAGAGCCATAAGGTAATTTTGTATTGAAAAAGTTTGATCAGTGACTGAAATCTCATTTGTAAAATTTGGGACAAGAAAAATCATCCCATCTTTAACTTGTATTTGAGCAGAAAATGATTTACCAACTTCTAATGGAGTCTGTGAAGTCACTGAAAATCTATTGCCTGCAAAAGAAGCCGAGTATTTATTTTTACCCATACTAGACAGGATTCTTACAAAAACAAATTCTCCTGGTTTTAAAATACCACCACTTTTAATATTATGAGAAAAAGATCCGGATATATTTTGTATAGGTGTATTACTACTATCAGCCATATCATATATATTTGCATATTTTATAAAAAGTAACAACTAAATATAGTTCATGAATTTGTTAATTTCTCATTTAATTCCTCTATTAAGGCATCTAACTCTTCGTTAGACATACCCATAAAACTTATATATTCTCTAAGAGGATTATTTTGCAACATAGCTGTTTGCATTTCTGTTGTAATAGCTTCTTTCCCTGTATTTGATTCTAAATTTGTATTAGAACTCTGCAACGTAATCATTTTATTTAAATAAGGAAGAAACACTTTTGCAGCTGCAGGATGTTTCATTATATCACCAACGACCGAATTTCTATCAAATTTAAATGGTAATTGTATATCTGTTTGAAATTTGAATGTAGCTGATAATCGAATATCCCTACTAGATGAACCAATTAAAATTCTATATTTACCAGAAGCTGTATACCAATCATTTATGTTTGTATTATACCAACACAAATCACGACGGGACAAATACAATGTTACTAATTTACTCTCTTTTGGTTTTAGAGATACTTTTGTAAAATTTTTAAGTTCTTTTGCAGGTCTAGATATCGTCTCTTCTATATTCTCTGTCACAGCACAATCTTCTACATATATTTGACATATCTCTTTACCGGAACAATTTCCTATGTTAGTAACATTAAAGGTAATTGATAACTTATCCTCATCATGCATTACAGTTGTTTTTTTTGTAGATTCCACTTTTAATTCTAGATCACTATATTTAAATTGTGTGTAACTAAGTCCATGACCAAAAGGGAACAAAACAGGCATATTTTTTTTATCATACCATCGATAACCAACATAAACCCCTTCTGCATATCTAACCTTTTGAGAATCATTTGCAAAATTAAGATAGCTTGGATTGTCTTCAAGCCTAAGCGGAAAAGTCTCTGCAAGTTTACCACATGGGTTTTCATATCCAAACAACAGATTAATTATTGCTTCTCCTACACCCTCTCCTCCGAGGTAAGCTTCAAGTATTGCTGGAACTTTATCAACCCACGGCATTTCAATAGGAGAACCATTTTGTAATACCACAACCGTGTTTGGTTGACTGCAGGCGATTAAGGATATAAATTCATTTTGATCCGGAGGCAGTTTCATAGTTTTTCTATCAAAACCTTCGCTTTCATAACTGTCGGGTAAACCTGCAAAAATAACAACTGCTTTTGCTTTTTGAGCTGCTAGAAGAGCATCATCTAAATTTGAATCAGATACAAATTTTACATGTAATCCTCTTTTATACGCTGCTTCATACGGAGAAACAACCCCCTTTGTATACACATGGGAACTTCCCCCTCCTTGAAACCTAGGCATTTTTGCAAAGTCACCAATAAAGACAATCTCTGAAGAAGAACTTTTATCTAAGGGTAATATGGGAACTGAATTATCTTTTGAGGCGATTTCATTTCTAAGAAGAACCATACTTTCTTGAGCAATTCTAATTGCGAACTTATGATGTTCTTCATAATCAAAATTATCCGCATTTTCGGTAACAAAACCAGATTTTGTATCTCCCCCATTACGGCCTTCTATATACTTAAAAATAATAGATAATATTCGAGTAACAGCTTCATTTAAAACAGATTCTTTTAAAGTTCCCTCTTTTACCGCTGCAATAATACGAGCATCATTTGTCCCGTTTGATCCAGGCATTTCCAAATCGAGGCCAGCTAGAAGACCTTTTACACGATCATTCACAGCACCCCAATCAGAAATTGTTAACCCTGTATACCCCCATTCTTTACGCAGAATCGTTGTCAGCAAATATTCGTTTTCAGAAGCATAGATACCATTTATTTTATTATATGAACACATGACAGAATCAGGATTGCCTTTTTTTACAGCCTTTTCAAAAGCAGATAAGTAAATTTCCCTTAAGGTTCTTTCATCAACTTCAGACGATGACGACATCCTTCTATACTCTTGTGAATTTACAGCAAAATGTTTTATAGAAGTACTAATATTTTGAGATTGAACCCCGAGAATCCAACTTGCGCTCAATTCTCCGGCCAAATAGGGATCTTCAGAAAAATATTCAAAATTTCTACCACATAAAGGAGAGCGTTTTATATTAACCCCTGGCCCCAAAAGAACAGCAACATCTTCTGCAACACATTCTTCGCCAAGAATTTTTCCTTGCAAATATAAAAGTTCTCTATCAAATGAGCAAGCTGAAAGGCAAGCGGCTGGATAACAAACAGCTTGAATACTATTATTAACTCCAGAATTAGGATCTGATAAATTTTGTTTTCGAAGTCCTGAAGGTCCATCACTAAGCATTATTGACGGGATACGTCCAAGTTCAGAAAAATCTTTATCTCTTATCTCTTTTGTATGCCACATACCAGCCCCAGAACATAATGAAGCCTTTTCTTCTAGTGATAAATGTAAAACTAACTTTTGCAAATCTCTCATAAAAGAAAGTATATCATGCTTCTTTTCAGATAGCAAAATATTACTCTTCTATGTTTATTTTATTTTTTAGTTCATCACCATCAACATAAGCTTTTATGTTATTTAAGGATGTGTGTGCAATTGCAGATAATGCATTTGTTGTTAAAAAAGCCTGATGAGCTGTGATAATAACATTAGGAAAAGTCATTAATCTTGATAAAGTATCATCTCTAATAACATTTACTGACCAATCTTCGAAAAAATACTTGCTCTCTTCTTCATATACATCAAGTGCAGCTCCACCAATTTGCCTATGTTTTAAAGCATGCACTAATGCAACAGTATCTATTAATGCTCCACGTCCTGTATTAATTACTACTGCATCACGTTTCATAAGACTTAAACTGTTTTTGTTAATAATATGTTTTGTTTCTGGTGTTAGAGGACAATGTAAAGAAACAACGTCAACAATTTTAAAGAACTCTTCAAGGGGATAATATGTATATCCTTTTTGTTCTGCCCATTCTTTATTTGGATACACATCAAATAATGCAATCTTCATTCCAAATCCAGAAAGAATATCTGCCATAATTCTGCCTATACGTCCTGTACCTATTATACCAGCTGTTAATCCATATAAATCACGTCCAGTTAAACCATTTAAAGTAAAATTACCAGTACGAGTACGTAAATAAGCCTGTGGAATTTTTCTATTAAGTGACATTAAAAGAGCTGCGGCATGTTCGGCAACAGAATGAGGTGAATATGCAGGGACTCTGACTACTTGAATATTATGTGCCTGTGCAGCTTTTAAGTCTACATTGTTATACCCTGCACAGCGCATAGCAATAAGCTCTACTCCACATTCTGAAAGAATATCGATAACTTTTTCATTCAAAATATCATTTACAAATGCACAGACAACCTTATAGCCTTTTGCTGTACGTGCTGTTTTTTCATTTAAATGAAAGTCAAAAAAATCTATATTATACAAAAACTTTTTATTAGATTCTGTAAATGCGTCGCGATCATACGGACGAGTATCATAAAAAGCAATAGAGAAATCATTTTGATTCATAAAAATCCTCCTTAAAATAAACTTAGTTTTTATTGTTTGTCTTTATTATAAAATACTATAAAAAACACTAACTGAGTGTTGTTTTTACAACATTATTTTAAAAACATAATTGATGATTCGTTTTTATTATATTGAACAGTTGCCAAAAATCCATTTAACATTGGAATTGTCGGAGATATATGACCAACATTTACATCAAAAATAATTGGTACATTAAATTCACTTAAAACTGACATTACTGCTTCTTCATAGGTTAAATCCATAAAATCATCACCATTTAGTGGTTTTCCAATAAGAAAGCCTTTTACATTCATAAAAAAATTATTATGTTTTAATTGCCATAAAGCCCGCAAAGTTGCTACAGCATTTAAATCACATGTTTCGAGATACCATATAAAACCATCATCTTTATACGTATTTTGAAAAGAAGAAATATCTGCAAACTCTGTTCCACATAATAATTGTAATACATCTAGACAACCACCTATTAAACGACCGGTAAAAGTAACTTCTTTATCATCTAATGTAAACCATTTTGTTTTACCATTTAAATCATACGGAGCAAGATAATCTTCTAACTGTTTTTTATCTGTATTTTCATGTTCACCAATCTCGGGTATCTCATATTCTGTATACGCTTCTAGTTTGTTTTTTTTACCAGTTATAATAGAAAACCCATTTTCTATGTGTTTACTCCAAGGTTTCATACCAAGTTCAGGAATATGCACATAATAAATACTTGCTATATCACAAAGAGTAGTCAATGTAAAAGTCAATACCGTGTTATCTGAATAACCCATAAAATATTTTGGTTTTGCTTTTTTGATAGCTTCGAAATCTATATAATCAAGAATTTCTATCATTCGTTCTCCACCAGCAACAGATGACACAAAATTAACTGAATTATCAAGGTATGTTTCCATAAATTCTTTTGCTCTATCTTTTGCATTAGTACTTGCAACTTTTTTATACGAGCGAATATTTTTACCTTCTTTTATGGCAAACCCTTTTCTTTTTAAAATCGAAATTGCACTTTCTAATCGAGTTGCATATGGATCCTCATTACATCCAAAAGAAGGAGCCACAAGCCCAATACAATCATTTTTTTGCAAAAATTTTGGATACTGCATATAAACAGTATACTAATTTTTGTGATAATATAAAAGAATAAATAAAAATATAAACACAATTGTGTTTCAGGAGTCAAAATGAAAGAAATTGAAGTATTTGATTATTCAAATGACATTATGAAAGAATTACAAAAAGGGATTCTTATAACCACTAAAAAAGACGGGAAAGTAAATTCTATGACTGTTAGCTGGGGTCATTTAGGTATTGAATGGGGAAAACCTATTTTTGTGTGTTATATACGTACAGGTCGATATACTCATCAAATGTTGGATAGCGGAGAATTTACTGTAAACATACCATTAGACCGAGATAAAAATGGAAAATTAATAAATTATTGTGGATCTCACTCAGGGCGAGATGTTGACAAAGTAAAAAAACTTGGATTGCATCTTATACCTGGAATAGAAGTGTCAGCTCCAGCAATACAGGAACTTCCTCTTACTTTAGAATGTAAAATTATATACAGACAGATGCAAGAAAGTTCAAAATTACCTCTAGAAATGCAAGAACATTTTTATCCTAGCGATAAAGATAGTTCTTTTGGAATAAATCGAGACCAACACGAAATGTTTTTTGGCGAAATTATAAAAGCATACATAGCCGATTAAACAAAGCTTATATATGTATTGAAATATTACGTTAAGGAGAAACCTTATGATTCATAAAAAAATATATTTGCCTTGTAGATATCGAGAAAAACAAATAAAAAATAACCAATTTAAACCGTTTATCACAACATATATACTTGATAATTCACCTGAAATTGATAGTAACCGAAAACAACCACTTGTTTTATTATGTCCAGGAGGCGGTTATTACATGACCTCTGATCGAGAGGCAGAACCAATAGCTCTTAAATTGAATGCATTAGGTTTTCATGTTTGTGTTCTGCGCTACAGTATTGTTCCATTCGATTTTCCTGCTCCAATTTTAGATCTTTGCGAAGCAATGGAATTAATCAAAACAAAAACAAAAGAATGGCATATTGATAATACTAAAATAATACTTGGAGGTTGTTCTGCCGGTGGTCATCTTGCAGCCTTTCTTGGAATTTATTGGAATTCACAACTAATACAAAAATACGAAACATTTAATCCCAACACAATAAAACCAAATGGATTACTACTTTGTTATCCAGTAATTACTGCAAATAAAGATTTAACTCACGGAGAAACGATTAAAAACATTTTGGGAGAACAAAAAGATAATGATTCAATGAGAGAAATGGTTTCACTCGAAAAACACGTAAATAAGGATACTCCCCCTACTTTTATTTGGCACACTTGGAACGATGATTGTGTTCCTGTAGAAAATAGTTTGCTATTTGCTACAGCTTTGCGTAATCAATCAATTTCCACAGAATTACATATATTTGCAGCTGGACCGCATGGGTTAAGTCTTGCCTCAAAACAAACCGCGGGAAACGATGGGATGATAGTTCCAGAATGTCAATTATGGCCGGAACTTTTCGCATTATGGGCAAAAGCACAATTTACATAAATAAGATACATCTAAAAAAAACCATACACGAGTTTCGTAAAACGAAACTCGCTGTAATAAATGCAACTGTTTGTTGTGTTTTACGCAATAAACAGTTGCATTTATTACACTTTACGCAATAGTTAACTCATGCTACACTGCCTTAAGTAATAATTAAATCATAAGGAGTTATATAATATGGAAAAGAAAAACTATTTTAATTCTATCCCTTGGAGAGAAGCACGTCTTCAACTCGGACATTGTCGTTTTATGAGCAAAGATGAATTTGCTGATGGTACAAAAGCTTTACAAGGCAAAAAAATTGTTATTGTAGGTTGTGGAGCACAAGGACTTAACCAAGGTCTTAATCTTCGCGACTCAGGACTTGATGTAAGCTATGCTCTACGCGAAGGGGCTATTAAAGAAAAAAGACAAAGTTTTAAAAACGCAAGCGAAAATGGTTTTAAAGTTGGAACATACGATGAAATGATTCCTACTGCAGATCTTATTGGTAACCTTACTCCAGATAAGCAACACTCAAAAGTTATTAGTGCCATTATGCCTAAAATGAAAAAGGGCTCTGCTCTATGG
Source organism: Treponema sp. CETP13 (assembly GCA_001885315.1). Lineage (GTDB taxonomy): Bacteria > Spirochaetota > Spirochaetia > Treponematales > Treponemataceae > CETP13. Next base: position 166,863 of record MLPZ01000013.1, read on the forward strand.
TATAGCCATGGATTTAACATGGTAGAAGAAGGAATGCAGATTCGTCCAGATATCACTGTTTTAATGATGGCTCCAAAAGGACCAGGTTCTGAAGTAAGAACAGAATATCAACGTGGATTTGGGGTACCTGAACTTATAGCTGTACATCCTGTTAATGATCCTGAAAAAAAAGGTTGGGCCTATGCAAAAGCACTTGCTGTTGCATGTGGTGGTTCTCGAGCAGGTGTTTTGGAATCAAGTTTTGTTGCTGAAGTTAAATCTGACCTTATGGGAGAGCAAACAATTCTTTGTGGTATGTTACAAACTGGCTCTCTTCTCTGCTTTGACAAAATGGTAGAAAAAGGAATTGATAAAGGGTATGCCTCTAAACTCATTCAGTACGGTTGGGAAACAACTACAGAAGCTCTTAAATGGGGTGGAATTACTGGTATGATGGATCGTCTATCTAACCCTGCTAAAATTAAAGCAAACAAACTTTCTAAAGATTTGAAAAAAATTATGACTAAACTATATCAAAAACATATGGATGATATTATTTCTGGTCATTTTAGTAAAACAATGATGGAAGATTGGGCTGTAGGTGACAAAGATCTTCTGAGATGGAGAGAAGCTACTGGTAAAACTGCCTTTGAGCAAACTCCTGCTGGAGACATGGAAATTAGTGAACAAGAATACTTTGATAACGGTATTTTAATGGTTGCTATGGTTAAAGCAGGTGTTGAATTGGCATTTGAAACAATGACAGATGCTGGCATTAAAGCAGAAAGCGCATACTATGAAAGTTTACATGAAGTTCCTCTAATTGCAAATCTTATTAGCCGCAAAAAATTATATGAAATGAATCGTATTATTTCTGACACAGCAGAATATGGTTGTTACCTTTTTGATAATGCTTGTCGTCCTCTTCTTGCTGACTTTATGAAAGGAATAGACACAGATGTCATAGGAAAAGGTCTAAACCTAAAAGACAACTGCGTAAACAACACAGAATTAGTTGCTGTAAATGCCGAAATTAGAAATCATCCGGTTGAAATTGTTGGACAAAAACTTCGTGGATATATGACAGCCATGAAAGCATTAATTTAATGTATAATTAAAATATCTTTTAATAAAACTCCGTATAAAAAACGGAGTTTTATTTATCTTATATTTCTTCAAGGGTAACTATTTCTGGAATTAAAGAGTCTACCTCTTGAGTTTTAAGTGGTATTTCTGAATTAGCACGTTCTCCTAAAAGTTCATAGACAACTACAGGATGATGAATTCCTTTTAAATTTACTTTATCAATTCTACGAGCTTCAAAGGTATCTTTTACAATATTCCAAGTATTTTCAGTTATTAGGATCTGTGTACCAAAATCTTTATTTGCTGTTTCTAATCGTGAAGCAATATTTACATTTCCGCCAATAATCGTATAATCAAGCCGTTTTATTGATCCAACATTTCCTACAATCATTTCACCTGTATTAATTCCCATCCTGGTATGCAATGGTTTTTTTATTAACCCCTCATGAAGTAATTGCTCATTAATTATTTTTTCCATCTTTTGCATGCCAAGAGCTGCTTTACAACAACGTACAGCATGATCAGAAAGAGGATTAGGAGCACCAAAAAAAGCAAGAATCGCATCTCCTTCAAATTTATCTATTGTGCCACCAAGAGCAATAATAACTTCACTCATTTCTGTAAGATAACTATTAATAACTTTTAAAAGAATATCAGGATCTAATTCCTCAGATAAATCCGTAAAACCTTGTATATCTGTAAAAACAACTGATAAATTTTTTTTCTCACCTCCAACATCTATTTTAGTAGGACTTTGCAAGATATTATTTACTAATTCTGGTGATATATATCGAGAAAAAGCAAATTGAAGTCTATTTTTTTGTTGTTTGGCTTCTTCTACTTCTATTTGTTCAAAAGCTTTTAAAAGAATTCTCACTAGAGGTCCTAAAATTTTTAATTGCCCAGCATTATAAGTTTTACGTGCACTTCCAATGAATAAAAAACCAAGTGTTTCATTCCCATTTGTTAGTTTTACAGAAATTCCACCATTCTTATGAATCTTAGTATTTAAATTTTCAACCATACCCATGCGTTCTTTTAACATGTCCAGAAAAAATTTATTTACAGTTTCCTGCTCCTTATAATACGTATTATTTATTTTCCCTTTTGAATCTATAGCAACATAAGCAGAGAAAGAAGCTCCAAAATTTTGCATAATCCAAACATTTACATAATCAAAAATGTCTTTTACTGTTTTTTTGGAAAGTAAGGTTTTTTCGAGACTATCAAAATCTATTTCTATAGCCTTTCCAGGTTGTACCCATTCTCCTATTTCAGAATATATTAAGCCAGAATGGATATAACAATAAACAATAATAGATACAGAAAAACAACCAGTAATAGCATAGGAAATAATATAAAAAAATGCATATGGAAAAGTATCATATTGAATAAAACCTAGTAGGAGTAAAATATATTTCAATATAAATATAGTAATAATAAAAATTATTAAAATAGTTTTTATAAATTTTCTAGGTATACTGTTCCTTGCAATAATTTTAGAAACTATATCTAATATAATTATAGAAAATCCTATTGTTGCTAAATCAAAAGTTATCACTGCAAATTTACTATAAAAATCGTTAGAGCAAAAGGGTATTCTATAACTTGCAACTATTATAGCAAGAAGATATAAAATAATAGCTCTAATATATTTTTTTGCTCTATTTTGGGGAACATTCATATTATAACAATATATCTTGTAGCAAATAAAAAACCCACTTATGAGAATTAGAAGTGCAAAAAGATAACCACTCACATTCCATAACGGTATAGTTTTTAAAACATTTAAAAAAGATTGTTTTGAATATGGAACAGAAATTATTTTTCCATTTTCTAATTCTAAAGTAACCCCATTATCTACAGTAAATATTTTATTTCGTTTTCCAACAAACCCCGATACAGAACCCTTATGCCTTAATCGTTGCAATTGTACATCAGAATAACCATTTAGTTTTTTTAAAACATCACCATCACGTAATCCTGCTTTCCAAACAGGCGTATTATTTTGAACATTAACTGCAAACACATTATCTGTTGTTATTTTAAGTGTAAATCCCTTTTGCATACCAGGTATGTGCATTAGAGTCATAAACTCAAACAAACAGAGAACAATACATAAACAGCCAAAACCCCATGATAAATAAAGTTTTTTCATTTCAAACACATCCTATTTATTACATACAAGCAAACTTTTTTAAAACACTTATCTGTGTTTGCACTGTTACGGCAGCTGGACCACCTGTTGTTTGTCTTGCATCTACACAAGCCTTGGCAGGCAAACAATCATAGACATCTGTATCTATAAGCTCTGAAATTTTTTTATATTCTTCAAGCGATAGATCTTCAAGATTAATACCTTTTTCTATACATTGTCTAACTGCAGTTGCCGAAACCCCATGTGCTGTCCTAAAAGGCATTCCTTTTTTAACAAGATAATCTGCTAAATCTGTAGCATTAGCATGTCCACCAATACAACTTTGTTCCATTCTATCTATATTCCAACTGGCACTTCCTATCATTCGAGTAAAAATACCAAGACAACTATAAACTGTGTCATAGGCATCAAAAACGGGTTCTTTATCTTCTTGCATATCTCGATCATAGGAAAGAGGTAACCCTTTCATCATTGTCATAAGTGCAAATAAATCCCCGTATACCTTACCTGTTCGGCCACGAATTAATTCTGCAAAATCTGGGTTCTTTTTTTGTGGCATAATAGAAGAGCCCGTGGACCAACGCTCTGAAAGACTAATAAACTTAAACTCTTCTGTAGACCAAATAACAATTTCTTCGCAAAAACGTGATAAATGCATTTGGATTAAACCAAGAGCTGAAGTAATCTCTAATAAAAAATCGCGATCAGAAACTGAATCTAAAGAGTTTTGAGTAGGTGCTATAAAACCTAACTCTGCTGCAGTCATTTCTCTATCTAATGGTAATCCACTTCCGGCTAAAGCACCAGCTCCAAGGGGAGAAAAATCCATCCTTTTTATTGCATCGTCTAGGCGACCACAATCACGGACAAGCATCCATGCCCATGCACAAAGATGATGTGCAAGGGTCACAGGTTGAGCACGCTGCATATGGGTATATCCACTCATTAAACTCTCGGTGTGCTCAGAAGCAATATCTGCTAGTGTATTTATAAGAGTTTTTAATCGCATTTTTAATTCAGGGATAGAATGTTTTAGATACAAACGTTCATCGAGAGCAATTTGATCATTTCTGCTACGCCCTGTATGCACTTTTTTACCTACATCTCCTAATCTGTCAGTTAGAACACCTTCAATAAAAGAATGTATATCTTCTGCTGTATAATCTATATTTAATTTACCATTTTCTAAATCATCTTTTATAGAATCAAGACAATCTATAATTTGTTGTGCTTCATTTTCGGGTATTATTTTCTGTTTTCCAAGCATACGTACATGTGCCTGGCTTCCTCTAATATCATCGAATGCCATGCGCTCATCTACATGTATTGATGTTTCAAAAGCAACTGCTTCTGCATCTGGGCCTTCTTTAAAACGGCCATGCCATAAAGCTGCGTGATTACCACCGTCGATAACTGATTTGTTTTTACTCATTATTCTATTATAAAGAACACTTATATAAAAGTCCAGAAAACATTGAAGATTTTAGAGTACTAGAGTACACTAAATGAGAGAGAAAAAGAAAAAGGAGAAACCATTGATAGGAAAAAAAATCTCATTTTGTATCTGCCTAACTGCTTCACTGTGTTGTTTGCTTTCATGTGAAAAAAATAAAAACGAATTTTTAAATACAGAAGTTATACCAGAAAAAATTGACATACAAAAGGCTGAACCATCTGAACCACTAGATTCTTTTTTTAAATTAGATTACACAAAGGAATTTCCCGAAGAAGAAAAATCAGCAGTAACACTTTCGTTAGACGGCCCTGTAGTTAGTAAAGATACAAAAGATGTATCCATAATTCCAGGAATTAGAGAACTTTCTTCATATATAATAAATTACATAAATCACTTAGATCCTAAAAAAGCACATCCCCCTATTATTAATCCTAATAAAGATGCTTTTGAGCAAAAAGATGGGGATTTAGTAGTTGCCGCTTGGGGACCACAAGAAAAAATACCTTCAGAAGTGAAAAAACCTTCTTTTTATGTGATTTTTTCAGAACCTGTAATGCCAGTAAGTGCACTCAAAAGAACACCTGATACAACGTCTACTATTATGTCTATTTCTCCACCAATAAAAGGCGTTTTTAAATGGTATGGGACTCGACAAATTTCTTTTGAAGCCCAAGAAACGATAAATCCACTCGTAAAATATACTATTACAATAAAAAAAGGAACTACCTCTCTTACAGGGAAAAAATTACAAAAAGATTTTACATACACTACTTATTCAGAACCTTTATCGATTACACATATGGAGTGTGGCTACTCTCTAGCAAAAGAGAAAAAAATCTATATAGATAGAGAAGATGTAATTCCAGAAGCGGCAAATGAAGTTGCTCTTAGCTTTAACTACCCTGTTAACATACTTGTAATGAAGCCACTTATAAATGTTCTTATTAATGACAAAGAGCTACGGACTTTCACCTTAAAAACAATTGATGAGGATACCGTACTTTTAACACTTGATGGTAAAATTCCCCTTAATACACAAGTAACAATAAAAATACAACAACCAATTATTGATAATATAGATTATACTCTTACAACTTCATATCATACATTATCTCCTTTTGTTTTTAGAGAATACAAAACTCAAAAATCTTTTGGGCAATATTTAAATCCCGTGTATGTATTTTTTTCACATGATATAGATAAAACAACTGTTTTAGAAAGTATTTCTACAGAGCCTAGTATGCCGATTACAGAAGACAACCTAGAAATTTGGAATTCAACAATCCTTATTCATGGATTGCCAGTTACTTTCGATTCAAATTACACAATAAAAATTAATAATACCCTTAAAGATGTGTATGGACAAAGTCTTAATTCAAAAAAAGGTGATACAAACTTAAAAGTTCATGTTCCAGAAGCAGCAAGTTTTGTAAAATATCTTGACCATGGACTTAAAATGCTCGAATCACAATTTACACCAAAACTACTTATTGAATACCAAAACGTCTTAGATGGAACTAAATATACCATAGTTAAAGAAAACGATCCTCTAAATCATTATTTTGGTTGGAAGGATTCCTTAGACAACACTTTATCTCCATTTGAATTGAATACAAAAACCAAAAACACTCGGCTTTTTGAACAAATTCCACTCGATCCATATTTAACAAATGGAAAAGGTTGGATTTCTCTTGACTCAGTAGCTAGAGTTGCCTCCCCTTATGAAGACGGTAAAATTTATACAGATAATCATTATATGACTGTACAAGTTACCGACTTAGGAATCACTACTCGGTATGGTATTAATAAAGCAGTTGTTTTGGTAACAAGTTTAAAAACAGGTTTACCTATAGAAAACGCATCTGTCTTTTTATTTGGCAAAAAAGATTTTATACCAGAAGAAGGAAATGAGGAATTATCATTTGCACATAGCACAACAAACGAGCAAGGTCTTGCAATTTTAGATTTTAAAGATTTACAAGTTGCAAAACAATTTTTTGATAACAACACCCCAGCAATTTTAGTTAGATATAAGGATGATAAGGCTGTATACGAACCACAAGGGCATAATCCTTGGTCAAATGGGATTTATAACACAGAATATACAGAAAATGCTGCAGATATACATGAGAGAACCTTTATGTTTACAGATAGGGGGTTATATCAGCCAGGTGAAACAGTTACCTATCGAGGAATTGATCGAAATCAAAGATTTGGCAATTTTACGCCGTATACGGGAGAATATACGGTAACAGTAAAAGAAACAACATGGAATAATCCAAAAATACTTTTTACTACAGTAAATGAAACATCTGCTTCTGGTGGATTTTGGGATAGTTTTGATTTACCAAAAGATTTAGAACCTGGAACATATACTATTTCCTATAGCAGAGAGAAGGACAGTGAAGAACAGAATTTATATTTTACTGTAGCTTATTTTCAGCGACTAAAATATCAAACAGCCATAACACTTCCACAATCTCTTGTTGTTACAGGAACAACTCTTACAGGTACTTTAAAAGCGTCATATCTTTCCGGGGGTGGTTTATCCAATGCAAAATATGAAGGCAGTTGGTTTAAAGAACCATACCGATTTACTTCATCTGATGTCACTTTAAAAAATTACACATTTGGCCCCGCAAAAACGAGAGAAAATAGACAACAAATAAGTTCTTTTGAAGGGACATTGTCTACAACAGGAGAAGCTACTCTATCATGTAAAACAGAAGCATCTGGACTTACTTCTGTCCCTTATCGATATATAACAGAATGTCAGGTAACTGATACTTCGAATCAACTTATTGCGACTTCTAAAGACATAATTGTGCACCCTGCCTCATGTTACATAGGACTGTCTAAACCTTTAAACACGTCTGGATTTCCTAAAAAAAACACTGCTATTCAGTTTAAATATATTATGACAGATATTGATGGCTCTCCTCTTATAAACAGTACAAAAACAGGAAGTAATCTAAAAGTAGAATTATTACACACAACATGGAAAATAGTTCAACAGCGTGGTTCTCAAGGCAGTATTTATTCAAGCTATAAACAAGAAGTTACAACTGAAGATACGCAAACTATACAAACAAAACTTGCTGATACTTTTATCATAAAACCGAAAAATGCTGGTTATTACACAGTACGATTAAGTGGAATGGATTCTGATGGACATGAAATTTGTACTGAATATGAATTTTATGTCACTGGTTCTGGATATAGTTACTGGAATCGCTATAATGCCTATTCGTTAGGCTTAACCGCTGATCAAAATATGTATAATCCGGGAGACACTGCACAAATATTATTAGAAAGCCCTCTTTCTGCAGGAGATTATCTTATTACAGTCGAGAGAGAAGGTATTTATACCGAAGAAGTTAGACATTTTGATGAAAGTTGTGCCGTTTTTGACATTCCTATTGCAAGAAATTATGTACCAGTTGTGTATGTTTCTATTTGTTCATATTCAACACGAACAAAAGAGCCCGATTTTGAATATGGGGAAGAAGATACTGACAAACCTAAAGGTTATTATGGGGTAACCACACTCAATATTAATCCTCGAGTAAAAGCGTTTAGCGTTGATATTGTATCTTCTAAACCCTCTTATTTGCCCGGAACGGAAGCCTCTATCACTCTACGAGCGACAAAAGGGGGAAAACCTCTTGCAAATGCAGAACTCACTCTTATAGCTGTAGATCGTGGAGTCTTAGATTTAATAAACTATCACGTTCCAAATCCAATTGACTTTTTTTATAGCAAATATAACTTTCCACTCTGTTGTTATGGAGGAGACTCTCGCTCTCTTTTGATGGATCCAGTTACGTATGAGATTAAAAACTTGCAAGGGGGAGATGGAAGTGACGACGAAAAAGACGATGAGCGAAAAGATTTTAATCCAACCGCTGTTTTTTTACCAGAACTTATTACGGATAAAAACGGAGAAGTAACTGCAACCTTTACCCTACCTGATACGCTTACAACGTATCGAGTTACCGCCTTTGGTGTGCAAGATGAATTACTTGCACTTCAAGAAAGCGAAATTGCTGTGCAAAACCCTGTAAATGTTACATCGGTAATGCCCCCTCGATTGCGTGAGCGTGATACAGCAGAAGCAGGAGTCCTTTTATACAATCTAGACAATAAATCACACAAGATGACTGTAACTGCAAGCATTCGCAGTCCTGACTCCTCTACAGGAAATGCTTTTATAGATGGACAAAACACACATACTATTACAATCGCTTCTGGTCAAAATGCTGTTATTTACTTTGATTTAGCAGCAAAAAAAGCTGGTAATATAGAAGTTGTTTTTAATGTAGAATCTGAGATTCTTACCGAAAAACTTGTCCAAGCTATTTCTATCGAAAAACCATATATAAAAGAAACGTTTACTACTTGCGGAACAATAAACACAAAAGACACTACTGCAACAGAAGGCTTAGTAATTCCATCTTTTTCTGAAGACGGTGTTGGAGAGCTTACAATATCATTAGATGCAACTCGATTAGGGCCACTAAGTAGCGCAATAAATTATGTTTTTGACTATCCATATGATTGTATGGAACAACAATCAGCAGCATTATTTCCACTTATAGCATTTGAAGATTATATTGATGTATTCAATTTAGACAGTAAGGTATCTAATATTAGAGAATGCGTAAAATCTACTTTTAACACTTGGAATGATGTTCAACTAGGAGATGGTGGATTTCCGTACTGGCCATCAGGTGAATACGCAAATTTTTTTGTTAGTTTGCGAATTGCACATATAGTAGCTCTTGCAAAAGACAGAGGATATAGCGATAGCGAAATTGCAATTGATACAAATAAACTATTATCATTTCTTACATCTTATATAAATAGCCATCGTAAGTATATCGATGACTTTGATATAATTTATTTTAATTATGTACAAACACTGTATAACCAAGATGTTAGCAATGATAGTTTGGCAACCTATCAAAAAAAATATGCAAAAGATATAGCTGCTCAAGCTTTAATTGGTATGACATTTTTAAATAATGGAGATAAAGAAAAAGCACAAGAATGTGCCGATAAAATACGCCGTTACATGAGACCTACCACGCGTGGAGTTGATATAACAGAAGCAAAAACTCACCACTATTCTGATTTTAGATATTCGATTGATGATGACTATGCATTAGCAATGCAATTAATCGTACAACTGGATAGCGAAGATGAAATGGTCACTAAAATTTTATATTCTCTTCTTGAGCGACAAAAAAGTGGATTTTGGCATAATACATTAACAACAACAAGAGTTTTAGACGCCGTTTACACACTTATTCAATCTCGAAATCTCGAAAAAACAAACTTTTACGCAACTGCCGTTCTCGATGAAAATACCATTGCAAAAGGCTCTTTTGAAGGACTTGACGCAAAACCGGTTACTACAACGTACCCTCTTAGTAAAAAGCCTATTTCTGATTTAAAAATGGATACCGTTCTTCCTCTTGAGTTTACAAAAAAAGGAAAAGGAACTCTGTATTATACCGCAAGCCTCTCATATGCATTACCCGAAGAGATGCAAACAGCACGAGATGAAGGAATTGGTATAAAAACCGTTATTACCGATGTTAAAACCGGAAAAATAATTGAGCCTGAAAATGCAGAATCACCAATTGTAAATCTAATAGCAGGGAATACCTATTCAATGGAAATTAACCTTGAATCAGGATACGACAGAACCTATCTTGCTTTGCGAGCACCAGTACCTTCTGGATCTGAAATTGTAAACACTAATTTTGTGACAACACCTAATAAGAGTGACAGTATAGATGAAGGCGATACGTACAATTCAATAAGTGCTTGGGATTCATACTGGTATAGTTATTGGTATGGAGGTAACTGGATGAGTAATCAAGAAATTTTTGACAATGAAGTCCGATACTTTTGGGATCAATACCATAAAGGAAGCACAAAAGCCACATTTAAGTTTAGAGCAACACGACGAGGTATCTATCCGGTTCCACCTGTTACAGCTGAATGTATGTACGAACCAGAAGTCTTTGGACGAACAAAAGGCTATTTGTTTGTAATAAAATAACATGAAAAAAAAATTATACGAGAAGTGGAATGCCGCTTCTCGATTTAAAAAAATTGTCGTTTCAATTTTATTTAGTATCCTCGTTATTTTTCTCGTATTACGTTTTTTGCCATATTCAGAACTTTCTGACTTTAAGCAACAAGGTTGGAGTACTCGTGTATACGACACCAATAATCGTCTTTTACAAATTTTGCCAGTAGACGATAACGGATTGCGCATGGAATTTACGCCATTAGATAAAATGCCACCTGATCTTGTCCAAAAAATTATACAAGCCGAAGACAAAAACTTTTATCACCACTGTGGAATTGATTTTAGTGCTATCTTTAGGGCAATGTGGCAAAATATCACAAGTGGTAAAAAAGTTAGTGGAGCAAGTACTATTACCATGCAACTTGCGCGCATAATTGCTCCAGCCCGATCTCGCACAATAGGAGCAAAAATAATTGAAACAATTAATGCACTTCGATTAGAACTGCGCCTGTCTAAAAAACAAATACTTGAACTTTACATAAACTCAGTACCATTTGGCTATCAAACAGCAGGGTTCACTTCTGCAGCACGATACTTTTATAGTTCTAATCTGTGCGATCTAACTACACAACAACAAGACAATCTTATTCTCGTGCCCCGCAATCCCACACTCTATAGTCCTCTAAATAAAACTGAGATAAATCATGAGAAAACAATATCTGAGTTGGAGGCATATCAATATCCTTTTTTGTTACCACGAGTTATAGAACACATAAAACCACAACTTGCGGGGCAAAGTGAAGTTCACCTGAGCATTGATTATAATTTAACTAAAAACACCCAGTACCTATTACAAACTTTAATAGATGCAAATAAATCTTCTCGCTTAGCTAATGGTGCTTGCATTGTAATAGAAAATGCTACGGGAAATGTTATTGTATGGGCAAACAGCAGCAAATGGAATGATAAAAATAGCCATGGGGCAATAGACGGATGCCTTATTAAAATGCAACCAGGCAGTAGTATGAAACCCTTTTTATATGCCTTAGCTATTGAAAAAGGGTATACCGCCGCTACCATTATTCCTGATATACCTAAACGTTTTGGAAGCTACGAAGTCTATATGCCTCAAAACTTTAATAATCGCTATAATGGACCGGTTCGCTTACGAGTCGCCCTTGCATCAAGCTTAAATGTACCAGCAGTCACAGTTTTAGATGACTTAGGAATTTTTGCGTATTTACAAAAATTAGATGAGCTGAAATTTAATTCGCTTAAAAATACCGGGCCAGAATGTGGCCTATCGCTCGCTCTTGGTAGTGGTGAAATACAACTTGCAGAACTAGTTAGAGCTTTTAGTGTTTTTCCAAATGACGGACTACTGCGCAAATTACAATTTATTACCGACAAAACTGATTTCAAGGGCGAAATAACAGATTATACTGATAGCGCAACAGATATATCTCAAAATTCCATAAAACAAATCTATAAAAGCGATACCGCTCGTCTTATTTGCTCAATTTTATCTGACGCTGACGCTCGCGAACTCGGATTTGGTCGAGCTCATACCTTTATAACAGACTTTCCATCAATTTTTAAGACAGGAACTTCTAACCAATACCAAAACATAACTGCATTGGCCGCCTCTCCAGAGTATACTGTAGGCGTTTGGATGGGTAACTTTGACGGCAATACCGTTATAGGAAAAACAGGTAGCTCAATTCCAGCTCAAGTTGCTAAACAACTGTTAATAGAATTACACAAACAAACGCTTTATCCAAAAACAGAATGGGCAGAACCGCCGAACTGCGTAAAATGCAAAATTTGCCCACTTTCAGGAATGAAAGCAGGTCCTGATTGTCCTGCAACACTCGAAGAATTTATACCAGAACTCAAAGCTGATAGCTTACCAACATGTAATTGGCATCAAGGAACTGAAATACACTATCCTGCAGAATATCAAGAATGGTTTTTTGAAAAACAACGCAATGGCACTCTTGCTTACAACGATTCTGACCTCAACATCATTCAGCCAGCAAATGGAAACATATTTATTCATCAAACAGGACTTAAGACAAAACAAATAATTCCTCTACAAGTAACTGGTGGTACAGCTGACACACTGCAAGTTATGTATGATGGTCGTTTTTATGCAGATATTGAACGCCCATTTACCATTGACATACCTATGCAAGTAGGAGAACATGAAATTGAAGTGCAGTGTGCAGATGATACTCAAATAGTGACATTCAAAGTGGAATAGGAAAGGCACACGTACGAGAACCTTTTAGGTTTTTTTATTCGATTTTGTATAGCTCAAAGTTAGCATCTTGAAAATTAGAAAAACACAAATAGTGTCCGTCTGGAGAAACATCTAAACCAGTAGGCTGATTACCGCCTTCAAATTCCACAATAGGCTTTTCATTTACTACATCAATAATAGTGATGTGACCATTCACTAAACTCCGTTTTGTATAACCGTCAGGATTATTTGGCCCCCGTGATGAAACAAAAAGATATTGATCGTTATAAAGATCTATCGTATTTGTATTATTAAAAACATGGTGTGTATTAATTATTTTAAAAGTTGCAAGATCGATTGTATAAATAGAAGCATGATACATATCACTTACAAAAGCTTTCGTTTCATTTTTATTTACTACGATATGTCGCATAGCAGATTTTTCTACAGAAATTGAATCAATCACTTTTCCTGTACTCGTGTCAAATTTTTGAATTACACCACCATCAAAACATAAGACAATAAGCGATTTTCCATTATCTATAAATGCAAGCCCTCTAGGAGATGCTTTTGTTTTTAACGTTTTTATTATGTTACCTGTTTTATAATCGATAAGGCAAACAGTGTTAGAAACCCAATTTGATACAGCAAGTTGTTGAGTATCACTAGTCCAAGCTATAAATTTTGACCATTGACCACCACAAGATATTTCTCTTTTATACGAAAACCCAGGATATTCATATTCATACAGATAGCCAGTTGTCATCTGAGAAACTAAAAATGTGTGTTTTTCAGCTATGAACAAGCCCTCTGCAAAACCTTTTTGTTTAGCTCGAGGTGGTATAATTTTTAAGGTTTTGTTTTGATCTTCAATCTTAAAAACTTGAAAACCGGTATCATCTAATAGCGGTATAACAATAGTAGAACTATCAGGAGAAAAGAGAACTTGTTTAGGCTGTGTTCCACAGGAATAAACCCCTAATTTTTTTAATATAGGATTTTTTGCAAATATCGGCGCAAGAAAAAGAAAATTACAAGCTATTAATACTCCAGTAAAAAATAGTTTTGATTTTTTCATATACATAGTATAACACACATTTTATACATCAATTTTTATTTAATTCTTTTGCTTTTTTTGTGATATACTATAGGTATGGTTGATAACTCAAAACATATTATGATTCGCAAAGCTTCAGGTGAAATGGAGGCTTTTGACCCTATTAAATTGCTCCGGTCGCTTAATAGTGCTGGTGCAGATGAACAAATAGCTCATCAAATTCTTTTAGACATCGAACCATCTCTTTTTAATGGTATCAGTACCCGAAAAATTTATAAAAAGGCGCTTTCCCTTTTACGACAGAAATTAAAAAGTTCTGCCATTCGTTACAGGATAAAAGACGCCCTTATGGAACTGGGCGATTCGGGACACCCATTCGAAGTTTTTACAGGAGAAATCTATAAACATCTTGGTTACGCAGTCAAAACTGCTATTGTAGTTGAGGGAAAAAGTATTACACACGAGATGGATGTTATTGCAACTTCTGATAACACTCAACAACTCATTGAATGTAAATACTCTAAATTACAAGGCAAGTATATAAGTATTCAAGTTCCGCTCTATGTTTATTCTAGAGTAAATGACATTATAGCCTATCGCTCAAAACTAGAAAAATATAATGGATTTTCGTTTACCGCAGGCGTTGCAACAAACACACGATTTTCTCCTGATTGTATAAAATATGCATCTGACTACGGCATACATCTACTCTCTTGGAATTATCCAGAAGGGAAAAGCCTTAGAGAGATTATCCACAAAGAACATATCTTGCCTATTACCATTCTTAGCACATTAAACCAGCATGAAAAAGAATATCTTATTTCACATGATATAGTAACCTGCGAGCAACTTTTACAAAACAACTCTATACTAACTGAAATGGGCTTATCACGTAGAAAGATGCAAACAGTACGAATAGAATTAGATACAACAATGGAACAGAAAGTTAACTAATAAAAATAATAACTTTTTTCTAGGTCATCAATAGTGTAATATTTTAGTAGTAATGCGTCGAGATTTTTGAATGCTGCTTTTTTAGCCTCTGGGGTGTCTTGTGATATTAAATAGTAATATTCTGAAAAAGAAATTCTATCTTCTAGATCAAATGGCTCAATTATTTTTTGATATTCTGCCCCATCATAGTCAGATTTTGCATAAGTTTCATAAAACGTAAGCCCCCCCGAACTATTAGAGATAAGAGGAAACTCAATTTCTTCTTTTCCTAACTCTTTTCCATCTTCATCTGTAGTAGTAACTAAAAAATTGATAGTTGCATCTGTATCAAATTCGCCATTTATAGTAACCGTTGTAAATTCTCCTGGTACCCAAGAGAGTGTGTATGTTTTTTCTGTCTCTGCTTCAACGGTATTAGTATCAATAATGCTATAATAGTATTGTTCGTCGTGATCACCTTGGTCTGAAGCGGTTATAGTAACATTGACTGGTTCAATAGTGTAATTAGTAAATGAAAAGCTTGCATAGTAAAGAGAAAAATCAGAATAGTTTTTGCAACTAAAAAAAAGCATTGTACTAGCTAATATGAATAATAGTTTTTTCATAAAGAATCTCCTTTTGGGCTTATTTCTAAAATTGCAATACTCTCTCCATCCTTAGCTAGAAAAGCATAGTTGTCTTTTACAGCAACTGCTGTATAACGTACATACGTGTCAGAATCAATACTACGTCCAGCTTCTTTTGCATCTCTTGGATCACTTATGTCTACAACAATAAGGCCATCGTATAAATTTGCTATATAGGCATAATTGCCATTTATACAAATATCTCGTGAACAATTACCTATGTAAACTTCTAGTACTTTATGAGCTCTATTTGGTATAGTTAAATCTACGACCGCTAACTCTCTATCACAATTTGGTATATATGCATAATTATCTTTTATTGCAAAGGCTTCTACGTCCATTTCTAGACTATTTATTTTTTTAGGTGTAGAAGGATCGCTTACATCAAAAATTAAAAAACAATCATTATCGCCCAAATCGTCAGAATCAAGACAATCAGCAACATAGGCATAATCATCTTTTACAAATACATTTGAGGCAAATTTTTCTGTATTATAGCTTGCTATTATTGTAGGACTTGAAGGATCTGATATATCAACAATTATTAGCCCTGCGCCATTAGTTAGGTAGGCATAATTGCCATCTATACTAACAGCATTAACAGAGTCTGGGATATTAAGACTATGGTGCTAGTATAACATAGTGGACACAAAAAACGAATAATATGAAACAAGCTATTTACTGTGGTATAATAACAATGGAGAGTTTATTAAAAATTATGGCAAATAAGATTTGTCTGTTTTCCTGATTATTACAAATCAAGTATTCGAATAACAAGAAGCTTATTAAAATCTGGAGAAGATGATACTAAGTGAAGTTTTATACGGGTAGTTGTGGGTTGATTTAGGGAATTTAAATGTTACAGAAAAAGGAGTTAATATGTATGATTTAATGGATTTAGTTCGAGGGAGTTTAGGATTTATTTTAATTGTTTTACTTATTTGTTATATTTTTGCAATTCCATTTTTTACATCATGGCTAGCATCGCAAAAAGGTTATAGTGGAGTATGGTTTCTATTAGGTTTGATTTTTGGTATTCTAGCATTTTTAGCTATAGGTTTTGCGCCTGATAAAAACATAAATGAAATCGCATCTACTGTAGATAGTCTGAAAAAATCACTCAAAAACCAAAACACTGTAAAGACTAATAACAATGACGAAAAAGAATAAGTCTTAAACTTGTTTGGTATTCAGCACTGCCTATTATTTTTTGCACTCTATTTGTTGTGCTATAATTAGTATTAAGTGTTTTTATGTTGGTTTCGATTATAGAAAATTAGATCTTCAAGTAATGAAGATGCAGATTATTTTTAGTCAGAAAATGATGAATCTATTTTAGGGGAACTGCCCAAGGGCAGCTATAGGAGTCAAAATGTCAAATTTGTCTGAAGAATTAGCAAGTCGTGGAAGCAAACTTTGTATGCAAGTATGTGTTAACAATATTGAAGATGTTTTCGGTCGTGATAAGAAAACTATCTCCAGAAGAAGTAGGAAAAACCTACTTGATGATTTAATCGGAGAAGGTGAAATAAAATGGTTGTCTCCTCTCTCAAATGAAAATTATAGAGAATACCAATTAAATGAAATTTCAAACAAGTATCCAGAAGAAATGGGACTAGAAAGTTTTGATTGGGGTTTTTGGCCTTTTCCTCGCCAACCTCAATGGGATGCAATTGGGATTAATTCAGAATCTACGTTATTCTTAGTTGAAGCGAAAGCTCATACTTCTGAAATTGAAGGACCAGGCACTCAAGCTGGCGAAAAAAGTAAAGGTAAAATTAAAGAAGAAATAGAAGCTGTTATGGGGAACGATCCGATTTGGATGAATAAATATTACCAGACTGCAAACCGGATTCTATTTTTAGACAAACTAATTAAACATTATGGCGACAAAAGAAGGGTTGTACTTGTTTTCTTAAACTTTACTAATGATGTAACTTATACTCCTGAAGATTTAGAAACATGGGAAAAGTATTTAAACACAATGAAATCAGAACATGTGTTTCCAAAAGTTTATGAGTCAAATATAAAATATGTTTATATGGATATATGGAATGACAAGGGCGTGTAGAAAAAATATAGGAAGAAACACATATCGAGACAGTCGAAATTCGATTTGTTCATCCATGATGTGGCATCACGCTTAAATGAGATATATAACTAAAGGGATTAACGGTATGCATAATATCTGATCCCTCCTTCCTAAGGAACAAACATATGTCAAGCGAAAGCGAAAATGTCCCAACATCACATAGCTAGATAGTCATAATTTTTGAAAAA
>MLPZ01000003.1 GCA_001885315.1 Treponema sp. CETP13
TGTTATTTAAAGGAACTCGCAATTCAATACTCCTCTATAGTAGATACTATAGTTTCATCATACCAAACTGCGATATATGTTAGCTTTTGACAGCTAACCGGGTCGTGAATAATACATTATTCACTGTGTTCATTTATTTCTTTTCGCTCGACTGATATTTCAGTCTCCCGAACCTGTTTGCACTTTGTCAGAATTTTTTACCTAAGTAAAAAATTCCATTATCTTTCCTTCCCTATTTATTTTTCAAAGAACTTGGAGAAAAAACAAGTTTTTTCTCAACAAAAGCAAGCTTTTGTCATTATAGTCTTACTCTTTATAAGTAAGTTTTTTGTTACTCAACCTTAGCGGCGAGTGAATTAAGAGTATCATATTTTAACTTATTTAGTCAAGTATTTAATCTCAATTTTTTTATTTTTTTTCTAAGCTATATGAAGCTTTTCAAAAAAACTATATTGTTTGTCACCGTTTGCAATGTTTTAGCATTGCTGTATCAGCGACGTTTGATTAATATACATGATACCTTAGAACTCGTCAATAGCTAAAACACGTTTTTATTAAAAA
This sequence comes from Treponema sp. CETP13, assembly GCA_001885315.1. GTDB lineage: Bacteria > Spirochaetota > Spirochaetia > Treponematales > Treponemataceae > CETP13. The sequence continues at coordinate 562 of MLPZ01000003.1, forward strand.
AAACTGTTTTTTTTCACTAAACCGAGTCCAGCTTTGTTTTGAGCTCATTTATAGCTTCAAAACTTGAATTAAGAGAACTATTTGTACTTAAAACAGCCAAATTTTCATCATTCTTCATTAATTCATAACACTGTTTTCCAAATTCAAGATATTTTTGTTTGAGTTTTTGCTCCATTTGGAGTTGTTCTACCTTAGTAATACTAGAATTGCCAAGTTTTTGCACAGCATCTCCAGCTTTATCAAGAGTGTCTTTGGAAACTTCAACCCCTTTATCAAGATAATCTTTCATCTTATTAACAAATTGATTACTCATATGTCCCCCTTCTTTAAAGTTCAATTAGCTTAAAACCTTAGAAATAATATTATACTATCTTTTCTAAAACAAATCTATTTTATCTACAGAAATCAATAATAAAATATTTAAATAAACTAACAGCAAAAAACACATAAATTTATTTTCTCTGAAGCGTTAAAATCGTTAAATCATCAAATTGTTCATCTGCTTTTAATTCAGTATATAACATATACTCCTGTTCTAATTTTTCATCAAAATGTTTTATGCTCTTACCTAAATATTTATTATATTCAATAAAATGTTTTTTTAAGAAATTATCAATTTTTTTATCTTGCTCAACAGTATTATATTCATTAACTCCAATTGTTTTTTCCATGCGAAAAACAAAATCTACAGCTAAAAGAGCCATAACAGCTTCTTCTGCCGTCCCCTCACAAGAAGAAAAATCAAAAACATAACCTTTCTCTTCAAATTCTAGAGGATTTTTTTTGCGGTGAAGTGTATAGGAACCTTTGGTCATAACTGCTTGAATAATAGGATTTACTCTATCCACATCTGTCGACATTTCTTCAAATTCAATATCCCCTGTCGGCTCACCAGGTTCTGGAGGAGGCACTTGCAACCAATTTCCTTCCCCGTTTTCATCCATTTTATATGCTACATGATCTCCAAACTCATCTTTATATTTATGTTGCTCTTCTTCGATTCCATCAGAATATAAAAATAATATATCTCCCGGATCTAAATGAAGTTTTTCTACCGGATATCCGCCTTTCATTTCTATAAGAAAAGGATCTATAGCACCTGCAGCAGGAGTTTCACTCAATGTAATTTTTACATTCTTTTTTTCTGAGACATCATAGATGTGCATTATATTATCACCAGCATTACAACAATATAAATCACCGGTTTTTGTATCATAAAGAACCATAGTAAATGCAACAAATTTTCCTGGATAATTACGAGAATTTAAATGTGCATTTATTTTAGCAACAACAGTACTAAGATATTTTGTACCCTTTTGTGGTGTCCAATCCCTAAAACTTTCTATGTAAATCGCAGAAAAATCTGTAACAACAAGACTCGCTCCTTCATCGTGCCCAGAAGCATCGGCTTTAAGAAAGAGATAATACCTATCATCAAGTTTACGATAATCAAAATAATCTCCAGAAACAGTTACTGCTCCTTTATAAAAGGCAAATATTTCAAGAGAATCCTCTGAATAATGGCTCACTGATTGTTTTTTACCTTTTTCGATATCTAAAGGCAACATTGCACGTTGAACTTCAAGCCCGTCATTTAAGAAAGATTTATGCCATGCCTCAAATTGAATATCGTTAGTCATACGGTTTACACTCAAGGCAAGTTCTCCTATTTCATCTCCACGATTAAGGGGAAGAGGATCTCGCTCTAATGCTTTCTTATTCACTGTATTACTAATAATTGCAACACTTTCTACAACTCGCCGTATTGGAGTAATAATTATATGAGAAAGAAATAATGAAGCACTGATACCTATAAGGATAGCAATAACAGCAATTGTCGCTGCGGTAGTAAAAACTGTTCGACGAGCGACATCTAAACTTACTATAAGATTTTCTGTAGAAAACTCGATAAGAACAATTCCTCGAACAAACATTTGCTCTGAACCTTGACGATACAAAACTGGTTTATAGGCAATATAAGTTGTGTTTGTCCTGTCAATTTTTCCCATATTAAAATGAGGAATAATTCCTGCTCCCTCTGCGGATATTGCATTCAAATCTATCGAAAGTTTTTCTTCTAACTGATTAATCAAATTCTGCACTTCTGTCCTTCGTTCTACAGACGCTGTATCAGTTTTTGAAACTAACAAAATACCTTCTTTTGTTAATTGTGAAATTTGATTAGAAATTTCTTGGACATTTTGAACAGCTTTATCATTAAGATCAGCACATTTTTGTGTAATTTGTGCTATATTTTCTCCTGTAAGTCGGGATAAACCAAGAGAAAGATTTTCATCGTCAATTTTAGAATTTATATCAGGATCATTTGTTGCCCACACATGATCTAAATTTGTATCTTTACCATCTGAAGCAAATCCAAGAATTGTAACATAATTAGTTTCTTCCATTGAATCTGATTGATTTGGTAAGAAGCTCATTTCTAGGACATCTTTTGAAGGCATATATGCCTTAACACCAGTTGAAAGACTATCAAGCAAAACAGCCGTCCTATCTTGCAGCCCTTTAGAAAGGGTCTGTTGCTGAGTATCTATCATATATATTCCGAGTGGAATCGACACAAGCAGAATAATAGAAAGTGAAAGAATTGACGTGATAAATATAAGCTGAAAACGCAAGCTTAACCCACGCTTATGAAGCTTTTTTATTTTTTCTTGCTGAACTTTTTTTTCAAAAGGCATAATATCTCCTTGTATAAGAGCTTTTACTTCATATCGAACAACATTTACTTCTTTTGCAGTAGAAACCAAGCCACGTAAAGAAACAAATAATCCTATAAGAGAAAAGAAAACCAAACACCATAATAAGATGTCCCCAACCCCTATAGAATACTTATAATGATTTGCAATAATTTCCCATACTGGTTGGTATTGTGATTCGTACTTACCAATTTTTACCGTTCCATATTCTGTAATTGGCAAAATACTCTTACTCATATATAATCCACGATCACTATGCAATAAGCCAATTTTGTAGGTACCCGATTCTATATCGGACAGCTTGATTCCTTTTATTGTTCGATCAGATGATACTAAATAATCTTTATTTGATAATTTTAAAATATGATCCCATGGAGCTTGGCCATCTTTATCTATATAAATTTCTGTAATGACACCATCATATGTATATCCTTTTCCATAGATAGAAACACTGACATCCCCAAATTCATCAGTTACAGGATCTATTGACCAAATTACGGTATAAGGAATGTATTTATTTAAATATACAGGGATAGATACACTTTCTCCAATATTTCCAACAGTATCAACTGCTGCTACAGAGAACAAGTAAATCCCATTATCTTTGTTGTACCATTTTTGTTCATTATTTTTTGTAATAATACGAGAAGGTACAGTCCCTTTTAAATTGGAGAGAACTTCGGCATTCCATTCTTCTGGATTATTAGTCTTACTCGAGAGCGGTGCTAAATATTCTAAAGAATAAGAATACCCACCAATACCATCGTCATCATTTTGCAAAACTGGAGCCAACCAATCTATTGCAAACGTATTTGATAAAAAAGTTCCATCGTTATCAAGAGTAGGAGGTACAAGTTTTGGTTTTCCAGGAGGGGTTGTGTCTCGGTAATAGGTAAGAGAAGTAGCTTCTGACCAATTTCCTGCCATATCTTGTACTCGTACCTTTAAATACCATTCCCCATCCGTATCAGCTATATCTGAAATATATTGCTTATTCGGAAATTCCATAAAAGTTTTTGGTGGTTTTTCTGATCTTTTATTAGTAAACACCCATGAATACCCAGCAATACCTGAAGAATCAGAAGGCATTACAACTCTAAAAGTAGCTTTATCAGAAGGACTTCTTTTCCCTAACGCAAACGAACTTGCATAAATTTTTGCAGGTAAAACAGTTCTGTCTTCAGAAAGTCTAGTAACTCGGTGCCCTCCAGAAGCCAGTTCCTGTTCCCAAAAGACATGAAAATCTTTCCCAGAATTAATTACAAGAGGACTTGCAAATACCGTATTTTGTGAAGAAGTAGAAATTCTTTCGTCATCCCACAAAAATCCATTTTTTTGTGCAAAATAAATAGAATCTTTACCCCTTCGATTATCATACCAAAGTATAGAAACTTGATTATTAAATTCAAATAATTGAGCCTGATGAGCACTGGCTGTAGAAGGAGAAAGTACTTGGGGTGTCTGAGTGAAGGTCCCTTCAGGAGATATTTTTACTACATAAATAGAACTATTAGAAGATGTGTAATAAGAACGTTCCCACGCCAGATATAATTCATTATTGGTATATAACAAATTTGGACGTTGATTGTTATACTTTTCGAACGTTTGGTCCCCAGATCCTATTTGTGTCAAAAAAACAGGATCACTCCAGGTCAGACCATTATCACTCGAAAGAGTAGAAAATAATTGATAAGACAATCTTTCTCCACTCCTATAGAAGGCCTGAAAAACCACAATATCGCTCTCACTATCTCGACTCCCTGATTTTGGTATTACTTGTAACATTGGTAAAAAAGCATTCGAAAAAGTTGTCGACTCCTGAAAAGCAGAAAATGCAGACCAATTTATACCATCTTTAGACCGGGCGGTTTTTAAATGAAAAGCGTTACCATCAGAACTCGTAGCAAAAAGCGTAAAAGTATTATTTGCTGATCGATAAATACGAGGAGCAATAAGGGTATCACCAGTTTGATACACCTCATAACTCTGAAAACTTTTTCCTTTATCAGTAGAAACTACGGAGGATATTTTTTGATCCCCAGATTGAACCGCAATAGCAATAACAGAATCTTGATTAATTGCTAAAGAAAAAATATCTGGCACAGACCCTGAAAAAGAATACGGACCTGCAAAACGATCAATTTTTACCCACGAATCAGCATTAGCCTCACTCGAGACCTGTGCTGAAAGCCAGATATTGCCTTGTTTATCTCCAGTACTTTCAATATCTTCCCAAACAACAATATTTAAGTCTTTATATGAAGCGGCTCGAGGAAAACGACTTTCAGAAGAAGAGATAACCTCTGCATTTTCCCAGTAAAAATCATAAGAAAAAAGATATAGTGGGGCAAAAGCAAGAAAATAAAAAATAGCATAAAATAAAAGATACTGTTTTTTTTGTATCACAGCTGAGAGTCCACCTTGTTTTTTAAGTCAATAACATCAGGAGATCTTCTCATATCAGGATCATTCCATAATTCTGTTACGAGGGCTGCCGCTTGAAGAACATTTCCCTTTTGAAGTTCTTGAATCGCTTGCTGATAAATAACTTGCTGAGCAGCAGGAAGAACCGCAACAGCTTGCCCACCCAAGGCTGTATTAATTCTATCTTTTAAAATAATAGCATCGTTATTATCACCATCTAACTCAATTGCTTCATTTAATTTAGCAAGAGCTTGATTTAAAACAATTTCATCGTTTCTATTATTATTATACAGGGTTTCTGCTTCTTTTGTAAGGTTTTTTGATTTGTTTATAGCTGTTCTATCTGGAGGCAAGACTCGAATTCCTAAGGTAATTTCAGCATTATAGATATCTTCCTTCAAGCCAGGATAAGATGGATTAATTTCATATAAATCAAGCAAGTCTATATAAGACTGCTGCCGATCATTATTATTCAAAAAATTTGTTTTAGCAACTTTATATTTTTGTTCAAAATAATCATCAAATTCATCAGGATTAATTAATTTATCAATTCGAAGAGTGAGTAAACTTGCTTGCTGATTTAATGGATAAACAAGCTGTAATTCTTGTAGTTTTAACTTTGCATTTTGTAAAACTTCGAGCGATTTTTCTCTATTACCCTCCTTAATTAAATCATATCCTTCATTGTAATATTGATTGGCGATATTAAGAATTTGACTCATCTCTGGATACAATGGATCTGTTGGATAAATAACTCGCCCAGTTTTCATTGAAATTGCAGTTTTTACTAAGGCTAATAAGTTTTCGATCTCTGAATCGGCATCTACATTCGTTATTGCCCACGTAGACCGTGCCTCTACAAGTTTTGCTTCTGCTTCTTCAAAATTTCCTTGATAATAAGCGTCTTTTGCTTGCGTTTGCAATAAACGAACTGTACGAACTACCATTTCGTTTTCAGCTTTTGTAATTCTTTCTCCAATTTCTTGTAATTTAAGATCACTTTCTTCTCTTAAAGCATCAGAATCTAAATATAAAAGAGATTCACTGTATTTTTCACGAGAACGAGCTAAAGACTCCCTCGCTTTGTCAAAATCATTATTGTTTAGATAAGTAATTACTTGAGAATATCTAAGATCTGCTTCATTCTGAGCCCGTTGAGCTAAAGAGATTCTTTCACGTGCTAAATTAATTTGTAAAGGTGCATCTGTAATAAAACGCTCTAAAGTAGCAATCCCTGCATCTGCTCTCTGAGTTTGCTCACGTATAAGAGTTGTCACATCTTCAGAATCAGTATATAACAAAGATCTTTTTGTTTTTAAGAGTGATAAATCAGTATTAGCCGAAGCTACAGCTTCTGTCAAAATTTCTAAGGCTGTATCTGGTCGAGACAAAACAGTTATATCTAATGGTTCATTTATAAGCCCAATTGCATTATTGTATATTTCAGAATATGATGCTGAAATCTCATCACACCCAGTTTGAATATAATTTGCAAGCTCTTCCCATGCACTAAATTCCATACGTTTTAATTCCGACCTGATAGTTGTTTGTAACCCATTTAAAGATGAATATAATGTATCCCACGGAATTTCACCAATCACAATAGTTCCAGTCTCATTTTGAATAGTTCGTTTTTCTGTTATTGCCGAAAAAATAGTTTCGGACTCCGTTAACACATTTTGTAGCCCCAAAAGATATGCTAAATTTCCTGCAACATAAGTATCATCAGGATTCCTAAAGGAGGTAGGGACATCATCAGGTACACTTAAAGACTGGTAAGTGTTTGTTTCGGTCAAAAAAGTCACAACGGTATTTAGCAAGTCAGAACAAGCGTTATCTAAATCATTTGCATATATAAGATTATTTGTATATACCGGGTACGCATCTACAGTATATCCTCTTGGAGATTCATTAAAATTAAGATATAATAAGTTTAGATTCGTAGCCAGAGAAATAGCATCTGAAAGTTCAAGAAAACCTGTATTAATCGAAGGTATAACAGCAGCCGTTTGTTCTAAAGTTTCGTTTGAAATAGAATTTGCAATTGTAGCATATTTTTTTTGTAAAGCCGTATACATATGTGATTTTGACTCTTCAACAAGTGTTTTCCATTGAGCATCAATCGCTGCTAAAATACCAGTAGAAGTATCACTGTCTTTACCAAGAACAAAACGATACGCAAAAGGTAAAAAAGAAGAGTCTGTAATATCACTTGACTCCTTTGATTTTAAGTCTTCGAAAGAACTTTTAAAGTACATACCTGCTATAGCAGTATCATTTCTAATTTTAGCAAGTTTTTCTATTTGAGACACAACTTGAGGATATATTGCTGCAGCCCCAGTTAAATTTCCTTCATCTAAAGCAGCGTTATATTGAGCAAATGCATCCAGTAAACTGCTTTGTAAGTTTTTGTAAGCATTCAAATCCGAATTAATCGTTTCTAAGTAAGAATCAACATTATTTACTACTTCTTTAGCATATCCAGAATCATAAAATTCATCCCGATATAAAGAGAAACCCTCTGTATATATTTGAGCAGCTTCTACATATTTTTTTTCGCCTAATAATTGCACACCTGAAGCCATTAAATTTTCAAACACGCTATTACAATAAATAAATAATGCTGCTGATTTTAAGTCTAAAATAAACTTTTTTTGCTGCACGTTTTGATTATTTTCCATATTCTCAAGTTCACTGATATAGTCAAGAATAATTTTATTATTTTCGGGAGTATTTTCAGCTGGATTTTCTTTTAAATATTCCTGAAATTCTACAAGCTTATCAGCAGTTTTTTTATAATTTTCTCGAATTTTTAAGATAAATTCCACTCTTTTTTGAGCATTATCAAAATCTAAAGGATTATATTTTATATATTCATCAAGTTTATCAACAGCTTCGTTAAGTTCTTTCTTTTCGATGAGGAGGTCAATTTCTTCAAGAGTTACATCTTTTTTACCCGATGCATATACTTGAGATAATGAGAGAAAAATAAATATTACTATAAATATTCGTTTTTTTATAACAACACCTTCTAACTGAATACTAACACTTACCACTACATAATTCCAACCTAAAGTTACATATATTAGTGCAGGAATCTCCCTTTCTCTATTTTCGGTAAAATTCAATCTTATTTTACGACAATAAGAAGAAAAAAACTAAAAAATGCAGTATAATAATGAATTATGAGCTGGATAAAATACAGAAAAGCGCTATTTCCTATTCTCATATTCTTTTTTTTACATCCGGTTGTAATCTTTTCTGCAACATATGATGATGTTTCAGAAACTTTATCTGAAATATTTGATGATTACATTGATGAAAATGAAGGTACCACCAGCTTTAGATCTCTTTACATTCCTTCCGGTGGTAGAGCCGAAGCATTAGGGTCAGCTTTTACAGCATTAGCAGATGATATTAGTTTTTTTGAATACAATCCTGCTGGTAGCTGCCAATTAGAAAATACCGAAGCAGCTATATTTCATAATTCTTGGATTTCTGATTCTTCACTTGAAACTCTTTCATATGTAAACAGAATTAATAATTTAGGATATGGTGCTTCATTAAAATGCTTTTATGTTCCTTTTACTGAATATAACATTTTTGGAGATAACGTATCTACCGGCTATTATTCAGAAACAACTGCAACACTTAATGTTTCATATAATTTTTTAGCAGGATATAAATTTAAAGGCATTTGTGTCGGAGCAAATTTAAAAGGAGCATTTAGAAGCATCCCGGATTATACAGACAATGATACAGATGAAATAATTACAGATTCAGGTCTTTCTCAGTCTGCAATTGCTGCAATGACTGATATTGGTGTGCTTCTACAATTTAACGCACTAAAATTTTACTCTTCTCGAGATTCTAACTTAAATTTTGGAGCTACAATACACAATCTCGGTTTTATTTATACAGATTTAACAAGTTCAGACAGCGATTTTTCAGAAACATTACCAACCTATTTTTCTACAGGAATTGCATACAGTTTTATCCGTCCTGTAACTATAACATTAGAATATCAACAACCATTTAATCTTTCAGATCTTTCGACATCAGAACAATGGGCTGCCTCAACAGGAACATCTGTAATAATTACTCCGTTCTTTACCATGTTAGGAGGTTTTCAATTACGAGGTGGAAGCCCTCGCCTTACAATGGGAGGAGAACTAAAATATAATGAAGTAACATTTAATATAAATTACACACTAGACATGACATCTTCAACCACTCCTATAAACAGAATCTCAGTAACAGCAAAGCTTAATTTAGGAGATAATGGACGTTATGAATTACAACAAAAAATAGATGAAATGTATTCGACGGGATTACATTTATATGCAAATGGAGAACTCGAAAAAGCTATTGAAATATGGTCAGAAATTTTGGAGTATTCACCTCGATTTGATCCAGCTATTGCGGGGATTGAGTCAGCCCAATCATCTCTTGAATTAGAACAGCGAATAAAAGAACTACAAACTCTTAATTAACGTTTTGGTGAAAAGAATCTATAATTCATCCATTCAAATAACATATCTTGTTTTTCAATTTCAGTTAACCACGCTGTACTCATTTGATTTGCACCAAGAGATTCATAAACCGTAGTAAAATTCTTAATACACATCCGAAATCGTTCATCTGCAAAATCGGCATTGGATTCTAAGTGTACTAATTTTGCCCAGTCAGAACTTTGTGCAAGCATAAGTTCTTTTGCTGCCAGATCAAGTATCCGCGCTTTTAATCCCGTATTTTCATCAAAACGAACAGCTAAATCAAGCATTCTCTCTGTTGCTTTTCTCACATAAAAAAGCATCCAACTATTACTGTTATCTAATAATTCTTGCCCATAACCAGAAGGAGTTGCCGCACTTATAGAAGGCTTGACTTCCTGTAGTGTATATGGATTGTTTATTAATGAGGAAACTTTCTCAATTTGTATATCTTCTCGTTTATTAGCTTGTCTAAAAATTTGTTCAATCCATTCAACTGACTCATACCAATTTCTTCCTAAGTCTTGTAAATAAAGAGTATCAATAAGTGAAACATTTGTATTACAAATCTTTTCTGCTTCTTCTAGTTTTTTTGCATTTTTATTTAGAAAAGTTTCTGCATCAATTTGAACCTGTTGACTAGCAACTTCTGGATTATAAACTTGTTCTGTACTACTTTTACGCGACCAATATTTAAAACCTGTTTCGAAACGAGCTCCGTCTGCATACAAGAGTTCTGATAAGTCTTCTTTCGAAGCCTCATAACCGATATCACGTTCTTCACACCGATAATTATCACTCTGAAAAAAATCACAATCATTGCACCCTTCTAAATACGAATCATAATTTCGTGCAAACATAGCAAGATTATTTTTAGTACGTACAGGGGTGAAAATTCCATTTTTTGGAACCGGTTTTGCAAAAAGAAGCCCGTGAGTGTCTACAATCGTATAGTTGTAACCATACAGTTTTATATAATTTTCTAACCCAGGTACATATCCCATAAAAGGGAGCCAAAAGCCATCTGGTTTTATACCAAATGAATGCTTATGGGAAATAAGTCCAGCTTCAATTTGAGCATTTATACTTTCAGGGAAATCTGCAAAATGTGGCAAAAACAATGGGGTAGCCGTTGTTCCCAGTAATTCCACATTTTTTTTATCTGCAAAATATACAAGTTTTTTAAGAATATCACATTCAAGAATATTTTGATAATATTCTTTTGTATCGAGTAACTTATCTAAATACATTTCTGCATTTTTTTTAAGCAAAGGCTGTGATTCATATCTTTTTATCTCTGCTTCACCAAATTCGATTAACCTATCCAACCAAACAATATAATGTTCTTGAAGAATTGGATCTTTTAACATAGAGCATAATACTGGTGTTACCACCATAGAAACATTAAAATCGACATTATCTTGTTCCATATTTTCAAAAGCTTGAAGTAATGGAATATACATATTTGTCATAAGAGGAAACAGAGATTTATGCCACTGAGAATGAGATTCATCATCGACATGATGCATATATTCTTGATGAGCATACAATACTAAAGAAAGAGATTTTTTAAACATACATACCCTACGAAAATGATTGGCGATGTTTCACATATTGAGAAACTAAAATATCTGGTAATCCAGACAATTTTAAAATAGGTGAAACTGTTTTATTTATTGTTTTTGAACTCAAATCTGGAAGTCCACCAGGGAGACAAATTAATTTAGATTCTACAAGAACTTGTTGTTTTTTTTCTCTATGCTTTGCTACCAATGCAGCTCGAGCATAAAACCCAGGATGTTGCATTAAAACAAATCGAGCACGATCTTTCTTTGTTATAGGAACTTCGAAAGTATCAGCTGGAGTATCATCATTTTTCCCAAACAAAAACATAAACACAATTGAAAAACCTAAAAAATCTGGATCTTTCAAAAAAGCTTCGTATTCTTTTGTTTTGTAGTCCCAATATACAAAACACCAGACAGGATTTCGCATTACAATCGAAATTTTTGTTTCATTATATGTCTTCGGTAATGCTTCAACTTTTACAATATCAGCTGTTTCAATTAACTCCTCTTCACTTGATTGTCCTTTCTCCTGATCCGAAGCAGCTTCAAGTAATTCTCCAATAATGAATTGCCTATTCAAGTGTTCTGGAATATCAATACCATAATAATCTGCTATCTCAATTAAAGCGGCTGTTGATAAAGTTTCTAAATAAAACCGTGTTACATTTGATGTATCCATAAGTCTAATAATTCTCTACATAAAAGCATAATTAGTCAAGTAGCTCTACAGTTTTTACCATATGAGCAGGAATAGGTATTTCTATTGTCTTGCCTGGGATTTCTAGATGAATAGCTGCTAGGTGAAGTTTTTTTACCCCATTGCTTTTTTTTATTAATTTATTAAGTTTAAAATCACCATATTTATCGTCACCAATAATAGGCGTTTTATTCTGAGCCAGATGAATACGAATCTGATGCATACGCCCTGTTTCTAAACGAAGTGATACAAGAGAAACAGGCTGATCTACACCAGAAAGAATTCCTGTTTTCAGTACTCTATATTCTGTTTTGGCACTTTTTACTATTTTTTTGTTTTTTACTGGTACATCAAAACTTCCTGATTGATTAAAAAAAGCCCCAAAACAAAGAGCTTGATACTTTTTAACTATTTTTTTGCTAGCTATTAAGTTAGTCCATTTATGTGCTGCTTGAGAATTTTTTGCTATGATTAAGAGACCTGCGGTTTCTTTATCAAGCCGATGTACAAGATACACTTTATACCCACACTGTTCACTTAACAAAGCATCTACAGAAGAACTAATTCCTTTTCCCCCTTGAACAGCCAAACCACAAGGTTTATTAATTACAAGGATTTCTTCATTTTCATATACGATTTGTAATAAATTCACCCGATAAGTATAACGTAAAGGAAGTTTTATGAAAAGAATACACTCTCTTATTATCATTTTTTTTGCTCTAGTGGGTCCCATTCATGCCGAATTATTATATAATTCGACGTGGAATTATACACTTGATTTACCAGAAGGGTTTGAACTTGTGGCTACAGATGGGGTTGATAGTTTCCAATACACCCACTCCTTTATGCCAATAACAACAATTATAAAATCCTATTCATTCGATAAATACGCAAGTAGCAAAGAAACTATTCAAGCATCATTTACACAAATAAATGCTACAGCTTTAAGTGAAATCGATTCTGTAGATTGGCAAAATCAAGATTGTTCGATTGCAATGTTTTCCATGCAATTTGAAGGAGTTTCATACGAAGGTTGGGCTTTTTCTTGTTCCCTCCCATCTAAAAAAGGCATGGTTCTTCTTTTAACATATGCAACAGCAGAGAAAGCCGACAATTGCCAACAGTTTCTTCTTTCTGTATTGGATAGTTTTTACCTTGGAACTGAAAACATAAAAAATCCAGGGGCTATTACGTCTTATGCATTTCCTTCAACAGAAGACATTTCTTACATCGTTCACATTGCAGACAAAGATATACCAGTAACAATGGATAAAGAAGCCGCTATGGCAAATGAGTTTGTTATTGAACGAGAATATGCAATTCTCACACTATACAGTAACTCAGAACTATGGAGAGAAGCTTGGCAAAGATATTACCGTATGATTTATCGAGATTCTTATCTACGCTTACAACAAGCTTCATTTGAAATTTATAGTCAATTATACCCTCTTGCAAAAGAAATAGACCCAGAACATACAAATAGAGAACTTGCACAAATTCTTTTGACATGGACACAAGGATTTTCGTATGAAAGAGAAAAAACAAATAGCGATTTTGCAAATCTTCCTTCGATAATTTCTGGAGATGGGTCAGATTGTGATAGCCGTTCTATGCTCTTATCTGTATTACTCGCGCACATGAATTGCCAAACAATGATGTTTGTTTCTGCAGAATTTAGTCATGCACTATTTGGAATAGCCACAGAAGGCTCTAAAGGGAAAAACGCCCATATTGTTGTAGACGGAACATCTTATCTACTCGGAGAAACAACAGGGCACGTTGATTTAGGTCTAATTGCAGTGGAAATGAGTGATATCACTAAATGGATTTCGGTATTAGATTTTTAATTATTCTTTTATGAGCAAATTATATGCATCCATAGGATTTTTAACATCTAAAAGAGAATTTCTTAAATCTGTATTTTTCATTTTAGAAGATATAAAAGATAACGTTTGTAAATAATACGTATGTTGATTATATGCAGCAGCAATCATAAAAACTAATCTAACAGGGACATCATCTATTGTCTGAAAATCAATAATATCACATTGACTTATTCCTACAGCCATAACTAAATCTGTTACAGAAGAAAGGCGAACATGTGGTATTGCTATTCCCCGTCCCATTGCTGTAGACATAAGCTCTTCTCTCTTTAATATTTCAACAGCAAGCTCTTTTTTATATTTGACTTGGGGTGCAGTACTAAGAATATCAGAAAGCTCCAATAAAGCATCATGTTTTGTAGAATGATTTAAAAATAAAATACGATCTGGTGATAGAATATTTTTAATCTGTAATTGACTTGTATTAACTGGTGTTTTTGCTCCAGAAGATAATCGATCATTTACCCATTTTTCTATTTCGGTCTTTTTAAAACGCCAAACTGTTCCGATTTTACCAGAAGGGATTTCACCTTTCTGAGCCCAATCATACACAGTTCGTTCGGAAACACGCAAATATTTTGCAACTTCATCTATTGTAAGAATATCGTCTTCCATTAAAATAAAACTCCTTTTGCATATATACGCAAAAAATACAACATATTTTGCATTGTTTACGATATTCTGTCAAGTATTACTTTTTACTACAATTATTTCGCAAGTTCATGCAATGAATCATACGGATATAATTCGCCTAATGTCGTTTTTACTTGTTTTTCGTTCGAGCAGCCAAAAATTACTGGTGTTTCTGCAGGAGCAAATTCACTAAGAACTTGTCGACAAATCCCACAAGGTCCCACAGGATAATCAGCAGTTGGCGTTGCAATTGCAATTGCTTTAAAAGTTCGAAAACCAGACGCCACAGCTGTAAAAAGCGCAGTTCTCTCTGCACAATTTGTTGCACCAAAAGAACGATTTTCTATGTTTACCCCGGTGATAACAGAGCCATCTTCCAAAAGCAAAGCCGCTCCAACAGGGAATTTTGAATATGGAGAATATGATTTTTTACTTGCAATAAGGGCTTTTTCAAACAAATCTTGCATTTTTATTTCCATTATTTAAACTCCTATAAAAAGGTCTTCCAAGTATCAATTTACCTTGACCAGATATGCTCTCTATTATATCATAGTTTAACTATGGTAGCAAAACAAAAAAAAGTTTTATATATATTTATTTGTATCGTTTTTTGTATTTTATATTTTTTTATAGCACTTTCACCGTTAGAAGAACATTTACATTTACAACCAGTTTGGACAATTAATATCTCAGAAAATAACCAAGAAAAAAAACAACATCCAGAAACAGATCATCATTTTTTATTGGGCAAAACTCTTGGTTATTTTGATAAAGAAGGAAATATCTCGCAACTTAAATCTTTTCCTTTTCGGGCAGCCATATCTGATTCGATTTGGACAATTTATACACCAGAAAACACTCAAATTAATTGTCATACACCCGATGGAACTGTTTTTACACATATAGATTCTACAGGATTTCCTTTTTTCGAAGAAGATCGAATTTACATACTTCTCCCTAGTGGTAATTCTGTTTCATCATACAGCTTGGATGGTACAAAACAATGGACACATGAAGAGCCTGCTATCATTACAGCTTTTGATTCTTCGCAAAACGGTACGGTTATAGGTTATTCAAACGGAAAAATTTTTTATACAAATAACTCTCAATCGATATCTGCTACATTCATGCCTGGGGGGAGCAATTACAATGTAATTTTAGGTGTCGCTATTTCACCAAATGGCAAATACGTTGCTGCTCTATGTGGACTAGAATCCCAACGTATTATTGTAGCCCAAGTTGAAAAAAACCAAACAAAAATAATTTATCATGAATTTCTAACCGAAGAAACAAAAAATCAGTCTCTTGTATACTTTAGTTCTGATAATAATAATGTTTTTTTCGATACGAAAAACAATTTAATTATGGTAAATCTAAATAACTTATCATCTACACACTTATCTCTAAATAGCAATGCTATACATATTGTTGAATGCACTTGTAATACAACAAATACCTCAGAAATAATTTATGCAATTCTTTCTAAAAATGAACCTAATTATCAAGTTTCATTAGTTAACAAAAATGCTGTTTTACTTGGTAATTTTTCTTTTAACGCAAACAATGCTTTTATTGCTTCCGAAAACAATTCTTTATTCGTTGGCAAAGACACTATAATTTCTCGTATGGATCTAATTAAAGAATAGATAAAAAAATCTAAAAGGGATTTTAAAATGAAAAATACATGTATGACATTATTTGTTTTTCTTTCACTAACATTTTGCACATGGAGTTTTGAGTGGCCTCAAAGCATTGAAGATGAAACGTCTATATATTCCTGGTTTGGGGAAGATCGTGGCAGCAGTTTCAATTCTGCATTAATATTTTCAAAAACAATGTCTGTTGCAGCTAGTGAAGATGGCTATGTTCTTGCTATTCTTGGAAGATTTTCAGATGAAGATGGATGGATAAATGGAACCTTAGGAAATGCTGTTGTTCTTTCACATGCAAATGAATTAAATACAGTATATGGGAATCTTAAAAACATAACCATTACCGACAATATCTCTGATATAAACGCTGGAACTTTTTTAGGTACTAGCGGTAGTTCCGGATGGCAAAACGAAAATAGTTCTCTTGAGTTTCAAGTCCTTGATACAAAGCTTAATGCAATCATAAACCCTTTGTTACTATTGCAGAAAAAAACAATTGAAAAAAGATTTTATATTTCAAATTTAGAAGCGTTCAACGAAACAACAGGAGATTCTTTTTACGTATCAAAAGTAAGTAGCATACCGGCTGGTATATACAGTTTATATTGTGATAGCAAAGAAGGATATATGCCGTATGAAATAACAGTTTCTATAAACGGAGTTGCAGCTGAAACCGTAAGTTACGATACTCTCACCCTGCAGAACTATCGATTATGTGTTTCTGGAAATAGGTTACTTTCATACGATGATATATACCCAAAAAAGAAACGCTTTAAACTTGCAGAAATTATTTTAACACATGGAAAAAATACTATTACCATTTCTACATATGATTCTAGCAAAAACGAAAAAATTTCTGTGTACTATTTACAGACTCAATAAAGCTACTCTTCATGAGCAGCTTTTACTTCACTTATTTTAGCAAGAGCATTTTTTTTACATTTTCCACAGACAGTTCCCATACCAGTAAATTGTTGTAACGAATCCCAATCTTGTAAGCCTTCATCATATGCCATTTCTATATCTAAATCTGTAACATTTTTACATGAACAAATAATAACAGGTTCTTTTACTTGATTTTTTTGTTCATGCACCCCCCAAGGTTTTCTTCCCTGTTTTACCAAATAATCATCTATTGCAGTACGAATGGCCTCATCCCCAAGTACAGAACAATGGACCTTATTATCAGGTAACCCACCAAGCCTTTTAACTATTTCAACAGGGGTTATCTTATAGGCTTTTTCAAGACTTAAACCTTTAACAGCCTCGCTCATCATAGAAGTTGAAGCAATAGCACTAGCACAACCGTAGGTTTTCCAACGTATATCGACAATTATGTTGTTTTTTACTCGAATAAGAACAAGCATTTCATCACCGCAAGCAGGACTCCCTGTTTTTCCACGCCCATCTGACGGCCAAGTATTTTCATTCTCGAGTAATACATTTCTAGGATTCAGAAAATGATCTTTTACGATATCTGTATAAACCCATTCATTCAAATTTTTGCCTCACTACTTACAATCCGTTATTTATCAATTTTTGGTATCTTCTATTTTTTAGAATCATCTTTTTCTTCAGAAACATTTTTGTTTCCTCCATTTCGAAGATTATATAAATAGCGTTTTATTTTTTTACTCGCTGTTTTTTCAAATTCTTCAACAGTTTGAACTCTACCAATTTTACTAAATTTATTAACCTGATTGTTTACATAAAATTTAATTTCTCCCATAAGGGCTGCACGACTGTATGCAATATCTTCACCTAAGTGCTCGGCAGCAGTTACCGCTTGTTGAAAAAGAGTCTTCTTATCATCATTAAGTTGAACTAAAGCTACAAGTCCTTTTTCGTCTTCTACAACAAGACTTTCTGAAACATCTGGATGCTGATTTAAAACAAACTCTATATCCTCAGGATAAATATTTTCACCACCAGCTCCTAAAATCATGTTTTTTAAACGACCTTTAAGTTCAAGCCATATTCCATTATGCAATAACCCTAAATCACCTGTTTTAAAATATCCTTCGCCACATTCATCCTCTTTTGTAGTAAACACAGCTGCTGTCATTTCTGGTTCCTTATAATAACCTTTCATAACATTTTCACCTTTTACTACAATTTCACCAACATGTGTTACAGGATCTGCATTAATTATTTTCATATCTACACCACGCATTACAGGACCAATAGTTCCTGGAATCGTACTACTAGGACCTGTCCCAGCAAGAAGAGGTGACGTTTCGGTAAGCCCATATCCAATCCCATATGGAAACTTTGCGTCTTTTAAAAATTTTTCAACAACAGGATCAACCTTTGCACCACCAATACCAAAAAACTTAATATTACCACCAAAAGTTTTTTTAAGAGAACGCCCTGCAATACGATGTAATATTTTTTGAAAAAAACGTATTCCATAAATCTTTTTCATTCTTTTTGTTTTTGTGAATGTCGGTATTATCTTGTTCTTGTATATTTTTTCCATAATAACTGGAACGCTCAATACAACAGTAGGCCTAATCTTTTTAAAAGCTGGAAGCAAACTTGAAACCGTCGGGGGACGCTCCAAATAATACACACTTGACCCATTCATAAATTGCATAACAAACCCCAAAGTAAACTCATAAACATGGCTTAAGGGCAAAAATGAGAGGCATCTGTCTAATGGATTAATTCTTTGCATTGTTTGAGTTTGAAGAGCACACCAAATAAGATTTTTGTGACTAAGTTCAACACCTTTTGAGCGTCCTGTTGTTCCCGATGTATAGATTATTGACGCAGTGTCATTCTCTTGAACATTTACGGGTTCTAATGCTGGCAACCCTTTTGTATTCATGTCTAGACGAGATTTTTCATCGGTAGCTTTACCATCTTTGCGTAGAACAGCAAAATCACTAATACGGATTAGCAATGGTAATTTTTCTGAAGAAATAGGCTCTATGCGATTAATCATTTTATCACCAACGATAATCCCAGTTACACCGGCGTGTTCAGTCATCCTTTCAACTTCACCTTCTGTAAAATCTGGAAGAAGAGGTACTGCAATAGCTCCTAAATTCACAATTGCAAAACATGCAACGCCCCAATGAGGGGTACTATTTGAATAGATAGCAATTTTATCGCCTTTTTTAACACCTAAAGAAACCAATATTTTTGAAAGTTGCTCTGTTCGTTGACCTATTTGAGCATAAGTCAACGGAGAAGAGTTCACAAAAGATAAAGCATTTCGATTTTTAAATTTAGCAAGAGAACTTTTAAATACTGACGGAAAAGTCAGACTTTCCAAATCTTTAGCCAATATCATATAAACTCCTTTAATACGGAATAATATTAAGTAATGTTACCTTTTTACTTAAAAGCTTTTTCACGTATATAAGTATCAGATCGTTCATATCCAACAGAAACTATAGTAACAGGTGTATCACAGAAACTTTCTATAAATTCAACATATTCTTTGGCTTCTTTTGGCATTTTTTTATAAGAACCACAGGCCTTTAATTCAGTTTTCCATCCGTCGAATTTTTTTAAAACTGGCTTTGCATTATTCAGTTTTTCGATAGAAGCTGGAAAATCTGTAACAATCTCTCCATCTATTTCATACGCAACACACGCTTCGATATCATTTAGGGTATCATAAATATCCAAATGAGTTAACACTAGACCTGTTAAAGAATTTACTCGACAAGCATAACGTAAAGCTACTAAATCCAAATATCCACATCGTCGAGGGCGCCCTGTTGTAACACCATATTCACGTCCAGTATCACGAACAAAATGATATAATGTACTTTGACTATCTTCATCAAATTCTGTTGGGAAAGGTCCATTTCCTACTCGAGTTGTATATGCTTTAAAAACCCCATATATCTTATCAATATCACGAGGTCCCATTCCAGCACCGACAGAAGCACCGTGAGCCCCACTCATACCGGAAGAAACATATGGATATGTTCCTGCATCAAGATCCAACATGGCTCCTTGTGCACCTTCAAAAAGTCTATTAACTTTTTTCATTTGAAACATTTGTTGAGTGATATCTATTCGCATAGAAAGTAATCGTTCACGATAAATATCTAAAAATTTACGGTCTTCTTCTTCTAATTCTTCGAGTTTATCATTCCAATCGATATCAGCAAGGCGAATACCATCTCGTTCTGCTTTCATCGAATATGTAGTACCCATTCCTCTACCAGTAGTTCCAATTGGTTTTTTGCGTTGTGCATCTCGTTCTTTATCCATACGACAATATCGAGGAAGAACTATATGAGCTCGATCAGAAATCAAAACTCTTCCTTCCCAATCGACGCCTCTATCTTTAAGCATTTGTAATTCGTTAAAAAGAGCTTCTGGATCAATTACCATGCCCATTCCTAAATAAACTGTTTTATTTGGATACAAAATTCCTGACGGGACTAGATGTAAAGCATACTGCTGATCACCAATTACTATAGTATGGCCAGCATTTGCGCCACCAGCATATCGAATAATTACATCTGCATCATTAGCAAGGAAATCTACTATTTTCCCCTTACCTTCATCTCCCCATTGGGCACCAATTACAACCACGTTCATTTGAAACTCCTGTTACTACATTCCTATTCTATAAATTAATTTAATAGCTTGCAAAAAATATACGTATTTATTTTTCGTTTTTTAAAATACCTACTTCTGAAATTGTTGACTCATTTTTACTTTTCTTTTGGCGCAAATAAATATCTATCCCAATACTCCAAATAATTATAAATGCTCTAATTATATATGATGTAAAACGCCCAAATCCTACAAAATCTATAGCATAACAACATGCTGTATAAATAAGTGTTCCTAAAATCAGCATAGGTAAGGTCCCTTTTCCACCAAAAAAAGAAAAACCACTTATAAGACAAATTGCCAAAATATCAAATAAAAAATTAATTCCAAAACTAGCATCAACAAAATCCACATATGCAACTCGCATAATACCACCAAAGGAAGCTATAACCCCTGTGCTACAAAAAATTAAAAGTATTTCTACAGATGTAAATCCAGATTTTTGAACATTATAATGAGTTACTTTGCTTTTATGTACTATTTTTTGTATTAGAGGAACTTTCCGCATAGCAAACCATGCTCCCATGCAGATTAAAATAGATATGATAACCGAAACAGGTAAAGAATAAGTTGGATCATTCCCAATAGCAGACGTGCTTAAATTGCGAAAAGATTCTGATAAACCATCCAAATACACTTCACCAATTTCTGAATTATGCAAAAAAACATGTACAATTCCATATAACAGGACTATAACACCCAGATTTGCAAAATAAAAAGGAAATGAAAATTTCTGAATAAGAATCATTAAAACAACTCCTACCAGACACATAAGAATACAAACTAAAAAAATTACAACAGGAACAGGAATTACTGGAGCTGAAGAATATAGTAAGTACGTACTTTCAGTTGTTTGAAAAAAAGAAGCTGTGAGAATGCCTGCTGTACCAGCTGTAAAAGCAAGCGAAAAATCAAGATACCCTATATACATGCAAAAAGCAAATGCTGTAGCAACTATCAGATACGATGCTCCAATAGAAATAATATTTCTGAAATTTCTAACTGAGACAAGGCTAGAATCAACAAAAGCAAGAATTACTAATAATAAAAACAGGATAAATACAACACTGTTCTTTATAGTAAAAGTTTTAATAGTATTTTTCATGTCTGTAATAGAAAGACTCCTATCATTTTATTTTAACGAGCAGTAATATTTTATCAGAAATCGTCTTTTTATGATACCATATCAAACAAAACAGATTTAAATATTTTTAAGCCTTCATCAATTTCTTCATTTGTAATTACTAATGGAGGTAAAAACCTAACGGTATTCACACCTGCCGTACAACAGCAAAGCCCTCTTTTTAAGCATTCCACTTCAATATCAAAAGCTTTTACAGATGATATTATTTCAAACCCAAGCATAAGCCCTTTTCCTCGAATATCAGATATAAGAGGACAATTCCACGAAGCCACTGTTGAACAAATTCTATCTCCAGCTTCGCTGACTCTGTCTAAAAAGCCAGGTTTTGTCAGTTCTTTAATCACTGCATCTGCTGCCGCACACACCAGAGGATTTCCAGCAAAAGTAGATTGATGATCTCCCGCTACAAATACATCCTTAGCCTTTCCTCTAAAAAGACAAGCTCCCATTGGTAAACCACCGGCAATCGCTTTTGCTAAAGTAACAACATCCGGTTTTATTCCAAGAGCATCACTTGCAAGTAAGGTTCCTGTACGCCCCATCCCTGTTTGAACTTCATCGCAAACTACCAAAGCACCGGCTTTACGAGCTTCATCTGCAGCAGCTTGAGCCCATTTTTTATCAACAAGATTTACACCACCTTCACCTTGCACACATTCTATGAACAATGCTGCTGTAGTATCCTCAAAGGCTGTTTTTATCGTCTCAAAATCTCCTGCACGAATGGTTTTGAATCCTTCTGGATAAGGAGCAAAATAGCTAGGATGAAAGTTGTCCTGTCCTGTAGCTTTTAAAGTAGCTAATGTACGCCCATGAAACGATTTTTCAAGAGTATAAATTACATGCCGTTTTGCTGTCTTTCCGTTTTTTTTAGCACTTTCCAAATTTTTAGAACCATTCTCACTCAGCCAGCCATATTTTCTACATAACTTTATAGCAGCCTCATTTGCTTCCGCACCAGAATTACCAAAATAAGCTCTTTCATATCCAGTAGCTTGTAATAAATCGTCAATATATTTTAGACCAATATCACTTAAATAATAATTTGAAATATGTATTTCTTTTGCTGCTTGCTCTTGGATTGCCTTTACAAGAGCAGGATTATTATGACCAAGACAATTAACGGCAATACCGGCTAAAAAATCAATATACTTTTTCCCATTTTTATCCCATAAAAGAGAACCTTCTCCATGAGTAAAAACAACATCAAAACTTCCGTAATTATTTACAACTTTCTTTTCCATTTTAAACCCCTAATTGTATACCATGGTTCCTACACCACGATCACTAAACATCTCGATAAGCAAGGCATGAGGAACTCTTCCATCAATGATATGTGTTCGAGGAACTCCATAACGCAAAGCTTCTAAACAGCACTCTATTTTTGGAATCATTCCCCCACTAATCACACCGTTATCTATATATTCTTGCACATCCTCTGTTTTCATACGCTGAATTAAACTCGATTTATCTTTCATATCTTGCATAACACCAGGGACATTTGTAAGCTGAATAAATTTTTCGGCTTTTAAAGCAACAGCTAATTTTGCTGCTGCAGTATCAGCATTTATATTATAACGACTATCATCACCCTGCTCTCCAAGTGCAATTGGTGAAACAACAGGAATAAATCCTTTATTTAAAAGCGAAATTACTATTTCAGGATTGATATTTGTAATATCACCAACATAGCCTAAATCTACTCCGTCTTTTTCAATTTTTTTTGCTCTAAAAAGACCAGAATCAACACCACAAAGACCGACCGCCTGTCCACCCTGCTGTTGCAAAAGTCCAACAATATCTTTATTTATTTTCCCTGCAAGAACCATTTGCACAATTTCCATTGTTTCTTCATCAGTATATCTTAGTCCGTTTACAAAGGAGCTTTTTTTACCGACACGTTCGAGCATCGTATTAATACCAGGACCCCCTCCATGGACTAAACACACTTGAATACCAATTGTGTTTAGCAAAACAATGTCTTCCATAACAGCCGATTTGAGTTCCTCATTAAGCATGGCATTTCCACCATATTTAACAACAACAACTTTGCCAACAAACTGCTTAAAATAAGGCAAGGCTTGAACAAGAACATCTGCCCAATCTTCGTTTTTGATTTTAATCATATTAAGTCCTGTAGTCTCCATTAATTTTTACATAATTATATGTTAGATCACAACCCCATGCTGTGCCAGTAGCTTTCCCGTCTTCCATCTCTACCAATATTTTTATTTCTTTTTCATTTAAAATAATCGAAGCTTTATCTTCATCAAAATTTAGAGGAACACCGTGGTCAAAAACTTTTTCTGAACCTTTACTATTGGAAAAAGTAACAGAGGTTTTCTCTGGAGTAAATAATTCACCAGAATATCCTAAAGCACAAAGAATTCTCCCCCAATTTGCATCTTTTCCAAAAAAGGCCGCTTTTACAAGACTTGATGAAATAACTGATTTTGCAAGAGAACGAGCTGACTGTACTGTACTTGCACCTGTTACAGTGCATTCAATTAAATGCTCTGCACCTTCCCCATCAGCCGCTATTTTACGAGCCATTTTTGTATTAACAGCATTTAAAGCTTCTAAAAATAACTCATAATTTTTCCCTGTTGTTATTATCTCACTATTTTGAGCTTGTCCATTGGCCAAAATCATCATACTGTCATTAGTACTAGTATCACCATCAACCGACACACAATTATAAGTACCGGCTACACTTTCTCTTAATGCTTTATCGAGCATTTGCGAACTTATACAACAATCTGTCGTAACAGAAGCAATCATTGTTCCCATGTTTATGTGGATCATACCAGACCCTTTTGCCATAGTACCAATATGAACTTTTTTGCCATCTAATTCAAATTCAACCGCACATTCTTTAAACTTCGTATCAGTTGTCATTATTGCAACACGCGCTTTAGTATTTCCGTCTTTTGACAAACCATGAACTAAATCCGATGTAATTTTTTCAATTTTTTCTATAGGAAGTTGTACACCGATAACACCTGTACTAGCAATTAAAACATCATCCTTATTAATAGGAACAGGAGATGGCGCAAAATCATTTAAAGCTTTTACAGCTGCATCTGACATCCTTTGTGCATTTTTGGCACCTTGCGCACCAGTACAAGCATTTGCATTACCTGAATTTATAAAGATTGCTTGAGCATGTCCTTCACGACATCTAGAACGGGTTAGTTTTACAGGTTCTGCTGTAACCTTGTTTTGTGTAAAGACACCAGCCGCACTGCAAACTGTATCCGAAAAAATAAGAGCAACATCATCCTTTTTACTATTTTTTTTTATTCCAGCTAACATTCCATTAGCAACAAAACCTTTTGGAGCACAAACTCCACCTTCAACCCACTTTAATTGCATAAAAATACACTCCAAGCATATAAATTACATAAATATGCAACGAGTGTATCATATCAAAGGAAAGTTATCAAGCAAATAAAAAAATGAGAATTAAACAAGAATATTGTAAAGAAAATTTCAGACTGGGGAATTTATCGACCAAATCTATTAGGGAAGCCATTCGGAACACCAGTTGGTAAACCTCCACCCATAGCTCCCATCATTTGGTTTTGCATTTTTTTATTTTTCGACATTTTTTTCATCATAGTTCGACTTTTTACAAATTGTTTAAGAAGTTTATTAACTTCTGCAACAGAAGTACCAGAGCCACGTGCAATTCGCTTACGCCGACTAGGCCCAATTATAAGATGATTAGCTCGCTCTTTTTTAGTCATACTCTGAATAATCGCTTTTTGAGATTTCATACCACTAGTATTAAGATCAGCAGCAGAAACTTGACCAGCCAAACCAGGTATCATATCAATTAATTTATCCATTGATCCCATCTTAGAAACACTTTCAAATTGGTCAAGCATGTCTTGTAACGTAAATTCATTACGGGCAATCTTTTTTTGCAGCTTTTCTGCTTGCTCAACATCAACCGTTTCTTGTGCTTTTTCGACAAGAGAAACAATATCTCCCATACCAAGAATTCGACTTGCAATGCGATCCGGATGAAATTGCTCAAAATCCTCTACTTTTTCACCAGTTCCAATAAAAAGGATTGGTTTCCCTGTGATTGATTTTAAAGAAAGTGCTGCTCCACCACGTGCATCAGAATCAAACTTAGTAAGTATTACACCACTTAAATCAAGATGTTCATCAAAGGTTTTCGCAATATCAACAGCATTTTGTCCAGTCATTGAATCTGCAACTAAAATTACCTCATCGGCTTTTACTGCTTTTTTTACAGATTCAATTTCAGACATCATTGCATCATCTATCTGCAACCGACCAGCAGTATCTATTATTACAGTATCAAGTTGATTCTTTTTTGCAAAAGCTTTTGCTTCTTTAGCGATACGAACGGCATCTTTAGCTGTTCCAGGAAGTTTAATATCTTCCTTGTAAAGAGGAACTCCAGCCCGGTCTGCCATAACAGATAATTGATCAATAGCAGCAGGTCTAACAAGGTCACAAGCAACAAGCAACGGCTTTCTTCCTTGTTTTTTAAGTCGAGCTGCTAATTTAGCCGCAGAAGTAGTTTTACCAGATCCCTGTAATCCTAAAAATAAAATAACAGATTGTGTATCAGGACCTTTTAATGTAAGATCAGTTTTTTTATCTCCCAAAAGAGCAACAATTTTATCGTTAACAATTTTAACAAACTGTTGCCCAGGATTTACTGCTCTAAGAACCTTTTCACCTTTTGCTTCTTGTACTGTGCTATTAACAAAACGACGTACAACACGCAAATTAACATCTGCTTCTAATAACGCCATTTTAATTTGTTCAACAGCATCATCAATATTTTTTTCTGTAATTGATGATTTCCCATTCATTCCGCGTATAATAGTACTAAAAGTGTTCGTAATTTTCTCGAGCATCAATAATCCTTATCTATCCTTATTTTTAAGTATGTTCTTAGCGTAAAATCTGCATAAGAAAATCGAGAGGCTTTTCTTCTTTGTTTAAAATTCGATATAAGCCTTTACAAATTGGCAACTTAAGATCTTTTTCCATTGCTATTTGATATACATACTTACAAGCAATTGCACCTTCTGGTAAATATCCAATATCTTTAACGTGGGCAATTAAATCATCTATATCCTTATACGGTGCAATGATATTTTTATTTATTATATCATGTCCAAAACGGCGATTTCTACCATACTTTGAACGACAGGTTACATCTAAATCACCAACTCCAGCAATTGAAGTAAAGGTTTCAGCATGTGTTGCCCCCATAGCAAATCCAAGTGTTTGAATCTCGTTTAAACCAGCAGCCAACAATAAAGATTCAGAGTTATCCCCTAAAGCATCACTTTGTTCTGCTACAGCATCTAAACAACCAAACACAACTGCCACAACGTTTTTTGCAGCTGCACAAATTTGGACACCTATCACATCAAGACTCGAAAACACCATAAGTCCTGGAACTTTCATAACTTCACGAAAACGAATAGAATTTTTTGGATTTTCACTTGCAGCTATAAGACCTGTCAACTTACCCATTGCTACTTCTTCTGCATGGCTTGGCCCCGAAATATAAACGAGATTATTTGTATATGAAGACGGTAAAACGGACTCCATTGTTTCAATAACCAATCTTGGACCATCATCAGAAGGGACAAATCCTTTTGTAAGAACACCAATACAGGTAGAACCATCTGCAATTGTTGGAACATCAACAATTTTTGCAATTGTAGAAGCCAAATAAAGAGAAGGGCTTGCAAATATTAAAAATTCTTTATCTGAAGCAACCTCATTTATATTAACACTTGCTGTCAAATTTTTTGATAATTCATATCCTGGTAAATAACGGCTATTTTCATGTTTTTTATTTATTGAATCTGTAACTTCTTGTTCCATAGCCCAAATTTGGACATCATGACCACCTCTTGCCAGAGCCTGAGCCATTCCGGTACCCCATGCACCAGCACCAATGATACCTATTTTTTTTGATTGCATATTTAACTGCATATATATCCTCCCCGTAAAATAACGGTACAAATCTATATAGCGGCTAAGCGGAGTCGAACCGCCCTATCAACCTTGGGAAGGTCGTGTAATACCGATATACCATAGCCGCATGATGTACTAATAATAACTCTTTTTTTTAAGAGGTGCAAGCCAAACTAGATCCATGTGTCTGCAGTAGGATCAGACCAATTGCACAGCTCATTTTTATTAAACCACAGAGAAACTTCTCTTTCTCCACTTTCTGGACTATCAGAAGCATGTACTACATTCATACCCATATGAATACAAAAATCACCACGAATAGTTCCAGGCATTTGTTCTTCTACTTTTGTAGGACCACAAAGGCGTCGAATAGCAGAAACACAGCCAGCAGACTCCCAAGCCATTGCAATAACAGGGCCAGAAGTAATGTAATCTATTAAACTTTGATAAAATTCTTTCCCGTTATGTTCAACATAATGCTCTGCAGCCAAATCCTTAGAAACATTCATCATTTTAAGCCCTATTAGTTTAAGACCTTTTCTTTCAAAACGAGAAATGACTTCTCCAACAATACGACGATTTACTACTCCAGGTTTTAGCATTACAAAACATCTTTCCATTTTTATATCCTTACCACTTTATTTTTAGTCATTTATAAATATGTTAAAAGAGTATATACAGCTCGGCAAAAAATTACAATATTTTTTGAAAAGTCTTTTAGTTGATTTTTAACTAAATTATGGATACTCTGTAAAAGCAAGAAATAGAAGCCTTTTAACTCGGGAGAAAACTATGAACTCAGAACTTTTACAAAAATACGCAGAATTTGCTGTGAAAATTGGGACAAATCCACAACCAGAACAAACACTTATTATTGTCAGTCCTATTGAAGCTGCTTCCTTTGCAAGAATGTGCGCTAACACAGCATACAAAGATTGCAAAGTAAAAGATGTTGTCATTCAATATAATGATGAAAAATTAGATCGTATCCGCATGGAAAACGGCACCACTGAAATACTTACAGACATAAAACCTCATAAGCTTGCTGAAAGACTAGATTATCTTGAATCAGACGGCAGTGCTTGTTTTTTATATATTATTGCAGAAGATCCTGAAATTTTTAAAGGTTTAGACACAGCGAAAATTAATGCAGTTAATAAAGCTAGCAGAACAGCTTTATTACCCGCACGAAAATATACAATGAATAACTTAGTACAGTGGAGCATTGTCGCCTTACCTACACCAGCTTGGGCAACAAAAGTTTTTCCTGGCATACCAACAAACGAAGCCGTAGAAAAACTTGGCCAAGCAATTTTTGATGTATGTCGTGTAACAAATGGAAATCCTGTCGCTGAATGGAAATCCCATCTTGCCTATCTTAATAAATGTAAAAATTATATTAACTCACTAAATCTTGACCATGTACATCTCACGAACTCACTTGGTACAGATTTGACAATTGGACTTGCAAAAGATTCTTTATGGGAAGGTGCAATAAGCAAAACCCCAAAAGGGTATGAGTTTTTAGCAAACATTCCAACAGAAGAAATTTTCACCGCACCACACAAAGACAAAGTAAACGGAATTGTATTTGGAACAAAACCTTACGTTTATAACGGAAATATAATAAAAGACTTTTGGGTCAAATTTAAAGATGGAAAAGTTATAGAACACGGAGCAAAAGAAGGAGCTGAATTACTTGGACAACTTTTAGATACTGATGAAGCTTCTAGAAGTATTGGAGAACTTGCTTTTGTACCTTCTTCTAGCCCAATTAATAAAAGTGGTATCTTATTTTACGAAACTCTTTTTGACGAAAATGCTGCATGTCATATTGCTTTTGGAGATGGCTATCCTTCATGCATAGAAGGTGGCAACAACATGACACAAGAAGAATTAACTTCTCGAGGACTTAATCACAGTTTAATTCATGAAGATGTCATGATTGGATCTGATGATTTACAGATACTGGGTTACACTAAAACAGGTTCTGAAATCCTTATATTTCAAAAGGGAGAATGGGTTATAAAATAATGATTTACAGATTGTTTGCTTTTACATTAACGGAGCAAACAACCTTGCGAACCCCCAGACAGCTCTTTGCAGGATTGGTCGATTTTCGAACCAGGCAAGTTGATGGAGAAAAGACTTTTCTCTATCTTCCATGAAGATTTTTACATTTTTTTTTGCAAAATTTTCATCATAAAAAATAGTATCAATTTCATATAGTAAATCAAAACTTCTAGTGTCTATATTTGCAGACCCAATAATTGAAACTTTTCCGTCTACAACAATAGTTTTTGAATGAATAAATCCTGGATATGCATAAAATTTTATACCATACGACATAAGGCTTTGTATATTGACAAAAGCAGCATCACGAACAAACCAGTGGTCCCAATCTGTCGGAACCATAATTTGGACATCTACTCCCGAAAGAGCTGCAACCCTAAGCACAGAATAAAATGAACTATCGGGCGTAAAATAAGGAGTTTGTATAAAAACGCTCTTTTTTGAGCTCGAAATAAGACGCATAATAGCATCCTTTATTTCGGTTTTATGTATATCATCAGGACCAGAAGTAATTATTTGAGTAGGAACTTGGGGATCCCCAGGAACATCATTTTTTATATCATTAAGAATTTGGCGATTTAAATTTGCTAATTGTGTTTCAGGAGAAACAAAATTTTCGCCTGGATATTTACGTTTAGCTTTTCGTCCAGTAGCAACAGAAAACCAATCTATAAGAAAAACAGAAAGCACAGAATAGACACAACTACCACTAAGTCTCAAATGAGTATCTCGCCATACTCGTGATGTCAAATTAGCATATTCATCCCCGATATTTGTTCCTCCCATATAAGCTATCTTCTCATCTATAACAATTATTTTTCGATGTGTTCTAAAATTAAGAGTGAGTGGCATGATTTTTTTTATAGGTGAAAAAGTAAGCGTCATACCACCAGCTTTGTCTAAGCGTCCAAAAAACTTTTTAGGAGTTTTCATACAGCCCCAGTCATCATACAAAAGCTTTACATCTAAACCCTCTCGCGCTTTTTTACACAGCAAATCCATAATACGAGTGCCAGTTTTATCATTTCTAAAAATGTAATATTCTATGTATACACATTTTACAGCACACTCAATATCTTCATAAAGCCTTTCAAATTTATCTTGACCCCACAAAAATATTGTCTCAGAATCCGCAAAAGTAACTGGACTATGTGCATATTTTAAATTTAAATCTACTAAATCAAAATAATCACGCATAACATCATTATGGATTTTTGGGTGTTCAGAGTAAAAAAATTTTTTTTGCTCTAAAACTAAAGACTCAGTAAATTTTGAAACACTTTTTTTAGCAGCTTCCATGTGCCGAGGTTTATTAAAAAAATGCCCACTAAAAAGAATATACAATAATAATCCCAAAATTGGTAAAAATACCAATGCTAACAACCACGCAAACCGGCTTTCAGATTGTTTTCGCTCAAGAAAAAGAACATAAGCTATTACTATATAATTAACAATAGTAATTAAAGTAAAAACATATGGCCAAATGGTCTCTACTGCTGTTTGTGCTGATTCCAAAATTCTTCCTTTAAAATTATTTTTTATGTGTGTAATTTTACCGTGAGTTTAAATTTTTAACAAGAAGAAGGATTTTTATTTTACTTAGTTCTTTTTTTCTAAGAAAAAACTAGAGAATGCTCCATAAAACTATAATAATTATTTTGCGTAATTATTAAGTGATCTAACAAATGGATTCCAAGAATTTTGGAAGCTTCCAACATACGCACGGTGGTATCAATATCATCGTCAGACGGCTTAACATTTCCAGATGGATGATTATGAACAAGAATAATTGCAGCAGCCCTTTCTTTTATTGGATCACTATACACCTCGCGAGGATGAGTAATTGCTCTATTTAAAGTCCCAACAGAAACCGTTCGTATTTTAATAAGCTCATTAGCCCCATTCAATGAAGCACACAAAAAATGCTCTTGTTTTTGTAATGCATAATGTTGCACCAAAGGAAGCAAATCTTTTGGGTTGGTAATTTTTATATTTTCTGGACTACCAAAGCGTCGACCAAGTTCTATAGATGCTAAAATTGTCGATGTTTTTCCGCTTCCCATACCTTCTATTTTTTTTAGTTCAGAAGCCCAATTTTGATCTGGTACAGTTTTTAGGCAAGTTAATACATGAGCTGCTAAACGAGTTACTGGCATTGCCTTTGTCCCCGAACCAAGCAAAATAGAAACTAAATCTCTATCGTTTAGATTCTCAGCACCTCGAGCTTCCAATTGCTCGCGTGCAGCAGGTTTATAATGACTTTCAAAACTACCACAAGTAGAAAACTTTGACTCTATACTATATAAACTATTTTCACTTATCATCATAAAACTCCTCTAAAAACTTTTTTCAAGTCTTCATATGTAATCTTGAAGTTTTGTACCTAAATAACGTACTTTAATAAAAAAAACACATCTTACAAAGAAGGATTCTTTAAACTTGTGTTTTTTTAAAAAAGCACGTATTCTTTAAATTATGAATAAAAAATTAATTTATGTTGCAATGAGTATACTTTCTTTATTTTTTTCTTCTTGTGCATCAAATAGGCTGGGCAGAACTCCACCAAAAACAGAGCTTAGTCTACGTGCAAAAATACCATCTACAACTATTATAGATAAAGGTATTAAAAACTCAGTTCAACTTACTCGTTTTTTTTATGATAACAACCCCACTGCAGATCAAAAAAAAGTAGCACGACTTGCTCAATTTTATGTTACCGAATGTGCAGTAGAAGGTATTAATTCTGATATAGCTTTTTGTCAAATGTGTTTAGAAACAGGATTTTTACGGTTTGGGGGGTTAGTAGTTGAAGAAATGAATAATTTTTGTGGATTAGGAGCCATAGACGAAAACCAACGAGGTTGCATATTCGAAACAGAACTTATTGGAGTCCGGGCGCATGTACAACATTTAAAAGGGTACGGAACAACAACCCCTCTTGTAACTAAACCTGTCGACACGCGCTATAAATGGATTAACCCAAAAGGAAAAGCGCCCGATATTTTCGGTTTATCCGGAACTTGGGCAGCTGATCCTGAATATGGAAATAAATTAAATATGCTATTACAAAGATTAGCTAATTATTAGCCTATAACAGTCCCAAAGAAAGGTTTATCGTCAAGAATTTTTCTAATATTCTTAATATCTTTACCTCCTGCACAAACAACATTAATTTCTTTTGCTTCTGCTCGCTTACTTGCAATTGGATCAAATGGGCAATTTTTACCAGGAACCCATTCATTACCTACCATTGCTCTAAAATCAGCCCAACTTATTTTATCTAACGGTTTTGCATCAGGATTTGTTTTTGGATCATCAGTATACACCTTTTCGATATTCGAAAGATTAACTATTGTTTTTGCTCCGAATTTCTCAGCAAGATATTCAGCATCGGTATCGGTAGAAAAACCAGGCTTCCACCCAGCTGCTACAAGTACACGACCTTCAAATTTTTCAACAGCTGTTGGATTATATACAACCGATTGAGGACACAAATCTGCAAAAACTGCACGTAGTAATTGTGCATTTAATCGTGTTGCAGAGATCCCTATCCAGTCTGCTTCACTATTATCATATTCATGTTCACCATTTAAAATTTGACGATAAGCATTCTGATAAACTCGAGCAGGTCCTCCACCCCCTATTACCAGAATTAATTTACGTTCATCATCTTCTAAAAGCCATTCACGAACCATTGTCGTAAACTCAATTAAAAACTCTGTATCTGGTTCGTGAGGAACAACTATAGAACCTCCGACACTTAACACTTTAACCATAATAATCTCCTTCTAATATACACCTGTTACTATCACATCACTCCAAAAAGAACTGTATTCTTTAGTATTTACAGAAGCTTCTTCCCAGATAGACATCAGTGCCCATGTTTTTGGACGATATACTTTTTTACTATTGCTATATGCAGGCTTTATTTCATTCAATCCATGAGAAAAAGCAATATGACGTGAATCAATTTTCCCAAAATGGTCATCTTTGGCACTATCACTTGCTACAAAGGAGCCAAAAACGTACCCTGCACCCATTGCAGGATCAACTGGAATCCAACCAATATCTTCTAAATAAAACTCACACCACCAATGATTTTTAGCAGTTAAATCTGAATCAACAAGAACCCCTGCATCTGTAACAGCTGGAATACCAGAAGCTCTTAAAAGGGCTGTATAAAGTATTGCAAAATCATATGCATCACCTTCATTGCTATCAAGCATATCAAGTACATCTGCGTCTGCTACACGTAGTTCTGGCAAAACAGTAAAATTTTGAACAAGATAATCATATATAAGTTTTGCTTTTTTCCACGGATTTTTTTGAGCCCCAACAATTGATTTTGCAACCTCAATAAGCGTTTCATCATCGCTTGGAATTAGCATATTAGGAGTAAGATACTTATTATATATTGTTTTTGTTCGAGCACTATAGCTATTAACATTCCATTCTTTTATTGAAGTTTCTACACCCCACACAGAGAGCACATACGATTCAGAAACCGATTTTTTTTCTGTTGGTGAATTTATCTCAAGTTGTTGAACAACAGTATCCATAAAATCACTTATGGCAGACTCTGGTTCTGACTTTTGAAGAGTAAAATCACGCTGTCGGCTATCAGAAACAGGCTTTGGAACAAAAAATGTAATAAGAGCAGATTTGTCTGATATTACATCTGTGACATCTGCATTTACTGATAAAACATATGTAAGTTTATTTGTATAAGTTTTAAAACCAGCACTTGAAACAATCTCTAGAGCTATCCCTTCGCTAGTACCTTTTTCTGTTTTAACAACAACATCTCCAGACACAGCTCCATCGGGAACCCTGACTTGAATTTCTGTTGCACTCCAATATTGATAATCGTTGTTAGTTGCAGAACATTCAATCATTACCGGTTGGAATTTTTCATCTTTTTCGGCAGTAGGAAATAAGACACAAGAGTCCTCGCGTAATTCACCAAAATTACTTCCATTTATAGTTATAACACGACCTGTCGAAGTTTTTTTAGTATTGAGTTTTGTAATAATTGGTATAGTTACTTGCAGATTTGGTTCAACAGGAACAGGAATAATTTGTTTATTCGCAAACATTCTAGGTTCTGATCTTCCTGCTTTGGTACATACATACACAAGGCCATCATCAATATTTTGGGGAAGAACCAGCTCTATCTTATTATCTTCCCAAGTAATATAAAGAGACGAGGTAATACGATTATTTCCTATTTCTACATAGCTTGAGGTTTGTTTTTTACCAAAACATTTACCAGTTATAGTTAACGTATCTCCTGGTTCCCCAACAACTGGATTCATATCTGTGACGACTGGAGCCGTCATACCTAAGTGATTAATAAAAAGAAGGCAAACACTTACAATAGCTAATATACAGATATAGACAACAAACCGAAAAAACGATGATTTCCGAAAAAGATATTTAAAATGAGTTCCTAAAGTCAATTATTTGTATCCATATTCCATTCAACAGGGATTAGATTTGTTGATTCTATAAAATTAGAGCCTTCTGTGTTAATAGAATCAAAACCATTTAAATCAATTATATTATCCCCTTTAGAGATAGGTAAATTAGCCACACCTGTAAGGGTTATCGAGATTTTCATTTGACCATCACTTGTAAATTCTGGTCGAAAGAAATCCATAGAAGTTAAATCCATAGAAGAAAAATCAATTGAAAAATGAGATAAATCATCAGACGCTATTACCCCTTTATTTTCAACTAAAGAAGCCTGAATTATGTTCTGCTGCGATTGCAAAGAAGGAATACTATCAGTAACATAATTTGTATTATCAGAAAAAAATCGTAAAGGTAACACTATAGCTACAACTAAAGCTGCTGCAACTAAGGGGATAGTACGCCATAAAGTTTTAGAAAATTTAGCACTTTTATTGTCTGCAACAGCGGTAACACTTG
Source organism: Treponema sp. CETP13 (assembly GCA_001885315.1). Classification (GTDB taxonomy): domain Bacteria; phylum Spirochaetota; class Spirochaetia; order Treponematales; family Treponemataceae; genus CETP13. Next base: position 36,340 of record MLPZ01000003.1, read on the forward strand.
CAAATCGCATTTTTGTTTGCAATCGCTCATAACTTGCAGAAAGATCTTCTTCGGAAAACACAATGTTCTTTGAATCTTCTTGTAAATCATCATGTACCGTTTTTAATTGTTGCATAACTGTAGAGCAATCTAAACATTCCAAAAGATGCTTTTCAAAGTTTCTTTTAAACGGTTCAGGTAATTCATTATCAATATACATTGAATGAACATCATGGCTAGGGCAAGTAGACATCATCTTCTCCTATAAGCTTAGATAATTGAGCACGAGCTCGAAAGACACGAACCTTAACGTTACCTTCCGAAATTCCCATAACTCGACCTATTTCTTTATAATTTAATTCTGCATATTCTCGTAACACAAGAACCATTTTCAAATTCACGGGCAACTTATTTAAAGCCACAACAGTTTTTTTACGTGTTTCTTTTTTTAGTAAAGCCGTTTCACCCGATTCTACTTTTTTCGATTCCTCTTTTAAAACACGCTCATACGCATGCTTCTCTCTAGTTTTTCGTTTTGCATAATTAAGAGAAGCATTTTTTACAACACAAATAAGCCAATATTTAGCCTCATCAACAGATGGAAAACACATTTCTTTTTCATGCATCTTTATCATAGAATCATGCACTAAATCCTCTGCAGCATCGTCATCGTTTACAATTCGATACGATACCTTAAACAAAAGTTGAAATGTAGCATTGTATATTTTTTTAAAATCAGCATCATTCGTTACATTAATACTCATAGAGTTAACAAACCTTTATCGTAAAAGTTACAAATAGATTACATATTTTCCACTTTTTTATACTAGTTTGAACTCTAGTTTTATAATAAAATTTAATCACGGACCCAAACCGCACCATGAGGTGTATCTGTTACCGTTATACCACGATCTGCTAAATCTTTTCTAATAGAATCTGCTCTGGCAAAATCTTTTGCTTTTTTAGCAATGGTACGTTCTTGAACAAGCTTTGAAATTTCCGCTGCTTCTGGATCATTTGCATGCAAATCGTCAGAACCAAGTTCTCGAGCTAATTTCTTCTTATTAGATTTACAAGCTTCTTTAATTACATCAAAAGACGTGACTGTATCTATAGTAGCAATAACCTGAGCACATTCAACAGCACTCATATCTTTTGATTTTACAACACTTTGCAAAACAGATAAAGCCTTTGGTGAGTTTAAATCAGCTTCTAGTGCAACACTAAACTTTTCTAACCATGCTTTTTGCTCTTTTGTTCCGGTTCCTTCTTTTCCGTTAGCATGAGCCCTATCTTTTAATTTTAGAACTTCAACATCTTCAGGATTAGTAACACCAGCTTTATCTAAAACCTTAGCCACACGTTTAATTAAAGCTTCACGAGCTTGTTTTGCACTATTCATAGCTTCCCAAGAAAAAGCAACCTGACTACGATAATGAGCTCCTAAAAGAAAAAACCTATAATCAAGAGCACTATAGCCTCTATCAATTAACCGCTGAAGAGTTAGAAAATTACCTTTCGATTTAGACATCTTTCCAGAAGCTTCTTGAGAGTCTTTTGTTTTAGCAATAACTAAAAATTCATTATGTAACCAATAGTTTACCCATTTTTTACCTGTAGCACCTTCTGCTTCTGCAATTTCATTTGTATGATGGATTGGAATATGATCAATTCCCCCTGTATGAATATCAAAATGTTCACCTAAATACTTCATACTCATTGCAGCACATTCAATATGCCAACCAGGATAGCCTCTGCCCCATGGAGAATCCCATGTAAGCGCTTGTTTTTCGAACTTAGATTTAGTAAACCAAAGAACAAAGTCACATGGATTTCTTTTATTTTTATCAACAACAATACGAGCTCCAGCTTTTAAGTCCTCTAAATTTAAACGTGCCAACTTTCCGTAATCAGGAAAAGTTGTAACATCAAAATAAAGATTTCCTCCTGCCATATAAGTATGCCCATTTTCTTCAAGTCGTTTATTAAGAGCAATCATTTCGGGTAAATGATCTGTTGCTTTACAGATAACATCAGGATGTCGAATATTCAATTTATCAATATCGCTAAAAAAGGCTTTTGTATAAAAATCGGCTATCTGTAAAACCGATTCTCCTTTCTCTTGCGCTGTTTTAAGCATTTTATCTTCACCATCATCTGCGTCACCTGTCAAATGCCCAATATCTGTAATATTCATAACATGAGTAATATCATAACCCATAAAAGTAAGCGTCTTGTCCAAAAGATCTAAAAATACATACGCACGCAGATTCCCAATATGTGCATAGTTATATACAGTGGGGCCACATCCATAAAATCCGCATTTTCCTTCATGGATTGGAACAAAATCCTCTATATTTCTACTCATTGTATTAAATAAGCGCAATGCCATAGCAAGCCCCCCAAAATTTATGTATAATTATATAATATGAATATGGTACGTAAAATAGCAGAAAATATCAATAGTTTATCAGAATTCGTGGGAACAGTAGAATATGATGTCTCAATGAAAAACTATACAACATTTAAAGTAGGAGGTCCTGCCGAAGTTTTTATAACCCCTAAAAATCTAAAAAGTTTTTGTTTTATAAAAAACTATTTACAAGAAAAAGAACAAAAATATTTTATTCTTGGCAATGGTTCTAACCTTGTTGTCTCTGAAAAAGGAATTTCTGGCTTTGTTATTTCAACTCAAAAGCTTAACCTTATTCAATATAATCTAGCAACAGAAGAGCTTATCTGTGAGGCAGGAGCAACATTTGATGCAATCACAGAATTTTGCATAAATAATTCTTTGACCGGGTTGGAATGTTTTGCAGGGCTTCCAGCAAGTATTGGGGGAGCTGTTTATATGAATGCTCGGTGTTACGGAAGCTCAATTAGTGATATACTTACCTCGGTTGATTACATAAATAGTTCCGGAATTATTAGTACATATTCTATAAATCAGTTAGACTGGGAATATAAGACCTCACCATTTAAAAATTTTTTATCTGGTTCCTGTATTTTATCAGCTCATCTGCTAGCAAGAAAAGGAATAAAAAAAACAATTATTACTAATTGTGAAAAAAACATTGAGAATAGAAAAGAAAAAGGACATTATAAATATCCGTCAGCAGGAAGCGTTTTTAAAAACAATCATAAATTTGGGAAACCTTCTGGACAACTTATAGATGAAGCAGGCCTAAAAGGTGTAAAATGTGGAGGTGCACAAATTGCTCCTTGGCATGGTAATTTTATTGTGAACAATGGGAATGCAACTGCCGATGATATAAAAAAGCTTGTTGATCAAGCCTCACAAACAGTTTTTAATCGAACAGGTTTTAAACTTGAATGTGAAATTATTTTTTGTGGAGACTGAATTTGTTACAGTTATCAATAGTACAGTTCAAAAAAGGCTCATATATTTTCGTTGAGGGAAAAACCGAAAACGATCGTTTTTATATAATTAAAAAAGGACAAGTTCGCTGTTTTAAAGAACTTGAAGTTGATAACACAACAAACATACTTGGACCCGGCGATTTTGTTGGTGTTATTTCTTGTTTTGCTGTTCAAAGTCAAGTCGAAACAGTTGTAGCGCTTACAGATATTCAAGCTATTGCAGTAATGAAGGAACAATATCCTAATTTAATTAAAACAAACACTCCTGTTGCTTTAAAAATTATTGGAACGTTTGCAAAACGAATGAGAAACCTTAACGAAAAGCTTACCCAGCTCACATTAAATAACGTTGCAACAGAGACACCCGAACAATTATATACAATAGCAGCTTATTATGAAAAAGTCGGTCAAAATAATTCCGCCATTTATGGTTATTATCAATACATGAAAGAATGCCCTCACGGAATAAACATTGAAAATGCTAAAAAACACTTTGTTGCTTTAAAACCTAAGACACAAGCAAAATACTTTGAACCAACAAAAGAAACAATCCGTTTCTATCCTAAAGACACTATGATTTTTTCTGAATGTCAAAAAGGTGGAGACATGTTTATTATTCAAAGTGGACAAATTCGAATAACTAAAATTGTTGACGACAACGAAATTATTCTAGCCGTTCTTGAAAAAGGAGATTTTTTTGGAGAAATGGCATTACTCGAGAACAAACCTCGATCTGCAAGTGCTATTGCTCACGAAGATTGCAATCTTATGGTTATAAATAGAAATAACTTTGATATTATGGTACAAAGTCAACCTCAACTAATTGCCAGATTAACTACAACACTCGCAAAACGCTTATGGACAATGTCACGACAATTAACAAACACACTGCTAAAAGATCCCAACCAGAAACTTATGGACATGTTAGCCTTACAAATAGAAAAGGAAGGTCTATATACCGGAAAAGAAAAGAGCCACCAATTTGATCTTACTATTTATGATTTAGCTACTATGTGTGGAATTCCCAAGGAATCACAAGCCGCAGCATTTGTCTCTTTTCTAGAAAATCCATTAATTAAAATTATTAACAATAAAATATTCATTAAGGATTGTGATGAACTTATCCGCACTGCAACTTTTTATCGTAACCAACAAAAAAAAATAAATGATAAAAAAAATTAAACTACTAAAAAAGTATACTGTATTATTTTATATTTTCTCATTTTTTATTTTAAGTATACCAGCTTGGTCTCAAGATATGGGAAGCTCAAATAACTTACCAGATGGCTATCGCCTAATTCATCTTGGTATGACAATAGAAGAAACAAAACAAGCTTTAGAAAACGATGCTTTTTTTGGATATCGAGGAGATAGAGATGTTTCTCTTTTACCTTCTGAAAACAAAACTTTAATAGAAACTACAGGAAGTACTTGGCTAGAACGCAGTTGGTTTCAATTTTATAACGACAAATTATATACAATTATCATTAACTTTAATCCAGCAAAACTAGATTACTATTCAATCTTTACAACAATTTCTAACAAATACGGGGATCCAAAAAGCCTTTCTCCAGAAAGAACAATTTGGGAAAATGATTCAGTACGCCTTACATTAGAACAACCCTGTAGCGTAAAATATATTGATATGGTTGTCTTTAACGAGTTACTTGATCAGAGCACTGTAGAAAAATCAACTACAGAGATTTTACGACAGAATTTGCTCGATGACTTTTAGAAGTTCATACACCAAAAGGATACAAAAAATCATGAAATATAAGATGTTGAATAAAAATTTACAAAATACAAAATTTGATATTCGTTTTTTTATACTTTGCAGTATCTTCTTTGTAGTAACAAGTCCTTTTGCAAGCTGCTCTGCTCCACCAAAATTAAAAACGCAAACATTAACAATTACCAGATTTGACAAGAGTACAATTACTCTCGTTGCTGAAATAGCAAAAACAGAAGAAGAAAAAGAATATGGATTTATGAATAGAAAAGATATTCCCGATGGAACAGGAATGCTCTTTGTCTATAAAAAAGATATACATCTAAGTTTTTGGATGAAAAACACACCCTTACCTCTGTCTATCGCTTATATAGATTCAAAAGGTATAATAAGAGAACTATATGACATGACACCGTATAGTCTAGCTCCTATTATTGGTCAATATGCGTGTCGATATGCACTTGAAGTACCCCAAGGATGGTTTTCCGCAAATAACATCACTGTAAACTCTAAAATCGATTTAAGCTCACTATAATGATGTTATTAGCTTAGTTGTTACATGTTTTCTATCTGTGCAAGAGCTGCTAATGCAATTTTGTCGTCTTTATCAAACGCCAAGACAGCATTAAAATAATGTTCTGCTTCGGTGTATTTTCCTTCTCTCAAAAACAACATTCCAAGATTTGACATTACTTTTGTATTTTCAGGCTCTTTTTTCATTGCCTTCATAAGATGGGCATAAGCACTCTCATAATCATCTAATTCTATTAAACATATTGATAATTCGTTTAGCGTATCTACATTATCACCACCACAAACTAAACATTGTTCGAAAGCTTCTTTTGCTTGATCCCATCGTTCCAATTTTCGTAAAGCCCAGCCAAGCATAAACCATGCATTCCAAACTTTTGGATTTTTTTCTAAAAATTTGTGAATGAGTTTTAAAGCTTCCTCTTCTTCGCCTCTATTAATAGCATCGTAAGCACCCTTGAATAACTCATTATCTAGATTTCTATTATTTATATCATTTACAATTTCTCTAGCTCGGCCAATCTTATATTGAGTTTGTTTATTCAAATCTGCTTTTTCTAACGAATCTACTAGTTGCAAATACGTTTCAAAACATTCTTTTGTTTTTAAGAAATTATGTTTTTTTAAATAAAAGAATCCAGCATTAAAAAATGCATCTGGAACAGCAGGATCTGATGCCATAACTTGTTGATAATAAAGTTCTGCATCAGCGTCATAAGCATCTGCATCATCTATAAGGCCAGATTTACGATAAGAATCAGCCCTTTGATCAAAAAACAATGCAATATTTAAAACAGAAGCAATGTCATCTGGATCCAAGCCTCGAACAGCAGTAAACATTTCTTCTGCAAGATCAAAATCTTCATTGCGCGCTTTTAAAATTGCAGCTTCTGTAAGTTCTTTTTTTAAATTAGGCCGAGCTGTATTTATAAGGCTTCGATAATAAAGAGTGTTTTTATTATGTTGGTCATATGCTAAAATTGTTAAAATACCTGCAAAGATCATTTCTTCTGTCAACTGATCAGGAGAAAACTCGACATCAGGAGATGCCAGTTGAACCGGCAAGGGAATAGTCGTATCTATTTTAAAAGAATTTCTCGATATTTTAAAATTTTCTGGTAGCGTTATAAAAGCTATCGAATTTAACGGATTTGTAGGGTTCATTATTATTCCTTATGGGCTTCTATTGATGGAGCTGATAAAGTCTTTTTCTCTTCATCTATAGGTTTTTGTTCAACATTTTCGGTTTCTTCATTTTTATTAGAATTTGGTCTAGGTAGAAGAGATGAAAAATAGTTGCTTAATCTAATTTTATATAGCAAGGAAGGATTTTCAAAGTGAATAGATATAGTTATTAACTCTGCTCTTCCATCTATTTTTTGTATATTAATAACTTTACCTTGTAACAAAATTTTTTCTTGGGGATCTTCAAAATTTAAAGACAAAACAACAGACTTGTCTTGCAAAAACTTTGCTATTCCAACCACTATTACTTTTGCACCAGAAAAAGAAATATCTCGTAGAATACTTTTTCTAGGCACTTTTTCTATATATAATTCAGTTTTAGAATTATCTAATTGCAATTTTCTAATTACACTTTCATTAAGAATTATACGTTCCTCTTTTCGACGATTTGAATTCTTATTTGCTTCTAGAATTTGTCCAATTCTTTCTATCAGCGCATTCGGTGGTCTTTGAGAAAACGTAAGAGTAAATAAAGCCAATTCTTGATTTCCATTAAATTTTGAAATCTCAGAAATATGTGCATTTACAAAAAAACTTACTACATTCCCTTCTGGTTCATAAAAAGAAAAACGGATGCTAACAATTTCATTTTTAGAATTAGTTAATTTTTTGAATGCACCTCCAAGTGTACCAATTATAATTCTAACAAATGAAAGAGAAGAAGAGTTGATTATACATGGCCATTGATCTCCTCCACACTTTACAAAAATTTGGCGTGGCATTAAATAAAGAGCTTTTGTGACTTCACTTGAGAACATTATTTCTTTATCACGATATTTCTCGTAATAGGTATCTATGACTTTACTAGTAAGTACACTCATGTGCAAATAATAGCAATAAATATACCATTGGTCAATGAAATAGTGAACACAGATAAAAAAAGGAGTTTTGGTTTTCCCAAAACTCCTATAATTACAAAAATAATTATTAACTACGACCACCTTGCTGGGTTTTATGTGTTTTTTTCATTAATTTTCGTTTCAAGGTTTTGTTCTGACGGTTTCTAATTGTTGAAGGTTTTTCAAAATATTCACGTTTTTTATATTCACGTACAATTCCTTCTTTATCAACCATTCTTTTAAAGCGTTTAATTGCTTTTTCAAGGTTTTCGTTTTCGTCAACCATAATTTGAGCCATGTGTAAATCACCTCCCCTCGGGTGCCCCGTAAGTATTGGTTTATTAATATCACCTAAATATGCAATTTAGTCAAGAACCTATAAAAAAATATTTTTATATAAATCTTTGGGGTGGCGTTACTACCCACAAAGCTCTTACTATTGAGTCTGAAGGATTGCTAAGAACATGTGGAGAAGCTGCAGAAAAAGAAATACTATCCCCTGCCTCTAAGTCATACTCTTCTGTTTCGTATATAAATTTGGCGGAACCTTCAAGAATAAATCCTAATTCACGTCCTAAATGGCCATAAGATCCTCTATGGGTTTTACCTCCTGGTGGTATTATAATTATATACGATTCTAAAGAATGTAAATCATCATTCTCTGATGGTTTTGCAAGTTCTTCATACTTTATTTCTTCTTCTCTCATTTTTCGACGTTCTGTTGAACGAATAATTTGAACAGGTCTATTCCGTCTATATTCCTCAAATAAAAACTCTAGATTAATATCTAATACATCTGCTAGTGATAAAAGAGTATCTATTGCAGGAGATACGCGATTTCTCTCTATTTGAGAAACTAAACTTTCGCTGACCCCAGCTCGTTGTGCCACAATTTTTAAAGTATAGCCTTTTCTTTCTCTCACCTTTCTTAGTTTTTCACCAAAGCGATACGGACTACGGTCTTTTTTAGTCATTTTCAAGCTCCTCAAATTTTTTTTGTAATATAAACCTCATATAATGATCTTCTAAAGTATAATGAGGACCCTCTAACAATAATCTTCGTCGAGCCCTTGCATTATCACGTCTAACTGAGTATTGAGCGTATAAATCTCTAGGATCAAACACACCATTTTCCTCATCTGCAAATATAAAATCATCTGAAGATTTGCAAAGAATTTTGGCTGCTTCTTCCCGACTTATTGCAGCCCCATGTTTTTCTTTAATTATATTTTTTAAAACTTTAATTTCTTCATAGGAAATTCCAAAAAGCATCTCTTCCATAGCCTGTGCGACATCACTTTTACCTAATTCGGAACTAATAAAATGATACCAATTATCATCCATTTCTATTGAAAGTAAAAGCAATTCACTCGTTCCAACCATTGTGCCAAATGCAGGTGCTAATTTTCGACGAGCAACCCATATTTTTTCGAGTACAGGAGCCATTTCAATAACATTTTTATCACTACGATGTTCCCAAAGTAATATTAATTCACTTGCAATCTTCTCTCTAATTATAATTGGCAAATTTGTATTTTCTAAAAGACTTAGATAGACATCTTCTACCATGATTGAAAATAATATTTCTATTGTAGTTGAACGAACTTCTTTTATAAAATCCTCTTCAAATTTCCAATCAGCAGCAATTGTTGACATTGTCGCAAATGCATGATATTTAGCAACTAGAAATCCTTTACCTAAAATTGCTTTAGAAGGAAGACGTAATGTAGGATCGCCTACCCTATGCGAAAGCAAAGATTCTATTAGACTTTTATGAGTTCTTACCTCTTTATCAATAACTTGTGTTTGAAAAAGAGATGGAAAATGAGCAATATTCGCCGTTAAGCGTTCTAAATCTGCAATTCTATCTGCAAGAACAACAAGCACATCAGGAGCAACAGTTTTTAAATGATCAAACATAGTGTTTACTATCTGTTGTTCTCGTTCAGTTAAGACGACAAGTGATGTTGTTGAGCCTTTAGCCATTAGAGAAATTTCTTTAGATGTATAAAATTCATCGAGTTCGACAGGACTAAAGGAAGTTGTATTAGAAAAATTATCTTTTTTGCTCATAATTTTTTTAAGTATACCATAAGTTGTTTAAAAAATATACCACAAGAACTTTCCTTTAAAAGAGAACGTACCGATACATAAATATGATACAAACAAAAAAATATATAACTTTCTTTTTTGTAACAACTTTAACTCTTTCTGTTTTTTCAGTTGACCTCAATATTTCCTTACAGGATATTAGATTAGAACAAGATAAAAATGAGGGCTATCATCTGTATGTGAATGCAAATAATGATATAAAATCAATCCTTCTCACCGAAACAACAAAAGATCCAAATGGGGTTGCCGATAATTATTCTTATCGAGCAACAGAATGGAACAAATTCAACGGGGATGAAAAACGAATTCTAAATGGAGAATTTCTTTCTTCTGAATACTCAAAATACAGTTTAATAGATTCTACTCCTGAACCAGATAGCCAGTTTGGAACTGCTTTTCATATTTACATTCCAAATACCCTAATCTGGGGATATTCTTGGACTCGAAACGGCACAACCAAGATTGGAATGGGGACTTTTATAAACATTCGTTCTTTTGAGAAAAAAAACGCCGATTATACGGGAGAGTATTTTGACAATCCTTATATGTTTGATTTTGACAAACCTATCCAAAAAAAAACAAAACCAACAAATACTCCAAAAGAAGACAAAGTCGCATTAACTAATAACTATAGCGAAACAGCTTCAAACGCTTTTAAAGAAATTTCAACGGGCATGATGATTTATTCACGAGGCCCCGAAACCATTGTAAAAGATGTTATAACATCCTTTAACGAAATAAATCCAAAAGAAAATATTGATGTAGTTTTTGCAATTGATGCTACAGGCAGCATGTGGGATGATATAGGAACATTACAAAAAGATTTAATCCCAGAATTAGAAAAAGCTCTACAAAAATGTGGCCATGTACGATTAGGATTATTATGGTATCGCGATTATGGAGATAACTTTTTATTAGATGGATTACCTGTTCGTTTGAATAAATTTACCACTGATAGCGATGTTTTCTTTTCTACTCTAAAAAAAATGCGTATAAAAAAAGGAACATTAATAGGTGGAGATATCCCAGAAGCTGTTTATGAAGCTCTATATGCCTCAATGATTTATTATCCATGGGATCCAACCGCTCAAAAAAAAGTTATTCTTATTGGAGATGCAGAACCCCATCCTATTCCAAGAGGAATTAAACAAATTTCAAAAGAATCTATTCAAGACCTCTCTACTAAATTAAAAATAACCATAGATTGTATTATTACTCCAGATAAAAGTTACTAAATATTTTGTTATACTTGCCCTCCCTTATATAAAAATGATATTATTATAGCTATTATATTGTTATTACATGGCAGGAATAAAAATGATTAAAGCAGGTGTTATTGGAGCAACAGGTTATGCAGGGATTGAATTAGTACGTCTTTTGTTAGCCCATCCTCAAATAGAAAAAATTACTGTAAGTTCTGTAAGTTTTGAAGGCCAAAATATTACGGACATATATCCAAATCTTCGTGGTTTCTTTGGAACAAACTATGTTAGCGGGAAAAACTGCAAAGGCTCAGGGATTCTCGTTGATGCCGATACTGCAGTGACAGAATCAGACATTGTATTTACAGCTCTACCACATGGCTTAGCCGAAAAATATGCCAATCGTTGTATTAACGAACACAAAAAACTTATTGACCTCTCTGCAGATTTTAGATTTGATCAAGATGAAACCACCTTTAAAAAATGGTACAAAAAAGACTGGGAATATCCCGAAGTACACAAAGAAAGCGTTTATGGGCTTCCAGAATTAAATAGAAGAAAAATTAAAGACGCGCGAGTTATTGGCAATCCTGGATGTTATGTAACATCAGCAACCCTTGCTTTATTGCCGGTGTTAAAAAACGATTTAATTAACCAAGACCCTATTATTATTGACAGTAAAAGTGGTACCACAGGAGCAGGAAGAAAGCCTTCTATGACAAATAATGCTTCTGAATGTTCAGAAAGTTGTAGTGCTTATAATATTGGAGCACATCGTCATCAACCTGAAATCGAACACAATTTAACTTCTGCAAGTGGAAGAAACTATGGTGTAATTTTTACACCACACCTTTTACCAATGAGTCGTGGGATTATTAGTGACATTTATGCACCTTTAAAATCTGATATACAGGATCGTTTAGAAACTTCAAATACAGAAGAGCTCATAAACGTTTTTCACAACATATATACTGATTTTTTCAAAAATGAACCTTTTGTACGTATACTTCCTATAGGAGAAACTCCTAAAACTAAAAATGTTCGAGGAACTAATTTTTGCGATATTTCAGTACATTTAGTGCATAATAATACAATGCTACAATTAATTTCAGTCCTTGATAACACTGTAAAAGGTGCAAGTGGACAAGCAATTCAAAACATGAACATTATGTACGGGTTTAATGAAACAGACGGACTAGGATTAGTTCCAGCTGCATTTTAATTAAAGAAAATTTGTATACTAACCTTTACAACACAGCCTTTACCGACTTCGTTGTTTACATTATACTAAGGCAATTAAATTTATTATTTTTCATTATCAGGAGCGATTAATGGCTTATTTCTTTGAAAAACCATCTCATACTTTTGCAGAATACCTTCTTGTTCCAGGATATTCATCAACACAGTGCATTCCTTCAAACGTTAGTTTGAAAACCCCTATTGTAAAATTTAAAAAAGGAGAGACCCCTTCGCTAACTGCAAATATTCCACTAGTTTCTGCTGTTATGCAATCTGTCTCAGATGACAACATGGCTATAGCTCTTGCAAAAGAAGGTGGAATATCTTTTATTTACGGAAGTCAATCTATCGAAAATCAAGCAGCGATGATAACCAGAGTAAAACGATACAAAGCAGGGTTTGTAAACTCAGATTCTAACATAAAACCGGATGCAACTCTTGGAGAAGCTCTGAAGATTACTCAAAAAACGGGTCATTCAACACTGGCGGTGACAGAAGATGGGACTTCGACAGGAAAATTAGTTGGCATACTCACTGGTCGAGATTTTCGTATTTCACACGCAGGTCCAGACGCCCTTGTAAAAGATTACATGACTCCATTTGCAGATTTAATCACTGGAAAAGATAAAATTACATTAAGTGAAGCAAACGAACTAATTTGGAAACACAAATTAAATCAACTTCCTATTATTGATAATAACAACAACCTTGTATCCATGGTATTTCGAAAAGATTATGCAAGTCATGAAGAACACCCTCTCGAATTACTCGATGAAAAACACAGTTACATTGTAGGAGCAGGCATTAACACTCGTGATTATATGGATAGAGTTCCTGCATTACTAGCTGCAGGTGTAGACGTATTATGCCTCGACTCATCTGAAGGTTTTTCTGAATGGCAAGCTATTGCACTAAAAGAAATACACGAAAAATTCGGAGACGATATTCGCGTAGGAGCTGGAAATGTTGTTGACAAAGAAGGCTTTGATTTTCTAGCAAAAGCAGGTGCAGATTTTATTAAAATTGGTATTGGCGGAGGTTCTATTTGTATTACTCGAGAACAAAAAGGAATAGGAAGAGGCCAAGCAACAGCAACTATTGAAGTCGCAAACGCACGTGATGAATATTATAAAAAAACAGGAATATATATTCCTATCTGTTCTGACGGTGGAATTGTGCACGATTATCACATGACACTCGCACTAGCTATGGGTGCTGACTTCTGTATGCTAGGGCGCTATTTTGCACGATTTGATGAAAGCCCAACTAACAGATTAATTGTAAATGGCAATTATGTAAAAGAATATTGGGGAGAAGGATCAAACAGAGCTAGAAACTGGCAACGTTATGATTTAGGAGGGGATAAAAAAATGAGCTTTGAAGAAGGAGTTGATTCTTATGTTCCCTATGCAGGTTCTCTTCATGATAACGTTACATTAAGCATGAGTAAAATTCGACACACAATGTGCAACTGCGGTTGTCTAACTATCCCAGAACTTCAAGCAAATGCCAAAATTACCCTTATTTCACAAGCATCGATACAAGAAGGTTCTAGTCATGATGTTATCGTAAAAAATACATCAATTCAAAGTCAATAAAAAGATACAGGAGCGTTAAAATGGTTAAGATAGATAACATAGTTAAAACTTACCTACCAACAGGAGAAGCTCAGCGTAAAAATAAAAAACAACATAAAGCAGAAGGAAAAGTCGAGCAAGACTTATCCATTGTGCATGCGCTCGCTGGAGTCTCTACCGAAATTCAAGATGGTGAATTTACTGCTATTGCAGGACCTTCTGGATCAGGGAAAACAACAATGTTAAATCTTATAGGTTGTTTGGATTCTATTACTTCTGGCAATATTTTTATTGATAATGAAAATGTTGCCCAGATGACTGATCGCAACAAAAATAAATTAAGAAAAGAAAAGATAGGATTTATTTTTCAAAATTACAACCTTATACCAGTCCTTAGCGCACAAGAAAATGTTGAACTAGCATTAAATTTGCTCAATAAGTATTCCCGCATGGAAATAAAAAAAATGGCTTCCGATATTCTTATCGAAGTTGGACTCGATGGAATGCAACACCGAAAACCAAATCAACTCTCTGGAGGTCAACAACAGCGAGTTTCTATTGCTCGAGCATTGGTAAAGAAACCAGCTGTAATTTTAGCTGATGAACCTACTGCAAATCTAGATTCTAAAACTTCCTTAAAAATTCTTGATTTAATGAAAACATTAAATCAAAAGCATGGAACAACTTTTATATTCTCTACTCATGATCAACAGGTAAAAGACCATTGTTCTCGTATCATTTACTTAAAAGATGGACAAATCCAAGAAGAAGAACGAAAATAATAAATTTTTCTAGGAGTTTTTTTGGTATTTTACAACATATGGAATCGACTTTTTTTCATTCTATGAAGATCTTGATATAGGCTTTAGAATTCCATCTATAACGCGAAGTGGATGTCATATTTCTGCTTTTATTACAATGGCAAGTAGTATCTATTTTTCATAACGAAAAAATTACAACAGCTTCTATCTTAGGGCTTACCGTTGCTAATAACAGATTATTTAAAAACGAAAGCACGACTATTATAGACTGTTCATTACCTAGCTATGAGATAGATGAACGCGTTGCTGTTATATAGTAAGGATTTAATAAAACATGGGCAATTTTAAACTTTTTCATCTTAACAGATATATTATAGCTATAGTTATTTTTTTATTTGCAGCACTTATTTTCTCTTTAAATACAGATATAAATGGAAATATTATTTTAAATACTTTCTTTTTGGGATTTAAACCAACAAAAGCAACAGGAACAACAGAAGTCTCTATTTCTAGTAGCACAGACTCTACAAAAGGGTACATAACGGCTTCTTATACTGAATCCACAGTAGATGATGGAATTTTAACATTAGATAAAGCCTACTTAAAAACACGAATACCAATTAATAACAATACCTTACGCTTAAGTATTGGTAAAATGCCACTTTCTTGGGGATATGGACAGATTTATAATGCAGGAGACATTGTTTTTGGCGCTGAGCCGGAAATTACGGATTCATCAATATCAAGAACTTATACACAATGGATGATGTCTGGCTCCATTTCTATATTACCAGATTTTCTTAGTATTGAACCACTTGTGGTTATCCCTATGAAAAACTACGCAACTAATGACTTATACCCAGATACACGTTATGGTGGTCGATTATTTTTTACCCCATACACAAAACAATTAGAAAGTTTTGAAATAGGATATCTTATAAATAATGACTTTGACGAATCCCAAATATATGTTGGCTTTGACGGAAACCTTCTGGCAGATTACACCCTTTGCAGTACAATAACTATTTACGACACAACAGAAGAAACAGAAGATAGTTGGGCAATTTCTGGAGGACTACAAAAATATTGGACATTTACAAACTATAACACAGGAAAAGATCAACAATTAATCTTAAAAACAGAAGAACTCTGGTATCCTTATGCAAAAAACATTAATGCATACACATACATTAACTATAAAATAAATGATTTTATAACAACAAACATTTCTTATTTATTTGCAATGGATTATTCCTCTTCTCAAAAAACAACTACTAATTATGTTTCAGCAAGTTTATATGGAACAGTAACAAAAAACTTTACTGCCACTATAAGTTCTGGAATCCCAGATATTACTAATCCATTAGAAAATATAGTAACAGAAGTTTCTGCTACATATAATTTTTAAATACTACGATAAGCAAAACTGCATATCGCAGTATTTATATCAATTAATTGTTTTTTAACATTCCAAAAAATTCTTTAGAATATTTACTAGCAATATCTTGTTCTATACTGCGTAAAGCTTTCTGTTGTGCCTCTGAAACACTCATTTTTGCTTCTCGCCCATTCATAGAATACGACATAATACTCTTATCAGATGAAGAATCAATTAAATTTGTATTTATAACATATCGCACATATTTATAATCATTCGATGCATTCATATCAATTGGTTCTATAGATGTAATTGCTTTTAAATAGTATTGCAGATTATTACTTTCTTTCTTAGAAAGATCTGTGATTACCTTCGTATTGAAGCCTGCATCTGATAATTCTTTTGAAAAAGCTTGTGTAATACGGCCAGAAACATCGCCCTCTACAGAAATCCCAATTGTAATTTTTTGAATCTCTTGTTTTGCAAGAAGCTCAACAGCTTGAACACTTTCATAGTCTAGTTGAACTAACTTATACTGCATCGGATTAACAACAGAAAGTATATCTATAAAAGTACTGTTTTCAGTAGCTAAAGAGACTGCGTGTAAAAGAGCCTTTACAGTTAATAAACTAGCTGTCTGTTTTTTTGCATTTGCGATTTCTGACATGATTACATCATTGTACTGTTTAATTTTATCTGAATAATAAAGACCGGTAACAGTTCGGTTAATAGTTGCAACAGCGTAGACCGATCCATCAGAGTCTGTCCAAACTTCTTGGATTGCCATTCCATTAATCTCATCTATTACAGAAGATGTTTTTACATTGGTGGTATATTCTTGCACTAATGTAGACTCTGTATCATTCTTAGTATCTATTCTCGTATCTGTTTGCTTTAAAGTAGCTTCAGAATCAATATGCTGTTTTATTATTTTACTAAGCTCTGCCAAAGCATTTTTTTCTGCAGCAGCACGATTTGTTTCATATCCAACAGCAGCAAGCCATTGGAAATCAGGATACGTTGCATTTACGTTAGAAACCCATATCGGGGCTTCTTTAGAATTTGTATACTTGTTATTGGATACCTTTGAGGCTTTATTTGAAGCACAAGATGCTAGCAAAAAAACACCCAAAAAAAACATAATACTCTTTAAAACTTTTATTTTACGCATATACTCTCCACTATATTAGGCTGTCCTGCTTTTGCAGAAACATTATAATTTTTAATTGCAACAACTGACCCCAGTACATCCAAATAAGAAACAACTATTGAATAATTACCTTCCGGAACAGTTATCCCACCACACCATACATTTGCAGGAAAAAAATGTGAAGTCCTCAAATCTGCTTGTTCAGAAGCCGCTATAGAAACTTTTGTAACTATATTAATTAAAGAAGCAAATTCAGAATTTTCTGCTTCTTTATTGACTGCTTGCGCAGTTATCGCTTTGGCTGCTGCACGAACAAAAGTCTTTAAATATATTAAACTTTGTTTTTGTGAAAATGTATCCATTGCAATATTTTCAATACTTTCAAGTTTTTCAAGTTCTATCGTCTCTAGAGGATTTCCTTCAGAATCTGAAAGTGCTACTTTAACAGCAGCCACTTCGTCAGGTCTTTTTTTCATTACAGGAATCTGAAACTTTAATAAAGTATCTTCAGAATAAACTTCATACGATAACGCTTCTTTGACAGGAGCTAAACCAGAATTGCTTAGAAAATTAACACGAACAAAACCAGCAGGAACCTCTTCTAATTCATGTGTAATAGATTGTGGCTTTGGAAAAGTATATATTTGTTTCTGTGTTAAAAAAGCATCATCAAGATACTTTGCATCGACACGGGCATTATCAACGTCACCAGAATCTCGATATAAAATCATACTAAGATATCTCGAGAATGCGGAATCATGGAAATTGACTTTTCCTGAAAATTCTCCAGTAGAGGCGACATCATAGGATAAAGCACTTTTTTTAGCTTTTGTAATAGCTTCTCCATATTTTTCTGATAGAAGTTTTACTTTATTATCAAAGCGACGTATCTCTACCAGTGCCTCATCATATTCCCCTAGATGAACATAGTTTAGAGATTTAAACAAATTAGTATACAAATCTTCATAATCATCGCCAGCATAATCTTTTGTATTATCATTTACAAGACTAGAAGTTATCGCTTGAGAAATACTTTTTGCAGAATATTCCTCTATCGCTAATTCAGCACTTTCTAAATTCTCATTAGAGGTATACCAATCATTTGCATAATGAGAAAGAAGTCCTAAATCAAGATGATATAAAACTGCATCTTGTTTACTATATAACTCATTTTTTTCTGCTACAAGCGTTGCACTCGCATTTTCATAATCTCCCATAGCAATTTGGTTTTCTACATTGCTATAATCACGGAAAGTCGCACAAGATGTAGCAATAAATAACATCGAAACATTTATGACACTTAACAATGTCTTTAATTGTTTCATTTTCTTCCCTTTTTTAGAAACGAGTTGAGGCACGTTTTATATATTTTTTAATTTCAGAATTTGATTCCACCCACATTTTACGATTAGTCTCTATATTAACTAATTGGGCATCTACATAATAAGTGCGAATTGATTCCTTGCCAGATGAGTCAACAATAGTTTTTACAGAACCCAGAAGCATAAAATCTGCTCCCGTTTCATTTGCTAAACTTTTTGCAGTTTCTTCACTTGCTTGAGTTTGTTGATCTTCTCGTTCTGCCCTGATATCAGCTCGTTCATCTGAACTTGCAACAAAGTCAACCTTACCACTATTTATAAGAGCTGCTTCAAACTTTTTGGCAAGAATAGAAGTATCAATATGCTCATCACTCTGATTTCTAAAACGGCCTACAATAACAACAGGTAACCTACCATTCTCTGCTATAAAATTTGAAATAGCTGGAGCATTTACACACTTTGTTACTAAATCGTCAGCGACAGTTCTAACATCAATATCATTCCAATAACCACTTAAATCAGTAACAGAATCTTCGTCTATTCGACTTACTTTTGTAGCACAACTTGCAAAGACCAATACACTCGCTAATAATAAAATTACGACTCTTCCTTTTCTCATATTTCCTCCTAAAATTAAATAAAATATATTTTCCCTGTTCGCATTTTTATTTTTGTAAGAACAACGATGCTAAAATTTTTGCGTCTTGTTTTAAATTTTCTATCTTACAATATTCATTAGGCTGGTGCATTGTTTCATCAAGCGTACTCCAAACAACAGCATCAAAACCAGCATTTCGCAAATATGAAGCTACAGTTCCACCACCAATACCAACTGTTTTTGCTTTTTCATGAGTAATATCCTCAATAGCTTTACATAAACTAACAACGACAGGAGCCGTTACCGGAGTTGCTGGGGAGCTTTCTGCTTGCAATTCTTCTGCTTTTATTGACACTCCATATTTTTTTTCTACCTGAGTAATACGCTCATTAACTTCTTCGCGAATCATATCTAAAGTATAACAAGGTAGGATTCTACAATCCATGTAAAAGACATCTTGTCCTGGAATAATATTCACAGTTTCGACATTGTTTTCTTTTTTTGTAGGTTGAAAAGTTGAGTAATCTGGAGAAAACATTTTATCTTTTTTGGTAAACTTATTCTCCATATCGTTTAAGCGTAATGCAAGATCGCAACCAGCAATCATCGCATTATTTCCTTCATCAGGCATAGAACCATGACTCTGTTTTCCCTTTACAGTAAGTTTTAACCACAAAATATTTTTTTCTGCAACTTCTACGGTTAAGCCTTTTTTATCACCACCATCAGGAATAAGTATATAATCACGTTTGTTAAAAAGAGTATGTTCACGAAGTAAATACTGGATTCCCATAGCAGATCCATATTCTTCATCAGCAACGAAAAGGAGTTTCACTGTATGAGCCGGTTTTATACCAGAACTAACAAAAGCAAGAGCTGCAAAGACAGCCGAACACAATCCCTGTTGATTATCTTCTACACCACGCCCATAAAGTTTATCTCCATCTCGAACAACCGTCCAAGGATCTGTATTCCAATCCTCTAAATTTCCAGAAGGAACAACATCTAAATGAGCCATAACCCAAATTGAAAAATCTGTATTTTCACCTTCGATGGTTGCAACTAAGTTTGGCCGTATACCAGCCGATACACGTGAATCAGGCGCATCAAATCGCTCAAAATGAGAAATTCCATGCTGTGTAAGCCATTTTTCAAGAGCTTTACATTTTTCAGCCTCACCATCACCACCACTCTCTGGGGCAAGAGCTTTTACTCTGTTTAAATTTGTTTCTAATTCAACAATATCATCTGTAGCATTATCTATGTATTTTGTTACTGTATCTATGTTCATTACATATTTGCCTTATAAGCTTTCCAGGTAGTTTCAATCAAGGTATCTACATCGGAATATTTTGGCATCCAATTAAGTTTTTTATGGGCTAGATCGCTTTTTGCTGTTAGCGCTGCAGGATCTCCTTCTCGTCGTCCAACATATTCGGCAGGTATTTTTTTACCTGTTATTTTGCGTGCACTTTCTATCATCTCTGTTACAGTTACCCCCTGCCCTGTTCCAAGATTAACTGTAAGACTTTTATTTTCTTTCGAAATATACTCAAGAGCTTTTACATGTGCACTTGCAAGGTCAGAAACATGAATATAATCACGTATGCACGTTCCATCTCGTGTATCATAATCATTTCCAAACACTTTTATTTGATCTCGTTTCCCACAAGCTACTTCCATAATAACAGGGAGCAAGTTTGCAGGATTTTGTTCTAATCCACATAGTACACCTTCTGGATCATAACCTGCTGCATTAAAATAGCGTAAAGCTGCAAATTTTAATCCTTTTAATTGATCATACCAGGCCATAAATCGCTCAATTTCTAATTTAGTAAAACCATAATAGTTTATAGGATTTGTAGAATGTTTTTCATCAATAGGCGAATATTCCGGGGTTCCAAAAACAGCTGCGCTAGATGAAAAAACCATATTTTTACAACCATGAGCTGTTGCCGAATTCAAGATATTAAGAGTTCCAGTAATATTATTTTCTGAATATTTTTCTGGAATAATCATAGATTCACCAGCTGCCTTAAATGCTGCCAAGTGAATAAATGCATCAAACCCTTTGGAAAAAGCTTCATCAAGATTGTCTTTTAACAAAATGTTTCCATATATAAATTCATTAGCAGAGAACAAATTTTGACGTAACCCTGAAGATAAATTATCAAAGACTGTAACAGTATGTCCATTTGCCATTAATTCTTTTACAACATGGCTACCTATATATCCGGCACCACCAATAACCAAAACTTTCATGAGAACCTCCGTTCAAAAACAAGTATATAAAATTTAATATAAATATTAAAGGCGTTTTATGTTGGAAAAAAACAAAATTATATTTCTTTTGTAATTAGCGATGAAAACCTTTTCCAATAATTTCACTGGTATTTGTAATAGTAATAAATGAGTTTGGTGCTGTTTTATCTAAATATTTTTGAAGTAAATTCCCTTGATGAGGTTTTAATACTGTCATAACGTTGTAACGTTTTTGATGGGTAAACGCTCCTTCACATTCGCTGATAGTTGCCCCACGATGTATAGTTTTCTGGATAAATTTACAAACTGGTTCTGGGTCGTCACAAACAACATTGTAAACCTTCGATAAGTTTAAGCGATACACATAATTATCAACTACAAGTGATTTTGTAAACATACCCATTGTAGAAAGCAAAAAAGTTTCTACACCAAAAACAAAATAAGAAGCAATAACAATAAAACAATCTGCTACCAATAGTGCATTTCCAATGTTAATGCTAAAATATTTTTTTAGAATCAAGGCAATAATATCAGTTCCGCCACCAGAAGAATTCACCTGAAAAAGAATCGCAGCCCCAATACCTGGCAAGGCAACTGCATATAGTAATTCTAAGAAAGGTTCTCCTGTCAAAGGTGTAATAACAGGATAAAATATATCCAAAAGAGAAAGACCAACAGAAATAACAATTGTTGCATATATTGTTTTCAGACCAAAACTTTTTCCAAGGGTAACAAATCCTACTAGAAGCAAAAAAACATTAATAATAACATTAGCCTGCCCTGGACTTAATGTAGATACATACCCAATCATAACAGAAAGCCCCGTAACACCTCCAAATGAAAAATTGTTTGGAAATTTAAAAAAATGAGCTCCAATCACCGTCAGGAAAGAGCCCAATGTTATCATTGCAAAGTCATGAATTGTTCTACCCTTGAAAACGGATGTATTCTCTCGAATATGTAAAATTTTTTGTTTGATACCCATAGAAAGGCGATTTTACAACACAATGTAAAAATGGTAAAGTATTTATATGAATAAACATCTTTTAAAAACTTCTATCGAAAACTCTGCCCGCTTTTTGTTTTCTCGCTCAAGTGGGCCAGGGGGGCAAAATGTAAACAAAGTAAATACAAAAGTTCATATATTTGTGCCCATAGAAGCAGTTTTAGGACTCACAAAACCAGAAATACAACAATTACGTATAAAACTAAAAAAAAATATTAATTCTGACAACGAATTTTTTACCTATGTGCAAGAAGAACGCTCACAAGAAAAAAATCGCGCCATTGCAATTCGAACACTCGAAGAAAAGATTATCCAAAACGCCTATATAAAACCAAAAAGAAAACGAACAAAACCATCAAAAAAAGCAAAAGAGCGACGCCTTCAAAATAAAAAACGTCACTCTAATTTAAAAAAATTAAGACAAGAAAAATTATAATTTACATAGTCTATATAACTACTAAAAACACAGCCAAGAACTATATACTATAACTCTCTCTCTTCTACTTTTTCTACAGCAGCTTCTTTTTCGAGATATTCTTTTGATTTAGGCAATACAAGATTTAGAATAATCCCAATTACTGTTGCAAAAGCTACTCCACCAAGTGAAAATGTAAAATTATCACCAGCAGAAAACTGCAACATACCGCCACCAATACCAATAACCATAATTACAGACGAAATAATTAGATTTCGATTATCTTTATAATCTACACCACTTTCTACAATAGTTCGTAAACCACTAGACGCAATTAGACCATACAAAAGCATTGAGATTCCACCCATTACTGGACCCGGAATAGTTTGGATACATGCGCCAAACTTTTGAATAAAAGAAAGCAAAAAGGCAAACACAGCAGCTCCACCAATTACCCATACTGAATAGACTTTGGTAATAGCCATAACGCCAATATTTTCACCGTATGTTGTATTTGGCGGACCACCCCACATTGCAGCCCATGCAGTTGCAAGTCCATCACCTAACAAAGTTCTGTGTAGTCCTGGATTTTTATAAAAATCTTTTCCAACGACCTTAGACGTTACAAGAGTATCGCCTAAATGTTCACAAATAGTAGCTAAAGAAACAATAACAAATGTTAGTATCGGCCCAAAAGCAAATCTAGGAGCCGTCCAAGCATATACTCCAGCTTCGTTTAATTGCAAAAAAGGTAATCCAAACCAATGAGCATTCTGAACAACTGAAAAATCAATTATAGCATAAGAAGGAAAAAAACATCCCATAACAAGGGTAAATACATAACCTGTTACAAGACCAATAAGAATACTAATTGTTTCAAAAAACCCTTTTAAGAAAATATTTGCAAAGATTGCAGAACAAAGTGTAACCGCAGAAATAGAAAAATAGACCAAGGAATAATCACCAGCTGCATTATACATTGCTGACCCCATAGCTACAGGAGCAAGATTTAAGCCTATTACAATAATTACAGATCCGATTACAACAGGAGGAAGAGCTTTATCAATCCAACCTTTTCCAGATATTTTTATTATACCAGCTACTATGGCATAAAAAATACCAGCACAAAAAGCACCTCCCATAGCGTAGGGCATGCCGTACACTTTGGAAATAGCAATTATAGCTGGTATAAAAGCAAAAGATGAACCTAAAAAGGCGGGAACCTTTGCACCGGTTATTAAAATATAAATTAATGTACCTGTCCCCGCAGAAAACAACGCTGTAGAAGGATTTAACCCTGTTAATAGTGGAACCATAATAGTTGCACCAAACATGGCAAATACATGCTGAATACTTAACGGTATCCAACGAGATAATTTTGGACGGTCTGAAGGTCCAAGAATATCATTAGAACTCATTTGATTACTCCTCAAATTTATTAGCAAAAATAAATGTTAAAATTAAGGGATTATATCAAAAAACAAGGACAGACTACAAGAGTATAACAAAATTAAATTAAACCTAAAGGTATAAATTCACAATTTCCAAATACATTTTTAGTAATACAAAAAGACTCTACATCGTATCGTTCGTTTTCACCAGGAAAAGAAACAATCGAAAAAGAGGCTTCTTGACCCCCTCTTGGCCGAGCAATACTACCAGGATTTAAAAAAAGTGTTCCTCCTATATCATCTCTAAAACGTCTATGCGTATGGCCAAAAAAAACAAGATCAGCATCTGCCGAAAAAGCTGCAGATGACAACATTTCAACTCCTGAATCTACACAGTGCCTATTACCATGAACCAAGAAAACTACACGGCCTGCAACTGTAAAAGCTAGTTCTTTTTTTATTGAATATTCTCGAAAACCTGTAATCGAATCTTTTGTTATTTTATTCTCTGGAATTTTGATAGTTTTTGAAGAAATATCTCCATTCCCTTGAACACAAGCAATAACAGGAGGTAAACAAGCACGCAATTTTTCATTTGTATAGGCCTCTTCTATAAGCTCCATTACATCATAAAACCCATCACCACAAAAAACTAGCACATCACTATCAGCTCCAAATTCTAGAAGAATCTGCTCTAGAATATCTTTCTCTCCATGAGAATCAGAAACAACTAAAAGTGTTGCGTCAGAACATTTAGAAAGTTCAGCAACAGCATTCTTACTTCCTATTAGTGTTGATTCAAATTGAACCAGCCCATTCATTTCTAGTACCCCTTTTGTATTAATATATAATGATTTTCAGATTTGATTCCGGTTTCTGGATCAATATACTGAACAACGGTATACCCACTATTTGACAATATTTGATCGGAAACGTATAGACGATAATCATTATTTCTAAAACTTTTCCAACCTTGTAGAACACCTGCAATAAGAGGAAGAATAACATCACAAATATCTCCCTCAAAAACAACCGTTTCTTCTTCTGAAAACATATTATTTCTCGAAGAAGGTATGTCAAACACAATTGTTGATCCAGCTTCTGTCCCAAGAATATCATCTTGAGAAAAAAGTGAAAATACAGGATAAGAACAATCTTCATCTTGTAATTCGGCAAGCTGTTTATGAGTACCTGGTGGTGCTCCTAAAATAAGTAATGCTGCTATATCTCTGTTCTCTAGTTTTTTTGAAAGCAAACTAATAGAACCATTACTTCCAACCATAAAATCACCAGGAAATTGCAAACAATATAAGCTACCATCTTCTTCTGATAATCCAAAGTTTTTTTTAATTTCGTCTTTTACATCCAGAATCACATCTTCGGAATTATAGCCATACCCTAAAAGTAATACTACAGTCCCTCCTACATGTACAGATTGAAAGTTTCGCCCAGGTTTTTTTATTATAGAGTTTTGGTTTTTCTCTGTTGTTTGAACCATTTGAGGCTCAAGAATAAGTGGAGAAATCTCTGCTTTTGTTTTATGAGAACAGGAAACAAATAATCCTATTCCAAAACATATAAGAACTACATATAAATAACTATCTTTTATAATACGCTTCATTATTTATACACCACTTCAACGTTAATCAATATTTTATTAAAAGGCATAATTTCGTTGCTCACTACCTATACTTGTTGCACCTCCATGCCCAGGACGCACTTTAACAAAAGGTGGTAATAAGAGCAATTTTTGAAGACTACATTGCATCTGGTAAGCATCTCCACCATGTAAATCAGTTCGACCACAAGATTGCAAAAACATGGTATCACCAGAAAACAGAGTTGCTTGTTCTTGATTATATAAACAGACAGAGCCTGCACTATGACCAGGAGTATGTAACACTTTCCAACCAGGCATTAGAGCAATTTCCTTTTCATCTTCGAGGAAAAAATCAGGCTTTGGTAATTCAGGATATTGTTCCTGCAGTTGTCTAACAATTTCACCAGCTCCCATCGCAAAAAAATCGGAATAATGTTCTTCATAAGCATTTTTACCTAAGTAAAAACTATCATCTTTGTGAATCCCAATTTGAATGTCTGGAAAAGCATCTTTTAAAGCCGGAACTGCTCCGAGGTGATCAAAATGACCATGTGTAAGAACAATAGCAATCGGATTTAATTTTAACTTTTTTATTTGATCAAAAATTAAATCCGAATCACCACCAGGATCTACTATGACCAAAACTAATGTACCAGCAACTTTTACTGGTACAAAATAGGTGTTTACTTGAATAGGTCCTGTAACAATCGTTTCTATATTCATATAATCCTTAAAAATTAAAGATCTGCTGATTTATTAGACGCTAAAACTGTTGCATCCTGTTCGTCTTCTACTTTTTCACCTTTTTTTCGAGAAAAACTTACTGTTAGACGCCTATTACGATATTCTAAATCATTAATAGTTTCTATTATTTTAGGAGCGTCCTCAGCATAAACTTGAACGAAGGAATAGTTGTCTAAAACCCGAATATCTCCAATTCTGTCTCGATCTATATGTACAGTATTAGCAATTAGCCCTACTAAATCACGTGGGTAAACACCTCTATTACGACCTACGCTAAAGAAAATAGTTTCTGAAACAGCAGGATCAATCACAATACGAGGTGACGGGGCTGGATTAGAAGCATTAAAATTCTTGCTATTTTCTTTCTTATTATTTCTGTCAAATTTTCTATTACTTTTTGCGTGATCGTTACGACGTAATCGTCCCCCTTTGTTTCCAGCTTGCAACATAGATTTAGCAAGATATGCAGAAACCCAAGCACGCAATGTGATTGGAACATTTTTTTGAAACAATTTTTTATAATTGCTTAAAATAATAGGGTCTTCTTCTGTTTTTACCTGGACAACTGCTTCTTTAAGCAATTCCACAAAACGTTCTTCTTGATACGAATCAATATTCGATGATGCCATAAAAAACTCCTTGGCCTCTTTGTTGTTTTGTGTCTTATAAAATTAATAATTCGTAGATTTACTAGATAAATCTGCGATAAAGTTACCGCTATTTTGCAGAAACCCGCTTCGTTTTAAAGCCGGGTAAAAGGAATCTGATATAGCTAAATTAGGCAATAATACATACCGAATACCAGAATCTATAAGCTTATCACAACAACGATCAAGCAAATTTTTCCCAATCCCAAGTCCTCTAAATTCTGGTAATACAAAAAAAGAAGTTATAAGTGCTGTTTGAACAGAATTTTCAGGATACGGTAATACAGCTAGTGCACCTGCAAAATCTTCACTTATTGAATGAGCAAGAATAACTATAGAAGAATCACTACTCTCCAATTTTCGTAAATTACACCAAAAATTGACAACTATTTTTCCTGTTTCGCCTTGATATCGTTCTAAAAGTTCATTTTCAATAAGCGAGATGCTCTCTTCTAACTTACCACAAGCACTTTTAGTTTTTTCAGTACTAAATGTAAAATAAGCAGGAAGAACATCTTCTATTTCTTCTGGAACATCACCTAACTTTTCTAATCCCCAGGATTCTCGTAAATCATTATACCATCGATAGATTTCGCTTCTCATTTCTTTTTTTTTGAAAGAAAACCAAAGAAGTTCTATTTCAGGATAACGCTTTAAAACATTCTTATAATTACGAAAAACTCCCCTTCCGGCAAACAAAACAGCACGAAGCTCCTCTCGAGCAAGCGGATTATGAAGCAAAGACACAAAACGCTCCATAAGCTTAAACCCTTGAATCGAGCCCCATACAGGTAAACTGTAATAGCTAGTCTTATCTGAATTTTGAACATCTTCTTTTGCAACAGGAATACAATGTATGGAATCAAAAACAAAACTCTTTTTCTGATCTTCCATAGCGAAAATTATCTGATTACAAATTTCCTCAGTCATTTCAAAATTCATATGCGCTTATTATACATAAAAAAAATTACTACGTACAGATATACACCAATAAAATTTAAATTTCTCAGTTATTTTAATTCACTACGTGTAAAAATAGTTTTTGAAATTAATCCATAGGCAACAGCTTCTTCTGCATTAAGCCAATAATCTCGTTCAGTATCCTTTGCTACATCCTCAATAGATTTTCCCGTTTCTTTAGAAATAAGCTTATTAATCTTAGTGCGTATTTTTTCTATTTCTTGGGCATGTATTTGAATGTCTGTTGCAACACCTTTCATTCCACTTGATGGTTGATGAATAAGATAGTGGCTATTTGGTAGCCCTAATCTATGTTCTTTATCGGAAGCAAGTAGAATAAGTGCACCAGCACTAGCTACAAGACCCATACCTATTGTATAAACTGGAGCATTAATAAAACGCATCATATCTAATATTGCATATCCTGCATCTACATCTCCTCCAGGAGAATCGATAAACACATATATAGGTTTATCGCTTGCAGCTTCCATCATTAAAAGTTGTTGTATTACTTTCTCTGCAAGAGCTTTGTTGACTTCTCCACTTAGAAGTATCTGTCGAGTTTCGAGAAACTTTTCATTTAATGGATTAGGCATATCCGGCTTTGTTTCTTCTTTTTCTTCATCATTTTGCATAAAAAATCCTTATAAAACATATACAGTATTGTCATATACTCATATTACTTTTTACTTTAAAACTTAGTTATAATATTAGAAATAAGACATCAAAATTACAATAACCTCAATATACTAAATAACTCTTCAATATTCAAGTTTTGAATATTCCCCATACACACTATTCTACTAACTTCACTTTTTTCCATTTCTCTAATAGATTTTGCGGATTCTCGCCAACAATAATACTTGTAATAAGCTCTTCTGCTTGCATAAAAGTTTGTGAAAGTAAAATAGATTCGTCTTTTGTAAAAGAAGACAATACATACCCAGCGATATCTTGATTTTGCTCTTTTACTCCATTTGGACGGCCAATTCCAAAACGTAAGCGCCAAAAATCTGCAGTACCAAAACTAGATTTCATAGATCGCAACCCATTATGCCCTCCAAGACCTCCGCTCCATTTTAAACTTACAAATCCTGGAGCTAGCTCCAATTCATCATGCACCACAAGAATATTTTCTGGTTTAATTTTATAAAACTTTGCACATTCACTAACACTTTGTCCCGAAAGATTCATATATGTTTCTGGCCATAAAAAAAACACTTTATCTTTTGTTTTTATTCCATTTAAAAGCGTTGTACCTTTATCCAAAGAGGTAAAATGCCCTTGAAATTTTTTTTGCGTATTACAGGGTATTATCTGTAACGATTTAGCAAATTCCCACGCAACATTATGGCGTGTTCCATCATATTTTTTGCCATAATTACCAAGAAAAGCAATAAGTTGAATATTTTTCATGACAAAAGTATAGCAAAATTAGATAATACTGTCACAACATATAGTTCACTTTTTATAGCTTCTCGCTGTCTTTGTAATTTTCTATTTAATTTATTTTATAGATTGTATAGATTTCCTTGAAAATCTTTATCAAATTCTTCTATAATGGGATAAGTATTGCTCGCCATACATAAATTGTATCTAAAGGCGATTTTCAAAGGAAGTATATTGATATGGTTATTTTAACATTGAATTGCGGTTCCTCTTCCGCAAAGTACCAAGTTTATGACTGGGACAACAAAACAGTTCTCGCAAGTGGTGTTGTAGAACGTGTAACTCAAAAAGGCTCTGTTATTACTCACGAAGCCAAAGGTAAAAACGAATATGTAAAAGAAAGCCCTTGCCCAACTCACAAAGAAGCAATTGAACTAATAATTAATACTATTACTGATCCAAAAATTGGTGTTATTAGCGATATGAGTGTTATAGGAGCAGTCGGACATCGAGTTCTTCATGGTGGTGATCGATTTACAAAATCTGTAATCATTACTCCAGAAGTGTTAGACACTTTCCGTGCAGTTCAGGATTTAGGGCCTTTACACAATCCGGCAAATATTATGGGTATAGAAGCTGCTGAAAAAGTATTACCAAATGTACCACACTGTGCAATTATTGATACAGCTTGGCACCAAACGATGCCAGCATCCTCTTTTATGTATGCAACTCCAAAAGAGTGGTACACAAAATATGCTGCTCGTCGCTATGGATTCCATGGAACTTCTTACGTTTATACTGCTAAACGGGCTTCAGTTTTATTAAACAAAAAACCAGAAGAAACAAATTTAATTATTGCTCATATTGGTAATGGAGCTTCAATGTGTGCAGTAAAAGACGGAAAATGTTTTGATACATCTATGGGAATTACACCGCTAGAAGGCCTTGTCATGGGAACTCGCACAGGTGACATCGATCCCGCACTCATATTATACATTATGCGAAAAACAGGAATGAGCATAGATGAAATGGACACAACTATTAATAAGAAGTCAGGGTTACTAGGTATTACCGGTAAATACGCAGACAGACGGGATGTTGCAAAAGCAATGGAAGCAGGAGATACAGATGCAAAACTCGCTTTTGATATGGAAGTCTATCGATTAAAAAAATATTTTGGATCTTATATGGCTGCAATTGGACAACCAGATGCTCTTGTTTTTACTGCAGGAGTTGGAGAATTTAGTCCTGCTATCCGTGAAGGCGCAGTCAAAGGGCTAGAATGGATGGGTGTTAAAATTGATCCTAAAAAGAATGCTCTTGCACACACTCGAAATGCGGAAACTTGCATTAGTGCCGATGATTCAAAAGTAAAGATTTTTGTTATTCCGACTGACGAAGAACTAGTAATGACAGAAGATGCCTATGCACTTATGAAAGGTACATATGATGTTCATACTAATTTTACATATTCCTTCCAGAGTAAAGATTACGTAAACAAAGCTCGAGCAGAAGGACTAAAAAAAGACCTTGAAAAACTGCCCGAACTTGCAAGTATATTAGCTAATTAAACTAAACCTTCCATAATTACCATGCCGTCTTTAAGCTTTTCTGCTGTTTGACGGTCGGACAAAAGTTCAAGTAATTTTAAGCTAAATACAAAAGAGGCTCCTGGACCGTGACCGGTAAGCATATTGCCATCTACAACTGCAGGGGCATCTTTATATATTCCTGCATCAGACATCCCTACGTCTGCATTTGGTGCATATTGTTCAAAATTATTTTGCATTCCAGGATAGCAAGTATAATTTTTTTTCTTTAATAATCCTAATTTTGCAAAAACAATAACAGGAGCAGCACAGTTCGCAGCAATAATTTTATGAGCTTTATGCATTGCTAGCAATATTTTTGTGACAACAGAATTTTTTGCAAGATTCTGAGACCCAATCATTCCACCGGGACAAACAACTGCATCAGGTAATATACCACTTTCAATTTTTTTTAGAGCATCGTTTACTAACTGATCACAAGTAATAGCAATATTATGCGACCCAGTTATTATCCCTGAAGAACCCGAACAAGCAACTGTTTGCACATTCATATGTGCCCGACGTAAAACATCTACAGGAGCAAGAGCTTCTATCTCTTCACATCCATCAGCCATTAAAATAAGTATATATTTCATGCTTGTCAGTTTACAATGTTTGAAGTAAACTGTATATATGAAAGAAGTTTTGATAATTGATGAACCGCCTCTATTTAGAGAATTTTTAAAAAATAAGCTTTCTACAGAAGGAGTAAACGTTGAGTTTGCTACAGGATCTAGGGATGCTTTTACAAAAATAGTTAATCTTTTTCCAGATCTAATTATTATAGATACCTTAAATGATTATGATGCACTTACAGATTTATTAAAACAAAAAAAAGAAAATCCTAATGCAAAAACTATTCCAATTATTTTAACAGGACCTGTCCTAACAAAAGATCAAGTTCAAGAACTCCCTTATTATAATATTACAAAATATTTTAATAAGCCTATTAAATTTGATATCTTCTTTGAATCGATTGGTCGTATTTTAAAAATACCATTATCAATAGATACTACACAGTGTATTATGGATGTTCATCTTAATGACAATATTATATTTATCGAAATTGCACAGGGATTAAATCGTGAAAAATTAGCTCTTTTAAAATATAAAATATCAGAGTTGCTAGATTTTAACAAACTGACATCTCCAAAAGTAATACTCATGCTTACAAACCTAACCCTTAGCTTTATTGATGGTGCAAATCTTGAATTATTACTAGACAATGTTATTGCAGATGAAAGAATATTAAAACGTAATGTTAAAATTTTATCTCTAGATAACTTTACAAAAGAACTTGTTGATGGACATGTTCAATACAAAGGGATTGAAGTTACACAAAATTTAGCTGCCGTCTTAGCTTCTCTTATTCAAGGTGATTCGTCAGATATTACAGAAGTTATCAGCGATAAAATTCTTACATCAACAGACGATGTTGATGAAGGTTCAATTCAAATGAAGTTTTATTCTGAGAATGGGCTTCCAGATAATGATACGTCAGAAAATTCTTCAAAAGGCCCTAAAAAAACCCTTATTGCAATTGTAGATGATGAAGCTGTAACTCGAACTTTATTATTAAATACTTTTAAACAAATAAATGCAGACTGTGAAGTTTTTGAAACAGGTACCGATTTTTTACGTGCCATAAATACAAAGAGATATGATTTAGTTGTATTAGATATTTATATGCCAGGAATCTCAGGTTTTGATATCTTAAAACGTTTAAAACTACAAAAAAATTCTTCACCAGTTCTAGTATATTCACAAGCAACACAACGCGAAACTGTAATTCAAGCTTTAACTATGGGAGCCAAAAGTTATCTAGCAAAACCTCTCAAACCAAATGAGATTATTAAAAAGGCTGTCGAAATTATGAATTCAAAAATTTAACAATACACTATGAATACATTATCTAACAACCAACTAATAGATTCTCATTTTTTAGCTACCACGATACACGAAATACGTACTCCAATACAAACGATTCTTGGAACAATTGAGCTTTTCCAAGAAACACCAATGAATGCAGAACAATTAGAATATGTTAGACAATTACAATTTAGTGCAGAAGTTTTACTTACTCTTTCGAACGATATTTTGGATATTTCTAAAATTGCATCAGGTCAATTCACAATTGAAAAAATTCCATTTGAAATAGTTCCTATAACTGAACAAATTTTTGATCTTGTTTGTATAGAAGCCTATAATAAAAACTTAGAATTAATTACAGATTTAGATTACTCAATGCCGTGTACAATTCTAGGAGATCCAACTAGAATCCAGCAAGTATTATTAAACCTAATAAAAAATGCAGTTAAATTTACAAAACAAGGTTACATAAGATTAGCTGTTCATACTCGAATGAACAATTCTTTATTACTTTTTGAAATCCAAGACTCTGGAATTGGCATTTCTGATGAAAAAAAACAAAAAATTTTTGCCGACTATGTACAAGCAAATGCGTCTACAAGTCGTCAGTTTGGAGGAACAGGATTAGGGTTAACCATTTGTAGAAACTTAGTACACCTAATGGGTGGTAAAATTGGAGTAAAAGATAATCCTCATGGAGGTTCAGTTTTTTGGTTTACTATACCTCTCGAAACCCGCGAAAACACAAAAGTTGAAACTTTAAAAGAAAAACATGAAAAAACAATTCCTGCAGATATAAAAATTTTACTTGTTGACGATTCTACCT
Organism: Treponema sp. CETP13; assembly: GCA_001885315.1. GTDB lineage: Bacteria > Spirochaetota > Spirochaetia > Treponematales > Treponemataceae > CETP13. Next base: position 70,081 of record MLPZ01000003.1, read on the forward strand.
ATGCGTTAAAAAGTTTACAAAAAAAATTATTTATTCTAGGAAGCCGTAGTGTAGACATATCAACTAGTGGCCCACAAGCAATTACAAAAATAGAAGCCTCGATAAAAAACAAAACTCCTTATGATATTGTTATGATTGATATGAAAATGCCAAAAATGGATGGATGGAGATTGGCTTCAACTCTAGAAAACAAAAAATTAATAAACAACACAAAGTTATATCTAATTATTCCCGAAGGGCAACTAGGCAGCGAAGCAAAAATGAAAAAGCTCGGTTGGTTTAATGGCTATATTTACAAACCCATAAAAATTAATACTTTGTCTGATTTATTACATATCCATTTGAACACTCCAATGGATCTTGAAAATATCACAGATACAGCGGAATGCATATCTAAAAAGGATAACAGATTACAAGAATTACCGTATGATCATAATTTAAAAATGCTAATAGCCGAAGACCATCCAATTAACAGAAAACTTTTAGCAACTTTCTTATTTCAATTGCATGCAATTGTTTTTACCGCCTCCAATGGGGAAGAAGCAGTTGATGATATTTTGCGTCATCCCGATATCGATCTAATTTTTATGGATGTTGAAATGCCTGTAAAAAATGGGATAGAAGCAACGAAAGCACTTCGAAATTCTGGTTACAAAGGAATAATCATTGCTTGCACGGCAAACAGCGATGAACATTATTTTAATGAATATTTGCAAAACGGGATGAATGATGTACTTGTAAAACCTTTTAAACGGAATCAAGTGTATTCAATTCTAAAAAAATGGCAACACACTTTTGAGACTTCAAAAATAATTTCTAGTCCTCAAGAGGCCTCTAATCCAAAAATCGATATAAATTCAGTGTGTTCATCTTCTTTTTGGGATATTCTTGACATGCTAGATACAACACAAAATGACATACAGCTTACTACGCAACTTATAGAGCAATATATCGAGCAATTTAAGCAATTACAAAAAGATGCCGAAGACGCCGTTAAATATGGTGACACAAAACAATTGCAATTAGTAGCGCATACCATAAAAGGAAGTTCTGCAACATTATCGATTAATAGTATTGCAAATTCAGCAAAATTATGTGAAGATTCTGCTCGTAACGGAGATTTGAAAACCGCTATAAAACATCTAAAAATTATAAATTCGACCTATAGCCAATTTTACATAATTGCGCAACAAAAACTAAAAGATTGGAAGTAACTATGCTTTGCAAAACAAATTATCATACTCATTCAACATGGTGCGATGGGAAAGCTTCTCTCGAATCAATGGTACTGGCTGCTATTAAAAATGGATTACAAATTTTGGGATTTAGTTCACATACAATGTATCCATTTGGCTCCAATTGGCACTTGCAACCAGAAAACACGCAGGCTTATTGCAAAGAAGTTCACACCTTAAAAGAAAAATACAAAGATAAAATAGAAATACTTTTGGGATTTGAGGCCGATTACATTCCTCCTGTTTCTTTCCCAACAAAAAAAAGATATGCACAATTTAATCCAGATTTTCTAATAGGCTCAGTTCATTACATTAGTGATGAAAACAAAAAAAAATGCTGTTTTACTATAGATGGCAACTGTGATGAAATTAAGACGGGGATACAAACTTGTTTTAACGGAAACGCAAAGAAGGCTGTTCAAGTCTACTATGCTACACAGCGAGACATGATAGCTCTGAGTGGATTTGATATCATTGGACACTTAGATGTTATTAGAAAACGAAATGATGTTTTAAAATTTTTTGACGAAACAGACTTATGGTATAAACGAGAAATAAAAGCTACGGCTCAGGCACTTGCAAAAAGCAATCTAATTGCAGAAATAAATACCGGAGGAATGGCAAGGGCAGGATTAAAAACTCCGTATCCATCTGCAGAATTTTTAAAACTCCTTAATCACTATGATATACCAATCATGATTAATTCTGATGCACATAAACCCGAAGGAATTAATGCTCAATTTAAATTTGCAGAACAATACGCCAAAGATGCAGGATATAAAGAAGTTCAATATTTACAAAACGGCACATGGAAAAGCGCCGTTTTGTAAATATCTTATCATCGACGTCGTTCAGAATGAGATTGACATTCAACACACTTAAGGGCATAAGGTAAAGCCTTAAGACGTTCTTCTGGTATTTTTTTCCCACAGCTTATGCAAAGGCCATATTTGTTTTGATTAATTCGAGACAAAGCATTATCAATCAAAGTAATTCGATTCATGTTTTTTGAACCGATTGCATCTAATAATTTTCTATCTATATCGTCAGAAGCTAAGTCTATTGAATCTTGACCTTCGCCTCCTTCTAGCAATTTTTCAAAATCTGAATTCGTCGAGGCTAAATGCTCAAGTATTTCTTTTTTTTGTGCTAATAGTTTTTCTTTCATTTCTTGAGTAAAATCTTTTCCCATTTTTTGCTCCTGTTTTAAATAACTATGCCAATTATAGAAGGTTGACAACATATTCATTAAATCATAAAATTATGGTGTTTAAAAACACAAATGCTTTTGTATATTATTTTTAAACTTTATTCAAGTAACGTAGCCCTTTTTAAGGCTATTTTCACATTTTTTTGGAGGAATCGTGGCTAAAGAAGAAGCGATTGAAGTAGAAGGTATTGTTAAAGAAGCTTTACCAAACACAATGTTTCGAGTGGAATTACAAAACGCACATGTAATTCTAGCTCATTTATCAGGTAAAATGCGTAAACACTATATTAGAATTGTTCCAGGGGACAAAGTAAAAGTTGCTTTATCACCGTATGATTTAAATCGAGGAAGAATTATTTTTAGAGAACGATAAATAGTAGATATTTCACTATTACAAAAAAGAGGCTATTGCAAAGAAAAAATTTTAACTTTGCAGTACCTCTTTTGTATTTTAAATAATCGAACGCTTGCAACTATATTTTAGTTACAAAACATTTTAATTTTTATTTGGTTTAACTAAGACTCTGATAGCTTGTAGAAAGCTTGTAGCACCCCGAAAAATACCTAAAAGACATAAAATAGGTCCAATTGGAAGCAATATCCACGACCATCGTAAAAAGTAAAGACTTCCAACTAATACAAGCAAACTCTTAATTAAAGACCATAAGGCTTCTTTTTTAGTTGTTGGTTCTTTGTCCCAGTTTTTATTACTATAAGAATAAGATTGTCGATATTGCTGTCTTTGTGCATTAGTTTGTTGTTGATACCAGTTCCAGAAGTCATCGCCGTATGGATTTTGTCCAGATGAATTATATGAGTTTTCTTGACTTGAGGCATATCCGGTGGTAGATCCATAGCGATCATATTCGGCACGTTTTTTTTCATCACTCAAAACAGCATATGCAGCATTAACTTCTTTAAACTTCTCTTCTGCAACTGTGCTACCAGGATTTCTATCGGGATGGTATTTAAAGGCCGCATCACGGTATGCTTTTTTTATTTCATTTTCGCTAGCAGACTTTTCTACTCCGAGGGTTTTATACAAATCATCCATACATATAAAATACTGTAAAGCATTATAAATGACAAGAAAAAAAAACTGTAATTTAGGTATATTTATTTAATAATTACCCAAGTACTGCCTTTTCCCCCCTCTGATCGAGGTGAAAATCCAGAAGCTCCTAAACGAGGATCTTTTTCTATGTATGTTCTCACCATCTCAATAAGAACAGGAGCTTCCTTAGAATGATTGCCCTTACCATGCACAATAAGAACCTTTTGTAAGCCTCTACTTTTGCACTCTCTAATAAATCTATCTAGATGAGACCACGCTTGATCACGAGAAAGACCATGTAAATCAATTTTATCTTCTGGAGGTAAATTTTGAAAATACGAAATATCTTCTCGAATCTCACTCTCACTTTCGATAGCTGCGTCTTTATCTATAACAGGATGCTGTTGTAACCAGACTTCTTGCTCATTTAACTTTTGTTTGTTTGCAGCCATCATTTCTTGTTCAATTGATGCCGACTCACTTAACTTTGTTTTTGTGGTTGGCGCTACTTTTTTATCTCGCCACGCTCCACCATCTTGTCTTTTTTCAGAACTACTTTTTTTAGATTGTGATTTTTCACTTTCTTCCCATTGGGCTAAAATTTCGCCAAAATCCATAATGCACCTACTTTACATCAATACATTCTTTACACGGAATCCAACCTCTTCGGTTATCCGATAATTGAACTAAATACCAGTTACCACTTTTACGTTTAACTCTTACAATCGTCCCACTATCTATTAAGCCTCTAGAACTTGCGTCTAATTCAGGTATCGTTTGTAATTTTGTTTGATAACAAACAGCTCTACGTTTAGAGACTGTAATACTTAACAAACATACTCCAATAAAGCATATTATAGCAAGTAGTAAAAAGCGTATTTTTTGCTTTTTACGCAAACAAAATAAAACTATACTAATCAAAATACATAAAAGGGCACACACAGCAAGACCATTTCTAAAACCTTGTACTATATGCAACCTTATAACTTCTTTATCTACAATGTTTTGTACTAGTTCTATTTTTTTATCAGGCTCTATTACAGTAGCTTTACTACTTTCTTCGACATTGGCTAAACCGTCGTCTTCTTCATAAAAATTTAGCTCAGAATCTTTTATAGATGTCTCAGCACTAGCTAAAACCTTTATTTTTAATGGTTCAGATATAATATTACGATGCTCACCTGTTAAAGATACGATTGCTACTTGTACAGATGGAACAGAAAGTGATCCCTCTTCTAGCCCCACAAAACTATATTCTGCAATTGCAATCGGGTTTCCTAAAGAATTATTTACAATATATGGCAAAGTTTGTTTTGTTTGAACAAGAGAAAAAAGAGAATCTGTATTTAAATTGTTTTTTATAGCAATCACTTCACCACAATTTTGCACCATTAATTGTACAGACACTTTTTCCCCTATCATAACACTTTGAGGCGCATAAAAAAAAGCAAGCGGAGTTACCATTGCAGGATTTATTTCTATTGTAATTTGAGGAAATGTAAACCATGTTTTGTCTGTTTGAATTTTATCTAGTGTAAAAGGAATTTTTGGTAAATCCCATTCTCCAGGATGATCAAATTCTAGAACAAGCGTAAAACGAGTTCCAGGGGAACCATTAACTGTAGCCACAGTTTTATTAAATTCAAGTATAGAAACCCCGTCTCCTAACGAGGGGACTTCTGTTTGAATTCGAGAAGGTGTAATTTGTGAGAGCTCAATAATAAAAGTACGTGTAAGAGCATAGGAATCTGTTTCTATCTCTATAAATTGTAAATCTGATAATTCAATCCCCATGATTTGTAATAAATCAATACTCTTTTCACTGTCTTGTGCAAAGAGTGGAAATATACAAAAAATCATACATAAAAATATCAGATTCCGTATAAAGGTAATTAAATAGAATTTAAATCTTTTTAATAATCGAGGACACCACTGTTGTCTTGAACCTGTTGATTGTTTTTCCATTGTTTTTCCTCATTTTCTTGTACAACCGAAAATACAGAATCCGCTTTTTGAGAAAAGGATTCCGTATTGTTTATTTCGATGAGTTCTTGTTTACCTAAACGAGATTGCTCTTCTACCGTTTTAATTGCAAGTTCATAGTTAATTTTTGCTTTTACACTAGAACTATCGATTCTCAATGCATTTTTAAAAGCTTCAGCTGCAAGCTTAGTTTTGTTATTTTCAAATTGAATAATACCTATATCATACCAAGTATTAAAAAGGACTTCTTTGGATGCATTCGTATCTATTTCTTGAAATTTTTTTAAAGCTGCCTCACTTTCCTGCTGCATTAAATAAGCTGTTGCTAAACCATACAAACTATATTGCTCAAGCGTTTTATCATCCCTTTCTTTTGCATCTTCTAATGCAGAGAAAAAAGTTGCAGTAGCATTATCATAATCGTAATGCGCCCATTGATATTTTCCTCGTAAAATGGTTGCAGCATTCTTTACAGATTGGGAGCACCCTGTTTCCAAAAAGGGAACGATGATACAAATTAAAAGCAAAAATGTCTTTGTTGTAAAAGATGTTTTTTTGTGCTGTTCTACTTTAGAAGTTTTTGCAAACTTGGGAGGCAAAGTATACTGAAACTCTGCAAACATAACCCCCAAAAAAACAAAAACCACAGCAAGCAGTAGAAAAAATCCATGGCGTTCTATTGGAACCATTCTTAAATTCGTAACAACTTTTGTCGAACCTTCTACATTTGATACAGCACTATAATGCAAAGTATCTATAACATCGCTTACAACATGGGAGCTTGATCCAGAAAGATACGTGCAATTAGCAGTTTGTTCGGCAACATCTAAAAGTCGAGATTCTCGAAGTGCAGTTTTCACACTTGTTTTGCCATCTCCTGCTATTACGGAAGTTTCGTTTGTCGACCCAAAACCTATTAAGACCACCTGTATTCCATAGGAAGAAGCCTTTTTAACAGCTTGAACCAAAGAATTATCAGTTTCGTCGCCATCTGTACAAACCATAATAACAGAATTATGAGCAGATTGGGGTGGAAAAGCTGAAATTGCAGTCTCTATTCCTTGTGCAATACTCGAGCCAGGTGCAGAAACTAAATTTGGTGAAAGAACACTAACTAGATTTTCTAAAGCATAATAATCATCTGTAAGAGGAATCCCTAAAACACCATCCCCTTTAGCAAGGACACCCCCAACAGTTGTTTCTGGGATCTTTTTTAAAAGTTGGACTACAAATTGCTTAGATGCTTCTAAACGAGAAACTTCTGCACCTCTAGATAATCTTTGAGGTAACTCCGCATCTAAAGCTACATCTTCGGCTAACATGCTGTAGGAAATATCAAAAACAAACATTACAGAAGTGCCACTTTTTATAACCTCTATTGGTTTTTCACCCCAGGTAGGCCCAGCAAGAGCAATAACAACACAAGCCCATGCTAGCGCCCAACAAATAAATCTACCCATCATTCTTTTGCTAATAGATAATTTTCCCACTCTTGCAACGTTTATTTCATTGTAAAAGTTAAACAAAAATGCTATATCTTTTTTTATACGGAATCTTACAAACACTGCAACCGGAATAAGCAAAAGAAGAAGAAAAAGAACTGCACTATTCTGAAAATTTATATTCATTTAATTAGTCCTTATATAAATTGTCGCATAAACACACGACGAATAATCCATGCAATCGAAAATAAAACAATTGTTAAAAGCAAGACATTAAAATAATAACTTTTTTGCGTCTGTTTTATTTTATACGTTTGAAAAGTGCTGCTCGCTTTAGAAGCAGTTTCTAAGGCTTGCTGTAAAGATTGTATTGATTGCACTGAAAAATAATCACCATTACCATCAAAAGCTATTGTTTTTAATATAGTATCATCAAAACTCGAGTCTAAATATCCAGAATAGATTTCTCCAGTTTCTGGATCTGTATATTTAACAGGAACGGATCCCGTAGTCCCAATACCCGTAACAAAAATTCGTATGTTATTTTCTGTAGCCAGTTTTGCAGCAGTTAAAGGATGAATTGCCCCTGCGTTATTTTCACCATCTGTAAGTAAAACTATAGTTTTTGAAGGACTAGGACTAGAAACTAAGTGATATACTGCAGTAGCTAGACCTGTTCCAATTGCAGATCCATCTCCTAACTGTCCTATAGAGAGGGACTCAAGCTGAGTAATAAACACTTGATGATCCATTGTTGGAGGAACAAGTAATGCTGCTTCTAAACCATTTGCGACAAGACCATAACTTATACCATCGTCTTTTGATACAAGATAACTTATAGTTTTTTTAGCCGCATCTAAACGAGTTCCATCGCCAATATCCATAGCTGCCATCGAAGGGCTTGCATCTATAACAAATACAATTTCCGCTCCTCTTGTTGTGTATTTTTTTTGAGACTCAATCACAACAGGATCTGCAATGGCACAAACCAAAAGAATATAAGAACTAATACATAAAATGTTGACTATTACAGATGCAATAATTAAAGGGAAGCTTTGCCATTCAAAAGAACGCCCCTTCCAATCTGCTAGTGTAAGATCATACGAAGGACGAACAAATATTTTTGCACGACGCAAAATATACAAGAGAATTGGTAACAAAAACAAAAAAAATGCACTGGGATGATTAAAGCTCATTGTCATCCTCCTGTTTTTCTAAATAAGCAAAAGCTTCAAATATTTTCTTTACTATCTCAGAAAAATCATCGGTATACTCTTTTTCATCCAAACCCGAAAATTTTATATAATCAAGCCGAAGACAAATAGTTTGTAGTGATTCTATTGCATTAGTCGCATTATCAGAAAGCAACCCTGCCATTTTAGTATTAAGGGTTGTATATAGTTTAGAAGTTTCAACCGAAGAAAATTGAACATCAAATCTATTTTGCAAATAACGTCTAATTTCATCGGTCACTCCTGAAGCAAAATTCTTAATCCCAATTTGAGATATGTTTTTCTCAAGTTTAGTAAGCGTTTTTAAAGCAGTCCGATAATTTTTATTTAAAAAAATTCTATACATAAAGAGGTTTATAAACTTTGACACAGATTTAAATCGTGCTATAGCCAAGATAATTAAAAATAGAAGAACAACTCCCAAAACTAAAAGCGCATAAATAATCCAAGTTGTTCCTGGAATAACTACAGGCCCTACTGGAGACTGTAAAGATTTTTTTTGTGTTTTTTCTATAATTGAACTTATTGTAAACGCTGGTAAATCAATCATTAAAGGAGAAACATCTTCTACCTGAGAGAAAGGTAAAATAAAAACATTCATAATATCAAAAGAAGGAATATCAACAGGACCTGGTGTCCATGGAATTATTTTCATGACAATTTCGTAAGTACCTTTTTTTTCTGCATCATTAAAACCTCCCGAAGGACAGACTAACATAGCAGATTGTATATCACATAGATTTGTAACTAGATTTGCTTCTACACTTCCAGCAGTCCATGCTAAATCCACAAAATCATTTCCATTAACAAATACTGTTTGTTTACTTTTGCAAAGATTTTTATTAGACACAAAAGTATATCTAATTTCAGCTGTATCACCAACAAAAACTTCAGAAGGAATTAACACTATTGGTTTAGTAGCATCTGCAATAACATATTCGGCCTCTACAAGAGTATTTTCTGATTGAGCAAAAACTACCCCAAGAGAAACCTGAAACAACTCAAACAGAATAAAACTATAAAAGACAAGTTTTTTCACCGAAAAACCTCACGATGAGAAAAAAACTGAATAAGTTCTGTTGTCACATTACATCCATTTTTTAAAACCAATGGAGTCACACCACGTTGTCTGCAAGTCATTTTCCAATATCTATCAAATTCAATACCATATTTTTTCCATTCTTGCCTAAATGTATGAGACGAAGTAGGTAATTTCATCGATATTTTATTTTCTGGATCCACAACAGGTAAAACTCCTATAGACGGTAACTCTATATCTGTTTGATCTGAAATTCTAACGGCTACAACATCATGAAGACTCCCGAGTTGAGCAAGCTCTTTTTCATACCCACCACAGCGAAAATCTGAAAAGATCATTACGAGAGAACGATTTTTTAATCTTTTCGCAGCGCCTCTAATTGCCAAAGAAAGTAATGTTCCTGGCATAGTTTGATCTGGAACAGCGTCAATCTTATACAAAAGTCTCATGGCAGCATCACGGCCCATTTTAGGAACACTTGCATATTCTACACTCCCACCGAACACAACCCCTCCTATAGGGCTGGCATTGTGTTGTGCAGCGAGGAGTACCAAAGAGGCCGCTTCTGTAGCTGTTTTAAGACGAGAACTATTATGTTTTTTCCCTGAGCCCAATTGCATAGATAAGGACCGATCTACTATTAAAAACACAATGAGTTCTCTCTCTTCTTCATATAATTTTATATAAGGTTTTCCCATTCGAGCAGTTACATTCCAATCAATGCTTCGAACATCATCCCCATATAAATAGTTTCGAACACCATCAAATTCGATTCCACGTCCAGAATATATAGATTTATACATACCAGATTTCATTGCATCAACAAGATTTAAACCTGCAAAATTAAGAGCAATCGCTTTTTTGGTAAGAACATCTCTATCATGAATTAGCATTACGGGACCGGCATTAAAGCTAAAATTTTCTTAATAAGATCATCTGCAGTAATTCCATCTGCTGTCGCCTCATAGGATAGCACAATTCGATGGCGCAATACACTTTGAGCAACAGCCTTTACATCCTCTGTAATTACATAATCTCTTCCTGCAAATAGAGCTTGTACCTTAGCACACTTAAAAAGTGCAATTCCACCCCGAGGAGAAACACCAAACGAAATATATTTTAAAAAATCAAGTTTTTGTTTCCCAAAATTTTGTCCAGAACGAGAAAAGGCAGCTTGTGTTTGATCCGAAGTCGACTGTCTTGTTACCGAAATAATTGAAACAATATATGAAACTATTTTATCTTCTACATGAACAGAGTCTAATAGACCTTTAAACTTATTAAAGTCTGCAGCAGAAAAAACAGTATTTACGGCTGTTAAAGCTGCTAAACCAGCGGTTTTTACAATAGACATTTCTTCTTTAGCTGTAGGATATTTGACATGAATTTTTAATAAAAACCTATCCAATTCTGCTTCTGGAAGATTATAGGTACCTTCCTGCTCTATTGGATTTTGAGTTGCTAATACAAAAAAAGGATTGGGCAAAGGATATGTTTTTTCCCCTATTGTTACTTGTTTTTCTGCCATCGCCTCAAGTAAAGCCGATTGAACTTTTGCAGGAGCTCTATTTATTTCGTCTGCCAATAAAATATTGGTAAAAACAGGCCCCTTTCTAACAGAGAAAGATTGTGATTGTTGCTCATATATAAGCGTTCCTGTAACATCAGCAGGCAATAAATCTGGTGTAAACTGGATTCGCTTAAAACTAAGGCCTGAAATATCTGCAAACGTTTTTACAATAAGAGTTTTTGCTAGCCCTGGAACTCCTTCTAAAAGAACATGCCCATCACAAATTAGGGCTGTCAAGATTCCATCTACAACGTTTGTTTGCCCAACAACACGTTTAGCGGTTTCATTTCTGCATTTTTCTACAATATCCTTACACCAAATAAAATCAGACATAGATTGTTTTATCTCCTATAAAACTTATTTTTTACATAGATATACATTTTTTTGCATAATTATACAAAAACCGGTTGCGCATTTAAGTTATTTTTTGTACTATACATTATCATGATACATGTTTTAGCACAAGAATTAAATAGCGTTCTCGCTGGTACAAGCGTTGGTTTTCTGCTTTCAGATCTCGGAAACAGAATGTATTTTCCAAAAGGAATTATAGCTCAAAGCGGAGAAGCAAAAAAATATGGCAAAAAAGCTAACGCAACTATTGGTGTTACTTTACAAAAAGGTAAGCCTCTTATGCTTCCAGCAATTCAAGAACAAGCTCCCCAACTACAACCACAGCAACTTGTTGCTTATTCTCCAACCGCAGGTAATTTAGAATTACGTACAATGTGGCAAGAAGAAATGATACAAAAAAATCCAAGTTTAGCAACAAAAAAGTTTTCTCTTCCTGTTGTTGTTCCTGGTTTAACAGCTGGAATCTCTTATCTTTGTGATTTGTTTCTTTCCACTGATGATGTACTCTTAGCAGCTAACCCTTCATGGGATAATTACGCACTCATAACTAATGCACGAAGAAATGCAGAAATGCAACAATTTAGCATGTTCTCCGATGGTGGATTTAATATAAAAGCTTTTAAAGCTGCAATGCATAAAGAAGGAAAAAAAGGAATTGTTCGTGTTCTATTAAACTTTCCACAAAATCCTTCTGGCTATTCGCCTACAACAGAAGAAGCTAAAGCAATATGCCAAATTATAAAAGAAACTGCCGAAGAAGGTGCCCATGTAATGGTATGGTGTGATGATGCATATTTTGGGCTCAATTACGAAGATTCAATAGAAAAACAATCATTATTTGCATACCTTTGTGATATACATGAACACGTTGTTGCAGTTAAAATTGATGGTCCTACAAAAGAAGATTTTGTATGGGGTTTTCGCTGTGGATTTTTAACGTTTGGAGGTAAAGGCCTAAACGATGAACATTATGAAGCACTTATAAAAAAACTCATGGGATGTATTAGATCTTCTGTATCATGTTGTGCAACGCCAAGCCAAAGCATGATGCTAAATGCTATGAAAAATCCAGACATACAAACACAAAAAAAAGCATATCGTAAATTACTTGAAACTCGCTATCATGCTGTACGAGATATTATAAAAGAATATAAAGATAATCCAAATCTTACACCACTTCCATTTAACTCTGGATACTTTATGAGTTTTCATTGTAATACAATGAGTGCTGAAACTTTGCGACAATCTTTATTACATGATTTTCAAATTGGAACAATTGCAATAGATAACGAAACACTTCGTGTAGCTTTTTCAAGTTTAGACATAGAACAAATACGAGTTGTTTATTCTGCAATTTATAAAGCTGCTGACGGGCTGGCAAATGCGTAGAGAGACGGCTGTAATTACAATAGCAGGTATTATTAGTCTTGCTATTGTATTAGTAATGTGTATTTTTGGATGTAATATAAATTACACAAACGCAGTAATCATATGGACTAATAAGCCTGAAATTGCAACCTATGCCGAATTGTTTAATGCAAGCCAAAATAAAGTAAAAGCCGTTGTAGTATATAAAGAAAATCCTGTAAATGCATTCCCTCCTACTGAAGTCGAACAAGTTCCTGATTTGGTCATAAGTACCGGACTCAAAAATGAAAAAGTACGCCGAAATTTTGTACCTTGTGACTATCTTTTTACAAATCAACTTATCAATAAATATATATTTTATCCGCAAATCTTAAATTTAGGGAATGTTGACAATAAACAGTATCTTTTACCGGTAAGTTTTAATCTTCCTGCTGTAGTTTTTTCAACAGAAAATGAAGACCTTATTCAAGATGACTATGTTCTTTCACCAAGTCAGATAAGAGACACCGCAGCAAAATTTAATGTTTTAAAATCAGAAAACCAATACACAAAAATGGGATTTGCACCAAGTTGGAATACTGAATTTATTTATCAAATGCTAAAACTAAACGGAGCAAATTTTGCAGAGAGTTCTAATATTTTTTCGTGGGAAAAACAAGCTATAGAACAAACAGTTACATACTTACGTGATTGGACTACAACCTATAATAGTTCTACAACGGCAGAAAATGATTATAAATTTAAATATCTTTACACTCCTGATTTAGATTGGATATCATCAAAGCGTTGTTTATTTGCTTACATTACGAGCAATAGGCTTTTTCAAGTTCCTACTCAAAAATTAAACACTATTGATTATAGGTGGATAGGTAAAAATAACGAAATCTGTATTGATGATGATATAGTCTCTATGGGAATGTATAAATACTCAAAAAATCTTGCAGCTGCTGAACATTTTATTGTTTGGTTTATGAATGAAGATAATCAAAAAAAAATGCTGCAATGGAAAGAAGAATTAAATCTATACAGTAAAACTTTTGGTATTGTAGATGGATTTTCTTCGCTTCAAAGTGTGAATGAGCGAGTGTATCCTATATTTTATCCTAATTTGTTTGGAAACTTACCTATTGCAGATACATTAAAAACTCCTAATATATTACCTGCAAAATGGGATAGTATAAAAGAAAGAGTTCTTATACCGTATATGCAAGAAGCTATTAATACAGATAACACAGAAACAAAAGATACTATCGAAAGTTTATTGAGCCTTTGGGAAAAACAATTTTTTTAACCAAAAGAATCTTTTTTTTAACATACTTTTACTATTTTATTTCTTTTAACTAATATTCCTTTTTAATTTACCGATGAATTTATTGGACTACATTAATTTAGTTCAAATGTAAATTTGGAGGTTACTAAAATGGTAAATCATATACACACTTTAAATCCAAATACATACTCTCATTTTATACAAGGTGGAATAGCAAACGGGAAACTCGTTGTTCCAGTTGCTCCTGCAAATGTGATATACTCGCAACTAAAACACATTTCAGGGATTTCAACAAAATCGTCAACCAATGATGGCGTTAGCATTAGCAAAGTACGCATCCTTAACACTCTTATAGACCGATTAGTTACTATGAACCAAAAGCTGCCAAAAACTGATAACCCTATGGAACTCTCTGAAAATCAAGTAGATGCCCTCATAAAAGATTATCAACAAAAAATTAAAAATACTGTAGCAGTTGCACAAGCTAATCCATATTCACTAAGTGGCGGCACACCACCATCTACAGGAAGTTTATTTACACTTGCAGCCTAATATTAAAAAAAGTATATTTTAGCCTAAAAAAAGCTATTACAAAGCCCGTTCTTAAAAAGAATAGACTTTGCAATAGCCTTTTTTTATTATAATAGTTTACGAAGCTGTTCTATTTAGAATTATTGCATACAGAATCTAAAATATCGACAACTTGTTGAGGCTCTGTAGCATTGATTACAGAGTTTAATACTTTTTCACTTCTAAGAGCCCCACTAATTGCAGCTAATGTTTGTAAATGAGGTGAAGCATTCTTTTTAGGAGAAGCCACCATAACAAATAAGTTAGAGCGATTTCCATCAGGAGCTCCAAATTCGATTCCTGCTTTACTAATTCCAATTGCAATACAAATTGAATCTACTCCATTTGTTTTGGCATGAGGAATTGCTAAGCCTCGTTCTAGTCCTGTAGTCATGATGCTTTCACGCTCTTTTATATCTTCAAGAACTCTCTTACTATTGTGAACTTTTCTTGAATTACTTAATAACGTAACCATTTCAGTTAAAACTTCATCTTTTGTTGTCGCTTTTAAATCACATGAAACAGTATCTTTTGAAAGTATTTTTACAGTTGCTCGGTCAAAACGACTGCAAGTAGTGTCCATACAAGCTTTAAGTTTTTCACTATCATGTAAGGATTCTAAAGAACGTATAGATTTATTAAGACGAAGAATTACTTCGTACATGGAAGCTTTAACAAAACCCATATCTTCTTCTGCCGTTTGAATACTTACAATACTTTCATTTTCGGTAATAGAAAGAGATACATCACCCTTACGAGCTTGTGATAGGCCATCATTAATATTCATCATTTGAACATAAAAACCTTCTCCACGAAGATCTTTTAATAGCATATCTATAACTAAATCTGCTATCTCATCATCATTAAAATCCCAAACGAACTCTTGAGCAGAAGAAGTCTTAACATCTTTACGAGTTCCACGACCTTTCATTCGTAAAAAAATATTAAGAAGTGGAGGAGCTACTAATGTAGTGACAAGAGTCATCATAATTACAACCCCAAAGAGTTGCTGTGCATCATATGGACACCCAGGTATTTTTAATGCAAAAATACCACTGGTCATACCAATACCAGCAATTATAAGAGCAACCTCACCTCGAGGAATCATACCAGCGCCAATACGCAGCGCTCCTTTTGAATTAAAACCAAAAGCAAGAGCGGGGCCACCACAACCTATGATTTTAGCCAAAACAGCAATTACTGTATAAATAGCACCAAAAATAAGGACTTCTTTATTCATAAGTGCCCCTACATTAACCATCATACCAGAAACAGCAAAAAATACAGGAACAAAAAGTTCATAAATACCATGAATACGTTCTTGGATAACAGGAGCAATATCTGTACTTGAAAGAGCAAGCCCCATTGTATATGCACCTATAATCATTGCAAGACCTTGTTTTTCGAAAACACCTGCTAAAAAGAGAGCAACTCCAAGAGCACAGATAGAAAAATCGAAAGAACTACCAAATAATTTAACAAATCCAGCTATTTTTTTTGAAAAAATAATACAAAGAGCAGTTACAACAAGCCAAATTGAAAAAGCTTTAACAGCTATAACTCCAATAGCCCCACCAGATAAAGAACTTCCACCACTCATAGCAGATACAATCCCCATAACAATAGCCAAAAGAACGATACCAAGAACATCATCAAAGACTGCAGCTGCAAGAATTGTTACACCCTCTGGGGAATCCATTTTCTTTTCATCTGAAAGAATACGAGCTGTAATTCCTACCGAAGTAGCAGTAGACATAATACCAAAGAAAAGAGATGGAATATCCATGAATCCTGTATGCATCATTAACATTGCAGATACATCTCCAAGAATAAATGAGACAGCAACTCCACCAAAACCTATAATACCACCAGAAAATGAATATTTTAGAAACAATTTAAGATCGGTTTCTAGACCAGAAGCAAACAAAAGAATTATAGAAGCAATTGTTGATATTGAATACAGTTCAGGACTTACCGTTGAACCTGGATGAACAAGAAATAACCCATTAGGGAAACCTGGAAGTGGTAAACCACCCAATGCAAAAGGACCAATAACAATACCGGCAATTAACTCACCTAAAACAGATGGAATACCAATTTTTTTAGCTAATTTACCAAAAACACGTACAGCAAAAATAATAACTGCTAGTTGTAAGACTAACCCAGTCATTACCTCAGTAATAGATTCTTCCATGAAAAAAACCTCGTAATATATAAAACTTATCTCAAGAGAATGCTCACAAAAAACTGCAAGCTTTGTGATAGCTTGCATATCTTACTGTTTTTTGTTAATCGTTACAAGGAATTTCATTTTTTTTCTAAGACAATGAATAAATTTTAGAAATCTAACTAATGAGATTAATTTAATTTAATTTTTTTTAGTTAAATAAAAAAACTCCATTTCTAACATAAAATGAAGAAATGGAGCCCTGTTAGTAAAAACTTGGTTAAACCCCTAACAGGGTTTCAAAATAAACATTTTGAGTCTTAAAGACCTTTATACTCACCTGGTTTAATTTCGTTACCATATTTAGCTTTAACAGCTTCAAGTTCTTTAACTTTTGCATCCCAGTAATTATTGATTTCTGCAGGAACGTTAGGATCTTTTTCTGCAAAGAATTTCTTTGTTCTAACAATTTTGTCAATAATAGCCTGAGTTCTGAAAGTGAACATATATGTGTATGTTTCTTTAGAGAATTCTTCTTTAGGAAGATATTCTTTAAATAATTTTGCAATATCTTCGTATAGTGGAATTTTACCAGTAGGTGTGTCAATTGCTTCATATTCGCCATAAACACGACCTTCTGCCCAATGCAACCAAACTTTTTTAGCAAGTTTAGAAGTAAGGAATTCACCTTTAGGTCCTTTAAGGAAGTAATTGGTAGAGAAGATTTTTGGGCAATCTTTAACACCTTCACCAAATTTAATGTTGTTCATTGTGTACTGTCCAAGAGGATATGAAACAAAGTCCATACATGCCATTGGTGATGGTTTTAGAACACCTTCTGCACCTAATGTTTGTGCAGTTGTCTCTGATTCCAAAGTACAAGCTTTAAGAAGAATACCATCTCTCCATGTAGCTGATTCTTCACAAGGAACTGAAATAGATGAGTCTCGTCCACCATATAAAATACCTTGAACTTTTACACCAGTTTTTGATTCAAAACCTTCTTTATCATAGTTGTCTAAGTAGCTTAAGCGCATTGTGTAACGAGAATTTGCATGTGCAAGTTTAACTTCGTTACCGTTAGCATCTTTATCACCTTCTTTCCAAGCACCATGATGATTTTTACCAGATTTAGGAGTATCCATACCCATTCCAAGCCAATAAGGTTTGTTATCAGGACCTGTAAGTACATTAGAAAAAATAATTTCTTGGTTTTTCATTAAGTTTGCAAAAATAACAGGATCATCTTCTGCATTTACATCTTTAATAATACCAAAGATACCTTGCTCGAAGTTTACACCACGGAATTCACCATCAATATTTCGGAAATAAGTAATATCATCACCAACGATTTTTTCACCTGGAATCATAGCAGTTGATGTTTTACCACAACCTGATGGATATGCACCAGCAAAATAAGTTTTACGACCTTCGTTTTTGCCTGTTCCCATACAAGCCATTAAGAACATATGTTCACATAACCAGCCTTCTTTTCCAGCTTTGTTGATAGAAAGACGCATTGAATGTTTTTTCATACCAAGAGAGTTACCTGCATATTGGTTATTTGTTGAATAAACAATATTATTCTGGCAATCCATGTAAATTCGTCGTTTATCAACGTTTTTAGAACAGCCAAGTTCATCAAGTTCTCCAGCTGTATGAACAAATCGGAAGAAATCTTGAGAGTTGTTTTTCTTAATATATTCATAACCTGGACGGTATAAAATAGTTTCTGAATGGCAAACATAAGCCGAATCAGTCATCTGAATACAAGGAACAGTAAATATAGAATCTGTAGGACCTTCTGTAAAACATTTTACATAAGCTTCTTTTCCAGCCATTCCATTTTTAGCATAACTCATTACTTCTTTATATCCTTCATCATAAGGAAGTGAGTTCATTGCTTTCATTGATTCAAGGTTTTCTGGATATACAATATAGCGTGTATTAACTTTATCACGAGCCTGATCACCATATCCATCATAATGAATAGTCTGTTCAGAGTTTGCAAGTTTTGATTCTTCACCATTTTTAATAGCAGCTGCTTTTACATACTCTTCTGATTCGGTACTATCGTCACAAACATAAATTGTTTTAGGATTACAATGTTCGGCAAATTCACCAACAAATTCCATTACTTTTTCATTCTTGAGAGCTGTTAATCTTGTCCAGCTTTCATCAGTCATTTTGCCTTTCAGCAAATTGTCATACTTACTCATAGTTACTCCTTGAAATATATCGATAACTTATCCTTAAAGTACTATTTTTATCGAAAAAAATCAAGTCTATAGTAAAGTTTTCACCCTTATGTCAAAATTTTCTAATGGATTACAGAATTTATTATAAATTTATAAAACCTTGCTTGGGTTAGAAAAAATTGTTATAATTTTATTCATGGCAACTAATGAAAAAAGGGATTCTACGAAATCATCTCCCATCACAATTGTACAAGTTATTGTGTTAACTGTTTTATATTTTATTGAAAACAACCTATATCCCTACGCATTAGCATGTTCGTTTGGTCTATTATATTCTGCAATTCCCCTTATTCTTCTTTTGTTGATGATATTATTAAGAATTTTACAAAACGCTCCCGATTTTATTATTCAAATTGAAAATTTTGTTGGCAATTATTTTGATACAACCTCTTTTCAAGATACTGTTTCCAATTTCTTTTCAAGCATGAGTTCTTCAAACATTTTTTTTGAAATCTTTATTGGACTTTGTATTCTTTGGCTTGCACGTAGATTTTTTATTACCACAATGGGCTGTGTTCACCGTATTTTTCATACTCAATCAACTCAACAACCATTATGGATTCAAGCAGTAGCTTCTATTTTTGAAATCGTATTTGTTCTTATTTTAGCCCTTCTTATTTTTGCAACAAGCATACTACATTCAACAATAGATACATCATTTGTTGTAACATATTTTCCAAAATTACATCAAATTCTTTCTCCTATTTCAACAAGTCTATTCCCACTCATAGTAGTATATTTTGTCATTGCGATTGCCTATAAATTTGGATCTGGAACATATCCCAAATGGAGCCATTGCCTTATAGCAGCTGCAGCTTGTATAGCTTTGTTTTTAGCACTACAGTTATTTTTTTCCATTACTCTAAATGTAGACAGGTATAACCTTATTTATGGTATTCTTGCCAAAATTATCATCGCACTTTTTGAACTATCCTTCTTTTTCACATTTTTTTTGTTTTTTGCACAAATGCTTTTCATAGTTCAGTTTTTCGATTACTTATTATTGGCAGAATTGTACCTTATGCCAGAACATAATGATGCGACAATTTTAGGAGGAATACATCGAATTGTTTTTATTAATCCGGCACGATTTGTAACACAAAAAAAAGATTTACATAAGACGGTTACAAAACCTAAAAACACAGAAAATTTTATAGAAAATATTTTTTCACTTACATCTGGATCGTATATTCCCGAAACAGAATATTATGAAAAAGGTGATATTATATATAACGAAGGCGACAACATAAAAGATATTTTTTATATTGTAAAAGGAACCGTCGAATTATTTAAAACAAATAATGTTCTTATAAAAGAAAGAGGAAGTTCTTTCGGCGAAATCGGTTACTTATTAGACCAACCGCAAGAACATACAGCACAAGCAAAAACAGAAACTGTCGTCCTTCGAATTAGTGAAAGAGCGTTCTCTGAATTACTAACAAAAAATCCACAAACAGCAACAAAAGCACTCTCTCTTGTTTCTAAAAGATTTGGAGAATTCTATCCGGGCTTACGAACTCTTACTTAATTTCTCATAAAACACTTTAAATAGCTGGTAAAATTTGTTAAACTGCCCAGTAACGTTCTATTAGGAGAAAACATGAAAAAATACGTCTTT
This sequence comes from Treponema sp. CETP13, assembly GCA_001885315.1. Taxonomy (GTDB): domain Bacteria; phylum Spirochaetota; class Spirochaetia; order Treponematales; family Treponemataceae; genus CETP13. The sequence goes on from MLPZ01000003.1 coordinate 90,451, forward strand.
ATTACAGGCGGTGTAGTATCAGGTTTAGGAAAAGGTATTGCAGCAGCATCATTAGGTCTTATACTAAAAACACGCGGATTAAAAGTTATTAATCAAAAATTTGATCCATATTTAAATATAGATCCAGGTACACTTAACCCTTTTGAACACGGAGAAGTTTTTGTTACCGATGATGGTGCTGAAACAGACTTAGATTTAGGACATTATGAGAGATTTACAGACGAAAATCTTTCTCAAAGTAGTAACACCACTGCAGGTCGTGTATACCTTTCTGTATTAAATACAGAACGCGAAGGCGGATTTCATGGTCATACGGTACAAGTTATCCCGAATATTACAGATGAAATAAAACGACGTATGTTGCTTTCTTCTACAGAAACTGACGCTGATGTCATAATTACAGAAATAGGTGGAACCGTAGGTGATATAGAATCTTTACCATTCATAGAAGCAATTCGAGAGATTAAATATGAAGTTGGAATCGAAAATTGCTGTTACATTCACCTTACCCTTATGCCATATATAAAAAAAGCACATGAAATGAAAACTAAACCAACTCAGCATTCTGTAAAAGATTTGCAAGGTCTTGGAATTCAACCAAATGTTATTATGCTTAGAACAGAACGAGAAGCAGATGAAATAACTCGCGAAAAACTTGCTCTTTTTTGTAATGTACCATCAGAGGCTATTATTCAAAATTTAAACGCAAAGTCTATCTATGAAGTTCCTTTAATGATGGAAAAAGAAAAACTTGGCACAGCCGTTTGTGCAGCGCTTGGAATTCCTGAAAAACAAACAAACCTAAAAGAATGGGCAGCAATGGTTGATCGAATGTATCATCCTCAACACAAATTAAAAATTGCACTTGTTGGTAAATATATTCAGTTACAAGATGCTTATCTTTCTGTTGTTGAATCATTAAATCATGCAGGGATTTATCATAATACTGAAATTAATATAGATTGGGTCGATGCAGAATCACTTACCTCTGTTGAAAAAACTTATGAGATGTTAAACGAGGCAGATGGAATTATTGTTCCTGGAGGATTTGGCGATCGTGGCATAGAAGGTATGATTTTCGCTTGCCAATTTGCGCGAGAAAATAAAGTCCCTTATTTTGGAATTTGTCTTGGCATGCAGATTTGCGTAATTGAATACGCAAGGCATGTTTTAAAACTTTCTGATGCTAATTCAACTGAATTTAATAAAGAAACATCTAACCCAGTTATCTCACTCATGGATGACCAAGAAGGAGTTCCTTTAGGTGGGACATTACGATTAGGGAAATATCAATGTAAATTGACCAATGGCTCTCTGGCTCAAAAAGCGTATGGTGAAGAACTTATATGGGAACGACACAGACATCGCTGGGAATTTAACAATAAATACCGAGATCTTTTTGATAAAAGTGATTTAAATATTGTTGGAATTAATCCGGAACGAGATTTAGTAGAAATCGTTGAATTAGATGCATCTACAGGGCATCCTTGGATGTGTGGCGGTCAATTTCATCCCGAATTTAAGAGCCGACCTATGCGTCCTCACCCTCTTTTTAGAGAATTTATTGGGGCAAGTTTAAAAAATAAACAAAAAAAGGATATATAATGCGTAATTCTATTGCTGTACTCGATTTTGGAAGCCAATATGCGCACCTTATTGCGAAACGCTTTCGTATGCTTGGATATTGGTCCGAAATTGTTCTCCCATCTGCCGACATTTCTGAATTAGAAAACGCAAAAGGAATAGTATTTTCAGGAGGTCCTTCTTCTGTATATGCTGAGAATGTCCCTGAATTTAATTCAGCTATTTTAAACCTCGATATACCTATTCTTGGTCTTTGTTATGGACATCAATTAATGGCAAAAGAACTTGGTGGAAAAGTTGGAAAAGCTGAAATTGGAGAATTTGGTATTGCAACATTGCATGCTCAAAAATCTTCCAAAAATAAAAATAAACAGCAAAAAACTTATTGCCCTCTTTTTGAAAATATTGCTATGCCAACACAAGTTTGGATGAGCCACCAAGATGCAGTTCTCGAGTTAGCTCCAGGATTTGAATGCGCAGGATACACAAAAGATTGCCCATTCGCTGCAGTACAAAACCTACAAACAAAACGTTTTGGTTTGCAGTGCCATATAGAAGTAAAAGATACTCCTGAAGGCAATCAAATACTCGAAAATTTTGCTAATTTTTGTGAAATGCAAAAAAACTGGAGCCAAGATACAGTCTTAGAAACAATTTTAAACTCAATTAAAGATGCAGCAAATACAGAAAACAAAAAAAATGTATTGCTCTTTCTTTCTGGCGGGGTTGATTCAACAGTTGCATTTGCACTTTTAAATAAAGCTCTTGGACAAGAGAGAGTTTTAGGACTACACATAGACAATGGTTTTATGCGTAAAAATGAAAGTAAAAAAATAGAAGAAAAATATAAATCTTTTGGGTTTACAAACTTTATAGTAGAAGATGCCAGTGAAAGTTTTTTAAAAGCCGTCTATCACTTAACAGATCCTCAAGAAAAAAGAATGGCTGTTGGAGAAAACTTTATCACCGTCCGAGATTCTGTTGTAAAACGTCTTAATCTAGATGAAGACAAATGGCTACTCGCACAAGGAACTTTATACCCAGATATTATCGAAAGTGGTGGAAGTAAAAATGCACAGGTTATTAAGACCCATCATAACAGAGTAGAAGGTATACAAAAATTGATAAGTAAGGGTCTTATAATAGAACCCTTAAAAGACTTATACAAAGATGAAGTGCGTTTGATTGGTAAAAACCTTGGATTAAGTGATGATCTAGTAATGCGTCATCCATTTCCAGGCCCTGGACTTTCTATAAATGTATTGTGTACAGATGGAAAACTTAGCGATGACGAAAAAACAGAACTTTTTACAGCAAAAAAAACACTTTCTGCTGTAAATGACAAAATAGATGTTCTTCCTGTAAAATCTGTAGGAGTACAAGGTGATTTCCGTACATATCGATTCCCAGCTGTTTTACATGGTTTAGATAACGAAGACATAGAATCTCTTCCTTCACCTAAAAAATGGAAAGAACTTGAATCTTTTTCTTCTGAGATAACCAATAATATCGAAAATGTAAATCGTACAATTCTCTGTCTATTTGAAAAATGTCCTAGTACGTCCAAATTACAAGCTGGCTATTGCGAAAAATCACGTCTCGATCAGACTAGAGAATGTGATGCAATAGTTTTAGATGAATTATACAAATCTGGGTGGTATCATAAAATCTTTCAGCATCTTACAATTAATTTACCTTTTGCAAGTTGCAAAGAACATTGTTCGATTGTTTTACGTCCTGTCATTTCTGAAGATGTAATGACTGCACGCTTTGCTCCGTTAGATAAAAAAGTGTTGAAAAACATTGTTAAACGAATTTACAGTTTAGACTTCGTCGATTCACTTTATTATGATATTACAAACAAGCCACCTGCAACTTTTGGTTGGGAATAGGGCGGAATATCATTACATGATATTCCACGACGGAAGCAAAGCTTCCGTCAGACAAAGAAGACATAACCTAATTAAATACTGTCATCAATTAGTTTCTGTCTAGCTATAGCTTCCGTCTAGCGAAGAAGACAAAACCTAATTAAATACTGCATCAGTGTGCTTTCGTCAGTCAAGCAAGTTCAACTCATAACAAAAGACTTATTAAATTATTTTAAATTATTGAAAGGATTCTGAATACATTCAATTCCTAATTCTGTAGCAAAACCTCTAGCTTGTTTTGTATTTGAAAGCAAGCGTTCAGGAGCATGAGCGTCTGCATTAGCCATAAACGTAGCTCCTTTAGATTTAGCCAGTTCCCAAAACTCTAAAAATGGATATTGGTATCGCAATCCGTTTTTGGTCATTTTTTGTGGTCGATTCATACCTTCACCATTGACTTCGAGTGGAACATTTGCATCAATTGCTGCATCGATAAGATCAGAAAAACACGCTTTTAAATCATCATCCCACTCATCGATACCAGCCATCGGTAAATCGGGATGGGCTAAAATATCAAAACAACCAGAACCAATGGCTTCTATTGTTTCGTCAAAGTATGTATGCAAATCAGTTCGATTATCACAGTTTGGAATATAAGCATGGTCACCATATTTATCTATAAACCAATGAGCTCCCAAAATAAGATATTGAGCCCCCCACTTTGCTTTTAATTCATCTTTATACCAAGATAAAAATTGAGGATCCCACTCGCACTCAAACCCCATATAGACAGGAAAAGGCGCATATTCTGCGGCAGCTTTTATATCAGCAACATATTCTGGTAATTGGTCACAACTCATTTTTACGCGAATCCAATTGTATTCTGTATCCCCAGGAAAGGGACAATGATCAGAAATACCTAACGCACTGAATGTATCTTTATTTGGATTATTTTCGCCAGCTTCCATTGCCGCTCTAATGTAATCAATCGGACGACCTGTAGCATGATGGCACATCCAAGTATGTGTATGAAAATTAGTAAGCATGGGGACAGAGTATAATATTAGCTTAAAACTTGCAAGTTAATCCTATTTTTCTAATAGAAATAATTCATCACTTGTAATTTCTCGAACATCTCCAGGAAGAAGCGATTTATCTAGTTCAAGATGACCAATAGCTGTTCGTTTTAAAAATGTTACTTTATTACCAACAGCAGCAAACATTCTCTTAACTTGATGGTATTTACCTTCATAGATTGTAAGATAACAGGAATTGTTATTTATCCAGTTTAATTGTGCAGGCAAAGCCTCAAAAGATTCCTCTATGCCATCTTGAGGAACAGAAAGTCCTGCAGAAAACTTGTTAACATATTCTAAAGCCAAACCGTCCTCGCCATCTTCTTTTGTAACACTATCACGTAATTCTACATAATAAGTTTTCGAAATATGTTTTTTTGGAGAAATCATGTTATGAGTAAACACACCATCATCTGTTAAAAGAATTAGTCCCTCTGTATCAATGTCTAAGCGACCAACCAAATGGAGTTTACCAGATAAAAAGAGATTATAATAACGTTCCTCTAATAAATCAAAAACAGTTTCGTGGAGACCATCTTTCGAAGAGCTTACAACATTTTGAGGTTTATTCATCATAAGATATATACCAGAATGAAGTTGTATATCTTTACCGTCTACTGATATCGTATCTTTTTTTTCGTCTATATGAGTATTAGCAGATTGGCAAATTTCACCATTTATAGTAACAACCCCAGTTCTAATAATTTTTTTCACATCTTTTCGAGTCCCAAAGCCCTCATGCGCAAGAATCTTATCTAATCGTTCCATTTATCTATCATCCATTAAAATATAATTACGTTCAGGGGCTACGTTTTTATAGGCTGGACGATAAATTCGTCCTCCCGATGCGATTTCCTCAATTCGATGAGCACTCCATCCAGCAATACGAGCAACAGCAAAAATAGGAGTAAAAAGCTCTCGTGGGATTCCAAGCATTGAATATACAAATCCTGAATAGAAGTCTACATTTGAACAAATTAGTTTTTTAGTTCCTTTTTCCTCATAAAAAACTTCTGGAGCCAGTTTTTCTATTGTTCTATATAATTCAAATTCTTCGATACATCCCTTATCTATTGCTAATAATTCTGCTTTATCCCGTAATAAAACAGCTCGAGGATCACTTACCGTATAAACAGCATGCCCTTGTCCATAAATAAGCCCCGTTCCATTTCCTGCTTTTTTTTGAATAATTTTACGCAAATATTCCTTAACTTCTTTTTCATTTGACCAATCTTTTACATTTTTTTTGATTTCGTCCATCATTTCCATTACTTTTATATTTGCACCACCATGTCGATACCCCTTTAGAGAACCAACAGCGCCAGCAATAGCAGAATAAATATCTGTATCTGCAGAAGAAATAACATGGACTGTTAAGGAAGAGTTATTACCACCTCCATGCTCAGCATGGAGAATAAGAGCTAAATCAAGCGTATCAGCCTCCAAACGTGAATATTGTTTATCACGCCTTATAAGACGTAAAAGATTTTCAGCTGTACTCAGTTCAGGTTTCGGGTTATGTATGTACATACTTTTTTCATCAAAATAACGACGTTTTGCTTGATAGCCATAAGCCACAAGAGTTGAAAAACGGGATATAAGCTCAACACACTGTCTAAGATTATTTGCAACTGAACGATCTTCGGGGTTGTTATCATATGAATAACTTGCAAGAACCCCACGTGCTAATTTATTCATAATATCTTTAGAAGGAGCTTTCATTATCATATCTTCAGTAAAAGAACCTGGAAGAGTTCGATTAACGCCTAGATACATTCTAAAAAGGGAAAGTTCATCGGCAGTAGGAAGTTCCCCAAAAAGTAATAGATAAATGGTTTGTTCAAATCCACTTTGAGAATGTTGATGTGCATCGGCAATTAAATCTTCTACGTTATAGCCACGATACAAGAGTCGACCAGGACATGGAACTTTTTTGCCATCGATCATATCATAACCAACAACATCACCAATTTGAGTGAGCCCTACAAGAACACCACGTCCATCTGAATAGCGAAGCCCACACTTTACATCATATTTCTCATAGAGAGCTTGATCTACTGGATCATTTCGCTTAGCCAACTCTGCCAATGTAGCCATTAATTTTTCTTCTGAATATTCCACCATTTTAGGCTCCTGTTTTTTGTATTTTTATTCAAATATAAACATAATTTTTCATAAATATACATTTTTTTTATAAAAATAGCAATATGCCTTAACAAATACTAATTTTTGACAGTTAAAATTAAATTTTATACTATTTAAATTAGACAAGCCTAATTTTTTTTTATTAACTAGTAGTCTTTCTTTAAGTACCTTTATTATATAACCAAAAGTAGGAGGTTTATATGGCTAAAATAACTTTTAAAGGGAACCCAATATTAACGCAAGGCTATCTTCCAACAAAAAAACCTTTTTATTTATTAATAATTCTTATATTGTTGTTACTAGAGAACGTTATAGATATAATACTATGAAAAGAGAGCTTTTTATGAATTCTAATATCAAAAATGTAAATTCCTCAATTTATTCTGTAAAAATAAAAACGTTATTTCAACCCTTATACTCTGTCCAGAACAAGAAATATAATGGCGTAGAAGCTCTTTCAAGAGGGGATCTTAACGGAGAATTTCTTGACGCAAAACATCTTTTTTCCCTTCCAAAAAATGAAAAAGAAAATCTTTATCTTAATCGACAGTGTATTAAGTCAGCTCTTTTAGCCTTTTCGCAGTTACCTACAACTGATAATCTTTCGCTTTTTATTAATTTCGATTCTACTTTAATTGATTGCCAAGATATTGTAATTGGTACTATGTTAAAAACAGTTTATTGATCATGTAAAACTTGAAATCGCCACTATTGCCACCTTGCTTCAAGATAGTGATATAAATAACTGGGATTCTATTCTTTTTTCTAGAGCAAAGACTTATCATTATGCCCAATGCATTTATGTTCTAGATTCCCAGGGTATACAAATAACCGAAACTGCAATTTCTCAAAAGAAATCTCAGAAGCAGCATCTTTTATTTAACCCAGCAAAAAAGGGAACAGACCTTTCATTTAAATCTTATTTTGTTAGTCGCCAAGAAAAACAAAAATGGTTTATCTCAGAATCTTATATTTCAAATGCAACAGGAGATATTTGCCGGACAATTGTTCTTCTTTTTCATAAACAAAATTCATGCTATCTTTTGTGCCTTGATATTTCTTTAGAAAACCAAGACACAACATTTATATTATAACAAATAAATTTTCTATGTTTAGTTTATCGTAACTTTATTAACATCTTCTGCTCCCGTTACAACAAACCACTGTTTAGTATCACTCGTCCAGTACTTATCAATACATTTTTTTATATCAGCAGAGGTAACATTACGAATTTTATTAACTACAGTCAAATACCTTTCTGGATTATTATAGAGAAGTTTATTTCCTATCAATAAACTTGCAAGCCCCTGATTTGTTTCCGAAACACTAAATAGAGAATTAATATAAGAATTTTTATACTCCTCGATACGATCTTCTATAGTTGAATATTCATATTCCCCTGTTTTTGGATCTTTAGAATCAATTAACATACCAGAACGCAATAATTCTTCAGATTCATTTATCCAGGTAGTAATATTTTCTAAATCGGATACTTTTATAGCATACAACATATTATAAGCTGCTTTCCCACTCATAGCTCCACTACCAATGCTATAACAAGCCCCATTTTTCTCGCGTACAATATTAAACAAAATATCTTTATACATATTTCCAGCCAAAATATTTGCATACAAATCTTTTGAATCATAATTTGGAGCTGGCAAAACACAAGCCATATAACCAGATCCAGCTGCAATTTCATTTTCTATAATTATGGGGTTCCCTCCAATTTTCAATTCAGGTATGTTTGAAGGAACAAAAGAATTTTTAGCAGAAGGGATTGACCCAAACGCAATATTTAATTTTTGGACCAGTTTTTTAGAATCATAATTACCTACAACCGTAATAAAAATTCGAGATGAATCAAGTATTTTTGCATGCCAATCTTTCATTTCTTTGACAGTAATAGAATCTAGAGAATTTTTTGTTGGCTCAGAAGTTGTTTCATACGGATGATTCTTATATAGAGTTTCTTGAATACTTTTTAGTAACACCGAAGATGGATCTGTCTCTTTTTGTTGCAAAGATTGAGAATAGCCTTGCATAAGGGAGTTAAATTCTCTTTCAACAAAGGTAGGATGCAAAAAACCATCTACAAAAACAGGGAAAATATCATCAAAGTAATAATCAATACAATTTAAAGACAAAGTTGAACCAGATCGCCCCGCAGAACTAGTTAAACTAAATTGTTTTTCATATTCTAATTGAGACAATGTTTTATAATCATATTTTTCGGAACCATTTGTCATCATAGAAAACAAAGCATCCTCTAAACCCGCCTGTTCTGGTTCTAGTAAAGGGGTACCCCCTGCAACAGTTATATTTAAACTTAAAACCTTATTCGAAGCATTTTTCTCAAAAATAACAGGAATCCCATTATCTAAAGTATAATATTTAACCTCTACTTGAGCATTCTCCACTGTATCTTTTGCAGAAACACAAGAGCCAAAGAGTATTGTTATAAATAGCAGCACTATACTAAAAAATTTATGTTGTATACTTTTAATCATCGTTTGCTCCTTGTTCAGAATAATTAATCCCTACTTTTTTTACATACATAGAATCTTTCCACCAATATGCATTTTCTTGTGTAATTGTTGTAAAACCCGCTTCTTTAAAGGATTCTTTTTGCACTTCATAAATATCTGGATTTACTAAGACTACAACAAGCGCAGGCTTGTCTTCTAGATATTTTTTTGCATAAGAAGCAACATCTTCTGCAGTAACGTTATTCATTTTGTCATTATAATTAAAATAGTAATCTCCCGAAGCTGAGATCCATGAAGCACGTAATCCACTTAAAAATCCCGAAGAGGTTTCGCGAGCATATACATCTGAATCTTTTAATTGCTGTTTTACAATTTTGTATTCCTCACTCTTAAAATAATTTGGATTATTAGCAATTTGCTTTACGATACCTTGGAAAGTTTGTTCTAAATAGAGAGCTCTCTCTGCTAACGATTGTTCTGGCGATGTCAGGATTGCATTAAAAGATATTTGACCACTCTCTCTTTGCGTATAAAAATTAATAGATGAAACATAGTCAGGAGAAGGCACTCCGAGCTCAGAATTATTTATTATTGACTGCTTAACAATTCCATTAGGATTTGCAGAAATATTTCCAAGAATATCTGCAGCATATGTGCTTTCAATATCTGTTACAGTATCAGGGCCTCGGTATAATACTAAAACCTCACCAAGATCAGATGATAATTTTGAATATGGCATTACCATATATTTAGTTTGCTTAAAAGGAGTTTCAGATTGATACTCTCTATCTTTAGTCCATGGATCATTGGCTTTTGGCCAATCTCCATAGATTTTTTTAACCATTTTATATACTTCTTCATGATTTACATCCCCACCTACAAAAAGCGCAGCATTGTTTGGAACATAATATTTTTGCTGAATTTCACGAAGTTGCTTTACAGTAGCATTTTCTACATTTTTTACAGGGCCTGCAGGATCCAAACGCCAAGGAAACTTTGGAAATAAAAGCTTTGCAATCGCATTTCCCAAAATAGTTCCAGGATCACCGTATCCTCCAGAAATTTCTGAAATAACTACTTTTTTTTCATTTTCCAACTCTTTAGAATCTAAAAGAGGGTTTCTAATTGCAGACGACCAAAACTCAAGTCCTTTTTCTGTTAAATCAGAAGGAATCTTAAAAAAATAATGAACACATTCAGATGATGTAGAACCATTCCAACCACTAACTCCTAAAGACTTAAGTCCCTTTTGAAAAGCAGCTGCTGTCGGATACTGTGAATTTCCTTTAAACATCATATGCTCATATAAATGAAACAAACCTGCATTTTCCACATCTTGCCCTATTCCACCGGCACGGACAGCTATTTCGATATACGTTAATGGGACAGTATGGTTTTCCATTACAAATAATTCTAAGCCATTATCAAGTTTATAATTGTAAGCATTCTCGACTGAAGTTTCTTGCGCTGCTAACGTAAAAGTCGCTATAAACACTACAAATAAAATAGTTATGCGAGAAACTATACTAGTTTTTTTCACAGAAAATCTCCTTTCTATACTTTTATCTATACTTATAGAACATACTACCATAAAAATAGTTAAATTTTTGAAGAGAAGTACTAAAAAATAATATCTTTTTTTTAGTACCTCCCTATCTTACGCAAATACGCTTATTGTAAAAACACTACTATTTGTGATAGTATCTAACACTATGAAAACAACATTAATAAAAGATATTTTAGTCTCACAACCAGACGGAAAAACTGTCACTGTATGTGGATGGGTACGCACTAAACGCGACTCAAAAAACCTTGTATTCATTCAAGTAAATGACGGATCATGCTTTGCATCAATCCAACTTACTTATAATCGTGACGAAAATACCAATGCAAATATAGAAAATGAACTAAAAAAAACAACGACCGGAGCTTCTGTAAAAGCAACGGGGAAACTTATCGAAAGCCAAGGCAAAGGGCAAGCTGTAGAAGTTACTCTCGATACTTTAGAGGTACTCGGTAAAGCTCCCGTAGACTCATATCCTTTACAAAAAAAAGGGCATACTTTTGAGTTTTTACGAGAAATTGCACACTTGCGACCTCGAACCAATGCAATTGGAGCTACAGCTCGTATGCGTAGTCAAATGGCATTTGCCGTTCACAGCTTTTTTAACGAAAACGGATTCCAGTACGTTAACACACCCATTATTACTGCAAGCGATGCAGAAGGTGCTGGTGAAATGTTTCAAGTTACAACACTTGATATGAAAGAAATTGCAAAAAAAGCTGTTGAAGCTGGCGCTAAAGGCATGGATCCTGCAAAGTCTGACAATCTTGTCGATTATAAAAAAGACTTTTTTAGTAAACCTGCTAACTTAACCGTTTCGGGTCAACTAGAAGCAGAAACATATGCAACAGCTCTTTCTCGGGTATATACTTTTGGACCTACTTTTAGAGCAGAAAACTCAAACACTCCTCGTCACCTTTGCGAATTTTGGATGATTGAACCAGAAATGGCTTTTTACGATTTGTATGATGACATGGACACTGCAGAAGCATTCTTAAAATACTTATTCCGTTGGGCACTCGAAAAATGTGCCGACGATATGGCATTTTTTAATCAACGTATTCAAAAGGGAATTATCGACACCCTTACTCACGTTGTAGAATCAAATTTTGTACGTATTTCTTATACAGACGCAATTAAAGAACTTGAAAAAAATAACGATAAGTTTGAATTTAAGGCCTATTGGGGTTGTGATTTACAAACAGAGCATGAGCGCTATTTAACTGAGCAAACATATAAAAAACCAGTAATGGTTTATAATTATCCAAAAGAAATTAAAGCTTTTTATATGAAAGCAAACCCAGATGGAAAAACAGTTGCGGCCGTTGATGTTCTTGTTCCAGGACTCGGTGAAATTATTGGTGGATCAGAGCGAGAAGCTGATTACGATACACTTTTAGCTCGTATTAATGAACTCGGATTAGATCCTGCCTCGTATGAATGGTACTTAGACTTACGAAAATTTGGTTCCGTTCCTCATTCAGGATTTGGACTTGGTTTCGAGCGTCTGATTCAATATGTAACAGGTATGGCTAATATTCGTGATGTAATTCCTTTCCCACGATGGCCTAAAAACGCAGAATTTTAATGAGACCATTTAAAGTTGAGTCTCCATTTGAGCCCAGCGGAGATCAGCCACAAGCAATTCAAAAACTTGTAGCTGGTCTTAAAGCAGGCGACAGATTTCAAACTCTAAAAGGGGTTACCGGTTCGGGTAAAACCTTTACAATGGCAAAAATTATCGAGCAATATCAAAAACCAACGCTCATAATTAGCCACAATAAAACTTTGAGCGCCCAGCTCTATAGAGAATTTAAAACTTTTTTTCCTAATAACGCTGTCGAATATTTTGTTTCCTATTACGATTACTACCAACCAGAAGCCTACGTTCCATCCCGTGATTTATACATAGAAAAAGATGCCTCTATAAACGATGAAGTTGACCGACTTAGATTGAGCGCAACGTATTCTTTAATGGAAAGACACGATGTCATTGTTATTGCAACAGTTTCGTGCATTTATGGATTAGGAATGCCAGAAATCTATCGAGATTTAGCAATTCATATAAATAAAGGGCAAGAATTACGACCAGATAGATTTGCATCGCAACTTGTAAAACTACAATACAGTAGAAACGATGCAGTCCTCGAAAGAGGTTGTTTTAGAATACATGGTGATGTATTAGAAATTTGGCCTGCCTACATGGAAGTTTTTTACCGCATAGAACTCGACTGGGAAGACATTAGACGAATAAGACGAATGGATCCGATTAGCGGTGAAACGTATGAAGATTTGGACGAGTTGAGCATATATCCCGCAAAACACTTTGTTGTTACCGATGATATTTTACACAATGCAACCGATAAAATACGTGAAGAAATGGAAGAACAAGTAAAACGTTTCGAAATAGAAGGGAAACCTCTTGAAGCTGAGCGGATTAAAACTCGTACAACCTATGATCTTGAAATGATGGAAGAAATGGGATATTGCCCCGGAATTGAAAATTATTCGGGTCCTATTTCTGGCCGAAAAAAAGGTGAGCCACCAGCTACACTTTTACACTACTTTCCAGATGATTTTTTATGCATGATAGACGAAAGCCATGTTACGCTCTCTCAAATTGGAGCTATGTACGAAGGCGACAAAAGCCGAAAAACAAACCTTGTAAACTTTGGATTTAGGCTTCCATCTGCTTTAGATAACAGGCCACTTAGATTTGCTGAATTTGAAAAAAAATTAAACCAAACAATTTTTGTTTCTGCAACACCACGAGAAGAAGAAATTAAGCGTAGTACACAAATAGTTGAACAAATGATACGCCCTACAGGTCTTTTAGACCCACTCATAGAAGTGCGTCCTTCCGAAGGCCAAATGGAAGACATTTATAAAGAAATAAAAGATCGAATTGCCAAAAATGAGCGAAGTCTCATACTTACATTAACAAAAAAAATGGCAGAAGACCTTTCTGATTATCTTGATGAATTACATCTTAAGGTAAAATATATTCATTCTGACATAGAAACATTTGAGCGAGTCGAAATACTAAAAGGATTGCGTGCAGGTGAGTTTGATGTACTTGTTGGAATTAACCTTTTACGAGAAGGCATAGATTTACCAGAAGTTTCTTATATTGCTATTTTAGACGCCGATAAAATTGGATTCTTACGCTCTACAACAAGTCTTGTTCAGATTATAGGGCGTGCAGCTCGTAACGAAAACGGTCGTGTTGTTATGTATGCCGATAGAGAAAGTGACGCCATGAAAGTTGCGATTGCCGAAACAAATCGCCGTCGTCAAATACAAATAGCATACAACAAAGAACACAATATTACCCCAAAAACTATAAAGAAAGCCGTCGATGACATTCTTGTACGCCAAAAACAGGAAGCAAAAGACACTATTGATGTAGAACTTTCGGTAGTAAAAGAGAAAACCAATTTATTTGACAAAAAAGCTCGCCATAAACTCCTAAAACTTATGGAACAGCAAATGAGCGAATACGCAGACCATCTACAATACGAAGAAGCCGCTGCCATTCGAGATGAGATCCTAGAAATTAGAGAAACATACGAAAAAAAATAGTTTAAATCAAATATTCTTTTCTAACATCTTTGGCAAACACGAAACAGCATACAATGGCAAATCAATAAGAGTTTCTGTTTTTTTATATGTTGCAGGAGAGAGGCGAAAAGACACTTTGGGCGAAAACATCGTGTTATAAGCAGCAAGACTTTTTGCCCTTAAGTTGATCGATGATTTTACTTCTACTGGTATGTTATTATTTTTGTAATCTAGCAAAAAGTCAATTTCGGACGTATGACGCTCGTTTGAATAATAGTAAACTCGCAAGTCCTTATGCAATTTTAATTCTTGCAAAACAAATTGTTCGGCTATCGCACCCTTAAACTCTACAAAACTTTTATTCGGCTGATTCACAGTATCTTCACCTATTCCTGCTAAACATGAAAGCAACCCAACATCAGAGAGAAAAAGCTTAAAGGCTTTGTTGTCTTTGTAAAAATCTAACGGAATTTTAGGCGTTTTTACTCTAAACACTTGGTGAATTAAACCACAATCCTTGAGCCACATAAGTGCAACTTCATAATCCTTTGCCCTCGCTCCTTGTCGAACAAAACCATATACAAATTTTTTGTTTTCTTTTACGAGCTGATTAGAAATATTTTTGTAAACCTCATTTATTCTTGTTGATTCCGTAGCACTTGTATGTTTCGAAAAATCATTACTATAAGCATAAATAATTGTTTCTTGAATTTTTTTTACTAGTTCAAAATCTTTATGAATTATATAATTATTCACGACTTCTGGCATTCCACCAACATAATAATATCTTTGCAAATAATCGTTCAACTTTGAACTAACCAAATTTAGCATTTTAAAATCACAAGCATCAAGTACCTGAACCAAACGAGTTTCGTTGTTTGCTAGTAAAAACTCTTTAAAAGACATTGGATATAAATGAAGCATATCAACTTTTCCGACAGGGAAAGATGTTCCTTTATGAAGGGCAATTCCTAAAAGTAAACCGGCACAAACAATATCATATTGAGGAGCTTCTTCACAAAAATATTTTAGGCTTGTTAATGATCTTGGACATTCTTGCACTTCATCAAAAATCAACAAAGTTGAACTAGGTAAAATACTAACATTTTGTACAAGTTGTAAAGCTTGTACAATGCGATTTGGATTTAAATCATCATCAAAAATCGACTTGAGTGCTGTATTTCGCTCAAAATTTAAATATACTGTCGAATCATAGTATTGTTTGCCAAATTCCTTCATGAGCCACGTTTTACCAACTTGTCGAGCCCCACTAATAATCAAAGGTTTTTTATGTTTATTCTTCTTCCACATTTGCAATTCAGCAATAAACTCTCTGTACATTTTCTACCTCATACAGATATTATACTCCTAATATTACATAAACGCAATTATTTTACATTTTATTCATAGATAAAAGTGTTAGTTATCACATTTTTATCATACATAGATATGTAAGAATTTACATTTTTTACTTCTAGTCTTACTTGCTTTCATATTTTATTCCTAAAGTTAGAGAGCGAGATGGGGCATAATAACCATCGTCATGATACGAATAACGCTCATCTAAAAGGTTTTCGCCTTTTACATACACAGAAAAAGAGTTTGTAAAGTCGTAATTAATCCGACATGATAGCAATTGTACTGGATCATAGCTAATGGTATTTGTATTGTTTTCGTACCGCATGCCAATATAATGGAATCCTGGCCCAAAGGTAAAATGCCCAAGCGTCATATACGTATACAGAGTCCATTCAAAATACGGAACCCACATAATTTGGCAGCCGTCAGGAAGACTTGCACGTGTATAGGTGCCATTAAAATCATACGAAAAAAGATTATTCCAAGACTCAGTTGAACTTACTTGTACGGTATAATAGGTGCCAGTTTCATCCATATTTTGAGTTGTACCATTTGTCCAATATATTTTGTCATAGTATTTAGAATAGCCTAACTCAATTCCAAGCCAGGTAAAATGTTTCCAATCAAACAAAACACCAAATCCATGTTCAGGATCCAAATCTTTGTTTCCGTTGTAATACTCACCATCCCAATACAACTGATTAAACGTCGGCAGTGAAAACTGTCTATAAACAGAAAAACTAACATCTGCAGGTATAAAACTAAGCGTTGCGCGAGGTAAAAATGCAAACCACTCATTACTGCCAGAATACACCATACCTGCGACCGTTGGCGCGAATAAAAACTTCTGCCCAAAATACCAATCATACGAACTTGCGATATAACTGTCTATGCGATATGCATCGGATGAGTCGGAATAATCAAAATCTGACACAGTTGAAAAATGTAAGTTATCTTTGAAAGTAGCGGAAACAGAAAAACTTGTCTGATTTATATCTGTATCGTTTTCTACCAAACCAGAATCTATGTATGAAATAAAATTTGTTTGATTTGTAAGAGATGTTTTTACGGTTCCCCATGTAGGAACAAATCGTACATATACTGTATTGAATAAATTATATTCGTTTGATGTGCCCACATCTGAAGAACCCGAACCATAGGCTTTATTTTTATTGTACGAAAATTTCGTTGTTCCACCCATTTTTCTCGTATCCGTTATGGGATAAGACCACGTAATAGAAGGTTTTACCATAAACGCATTATTATTCTCGTTAACGGTGTCATTGGGATATAAATATTCATTTTGCGCACTTACCACATTAAGACCTAACTTGTAAAAAAAGGAACCAATATAATTGCTGTACCTTGCAGAAGTATTATAAGTGTCAAAAACATTACTTTCATATGACAGCACAGAAGCGTCTATGGTAAAATGCTCAGAACCAAACTGTGCTGTAGAGATTGAAATAACAGAACCAGCAAACTGAGATTGAGACAGAAGAGGTGTCGATGAAATTGTTATTGATTGAATTGATGCAACATCAATTGAGTTCCAATCAAATTCTCCGCTCGTTCCAAGATTTGCCAAAACGCCATCCACGTATACTTTTATACACGTGGATGTATAGCCTTTTATCGAAACATCCGAAGAAGAACCAACTCCGCCATTATTTAAAACGAGTACACCTTTTGCACTTAGAAACGTCTGTAAACTCGTAGCACCAGTCTTTGTAATATCACTTGCAGTAAAGGTGACAGAACTGTTTTGTTTAGAGTAGATAGTAGTTTCTATAGTACCAAGGTCTATTTCATCCGCGAATGCAAAATGGCAAAGCATATTTGACAAAAAGAAAAAACACAGGATTGCACAAAGAGCCTTTTTTGTTGTAAAAAACCAATAAAGAACTCTTTGCACTGTACCTAATATAGTTTTATACATTTTAAGCTTAATTATCATCTAAAGTAGCATCAGAAGAATAAGTATACGTCCCCATATCATACGGAAGATACGCTAGCCCATAAAGCTCTGAGTCAAAACAGGTAACTAGAGAACCGTTATCAAAAGTTTTGCAGTATTCTGAAAATTTTATTTCAACACTGCTAACAAACTCAAACATAACCGGAACATAGCAATCTCTATCGTTATCATCTTCCGAAGTATAGGTTTCCTGTGTATAAGAAGGATAGGAGTAAGCATAAGCATTTTCATGATAATCTGCTTCGATTAATCCCATATAAACCGTGTCTCCATCTGTGTTAGAGTCTTTAGCATATGCTACAATATATCCAGATGTAGTTGTTCCAGAATAATCAATGTTCTCATAAGTATACGAATACTTATATTCATAATAGACAGCAGAATCTTTTTCTGAAAGTGTAAGGCTATCGCCAGCAGTAGTGCTATACGTGTTACCAATATAATCACTAAAAAGATTAGCAATTGCTTCTGAATCATCAATAATCGTTACATCAGAAGAATTAGAATCAAAACTACATGATACTAATAAAAAACAACCAACAAAAAAAGAAACAATAAGAGTCATTAGGCATGACTTTTTCATAAAAATACCTCCAGAAGCAGGGCGTGTACTTCTAAAAAAATAAACTTCCACACAAGAAGTTTTTATAAATAATTTTATGGTAATAGGACTTTTATACCTCTTCACTCCAAGCCGGGACTGCAACCCGATTCCCCATAAAACTATCTTTTTACAATAATGTCGTTAGTATAAACACTAAACCATCTTTTTTACTAGTACCTAAAGTTTTAACGAGACTTAAATAAAATTTTAGCTATAAAAAGGATAATATATTATTCTTTTTTGCTGTTTTAAGCATAAATAGCTCATATATTATCTTTTATTGACGGCAAAAAATAAAAGAGTTATACTATATATATGATTGATATAGATTCACTTGTAAAGACTGTTCCCGAAATACAGAAAACCGTAGCAAATAATTTTAAAATGCGGCGAAAAGAACACAAAATCACTCAGCTAACATTAGCAGAAAAAGCAGGAGTAAGTCTTCCTAGCTTAAAACGCTTTGAACAAACAGGCGAAATATCATTCAAAAACTTACTAAAAATTTCACAAACTTTGGGATATGAAAAAGAATTACTTTCGCTTTTTTCAAAGCCATATTATACAAACATAGAGGACTTACTTCGTGACTCATAACAAACTTACCGTCCGCTACCATGACAAAACGGTAGGAACACTCGTTTATTCAGATCATCGAACAAGCTTTCAGTATGCACAAACATGGATTGAAAACGGATTTTCGATTAGTCCATTGTCATTGCCACTTAATAATAGCATTTTTACACCTGAAATTGACCCCTTTGGTGGCATTTTTGGTATTTTTAATGATAGTTTACCCGACGGTTGGGGACGACTGCTAATAGACCGCATGCTAATAAAAAACAATATTGATCCTCATTCTATAACCATGCTTGATCGTTTGGCAATCGCCGGGACATCTGGCATGGGAGCCTTAGAATATTACCCAGAAGAACATTTTACATTCAAACATGATATTGATTTAAACCTTGATAAAATTTCACAGCAATGTAAGCTTGTTTTACAAGATAAGCCAAGTGACAATTTAGATTATTTGTTTCGAAATGGCGGTTCATCAGGAGGAGCTCGCCCTAAGATTTTTAAAAAAATTGATAACGAAGAATGGATTATTAAATTTCCATCATCACAAGATTCTTTAAATATTGGATTGCAAGAATATGAATATTCAAAATGCGCTCAAAAATGTGGCATAAATGTACCCAACGTTCGTTTATTTGATTCTGCAAACTGTGCAGGTTATTTTGGAATACAACGCTTTGACCGCATAAAAACTACAAAAGTACACATGGCATCTGCTTCTGCTTTGCTCGAAACATCGCATCGATTACCAAATCTAGATTACATTCAATTATTAAAATTAACAAAGTTTTTATGCAAAAGTGAAGCTGAACTCAAAAAATTGTTTGCGCTCATGTGTTTTAATGTATTTGCACACAATAGAGATGACCATAGTAAAAATTTCACTTTTTTATACATAGCTGATGCAGAAAACAAACAAAAAGGCTGGCATCTCTCCCCTGCCTATGATTTAACCTATAGCAACTCAATACAGGGAGAACAGGCCACGACAATTGCTGGTGAAGGTAAAAATCCCACTTTAGAAAATATATTGACAGTTGCAAAAACTATTGGACTTTCAGCATCATATGCAAAAACCACGGCTCAAAATATTCAAGAAATTGTAATGGCTGATTTAGCAAAATACTTACAATAAAATTTTACCTTTGCTTCCAGCATTTTTTAAGGAGTTCAGTCGAAAGGTCACATACTCTTTGGTAGGCTTCTGTATATCCGGTAATTTGAGAAGGAAACTGTAAGGTACTCTTTAGATGTATCATTAAAAGTGTATGTAAAGTTTTGTAAATCTGCTATAGTAAATTCCAATTTGAGCTCCTAGTAATAATAAAAATCTATACTAACTGAAAAGAACTTACAAGACAGCTTCCTTGCCGTGTCCAAATTCTTCCAGCGCTTTTACAGCACGTTCAGCATCAACAGCAGGCACAAATATATGATCATGATAAAAAGCTGCAACAACATTTGCGCTAATCTGAGCTTCGGTAAGTTTTGCTGAAACTGCTGCCGTTAATCCAACTGCATTTAAGCTAGAATGAACTTTAAGCGTGATATATTTAAACACTTCACCAACTTCTAGTTGTGTTTTATGTTGTTGGTTGTACTCAATCACGTTTTGTTTTAGCACTATAAGAGAAAGCCCTTCTTGTTCTTTATATACCATAAGAGGCTCTAATATTTTATACGCTCCTAAATCAGTTGCAGTCGCATCAATCACTGTCAAAAAAACATAGACCTCTGAATGCAAGATTGGAGACATGTTTTGTAATAATGTTTCTAAGTTTGTTTCACCATTCATACTTTATTTTAGCATATAAAATAGAACAATAATACTACATTTATTCTATCTCATTTTCTTTAAAAGCTGGTTGCTCGTCATTTACTGAAAGGATTTTATCACCCAAATTTATCCCATCGCAAAGAGGTTTTCCCTCTATATTTTTCTTTCTTCCTCTATAAAAGCATGCGAGTTTTTAACTACAAATACTTTTTTTGTTCATCTATCCTGACCCCTTGTGTTGAAAATCTAATTATGAGTAATATTACAAAACAATAAGCAGTATTGCGATAATAACAACTGCAAGAAAAACACCCGCTGTTATTTTTGCTTTTAGTAACACTTGAGTTGTGTCGTTTTCAACTATATATTTTTCAGGATGTTTTTCTAATTCCTTAGGAAAATTAAAACAAATAATCACATGATGAATACTTACAATTATAAGCAACACACTAAGAATGGCATTATCATTACCATATTTTGTCACAATGGAATTTTCATTGATGTAAAATAAATTAAGTATGAAAGTACCAATGCTTAAAAATATTAAAATTATTCCTAAAAGTTTAGTTACTTTACATATAATTTCCGATTTTTTGGCATTTTTATATTTTGTTATATTAGATCTTGCAGTTTGAAAAAACAGTATATAAAATCCATAAGAAAATAAAAAGAGTGCTAAAACACAAAACCATTCGAAATCTGTAACATTCATAAAATCCTTCTATCAAACGCATCTACTATTTGTATCTGTCAAATTATTCTAACTTTTTCTGTAAAAGTCGTGTTGTATTTAAACAAAAACCAAAAATAAAAATAAATATCAAAAATACACCTAAATACAAATATATACATTTATATATATCGATAATATATGATAAAAAAGGCCACAAAATACTAATAATTAAAAACACTTTCCATAGCACACTAAAAACATGGATTTTATTATCTAAATTTTTTATATTTTTGAGTGTCTTTATTTTTTTGTATCCAATAAATGATACAACCCCTAAAATTATTATACAAATCATTATAAAACTAAATAACTTTTCAAACATCATATACAATCCTCTCTATATAAGTTTTAAAAGGTACCAATATATTAATAGAGGTACCTTTTATTTTTATTTACTTAAAACAGAATTAATAACTGCTTGTGTATGATCAAGTCCGTTATCTATAAAATAAGACAATGGTGCGTATACAAGATGTACAGTTATAGGGTTTTCTTCAGAAGACCTACTTACTACGATATCGAATGAATCTGGCAATGTTTCTGGAGTAGTGGTTGTTTCCGATTTTTTATTTTCTGTTATGGGATTTTCATTCACTGAGACGCCATTCACTGAAAGGATTTTATCCCCCAAATTTAGTCCTTCGCAAAGAGGTTTTCCCTCAAAATACATCAAACCATTTACAAAAGCACCATCCTTGTCTTTTGCTAAAGAAAACCCAAGAATTTTTATCCCTTTCATAGCAACATCACTAAAGGTTTTCTTTTGAGCATTTATAGGTCGAGGATTGAGCCACATATTTTGATCTTCACAATTAACGTATATATCAAAATGGCGTAAAACTTGCATTCCAACAAGGTTCTCATTACATACAGAGTCTGTATAGATAAATATATCTTGGAATTTTGTATCATAAAATTCACAATTATTTAACATAGAATAGGTATAATTATACCCATCATAAAATGTAGATTTTAACTCATATTGGATATGTTTTATTATTTTGTTATACGAATATTCTTTTATAATACTGGTATATGCTCCAGTATCGAATTTTACCTTTACCACATTGTTTTCTGGTAATTTTAAATTGCCATGTAAAAGACCATTGGCAGCATCATCTAAAATAAGATTTATTTCTGCCCCTTGTGGTTCATAGGTTGTATCATCGTAAATTTCGAGTACATTATCTGCAACAGAAAGCCGAAATGCACATTTTTTTAGTATATTCATACCAATAAGCCCCGCTATAGGTCTACCATCAACTGTACAGCCAAAATCAAGATTATCTGTCGAAAACAAACCTACATTTTCTACCTCAAAAGCAGCTGTTTTTAATAAATCATAATAGATCAAAGGGCACATAATATTTCGATTCCCATAAGCAAAAAGTATATTTGACCTATATCCACTAGCTCGACTCCCATCAAGAAGTTTAAGAATATCTGAATCAATGAAACTATCAGAACTTCCCGTATCAATAAGAAAAATAAAAGACTGTTTCAAGTTCCCATTTTGAAGTGTCACTTCTAGACACGGTCGGCCTTGTTTGTCTATTATTAACGGTAATTTTGTATGTTTTTTAAAAACAAAATCTCCCATTTTATCCATAAGTTGGTAATCATACATGGTTCGAAGTTTTGTTTGCTGTGTAGTGCTTGATTGTTTTACAGCTTTATTACTTGTGCAACTTATAATGTTTAAGCCCACAAAACTTAGCAATAAGCAAAGAAATGTTAGTTTTACATTTTTTTTCATAATTTTTCCCTTTTTTAATGTTTATTCCCTTATAACTATATTTTATAACTTCAAATTAAGATAATCAACTCAAATAGCAACAACTCCTTTACAGAGTACTTCATAGCCATTAAACTACTTAAAGACCTTTTATTTGGAGTACAAAATGTTTTCATTACTTGAAAAAATTTTTATAAAAAATCGCAAAAACACCACATCTGAAAAAAAGCAAATAAATTCAGAGACAAGACAACTTTATGGAATAGTAAGTGGCGCTCTTGGTATTTTTTTAAATATAATGCTATTTGCAGGGAAACTAATTGCAGGACTTATTGCAAAATCAGTTGCTATTACAGCTGATGCTTTTAACAACCTCTCAGATGCAGGATCGTCTCTTATTACCATATTAGGATTTAAGCTTGCTGCAAAAAAACCAGATGCAGAACATCCTTTTGGACATGGTCGTATCGAATATGTTTCTGGCCTTATTGTTGCAATGCTTATTATTTTAATGGGATTTGAATTAGCTCATACTTCTATAGATTCAATTATACATCCTAAACCCGTTGAATCATCTCTCCTCGTAATTGTTATTCTCTGCATTGCTATTCTTGTCAAATTTTATATGTATTTTTATAATCACATGGTTGCTAAAAAAATAAATTCCGCTGCAATAGAAGCCACTGCAAAAGACAGCTTAGGAGACACTCTTTCTACTCTTTTAGTTTTGGCATCAATCGCAGAAAGTAATTTTACTCCTTTTCCATTTGATGGATGGGCAGGATTAATTGTTGCAATAATAATTTTAAAAGCCGGTTTTGATGCAGCAAAGGACACTATAGAACCGTTATTAGGAGAAGCTCCCAAAAAAGAATTTGTAAAAAAAATTGAACAAAATGTTATAAAGTACAAATACGTTGTTGGGGTTCATGATATAATTGTTCATGATTATGGGCCTGGAAGACTTATGATTTCGCTACATGCAGAAGTACCTGGCGACCATGACATTTTCATTTTACATGATATGATTGATAATATCGAAAAAGACCTAGAACACGAGTTTAAATGTTCTGCTGTTATTCATTTAGACCCAGTTGAAACTAATAATGCAAAATTGAATGCTTTACGAGCTGTTATCGCCGAAGAAGTGAAAAAAATAGACAAATCTATAACTATTCATGATTTTAGAATGGTTCCGGGAACAACACATACAAATATTATTTTTGATGCAATAAAACCAAGAACTCTAAAAATGAGCACAGAAGAATTTCAGAAAACAATTGTAAATTGCATACATTCGAGCCATCCTAAATATTATCCGGTTGTTACAATTGATCAAGAATACGTTTAATATATTTATAAGATCATAAATTAACTAGTTTTCGCCATATTCAAACCTAAAAGGTTTGCCAATAGGTTCATACTCACAAGCCTCAGCTGAATAGTCAAAGATTACGAGATTATCATCGTAATCTTTTGTGCTAGAATATAAAATTCCGTTAATTCCATTCACTTGACAACTATCTGCAATGTAACGAGATAATAAATATTCTGGATTCCAGTTGCCTTCACGTTTTCGGTCAATTGGAATATTAAGAAGTTCCTCATGCATAATACCAGCAGCCAACAAAGGATAATTAACTTTGTCTTTATCTGAATTTACAACACGCAAATCAATAATATTAGGAAGTTTTATTATATGAAATTGTTCTATCCAGCAAAAAAAACTATCACAATTTATTTCTTTAAAACAAGTATTTTTTGTTGACGAAAGATAGAAATGACTTTGCCCAGCATGATTGTATCTGCGTTCGTTTATACGAACTTCATCCGGTGGAGGTGGTAGCAAATCCTTTAAGTAGAACATTTTTACACCTTCTGGTTCTCGCCCGCGAAACCATATTTCATCTTTTATAGTAATAGTTTTAATTTTCTGTAAATCTGTAATAATTTGTTGTCCAGTCTTGTGATAGGCTCCCAAAAAGGGATAACGCTCTAGATACTGACAAAATTTATTTAATTCAGGATAAATAGTGTTATTTATCGAATAGATTCGCTCTTGAATGAGCTTTTCCATTCGCATTTCACTCTTTGACTTTTCACCAACCATGGTAAATTCATCAAGTCTTCTCCCACAATTAGGACAACAAGCTTCATTATAAATACTATCATGAAATTCTTTAGGAATCCCTAATTCAGAGATAAAATCGCTAAATTGGATGGGAGAACCATAGACCCATGTTGATTTTTTTTTAGTTTTCGCATCCCGTGGTTGACAATGTTGACAAGAAACAAGTTTTTCTGCCATCAGTTTTTTAAATTTTTGAGGCATATTTATATTGGTTAAAAAGCTAAAGTTCATAGTACCTGTAGTATAAAACCAAAAGAATGAAGTGTCACGAATAAAATTTAAAAAAGGTGCTGCGGAGGAAACACAGCACCTAAAAATTGGAAATTATGAAAAGCTAACTAGTTTTTTTTCGTTTTGAAAGTACGTCAAATACAACTGCAGCTAATAAAACCAGTCCTTTTACAGCTTTTTGCCAGTTAGAATCTACACCAAGTATAGACATACCATTATTTAATACACCCATAAGAATAGCACCAATAACGGCACCACCTACAGTTCCTGTTCCACCATAAGCAGAAGCTCCACCAATAAAACAAGATCCGATTGCATCAAGTTCATACATATTTCCAGCAGTAGGAGCTGCAGAATTAAATCGAGCAACACAAACTAAACCAGCAATAGCACTTAAAAAGCCCATATTGGTATATGCAAACATCATTACATTATCGGTATTTATACCTGACAATTTAGCAGCCTTTGCATTTCCACCTAATGCATATAGATAGCGTCCAGGTACCGTATGTTGTGTATAATAACTATAAATAAATACAATTACAGCAAGCCAAATTAAAATAACAGGGATACCTTTATCTCGACCTAAAAGACTTCCAAGCCATAAAATGACAGCACTAATTACTACTATACGTGCAATAAATGAAGTTAAAGATGATATCTCATAACCATGTTGTTTTTTTCTTAAACGACCACGAATTTCATTTAATATAAATATTGCACAACAAATTATCGCTATAATGAAAGTAAAAGCAAATATCATACCTTCATTTCCTTTATAAGAAACATTAGGTAAATAACTAGAAAACAATGCTAAATAGTTTTCTGGTAGCGGAGAAATAGTCATACCATTAAGAACAATAAGACCAGCACCTCGCCATAAAAGCATACCTGCAAGTGTTACAATAAAAGGTGGAATATGAATATATGCAATCCAAAAACCATGGAATGCTCCTATAAGCACACCAACTAGTAAACAAACTAAAATTGCAAAATAAACATTTACACCCATGTTTACAATAAGAACACCGGCAACAGCTCCAACAAAACACACAATTGAACCTACAGAAAGGTCAATATTACCACCTGTCAAAATACATAACAACATACCAGTAGCAAGTATAATAATATACGAGTTTTGATTAATAAGATTTGTAATATTTCGAGGATTAAATAAAGAACCTCGACCTGCAGCCAAAATTAAAACTTGAAACAGCAACATTACTGCAACAAGCGCAATTAACATTGTATTTTTCTTTAGCACTCTTTTAATATTAATAGCTGAAGAAGTTGCCATTTTTACGCTCCCTTACCAGAATTTATTATACAAGACATTATTGTTTCTTGGGTTGCATCTTTACCAGATTGCTCACCCACCATTTTACCTTCACTCATAATATAGATACGATCACACATCCCTAAAATCTCTGGCATTTCAGAAGAAATAAAGATTACGGATTTACCTTGTTTTACCATTTCATTAATAACACAATAGATTTCATATTTTGCACCAACATCAATACCACGTGTAGGTTCGTCCAAAATCAGAATATCTGGTTCTGTGAAAAGCCATTTTCCTAATAAAACTTTTTGTTGATTACCACCAGAAAGGTTATTTACAGATTCTAGTACACTTGAACATTTTGTATGCATATCTTTTGACATTTTTTTTGCATAGTTAAGTTCTAAGCCTGGATCTAAAATATTATGATGAGAAATTTTAGAAGGTTTGGCAGAAGATATATTTCGACAAATAGTTTCTGTCAAAATAAGTCCATTACCCTTACGGTCTTCTGTTACATATGCAAATCCAGCATCAATGGCAGATTTAGGATTATGGAAAGAAACTTCTTTACCATTTATAAGAATCTTACCAGAAATATTACTTCCATAAGATTTTCCAAACAAACTCATTGCTAATTCAGTTCGCCCAGCACCCATAAGGCCACTAATTCCAAGAACTTCACCTTTGTGGAGTTTTATATTTACATTGTCACAAACTTTAATGCCGTCAAATACAGGATGGTCAACACACCAATTTTTGACTTCAAAAACAACGTCTCCAATTTTGGACTCACGTTTAGGAAAACGATCTGTTAAATTTCGTCCTACCATACCTGTAATAATAGTATCTTCGTCAAACTTAGATTTATCTTCTAATGTTTCTACTACCCCACCATCACGAATAATCGTAATAGTATCAGCAACATAAGATATTTCATTTAATTTATGTGAAATAATTATTGAAGTCATTCCCTCTTTCTTAAATTGTAATAGCAGATCAAGCAACTGCTTTGACTCTGCATCATTTAAGGAAGCCGTAGGTTCATCCAATATAAGAAGTTTTACTTGTTTACCAAGAGCTTTGGCTATTTCTACAAGTTGTTGCTTACCAATACCAATATCTTTAATTAAAGTGTGGGAAGATTCTTTTAATCCAACCATCTTTAAAAGTTCATCAGCACGAGCAAAAGTTGCATCCCAGTCTAATTTTGCATGTGTTCCTTGTTCGTTACCAAGAAACATATTTTCACCAATAGTCAAAAGAGGAACCAATGCTAATTCTTGATGAATAATTACAATACCTTTTTTTTCGCTATCTTTAATGTTTTGAAATTTACAAATCTCATTGTTATAAAGAATTTCACCATCGTATGAGCCATAAGGATGCACACCCGACAAAACTTTCATAAGAGTTGATTTCCCAGCTCCATTTTCACCTACAAGAGCATGTATTTCACCCTCTTCAACTTTAAAGCTAACATCATCCAAAGCCTTTACGCCGGGGAAAACCTTGGTTATATGTTTCATTTCCAACAGGGTCTTTGCCAATTGAAACCTCCCAATATTTAGTAAAGCCGAACGAATCCGACAGAAAAAAGGCGGTAAGTATGAATAAACTCCATACCCACCGCATGTTTCATTTGCTTATTTAAGCTGATCTTCTGAATAATATCCAGTGTCAATTAAAAGTTCTTTATAATTGTCAACTGTTCCAAATACTGGTTCACAAAGATATGAAGGGATAACACCTGTTCCATTATCATATGTTTCACGGTCATTAATAGGAGGTTCTGAACCTTTCATAAGAGCATCAACCATTTCTACAACTTTAGAAGCTAATGTTCGTGTATCTTTAAATACTGACATAGCTTGTGTTCCATCAATCATGTGTTTTACAGAAGTTACATCACAATCTTGACCTGTAACTAAAGGAAAGTTTTCTGCTGTATAGCCTGCTGCTAAAAGAGCATTTGTAATACCAATAGCAACTGAATCATTAGAAGAATAAACTGCATCCAGTTTTGTTCCTTCTGGGCCATATCCGTTTGAAGAAATTAAGTTTTCCATACGTTTTTGTGCTTCTTCTGTTGACCAGTTAAGAGTAGCACACTGAGCTTTTGAAGTCTGTCCTGAACGAACAACAATAACACCACTGTCAAAGTAAGGATTAAGAACATCCATTGCACCACCAAAGAAGAAGTTTATGTTATTATCATCAGGTGAACCTGTGAAAAGTTCCATATAAACAGGATCTGAAGAATCACGATCTTTAAGATTAAGAGCATCTACAAGATATTCACCCTGAATAGTTCCTACTTTATAGTTATCAAAAGTAGCATAATATGAAATAGCAGAAGAGTTCATAATAAGACGATCATAAGCAATAACAGGAACACCATCTTCTTTAGCAACATCTAATACAGATTTAAGAGCAGAACCGTCAATAGAAGCAATAACAAGAGCATCACAACCAGCAGTAAGCATGTTCTCAACCTGAGAAACTTGCATTGCAATATCATTATTTGCATACTGTAGGTCAACAGCATAACCTGCTTTTTCTAATTCGGCCTTCATATTTGCACCATCTTGGTTCCAACGTTGAAGGTCTTTCGTAGGCATAGCTACACCTATTTTTGCCTTACCTGAGTCTTCTTTACTACCACCAGCAAAGATCATGGTTGTAGCCAAAAGTGCTACTGCCAATACTGAAATGATTTTTTTCATAAGAAAATCCTCCTAAGATTTAATTAATGCGGAAATGACCGCTCTTTCTATTTAAGAGTATATCTGCAAAAAGAAAACTTAAACGAGGAAAAATCTATACTTTATTGTTAAATTCTAGTAAAAGAAGAGCTGTTTTTTATAATCCATGCACTTTCATCTGGAATATTTTGTGGTTAAAAAAATCCAGTTAGCGATAAATTTCACCACGAGTATGAAATCCACTGTCAATTATGATTTCGTCAATATTATCTTTTGTAACAGCCTTAGGTTCCAACCAAAATACAGGTACATCACGATATCCGTTATTTATCGTTGCCGACGAACCAACTATATCTACAGGATCCTCACCCTTAGCAATGCGAACAGCAAATTCAGCAGCCATACGGGCAAGATCATTAATAGGCTTATAAACCGTTACAAGCTGTTTACCTTCTAGAATGTTTTGACAAGCAGCTATATCTGCATCTTGTCCACCAACAGCAATATCACAACCAGGACAAAACTCACTTAAAGCACGAATGACACTATCAGCAACGGCATCGTTTCCACAAATAACAGCATCTGGAATATTTCCTTTCTGTAATTCATCTGCCATTTTTTGGTATGATAAATCATAATTCCAACCATCTGTATAATAAGTAAGCGCTATTTTAATAGGAAGATTTTGCAAAACTTTATTATTACCTTCTTTCATAAGATACATATTGTAATCTTCTTGAGGCCCATAAATTGCAAAATAAGTACCTGTTGGTTTTTTCTTTATAAGCTCTTCACATATTAGTTCTCCAACACGTTCTGTATCTACCGTCATATACATACTAATATCAGCATTTAAAATAAGCCTATCATATGAAATAATAGGAATGCCAGCGACAACAGCCTCGTGTATACTATCCGTTAGTGAATCTGCTTTTTTGGCTACAATGACAAGAACATCAACTTTTTTTTGAATTAAATACCTAATCTGTCTATTTTGTTCTTCTATACTATTTCCAGAATTTTGAACAATAACCTCTGCACCCAGTTCCTTTGCCGTATTTAAGAACACATCACAATCTCTTAACCACCGCTCAATTGCCAACGTATCTATCGAAAAGCCTATATTTATTTTAGGAGAAGCCTTTAATTGGATTTGTTGTGTTTGAGATATGTTTTTTTTCACTTGAGAATCTTTTTTAGAACAACTACAAAATAATAAAACAAAACAAACAAGAATAAAATATTTCACAATATTTTTGTTACGTTTTAACTTTTTTCTATTCATACTAAAAAACTCCTCTAGTTATTATAAAAGCGAATTACGATATTCGGTAGGGGTCATATTAAATTTTTTTCTAAATATTTTACTAAAATAATTTTGATCATTGTACCCAATAGCATGACTAATTTCTTTTATACTCAAACTTTGGTTTGCCAGTAAGGTACGGCCTTCTTCTAATCGTAACGAAGTAATATAGCTAATAAAGTTTTCACCGGTAACATCCTTAAAAAGTTTACTTAAATAATAAGGACTGACAGCAACTAAATCTGCCATCTGTTCTAAGGTTATTACCTCTGAAAGATGATCATGTATATATTCACACGTTCTTTTTATAAGAGGATTTTCTTTGCGAGATACTATTTCTTTTACAGCAACAACACATTCTGAAAAACGCTGCTGAACAAATTTTTCAATCTCGTCACGGTCATTTGTCGAACTTAAAATACTAAACACAGTATTAAAAGCATTATTCTTATAATTGCAATCTAGTCGGGTGACAATGCCACGAGCTTCTATCATAAGTTCGAAAAGAGCATTTTTTGCGCGGTTTATATCACCATCTTCTCTATTAAATAATTTTTTGCAATACATAGAGATCTTGGACCTAACCTCAGAAACATCTCCTGCTTGTAGACGACTTAAAATTTCGACCTGTGTAGCGCCGCCATATTCATCAATCTTTCCATCTTCTTCTATGCCAAAAGCAAAAACGATTCCACCCCCCATAGGAGTTCTGTCAAGAGCCAATAACGCTTCATTATAATTTACAGATGCAAAATTTAAATCTGAGCCTTCAGAACTTACCCCAAGACGAATATCTGATTCAAATTTAAATGCTAACTTTGAATATAATGGCTGCATTAGATCTGTAATACTTTTGCGCATATTTTGAGTGCTTTGCATATCTACAATATCTGTAGAAAGAGGTATAAAAATTGTAATGCGATTTAGGATAAACGAGCCTAAAATGCAATCTGTATAACTCGAAAAAACATCATGTAATTTTAAATATGTATCATACCGTTTCTCTTTAGCCAAACGAGGAAACTCAATACAACAAAAAAACCATTTTTTAGCTGTAATTTTAAAATAATCAAGATAATCTTGTAATTCAGTTCCCGTACCACTCCCAAATACACATGAATAGATAAAATCACTTTCTACAATCGAAGAAACAAAATTTAACTTTTCACGCATTTCAATATCGCCTGCCATTTTACCACGATTTTCAATTAACAAAGACACAGCAGAATGAACCGTTTCTATAATAAGCTTACGATTCACAGGTTTTGTCAAATATTTAAACGCGCCTAATTCAATAGCTTGTTGTGCATACTTAAAACGATCGAACGCACTCAAAATAATTATCACAATTTCTGGATTACATTTTTTTATCTCATTAATAGCTTCTAATCCATTAAGACCTGGCATATTTATGTCCATGAACATTATGTCTATTTTTTGCGTACGCGAAATAGAAACCGCCTCAGAACCAGAAAGAGATGTTATAAGTCTAAATTGATTTGGAAAGTTTTTTTCTATTATAAACTTAAGAGAGTCTATTACAATTTGTTCATCATCTGTTAACAAAATATTATACATTTGGAATCCTAATTATAAAGAGAGTACCTTGCCCCTCTGGGTTTTCTTGAATATCAAAAACATTATCACTACGAAAATAAAGACGTAATCGGTTAAGTACATTAGAAAGCCCTATCCCTTGATTTTGATCATATAGGATATGTTTTCTTTGCGCTTCTGGTATTCCACATCCATTATCTGAAATAAGTATTTTAATACAATCGGTACATTTTTTTATCTCTATTTTGACAATTCCACCTTTTGCCACATCTCGCAACCCATGTTTTAGACAATTTTCTACAAGCGGTTGTAAAATCATACTTGGCATAGGACAATCACACGTTGCAGGATCTTCTTTTATTTCAAATTTGAACCGAGCACCAAACCTTACCTTCATAATGTAAATATACTTATCTAAAATTTGTAATTCATCTTTTATTGTTGAATCCTGATCTATTTGTTGAATATTGTATCGATAAAAATCAGCTGTTTGTTCTAAAAAATAACAGGTTTTGTCAGCCGATTCCATCATTGCAAGTTGAGCTCCTGTATTAAGGGTATTAAATAAAAAATGAGGATTTATTTGCCCTTGCAAAGCTCTTAACTGAGCATCCTTATACAGCGCTGTCATTTCTATTTCTCGCTCTCTCAGTTCATTTTCGTGAATAGCTTTTTCCCAAATTGTATCAATATATTCTCGTATACTAATTATCATTCTATTAAAAGCTCTACAAATATTACCAATTTCATCATATGTATCACGCTCAAAAAGAGGAACATCAAAATCTCTTTCTGCAACACGATGTGCTACTTCAGAAATCTCTACCAAAGGTTCTGTTATATTTCTAACTACAATATAAGCAAAACTAAGAACAAGTAGTGAAACACAAATTATTAAAATAACACTATTTCTATTTGCAGCCGCAATTTTTTGTCTGTTATTTTCGTACACTTCTGCATTCTGAGTAAAATACATCATATTTAACTTTTCTAAGGCCGAACTTAAGACGCCATAGCATCCAACAGCTGCCTCAAAATTTTCATTAGTGCTTGTGAGGTTGTTTGCCCGTTTTGCAGAAACTGTAAGATTTGTATAATACAATAAAGATTCAACTAAACGCCGTACTTTATATTCTTGCATTTGGATCCTATCTAGAGAAGGTTTTAGAGCAAAAGACATTTCTTTTGATTCTGTTTTTGCCTTAAACTGATAGTACGAATCGATAGCTTCAAAAGTACGATATTGCACATATTCTTCCATTGCCTTTTCTGTACCAGTAAGTAAAGTTCCATAATCTTGGAGTTCAATATTTGTAATATATGAATTACCCACAGAATTTAACGAAATATTTACCATTCTGGTAATATATATCATTATTGTGCTCATAAGAATAATTCCCATGAATATCGTAAGAAGAAGTCGACTGCGAATACTGGTATTATTTAATCTTTTAGAAAGAACACTCATTCTTTTTTCCCATTCAAAATGCTAATATCTGACATGATATAGCTATTTGCCGACCCTTGTGTTTTATATTCAAACAATTCATCCATGGCAGTCCGCCCAATATTATACGGATTAAAAGAAAGTGCAATAGCAACAATTCCCTTATCAAGATAATCTTGAAGTTGTCCATCTTCTTGAACCCCAATTATTCCAATTTTTCCGGCTTTATTAATATCTGTAACAGCCTCTGCAGTACGAATCGTAATTTCTTGTGACAAACAGACAATCACATCTATATCTTTAAGAGAAACCATTTTTTGGCGCAAAGTAGTATCTATCGACACATTTTCAGCAAGGTCAATCTCAAAAACCGAAAGCGAAATAGTATTAAGCTCAGAAATTTTATTTTGCAAACTATTCATTAAACTACTATACGTGGGATCATTTTTTTCATAAGGATTAATAACTAAACAAGAGCCTTCCCCATTTAAATAATCTTCTATTTCTCGCGCAAAAATACGCCCCATCTCGTAATATCCTGTTCCTATATATGACAACTGAGGTAAATTTGCATCATAATAACCAACAGAAATAAGAGGTATCTTTTCTCCATACGGACTAACTGGTGGAATAATATTTGTATCATAACTATTTACATATGCAATAATGCCATCTACAGATTCATACCCACCAAAATTTAACAAGGTTTGCAAAGGAACATCTTCTGCCTTAGAAGCTGGGACAAGCAAATCGACAACAGCATTGTACAAAGAACCTTTAGAAAAAGCTCCTTTATACACTTCTTTTAAAAAAGAAGCATTTTTATACGACCCTACGACAAGAACATGATAATCGCGTGAACTAGTAGTGTTGGAGTCTTTAGATTTTGTTTCTGTTATAAGCGAAAAAGTGTTTACCAAAACAAAAATACAAACAGCAACAAGTATTAGGCAAAAAAATTGCATAAATCGTTTTAAAATCACTGATTTTTTATTTTTTTTCATAAGCTATATTTTTTTAGAAAACCCAGTACTAAGTCTTGTAAAATAGTTTCCGAGTTTTCCTTTAAGATATGCTATGGCAGCATCACCTGTACAGTGAGCAGAATACAACTGAATTCCTGCAAATTCCGATGAATCATCAGTAATAGCATTTGCAAGTTCATTCATATTAGTGATATCTTCTGCAGCTATTGTTTCGCCTAAAGCCCACGGAAAATGAAACCCACCAATATATGCTACAATTTTTCCTCTACCAACCTCAGGAACTGTTTTTTTTACTATTGAAATTGTATTTAAGACACCATTGTGACTGCATGAATTAAAAATAACAAATTTTCCATCACCATTCTTACACACAAGAGCACATTCATGATTAAAAAAATCTCGATGCATCCCGTCTTCATTAGAACAACGTTCAAAAAGAGTTTTATTTTTATACGGACACCCAAATTGCATTTCCCCTGATAAAACAGAAGATCCAACAGGAACAAGCCACACACCCTCACACAAAGAATATACACCCGTTCCGTATAATAATCGCAATCTATCTTTATATTGATTATCTAGATAAAAACCTATTTTTCGCTCTTTCTCGCTAGGAGCACAATGAGTAGTACTTAAATAATCACTCTTACCATTCCAATATGTATACAAAGGGGATTGAGAATTTATCGTGCAAAACGTATTTAGCCCACCAACATGATCGTAATGAGCATGAGAACAAACAACAGAATCTATAGAAGTAAGATCAATCCCAAGCACTTTTGCATTTTCTGCAAACAGTTTATTTTGTCCTGCATCAAGCAAAATGCGATGATCATTATATTCAATAAAAATAGAAAGCCCATGTTGTGCTTTTAGATCCTCTCTAGAGGTTGAGTTTTCGACAAGTACCGTAAATTTCACTGTTATATCCTTAACAAGAGTATATAACAAAGACGTATTATTGTAAAATTGTAATTTCTACACGCCTATTTTGCGCTCTTCCTTCTACAGTATCATTTGTTGCAACAGGATAATCTCTTCCAAGTCCTTTACAAATAAAATGATCGATACTAATTCCACGTTTTTCTAATTCTTTTGCTGTATATTCAGCCCTTGCTAGCGACAATTCCTTTTCCCCTTCTTCACTACCAATTGCAGCCGTATGCCCTTCTATAAGGAATTTTGCATCTGGAATTTGCACAAGAGTTTCGGCAATGACATCTAACCGCCACGCCTCTCCATCTTCCATCTCTGCGCTATTAGCTTTAAAGTGAGCATCTCGCACACTCAAACGCAAACCAGCTGGAGTTTTTTCGACAACCATATTATTTTTTAATGGAATATTTTCATCATCGAGTTCACCCTCTTCTACATTTTCTATTACACCTTCTGTTCCCGAAAACATAGAAGTTGGCGTAACATCAAGTGTATTTTTATCTACAGGAATTGAATCTGACTCTTGTTTCTGAGGCTTTTTTGGCTCTTCTTCGTTACTCTTGTTACTAGAAGTCCCTTTTGCAATTGTAGCAATCTTAGAAAATGAGGGTAATAAAGAATCTGTATCAACAGAAGGCGGAAATTCTGTAAACAATGTAAGCGTGCCCTTTAATCGAACTGTTTGATTATTAGAATATACAAAAGTCTCATCTACATAATCTGAAATAACATAGGCAGCTCCTGTTTCTTGCAATACAAGGATATCTGCTTCATGTTTGCCTTGTGCACTTTGTAAATCGGGATCTCCATTATAATCCATCCACATCATACCGTATCGCGTGGCCCACTGTGCATGGATTTTATACACATCTTTACCCTTATAGGTTTCGGCCCCTTTAAACGTATATTCAACAGTCATAGGTAAACGCGTCCAAATTCCTTTATTTAATGGATCAACAGCACGCTCAGCACTTGCCACCCATTTATCCCCAACGCTTACTTTATCTGCAGAATAGGCAGGAAAACTTCTAAAAGTTGGAAATCCATTATCGACTTTTGTCTTTAATGTTCCATCTGCTGCAATATGAAAACAAGCTGGAATTGAACCTTCTAGCCCAATTGCAGCGATCGAAGAATTATGTTTAGTTTTTTCTGAAACCATAAAACTCCCATCAAACCAACTATCATTTTTATACAAAGCACAACTATTTGATGGTGCAGAAATGGGATATACAAAAGAGCGAACTTCGCGACTTGTGTGTCCAGTATATTGTCCATTATCATATCTAGAAAAATTACTTCGCTCGACCATCCAGTATGTTCCAGACCCGTTATATGCAATTTGCGTATTAGATACCTCTACCGCCACATCGTTTACAGATTGGGCAAAAAAAACTACAGGCTTACCAAACAAAAATAAAACGCTAGACATAACAAATATAGCAAAGAATGGAAATATTTTTTTATCAGAAAAGAAATTATTCATAGTATACATATCGGTAATTATACATAGTTTATAAATTTATACTGTAAAAAATCAATTTTTTGCCTTATAATTATAACTAATTAAATTTACACAAGAGATGAGAAAATGAATGAAACAAATCAAAGGATTAAGACAAATGATGTATCGTATGCAAAGTTACTAAAAAACTTTGTGCACTATACATTTACAGAAGAGGAAGCCCAAAAGCATTGGAAAAATATTATAGAACGATCCAATGAATTTACAAGAAGAATGAATCGCACTGTAAGTATTTCTGCGGTAATTGCAGATTATTTTACATCAGCTCTACCTGTGTTTACAGACCCCTTTATTATCGAAGAAAACGTTTTTAGAAACACAGAAAAAATGGCACTTGTAGATTCGCTAACAGGTCTTTTTAACCGAAGATACATGGAACTAGCTCTTAGCAAAGAACTTATGCGATGTAGACGCTATAGCTTTTCCTTTTCTATATGCATGATTGACATAGACAATTTTAAAAAAATTAATGATACTCGTGGACATCAATTTGGAGATATCGTGTTACAAAATATTGCCACACAGTTAAAAAATAATGTTCGAGAAGAAGACGTTATATGCCGCTATGGTGGAGAAGAATTCCTTATTATTTTACCACAAACAGAAAAAAATGGAGCTAAAGATTTTGCAGAACGTCTTAGAAAAAAAATAGCACAAACAGAGTTCTTTAAATCAGAAAAAATAACATATTCTACTGGAATTGGATGCTTTCACCTTTGCCAAGGCGATACGTATGAACTAATTATTAATAGAGCCGATAAAGCCTTATATCAAGCTAAATACAATGGGAAAAACAAAGTTTGTGTAGAAATGGAAGAGGATGAGCCAATAAATAACCTATAATCTCGCTTTAAAAGTTTAAAAAGGCAAAAAAAAACCTACGACTAATTATTTAGTGCAGGTTCTCAATGTGTAAATTGTCATACAATTTACTTTAGTTTGCTTGCGCATGTGGAACATGAACTTTTTTATCAATAAAACCACTTCTTAGGCAACGAGTACAAACTCGTAAAGTTACTGTTGTTCCACCAACCATTGTCTTAATTTTTACCAAATTAGGCTTCCATGTACGTTTTGTATGTATATTTGACTTACTTACATTGTTACCAGTAATTGTTCCTTTACCGCAAATATCGCATGTTCTGGACATAATAAACCACCTGTTCCTTCTAAAATATTTTCAAACTGTGAGTTATGATATTAACAGATATAAAAATTATTGTCAAAGGGTTATAAGCTTTATACGGTAATTATTTGCACCTTTTATTAATTCATAATATAGCTAGTTTAAAATTATTTTTATCGGTTGCAAATCACAAAACAAAATGATACATTTACATCATTCTTAATCACAATTACCAGCTTATTTTTTAAAGAGGTTTTGCATGCCATACACCAATCCAACCAATTTAGCCGTAGTCGCCTGTCCAGGAGGAGAATCATTTGCAGACGAAGTAATCGTACATTTACGCCAAATGTACAAACATCGCTATAATTTAAAACGCGATGTTATTTCAAAACATTATGAGATGGAACGCGCAGAATATATAAAATCTGTAAATTTTCATAATGACATTATTTCTTCAGATATCTGTGGAAAAGGCGCGATAGATAAATATAGGGCACCGCACTTTAAAGTAGATACAGAATTTACCTATTTTATGAATGGCGAATTTAAAACCGAAATAAAAGATTGTATACGCGGAAAAGATGTATATATTTTTCAAGATGTAGAAAACCATCAAGAACTTTCCCTAAATGGTGGTAAAAACAAAATTGCACTTTCAGTAAATGACCATGTAATGTCTATGTTAGTTACTATAGATGCAGTAAGACAGGCAGGAGCCGGTTCTATAACCTTAGTTCTTCCTGTATATCCATATAGCCGACAACATAAAAAGAAAGGCCGAGAAGGACTTACCGCTAGCCTCCTTGGACACGTTTACGAACAACTATCAGTTAACAGAATTATCACACTTGATATTCACTCTCGCGAAATAGAGAATGCTTTTTCCAAAGCACATATAGAAAATTTACATGCTAGTTATCAAATTATTCGAGAGCTAGCAAAACTTGTAGACCTTACCGGAAAAACAGAAGACATTGTAATTGTTTCACCTGACACAGGAGCCGTAGATCGCAATAAATTTTATTCTTCGGGACTAAATAAACCTCTCGCAATGCTTTACAAAGAACGCGATTATTCTGTTGTTACACAAAACGCAAAGTCTACAAATATAAAATCTGTAAAATTATTAGGCGATGTAAAAGGCAAGGTAGCATTTTTAGCAGATGATATGCTCGGAACCGGTGGAACAATGCTTAAAGCTATGGAATTCTTAAAAGAGCAAGGAGCTACAAAAGTTATTTGTGCAATCAGCTTACCATTTTTTACAGGAAATGCAATTGAACAGTTTGACGAAGCCTATAAAAAGGGATTATTTTATCGTGTAATTGGAACAAATTCTGTATTTCACAAAAAATTACTCGATTGCGAATGGTATATAAATACAGATGTCTCTGGCCTTTTTGCAAATGTAATAACTCGTGTTCATCACAGACAATCGCTTTCCGATCTTTTAGACAATCGCACAATTATAGATAAACTTGTAAAAAGAGACTAAAAAACAATGAAACAAAGTACCTGTTCAATGCAAAAAAAAGAACCTCTCGTTCTTTGTGCAGATTTAGGTACATCTTCTATAAAAACTGCTCTTATAACAAACACAGGAGCAGTTTTGTCCTTTTATCGTGTTCCATTTAATAAAGCTAATAGATCTAACAGATGGTATTTTGCCCTTCTAGAAGCCAGTAAACAACTTGTAGGAGAAATACCATCCACTTCTAAATATTTTATAGCTGCAATTAGTATTTCTGGTAACGGGCCAAGTATAGTAAACGACAATTTTTCGTACATTTGGAATGAACCCCTTTCTCCTGTTGTCACTAAAAAACTAGAAAATGCTGCAAAACAAGGTAACCCTTGTAAATCTATTTTTATTCCACGATTTATGCATATACAAGAAACTATGCCTAAAATCTGGAATACTGCATGCAATCCCAACCCAGACATACCTACTGCCAATCGCCTCTTTTCGCTCCCCGAATACCTTGTATACCAACTTACTGGAAACGCACACACAAGTTTACCCGAAGAGCGTTATGTAGATGCATATTGGACACCAAAAAGCCTTATAGAATTTGGTTTACAAACAAAAAACACGCAACCTAAACTTCCTTCTTTTAAAACTATAACCAAAGACTTTGGACACCTTACAGAAAAAGCTACAAAAGAACTCTCTATACCTTATAGTCAACCAAAAATTCCAGTATTTTGCACTGGACCAGATTTTATTGCTGCTCTTTTAGGAACTGCAAATGTACAACCAGGAAAAATCTGCGACAGAGCTGGAACAAGCGAAGGAATAAATTTATGCACGACTATACCTTTTAGCGATAAAACAATACGAACTCTTCCTTCCCCTATTTCTAACTTATGGAATGCAAGTTGCATAATACCTGATAGCGGATTACGATTTAGTCACCAAAAACATCATGATACAAAAGATCCCGATTATACAAAATACGTACATTCTCTTTTAAGTAAGCCCAAAAGCACGGGATACCTATTAATGAAAGAGATAGCTCATGAAATAAAAGAAAACATAGATTATCTTGAAAAAATTACAATACAAAACAACTTACCTTTTGGGAAAATACAATGTACAGGCGGACAATCTAAAAACCCAGAATGGATGCAGTTTAAAGCAACTATTCTAAACAGACCCCTTCATGTTCCTTTATGCAAAGATTCTGAACTTATAGGATGTGCTGTTGTTGCTTTTACAGCGCTTGGCTATTATAATTCTATAACAGAAGCAGCAACAAGTTTAGTAAAAGAAGGCACTGTATATTATCCCCAAAAGGAGAAAGATTTATGACAATTTACCGCATACCACCTGAAGTAACTGCAATTATTTTTGATATTGATTCTACACTTTATACTAATAAAGACTATGCCTTCGAACAAAACGATGTACAAATTCGCAGATTTGCTAAACAAAATAACATGAGCGATGACAAAGCTCGCAATCTTATTAACTCTTACCGAAAAGAATGGAGTAGCCTTCATAATAATGCAACCATAAGTCTTGCAAATACTTTGGTAGATTTAGGCATCCCAATAGAAGAATCTATAAAATGGAGAAAAGAACTTTTACAACCAGAAAAATACTTACAAGAAGATTTACAATTACAAGAAACACTTAAGGCTCTTTCTAACAAATACCAATTATATTGTCTTACAAACAATCCTGTATCTATCGGTCGGCGCACGCTAGTAACACTTGGAATAGATGGCTTTATTAGTGAAATTGTTGGACTAGATACAACACATTTATCTAAGCCAGCATTAAAACCATTTGAAACTATTTTACAAAGAGCAAAATGCCCTGTAGAAAACTGTTTAGCTGTAGGAGACCGATACTCAATAGATATAGAAATACCATTAGAAATGGGTATGGGAGGCATTCTCGTAGATTCCGTAAAAGATGTAT
The DNA here is from genome assembly GCA_001885315.1 of Treponema sp. CETP13. Classification (GTDB taxonomy): domain Bacteria; phylum Spirochaetota; class Spirochaetia; order Treponematales; family Treponemataceae; genus CETP13. The sequence continues at coordinate 132,168 of MLPZ01000003.1, forward strand.
ATACATTACCACAATTTACGATTTTTTTGAATAATCGTGAATCTTAATTAATATCATGTTAAAATAAAGTAATGAGGAATTACTAAATGAAAATACTACCACTACAGGATTCTATACATTTTGAAAACGACGGGTCTCTCGAATTTTTTACCGTTGGTGTTGGTAGCGCATTTACAAAAAAACACTACCAAAACAATATGCTAATCGTAAAAGGCAAAGACCATGTTCTTATAGATTGTGGCACTCTCTGTCCACTTGCATTTTATAATTATCACACTTCTATTACAAAAGTAAAAAATTTTTTAATTACCCATTCACACGCTGACCATATTGGAGGGCTCGAAGAAGTTGCCCTAAAAGGGCGCTATATGACTAAGTCAAAACCCAATATGATTATTACAAATGAATATAAAAAATTATTATGGAATCAATCTCTGCGTGGAGGCAACTCTTATGGGGAATACTCAAATGGAGAATACCTTCAATTTGATGACTATTTTAACCAAATAAAACCAAAAAAATTACATTTATTAAATCGTCCCATGTGGGAAGTTTCCATAGGCTCAATCAACTTAAAAATCTATAGAACTAAACACATTCCAGACAGTGCAGGAAGTTGGAAACACTCTTTTTATTCTATAGGAATACTGGTAGATGATATATTACTCTTTCCTAGTGATACACAGTTCGACAAAGACTTATTAGATTCTATGTTCGAACATTTTCCAAACATAGAGGCAGTATTTCATGATTGTCAGTTTTTTACAGGTGGTGTCCATGCAAGCTATGATGAATTAAAGACACTCCCTGCAGAAATGAAAAAAAAGATGATACTATGCCATTATTCAGATAAGATTGACACACACCACCCTGAACAAGATGGATTTTACGGATTTGCTCAAGAAGGTGTATATTACAAATTTTAAATCCTAATTCCATTCATCTTCTTCGTCTTCATACTCAGAAAAGTCACTATTGTATTTTTTGACTGCCTCATGATAGGCATCCTTAAAAATTTCTTTAAACTGCGGATTTGCATCAGCTGGATATGGGAAATTTTCTAATGTCGCCTCAGATTCCATTCCTTCTGCTGCATCTTGTTGACCTAATTGAAAGCCATACTTATACGCAGATTCTTCGTAATAAAAAGCCTCTTCTGGAATTCCAGCATAATAATCAGGTTCAGCATCTTCTTCGGAATAATCATCATCATAATCAAACATAAAAACACCCTCCATTTAACGAAGTAGCACTTCATACTATATATAATTAGTTCCGACCCATACACGAATCGAACGTGCGACCTGCTGCTTAGGAGGCAGCTGCTCTATCCTGCTGAGCTAATGGATCAAGTATGCAAATGTTAGCACAAAACAGGAATCGGGGCAAGCAAAATCAATGTTTGTTAGTTGGTACTTGTTACCATTATCATAGTTGAAAGAACAAGAACATCCTTTGCCAGGCTATAAAGGCGATTCCAAGCATAACCATTACTCCAATTTGCATTTACAACATCGATCATTACAATACCAACAATAAATACAATTGCAACTATTAATAAAAAGATATCTGCTACTTGATACACACTTCGAGCAAATATTTTAACAATAAGTAAAACCCCTGCAACAATTTCGATAGCTGCAAAAATATACAATACGATTTGTTGTACATCGCCTTCAAAAAAGTTCTGAATTGTCCTAGCTCCCAAATCATTAAAACTACCAGAAAGGCTGCTTAATATACTTTGCTGATTTCCGTTAAATATACTAACACCACCAATAAAAAGCAACGCAGCTAAGGCTATTTGCATAAGGATTCTTCCTATAGCATTTTCATTTTTAATCATATTTTCTCCTCTTACTATTGTGATTCTTCTAAACTTATATATAGCATTATAAGTCGTAAATTTAAAAAAAACAATTACAAACCATAGTAAAATTTCATTTTTAAAATCTAGCTAAATAAAAAAAAACTGGCTACCTAAAAGATAGCCAGTAAACTAGTGTTCTTTTTATTTTTTGTATTAACAAATCATAAAAAAAGCATTAGGTGTTTTGCTTATAATTCATTTGGATCAATAGTTAAATCGATAACATAATAAGCTGATCCATCAGATGCTGCAGAACCTGTTATGAAAGCATTACCAGAACCAATTGGAGTAAGTTTTACAAAGTCAGCATCGTATTCACAAATCGCAAATTCAGAAGAGTTATTAGAACCCCAACTAGGACATGTACCATAGAATGTTATGTCCAAAGTACCTGTATCATCTACAGTAAAAATTAGACCATCATCTGTAATAGCATCGGCAAGTGTGTTCCAGTTACCACCAATATTACTTGGTTCACTTCCAATAGATTCACCAGCTACAACATATTGATCACCAATATTAGCTACAAGTCCTACAATAGTTATATTATATGTAGAATACGCATTAGTTGCATCCGGGGTTGCAGTCATTGTAACTGCATCTGTATCTGCCATTCCAATACTTAAATCCCCAGCATCAAAAGGGCTAGTATAACTTGGGTAGTCCAAATCAGAGTTCTGTGTAGGACAACCAGTAAACACTAGAACAGTAGTAGCGACTACGGCTACTATCATAAGTTTTATTAACTTCTTCATATTATCATTTACCTCCATTAAAGATCCCATGCTAGACCCATTCTGATAGCAGCAGCACCACTATAATCATCTACACCATCACTTACTGTGTAACCATCAAGATTGTATTCAGAAGGACCATCACCAAAACCGTTATAAGGATCCATACCATACATAAACTGAAGATATGCAGTAGGTTTGGCAAGCTTTGCAAGTTTTTTGTTAGCACCTACATAAAATCCAAAAGGACTATGAGGATCATCTACACCTTTATTTGCACTACGTATACCAAAACCTAATTGTCCTGTAATATCATAGATTAAATCTGCAGAAGCGATAACAGTATTGAATAAATAATCTTCGTCACCATTATCAAAACCATACATTACTTCAAAGCCACTAAATGCATCCAAATCTAAATCCATTGAATATTTAAGACCTGCTTCGCTAATAATAAACTGAGATTTTGAATCACCACGTGTATATTGATCATCTTCTTCTGTTATGTAAGAGCTATTACCATAACCTTCAACTGTACCTTTAATACCTACAAGATTTTCTAGCTCAACAGTGAAATAAGGATTAATATCAATACATTTTGTATCTGCATTGTTATAGGCATCTTGGTCTGTGTTATGATATACGTTTCGATCAGTGTCAAGACCCATAGTTACACTAGGTGCAATTCCCAAAGTTACAGCATCTGCAATTTTCGTATTAACATCTAACCAAGCTTTTTGTGTATTTCGATATCCAAGTTGATCACTAATATCATAATGATCGTCAGCACCATTTTCGACATACATCATATTTGCCTGCATACCACGCATCATATATCCAACAGTACAATTAATCATATCAGAACTAAATGTTATGTTAGCATTAGCTGCAGCACTATCCAATTTATTTTCAGGATCTTCATCTACAGATGAAACATCTGAAGAAGAAGGAGAATATGCAGTCTTAATAGAATCAGTTACTTTATATGAACCATAGAGGTTATATAATGCATTTGTTTTTACTACGATAGGACCAAAAACACCTTTGTAACCCAAGATAAAATCACTTTCCATAACTTCATCAAGAATAGTGTCATAGGTTTTACCATAAGCACCATTATACTGGAAATCTACATAATGATTTCCAATTTTTGCATTTGCATAAGAATACATACCATATTGGTTACCAGCTCTATCTGCACTGCGGTTTGGTGCAACAACTGCATTAACTACAACATCTGTATTAGAAAGAAGTGTTGAAAGAATAGGTGAAAAGTCAAATTGGCTAAATCCACCAACTTCGTTATAACCTGCTTCCCATTCTTGGTCAACAGTATTCCAGTTAACATTTGTATGAGGTGGAAGTTTTGCATACTTATAACCTGTAACATAATTTACATAAGGAGAATTAAATCCCAATTTTAAATGTCCAAGATAAGTTTTAGCAGAACTCTGTCCACCATAATAATACATAGGATCAAAAACAGTATCTACTAACATGTTTTTCATACCATCATCTAAATCAGTAGTATCTCTTGAATAAATATTATCAAAAGAATCTTGTTCAGCAAGTGCTACTTCAATATAGATAGGAACATTAGGGAGAGCATCACCACTAACTTTTAAGTAAGACTTTAAATTAATACCAGTACTTTGTGTTTCAAATTGAGATGCATTATCATCTGATTCATCTACAGTATCCCACTTTGTTTGATAACCAAGCATACTCCATGTCTGAAAATGTAATTTTGCAGCTTTTACAGGTGCTGCAGCAGCAACCCCAGTTGCTCCTGGTACACTTGCAGCAGATGCAGCTAGGACAGCATCAACATCTATAAGACCATTCATACCACCAAATCCGTCATCGATTGAATCTGGAGCTTTAAAATCTCGTACCCAGTTTCCATCATATAGAAATTTATATTTCATAACTGTGCCTGCTGGAACAACCGTAGTATATACCCAGCCTTCATCTGTTTTTGTCATTGGAACAGCACCATCAGCCCAGTTTGTAAAATCACCAGCTACAGTTACATTGTCAACACTCGTATCTGCGAATAGGAATGTAACCTCAACTCCGTCTGCGACCTGTTTTACTGAAACATCTGCAAAAGCTAACATGCAGACAGCAAATAAAACAAACATTGTAATCAATCTTTTCTTCATGTATTCCTCCAAAAAAAAGAACATCGTGATAATAAAGTGCACACAAAACCTTTTATATTTGTATTGCACAACACTTTATCGTGAATTTGATATCAGTATATTTAACACTGTCAAATTCTTATTTTTGTAATTTAATCTTTAGTAAAAAAATTTTGCTTATTGGTTATAAAGCAAAACCGTTTTACTAAACCACTTAACTAAGAAGTATTTATATTATCACGCCAAACTCCCCAGTTGTCAACTTTTTTTAATCTTTTTTTAATCTTTTTTTAACTTCTCTATTTTTACTGTTTTTTTTATTATTTTATTATTTTTAATTTCTTAAACAGATTTGAGGCATATGCCTCAAATCTGTTTAATTACTTTTTGTTCTATTGTTTAATTTTAAATATAGTAGCTGTATAAGAATCTAGCTCTACAGTAGAGCCGGTAATCTTTATTCCCTTTGCATTATTTATAGCAGAGACCCCTGCATTCTGAGCATCTACCAAGATTTCTGCACCAGTTAGATCTTCTCCTAGATCAATTGTTTTAGCTTCGCCATTTACGTTTACCAAAACATACCAGTTATATCCATCTACATTAGAAACCTTAAATGCGAGTTCATAAATAGTATCTGCAAGTGCATCTTCATAGAACGATACTTTTTTTGCAATTGTTTCTGAATCACCAAGTCGAAAAGCTTTTGTGCTAGAACGCAAAGCAATAAGACCTGCAGTATATTTTTGTAAATTTGCATAATCATCAGAAAGGGTCCAAACAAATTGGTTAATATTATCACTTGAATCATAACTATTGCGTACAAAGTTTCCTACCGTTTCACCAGAAGCATGTAACTTAGGTTTTGTGCGTCCAAGTTCTTGTCCACCTTGTAAGAATGCAACCCCCTGAGAAGTCAATACAAGTAAATTGCCTATTTTTGCTCGTGCAATAAGTTCGGCACGTTGTGCAGAATCACTGTCTTTAAGCTTAGCATTATTGCTTATGCTGTCATGTAAGGTAAGCCCATCATGACAAACTATATATACAATACTGTCTCCTGGATCATCAGCTCGATAATTTAACTCTGGAGTACCACACATATTTGTAAATATATGTTTTGCAGATACTGGTTTATTTGTAATAAAACCGTTACCAGCTTCGTTAAATCCACCAGCTTTTATTGCATCTCTTATTTCATCATTAAAGACCGAAATACTATCTGTTTTATTCATATAGTTTTGATCCAATCCAGAAGTTCCTGTAGGACCATTGTACATTTTCCAGCCTTCGCCTTCAAATAATACATCTGGGTTAACTTCTGCACATGCATCGTAGGCATTTAATACAGAATTAGATTCCATTAATCCCATAAGATCAAATCTAAATCCGTCAACATGATACTCTTCGACCCAATGCTTTGTAGAATCTTTAATTAAGCGAGCCATCATAGATCTCTCACTTGCTGTGTCGTTTCCACACCCAGAAGCACTTAATAATTTTCCATCTTTCATGCGAAAATAATAGCCGGGTACAATATTGTCAAACAATGCTGTATTTGCAACATGATTGTATACAACATCTAACAAAACACCAATTCCTTGTTCGTGTGCTGCGTTTACAAGCTCACGAAGTTCTTTTACTCTGCTATATGGGTCTTCTGGATTAGAAGAATACCATCCTTCTGGAGTAAAATAGTTATGAGGATCATAACCCCAGTTGTAATTGTTATTACTTGAAGTTCCCGCATCCTCGTATGATTGATCAGTTTCATCGGTGTAATAAAAATTTAGAACAGGTTGTAATTGAATATGTGTAATTCCAAGAGATTTTAGATACGGAAGTTTTTCGATAAATGCTTTATAGGTTCCTGGAGTTGCTTTTACCCCTGAATCTGGTGAGATTGTAAAATCTCGAACAGATACTTCATAAATAATAGCATCTTCACGTTGAGCAAGATTTACATAATTATTTGTCCATCCGTTTGGAATAGCACTTTTACTATTCATATCTACAACAGCAGCACGTCCACTGCCTCCTTCGTTGCGATATGCTGCCATAGATGATGCATAAGGGTCGAGTACTTCGTTAGAGCCATTTGCATTATCTAATAAATAAGTGTAGAACCAACCATCTATATTTGAACCTTTTACCGTTGCAGTCCAAACGCCTGTTTCTTCATTTTTGTTCATATCTACCGATTTTGTAGCATCTTTATCTGTGTCATTTTTGTACAACTTAAGTACTGCACTAGAACTAGAAGGCGCCCAAACATTAAATACAGCACTATCTGCCACAGAATCATACGTACAACCAAGCTGCAGTTGTTCTGAAGGAATTGTTTTTTCAGCTTCTTGCCATGCAAATTGTGAAACATCTACAGTTACAGGAGCTTCAAATACAGGATTTGAAACCATAATTGTCCCGGTAAGACTTACTGGTTCTGCCATGCGTAAAATTACTTTACGTGCATAGTTGTTTGTTCGAATGCTACTAGCATTTGCAGAATCTGCAATAGTTAGTTTATCACCATTACGTATATATACTTCAAATCCGGAATCTTCACCTTCTATATTTGATAAACCATAAGGAGCACTTAAGGTAAGTTCTATAGCTGCTTCTGATTTTAATACAGCTTTTGTAATTCTTGGTTTATATGGACCACAGTTATACGTTGTTTGATCGCCACTAAATATAATACATTTATTGTTAGTACTAATATTCCAAACACGATCATCTGCCCCATCTTTTGTCCAACCTTCGTCTTGCCGAACAATAAGCCCAATATTACCATCACTATCTACAAATTTTGTGCCATTTGTATCTGAACCATCTAATTTAAAGCGCATATAGCCTATGCCATCTTTAACTTGCCAGTCTTGGGTCTTTGGCCAAGATTTGCTACCATCTCCACCGTTTACTGCCCAAATCCATAAAGCCCATGGATCATAATTTTTATCGGCGCGTACATAGAATACACAGAATTCATCATCTTGAATGTCAAGCTTTTCTTCTAACTTTAATACATCAGGTATTAATGGATTTCCATTATCTTCCCAATAGCCTGGTTCTACAACCAAACCTGGGCTAACTTTATCTGCTGTACTACTTTCACAACTTATAGAAAATAGCATTACTAAAGCACTAACACAAAGGCATAATGCTCCAAGTATTCTTTTTTTCACAAGACTCACCTCACGATTACAATTAAACCGTTTTACTTTACCGGTTTAGCTATAATCATAAGCCCGTATTTGCAAACTGTCAAGAATTTTTTTTCTTTTAAAACAAAAAAAAAGAACCGTTTTTTTTACAAAACGGTTCTTTATAAAATTTAACTATAAGTGTTTATAATTAAAGTGAAATAGTAATCATTAATGGAATTCCAACTTCGTAACCACTAGTTTCGAAATTATAGTTCCCTTGAACTGCAACACCTGCTTCACAAGAACCAAAGGCTTTTTTAACACCAATAGTTCCAGCAATTGCATCTTCATCACCAGAATCAGCTGTATCAGCATCTGTTATGTAAGTACGAATATCGTTTACTGATGTTAAAGTATCTGTTAGAGCATAATCAAAACCAAGACCTGCTGCAAAAACGTTTGTATCTGCAACTGTTTCTAATGCATAGTAATGAATTGTAGCTGCATTCATAGCATAGCTTCCAGCTAAGTTGATTTTTGCTGTATAATCTGCATCATCAGGAGATACAGGGATAGCTCCTGACAATTTTAGTCCCAAATTATCTACTGCTGCTAAACTAAATTGAGCTTGTGCATATCTATCAGCTGCTGCTGAATTACCAAAAAAGGCTGCTTTAATTGTACCAATGTTTTCAATTGAATAACCAATAAAGTAATCACCCCAAGCAAACAAATCTACAGTATCAATAGCATCAGCATCATCTACACCAACTTGTGCTGCTGTCATAAATCCACCCATGGTATATTCTACCCATGAGTTAACACTATTAGAAACTTCGTCAAAAGTATAAGCAGCTGTATCACAATTGCCTAATAAGTTACGAGCAAAATCTCGACCACCAAAACCTTCACTTTCTGACCAGTCAATATCTGAACCATAACCTATACCTGCTGTAAGGCCATCTAAAGGACTTACCCATACAGAAGCTTCTTCTACATCAAAATTACCTAAATCTGCAAATGCTGTTTTATTAGCAAAAGTTAAGTTAAACCCTGCTGTTTCTTCTTCTGTAGCTCCAGAAAAACCAAATTCTACATATGCGGTGTCCCCACCCCAGCTTGTATCATAATCGGCTGTAACAGAACCATCTTCATCGATACTTGCAGGTACAAAAAACACCTCTATCCCAACTCCAGAAAGAAATTTCTGCAAATGCAGAAGTTGCCAGTAAAGCTCCAATAGTCAAAACACCTATTGCTCTTTTCATGTAAGTTCTCCTTGTTTGCTCACTTTACGTGAGCGTTTTTCTATTTTTACTGGTTGCTAATGCACCCAGTAAATTTCCTTTATAGAATACCGTACTTTCATATAGGCAACCGGTTGCCATACATAATGTATGATATAATATAAATACCTATCTGTCAAATATTTTAAGGCTCTTTTAACGATAAATTAACATAATCTAAACTCTATAATTAATAATTTTCTTGCTATAAAATATTCTCTAAAAATCGTTTTGCACGTTCCTCTTTTGGATGAGTAAAAAATTCTTCTGGTGGTGCAGATTCTACTATTTGACCTTCATCCATAAAAATAACCCGATTTGCTGCAGCTCGCGCAAATCCCATTTCATGAGATACAACAAGCATAGTCATTCCTTCTTTTGCCAAATCTGTCATAACATCGAGCACTTCTTTTATCATTTCAGGATCAAGAGCACTTGTAGGTTCATCAAATAGCATAACTTTTGGATGCATTGCCAAGGCTCGAGCAATAGCAATACGCTGTCGCTGACCTCCCGAAAGTTCATTTGGATAGGCATGAGCCTTTTCAGCAAGCCCTACTTTTTTAAGCAAACGCTTTGCTTCTGTTATAGCCTCTTGTTTTGGAACTTTTTTTACTGTCATAGGTGAAAGAATAATATTTTGAAGACAATCTAGATGGGGAAACAAATTGAAATTTTGAAAAACCATCCCCGCTTCTTCTCTAATGTGACGAATATCTACTTTTGGATCTGTAACACTTTGACCTTCAACAAAAATTTGTCCACTATTAATAACTTCAAGTCGATTAATACTCCGTAACAATGTACTTTTGCCAGACCCTGAAGGTCCTATAATCAATACAACTTCGTTTTTTTGAATATCAAGATCTATGCCCCGTAAGGCTTCGAGATTACCATAGTTTTTACGAACATTACGAATTCTAATTATTGGTTCCACTGGTGTGCCTCAATTTTTTTTCCATCATCGTGACTAAGCGCGAAAAAAACAGCGTCATAACAAGATAAATTAACGCGACGACGGTATAACTTTCAAAATACATAAATGATGTCGATGCAAATTCTCGACCTCGACGAAGTAAGTCAGAAACAGCAAGGATCGAAACAAGAGATGAATCTTTGAGCAATGCAATAAATTCATTACCAATTGGTGGCAGTATTATTTTTACAGTCTGCGGTATAATAACCTTTACCATTGCTTGAGCTCTACTCATACCAAGTGCAAAAGCTGCCTCCATTTGTCCTTTCGGGATTGCTTGAATGCCAGAGCGAAAAATTTCTGCCATGTATGCCCCATAACACACGGCCATAGCAATTACCGCAGAAGAAGGCCCATCAAGATGGATAACTGAATCCCAATGTAATTTTCTAAATAAGGCAGGGAGCGCAAAATAGATGTAAAAAAGCTGAACTAATAAAGGAATACCACGTATAACCTCTACATAAATTGTCGCTATTAGTCGAAAAATTCTTTTTTGCGAAATTCGTCCAAGCCCCGCTATTAAACCTAAAATTAATGCAAAAAAGATTGCTGATAAAGTAACAGTAAAAGTAGCTATAATACCATCTGGAATAAATTTTAAAATACGTAGATACGGATCAGGCCGAAATAAAGGTAACGAAATTAAGATGACAATGGCACCAAAGAACGAAATGTTCCAGGCCGACAACACAGACTTTTCTCCAAGATGGGGTAAAAGAGTGCTGTCGGTTACATTGATCACCGGCCGTTCATCTGAGTTAGGCTTAGGTGATTCTTTCATTTATTTTATCCACTTTGCAATAATTTCGTCTAACTCGCCAGATGCCTTAATTTTTTCTAGCCCTTCATTAATAATAGCAAGCGTTTCGGTATCACCTTTTTTTACAGCGATTCCGAGCCACTCATCTGTAAATGGTGTACCAACAATTTTTAAGCTTCCCTTAAATTTTGGGTTTTGTAAAGCAAAATCGGCAGCAATAGGGCTATCAGAAACAACACCAGAAATTCGACCTATAGCTAAATCTTCAAAAGCAAGTCCAATTTCATCATAGGATGCAAGCGTTACCGAAGAATCCTTGGCTATTTCGATTGCTCCTGTTGTTCCAATTTGTGCTCCTATTTTTTTTCCTTTTAAGTCGGAAATCTTAGAGACATCGGTTGTTGATTGAGGTACAACCAAAACTTGACCAGCATTAACATAAGGTATAGAAAAATCCATTTGAGCCTTGCGTTCATCAGTAATTGTCACCGAAGAACAAATAGCATCATATGCACCGGCTGATAATCCTGCAAAAATTCCATCCCAAGCTGTATTTTTTACTTCGATTTCTACACCAGTGGCTTTAGAAATAGCTTGAAGCATATCTGGCCCTAGACCAACAATTTCTTTCGATTCATTAACAAATTCCATTGGAGGCCAAGTTGCATCCGATGCAATAACCAATTTTGTTTTTGGTCCAGCCGTTTTTTCGGCTTCTTTAGATCCACCAGCCCAGAGTGCGGTAGTAACTAGACAGAGTGCGACAATAACCGTAGATAATCGGAATTGTTTTTTCATAGAGTCCTCCTAAATAAATAGAACTAAAATTTTCATGAAATATAGCAACCGAACTCAGTGGTCAAAACAAAAGAAGAATAGAAGAAGAGCAAAAAACAATACCCTTCCAGATACTCTAATCTGCAACGACATTGTTGAGAAGGCTTGCAAATATATGTTCACCTTGTATAAAAATATAAAGCCATAACAAAAAAAGGTCAATGTATCTTTATACAAAAAAAATGAATAAATTTTGCATATATTTGCATATTTTTATAAATCTTCAGCCTTTTTATAAATCTTTTTTTGTTCATCTGCAGAAAGAAGATGCGATAAAAGAAAAGCAATAATCAAAATTCCAGGAATATCAATTAATAATCGTGTTAGAGTAAAATGCACCCCTAATGCCGAAACTTCAAATAAAAGCATTGGAATTTTTGTAGTTGACCAAGCACCTATAAAAACCAAAACATTACTCAATTTTACTCCCTTTTTCATAAAAACAGCAGCAACAGGAAAAGCTCCATACAAAGGCCCTGCTGCCGCAGAACCAAGAATAAAAGCAAGAACAACACCCAAAACACCTGATTGTTCTCCCATAAATTTTACCATTGTTTCTCGTGGAACCCAGACATCTAACAAACCTAAAAGAACAAAAATAGGAGGAATAACTAATCCCATTTCTTTAAACTGAAAACCAGTAAGTTTTATAGCTTTAATTCCAATTTGCTTATTAACAAAAAACAAAACAATAAGAATTACAATCGTAAATAAAAAAAATTTATATCTTTTAAAAAAATTCATTATACAACCACCAAATATATAATATATGCTACAACAAAAGAAAACAAAAATGCTAAAATGTTTCGAGTAAAAGTTACTCTTTTCCCAAAATAACTTATTTCTAAAGGCATCGTCACAACTCCTACCATCATTAAACTGGATATAAATGCTGCTATTTGCATGTATCCAGCCCCACTTTCTAAAAGCATTGCTGCAGTTGGAAATGCCACAAACCCTGGAATAAGAGTTATTGCACCTATAACAGAAGAAACGATTGTTCCTGTCCATCCAGATTCACTTCCTATAACTTTAGAAATAAAATCTGCATTAAACACAGAAAGTAAAACACCTACAAGAACCATTACTCCCAAAAATTGCGGAAGTATATTTTCAAATGACTTTAATGCTTTTTTTAGAGCTTTTTTTGTTTTATTTTTATTTTTAACAAAAGAAACAACTAAAAGAATCATAGTTGTACTGTATAGAATTATAGTGCTCATTACTGACTCCATATATCACTAGTAATAATCAAACCAAAAGGTTCGCTCTCATATACCCCAACGGGTATATGATGAATATATTCATTTTTAGTATGTCTGTCAACTAAAAAAATGTTTTATAAAGTTGCCTTTTATTTATTTTATAAACAAAAGCATAAAATAATTGACTAATCCGTATCCTGCTACTACTCTAAATAGTAGAATTAAAAGGAGAAGCGTATGGCAAAATTAAGAAAGGATATAAATGCCTTCGGGGTATTTAGTATAGCAAGTGGGGCTATGATTAGTTCTGGAATTTTTATTCTTCCAGGGCTTGCTTTTTCTAAAGTAGGCTCATGGCTTTTTCTTTCATATTTTATTGCAGGTTTTTTAGGCTTATTTGGTATTTTAAGTATGATTGAACTTACGACAGCAATGCCAAGGTCGGGCGGAGATTACTATATTATTAACAAAACCTTTGGGCCATTATTAGGTACGGTATCAGGGTTTTTAGGGTGGTTTGCGCTTTCTTTAAAAAGTTCATTTGCTATTTTTGGTATATCAGAAATTGTAAAAATATACACAGGTATAAATCCTCTTATATCAAGTCTAATTTTATGTCTTTTGTTTGTTGTTATAAATATAATAGGAACAAAAGAAGCTGTTTCGTTTCAGATTGGTATGGTTTTAACTTTGATAGTTCTTATGGGTGTCTATATTTTTTTTGGGATTCCTCACTTTCATTTCGAATACTTTTCCTTAAAAAAAGGAGTTGATATTAATAATGTATTTATGACAGCAGGTTTTATTTTTATTTCGTTTGGGGGACTACTCAAAGTCGCTAATATGGCCGAAGAAGTCAAAAATCCACGTAAAAATCTGCCGTTGGGACTTGTTTGTTCAGTTACTGTCGTTACTATTTTATATGTAGCAATGGTTCTTATAATGACTGGAACACTTTCTAGCGAAGTATTTGCAAAAAGTCTGACCCCAGTTGCAGATTCTGCACAGTTAACAATGGGAAATATAGGATACCTTATCATTCTTATTGCTTCGGTACTAGCTTTTTTTACAACTGCAAATGCCGGAATTATGGCAGCATCACGCTATCCTATGGCACTTAGTCTAGATAAACTCATACCAAGTATTTTTGGAAGAATTAATAAAAAAACAGAAACTCCAATTTTAGCAACACTGTTTACGGGTATTTTAATTTACCTTTCTCTTTTGCTTCCGCTAGAAACACTTGTTAAAGCCGCTTCTACCGTAATTTTAAGTTCGTATATCCTTACAAATCTTTCTGTTATTGTTTTTCGCGAAAGCAAAATAAAAAATTATAAACCAAGTTATAAAGCGCCATTTTATCCATGGCTTCAAATTCTTTCTATTGCAATTTTTATTTTTTTTATCATAGATTTAGGATCTTCTGCTATCGAAATAAGTTTAGTTATTCTTTTAGCCGCAGTTGTTGTCTATATAATTTATGGACGACACCGTGCACAAAGAGTATCGGCTCTAGTACATGTTATGAGAAGAGTTGCCGATGAACTTCTTGTCGATGAATCTTTAGAGGATGATCTTAGGGAAATAATTATTGACCGAGATCGTATAGAACAAGACGATTTTGACATACTTTTAAAACAAGCCAAAATAATCGATATTACAAGCTCTCATGATTACAGTTCTATAATTAAAGTTGCTGCACCAGATATTGCCAGCGAATTACATTTATCAGAAGATGAAATTATAGAAAAATTTCAAGAATGGTATAATAGCTGTGAATCTGCTGTCAATGATTTTCTTGCAATTCCACACATAGTAATCGATGGGACTGATACAATGTTTATGTATATTATACGTTCAAAAGAAGGTATTAAATTTTCAGAAACCTATTCTTCTATAAAAGCTGTTTTTCTTCTTTGTGGAACCCGCGATGACAGAGTGCGACATCTTAAAACTATTGCAGCTGTAGCATCTCTTTCTGAACAACATGAATTTAAAAAGAAGTGGCTTGCAGCAGAAAATACCGTTTGTCTAAAAAACTTTTTGGTTCTTAATGATCGCAAACGGTATTTCTAATTTTAACTTTTCGTTTTGTTCTGTATATAAAAATATGTATACAGAACAAACTATACTTAACTTTTAAATAACGCTATACTGTGCCAATCCTTTCTAAATAATAAATCAGGGACAATTAATGATTCACACAGACACATCTAACCCGTCTATTCGCAACATTGCTATAATTGCACATGTTGACCATGGTAAAACCACTCTTGTAGACGCTATGTTTAAACAAGCAGGAACTTTTCGCGAAGGACAAGAAATACGCGAACGACTTATGGATAGTATGGAACTCGAACAAGAACGAGGAATAACTATAGAAGCAAAAAATTGCTCTGTTGTATGGAAGGACGTTAAAATTAACATTCTTGATACTCCCGGTCACGCAGACTTTGGTGGCGAAGTAGAACGGGCTCTCTCCATGGTCGATGGAGTTGTTCTTCTTGTAGATGCTTCCGAAGGGCCTTTACCGCAAACACGTTTTGTATTAAGTAAAGCGCTCGGCCAAGGACTCCCAGTAATTGTATTAATTAATAAAATTGATCGCTCAGATGCCAGAGCAGATAAAGTTTTGGATGACGTTTATGATCTGTTTATAGACCTTGGCGCCAACGACGAACAATTAGACTTTCCTATTTTGTATGCAATTGGGAAAAATGGAATTGCACGTGAGACACTTGAAGGTGACAACGAAAAAGGGGATTTAACTCCACTTTTTAATATGATTATTGAAAAACTACCAGCCCCACAATACACTAGTAGCGAACCATTTCAAATGTTGGTTTCAGATTTGTCATACTCATCTTTTTTTGGTAGACAAGCTATTGGAAAAGTTATAAATGGACGCGCTCATTGCAATGATAAGCTCGTTTGCATTGGCGAAAAAGAAACTCAAAGACTCAGTGTTTCTAAACTTCAAACATATACCGGAATAAAGCTTGCAGAAACAGAATATGCAGAACCAGGAGACATTATTGTACTTTCAGGTATTGAGAATGTAAAAATAGGAGATACCATTTGTACAAATGACAATAGTAAAGCTTTACCCCGTATTAAAGTTGATGAGCCAACAGTTTCTATGCATTTTTCTGTAAATACATCGCCTCTTGCAGGAACAGAAGGTAAAAATCCAACCTCAACGGTATTATTAGAACGTCTAAAAAAAGAAACATTAAAAAACGTTTCTTTACAAGTTGATAGCGAAAATATTGGAGGCGGTTTTCTTGTACGCGGACGTGGTGAATTTCAACTCATTATACTTATAGAAATGCTCAGACGTGAAGGATTTGAGATTGGAGTTACACGACCTGAAGTTATTTTTAAAATTGAAGATGGTAAAAAACTTGAGCCGATTGAACACGTTTATATTGACTGTGAAGAACAATACGCTGGTAATGTTACCGTTAAACTTTCTGGGCACAAGGGCAGAATGTTAAGCTATACGAGTCAAGAAGGGGGGCGTGTTCATCTCGAATTTTCAGTCCCTTCTCGTGCTTTAATTGGCTACAGAGATCAGTTTTTGACGGATACAAAAGGTACAGGGATTATGAACACCAATATTTCTGGATACGAAGAATACCGCGGTGACTTTGAAGAATTTACAAATGGCTTTTTAGTCTCAGGGCAAGCTGGTGTTGGTGTAACCTATGGTCTTTTTCACCTAGAACCACATGGACGACTTTTTATAACTCCTGGAGAACCTATTTACGAGGGAATGGTTATTGGACAACATAATCTTGACTACGATATGGTTGTTAATCCAGCAAAAGAAAAAAAACTATCTAATATGAGATCTACTCTAAAAGATGAATCATTAGCACTTACTCCTGTACAACCTATGACACTTGAGCGGGCTATGCTTTTAGTGCATGATGAAGAAATGGTAGAAGTTACCCCAAAATCTATTCGCATTAGAAAGGTTGAATTAAATGAACTTGCCCGTAAAAAAATTGCAAGAGCACAACAAGTAAACTAGATAAACCTTTTTAAGATTATAAAAAAGCTCAACACTTATATAGTGCTGAGCTTTTTTTATTACAAACAAAACTATTCTTTTTGAATAATTTTTACAAATTTATATATTTTTTTGCAAGTCGCTTTGCTTTAACTGCAGATAATCCACGATATCTCTCTGGATGAGCAAAGAATCCTTCGGGGTCTTTTTCTCCAAGATTTTTGAGTTGGTTAATTATTGCATCAAAGGTTTTTGGATGTTTTTTCATTGCCTCAAAAAAGGTTATTTGGTTTTCTTCGGCATCTAATGTAATTTTTCGAATTACTTCATGAGCATCGCTTACACCTGTTTCTGCAAGTAAAATATATGCAGGTTCCGCTAAAACACCACCTTTTACTTTTCCACCTGCATTTGCAAGATTTCGAGCCATATTTTCATGGTCACATTGCAAGCCTGAAACGACTTTTTTCATACGTGAAACAGCCATGCTAAAACCACAAATATAATCACACATAAAACGCTGGCTTGCCGAATTAGAAAGGTCTCTTTGATGTTCAGAAATCTGATCCATGTAAAAAGTCATTACTCGTGGACAAAATGCTTTCCATAAGGATTTAACATGTTCAGAATTCCATGGATTTCGTTTTTGTGGCATTGTAGAAGAGCCTACTTGAGTGGATGCAAAGTATTCAAAAACTTCTCCAATCTCTGAGCGCTGTAAATTTCTTAGATCATCTGCAAGATTTGCAATGATTCCAAAAGCAACATTACATTCGAGCAAAACTCTGAGTAAATATTCAGGTTCTACCAATTGTGTTGAATGTTCACTTGGTTGTAAGCCCATGTAGGTTAAATAACGTTTTTCTAAATCTTCTGGATCTTTTACAATCATACTAGGTCCATTATAAGCCCCAACAGGACCAGCTAATTTACCTCTAAGATTTTTTGAAAGTCTTTCAATTTCTATTATAGATTTGCCTAAGCGACTAACATATTCAGCCATTGCGTATCCAAAAGTTATTGGAACAGCATGCTGTCCGTGAGTTCGCCCAACTTGAGGAGTTTCTGCTTCTCGATCTGCAATTTCACAAAGTTTTGTTTCTAGCGCTTTTAATTCAGGAAGAACAACTTTTTGTACTGCATCACGCATACGAGCAGACATCGAAGTATCTAAAATATCAACAGAAGTAGCTCCCAAATGTACAAGAGGAGAAACTTCTTCTGGTACCATGGTTTTAAGCACATTTACAAGAGCACGAATATTGTGTTTTGTTTTTTCTTCTTCTGCATAAACGGCTACAGGATCGACACTTTCTGCAATTTTATCTAATTTTTTTGACATCTCATCGGTCAATTGATTGCGAACAGAAAGATGTGCCTTTATTAATGCAATTTCGGCTTTTGCATTGTAAAATACACCGGCTTCTTCTGATATATATAACGTAAGTGCGTCAAAAACTGACGACTCAGACAACGAATACCGATGATCAATCGGTGAAATATTTGTAAATATACTACGAGTTTCCATGCAAAGGAGTATAGCAAAAACAGAGAGGCTTTGGAAGAGGATTTATGTTACTAGTTTACCCTCTAAGCCTTTTTAGAGTATTATTTGCATATATGACGAAAACAACAGCACTGTATAAAATTGATGAATACGATTCTAAAAAAGTTTTAGAAGCTATTATTCATATGATGGAACTCGTTCCTCCTCCTGATGTTACTGGGAAAACAGTTCTTATAAAACCCAATATTCTCGCACCAAAAGCTACTAATAAAGCTGTTTGCACCCACCCAATAGTTGTTGGTGCGGCGGTAAAAGCTTTTTTACGTAGAGGAGCTGCAAAAGTTATAGTCGGTGAATCACCGGCTACAGCAAACTCAACAAGTTCTGCAAAGTCGACAGGTATATACGATGAAGTTGTTAAAGCGGGTGGTGAATGGGTAGATTTTCACGATTCTGTAAATGTCGAATGCCCTAACGGAAAACTTGTAAGAAACTTTGAATTTGCAACTCAATTCACTCAAGCAGATGTCGTAGTTTCGATTGCCAAATTAAAAACACACCAACTTATGAGCTACACAGGAACAATGAAAAACTTATTTGGGCTTATGGTTGGCTTAAAAAAAGCACAAACACATTATCGTTTTCCAAACAAACCAGAATTTAGCGCATTTCTTACCGATCTAAACATTGCAGCAAATCCTCAATACGCAATAATGGATGCCATTGTTGGAATGGAAGGCAAAGGTGGCCCTGGAAATGGAACGCCTGTTCAATTGGGATTTATGGCTGCCTCTGACAACACTCTTGCATGTGACTGGACGTGTGCTTCTATTGTCGGCTATGATCCGTATAAAATTCCAAACTTAAAAGATGCTATAGAGAGAGATATTTGGGGAAAAAATCCTGCTGAATTTACTACAAAAGGAGTCAGCATAAAAGAAATAAAGCCAGAGCATTTTGAAATTGTAAAAGATTCTGCTACGTGGGTTGGAATACAAGAAATACTTCCCAATTTTATAAATACATTAATAAAACTTGCAGTGGTAAAAACGCCACATTTTAATAATAGTAAATGCATTAGATGCGGAAAATGTATTGAAATTTGTCCTGCTCAAATTTTATATTTTAAAGAAAATAAAAAACCTGTAATAGGGCCAAATAATAAGAATTTTTTTAAACATGTCGAAATACAGCGTACAAAGTGTCTTCATTGCTTTTGTTGTCATGAAATATGTCCAGCTTCTGCAATTACCCTTAAAAAGTTTTAAAATAAACTATAAACACCACGGAGAATTTTTTGAAAATTAACTATAAAAAAGCGACGTCAGACAACCTTATACCTCTCGTAAACTACGGTATTTTGCGTCCATATTTAACAATTCCTTTTCGCATAAAAAGCATTAAAAGTTTATATGAATATTTAAAATGTGTTGTAAAAGATTTTTTTTGGCTTCAATTTTCCGTAAAATTAAGACTGCGCAAAATCCGTATTGTTTCTGTAGATCACGATCTCGATGAAGCCGTTCCATTCACTCCCCAAAAAGTACATATTTATTTAGACTTTGTTAATTTTTGGATAAGACCCTTAACTTTTTTAATGTGTCGTATTGGTGAAAAAAAAGCTCTTCCCTATTGTGTTAAATATTTAGACTACATAAAAAAAGCCTATCATGAAGCATCAAATGTATATAGATTTTGTATGTCTACTACAAAGCGACCAGACTTTACAGAGATGAAACAGTTTAAGACAATCCATAGAACAGACCCTCATTTTTTATGCGTCCCAAGCTTACATGTAGCAATATGCATACTTACCTATTCTTTTTACAAAAAAGTATTTAACGAAATAGGACTTACAAAAGAAGAACAAGATTTTTACAACAGAGAACTTTATTTAAGTGCTATAACTATTACAGAAACAGTCCTCTTTGTAAAACAACACAGTGTAAACTGCATTCCTGCTGCATTGTATATGATGAGTCACTTAATTCCTAATTACTTTAAACTAGTAGATGGAGTAGATTTTATTGATACTTTATTTACCCAGATGTCAAATGAACAAGATTGCCCATATTATTCTGAAAATTTAAAAACTACAGTTTTAATTTCTGAAGAAAACAGAAACAAAATACGCAATCATATTCATTTTATGTATGAAAAGCTTATTTTAGAAGGAGTTGCCGAATCTGATTGGACAACTCCCATCTTAAAATGGTTGTACAAAATGCCAGAATTTATTTTTTAATAAACTTAGTAGCGTTTGAATTATTATCATGACGTCGACTAGCACTTGAATCACGAGAACCAAATTGCTCTCTTCGTCTAGCGGCGCGATTACGATTTTCTCCATCACGACCACCAGCATAGCTACGATTTTCACCTCGAGAATCTGAACGGTTACGAGAGTTTCCACTGCGACTTCGAGAGTTTCCCCCTCGTCGAGAATTTCCACCACGGCCTCGAGAACTTCCACCACCACCACGTCGACCCGATCCAGCATTAGAATCAATATGCATATGTGGCACTTTAGAATCTTTTTCTGATAATTCAAGAGCTTTTTTTGCGGCAGACTCTGGCAAACTAACTAACGAGAAATTTGTTGCACAGTCAATCTGATCTACCATTCTCTGCGGTATGTGTAACAGATTTGTAAAAAACTCTGCTATTTCTCGAGGATAGTACCCATCTCGGCGACCAAGTTGAACATATATCCGAATTTGTCCATCACTAACCCGAGAACTTCGATCATTTAGGTCTGTAATAGTACCATATCGGGATGTATCAAGTGCTTTTCCTAGATAGTGTTGCAGAACAACGCCAAGCACTTTTTTTGCATCATAATTTTTACAAATTTCATCTACCAAAGAGGCAAAAGTAGCATCTATTTTTAGATTGTCAAAAAAATCTGTTGTAGCAGGAGTGTTTTCTGTTGCTACAACAGAAGTATCTTTTAATTCGTTAGAATTTTCTGTTTTTATTCCTAAAGTTGCCTTTAATTCTGTAAAAAGCCGATTCTGTTTTACTTTTAGAACCTCTTTTACAGAAGGTATCTTAGCTTCTTTTAGTTCAGCTTTAGTTGCTTTTAAGGCAAATCGTTTAAGATTTTCTAATCGCCGACGCTCTGAAGGACACACCAGTGTAAACGCTAATCCAGTTGAACCTGCTCGACCTGTACGTCCGATACGATGAACATAGGTTGGGCCGTCAAAAGGTAATGCATAGTTTACAACGTGTGTTAAACCTTCAACATCTATACCTCGTGCTGCAACATCTGTTGCAACTAATATTTGAGTTTTTTTCTCACGAAACCTAGCTAGAATTTTTTCACGCTGTGCTTGAGGAATATCTCCATGCATGGCAGCCGCTTCATAATCACGCTCATCTAAAGCACGTGTAATTCTATCCGCGTCAGCTTTGGTTTGTGTAAATATAAGTCCGTAAAAATCTGGACTTATATCAATCATTCGGACAAGGGCTTCGATTTTTTCCTGCTCACGAACAACCCAATAGCGCTGTTCGGTAAGCAGTGGTTCCTCAGGGCTTGCCTCTTCCTCAACAATGTCATAATCACCCATAAATTTTGATGCAATATCAAGAATAGGCTTAGGCATTGTTGCCGAAAAAAGCAAAATGCGACTTGCGGAATTTGCCTGTGAAAAAATCAGTTTTATATCATCTATAAAACCCATATCCAACATTTCGTCAGCTTCATCTAAGATGAAGAAACTAACATGATTTATATTTAAAACACCTCGGTGTAAAAGATCTTTTACTCGTCCTGGAGTTCCTACAACAATCTCTACACCTCGTCGTAACGTTTTAATCTGTGTTCCAATAGAAGCTCCCCCATATACCGGAACAATGCGAGGAAAAGATCCATCGGTAAACGATTCAATTTCACGACACACTTGCATTGCTAGCTCTCTAGTAGGAGCTAATATAAGAGCTTGAACATTGCCAGTTTGCTCACGAATTGTTTGAACTAGTGGAAGTCCAAACGCTGCTGTTTTACCAGTACCCGTTCGTGCTTTTGCGATTAAGTTTGTTTCACCTTCAAGTAATCGGGGAATTGCCAAAACCTGAATTGGTGATGGTTCCGTAAAACCTTTTTTAGCTACTGCTGCCAAAGTTGCCTCGTCTAAGCCGAGGTCTTCAAAAGAGGATTTTTGTTCCATATTTTTCCTTCGATCATCCGCACATTTTAAAAGCCTTAGGGTTCAAAATACCCACTACACACCCTGTGCAGTACACCCGAATAGACTAATGTTTATTTACAGAAGATTTCCAGATATGGCTCTTTTAACATGTGATTTAAAAATTGAATATAAAATAGATTTATATTCATTAAGATAGTTGCCGTATTGTATTTTATATTTTTAATTATGTCAAGTATCAGTAAGTTAATTTTAGAAAGATTCTACCAATTTTTGATAAAACCTTTCTAAAATATTTTTTATAAAGCTTCAATAGCTGTTTTAATATCTTCTAAACAACCAGTTTCAATATTTTCAATCTTTCCAGCATCACAAGCTGCTGCAATTTCTGGGTTAATAGGAATCTGCGCCGTTACTGGAATATTATATTGAGCTGCAATTTCTTTAACATGGCTCTCACCAAATACATTAAAATGTTCACCACATTTAGGACATACAGCATAGCTCATGTTTTCTACAAGACCTAAGACTGGGATGCTCATAGTTTCAGCCATTTTTACAGCTTTTTGTACAATCATACCAACAAGTTCTTGAGGTGTAGAAACAACAATAATACCATCAATAGCTAAAGATTGAAAAACAGTTAAAGGTACATCTCCAGTTCCTGGAGGCATATCAACAAACATAAAGTCGACATCAGTCCAAATAACATCGCTCCAAAACTGTTTAACAGCACCTGCTAAAATAGGGCCTCGCCACAGTACTGGATCTGTCTCATTTTCCAAAAGAAAATTGATAGACATTATTTGTGTTCCACCATTTGAAACTACAGGATAGATACCATCTTCATCACCGACAGCTTTACTATGAAGGCCAAAAGCTTTCGGAATAGAAGGACCTGTAATATCCGAATCGAGGATAGCAGTTTTAAAACCTTTTCGTGCCATTTCACTTGCCATTAAAGACGTGACTAGTGATTTACCAACACCGCCCTTACCACTTACAACACCAATAACTTTTTTTACGGTGCTTTTTTTATGAAGCTTCTCTTTTTGAGGTGCTCCTGTTTTTTGTGACTGGGTTCTATCATTGCAGCTATTTTCGCCACAACTAGAACAGTCATGATTGCATGTATCACTCATATTATTAATATATAGTTTTTATTGACATATGTCAATAAAATTAATCTCTTAACTCTGCTCCTGTCATCTTAGATAAAATTTTAATAATTGTATCCATTTTTTTGCTAATTTGCTTTGAAGTCAAGGTTCCTTCATCAGAACCAAATCGAACTCGCAATACTATCGATTTTTTACCTTTTGGAACCTGTTTACCACGATATTCTTCGATAAATTCAAGTTCATTAACTTTTTTACCTATAAGTTTTTTTATAGTTTGCCAGCTAACGTCTTCGTTTACTAAAAGCGATAAATCTTGTTCTACCAAAGGGAATAATGGCAAATGTTTAAATGTATTATCTCGTGAGGCAAAAGGAATTAATTTATCACGATTTAATTCAAACATTGCGACAGCGCAGTGTTTAATATCAGCTTCTTTCATTGTTACAGCAGATAACAGCGCCATAGATCCGATTACTTCATTATTTTGCACAATGTTTAGATACACCTTATTATCTGCCCAAGAAGGTTTGGCGGAATTTGGTTCCGTGGAAGTAACTTGTTCTAAGCTAAACTCTTGCATATGACAATAACGTGACATCGATTCTAGAACACCCTTTAAATCAAAGAAAATCTGTTCAGCATCTTTTCCAACAATACACCCTGCAATAAATTGTCGCTGAAGTGGAAGTGTCTCTTCCTGACAAGAAGGATGCATCTCGCCTTTTTCGTATACTTGTGCAGTTTCGAATATTTTGAATGAATCAAAATAACGACGATTTTTTTGTACTGCTTCTAAGAGTCCTGGAACTAATGAAAATCTTAAATTTGCTAATTCAGGAGACGGCGGAGTTGCTAATCTAACAGCTTTTTTTGCATCTAATCCAGAAGCTTTTATAAATTGATCATTAATCCAAGGATAGGTAAATACTTCTGTAAATCCACAACGAAAAGCAAGAAATTCGCGTATTCTGCGCTCTAACATTACCTTTGGTTGTTTTACTGCCTTTGAAATAACTCCTGTCAATGGCATTTTTTCAAAATTTTCGTATCCATACAGACGGGCAACTTCTTCTAAAATATCGGCAGGCAAAGAAACATCACCTGTAGATCGCCAAATAGGAGCAATACAATGATAGGAGTCACCTTGTTCTGTAATTGTAAAACCAAGACCTTGCATACTATGTAAGATATCTTGATAGGTTAATTTTCGGCCAAGGCGTGTATTTAGATAGTTTTTATCAACATCAATAACAGCTGGAACTGTTGGTTTTGGACAATTATCTCCAAAAGCCACAAGTTTACATTCTGGATACAACTGCTCAAAAAGTTTTATTCCTAAAGATAAGCCTTGGTCTACGCGAGCTGTATCTATTGCTTTTTCGTAACGGTTTGAGGCTTCTGTACGTGTATCATACGCTTTAGAAGTTTTCCTGATAGTTTGAGCATCAAAGGTGGCAACTTCTAGAACAACACTAGTTGTGGTCTCTAAGATTGAATCTTTTTTACCACCTTTAACACCTGCCAAAGCCAGTGAAGATTCATGATCAGCAATAACCAAATCAGAAGAAGACAACTCGAGTTCTTTATCATCGAGCAAAAGAAGTTTTTCATTTTCTTTGGCACGTCTGACTATAATTCCATCTTTAACGTGAGTTCTATCAAACGCGTGTGTAGGTTGTCCCACAGCAAGCATTATATAATTAGTAATATCTACAAGTTTATTAATTGGTCTCTGTCCTGCACGGAACAAGGCAGATTGCATCCAAAGAGGAGCTGCCTCATTCTTAACATTCTCTATAACAAGGCCAGCATAACGCATACATGCATCAGAGTCTTTTATTTCTATAGGAAATTTTGGTAATTTCGGATCAATCTTAGATGCAGAAAGAGGTTTTAACTCTGTTTTATAAATTGCAGAAAGCTCTCGAGCTATACCATAATGACCCCAAAGATCTGGTCGGTTTGTCATTGATTTATTGTCTATTTCTAAAACATAATCATTAAATCCCATAACTTGAGCTATAGAATCTCCTGCTTTGCAATCAATATTAGATAAATCAACAATAGAATCTTCATCCGGCATAGGAAAAAAATCTTTAAGAAAAACTTCTTCTGAAGCACAAATCATTCCATATGATTCTACCCCACGCATCTTTGTTTTTTTGATTTTTACCGGTTCGCCTTCACCGTGCCAGACAACCTCAGATCCTATTTTAGAAACAATAACTTTCATTCCAACTGCAAGGTTTGAACCACCACATACAATTTGGATATCTTCATCTTCGCCTATGTTTACCTGACATACACGCAGTTTGTCAGCATCCGGATGATCTTTTACTTCAGTTATTTCTCCAACGCATATATCATGAAACTTTGCACTAAAATCGATTATTTGTTCTACTTCTACGGTGCGCATAGTTAGATCATACGCAAGTTTTTCCATTGTAAGATCTTTAGGCAATTCTACATATTCTTTAAGCCAATTTACTGATAAAAACATTTTTCTCTCCCTACTTAAACTGATTTAAGAACCGCAAATCGGCACTATGAAATAAACGTACATCATCAACGCCGTAACGCATCATAACAAGGCGATCGAGTCCAATGTTTATATAGAAACCTGACCAAACCGAAGAATCAAGGCCTGCTGCTTTTAACACATTTGGATGAGGAATACCCCCTGGCATAACTTCTATCCAGCCTACATTTTTACAAACGCTACAGCCTTTTCCACCACAAATAAGGCATTCCATATCAATTTCAAATCCAGGTTCTACAAAAGGAAAAAAACCAGAACGCATTCGAACATTTACATGACGACCAAAAACTTTTTCTAAAATTGTTTCTATTAATACTTTACCTGCAGCAAAAGATAAATCTTTTTCTACTATAAGAGCCTCGTACTGAAAAAAAGCTCGTTCATGATGAGAGTCAGTTGTTTCGTTTCGATAGACAGGTCCTGGATATACAAAACGAGCAGGAGCTCCGTGTTTTTGTAAATACCGAACAGAACCACCTGTTAAGTGAGGTCGTAAAGCTAATCGCTCATTTCCTCGTTTATTTTCAGTTCCCTCTATCCAATAGGTATCCATCGTTTCACGAGCAGGATGCTCAGGAGGAAAATTTAAGTTATCAAATGCAAATTTTTCAGAAGAAATATCATCTTCACTATACACTTCAAAGCCCATTGACATAAAAGCATCGTTTAAGTCATAACACATTTGTGTAATTGGATGTAAACATCCTTGTTGAACAGGGATGCCCGGACGAGTTAAATCAACTTCACCCTCAACACCACTTTTGCTAGCAATAATCTCATTTTGTCTGTGCTCTATAAGATCTGCAAAAGCATTTTTTATCTCGTTGGCTTTTTGTCCTACTGGTCTGCGCATTTCTGGCGCTAAACTACCAAGACCTTTAAGCATAGCGGTAAGCTGGCCTTTTTTCCCAACCAACTGTTGTCGTACTTCTTGCAACTTTTCTTCACTTGTTGCTGCTTTTATTTTTTCAAGCCCTTCTTTATGCAAAGCTTCCAATTTATCAAGCATGTATTTCTCCTAAACTTTCGAACACGATTTATTTATTATATTAGTATCTGTTATGAATTTCAATAATAGACTTTTAATCAACAAAGTCTTTTTTTTAACGCTTTTACTCTGAAAACAATTACCCAAGAATTTGAAAACGTATTTAACTCCTTGAAAATTTACTTTATGCCATTTATACTCTCGATTATGATTATTTTAGAAAAAACACAAGTTATGAACTTTGAAAACGCAATGCGTGGAGCCAGAAACCCAATGAATAGTTGGAACAGAACAGACTCCAAAACAAATATAGATGGAACGTTTACTTTTGGAAAAAATGATTTAGACTTAGCAAAAAGACTTTGCAAATCGGGCAGCGATCACCGAAAATTTATTCGTCAAATTTTTATTTCTGTTGATATCACAGCTCCTCTGTATTGGTGGAAGGAATTTGATACCTATAAAATTGCAACCGTTGCAAACTCAACAAGCACTATGCATAAAATTCACAGTAAACCATTTTCTCTCGATGACTTTAGTACAGATCATATGCTTCCTCAAGCTCTAGAATCTATGAAAAGAACTATTGCAGATTTAGAAAAACTTCGACTAGAATATATGAAAGATACTGTAGGAAATCGCAATAAAGATCTTTGGTATTCTATGATTCAATTATTACCTTCTAGTTATAATCAAAAAAGAACTGTCACTATGAATTACGAAAATGTGCACAATATGTATTTTTCTAGACGAGCACATAAACTCATGGAATGGCATACATATTGTGACTGGATATTAAAATTGCCTTATTTTAAAGATTTTTTTGAAATAGAATCATAATCTAGAAAGAATTTTTTTCTGTTCCAGCTATTTTACTTACATACATTTTTCGAGCTAAATAGACAAAAGGGGTGTCACACAAACTTGTAACTATGTAAATCACATAGGTTGCAAGTGTTATTGACCAAACAGTTTTTACATCATACACCCCGCCAAAGGCTCCCCAAGTAAAAATTAACGTATTAATTAATTGAGAAATGAGTGTGGAGCCATTGTTTCGTAGCCATAAAAATTTGCTCGAACTTCCTGATTTTTCTTTAGTAAAATTCCACCATTTATGATATGCCCAGACATCGAAAGATTCAGATATTGCGTAAGCTACAAGACCTGCAATCATGACTCGCGGTGTATTAGAAAAAATAGTTTGCATAGATGGCATTGCAAAATCATTTGAACTTGGTACATATTGTAGCCAATACTGGCTTAGAATAATAAAGACAACAGAAGTTATACAACCGACTTTTACCGCCCGTCCAGCTTCTTTTTTACCATATATTTCACTTAAAATATCGGTAACCAAAAAACTTGAAGCAAAAAGAACATTGCCCAAAGTTTGTTCAACACCAAACGCTACTATTAGTATAAGCACTTCGATATTTGCTGTTATGGTAGCAATGACTGTCCAAGTAAACAGTCCCAATTTTCCGATAAGACGGAAAAGAACAAGAACGCCACCGTAACATACGAATAGCGACATTATGAGTAGTAACTCATTTTTCATCTAACACTTCCTTAGTTTTGTTTAAAGTCAGGCGGATCTCGAACTGACTTATTTTTTTTATCTGTGTGACAGTTTGTTTGCAAACTGTCGTGGAAGTTGCAACGCAACTTCCACAGAACTGACTTATTTTTTTATCTGCGTGACAGTTTGTTTACAAACTGTCGTGGAAGTTGCAACGCAACTTCCACAGAACTCTCTCTTTTATATATTTTTATGCAAAGATAATGCGTAAAATAAAGATTACAAAGAGAACCCATGTAATAACAGGAATTTGTTTTGCCTTTTTAGTAAAGACTTTCATCACAACGTACGTAATAATTCCCCATACGATACCTTCTGCAATTGAATATGCAAGTGGCATCATAATAATTGCCATAAAAGCAGGAATTCCTTCTGTAGGATCTTTAAAATCTATATCTATAACAGCTTGCATCATAAAGAATCCAACAAGGATTAATGCTGGAGCTGTAGCAGCACCTGGTATAAGTAAAAAGATAGGGCTTAGAACAAGTGCAAGTAAAAACATAACACCGGTTGTAAGAGATGTAAGACCGGTACGACCACCAGCAGCAACACCTGCAGAACTTTCGACATATGTTGTTACAGTTGAAGTACCTAAACAAGCACCAGCAACAGTACCAATAGCATCTGAAAGTAGAGCTTGTTTTACCCGTGGGATATCACCGTTTTTGTCTTCTAAATGTGCTTCGTGAGAAACACCTACTAAAGTACCAACAGTATCAAAAATATCTACAAAAAAGAATGTAAAGAATACGGTAAAAAATTGTAATGTAAAAATATGACTAAAATCAAAATGAAACCATAAAGGAGCTGAAGGAGCAGCAAAAGGAGCCCAGTTTTCTGGAATTGTTGTTACACCAAAAGGAATACCAATAATAGTTGTTACAAGAATACCAATAAGAATAGATCCAGGGACTTTTAATGCATATAAAACAGCAGTAATAGCAAGACCCAAAAGCGCTACTAAAGCAGTTCCAGAATTAACAGTTCCAAGAGAAACAACAGTTGCATCATTTGCAACAATAATTCCAGCCCCTTGTAAACCAATAAAAGCTATAAATAAACCAATACCTACGGCAACAGCTTTTTTGAGATTTTCTGGAATAGCCTTTATAATTGCTTCTCTAACATTAAAGAAAGACAAGATAATAAATACAATACCTTCAACAAATACAGCTGTTAAAGCCATTTCTATACTGGCACCCATACCAAGCACAACAGTAAACGCAAAAAAAGCATTTAGTCCCATACCTGGAGCCAAAGCAAAAGGTAAGTTTGCACTAAATGCCATTACTAATGTAGCTATTGCAGCAGAGAGTGCTGTCGCTGTAAATACACTGCTAGCATTCATTCCGGCTGCACTAAGAAGCCCAGGGTTAACCGCAAGTATATAAGCCATTGTTAAAAAGGTGGTAAGACCGGCAACAATTTCTTTACGAACTGTTGTACCTCGTTCTTCAAGTTTAAATACTTTATTCATAATATCCTCCGTAAGAATTATTGAAAAAAGCATTGTATCACTCAAAAGTCATAATAGGCAATACTTGCAATAAAAAAAATTAAAACTGCAAATATTACTACTTAAATCTTAAACCCACTCACTTTTTCTCCTAATTCATTTACACTTTCCCTATTTTTATTAGAGACTTTTATCGTATTTTTAAGAGCAAGATCTACATTTTCTGCACCCTGATTAATTTTAAGCATAGCTACATTAATTTTATTGGTAACTTTGTTAAGAGTATCCATTTGATCTACTATTTTTTTACTACCAGAAAGCATTTCTACAGAACTGTCGTGAACAGAAATAGTAATATCATTAATGGTTTGCATAGCTGTCAGTACCTGGCCACTACCTGCAGATTGCTCATCCATTGCTGATTTTATGACATCCTCTTGATTTTTTACATTGTTCGAAAGTTCGAATATAGTATCAAATTGATTTTGCACATCTTCTGTACTCTCGGAGATAGCTTTTATTGAACTTTCTAAGCCTTTTAAACTTTCCGAGATAGCTTTCCCTTGTGTATCAGAATCTTCTGCAAGCTTTCTAATTTCATCGGCTACAACAGCAAACCCTTTTCCTGCCTCGCCTGCATGCGCCGCCTCAATTGCAGCATTCATAGCTAATAAATTTGTCTGAGTCGCAATATTTTGTATAACTTCGGTGGCTTCTATAAGACCTGCAGAATCCTGCATAACTTTAGAAGCTATAGTTACAGACTCTTCTACTTTGTTTTTGCCTATTTCTGAAGCTTTACTTAAATTATCAACATTTGCAGTATTTTTACCAAGGATATCTGTCACAGAACGAATATTTGCTACCATTTCTTCTACTGCTGCAGAAGACTGCGAAACACTTGTAGATTGCGATTCTATTTGAGTATTTAATTGTTCTATTCTGTTTTGAATATCCATAACCGTAGAATAAGTTTTATCAACGGCTGAAGACTGATTAACAACATCACCTTGTATTAATGATATATCATTAATTACTTCTTTAATGATACTTTCAGCATCATTTATTTCTTTTTCTAGCTTTTGGGCAACTTCTTCTGATATATTTGAAGTCTTTAAAATTTTCTTTAGTAAATCCCTATTAGAATGGATAAAAACATTAAGTTGATTTATCAATAAACCAAATTCATCTCGTGAAACAACTTGAACATCATCCATACTAAAATCTCTATGGGCAAAAGAATCTGTTATTTCAACAGTTTCTAAAAGTCTTTCTGAAGAACTTTTTGACTGTAGATAAAAGGCTACCATTGCAAAGAAAAGTCCTACAAGCATTGTAGGGAAGGCATGAAACCACATAACTCCAAGATAAGGAGCCCCTCTAGAAGCAGAAAACGTTGCTCCCACTGTACACAGCGAGATTCCACTCGAACTAAAAAAAGCAACTATTACAGAACGAGCTACCTGATTTAACGCTATATATTCTTTTTCTAACGGAAGCCATTTTAACCATGGTTCATATTTTTTTATCCATAAAATATAGAACAACAAAGAAAGCAAAAATAAAGCCCCAAGAGCCATTACCCATATTGTTTGAATAGAAATATCAAAACCATTAGCAACAGCCGCGCTTTTTAGAGTATTAGGTAAAAAAAGCATAAGCAAAATAGGAAATCCAATGGATGCAGTAGGATATAACATTGCGCTTTTTGATGCTGTTACAAAAGTATCCTTAGTACCATCATAACTAGTAATTTTTTTTATAAAAATAGTACTAACTACAATACAAATAAGTACTGTTACAAGGACATGCAACAAATATTGCCAAGAAAAAAGAAAAGTAACAACTTGTGAAAAACTAAAAACTTTATTATAAGAAACAAGTATCCAAAAATAAAAATGACAAGAAATATAAATAAGTAAATTTAATACCAATATAAATTTAGGCATCTTTGGAATACTCAATTTTTCGCTACTCATAAGACACTCCTAGAGTTAGAATTAATTTATCATATAGTAGCCTTTTCTTTATTTCAAGCCTAAAAGTTAAAAACTAAACCTTAAATTTATGAACTTCAACACCTAATTTTATTACACTTTGTGCATTTTCTTTTGACACATCTTTTGTATTATTTAAGGCATCATTAATACGCTCAGCCCCTTTATCAATCTGTAAGACAGCCTCATTAACCTTATTAGTTACATCTGCAAGAACATCCATTTCAGAAACAATTTCTTTACTTCCCGCAAGCATCTCAGTTGAGCTATCTCGAACAGATACCGTAATGTCACTAATATTTTGCATCGCTTGTAAAACCTGTCCACTCCCTGCAGATTGTTCATCCATTGCAGATTTTATGACATCTTCTTGATTTTTTACAGTATTAGTCAATTCAAAAATAGTATCAAATTGATTTTGCACTTCTCCTGTTGTAGATACAATTGCAGAAATAGAGGCTTCTAATTCTTTTAAACTACTAGAAATCGTTTGACCTTGATTATTTGAATCTTCTGCAAGCTTTCTTATTTCATCAGCAACAACTGCAAACCCTTTTCCTGCCTCGCCTGCATGAGCCGCTTCTATTGCAGCATTCATAGCCAATAAATTTGTCTGAGTTGCAATATTTTGTATAACTTCGGTTGCTTCGATAAGACCTGCAGAATCCTGCATTACTCGAGAAGCTACTGTTACTGCATCATTGACCTTGCCTTGTCCAAGCTCAGATGCCTTCCCTAAATCTGTTACTGTAATTGCATTTTTTGACAAAATATCTGATACAGAACGTATATTGGCAACCATTTCTTCTACGGCAGCAGAAGACTGCGAAACACTCGCAGATTGAGATTCAATTTGTGAATTAAGCTTTTCTATTCGCTGTTGAATTTGTAAAACAGTTGAATGTGCTTCCTCTACTCCTGCTGATTGATTTATTACTTCATCTTTTATATCAGCTATAGAAGTTATCATTTTTTTTATCACTGTTTCGGCATTGGTAATTTCATTTTCTAATTTTTTAGCGACAGCTTCCGAAACATTTTCTGTTTCTAATATATCTTTTAACAGCGTTTTTGTAGAATCTACAAAAATATTCACCTGTTTTGTTAATATTCCTACTTCATCTCGAGTTACTATGGCCAATTCATCCATAGAGAAATCTCTTTGTGAAAGAAGTTCTGTATTATCAACAACCGCTTCAAGCGCATCTGCTGCTGCTTTTGATTGTAATACAAAATCATATACAGCAAAAATAATACCAATAATCGCAGTAGGGATTACATGCCAGAACATAACTTCGGAAAAAGGGACAGACTGTATTACCAAATACATTGCAGTTATAGTACAAAAAACTGCACCACAAACACTAATAAGCGCAATTAAAGAAGACCTTTTAACAAAACTTAATGCAATATTGTTTTTATCAAGAGGAACATACTGTACCCATATTTCATATTCATGTAACCAATGTATATAAAAAACAGGCGACACAAGAGAAAACACACCTATAGCAGCTGCCCAAAGAGGAAAAGCTAAAAACTTGCTTCCGTTAAGTTTGCCCAAGGCAACTATCAATAGGGCTGTAAAAATCATAGAAAGAATCGAAAAAGCAAGTCCCATTAATGGGAAATATTTTACCGCTTTATTAACTGTATTAAAAGTTTCTGCACTACCGTCATATTCACTGATTCTCTTACCAAAAGACCAACTAAATAAAAAAGCAATACCAATAAAAACAATAACAAAAAGTATATATTGCCAAGATAAAAAATAATCAATTATTTCTGAAGATTGAAGAAGCTTATTGTATGTTATTAAAACAACAAAAAAGACTTGACAAGCAACAAAAGATACAACATTCAACACAACCAATCTTGTTGGCATTGTTGGCATTTTAATTTTTTTATTTTGCATGGACAACTCCTAAATTTATATAAAAATCATTTTTAAATACCTGAAACCTTAATAAAATCTCAGATTTCTTATAATTATTATAAATCACAACTTAGGTTAACACAATATTAAAGCTTTGTTTTCAAACTTTTTCTACATGTCTATGGAAGAAAATTTATTAACAAAATATCAAAGCATACTAATAACTCCATTACTTTTTCTAAAAAAAACAGCTTCTTGTAAATCTTGTATAGTAATTATAAAACTTCCTTTCATATCTGCAATAGTACGTGCTAACTTCATACAACTATGAACTGCTCGAGCGGAAAAACCTTGCTCCTTTGTTGTATTTTCAAGCCATTCTTTACACGAGTTGTCAAGTTTACAATAAAAAGCAACCTCAGAAGCAGAAAGCCAAGCATTTGGTTTACCTTGTCGCTCACGTTGAATAGCAACTGCACGTCCAATATCTTTGCGTAACATTTCTGTACTTATAGCGGTTTTTCCTTCTACAGCTTTTTCTCCCGAATTTGCTTTTACAGCTATTCTAATATCTATTCTGTCAAGCAATGGAGAAGAAAAACGCCTCCAATATTGTTCTACAGATCGAGCACTACATACACATATTTTATCGTCACAACCAAAATTTCCACACGGACAAGGATTCGTTGCAATTAAAAGTTGAAAATGAGCCGGAAATTCAGTACGTCGCCCAGCACGACTTAAAACAATACGACCTTCTTCGAGAGGAACTCGTAGCGACTGTAATACAGAAGTTTTAAACTCTGCTGCTTCGTCTAAAAACAACACTCCATTATGTGCAAGAGATATTTCTCCCGGTCGACAATTTCGACCACCTCCAATCATACCTTCTAAACTTGCACTTTGATGCGGCATTCGAAAAGGAGCTTCCCTTATAAGATTTGTTTTTGGAGGTAAACAGCCTGCAATACTATAAATGCGAGTAACAGGCTGTGATTCTGCCAAAGTCAATTGAGGTAATAAAGAGGCAAAACGCCTTAGAGCTAACGTTTTTCCACATCCTGGTGGCCCATATGCAATTATGTTATGTCGCCCGGCTGCTCCAATTTGCAATGCTCTTACAAGTTTTGGTTGACCAACAATACCACTAAAGTCAGTACCTATTTTTACAGGTGAAAAAATAACATGATTATCTGTTTCGTTATTACTTTTCTTTTTTGGTAAACATGTTATGTTTGATAATTTAGCACTGTTTTCTACATTATTTATTTTTTTTACCTGTTTTGGTAACTTTGCAAACACTTTCCATGCATTTTGTAAAGAATCAACAACAAAAACATTTATTTCCTTAACACCACTTGCTTCTTCAGCATTTTCTTTTGGCACAATACAATACTGAATTCCACATTCAGCTGCAGTAGAAACTGCTGCATGAACACCACGAACACGTCTTACACGACCTGCCAATTCTAATTCTCCCATAACAAGAACTTTAATTTTAGAATCACACTTTTCTATTTTTTTTTCTATTTTTGCTTTTTCAAACAGCACTGCAAGAGCCATTGCTAAATCAAATCCCGCACCTTCTTTTTTTACATCTGCTGGAGACAGACTTA
Organism: Treponema sp. CETP13; assembly: GCA_001885315.1. Lineage (GTDB taxonomy): Bacteria > Spirochaetota > Spirochaetia > Treponematales > Treponemataceae > CETP13. Next base: position 167,980 of record MLPZ01000003.1, read on the forward strand.
TTAGCACTCGTTCTGAAGGAAATTCAAACCCAGAATTCCGAATTGCAGCACGCATTCTTTCTCGTGCTTCTTTAACCGCATTATCTGCAAGGCCAACCAAATCTACAGCCGGAATACCTCGGCGAAGATCTACTTCTACTGTAACCATTGCTCCTTCATAGCCAAATGGAGAAAAACTTATAATTTGCATATATACCCCTTAATTTTACAGATTAAGAATTTATCAATTTAGTTTTCACAAGTCTTTATATTCTTTTTCTATAAAAAAAATGGAGCATACATACTTTTTCCCCTTTTTTTTTAAATTTTTTATGCTATACTTTAAGATGAAACAAATAAAACTAGGGAAAATCAATGAAAGTAACTATTAAGGATATTGCAGAAAAAGCTGGCGTTTCGAAAACCGCAGTTTCTTTTGCATTTAACAACCCTCAGAGAATTTCTAAAAGTACTTATAAAAAAATAATGGACATTGCTAGAGAAGTTGGTTATGCCCCCGATCCAGTTGCTAGGATTCTTGCAAAGCGACACACAAGTACAATAGGGTTACTATTACCACAAACACTAACAGAAGTTTTTGAAAACCCATACATGGCTGAATTAGTTAGAGGTATTGGTCATGTTTGTGAGCTAGAATCACTTACACTTATGCTTATATCTCCAAAAAAAGGAATTATAACACACTCAATTCAAAGTGCTGCTGTTGATGGAATGATTGCTGTCGGAGTAAGTTTTCAGAGTGAAGTACATGAAGCTTTTAGACAACGACAAATGCCTTATGTCACGATAGATGCTTCTAACTCTTCTGATTATTTAAACGTCGGAATTGATAATGAATCGACTGCTAAACGATTAATGGATTTACTGTTAGACTTAGGACACCGGAAAATTTGTTTTTGTGCATTAAATCCTATTGCAAAAGATCTTGATATTCATGAAAGTTCTTTTACTATGACTGCTCGTCAAAAAGGAATCATGCAATCTGTTAAACAACACAATATTACTAAAGAAACTCAAAATAAGTTTAGTTTTGTTGAAATAGGCGTTTCTATAAATTCTGCTTATAAACTTGCAAAAGAAGAATTACAAAAAAAGGATAGACCAACCGCAATCTATTGTATGGCTGATGGTCAAGCGTTTGGCTTTTATCGAGCAGCACAAGAACTTGGAATTAAAATCCCTGATGAATTAAGCATTGTTTCATTTGATGATTTACCAATAAACAAAGCCCTTTATCCAGAACTCACATGTATACATCAACCGGGATATGAAAAGGGCATTGCTGCAGCACAATTGCTTGTCGACCAAATAGCTGGAAAAGATTGTACATCTATTATTATTCCGGCACACATAAAAAACAGAGAGTCTACAGCTCCTTGCAATTTAGAGTAGTCTCTTTTTTTTGCAAAGCGGGCTGCAATTCTTCTAACCAAAATCGGTCATCAATAGTTCGATTTCCCGCTGTTTTACCTAAAAACCGATCTGTTCTAACGCTTTGGCCATGAAAATCGCTTCCACCTGTTACAAAAAAGCCAAGTTTATGTGCCATTTTTTCTAATCTCTCACACTCTACAACACGAGCTCCTGGATGCCAAGCTTCTAGCCCTTCCACCCCTCTGTCATGAATATCTTTTAAAATAGGTTCAATTTTTCCCCAAGATACATATAAAGATAAAGGATGAGCAATAACAGGGATTCCACCACTTTCTTTTATAGCAACTATTGCTTCATCTAAAGAAGCCCCGACCCTCTCTACATAAAAAGGTCTTCCTTTTGCTAAATATTTATCGAATGCTAATTGGCGTTTTTTTACCACTCCATGATCAACCATCCAAGCTGCAATATGAGGTCTACCAATTGTTGAAACATTGTATTTTTTAGACACCTCTTCTAATGTTATATCCATACCAGCTTGATTCATACGATTTATTATTTCAAGATTACGATCTTTTCGCCCTTTTTGTAACAAATTAATGATTTTTACTAAAGTAGGTGATATACTTTTAAGAGAGAGCCCTAACAAATGAAATTCACCTGTTGGCCATTGTATTTGTATCTCAATTCCAGGAACAAATGTGATTCCTGTTTTCAAAGCTGTTTTTTGTGCCTCTGCAAGACCATCTATTGTATCGTGATCAGTTAGAGCTAATACAGTAATGCCTTCTTTATTGGCATAATTCACTAACTCAGAAGGACTAAAAACTCCATCTGAGGCAGTAGAGTGTGAATGTAAATCTATCATGAAAAAAGAATAGCATAAAAATAGAATTTATGTTATTCTAACAATCGCGTTATTTTTATATTTCATACACATTTTACATTACAGGAAAGGAAGCTAGAAATGCCTAAACCAACAAAATACACTCAAGGTTCTATCATTTACTTTTCCGGCGATATGGATGATCGCATCTTTATTTTACAAAGTGGGCAAATTAGTCTTACATCTGTTGATATAGAAACAAAACGCCCCATAGAACAACAACTACATGCAGGAGAGTTTTTTGGGGTAAAATCAGCACTAGGACATTTTCCTCGAGAAGAAACTGCAACCGTTTTAGAAAGTTCAACAACAATTGTTCTAACTATTCCTGAATTTGAAACAATCTTTAGTAATAACAAACCTCTTATAATGAAAATGCTACGTGTTTTTTCAACTCAATTACGCGATATACATAAACAAACAGAATCTATATTACATAACACAGCTACCGTTAGTACACAAGAAGGGATGTTAGAGGTTGCTCGTTCTTTCTTTGATGATGAACAGTATAGATCTTGTTGTGATGTTTGTAATAAACTTATGCAAGAATTTCCTACCTCTCCAAAGATTGAGGCTGCAGCAAAACTACTTGAAGATTCAAATAGAAGATATCAAAACCAACTCAAAACAGGACAAATACATAAAGTTGCAGAAGTACAAAATGCAAACGTATCTAATCCAACCACATTAACTCAATTTTCTTTACCTGCCTTTGGACGATTTGCAAAAACATATGAACCGGGTCAAGTTATTATTAGTGAATTTGAACCAGGAACAACTTTTTACCTTATTCAATCAGGACAAGTCCAGTTAGTAAAATGTGTGAATGGAACAAAAAAGAACCTTGATATTCTTATGCCTGGTGAAATTTTTGGTGAAATGGCTATTCTCGACAACAGTCCTCGATCTGCAACCTGCGTAGCAATTGGCGAAGTTGAAGTTCTTGAATTTAACAAAGAAAACTTTAGCATTTTAGTTACTGGGAATCCACAAATGGCGCTCATATTATTAAAACTTTTTTGTAAACGTATTTATGATCAAAAACGTCGTTTTAAGACACTTTGCATAAAAGATACCTCTGCTCGTATATGTGATGTCTTTCTTATGTTTGATGAATTACATCCTGGGAAAGATTTAGAAGCCAGAAAACGTCGTTTTAACCTTACAATACAAGATCTTTCTCACTGGGCTGGATTACCTATTAATATAGTCAATGACGAAGTAAATAAACTTGTAGAAAAGCGTCGCCTTGAAATTTACGAAAACTATATGATTGTTGCAAATATTGGTGAAATTAAACGTACTGTTGAACAAAAAACCGCTGTTCGTTTATAAAAAATAGTTCCAAACAAATTATTGACCCATTCTCTTACTTTCAGTATACTTATAAAACTATTGCCAACTTAGCTCACCTGGTAGAGCAGCTCACTCGTAACGAGCAGGTACTCGGTTCAAGTCCGGGAGTTGGCTTAAGAAAAATATTAGCTAAAAGCACCCCAATAAGTGAACAAGAAAGTTCAGTTTTAGGAGGTGCCTTTTTTATTTTTATATTATTCCGATTAACGAGCTCCATCAGAAAGTTCTTTTGCTTTGTTATAAATTCGCTCATACAATAGTTTTGAGTTTAAGAATTCATTTGTAGGTTTGTTTTCTTGTTCTTCTACAAATTTAGAAATAATATTAACAAAAACAGACCCTGCAACAACGGCATAAACGTGAGGAGCAAGGGTCTTGCTTTGCTCACCATTTTGAATACCAAATCCACCTAAGATTTTAGAACCGCCTTCACTGCATCTTTCGATATATTGTATCATATCATCTGTAATAGTCGTTGCCTGCCCTGTAATTCCTGCTCGCAAAACACTATAAATATATTTAAAACCTGCATGAGCAACTTTTGAAAGTCTCTCATCTGTTACTGATGGGGCAATAACAGGAATTTGATTTACATTGTATTTTTCACACAAAGTTTTTAACCCTTCATCACAATCAAAAGGTAAGTCCCCAATAATAAAACCTGTAGCACCAATTTTTATTGCTCGCTCTACAAAGTTTTGCATACCAGGTCTAAAAAAAATAGAAGTGTAGGACATTAAAAAAATTTCAATATCAGGATGTTTTTTATGAACCTTTCCAATAAAATCTAATCCATTTTGTGTCGTGTATCCACGAGCAAGAACTTTTGCATTTGCATTTTGAATTATTTTACCATCAGCGCTCGGATCGCTAAACGGTAATTGAACTTCTAATATTTTTGCTCCACCGTCTATTAGAGCATCTGCTACAATAAGAGCTGTTTCATCATCAGGATACCCTGCAACTTGATGTGCCATTAAAATTGCCATTTTTATCTCCTTAAGTGAAAAAGCTTATTAAGCCTCTTCCTCGTGAATTGTTATTTTTGAAGAATGAATTTCTGTATTTGAATTAAGTCTCTCTAATTCACCTTGTAAAAACTCACCCCATTCTTTTGGTCTAAAAACAGGGGATGTAATAAAGATATCTTTATCTCCTCGACCGCTCATGTTAATAACAATTACTTTATCTTTACTCATTGTTTTAGCAAGTTTTAAAGCCTCTGATCCTGCATGAGCACTTTCAAGTGCAAATAAAACACCTTCATTTTGTGCAAAAACTTTAACCGCATTTAATGCCTCGCTATCAGTTGCAGAAGTAAATTCTATACGTCCTTTTTCACCTAAATAAGCAAGCTGAGGTCCAATTCCTGCATAATCTAAACCTGCCGAAATCGAACGAGTATCATTAACTTGCCCGTCTTCATTTACTAAAAACTTACTTTTATAGCCATGCAGTATATCTAAATGTGCGTCACCTGCCATTCGAACAGCATTGTTTCCCTCTCCAGGTCCTATTCCACCTGCTTCTACTGCAATAAGCCGAGGTTTTTGTTCGTTTATATACGGCTCGAAAAAACCAATGGCATTTGATCCACCACCAACACATGCTATACATGCATCAGGAGAAAGACCTCGTTCTGCCAATTGGGATTTAGTTTCACGACCAACAAAAGACTGAAAAGTTCGAACCATATCAGGAAAAGGATCGGGGCCTAAGGCAGAACCAATAACATAATGAGTTGTCTCAAAATTAGCTGCCCAGTCTCTCATAGCCTCGTTTATTGCATCTTTTAGAATACGAGAGCCAGTTAAAACAGGAACAACTTTTGCACCATACAACTCCATTGAAGCTACATTTGGCTGTTGCCGTTTCATATCAATTTCGCCCATATAGACTGTACATTTCATACCCAAACGAGCACAGGCTGCTGCTGTTGCCACGCCATGTTGCCCCGCACCAGTTTCGGCAATAATTCGAGTTTTACCACTATATTTTGCCAAAAGAACTTGCCCAATAGCATTATTAATTTTATGAGCACCTGTATTTGCAAGTCCTTCAAGTTTTACATAAATTTGGGCTCCACCTAACAAATCACTTGTGCGCTTTGCATGAAGCATAGGTGTTGGACGGCCTATAAAATCACGTTGCAATTCAGAAAGTTCTGCTAGAAACTTATTGTCTTTCATCGCCTTTTCAAAATTGACACCAGTTTCATCAATCGTGCGACGTAAAATTTCTGCCACATATTTACCGCCAAATTGACCAAAAAAACCATTGTCACTCATTCGCGGTGTATCACTTATTCTTTTCTCTATTGATTCCATTTTAATTCCTTATGTTTTCAAACAATTTTTCTAATTTCTTATGATCCTTTATACCAGGAGAACTTTCTACCCCGCTCGAAACATCTATTAGTTCTGGAGAGAACGTTGCTAGTACACTGCCAACGTTCTCTGGATTTATACCCCCAGCAAGCCACAAAGGTGATTTTTTCTGAGCAATACTTACAAGCTCATTAGAGATTTGAACACCTGTGCCTCCATCTTTTCCTACTACATTTGCATCGATTAAAACCCGCGGCTGTCCAAAATTAAGAACTTTTTCTAAATTTGCTATATCATCTCTTGAGCCAATTTTTACTGCTTGATAATGCCAAAAATCCTGAGTTGCTATACCACTTGGAGAGCAATTATGAAACTGCACTGCATCTAAAATCCCAACAGTTGCTAAACCAATAGCAACTTGGCCTTCTGTAGAATTTTGGTCTGTAATTACTCCAACACACATTACTTGAGAATACTTTTCTCGCACTTTCTTGCAAATTGCTGTTATTGTTTTTTTATCTACATAGCGAGGACTTTTTTTTACAGATATAAAACCTAAAAAATCTGCTCCTAATTCGCACGCTTTAAGAGCATCTTTGACATTTGTAATTCCACATATTTTAACAAACGGAAGTGTTTTATTTGGCTTAAGTGAACTTAACCGTATTTTTTCAATCTTATTATAGCTTCGCACTCCGAGCTCAAGCGCATATTGTTTCCACTTTATAGTATTAAGAAAAACTTCTTTTGTGCCACCTGCTAAAAATGAGTCCACAAGAGAATGTGCTTTTTGAGGATTTTTTGAAGCAGCCTCTCCCACTAACATACCATAAAAGCCTAGACTTCCTGCAAACCTTGCTCCCATTGGAGTATGGATTCCTGATTCAAATATCATTTTTTTTGGTAGCGCATCGCCATAAGTTAACGGCTTAAGTAAATCGATCGCAAATGTCGCTAAATCTCGAGTATTTGTCCCTGCAACTACATTATCAAGACTTTTCCCTTTTTTTAACAATGCCTTTTCTACATCATGATATTTTCCAATATCTTCGTCAGTTCTTAGTTCTATAAGCATTCCAAGTCCAAGATCTGCACACCGCACTGCCATATCTATTAAACGCTCTGTTTCTAAAATACGTGCGATAAGCAATACCGCATCTGCTCCAACTTTGTATGAAGCATCAATTTCACTAATATCTGTCAAAAAATCTTTACGCAAGATTGCAGGTTTTTCACCCTTTTGACTATCTAAAACCCTTGCAACTTCGACTATATCTTGCAAACTACCTTTAAAATAATTATTTTCTGTAAGTATAGAAATCGCAGCTGCTCCGGCTTTTTGATACTCTATAGCAAGGGTACTCGGATCCAAAGAGGGAGCAATATCTCCCTTTGACGGAGAAGCTCTTTTTATCTCTAGAATAACTCCCTTCTCAGGCAAAAAAGGAGTAATTGAACGCTCCCGTTTTTTAGGAATAGTAAAACAAAAGTTTTTTTCTTTGTTTATTTTATCTAATTCTCGCTCTTTAATAATAGTTTGTAATATAGAATCCACAATTCCAATCCTTAGGCAGCATTTGAAAGCTCGACAACTTGGTCAAGTTTTTTTTGAACAGCCCCCATTGCAAGAGCTTCTTTTGCGCGATTATAACCTTCTTTTATTGTTGCAACTTTTCCAGCGACACACATTGCAGCCCCTGCATTTAAACAAACTGCAGCTGTTACTGTTTTATTTGCTTTACCAGCAAGAATTTGACGTGCAATTTTTGCATTATCATCACCAGTACCACCAGCTAAATCTTCTATTTTACAACCCGTAATTCCAAATTCAGCAGGATCTATTTTGTACTGTGACTCCTTACCATTTTCATCGATTTCAAAGACAGAAGTTTTTGCACATGGAGAAATCTCGTCAAAACCATCCTCACTATGTACAACCATTACGTGTTTTGGACCAAGCATTTTTGCAGCATGAGCATACAATTCTAAAAGAGACTCATCATATACCCCAAGCATTTGATAGGTAGCATTCGCAGGATTAGAAAGAGGTCCCATAAGGTTCATAATAGTTTTAATACCTAAAGCCCCACGAACAGGACCTGCAAAACGCATTGCAGCATGATAGATTGGCGCAAACAAAAATGCAAAACCTGTCTTTTCTACCAATTTGGCAGATTTTTCTGGACTTACATCTATTTTTATTCCTAACGCTGTATAAAAGTTTGCAGCACCACTTTTTGAAGACACCGCACGATTACCATGTTTTGCCATTGGAACACCACAACTAGCTGCTACTAAAGCTGACATTGAGCTAATATTAAAACTTCCTTTACCATCTCCTCCTGTTCCAACAATTTCACATACCTCATTGTTAGAAAGAGGGAGAGTAACTTTTTTGCTATTAAGAACTTTTGCACAAGCAGCAACTTCTTGTGAAGTATACCCTTTTACTGCAAGCGCACTTAAAATAGCAGCTGATTTTCGCTCGTCCAGACAACCTTCGGTTAAATCTTCCATAAACATAGCAGCTTGCTCGGCACTTAAATCTTTTTTTGCACAAATTGTATTAAGAGTTTCTGATACATCTAACGGTTTTACCCTATAATTTAGAAAAGCTGTAAAAAATTGTTTTTCATATTCTGAAGCAACTGATTCTGGATGAAATTGAACCCCTTCAATCGGCATTGTTTTATGTCGAACGCCCATTACATCACCATCTGCACTTCTTGCAGTCACTTCAAAATCTTTTGGAAGTGTTGCCTCATCGACAACTAAACTATGATATCGAGTAAAAGTAGCCTCTTTTCCAATAAGTCTAAAAAGCCCTTTTCCATCTAGCGCTATTTTTTGAGCTTGTCCATGACAAATATCCTTTGCTTGCACAATTTTTGCACCAAACGCCTGGCAAATACATTGATGGCCAAGACAAACACCCATTATTGGTATTTTTCCTGCAAAATATTTAATTGCCTCTAAAGATACACCAGCATCTTCTGGGCGTCCCGCTCCTGGAGATACAATAAGCCTACTAGGGTTAAGAGCCTCTAAATCTTTTACAGAAACTTCTTTGCTTCTAATAGTTTTAATTTCTTCGCTAGTGTATTTCGATAAGGCTTGAACTACATTAAAAGTAAAAGAATCGTAATTGTCTAATAAAATAATCATATATATTTCTCCTTTTTTCTATTTACTTAAAAAAATTGTTTTCATTGCATCTATTTTTTCACACGTCTCGATCCACTCTCTCTCTGGGATACTTGCATGAGTTATGCCACCTCCAGCTTGTAAGGTCCAAACATTTTTTTGTTTAAGAGCACATCTAATTGCAATGCAAAAATCTAAGTCCCCATCTACAGAAAGGTATCCAACAGAACCTGCATAAAAATTCCGCTTTTCTTTTTCTAAACCAGAAAGAATTTCAATTGCACTTATCTTTGGCGCACCACTCACCGTTCCAGCAGGAAAAGACGATCTAAGTATTTTAACTGCAACATCTGTGTCAGAGGGAACCGTTTTACCCGTAACTTCAGATACTAGATGAATTACAGTGCTATATTTTTCGCAAACCATAAGCTTAGTCACTTTTATAGATCCAGAGTCACAAACTCGGCCTAAATCATTTCGCGCTAAGTCTACAAGCATAAGATGTTCTGCTTTTTCTTTTGGATCATTAATAAGTTCAGTACTTAAAGCTTCATCTTCTGCAAGATTTTTCCCACGGCGCCGAGTTCCTGCAATAGGGTGAATTGTTGCTACACCTTTTCGAACACGTACAAGACTTTCTGGGGAAGCTCCTACTAACTGAAAATCATCAAAATCTAAATAAAACATGTATGGGGATGGATTTTTTTGACGTAAGCGCCGATATACTTCAAGAGCTGAAGTAGAATCTTTTATTTGCAACCGACGAGAAGGAACTGCTTGTATTATGTCCCCGGCTATAATGTGTTTTTGAAGTTTAACTACTTTTTCTACATACTCATCATGTGTTTTTTGAATATCTGTAATTACTTCTATTTCTGAATTAGTACTTTTCTTTGGTTCACTTAAATAAGTAAAATCTAAATCAGAAATACGTTTTTGGATATTTTCTATTGCATTCTCTAAATCAATCTTGCTTTCTTTATAATTAAGGGCGACCAAGTACATCATTTCCGTGAAATGATCAAAAATAATATACATATGTCCAATGATAAAACAACCTTCTGGTATTGCAAGATTATCTTTTTGATCACTCAGCATTATCGTATCGCAACGGGCACAAAACTCGTAACCCAAATAACCAAGACCAGCTCCCGGTAACGGTAAATATTTTGATTGCATTTTCCCATTACTCTTTTTATCTGCATTTATAAGTACACTTTTATGTTGTTTTGCTATGGCAGCCAAATTATCAAGAATATCACCTTCTAGTTTTGTCTCTACTTGTCGTCCATCTTCTACACTAATTCGAACAGCTCCATAACTTTTTTGAACAATTCTAAAAGCTTCATCAATCATCAAAATAGAGTACCGATCTTTACCAGCCGAAAAAGAAGCTGATTCTAAAACGGCTTTGGCTTGTAATTTTTTTGCTAACAAAAAAGGAGTAAATCGATCTCCCGAAATTTTTTTAATTATAGACTTTACTGGCATTAGTATTCCTCATCTTTAAATCGGTGTTTTCACATATTACCTGTTACTATAAACAGTAACAAATAACCATACTGTTACTTTACACAGTAACATTGTTTCTGTCAATAGAAACTGCATTTTTTTATGACTTTTTTTTAACTTTGTGTTAAGCTGAATGAATTACAAATGTAAGGAGTCAGAATGAAAAAAAGAGCATTGATAAGTGTTTTTGTAAAAGATGGAATTCTGGAATTAGCCCAATATTTAAAAAGTACAGATTGGGAAATTCTTTCAACAGGTGGAACAGCCAAATATTTATCTGAAAATAACATTGAAGTCACAGATGTAAGCTCTGTAACTGGTTTTCCAGAGTGTTTAGATGGCCGTGTAAAAACCTTACATCCTAAAATCCACGCAGGTCTACTTGCTCGTCGCGATGATAAAAATCATATGCAACAACTAAAGGATCTTGATGTAACGCCTATCGATTTAGTTTGTGTTAACTTGTATCCATTCTTTGAAAAAGTTCAAGCTGGACTTTCTTTTCCTGAAACGGTTGAATTCATCGACATTGGTGGACCAACAATGCTTCGATCTGCAGCTAAAAACTTTAAAGATGTTATTGTAATCACAGAACCAGAAGACTATTCTACTATTATTACTGACATGAAAGCAGGTGAAATATCTTACGATCGCCGACGAGAATTAGCTGGAAAAGTTTTTAACTTAACATCTGCTTATGATGCAGCAGTGTCCCGTTTTATGCTGAGCAACAAATCAGAAGAACTTCCTAAATATTATGATATGCCACTTATAAAATCACAAGAACTTCGATATGGAGAAAATTCACACCAAAAAGCTGCATTGTATCTTACTCCTGACCACAAAGGTGCTTTTGGAGGAATGAAACAACTTCATGGAAAAGCTTTGTCGTATAATAACATGAGAGATCTTGATATCGCATGGAAAGGCGTTTGTGCTTTTAACAAATTTGTTAAAAATGCAAAACCAGTTGGTGGAGTTTCTTTTGGAGATTGTTCAAAAAGTATTTTTACTATTGCATTAAAACACAATACTCCTTGTGGAGCCGCACTTGGGAAAACTCCTTTTGAAAGCTACAAGCGAGCATTTGATTGCGATCCAGTTTCTATTTTTGGAGGCATTGTTGGATCTAGTACAATTATTGACGAAGAAGCAGCAATAGAAATGAAAAAATGCTTTTTAGAAGTCATCGTAGCCCCTGGCTTTACAGATGGAGCATTAAAAGTTCTCGAAACCAAAAAAAATCTACGTCTTGTAACAGCAGAAATCACAACAGATGAAAAATGGGATTGCACTTCAGTTGACGGTGGTCTACTTGTGCAAAATAGAGATAATCAATTATTTGATAAATGGGAAGTTGTTACAAAAGCACAGCCAACCCAAACTCAAATTGAAGAGATGGCTTTTGGTATGACCCTTGCAATGTTTGTAAAGTCTAACGCTTGCCTTGTTATAAAAGATAAAGCTGCAGTTGGAATCGGCTGTGGACAAACCAGTCGGATTTGGGCAGCTGAACAGGCCTTAGAGCGAGCAAAAAAAATAACAGAAGGTCTAGGCGTTAACAATGCAGAAGTTCTTATTTCAGATGCTTTTTTCCCATTCGACGATAGTGTTAGAAAAGCAGCTGAATATGGTATAAAAGCTATTATTCAACCAGGTGGATCGATTCGTGATAATGAATCTATAACAGCTTGTGACGAATTAGGTATAGCAATGGTCTTTACTGGCATTCGCCATTTTAAACACTAGGATATAAAAAAAATGATTTATAGATTGGCTGAATATTTACGATCGATTTATGGGCCCGCACGACTTTTACAGTCATATGGTGTGCTTGTTATTATTGCAATATGTGTAGGATTTTTAATTACAGTTTTATTATTACCAAAGTTTTATAACATACTTCCTCATGACAGAGGTCGAGAGTTTTCATTGGGAAAAGAAGCTGGGCGAGGAAAACCAACGGGAAGTGGCCTTGTTTTTATTACTATTTTTGTTCTGCTTGCTTTTTTAATTGCACCAGTAAATATCTGTCAATCTATTATCATTATTCTTACATGGCTAATGATGTTAACAGGATATCTTGATGACAGAAGCAAAAATGGATGGGGAGAATATAGAAAGGGTTGTTTAGATTTAATACTATCAATTGCAGCTTCTGTAACTTTGTATTATTTACAACCATCTTTCTTAGCAACAGGCAAAGTTTATTTTTGGTTACCATTTTTATCAAATCAAATAATAATTGCACCATGGGTTTATATTCTTGTAGGAACAATCTTAATCTGGATCTCTATAAATACGACAAACTGCACGGACGGAGTTGATGGTCTTTCTAGCACACTTGTTCTAATTGCCTTATTAACTCTTGGTGGAGTTTTTTATTTTGTATTAGGTCATGTCGAAATTTCAGAGTATTTATTAATTCCATCATTATCGACAGGCGCATTATGGGGTGTAATTACATTTGCTCTTGCAGGAACTCTTATGGGATATCTCTGGCACAATGCATTTCCAAGTAAAGTTATGATGGGAGATGCAGGGAGCAGAGCTCTTGGATTTTATATTGGTGTTGCAGTAATGGTTACTGGAAATCCGTTTATCATTTTAGCAACATCATTAGTAATTTTCTTAAACGGTGGAATGGGACTTTTAAAAATTGCATTATTGCGTTTTTTGCATATAAAGATTTTTTCAGAAGTTAGATTTCCTCTTCATGATCATTTTAGAAAAAATCATGATTGGTCACCCACCCAAATATTAATTAAGTTTATGATAATTCAATTATTATCTACTGTTGCTATCTTAGGAATTCTCTTCAAAGTTAGATAACATTTTACACATAAAAAAAGATGGTGCACAATGAACCATCTTTTTTTATGAAAGAGCATTAATAAAGGTTTTTTATTCCTATTTTAACAGTTCTAGGATATCTTCTTTAGGTCGAGCTCCAACTGACTGTTTACTAACTTTCCCGTTTTTGAAAACGATTAATGCTGGAATACTCATAATTCCATATTGTTGGGCTAATTCACCTTGCTCATCTACATTTACTTTCCCAGCTTTAATTTCGCTATGTTCGTCTGCAATTTCATCGACAAGTGGAGAAACCATTCTACATGGTCCACACCAAGGTGCCCAAAAGTCGACGAGGACTGGTTTATCTGATTTTAGTACTTCTGCTTCAAAATTGTCTTTGGTTACTGTTATTGCTGCCATGATATTCTCCTATAAATATAACAAATATTTTCTTATAATTGAAATGAACAGATTTTTTTTATATCTCCTTATTTCAATTCCTTACGTATATTAATATACAGTATACCAAGAAAAACTACTGTGAGAAAGTCACGTTAAAAGGGTTTACTTTACACTAACCCAACACATAATAGGCAAATGATCACTTAATCCGGTTCCATCGCAAATATCATATCGAGCAGGAACTTCATCACAAGTAAGCTCTCCATCAGTTAGTGGTTCAAAAGAGCTAAGCAATAGATCTTGACTGGTAAAAAAGTGATCTATTTTTTCCCAGTTACCATCAAAATAATACGAGCCATCAGAGAAGTCTTTATTCCATGGAGAATAAACAGAAACATTCTCAAAAGTCCCATGTAAAACTACCTTTGTATTTTGACCTTCTAAACAATGCCAAGATTCTTCTCGAGTATCAAACTCTTCTAGCTTTTGATTAAAATCACCACAAATTAAATATCTTTGACAAAGATTCGTTTTTTGTGCAGCTAATATACTATCTGCAAGTAATCGTTCTTGCAATTGACGCCAAATAGTAGTTTCGCCGTTATCATCACCTGCTTTAGATTTCCAATGACAGACAAATAGGTCTAATGGATTTTCTACACACACAGTAACTTCTAATAAAGGACGCATAGAAGGAGGATTTGCAAAAAAATTATCCCAGAAATCTGTCGTAACATCTACATTTATTAAACTATCCAGCATGTACGCAGAGCGATAATCAATCTGATGTAATTGCATATCTAAAAGTTCATATCTAGAAAGAACTGCTATTCCAAGTGCAGAACCTTCTGAATTTCCAAAGCATGCATATTTCCATGGATTTTTATAACAGTTTAGAGCAGGCAAATTATTAGATATATCTTGTAATATATTTGCATTTTCTATTTCTTCAAAAACATAGACATCGGCATCTTCGTCTACAATAAAAGTACATAATTTTTCTAAGCGACTTTTGTAATGCTCTTCATCCCAATAACTGTGTGTACCAATAAACTCAGAATATTCCGTACCACATGTTTTTGCGTCAAAAAAAGTTTGCAAATTCCAATTGATTACTTTTATAAAATTTCCAGTTTTACGCTCTTCTATTCCTGTGTTTGTATCAGAATCAAAAGAACAACTACAACAACTAAAAATTAAAGCTGAAAAACATACAATAATCATAATAATTATTATATGAGTTTCAGCTTGTAATACAGAAAAACAAGAAATAGATTGTATGTGTTTTTTCATGCAAAGCTCCTACAACATAAATATTGCTAGAGCAAAACAAAAAAACGTATCTTAAACATTAAATTTAAAGAAAATTACATCTCCGTCTTGAACAAGATACTCTTTTCCTTCTTGGCGATATTTTCCTGCAGCTTTTATAGCAGCTTCGTCTCCATATTTTTCTAGATCAGAAAATTTATACACTTCTGCCTTTATAAATCCTTTTTCAAAATCTGTATGAATAACGCCTGCAGCTTTTGGAGCAGTGTCTCCTGCATGGATAGTCCAGGCTCGACACTCGTCAGGACCAGCTGTCAAAAAAGTTCTTAATCCCATAAGAGAATAAACAGCTCGGGCAAGAACTGCTAATCCAGATTCTTTAAGACCTATCTCAGATAGAAATTCTTTTTTATCTTCCTCATTATCCATATCTGCAAGTTCAGCTTCAAATTTACCGCAAATAATCACTGTATTTGAATTTTCTTTTTTGGCAATTTCTTGTACTACTTTTGTGTACTCGTTCCCATTCACGCCATCTTCATCTACATTACAAACATACATTTGAGGTTTCATAGTAATTAGGTGCAAATCATAGATAGCTTCAAGTTCGTCATCTGTGAGTTCTGCCTGACGAGCGGGTAAACCTTCTTCTAAAAGAGGCTTAATTTTTTGTATAGCCCCAAGTATTAATGAAGCTTTTTTTTGCTCATCTTTGCTCTGGACTCGTTTTGCTCGTTCAGCTTTATCTGCGCGTTTTTCGACAGTATCTAAATCTGCAAAAGCTAATTCCATATTAATCGTTTCTATATCACTCGCTGGATTAATTTTATTATTAACATGAACAATATCTTGATTTTCAAAACAGCGAACAACATGGGCAATTACATTTACTTCTCTAATATGGCCTAAAAATTTATTACCAAGACCTTCTCCCTTACTTGCCCCTTTTACAAGACCAGCAATATCAACAAATTCAACTGCTGCAGGAACTTTTTTCTTTGTCTCAAATTTTTTTGCCAAAAAATCTAAGCGATAATCAGGTAAATCGACTATTCCTACATTTGGATCTATAGTACAAAAAGGATAATTGGCTGCTTCTGCAGGAGCAGAAGTAAGTGCCGAAAAAATTGTAGATTTACCAACATTAGGTAATCCAACTATACCGCAATTTAAAGCCATAACGGGCTCCTCTCTTTATATAATAAACTAAAAAACCGTAAGCATAACTCACGGTTAGTTAAAACAGTTTACAGACTTTTACATGGTTTTGCAATGAAAAACTTATATTCCATTTGGAATTCTTCCGGCAAGATCTTCAGAAATAGAATAGGCACGATCTCCCATTTTTTCTATTTTGCGTATCATATCTATGTACAATAGCTCTGTTTTAACATCTGCACCTTTTTCAATCTGTTTACGTGCACGTTTTTTAAGCTGTTTTCTAAAATGGTCAATCGACTCTTCGATTATCTCTGCTTGTTGCATTTCTTCTTCGGTTAAATCTGTATTCATGTGATTAAAAACAAAATCTAAAAACTTTTGGACTTGAACTAAACAAGGAATAAGTCTATCCATACTACCTTGTGAAAAAGTCATTTGTTTATTTATACTGCTTTTAATTGAATGTGCTACACTAAAAATATCGTCTGTTAAACTTTCAAGCTTATCTACAATATGTAGTAATTTAGAAATTTCAATTTGTGTTTCCTCAGAGATTGGTAATTGCCTAAATTCAACAAGATACGCAGAAATTTGATCTCGCATTTGATCTGCAAACTCTTCACCTTTTTCTATTTCTATAAATTCATTTGTAATAAAGTCGCGTGTTGGATTAACTAAATTTGATTGTAATGTTTTAAACATTTTAATTGTAAGCGCTGTCATATCAGAAACTTCTTTTTTTACCCTAATAAGACGAGCTTCTGCATTTTCACGGTTACCTTGCGTTTCAAACTCAAAATGATAAAATTCGGGAGTTTCATTTTCACGAGGACTAACAAGCCTTTCTGTAAGGGCTGCCAATTGATTTACAAAAGGTATAAACAGTAACGTACATAATACGTTAAAAACTGTATGCAGCATAGCAAGGCGAGTTGTAATATCACCAGATTGTCCACCTGGAATTAGTACATTTACGAGTTTTACTAGCGGAATCATAAAGACAATGGCAAGTAAAGACCCAGAAACGTTAAATAAAACATGCACAAGAGCAGCACGACGAGCATTTACTTTTGTACCAATAGAAGCCAATACAGCATCTATCGTTGTTCCTATATTAGAACCAAGAACCATAGCTACAGCAAACTCAAATGAGAGAACCCCATTAAATGCCATTGTAATAATAATTGCTGTTGCAGCTGATGATGAATGAATAAGAACTGTAAGAAGAGCTCCGGCTAAAACACCTATAAGGCGAGCAGTTAAACCATACCCAGAAAATTTGGATAAAAAACTTATTTGACCAGCCCCTACTTTTGGCATTGCACTAGAAAGAAGAGAAAGACCCAAAAATAAAAGACCAAAACCCATTAAAGCTTCCCCATAATCGCGAAGTTTTAACTTTTTTGATCTTGAAATAACAAAGCCTATCCCAAAAACAGGAACAGCCACTAATGAAATTTTAAATTTAAAGCCTAATAAAGCAACAATCCAGGCAGTAATTGTAGTACCAATATTCGCTCCAAAAATTACGCCAACAGATTGTTTTAGTGTAAGCAACCCTGCATTTACAAAAGAAACAACCATTACAGTCGTTGCCGAAGATGATTGAATAATCATTGTAACGGCCATACCGGTAAAAACAGCTGTAAATCTATTGCTTGTCATGATTCCCAGCGCTCGATGAAGTGCAGGTCCTGCACTCTTTTGGATGCCTTCACTCATCATCTGCATACCATACATAAGGAAAGCAAGACTACCGATTATTTGAAAAATTATCTGAACGGTTTTCATAAAATTAGAGTATCAGAAAAACTGTCCTTTCTCAATAGACATAGTTTAATTAAATAGGCGTTAAAATTTTGTTAGATAATTTTTAAATTTTGGCAAGAGTAGATTTTACGGTAACATTTTCAATTTGTCCAAGTTTACCTGTTAAAGATCCTATTACATCAGTCGAAGCATCAACCATAAGCGTAATAATGTTTAAATTACGTTCATGATACGGAAGCCCCATACGTCCGATAATAACATCTCCAAATTCTGTCGTAATTTCATTTACTCGAGTTGCTGACTTTCGATCTTTTACAATAATAGCTACAACCCCAACACTACGTGCTTCTTTCATACAATCCTCTTAAAAAACTTACTTTTAGTCAGTATCTTTTAAATAATAAATTTTGTAAAGATTAATAGTTTTAAAGCTGTTTTTTTTTTCAGCTACTGTTATACTTTAAGTATGAATACAGCAATTTTATGGGACATAGAAAATGTCACACCTCCTCGAGGAACAAATTATATACAATCAATAGTAGATACTCTTTCTGAAAACAACAAGATTTCCTATGCAATGGCATTTGGAGATTGGACACAAAATAATATAAAAGGCATTGCCGGAGAACTCGCAGCAAACAGTTTTGAACTCATTCACATACCTCACCAAAAAAAAGTAAAAGATTCTGCAGACATGTCACTTGTTGCTCATGGAGTAGAACTAATTTTTCAGTATCCTCATATAGAGCAATTTGTTTTAATATCTGGTGATGCAGATTTTAGACCTCTTTTGCAGAGTTTACGAAAATACGGCAAACAAACTCTTATTGTTTGCGATGTTACCCGTAATGCTTCTGAAGATTTGCTAAAAATGGCAGATGATTTTTGGGATTATCGTGATGTAATTGACTCCGATGATGATGATGATGACGACTCAGATTTAACAAAATTTGCGAGCACCCCCAGCACACAGCTGAATGACCGAAGTTCTTTTGTTCAAGAAAAATCTGTACCTCGTCAATCTTCAGATAATCGCAAGCAATTACGACAACAGGCCTTTGAGCTATTAGAAGACGCTATACGAGCCATGCGCAAAGAAAACAAGATTCCTCAACTGGGAGCTGTTAAAATACGTATGAAGCTTTTAAACTCTGGATTTGATGAAAAAAAACTTGGATATAGAACATGGAAAGCCTTTGTAAATGATGCTGTTAATAATACAGAAATAGAATTTGCAGATGACGACAGCCATGAGTTAACTATAAAAAAAGACGCAATACAACAATTGCCAGAAGTTTTTACACGATTATTAAAAGCAATTGAAGGACAAGGACTAGTACCTTTTAACGAAGTTGCAAAACGATTACCGTATAGAGACTATGGATATAACCGTTTTAAAAAATTAGCAATGGATGCAGAAAAACGTGGCCTCGTTCATGTTGAAAATGACAAAAGAACTTGGTTAATACAAGCTGTTGTGTAAACTTATAAGCCACTACATTCTAATGGAATGCAATATGCAATCCATCAGAATGTAATTCTTTTTATTTAGAAAGTATATTTTGCAGCAACTTGGACATAACTATTGTCGTCATAACCATAGAATTCACCATTTTTGTTTTCAGAATTAATATATAATCCAGAAAGAGCTACATCGAAATCATCTGCAACGTTTACAGTGACTTTAGGCATAATTAAAAATTCTTCGTTTTCGATACCCCATACTCCGTTAAGCTCTGTCTTAATTTTTTCATGATTAAAACTATCAGTTAAACTTACAACAATTTTGTTTATACAATAGTTATCATCGCTATTGTAATCTACATCGTATGTTTCATAGGTACTATCAGTTATTTCATCATTATTAAGAATGTATGTTCCCGTTTCTTGAATATTAAAGTTTACATTATTAATAGGCAAATCTACATCAAACCCTGCTAACCATGCAATACTATTATTATGAACTGCATAATCATCACCATCAGTATCATCTGTTAAATTATATGCAAGTTCACTACGCAAATTAAACATAGATAAAACACCTGCAGCTTCTAATCCAAAAGTTTGTTTTTGATCATAATTTAAGTAATCGTCAGAACCAGCATCATAAGAGATTGCATCAAAAGATACTGTTTTATAATGACCATAGTAGTATGAAGCACCTAAATCTACAGGGCCTAAAGTTCCTGTAACACGCAACCCGGCTTGTGCATATTCAAGAGAATCAGTATCTGGCAAGATATCATCTGCAGAAAAACTAGATGCATAACTTAGATAGGTAAGATAATTTGAAAGTGCAGTCTCATATGGCTCCACAGCAGAGGAATAAGTAGAAGCTGCGGTGGCATATGTAGCAGCATTTGCTGTATTACTAGTATCTTCTTCATATTTCGCTTTTGCCGCTTCATAAGCATCTTCAGCAGCATATAAATCGTATGCTGCAGAATCAGCTGCAACGGCATATTCACCAAGTGTTGTTGTCATATCAGACTCTAAGGTACTTACTAACGTTTTATAAGTATATGGACACCATGCACTATCTGTATCGGTATCAAACTGATCTGCGGTCATTGTTGGAGTACAAACACCTTCAATACTAAAACCTGATGGAGCGTTCCATGTAACCCTAGCCATAGGTTCAGCAACTCGGCGATCAATATAATCTGGAATTATAAAATCGGTATAATCGTTTGCATTAAAGTTATCGATAACATGTAATTTATCACCTTTCCCCCAAACTTCTTTCATTTTACCTGCAGCAATTACAAAATCACCAACATATGCTGTTGCAGATAATTCGTCTAAAATATTAGCTTGATTTTCTGTTAGAAGATCTTCATTTACCTTAAAAGTAGCTTTTGCAGCAGTGTTGGCTCCATCATAGCTAAAAGTCAATTTTGCTTCTGGATCTGTTGTTATAGAAAGATCTTTTATTTCGTCAAATTCGTCAACATCATCATTATCGACATATACACGAGCATCGGCACTAACGGTTCCATTTATGGTAACAGCAGAAGAACTTGCAGAACTACTTCCAAAATCATCACCAAAGGAATCGTCACCAAAATCATCGCTAAAATCATCTGCATATAAAGCACCTGCAAGAAAAACAGCAGTTGCTATCGCAATACCTTTATTTAATTTCATATCAATACCTCTAAAAATTATGTTTTTATGTAAACTAGCTCTCTATTTTTAGAAAGCTAGCTATAAAGATTTTTATCTAACGTCCTGTTTTTAAGAAGCTTTGTGTAAATACCCGATCCGGAATTGGTTTATCAACAACAAGTTTTACTATAGTAAGGCGAGTTGCATGACCTGTTTGAACGTTAGTAAGAAGATTTTTCATAGGAGTATCATATCCATCAATATTTTGAATTTCTTCAACTTCTAATGTTTTTAGCAGTTTTCCATCTTTGTCATACATTTCTGCATAAATTGGAAGATGAGTTGCTTTGTCATACCAAGAAATTCGATATTTATATTGTGCATCATCAGCATTTACAGGAGTTGATTTTACTTGATAGCAAGTATATCCGTTTTTATTTACGTCTTCTGCTAACAATTCATGAGTATCATCATTTATATCTCTAGTACTCATATCATCATATGTTGCATCTGAACCCATAAAAGATTTATCACCTTGAGAAGAAGCTACTCGTCTTGTTGTACGCAAAGCAGGAAGATAAATCCATTTATCATCATCTGCTCCGTCATGTGTAATTTGTAAAAAACGAGTATCTTTTACAGATGCAGGAGATTTAAACATCATAATCATTGAATCAGAATCTTCTTCACTCTTGCCATACTCTACAATTGCACGACGCTCGGTTGTACCGTCTTTTTCTATAAGATCCATATACACTTGTGACATTGAAAAATCAGGTTCTTTTACATCAAGAGCTTGTTGTACAACGGTTTTACCATCAATAGCAAATACTGCTGTTGCCATCATTACCATAGCTGCAGTCGCAGCAATTTTCTTTACTAATTTCATATCTAACTCCTATAAAGTTATTTTTTATGCTCGTTGCCAACTTTTTCTAGTTAGCAACTTTTCATTTATATTTTTATCACCACGGAGAGCGAAACAGCCTTACTTTGTGGTTTTTCCACAAAGTTTATGATTAAAAATTCTTTGCTGTATTTTTAATCATCCGGATGCATAAATTTAGGATCAAAAGCATTTAAAACCCCAGGGATAATTGTCATCGCAAGAGCAGAGCTTGTGAACATAACAATTGCTACCAAAAGGCCAATGTATCTAAGTACAATAAATTGGGACAAACACAATACTAAGAAGCCTAACCCTACAGCAATTGCATTTGTAATAATGCCAGGTCCACTTTTTCGGAAGGTTGCCAATGCAACAGTTTCTAAATCATCAGATTTTGCTCGTTCTGCTTTGTATGTTGTTAAGAAATGAATTGTATAATCGATACCTACACCTATTGCGACAGATGCAATAATTGAGGTTACCAAATCGAGATTAATGCCCGTAAAGCCCATAACCATATAGTTAAGTATGATGGTAAATGCTAGTGGGATTGCACCTAATAAACCGGCTTTTGCAGATTTGAATGAAATTGCAATAATGATAAAGACAGCAATGAGTGAAAATAGTAGACTCTTAAGTTGACTATTAACAACCATATCTGACATAACATATTCCATTTCACCAACACCTGTTGCTTCTAAAGAATACCCTTCTGGAAAATATTTTGCCGCATATTCTTTTGCGTCTGCAATTAACTCACCAGTCTCTACTGTACTATGAGAGCGTAACTGGAACATTACTCGAATTGTTTTAGGTGCAAGTGGGTCATCAGAAAAACGATCCATTGAACCCGAAAATAGTAATAAATACTGAGATACTAAGTTAGAAAGTCCCTCTGTATCTGCGACAGGATACTTAGAAATATCTGTTGGTATTTCATTATAAGCTTCGCCGTTATAGTTATATTCTTTTTGGAGTTCCTCAACCATGCCCTCTACAGTTGCATTTACACCACCTGCCGCTGTATAAGCTTTATTGAGCAATGCTAAGCCTTGCTCAACTGTCATTGTCTGGGCAAGCCCTTGAGCATAATCAGCACTATGATCTACATAAGAAGATGATATAGCAGCAACTTCTTCAGTGTCACCAAAATCATCTCCAAATCCATCATCAAAAGAAGATTCTTCTCCAAAATTATCTCCAAATCCGTCATCGAAAGAAGATTCTTCTCCAAAATCATCTCCAAATCCGTCATCGAAAGAAGATTCTTCTCCAAAATCATCTCCAAACCCGTCATCAAAAGAAGATTCCATTACAGTAGAAACTTCTTCTTCTGTAACTGGTCCTGGAATATGCATTTCTTGATTCATACGTTTAATAAACGTTGTAAAAGAAACAACTTTCCCAACTCCGTCATATTTATCTTTTAAATATTCTTCTAGATTATTTACAGGTTCTAAAATCTCAGGTTTTGTCATGTCCCCTTTTTTTTGACCAGAAATAAGCAAATAAACAGAATTTGCACCAGCAAAATTTTCATCTACAAAGTCTAAATCTGTACGCATCCTACAAGTTTTTGGGAAATAATTAACCAAAGCTGTATCAATATTTAATTTAGATAACCCTGCAATAGACAAAACAATAATTAAAACGCTAAAAAGGACCAGACGAGAACGAGTACCGGCTAGTGCATGATACACGTTGTACAATGTTTTACCTTGAGCCTCTTCAGGAGATAGACCCCCACGACGTCGTAAACGTTGCTCCATACGTTTTTGAACATGAGCAGAAAGTTTTGCCATGCTTTTAGATTTTACACCAACTCTATTAAGAGGTTTAACCAATAGACAAGCAGGGATAAACACTATTGCTAAAAGTAAAGCGAATAAAACACCTAAAGCGGTAAAAATTGCAAAACTCTTAAGAGGAACAATAGGACTCGTAACAAGAGAAATAAAGCCAACTATTGTTGTCACCCCTGCCAGAAGAACTGCCTTCATAACATCTTTAAGACCATCTATAACTGCATCTATATATTTTTCTTTTGTAATATCGCCTTCAATTGCATCGATAGCAATATAGTAATGAGTCAGAACATGAATACCGTATGCAGAACCAACCGCAATCAACGCAACTGGTATAACACTTGATACAATCGTAAACGTTACATGAAATACAGCCATTAAACCACAAGTCCATGCAGTACTCATAATAACAGTAATTAAAGGTAGTAAAGTACCATCAAGAGTTTTAAACGAAATTAGAAGAGAAAGTAAAACTACAATTACTACTAAAGGAATTAAGCCTGAAAGATCTGATAACATAAAAGTACGGGCATCTTCTGCAATAACAGGTTCACCAAACAACTTAGAACTTAATTTTGTTCCTTCTAAATTATTATTAACGATTGAGCGACATTCATTTAAAACTTCTTGTTGTTCATCTGCGCTTGCATCACAATTTATCATAACTTGAAGCTGAGCGGCTTTAGTATCATCAGAAATAATTACTCGATTATACATTTCGCTCCAATCATTTAATCTCTGTTTGACTGTTGCAATTTGCTCTGGAGTTCCAACATAATCATCGCCAAGCAAAGATCCTGCAATTAAAGCCCCATCCTCTCCATACACATAATCAATATTTGTAATAGAATCTACACTATCTACGTTTTTTACATTTTCAATAGCTGTAGTAATTGAGTCAATAACAGCAAGGTTATTTTTTGTTATTATTGATTTTTCTTTCGTTTCAATACTAATACCTAAAGTAACCATTGTACCAAAGGTATCTTCTGTATCTTCTAATCGTTTATACGAATCATTTTGATGTGGAAGATATTGAGTAATCGAATTGTCTAACTTAATACCTCTAAGTTGAAAACCTAAAACACCAGTAAGACCAAGACATATTATAATTATTAGCCATGGATTCTTAAAAAATTTCTTCATACATTAATCTCCTAAATAGACTTTATCACATTGCTCTTGCAAATATTTTACATATCGTTTAAAACATAAACAGTTTAAGGGTTTATCTGTTTAAGTAATTAAACTAATGAACTAAATATAACAATAGACAAAATCTTAGTCAATATTTTTTTACTTTTTTATGTTTTTTTTTACTTTTTTAAGTATTCACATCTTTTATTGACAAGTTGAAGAGAATAGGAAATAATAATGGAAGGACGCAAAGACAAAGGAACTTTAGTAACTAACATGGACGCAAAAACCTTACAAAACATGAGAAAACTGTTTAAATTAACTGCTCCACTATTACTGGCGATAGCTGATACTAATCGTCAACAAATTCTTTTTGACATTGCTGAAGGTGGCAAAGACGGTTTAAATGTTTCAGAACTCACAAAAAAAAACCACCTTTCTCGTCCGGCAGTTTCTCATCATTTAAAAATTCTAAAAGATTGTTCATTAATAGCAACTCGAAAGCAAGGAACTCTTGTTTATTACTACCTTCATACAGAACGTGATTTTTCTCCAGTAAAAAGACTCATCTCTATGTTAGAAGACCTTATTCATAACATAGAAAAATCTCCTGCAAATGCAACAACATCTAAAATTACCGAGAAATAAGTTACTTTAAAATTTATATTTTAGTAAAATACAAAGTAAAGCACTAAAAAGTAAATTAAATCATAGTTTCAGAAAACTGATCTGATACACCAGTCCATACTTGGCTCCCTTTTTGCATTACTGTTATTACATCACTCATTTGTTTTGCTTCTGCAATATCATGAGTTACCATAATTCCGGTAAAATTTTGTTCTGTTTGCAAACGACGAATATCAACTGCTAGTTTTTTACGTAACGGAGCATCAAGAGATGAGAATGGCTCATCAAAAAGTACTACATCGGGTTTTACAATAAGAGTTCGAGCCAAACTTACCCGTTGCGCTTCACCTCCAGATAAACTATCTGGATAACGTCGAGCAAATCCCGAAAGCCCAAATTTTTCTAATAACTCACAAGCCATAAAACGACTTTCTTTTTTTGAAACACGATCTTCAGCCTTACAACTTCGCAACCCATAAGCAACATTGTCATCAACTCGCATATGAGAAAAAAGTGCATGATCCTGAAAAACCATCCCTACTCCTCGTTTTGAAGGAGGAAGATGCGATATATCTTTGCCATTAACCATAATTGAATTAGTCACTCGGTTATAGTTATTTTGTAATTTTTTTTGTTGACAAGGCGCTGTAGGTTTTAACAAACCAGCAATTAGACGCAACACCGTCGATTTACCACTTCCAGAATGTCCAACTATGCCTAACAGTTTCCCTTTTTCTAAAGTACATGAAAACCTAACAAAAAGTTCACCCCAATCTTTACATAAATTAATTATTTTAAGATAATCTTGCATTCTGTCCTCTTTTTTCTATAAAATCACTAAAAGCAAAAACACCAGCAGTTAGAAGTCCCAATATACAACCACAAGCACACGCTTCACTAAACCGATATGATCCTGCTAAACGATAGGTCAATAAAGCAAGTGTTTCATACCTAGGAATTGCAAGAACAAGAGGAAGTGTCGCATCACCACAACTTATTGCAAAACAAAAACCAAATGCACTTAAAATGCTACGTCTCACTAAAGGGATTTCAACCTTAAAAAAGACATCAGTTGACTCTCTTGATAACAAACGGGCAGCTTCTAAAGTAATTTCTGGTATACGATTTAATGCTGTCGAGATTTGTTTAAATGCAAAAGGCCAATATAATGCAGTTTGTGCAAATATCAACATAAAAGGCTTTCCTTGTGGTACAAACATTGTTATACCAAATCCCATAATAACTGATGAAACAGCCATGGGAAGTAAAGGTACTATTTTTAGAATCCTTTTTGCATTATACGGATCTATACGTCGAGAAAAAAGTGCAAAAACAAGCCCCGTAAGAACCGACAAGCATCCAGTAAAAAACGCTGTTTCAAGCGTATGCAGTAAAGAAAGCCAAAAACTATGTCGCTCAAAAAGAGTCACAAAATTTTTTATACTTATTAATGCATGAAAAGATTCTCCTGTTTTTATAACAAAAGCGTTTAGGAATATCGAAAACAAAGGCATAAAAAAACAAAATGCAACTAAGACAGCCAGCAATACAAAGGCAATAATTTCGCCATACTGTATTTTTTTGGGGTCACCCCAACTAATAGTCGAAGTATGACCAATAGAGGGAACATCATATTTGTTTGCAGGACATCTAATTCCTGTATTTCGTGCTGCTTTAGTTTCCAATTTTCCATAAAGAAAAATAATAAACATTGCAACAGTCGTTTCTATTAATGCAAGAACTGCTGCAGTTCTAAAGTCTAATGACGTTCTTGCGCTTTGGTAGATCGAAACTTCAAGCGTAGTGCCTCCAACAGAACCAAATAACAAAACAATAATAAAACTAAAAAAACAAAAAAGAAAAACTAACACCGAAGAAGAAGCAATTGATGGAAATAATTGATATATAGTAACAGTTCTAAAAACACGCCCTTCTCCCGCTCCTAAAAGTCGTGCTGCATTTGCTTCTTCTTCGGGAAGTTGTCCCCATGCTTCGGAAACTGTTCTCATAATAAGCGGGAAATTATAAAAACCTTGCGCAATTATAATACCCCAAAATGAGTATAAAAAAGTTATTGGGGCACTATCTAATCCAAAAATATATTTTACAAAACGATTTAGGCTCCCATTTATTCCAAAAACAATAACAAAGCCTAAAGCAATTAATAGAGAAGGAATGCATAAAGGAACTGCAGACATAGTTTTAAGAAGTTTTTTACCAAAAAAACGTCGCTTTGCAACAAAAAAAGCTGTTGGAACCCCAATTATAATTGCAATAAGAGTAGAGCCTACCGCAACTTCTATTGTAAAAATAGTTGCACGTACGATTAATCTAAAAGAGAGGGTAGAATGCACTATAAAACCCAGTTTATCTGGATTCCATAGTGGCGAAAGAGCACAAAAAAAAGGAATTACAAAAGAAATACATACAAAGCCCGAGAATATTAAAGCTATATAAGTAATAAATTTCTTCATAAATTCCTATAGGTTTGTAGCATAAAAAAACTATTAGCTACAAAACTTTTGTTATTCGGCTAAAGTATTGGTAATTTCAGTTACAGCTACGTTCAATTTTTCATTATCAACAGATAGTTTTGTGTCTGCCATAGGAGCAGCATCATAACAAGATGGTAATTTTACATCTTTATTCACAGGATACATCCATTGTGTTAGAGGCAATACATTTTGAGCTTCAGTAGAAATTAAAAACTCTATAAAAGCTTTTCCGCCTTCAGCATTTGGGGCATTTTTAACAAGGCCAGCCCCTTCTATTTGCATTATGTGACCTTCTGGAAATATAAGAGCTTTATACCGGTCTGTGTTATCGTATTCAACATGATACGCAGGGCTCGTCGTGTAACTAATCACAAGAGGAGCCTCACCAGAAGTAAATAATCCATAACCAGTATCCCAGTTTGGCGCCATGGTAAGAATATTTTTTTGCAAAGCTTTCCAATAATCAAGATATGAATCACCAAAAACAGCAACTGTCCAAGCAGCAAAGCCTAAACCAGGAGTAGAAGTTCGAGGATCCATAAGAACAATTTTTTTCTCATATTCACTCTTAGTCAAATCTTGTAAGCACGAAGGAGCTGGAACAGTACTTTGAGTATCATAAATCAAAGCAAAATAGCTCCAATCATACGGTGTCATAAGCCAATCTTTATCAAGACTTAAAACTGAATCAATTACATCGGCGTTCATTGGTTTAAAATTAACCATAACGTTACTTTTTTTTGCAAGTTCAATTTGATTGTTATCGATACCAAGCAAAACATCCGCTTGAGGAGCTTTTTTTTCGAGAACAGCTTTACTCAAAATCTGAGCACCATCGCCAACAGAAATAAAGGTTACTGTATTGCCAGTCTTCTCCTCAAAAAGCCTTTTTAACTCAGGACCAGGTCCCCAATCAGCGATAAAAGAATCATACGTATAAACGACAACTTCTTTAGCACGAGAATCACTTATAGAAGTTTCTTTTGAACCACCTGCAAATGTCATAGCAAAAATTGATGAAATTAAGATAAGTATAGAAAGATTTTTTTTCATAACTTCCTCCGCCGGTATTATCCGGATCAGGTTGGGACAGCCATACGGCCCGTCCTATGGGTATACTCTCAGAAGAGAAAAAATCTGTAGATTTTTTCTCCCACCCCAGTTGTGAATGTATTATATAAACTTAAATTTATTTACGCAAGGAGAAACCTATTCTCTACAAATCTTCAAGGCGTTTTATTGAAATAATTTCTGGGTTTTCGACAACAAAAGCTGCTAAGTCTTCTGCAGTAAATCTTTTTGGCGTTCTAAGAACCACATCTGCATGAACTTCTTTTTTTTCACGGCTAACCTTAAGACGATGAAACTTTTCAACACAAAAGGTTTCTTTTAGTTTTTTTACAAGCTCTTTATTATATATCATTTTAACAAGAAGCATTTCACTATATGCACGCCTATTAGCTACACGAGAATGCATTATAGCTTGTCCACTTATAAAAATTACTGTTGCTCCAATACCAATCACATACAGTCCTGCACCTATAGCCATACCAATTCCTGCTGTTCCCCAAATACCTGCTGCAGTTGTTAGCCCTCGTAAATTTTCACGTCTGTAAAAAATTATTCCTGCACCTAAAAATCCAATTCCAGGAATAATTTGCGCTGCAATACGAGCTTGATCACCTATAAAACTAATAGAAACACACATCATTAACGCTGAAGAAAGAGCTACAACAAAATGCGTTTTTGGACCTGCATCTTTGCTACGAGATTTACGTTCAGCACCTATAACCAAAGAACAAAGACAAGCAATAAAAACTCTAAAAAGATATACTAATTGAATTTGATAATCTGTAATAATTGTAATCATTTTACTTTTAATCCTGTAATCGTATAATTTTCAGATTTTTTTATCTCTATTTTTTCTGCATACATTTTTTCATCTGCAAGAATAATAAAGCGTTCAAGGCTCATTCCTTTTGTGTACTCAATAATACCATGACTAACGCTTATAACAAAGGCTTTTGAGTCTTCTTTATTCGTTTTTTCGATTGATTTTTTTATACGTTTCCATAGATTTTCTAAATCATCAGCAGTCCCATCTGCCACTATTACAAATTCATCACCACCAAACCGAGCAAGAATATCACTTGAACGAAGTTGCCTTAAAATTAGATGCGCAGATGTCTTAATTAAGTCATCTCCAACAATGTGGCCTAAAGTATCATTGACAACCTTTAACCCATTTACATCCATAAAACATATAGAAAATTCTTTTTCTTTTGAATATTGAGCTATTTTTTTATGTATGTATTCTTCTCCTGTCGACCTATTATATGCACCTGTCATATTATCATATTTTGATTTTGCTACTACTTTTTTTACGTTTTCAAAATAATTTGTTAGTATACTCGATAGCAAAAAGGCAATAAATACAACTATTATAAATATCCAGTAATAATGAACAAAAATAAACTCTATAATACAAAAAAAAGAATTATCAAAAAATCTTTCGTTTTCTCCCTCATTGGCAATAAAAGAAATAAGATACCAATTATTTTCTTTTATGATATTTTTCTCGTAACCAGAAATAGCCCGCCTATCAATTTCTTTGGCAAAATTATACTCTAAGGCAGAAAATGCACCTTTACTTGTTACAAGGCACTGTTCTCCAGCTACTATTCGTTTCCATTCGTTTGGATATTCTTCAGAAAAAGTTGTATGCTGCTTATCTTCAAACATAAAGCCCCAGTTTTTTGAAGCATCTTCACTTGCAATCCAATAGCCATTTTCGGTTACCAGTTGCATTTTTCCATAAGCACTAGAACCGAACTGAGAAAACATAGCAAGCATAATAGAAGCTTTATAATTTAAGATAAAAATACCACGTAATGTATCACCCTCATACACGGGAATTGATAATCGTATCATAGGTTTATAAGGAATCTCAATCTTGCCATTTTCAATATTTAAATCTATAGGTGATATATAAACAAAATTTTTAGCAAGTTCGATTGTATTTTCAAAATAGTATCGCCCCGCTTTGTTTTGTAAATCTTTTTTTGCGACTATCTCTGGCTCATTTCCAACAAGATTTATTCTAACTTTTTCATTACCTTCAACATCTATATATCGAATCTGATCATAGAGTTGGCTTATTCTAGAAAAAACAACTAAATTTTTTGCTATAGCATCCCACTTTTCATCCAAAACTAATGGCAGATTTGAAGTTTTTAAGTAATGTAAATCAGCTAATCTCCTATCAACGTTTTGGTTTATATATTCTAATTCGCTTTCTAAGACTATGCCATCATGTTCCCTTAAACTATTTAATGAGACTACACGATATTCTTTTTCGTATTTTGTTAATATAAGAATTATTATTAAAGAAAAAAGTAGAAAAATTGAACTACCAATAATAAAATGTTTCTTTTTATAAGAAAGCACAGTAAATAATCTCCTTTAAAAGGTTATATTATTATAGCATATAAAAAGTATAAAACAAATTGACAAGATCAAAACTTTACATTTACTGCAGAGAGTGATATATTTTTTAAATTAATAACCATTGCGGAGGTAAAAAATGGCTTTTGGATTGTCAATGTACCCTATTGTGTATTTAGCACGTTTTAATCCGGATACAAAAAAATGGAATGAACAATGGATAGAAAAAGACACTGTTCCATATAATAAGTTAATGGAAATGAATGAACAAGATCGTTCGAAAATTCTTGAAAACAGAAACGATTTGGGGCTCCCTGGTGTAAGTTATACAAGCCAGTACGGATATGGTTGTTTTGAAGGTATGAAAGCTTTTCCTACAAAAGACGGTGGGATTGGTATTTTTAGACCAGACCGCAACGCTGCCCGTTTTGCAAATTCAATGAAAGGTCTAAAAACAGAACCTTTTCCAGAAGATATGTTCGTAAAAGCAAGTGTAGAATTTATTAAACGTAATAATGAACTTGGATATTTACCAGAATATAATCCAGAATGGGAAAAAGATAACTATGCAAGTGCAGCAGCTATTTATATTCGTCCATTTATGAACACAGAAGGCGCTATTGGAGTTGGCTGTTCACAAACCCCTTATGTTATTATTTGTGCAACAACAGTTTCTGCTTATTTTAAAGGTGGAAACACAAAGGCTGTTACAACCAAACGTATACGCGCAACCCCAAATGGAACAGGATATATTAAGTGCGCATCAAACTATGTAATTTCTGCTTTGGCAAAAAAAGAAGCTGAAGATCAAGGCTTTATGGAATGTGTTTATCTTGATTCAGAAGATCATAAATATTTGCAAGAAGGTTCAAGCTGCAACATTTTCTTTGTAATGAAGGACGGAACAGTTTGTACCCCAGAACTCGGAGATACAATTCTTCCTGGAATCACTCGTATGAGTACATTAACATTAGCAAAACAAGCTGGATATAAAACAGAAGAACGCAAAATAAGCATCGATGAAGTTATGACTGACGCTGTCGAATGTTTTGTAACTGGAACAGCAGCTGGAATAACTCCAATTGAAAGCATAACTCATAATGGGAAAGAAGCTGTGTTTAACAACAGAAAGCCTGGCAAAATTGCGACAAGCTTGCAAGCAACACTAAAAGGCACTCAATACGGTAAAGTTGCAGATAAAAACAATTGGGTTTATCGCGCTCTCTAATAGATAGTGTTTCTAAAGAACTATAAAAACTAAGCTAACAAGTTGTCTTAATAGTACAATTTAGTAGCTTAGTTTTTTTTTGTAAATTTTTTCGTATGTCTCTTTCCATACTTGTGCGTTTTTTTCTTTCATCATTTGAACATTTTCTTTCTTTTTTAAATTAGGATCCGGATAAATTGGATCTAAAACATGCACGGTAAAATTACGCATTTCGATTCCATCTTTATTTTTTAAAACAACAGAATTCTCTTTACTTCCTTCTTTTTGCTCACTTGGTAAAGAGAAAGTAACAAACATCGGAACAACAGGAACATTGTTAGCAACTGCATAATGAAAAGCTCCATCCATTAACGGACGTGGTTTTTCATAACACCACCATTCAGAGCCTTCTGGAAAAAACAAAATACTTGTTCCGTGTTTTAAATGGTGCTCAACAGCTTTTGTAAAAGAAGCCACAATTTCACGCTTTGTAGAAAAAGGCATAATTCCAGAAGCTCGCATCCACTTACCAAGGAGACCATCTCGATTATTAAAATCTGCAGTCATTATTTTTAAAGGTTTTTTCCCAAATACCCATTTTGCCACTAAACCATCATAAATATTATAATGATTGCAAGTAATTATAGCCCCTTTTACTAAATCTAATTTTTCTCGTCCTTCAATCCGAGTATGATAAATCTTTTTATTTAGTCCTTTTGTAAAACCATTTAAAAAGTATACATGTCTAAACCAATACACAAAACGCAACCAAGACCCAGGCACATAAGGGAATTTTGCAGTTACAGGTAAACTTCCGGCCGGATCACAATCATCAAGATGGCTGTTATAATCACCTCGTTTTTCAAATTCTTTAATTTTATTAAAAATGTCCGCAGACGGAAATGCTAATGTATACCAATCCATAATTATATCTCTACCCTTTCTATTTCTTCCCATTCTAGAGGTTTTTTACTAAAAATAGCATGAGCCTCTATTTTAAGATAACCCATATAAAAAATAGGATGAAAAAATAAAAGCAATAATTTGTTGAATAAAGTTAATTTTATATTATCCCAATCGACTAAAATAGCAACTAAAGTAAGAACAAAGAAAGAAAAATATATACCTAAAAATGCAAACCCAGCAACATATAAATAATCCATCATAGTGCCACTGTCAGTTAAAAATGCATATCCTGCTATTCCCAAATTTCCAAAAACATTTAACAATAAGAACCCTTCAAAAACATAGACAAGCCAAAGACAAAACATATAATAATTGTTAATAAGAGAATATGAATCATGCTTATGTAAAAGTCTAGAACCATAAATAAAATCAGAATTTGTTAGTCCGTGCATCCATCGGTTTCGTCGAGTATTAGTAACTTTTAGCGAAGGAGATTCTTCCATATAAAATTTTGCATGTGAATAATAAAATGTCTTATAACCTTGTAAAGCACAATCCCGTTGCAATTCCATATCTTCTGTAAGAGTTTGACGATAATTCCAACCACCCCATTTTTCTACAAGTTTTTTACTAAACATAATTCCAGTAGTAATTGTCATTGTTGTTAATCCATGGTCACTTTTAAACCTATTTCCCATATCATCCATAAGGGTCCAAATAAGTCCATTGCTAGCAGCGATTAAATTTAATGAATCTCTAAACTTTGGTAGATAATTTTTAACCAGTTTTTTTGCATTAATTACATCTGCCCCAGAAGCCAAAGCATTATTCATTTCGAGCATAAAGTTTTTATCTAAAACACAATCAGCATCGACAAGAACATACCCATCAAAAACATTTGGATAATCACGCAAAATATGTTGAATACAATAATCAAGACAATCACCTTTACTAGTCTGGGTTGGATCGATATAAATTTTAGCATTTACCATTTTTGCATATTCAATTACAGGATCTTTCGAATCTTTTACAATAATAAAAACTTCGAAATTTTTATTTGAATATGTTTGATCTTTTATTGATTGCAACAAAGGAATAATTGTTTTTCCCTCATTCCGTGCCGGTATCATTAAAGCCAATTTATTATTTTTTAAATTATATAGACGTTTTTGCGTTCTAATACTTGCAAACCAACAAACTAAACGAGGACTATATAAAATTACAAATATAAACATCACTAGTTCTATGAGTTTAATTTCCATCATTGTTTCTTACCTCTTCCCTAATAAATAATTCCTTCTTATTTTGATAATCTTGTAATATATCATCATACTCATGTAACTTATATACAGAATGCATTTTCTCAATTTCCCATGGTTTTATATTCACCGTATGGTATATGGGCCACCATCGAATTGACTTTGAAAAATGTTGAATTACTGTATCTTTATGAAATTTTCGCTGGTCATTAAAACGAGAGCTTAAAAATTTTTTGTTTTTTGCAACACTATTGAGTGCTGTTTGATCTGGAAAATACATTTTTTTATACTTACAATAGTCTCGTACATTTTTTAAAAAACCAGTTTCTTTCATTTTTTTCACATTAAAAAGCAAAACTCCTGCATTTTGATAATCATAATGAAGAAAAATTTTGCCTAAATAATCTAAAGCAGCTGCATATTCGTACTTTTTAACATCAACTGCATATAACTTTTGAATATCATCATGTGCCATGGTATCGGTATCAAGATAAATAATTTTTTCTGGAATTTCAGGGATTAAATCTACATATAATCGAAGTAAGGTATACGGAGTATAATTATTCACCAGGTTAGGGCTATTAATCATATCTTCCCTAAACATATCGGAAACATCAAGAAGAGTAATCTTGCTTTCAGAATTTGTTTCTTTAATTGTATTTTCTAAAAAATTGATATGAGATTGAGAAATAGCCTTATACGCCGTATTAATATCAGTTAAATTAGCAGTCAAAACAAAAACATTCAGTTGAGCTTTAGAATATTTGCAAATTGAAAGCAATGAAATTAGAATTCCATCAAAGATTTTGTCATTTCCACAATATAATATATTAATCATCTACTTTTTCCTCTCGAAAAACAAACTCATTTACCTCTACTGTTGAGTTTTTGCTTCTTTCTACCATCTTTTTATATACTTCATCGCGCAGTTTTTTTCGCGCAGCTTTATTTCCAAGTGTAGTATCAGCAACAAATGGTCCATCAACATATACCGTTACATTAACCTTATCGCTGTTTTTGCGTGGCTGATATGTTGTTGTCATAGCAAAAACTTTTGAACCAAACTGTATAGGATACTGAAAAGATTGATCCGTAAATGGTCTTATCTTTGTATAATAAGGCCAGATATGTGCTTCCGGATACACAACAATTATCCGCCCTTTTCTACCAGGATTTTTACAAATATTTTCTATGCATTTAGTGAAGTTTCGCATCCCTGATAATTTATTTGGAACTGGGATAGATCCAACCATGGACATAAACAACCTTGTCCCAGGGACTGCCACATTCTCTGGACTTACTAAGAAAGATATATTTTTTGTAAAAGAGAGAGCATTGATAGCATATGCATCATGTGGAACATTTGTATGATTTCCAAAAACAAAAATACTTTCTCCATTATATTTTTTTAACAATTCCCCATTAACAAATTGTACACGAAATTTTAATTTTGAATAAACTTTCGCAACTAATTTCATAACTATTCGATATACAAAAAAAGTACCAATACGATAAAATAAGTTTTTACGCTCATACTTATACGTATGGTCTATTGCTGGAGGAGTACGCTTAATTCCTGAAAACTCATCATTTAACGGATCTGTATAAAAATAAATCTTTTTTTCCAATTTTTGCATTCCTATTTGTTTAGACACAGAAACAATTTTAAGGTTGCAACTTTGCCTTTATTTGTAATAATTTTCGAAATATGGTATTTTCATTTTAAGAGGAAATAATGAGAATAAAAAAATACTTTTTTTCACTAATCAGTTTCGTTTTTTTACTAGCTACACTCTCGGCAGCAGAACTCTCGATAAAAGAACAAGAAGCAATAGACAACTTTATGCAATTTAGAGTTAATCTTACATCAGAATCTGATGCTCAAATTATCTTGAAACGCATAAATCAATATCAATCTAACCTTAGTTTACCAAGCTCCTTTAGCGCTGAATCAAAACTAATCATTGAAAATTTTATTACACTCGAAAAATATAATTATATGTATACTCTTGATATACACAACCCTAAGCTTCCTGAACTCATTTTACCACAAAAAGATAAAAATGATAAATGGTTCGACACACATGATAAAGAAAATATAAATAAATGGCTATATTGCACTGCTGCTGATGTTATATCCTGCTGTATGCAGTTTGTAAGTAAAACTGATGCTATGAAAATGGGTCTAACAATTAAAGATCATTACAAAAAAGCGCTTTCGATGGATAGTAACATGTCCTATGCACTTTTTGGAATGGGACAATGGTTAATTCAAGCTCCAGGAATAGCAGGAGGAAGTAAAAAAGGGGCTATAGAAGCATTTGAACTCTCTCTTAGTTCTGCACGAAACAACGCCGAAAGGTTTTATGCTTACGTCTTGCTTTCTCAAGGATATTATGAAGGGAACAAAAAAGACGTGGCTACATCTACATTACAAAAAGCAATAGACCTTGCTCCAAATAGTACATATCCTATGTTTATTAAACTGCTAAACGATAATAACTATTCACTATATTATTACATAACTCACAGAGAAAAAATAGACAAAAAATTACACATATAAAAGGAAACCACAATGAAAAGCGATGGAATTATTTTAGACATTGACGGGACTGTATGGGATTCAACACAACTTGTAGCAAATGCTTGGAACAAAGCTATACAATGTTCTAAAATACCTGGCGCTGCAACATTGGTCGAAAAAAATCCTCTGACTTCGGAGATACTAAAAACAGTTTTTGGCAAAACAATGGATATTATTGCAGACGAATTGTTTTTTTCACTTAAAAAAAATGACAGATACAAACTTTTAGAAGAATGCGACATTTACGAAACAAAATTTCTAGAGGAAAACAAACAAGACATTACTTATGAAGGAATAACAGAAACAATAAAAATATTATCTAAAACATATAAAGTCTTTATCGTAAGTAATTGCCAAAAAGGTTATATTGAACATTGCCTAGACCAAAACAAATTATGGCCTTATATAACAGCTATTGAATGCTTTGGAAACACAGGCAAAAAAAAAGCCTATAACATTGCAAAAATAGTACGAGAAAACAATATTAAACAACCTGTTTATGTTGGTGACACGCAAATGGATTATATAGCCGCTACCGAAAATAATATTCCGTTTATTTGGGCAGCCTATGGCTTTGGAAAACCAGAGAACTATACAGAGAAAATCACAAAACCTGTTGAATTACTAAAACTATTTACATAATTAGAGTAAATAACAAATTTTACTCATACAGCACTGCTATTTTTTTAATAATGCTGCAAAAGGATTATACGTATCGCCATCATCATCTTGGTTCTCCATATATTTTGCAGTCGATTTATCTAAATCAGTTGATTGGGATGGTGTAAGAGAAATTCTACGCTCATCTAAATCGATTTTTTCGATTGTTACAGATATTTTTGTTCCTAATTTGTATTTTTTACTTAAATTTGTATTTGCACCACTATCTTTGAGCTTTGAAATATGAACCAACCCATCAATCCCTTTTTCTAAGGTCACAAACAAACCAAATTGAGTAATACGAGCAATTGTTCCTTCATACTTTGAGCCCACTTTGTATTTTGCTGCAATCGTATCCCAAGGATCACTTTCGAGTTCTTTCATACTTAGAGTGACTCTCTCATGATCCCAATCGGCTTTTATTATCTTAGCTTCAATTTCTTGACCTTCTGATAGAACCTTTGTAATGTCATCGACACGACCACGAGAAATTTCAGAAATAGGCAATAAAGCTTGAAAGCCTTTTATATCTATAAAGGCACCGTAAGATTGCAATTTGACAACAGTTCCTTTTACGCTCATTCCTTCCTTATAAGTTTCGGCAAGGCTTGCTAATTGTTCATTTGCTTTTGCTTCAAGTATAGCCCTATTAGAAACAACAATATTTCGTCCATCATTTTCAAATTGTTGAATTTTAAACGTCAACTTCTTTCCAACAAAGAACGCAGCTTCTTCCTTTTGTCGAAAACCCATCTGAGAATATGGACAAAAAGCACGTTTTCCACCAATTTTTACCTCAAAACCGCCTTTTATTTCCTTTTCTACAACGCCCTCTACAGGAATTCCACTTTGATATGCACTCTCAAGGACTGCAGCATCTGCTTTATCACCGCTTAATTTTGTAGTAAATCTCATTTCACCATTTTCTGCAGAAATAAAATAGACTTTTATCGTATCGCCGACTTTTACTGTTAGGTTTCCATCTTTATCAAGAAATTCAGCACTATCAATCACACCTTCACTTTTCATATTCAATTCCACAAAGACAGTATCACCAATAATTGCAACAATCTTTGTCTCTATTCTCTCACCAATTTCAAAATAATTCATCTATTAAAATCCTTTTATGTAAACTACTATAAATAGCTATTTTTATGTACTATGTGCTTATATGGTACTAAGTATTACTAAAATTATCAATGCGATAAAATTAGTTACTGAAAACATAACTATAAAACTGTTCAATAGATTTAAATAAGATAAAAAGACGTTACTATTAGACCGATAGGAAAAAGAAACATAAATATTTTATTACTAGCTATAAGGATTCAAAATGGAACGATTAATCTTAGATTGTGATACAGGGCAAGATGATGCCATTGCTATTTTAATGGCACATGGGGCTAAAAACCTTGCAGTTGAAGGCATTGTCGCCGTTGCAGGAAATACAACGTTAGAAAATGCTCTTGAAAATACTTTAAAACTTACAGAAGATATTGATTTTAACGTTCCAGTATATACTGGAAGTAGAGGACCCCTTATTCGTAAACAAATAGTAGCTTCTGCCATTCATGGTGAATCTGGCTATGATGGACCGGTGTTTACAAAAAAAAGAATAAAAAAAAGCTGTGGTAATGGTATTGATTTTATAATAAACACAATTATGCAAAATCCAGGTGAGATAAACTTGGTTGCCACAGGTCCGTTAACAGATATTGCTATAGCAATAAAAAAAGAACCTAAAATTATAACAAGTGTTAAACGCCTTATTATTATGGGGGGCTCTTTATCTAAAGGAAATGTAACTCCAAGTGCAGAATTTAATATTTATGCCGACCCAGAAGCTGCAAAAATAGTTTTTAATTGTGGAATAGAAATATATATGATGGGATTAGATGTTACAAAACAAACAATCGTTTCAAAAGATTTTATGCAAAAATGTATTGTAAAACAAAAAGAAAAACCATCTAGATCTAGACAAGTATTTATAGATGGTATGAACTTCTATATAGCATCATGTATGAAAGCTATCAGAGAAGCTCCTTCGATGCATGATCCTTGTTGCATAGCTTTTCTAATTAATCCATCTCTTTTTTCTTTTGAAAAGCACTTAATTGATGTTGAGACAAAAGGTGAATTAACCTACGGGGAAACAGTTGATTTAGGAATAAATGAAAATAGTAATATACATGTTGGAATAAAAGTTGATACAAAACAATTTTTCGAATTGTTATTTCAATCACTACAATAAATATGTACTGTTAACAAGGGTAAGATTCTTAATTATTTTGTTGTTATTATTCTACACTATTCTACATTTAAAACAATAAAACCTGTTTTTAAACAGGTTTTATTAAATCAATAGTTTTAAAAATTATGACAAGATAGAAAGTGTCCCGGTTTTATCTCTCTTAATTTCGGAGATTCCTTAAAACACTTTTCTGTAGCATAATTACATCTTTGTGCAAATCTACACCCCGGCTTAGGATTTATAGGAGAAGAAATTTCTCCTCTTAATAAGATTCTTTCTTTTTTATGTTCTAAACTCGGCACCGGAATAGCAGACAACAACGCCTTAGTATAAGGATGAATAGGATTTGCAAACAATTCTTGAGAAGAAGCTTTTTCCACTAATTCCCCCAAATACATAACAGCAACATCATCTGAAAAATAATTTACTACAGATAAATCATGTGTTATGAACATGTAGGTTAAGTCCATTTTCTTTTGTAAGTCTTTAAGTAGATTTAATATCTGTGCTTGAATTCAAACATCATTAACAAAGTATTCTAGGCCATAAAATTTAACAGAAGCAAGGTAAATCCTGATGCAAAGAGAGTAAAAATTACAATATATTTAATTGATTTTTCTGATATTTTGTTAGAACATTTCATTCCTATATTTAATCCGATAATCATAAATGGGAACATTTTAATTGCTGATAGAGCAACCGAAAAAGTAATGATTCCAGTAATTATATATACTATAGTTCTAATTGTATTCTCCACAATAAAAACCATACAAATATTAGCTTTTAAGGAATCACTTGTTGTGGTTGTTCTGCTTATATAGGCAACAAGGACAGCCCCTATTCCAAATATGCCGCTTAGCACACCCGAAAATATTCCAATTAGAATAAGTACTACTCGTGGAGATTGTTTAGTAACAGGAAATTTTTCATGCAATAACATTTGTAGTGCTATAGCAATAACAATAAAACCAAAAAGTATTTTTATTATTTGTGGATTCCCATTTTTAAGAAATATACTACCTGGAACCATTCCAACAATTACTAATAAAGATAATGGCAACCACACTTTTACATCAATAAATTTACGTTTATTCCAAGCAAGTATCATACTTGAAGGATATGTAATTAACAACTCCACCGGAGAAATGTTTACATTGTTATAGCCCAGCCCCAATATTGAATCAAAAACAAGTGTATTTGCAAAACCACAAAGACCTTTCACAAAGAAGGCCGCAAGAGTTGCAATAATTAATAAAAAATTCATAAAGTACTCCGTGTAAAAGACATATTAACTTAAGATAGTAACAACCAGACTCCGAGATCCGGCATGAGAGCGATGTTCACACAAATAGATTCCTTGCCATGTACCCAAATTAAATCTTCCCCTTGTAACAGGTATAGTTAGTTGTGTTCCAAGTATTGAACTTTTAGCATGAGCTGGCATATCATCAGAACCTTCGAGTGTATGTCTATAATACGGTTGATTTTCTTGTACCAGATCATTAAATATGCTTTCCATATCTGAACGGACATCTGGATCTGCATTTTCATTTAAGGTAATAGAAGCCGACGTATGCTTTAAATGCAAAAACACTAATCCTGTATCAATTTGAGCTATCTCTGGAACTTGGTGTTCTATTTCAGCTGTAATTAAATGAAAGCCTCTCAGTTTAGGTCGTAATTGAATTTCTTTTTGTATAATACTCATGTCTGAATTGTAACGCATATAGAAATTTGTTGCAGAGGTGAAAGATAGGAAGTAGAGATTGACAACTGCACAATAGCAACCTACCATTAATAATCTGTTATAAGGGGTTTATATGAAAAAGTTTCAAATTTTATGGATTATTCCTATTTTTATGATTATGAGTTGCCTGACGGGAAAGACTTCAAAAGATGGTGTTATTTTAAAGCCGTATCTTGAACCTGCAAAGCTGCAAGAGTTGGTTGAGATGCCAAAAGATGATATCTGATTATTGATGTTCGTCCTGAATCTTCCTATGTTAAAGGCCATATTCCAACAGCTAAGAGCTTTTCCTCATCTAATGTAATGAATCGACTTGATGAGCTCCCTAAAAGTCAGTACTTAATTGTGTATTGTGAAACAGGTGGACGAGCCGGTATAGTTATTTCAAAGTTAGAAAAAGTTGGTTACACAAGAATGATGAATTGGGGTGGCTATACCCGATGGCCTTATGAGTTGGTAAAGTAGCAAATCGTTACTTCTCCTCTATTTAAAAGCAATAAAGCTCACGAAAGTGAGCTTGTTCTGTTTTAAATACTAAAAAGGTTTGGAGAAAGCACAGCTTTCTCTTGAGATTTTGCTTCGCAAAACTCAACGCAGGAGGGCAAATAGGAAGTTGGTAGCAATCAAAGATTGCTATCGACGTTTTGCTTCGCAAAAGTCGCCGCAGGCAGATATAGGAAAAAAGGTTTGGTAGCAATCGGAGATTGCTATCGACATTTTGCTGCGCAAAAGTCGCCGCAGGCGGGCAAATAGGAAGTTGCAAAATATAAAAAAGGTTTGGTCGCAATCAAAGATTGCTATCGACATTTTACTGCGTAAAAGTCGCCGCAGGCGGGCAAATAGGAAGTTGCAAAATATAAAAAAGGTTTGGTCGCAATCAAAGATTGCTATCGACGTTTTGCTTCGCAAAAGTCGCCGCAGGCAGATATAGGAAAAAAGGTTTGCAACTTGGCGCTCAGGCTACGCCTTCACTATCGAGTTTTCTTGAACGATACGTTTTCATTGATAGATATGTTTAAAACTCGCGTAGAAAATCTTAACTCATCTCCTATTTAAACGTAA
>MLPZ01000021.1 GCA_001885315.1 Treponema sp. CETP13
CATAACATGCGCTTCAAATCGGATTTTGCGGTCAAGCCGCAAAACCGTTTAAGCGCGTAGTTCGATGGACGCCTCCGGCGCCAGAGGGGAAAAAAAGAAAAAACATTAAAATGTTAAAAAAAATAAAAGGACTGTTTTAAAGGTTGACAAATAAAGTAATTACAATATAATTACTTTTGTGAGAGGTGAATATGTTAATATCAGTAGTGCCAATAGGAAATTCAAAAGGTATTCGATTGCCAAAAACAATAATCGACCAATTAAATGTTTCAGACAAACTAGATTTGGAAGTCGAAAATCAACAAATGATTCTTACCCCTGTACATTCAACTGCAAGAAAAGATTGGATAGAATCGTTTCAAAAAATGCATCAAAATGAAGAAGATAGTCTCTTGATTGAAGATTTTAACGGAAAAGAAGCATTTGAATGGGAATGGTAATAAATCAATATGAAGTATATTTAGTTGATCTCGATCCAACTAAAGGTAGTGAAATTCAAAAAAAAAGGCCATGTTTGGTAATATCACCAAATGAAATGAACCATTATATTAATACTGTAATAATTGCTCCAATGACAACAAAGTCACATAATTATCCTACAAGAGTGGAACTAAAATTTAAGGATAAACAAGGCTGGATAGTATTGGATCAAATAAGAACAATAGATAAAAGTCGGTTAATAAAAAAAATGGGAAAAACAGAAAAAAAAACAATAGTAAAAGTCAAAAATATATTAAGAGAAATGTTAATTGACTAAAAAAGACATCGAACAAAGAGTTCAACTTGACATTGCTTTTGTCATAAAACTTGCTAAACGCTACGCGTTTCTGGTGCAAGTTTTACGCCAATTTTGCCTATGGCAAAAACAGCAAATGCAAGTTAACTCAATGTTATGTGGACGCCCACACTGGGGCGCTTAGAAAAATGAATAATGAAATTATCATTAAAGAAGAAAAATTAACAGCTGAAGAATACATTGATTTTCTTAAAAGATCAGATTTGGGATCTCAGTATCCTAAAGAACGTTTTTACGAAAGAATTTCTAAACTAGTAAAAAATGTATCAATAAGTCTTGCGGCTAGAAATGTAGAAGGTAAGCTTGTGGGAGTTCTGTTTGGGCTTACCGATTTTTGTTATTGGCTGTATATCACAGATTTAGGAGTAGATAGAAACTATGAGCGCCATGGGATTGGTCGAGAGTTAATGAAAAAAGCCCATGAAATAGCTGGCGGAGAAAAAGATATTGCTGTCTATCTTATCGCAAATGAAAATGCGATTCCATTTTACAAAAAATTGGGAATGAAATTATCAGACGATGTAATGCAATACAATCATATTGAATGGACAGAATGGAAAGTTGAATAAAAAATCAATTCAAGCCAGGTTTTTTATATCTTTTTGAAAATGTTGACAAATTCAATTTTATGTATTATTTTATAATTATGAGGTTCACCGTAGAAAAATTACCACAAGCAGAAGCTGAAATAAAATCTTTGGAAGAATCTCAGCAGAAACTGCTAAGTGATGAATACACAAAGATTGAAACTCAAGGTATCGAATTTGTTCGTGTAAAGCCGATTCAAAAAGAAATTTTTGAAATAAAACCAAATGAACTTCGTTCTCTGTTTAAATATAAAGCCGGGAAAATTATTGTAGTTGGAGTTGTTTTTGTAAAGAAAACGCAGAAGACTCCAAAAGAAATCATTAAGCTTGCTAAGAAGCGTTTGAAGGAGGTCTGATTATGGATTATGTTTTTGTAAAAGATTCT
The DNA here is from genome assembly GCA_001885315.1 of Treponema sp. CETP13. GTDB lineage: Bacteria > Spirochaetota > Spirochaetia > Treponematales > Treponemataceae > CETP13. The sequence goes on from MLPZ01000021.1 coordinate 1,769, forward strand.
GAGGGATATGTATTCAAGAAATTGCAATCAGAAGTTTCTTCAGATGAGAAGATTATTTCTGAAAAAGAATACATGAAAAAATCAGGGCTTGCCTCTTATGAGAAGAAATTTGGTCATGGCGGAGCAAGGGAAAATGCCGGAAGAAAACAGAAATTCGCTTCACCGTTAAAATTTCAGATTCGCGTAACAAAAGAGGAAAAAGATTTTCTTGCTTATGCAAGAGAGCATAATATAAATTATGCTGCACTTATGCAGATGTAAAATATCACATAACAAGAAGTTCAAAGCCGACAAACCGGTCAAGCCGGTTTGCGGTTTAACTCATTGTTAACCGGACGCCTACGGCGCGCCGTCGGAAAAGATTTTTTAAAAACTTTTCTGCTATTTATTAAGTCTATATAAATTAAGAGTTGGAACTATTTCCAGTTTTATGTTATAAAAGTGTGGTGAATCGATTGATTTATCGTGCTAATAATAGTATTATTATAAATACAGGAGGATCAATATGGTTGGACAAATTACTGCAAATGATCTTAAGGTAAAGGGTATAACTGCTATTAATGAATTGGTTTCAGATAATAATGGTGTGGTTATTACTGTTCGTGGAATTGAAAAGTATGTGATTCTTTCTATTGATGAATATAACCAATTACGAGAATTAGAATTGGACGCTGCAATTCAGAAATCAAAAAAGGAAGTAGAAGCTGGAAATTTTTTCACTGGATCAATTGAAGAACATTTGAAACGAATTACTAATGTATAAGTTATTATTTCCTTCTTCATATGAAGAAAAGGCCAAAAAGTTTCTTAAGAAGCATCCTGAGCTTCTAAAGCAATATTCTAAGACATTACAACTTCTAGAAATTAATCCTTATCATCCGTCATTAAGATTACATCAATTCAAAACGAGTTCTTTTGAAGGATATTCTGTTTCAATAAACCTTTCTTACAGGATATCAATAGAATTTATTGTTTCAGAGCAGGAAATTATTTTTGTTAATATTGGTGATCATCAAGATATTTATAAAAAGAAATAAAAATCGGTTAACAAAAGCTTCAAGCGGATATTTTCTTTGTCATGAAAATTGCAGTCGCTTCGCTCATTTTGCAATTTTAACGCCAAGACCTACGGGCACGAAAATACAGCTTAAGCCCATGTTGGGCGGACGCCTTCGGCGCACGAAATAATTTATTCTATATT
>MLPZ01000004.1 GCA_001885315.1 Treponema sp. CETP13
TCTTGTTTTAGAGATATTCCAGGACTAGATGAGCTAGTCATAGCTCTTATTCCGGTACTGGCTGCTCCGTAAACCATATTAATAGCAGCAAGTTCACTCTCTGCTTGTATAAAAATTCTATTTTGTTCGGGCATGTATTTTGCCATCCATGCTATGAGTTCATTTTGTGGAGTTATAGGATAGCCAAAATAAGCTTGGCATCCGGCTCTAATAGCAGCTTCTGCAATAGCTTCATTTCCTTTCATTAGTATCCGTTTAGTATTCATTCTCTTCTCCCTCTATTTCAAATACTTCTATTGCAAGATCTGGACACATTTGAAAACAAGATCCGCAGGCTATACATGATTTGCCGTTTTTTGTAGAGATTGTAGAATAGGTAGCTGGATATACTCCACCTGTATTTGTTTGTTTGCTAATAGTAATTACATTTTGTGGACAAGCATTAATACAAAGATAGCATCCTTTGCACATTTCAGAATCAATAGTAATTTTACCTTTTTTCATAAACGCTCCTGTAAAACTTTACAACAGATTAAAAGTTCTATTAAAAGTTTCTTGCTTGTATTTTGACACATTATTAAAAAATGTCAAGATGACATATTGACAAAATCCGTAAAAATGTATTATTTTTGTGAAAAGGCTGTTTGCCAAAATGGTTGCAGTACTAATAGGAGTGTTTATATGTCAATTCAAATTACTGCTACGGGTAGGTATGTACCAAAAAAAATACTAACAAATGAAGATTTATCTAAAATTGTAGAAACATCAGATGAGTGGATCTTTTCACATACAGGAATAAAAGAGCGTCATATTGTAAGTGAAGAAGAAGCAACAAGTGATTTAGCGTATAAAGCAGCTATGAGCGCGTTAGAAGTTATTAATCTAGATAATCCAAAAGCAGCAGCCTTAAATATTGAATTAATAATTGTTGCTACAGCTTCTCCTGATTATCCAGGTTTCCCATCTGTTGCTTGTATGGTTCAAGATCGTATTGGTGCAAAAAACGCTGCAGCTTTTGATATATTAGCTGGTTGTACTGGTTTTATTTATGCACTTGATACGGCTTTTTGTATGATGAAAGCAGGGGGCAGAAAAAAAGCTCTAGTAATTGGTGCCGATGCACTTTCTCGTATTACTGACTGGACTGATAGAAATACCTGTGTTTTATTTGGTGATGGCTCAGGGGCTGCCATATTGGAATATAGAGAAGATTCATTGCAAGAAAATAAAAAAAGAGGAATACATCGATCTATACTTGGAGCTGACGGATCTGGTGCCGAATATTTACAACTACGTCGTGGCGGAACTCGAAATCCGTTTAGAGCTGGAGAGATAGTAGAAAAGCCCACTCATATCGAGATGGCTGGACAGGAAGTATATCTTTTTGCGGTAAACGCTATAACAAAGACAATAAAAAAACTGCTGGAAGATGAAGGTCTCACTATCAATCAAGTTGCTAAAATTGTTCCACATCAAGCTAACAAGCGCATTATTTCTGCTGCTGCAAAGCGGTTGAGTATTTCAGAGAATACTTTTTTTCTAAACATAGAAAAATATGCCAATACATCTGCAGCGTCTGTTGCCCTTGCTTTAGATGAACTTGCAAAAGGCGGCTCTCTACAAAAAGGTGATATTATTATTACTGTTGGATTTGGAGCTGGGCTAACCTATGGAGCAAATTTAATAGTTTGGTAAAATAGTGCAAGAGGGGAGAAAAAGTGATCTCCTCTAAATTTATTAAAAAAAATATTTTTCTTGACACAATTACTGCAAAACAGTATGTTAGTTATAAGTTACTAACGTAAAGGTTTTTATGGAATTAACAAAACGACAAAATGAAATTATTAATGCCTCTATAGATTTAATTGCTACTAATGGTATCCAAAATTTCACTATGAAGGCACTTTCGAAAGGTATAGGCATAAGTGAGCCTGCAATTTATAGGCATTTTGATAATAAATTGGCCATTTTACTGACAATTTTACAGACTATAGACGATGATATGCAAAGTTTTGAGACAAAATATAATATTTCAGAAAATGGAACACTAGACGATGTAAATAAAATGCTACAGTTTCAAATGGAATGTTTTGTAAAAAAGCCATCATTAGCAGCTATTCTTTTTTCGGAAGAGATTTTTCAAAATGATTTGCAGCTTTCTAAAAAAGTTGTATCTATTATGAATAATAGGTCTATGCTTATTGAAAAGGTAATTATACGAGAGCAAGAAGAAAAAATTGTGCGAAGTGATATTGATGCAAAAGTGCTCACAAATATTATTATGGGAACGGTGCGTTTAGTCGTTAATAAGTGGAAACTTGCAGGATCAAAAACAGATTTATGTGCTATCTATTTGTCTCACTGGGAGGCAGTAAGTCTTTTATTAAAAGTATAAAAAAGTTTTTTATTTATCCAAATAAGTTAGTAATTGATAACTAACAATTAAAAATAAGGAGATTTAATGGAAAAATTATTACATGTTCTACTTAAACGGCCACTGATTACTATTTTGGTTGTTTTAGCAATTTCGGTTGGTTTTTTGTTTGCCGTAAAAGAAAACACTAGAATCGAAACAAATCTTGATAAGTACATGCCAGAGTCAAATCCTGCGTTTGTATACAGTAATCAAGCTGAAGATTGGTTTAATATTCGTGATGGTATTGTTATTGCAATAGAAAACAAAGATGGTATTTATAACTCAGCTACTTTGTCAAAAATTAAAAATCTTACCAAAGATTTACAAAATTTAGATGAAATAGAAAAAGGTGATGTGACATCTCTCTACACTGCAGATAATATTACCGGTTCTGAATATGGATTAGAAGTTAATCCTTTTTATACAAAGGTTCCGCAAACTGCACAAGAAATAGAAGAGCTAAAATCGGCTGTTCGTGCAAACGATATGATTTCTGGTCGAGTTATTTCTAAAGACGAAAAAGTAGCCTTAATAATGGTAGAGATAGGGGATGACGTTTTTAGTAGTGAGCTGTATCAAAAAATAAATGAGCTTGCTGATTCTTATACAGGAGATGAAACCCTTTATGTTGCTGGACGTCCTATTGTAGAAGGTACTTTAGCACAATTAGCTCCGGCTGATATGGCTAAAATGGTTCCGATAGTAATTATTGTTATTATTGTAATTTTGTATCTTCTTATGAATAGTGTTAGGGCGACTTTTATGACAATGATGGTTGTTCTTTTTAGTGTGTTGTGGACGTTTGGATTGATGGCAGCGCTAGATATTCCAATTTATGCAGTTTCAACTATGATTCCAGTTATGTTAATTGCTATTGGTGTTGCTGATGGTATACATATGGTTAATTATCTACGCCACTATAAACAGGAACATCCTGGCGTTCAAGATGATATTGCATTAAAAGATATGCTTCATAGCATGCACAATCCTGTTATTATGACTTCTGTAACAACAGCGGTTGGATTTATTTCACTCCTTACGTCACAAGTGTATCCTATAAAATATTTTGGTATTTTTACTGCATTTGGTGTAATGATGGCAATGTATTTTTCACTTATTTTATTGCCTGCAGGATTAAAAGTGATGGGACTTCCTGCCTGGAAAAAAACTAAAAAATCCAAGAGGCATCTGTCTAATATATCTAAACCATATTCACAATTTCTTATACGACATACACATAGTTTTTATTTTGTAACCGTAATAATTTTAGGACTTTCTGTATGGGGTGTCACTAGAGTATGGGTAGATTCAAGTTTCTTATCTCAATTTGATAAAAAAACAGAAATAGTTACAGCTGATACGTTTATTAACCAAAATTTTGGCGGAACGTCAATGGTAAACGTTATTTTTGAATCTCCAGAAGTAGATACGTTTAAAAATCCAGAGGTTTTGCAGCTTATTGAATCAATGCAAACTGATGTAGAAGAATCACTAGACAATGTTGGTAGCTCTTTTGCACTTACTGATTATATAAAACGCATGAATATGGTTATGAATGCAGATGATCCCTCTTTTAATTGTATTCCGCAGAGTCGTGATTTAATTGCTCAATATTTATTATTGTATGAAATGTCAGGCGATCCAGATAATCTTTTAAAAGTGATTGATTATAATTACCAAAAGGCTAATTTAACTTTTCAATTAAAAGATGATACTTCTCAAACAATAACTTCTGCAATAGATCTTATACAGCAATATGAACCTGAGTTTGAAAAATTACATATCAGTATTAATTATGCAGGGTCTGGATATAGAGGCCTTGTTTTCTCTAATCTTATACTAGAAGGTCAAATTTTAAGCGTCATTTTGTCGCTACTAATTGTCATAATCTTGCTTTCTTTTATGTTTCATAGCTTGCGTATAGGAGTTATAGCATCTTGTCCAATTATTATTACCGCTTTTATTAGTTTTGGTATTATGGGGCTCTTAAATATTCCTCTAAGTACAACAACGGCTTTGCTTTCGAGTATTGCAATAGGAATTGGTATTGATTATGCAGTTCATTTTATAGAAACATATAAAATTTCTTCGTCAAAAAATAAAACAAGAGAGCTTGCACTAGAAATAACAATGAGTTATTCGGGAAAGGCTATTTTATACAATGCAGTTGTTGTAATAGCAGGATTCTTAGTATTGCTGTTTTCGGCATTCCCACTAAATAGAACGTTAGGAGCATTAGTCTCTCTTAATATGTTTACCAGTTTTGTGGGAACGGTAACAATTATGGCAGTTCTTTTATATCAATCAAAAATTTATTTTAAGAAGCAAAATAAGGAGTTAGATAATGAATAAGAAATGTGTAGCAATAATTTTTGCTGTGACTATGGCGTGTGTTGGTTTGTGGGCTCAGAATTCTGAGGAGAATCTTACCGGCAAGCAGATAATGGAAAATGTGTATAACCGAAAAGTGCCAGATGATTTACAAGGAAATCTAAAAATGATTTTAGAAAATGAGAGAGGAGATCAGCGAGTTAGAGAGATAAATCAATGTATAAAAAGCTCGGGTAAAGATGAAAAAAAGATTATGTTTTTTACCGCTCCTGCAGATGTACGCGACACCTCTTTTATGAGCTGGAGTTATGATGATACATCTAAAGATGATTCTCAATGGATATATTTACCTGCTCTAAAAAAAATAAAACGAATATCTAGTAGTAATAGCAATGATTATTTTATGGGATCAGATTTTACATACGATGATTTAGGAACTAGAAATCCAGAGGAAGATACTCATACTTTATTACGAAAAGAAACGATCGATGAAAAAGAATGTTACGTTATCGAAAGTATTCCACTCGATAAAGACACAATGTATTCGAAAACAATTACTTGGGTTTTACCTAGTAGTTGGCTTGGTGTAAAAAAAGAGTTTTACGATGAAGATGGAGAGTTGCTTAAAACGCTTGAAATACAAAAAGTCGAAGAAATTAAAGGTTATAGTGTCATTGCAAGTTCTTTAATGACTAATGTTCAAAAGAATCATACTACGCAAATGCAACTATCAAATTTACAGGTTAATACAGGCATAAAAGATACAATCTTTAGCGAACGAATAATGATGAGGGGGATGTAATGAAACTAAAAAAGTGGTTTTGTGCAGTGCTTTCTCTTATGGGCGTAACTGTTTTTGCTTCAGATTTAGATTTTAGTGGCTATGTGCGAAATTATACCGGTGTCTTTTTAAGCGAAGATCCAGATTTTTCTATTTTGCAAAACTCATTCGATTTAAGCATGGAATATTCGGCAAGTAATGTAGCTTTTTTAGCAAATCCGTATGTAAATATAGATGAAGAGGTTGTATCGGACCTCGACTTTAGAGAATTGTACGTAGATTTATTTTTTACAAATTTTGACTTTAGAGTTGGTAAACAACAAGTTATTTGGGGTAAATCAGATGGGGTTTTTATTACTGATGTGGTTTCGCCTAAAAACTTACAAGAGTTTTTACTTCCAGATTTTACCGAAATACGCATTGGCGTAAACGCTGCAAAGATAGATTATTATATTGGCTCAAGTACAATAGAAGTTATTTGGGTACCGGAGTTTGTTTCTAATATAATGCCGGAAAGTGATTCTATTTGGAATACAAGTGGAATTGATTTTTCTGATAGTTATGATGATATAGATACTAATTTAGCCAATGGTGAGTATTTCGTGCGCTATTCGATGATGACTTCTCTTTGTGATTTTGAACTTGTCGGGGCCTATATGTGGGATGATGAGCCTGTAATAACCTCTTTTGGGCCAACTATGACTTTTGAACATGAAAGATTAACAATGGGAGGAGGAAGTGCAAGTGCATCACTTGGCAATTTTGTACTACGAGCTGAAGGGGCCTATTATAATGGCAAAGATTTTTATGAAGATGATTATAGTCTGCATACTTCGGATTATGTGCATTATGCAGTAGGACTCGATACAAAAATTGCAGGCTTTTCTCTAAGTAGTCAGTTTATACAAAAAATCATTTTAGACTATGAAGATTCTTTGCAAGATGATCAGTTTACTAATACAGCGACATTTTCAATTAATAAAAGTTTTTTGCGAGATACACTAACAGCAAAGATTTTCTCATACGTTGAATTTGGAGATACAAATGCTCTTATTAGACCAAGCGTATCGTATGATTTGGGGTCTGGAGTTGTTGCAATTTTAGGTGCTAATATTTTTCTCGGAGATTCTGGCACCTATGGACAATTTGATGACAACGATATGGGGTATGTTAAAGTAACATATAACTTTTAATTACTTGCAATTGTAGTATCTATTTCATCAAAGGATATTACACAATTGCGACTTTTTTGCTTACCAAAATATAATGCTAGGTCGGCTCTCTTTATTATTTTATCAATTGTATCTGCCGGCTTAGCAACCGCCACTCCTAAAGTTAATGTTACTGATATTGTTTTATTATCACTAAATTTATACTGGTGAGCTTCAACTCTTTTTCTTATACGTTCAGCTAAAAGGATTGCTTGCTCTTTGTTAGTTGCTGGTAATAAAATAAGAAATTCTTCACCTCCCCAGCGAGCAACGCAATCAGATGTTCTAGTTGATTTACTTATATCTTGTGTAACTGATGTTAATACTGAGTCTCCACAATCATGGCCATATAAATCATTTATATCTTTAAATAAATCGATATCAGCGCTAATCAATGAAAATTCTGAATTTGTTTTTAAATAAAGATCATATACTTGCTTAATTTTTTTGTTAAAATACCGCCTATTATACAGACCTGTTAGACTATCCGTCATTGAAATCTGTTGTAATTCGTCAAGTCGTTTAGTTGCCGATATAGATTTTGCAATCAAATAATAACTAAAAAATAGTAATAGTGTGGTTAGTATTATGGCAACAAAAGTAGACAAAAGATAGTTTTCTAAAAATGCATAACTAGTGAGCAATAGAAAAGAAATAATAGGAAATAATGTGAAAATAGAATTATGATGGTTTAAAATTTTAATAATTTCTTTAAGTGATGGCGTTATATATCGCTTTATTAATGGTAGGGCTGTCAGTTCCAACATTAATCCAATAAAAATAAAAATTTGTGGAATGGGGGAAGATATAAAATGGTCTACATACGTAAATATAAGGTATACAAGTTGAGTTATAGAAAAAATCATATAGAAAACAAAAATCTTCGCCCAATAGGTTTCTTTAAATAGTAAAATAGTTGGAATAAGATATAAGGTTCCAACAGCATAACTGATTAATAAGCGATTAAAATTATAAGAATATAGCAATATATGTAATACAGATACTAAAATCCAAGTAAGTATAAATGCTTGAAATAAATGAGTACGTTCTGATTCTAAAAAAACATACAATAATATGATGCATTCAATCAAGAAAATACTTCTATTTAAAAAAAACATATTCAGTATTAAATCCACTAGCATTTTCCTGTAGAATAAAAATCAAATAACACAAAATACTAGCATTTTTTCTATACAATTATAAGCCTCTTAGCTATTAATTTCCTGTTAAAAAAAGTTTTTCTACTTCTTATCACATAAAATAAGAAGTATTATTGTATATTAAGAACATAATTTAATTATTTAAGGCATCATATTTTTTATAAATAATTGTTTCCTCTCGTCTTATTCTTTGTGTCACTGTTGCATAAAGAGTTCCAAAATCTTTAGCAAATTCAATTCCAGAGCCTCCAGTGGAATATTTATCAAAGAAATCTAAGACTTTTTTTGATATTTTATCCATATCATTTGCAAAAATATCTAAGTTTTCTTTAAGATTACGATCTTTTTCTGCGGCTTTATACAGAACAGGGTAAAATTTGGCGTCTTCTTTTTCTAAATGTGAAAGAAAGATTTTTTTTGCAGCACGAAATGTATTTTGGCCTTCTTCGGAGGAAAAACCAAGTTCTTTGGTTTTTTTTAGTGTTTCAATAATTGTAATGTGTTCTTGTTTTAATTCTTCAACGAGTATAGACATATTTTCTCTATTATAATTTGTTATGTATTTACTATTCGATTTAATACTTTACAAATATACGTTTATTTACTGAATAAAAGCAATAGAAAAATATAAAAAAATGACAGCAAAAAAAATCCTCTAGTACCATGGTAAAATGCTTTAGTAAAAACAAATGCAACTGTAAGCTATACAGCGGCTACTACCTGTAGCGTAAATGAGTGGACTATTGTAGTATTAAAAGAGATTACTCAATAATAGTATAATAGGATATTAATATGGGGCTAAATAATACACCATCGGCTGTTAGGATACATATCGGTTTTTTTGGTAAACGGAATGCAGGCAAATCAAGTCTTGTAAATGCGGTGACCAATCAAAATTTGAGCATAGTTTCTTCTGTTTTAGGGACAACAACAGATCCCGTTTTAAAATCGATGGAATTGCTTCCTTTAGGGCCGGTGGTAATAATTGATACACCAGGATTTGATGATCAAGGAGAACTTGGTAAACTTCGCATTCAAAAAGCGAAACAAGTTCTCGTAAAAACAGATGTAGCTGTACTGGTCAGTGATGCAACCAGGGATTTAGAAGATGATGAAAAAGAATTAATTTCTCTTTTTAAAGCAAAAGAAATTAACTATATAATTGCAAAAAACAAATCTGATTTGTTAAAAAAAGTTCCAAAACCAGATAAAGATTCAATTTATGTTAGTGCTTTAAATAAAGTAAACATTAAGGAATTAAAAGATATTATTGCGCATCTAAGTGTGAGAGAAGACTCTAAACTCCAACTGGTAGGAGATTTAATTCATCCTTCGGACTTTGTAGTTTTAGTTACTCCGATAGACAAATCGGCACCAAAAGGAAGACTTATTCTTCCGCAACAGCAAACTATTAGAGATATTTTAGAAGCTGATGCTACTTCAATAGTGGTAAAAGAGTATGAATTAAGAGATACTTTAGCAAATCTCGGTAAAAAGCCTGTTATGGTTATTACTGATAGTCAGGTTTTTGCAAAAGTAGCAGCAGATACGCCACTTGATATACCCTTAACGTCGTTTTCGATATTACAAGCGAGATATAAAGGCTTGTTAGAAGCAGCTGTTGATGGGATTGCAGCAATCGAAGATTTAGAAGATGGCGATACAGTGTTAATAGCAGAAGGGTGTACACATCATCGCTCGTGTGATGATATTGGGAGTGTAAAAATACCTCGGTGGCTCAAAAATTATACACAAAAAAAGATTAAGATTGAAACCTGTTCAGGAGGAGCGGGTTTTCCAGATGATTTGTCTTCTTATAAAGTAATTATTCATTGTGGTGGCTGTATGTTAACAGAAAAAGAAGTTATATATCGTACACGGTGTGCAATTAATCAAGGGGTTCCTATTACTAATTATGGTCTTGTTATTGCTTATATTCAGGGAATACTTGAACGAAGTCTCGAACTTTTTCCATATCTTCATGATAAACTGGAGAGTAACAATGAGAATTGAAGAAGACTCACTTGGCACTGTAGAATTACAAGATGATGTGTTGTATGGCATAAATACTTATAGGGCATTAAAAAACTTTAAACTTGAACACAAACAAACAAGTCTTAAATTAATTTATGCAATTGCAAAAGTTAAAAAAGCAGCTGCGAGTATCTATGAAAAATTAGGTGTGAGAGAAAAAGGCATATATGTAGCAATAGAAAAAGCTTGTGATAGGGTTCTTAGTGGTGAGGTAGACAACCAATTTGTTATTGATTCGTTGCAAGGAGGAGCTGGAACTTCAACAAATATGTGTGTTAACGAAGTTATTGCAAATCTAGCACTCTTAGAGTTGGGGCATAAAATAGGTGAATATTCTTTTATTCATCCGCTAGATGACGTTAATCGTGGACAATCTACTAATGATGTGTATCCAACTGCACTAAGAATTGCAGCTATTGAACAGCTTAGAATCTTGAGTGAAAACTGTGCAAAACTACAAGAAGCGCTCCAACAAAAAGAAAACAAATTTGCCAACATCAAAAAACTAGGTAGAACTGAATTAATGGATGCTGTAGAGATAAGCTTTGGTGAAGAGTTTGGCTCATATGCACAGGCAATAGCTCGAGACAGATGGAGACTATACAAAATAGAAGAAAGATTAAGACAAGTCAATTTAGGTGGTACTGCGGTAGGATTAGCAAATAACGCAAGTAAAAAGTACCGGTTTGGAGTAATAGAAAAAATTAGAGAAATTACATCTATAGGGCTTTCACCTGCCGAATATCCTATGGATATAACGCAAAACAACGATGTGTTTGTCGAAGTTTCGGGATTATTAAAAGCTTTGGCTGTTAACCTGAGTAAAATTGCCGGTGATTTAAGACTTATGAACAGTGGTCCATACGGCGGATTTGGCGAAATCCAGCTACAAGCAATGCAGCAAGGTAGTACTATAATGCCTGGCAAAATAAATCCTGTAATTCCAGAAATGGTCATCCAATGTTCTCTTAAAGTTATGGCAAATGATAGTGCAATAAGTAATGCGGCAAGTAGAGGTGAATTTGAGTTAAATGCTTTTTTGCCACTTATTGCCGATAGTCTTCTTGAAAATCTACAATTATTAATTAATATAACTGAAATTTTTCGTACAAAAGCAATTGAAACGCTTTGTCCTAATACAAAATCTTGCCAAACTCATTTAGATAATTCGTATGCGTTTGCTACAAGCTATACCACAAAACTTGGATATTCTGTAGTTAGTAAGATTGTTAAAGAAAATGAACCCAAGGTAGCAAAAAAAATACTCGATAATCTTTTAAAATAACAAAAAATCACTTTAAATCAGACACTTAGCTATAAGTGTTTATTTACTTATAAAAATTTATAATATAAAATATCTCTATATTTTTATCTATTTAATAGTGCAGAGTCTATAGATAAATGTAAGGAGTTTTGTGTTGAATAATGTCAAAGTAATAGAAATCAAAAAAAGTATATACAACAGCAACGATGAAGCTCAGCAAAAGTCAGAAAGGATATGGTAAAAACTAACACCTTTTTATTAAATCTTATGAGCTCTCCGGGCTCTGGAAAAACAACCACGCTGTTACAAACAATAAAATTGATAAAAGATACCTTCAGAATAGGTGTTTTAGAAGCAGATATAGATTCAGATGTAGATGCAAAAAAAATTGCAGCTACGGGTGTAAAAGCTATTCAGTTGCATACTGGTGGAATGTGTCATCTTGATGCAAAATTAACAAAACAAGGTCTTGATGAGATTGGAACAGAAGATATTGATATTGCAGTACTTGAAAATGTTGGGAATCTTGTTTGTCCTGCTTCGTTTGATACAGGGGCAATTAAAAATGTAATGATCTTATCTGTTCCAGAAGGCGATGACAAACCTCTTAAATATCCTAAGATGTTTAAAATTTGTGATGCGCTTATCGTAAACAAAATAGATACTATGTCTGTCTTTGATTTTGATATGAAATTGCTTAAAGAGCGAGTTACTAAACTTAATCCAAAGATGAAAGTTTTTCCTATTTCTGCAAAAACGGGAGAAGGGGTTCGAGCTTGGGTCGATTGGTTAAGCGAGCAAGCAGAATCGGTTATAAAATAATAAATATATATATTGTTGCTAAATAAATAGAATTTAAATGAGGAATTACATGGCTATTAGACAGAAGATTGTAGAGCTAGCCCAACACGTAGCAGGGCGAACGAATGAGTATACTGAAAAAGATCCAGAGTATTATGTATTTGCAGATTTAGTATCAGACGAGCAAGCAGATTTGCTTATTGCAATGAATCGGCGTGTCGATGAAAAAGTTGAAGACTTGGCAAAACGTACAGGTATGTCATATGCAGATACTTTTGATATGTGTATGCAGTTAACCGACTGGGGTATTTTAGAAATGAAACCTCAAGGTGATGGTACAGATAGATTTGAATTACCTATTTTTGTTCCTGGTATTTTTGAACTTATGATGTTAAACCGTGAAAATGCAAATGCACATCCAGAAATTGCTCGTGCTTTTGAGGAATATACTCGTACAACTGTTGAACAAGTAACGACTATTATGCCAATGGGTAATGGTGCTATGCGCGTAATTCCTGTAGAATCAGCAATAAAAGCGGAAACGAGAAAAGCTCCATATGAAGAAATTTCATATTGGCTTACAAAATATCAAAATCATATTGCATTAGCACCTTGTCAATGTCGTCTAGTTCGTCAGCAAATGGGAGAAGGGACAGGTAATTTACCAGAAGAGATGTGTCTTATTTTAGGTGCAACTGCAGAAAGTTGTATTGCAACTGGGAAGGCTCGTCGTATTACTAAAGAAAAAGCTGAAGAAGTATTACAAGTGGCAGAAAAACGTGGTTATATGCATTAAGTTTCTAACATGGATGGAACCAATAAAATATGGGCTATTTGTAACTGTGAACGTAATGTTTGTTTAGCTTTACGTACAAGCCAGTATTTTCATACTCCTAACATGTCTCGATCAAATTATGTTGCTAAAGTTGACCCTGAAAAATGTGGTGGATGTGGTCAATGTGTTGAAACATGTCCAGCAAACGCTGTAAAACTTGGATCAAACCTTTGTAGTAAAACTGCTATTAAGTTTCCTGTAATGCCATTACCCGATGATCATAACTGGGGAAAAATCGGTATAATCCAGAATTTCGCGATAATTTTGAAAATACTTATAAAACTGGTGGGCACCATGTAAAGCAACTTGTCCTGCTCATATTTCAGTACAAGGTTATATTAAATTAGCATCACAAGGAAAATATGATGATGCATTAGAACTTATCAAAAAAGAAAATCCATTTCCCGCTGTATGTGGTCGTATTTGTCCTCATCCTTGTGAACAAGAATGTACACGTAATGGAATTGATGATCCTGTAGCCATAGATGATATTAAAAAATTCTTAGCCGACCGTGAATTAGCAGAAGAAAATCGATTTGTTCCAGAAAAACTTTTTGATTATAGTTCTATTAAAATGGCAATTGTTGGAGCTGGTCCTTCTGGTCTTTCTTGTGCTTTTTATCTTGCTCAAAAAGGGTATTCAATTACGATATTCGAAAAACTAGATCAGCCAGGTGGTATGCTAAAATATGGTATTCCTTCTTTCCGTCTTGAAAAAACGTTATCGATGCAGAAATAGATGTACTTCGTAAACTTGGAGTAGAAATTAAGTGCGGAGTAGAAGTTGGAAAAGATATTTCACTTAAAGAACTTCGCAATCAAGGATACAAAGCATTTTATGTAGCAATTGGTGCACAAGGTGGTCGTAAGCTAGGTGTAGAAGGAGAGGATAATGATGCGGTTATAGCTGGTGTTGATTATCTTCGTGATGTAAATCTTGGAAAAGAAGTTAAAACTCCTGGTAACGTAGTTGTTATTGGTGGAGGGAATGTTGCAATTGATGTAGCACGAACAGCAGTAAGAACTGGTGCCGATAAGGTAGAAATGTTTTGTTTAGAAAGTGCTAAAGAAATGCCAGCGCAAGATGAAGAAGTTGCCGAAGCTAAAGAAGAAAATATTGGCATAAATAATGGATGGGGGCCTGTTCGTATTATTGTTGAAGGTGATGCAGTTACAGGTGTAGAGTTTAAACGTTGTTTAAGTGTATTTGATTCTAATCATAAATTTAGTCCAAAATATGATGAAAACGATAAAAAAATCGTACCTGCAGATGAAGTTCTTCTTTCTATTGGTCAATCTATAGAATGGGGAAATATGCTCGAAGAAAGCAAAGTTGAATTACGACGTGGAAACGCAGCAATCGCTGATAGTCTTACTTTACAAACAAGTGAAAGTGATATCTTTGTAGGTGGTGATGTGTATACTGGTCCTAAGTTTGCTATTGACGCAATAGCTGCTGGTAAAGAGGGAGCTGATTCTTTGCATCGTTTTGTACATGCAGGGCAATCTCTTACTTTAGGCCGTAATAGACGAGAATTTTTAGTTTTAGATAAAGATAATGTAGATTATACAAGTTATGATACTGCAAAACGAGAAAAAGTTGCGCATGACGATTCTAAAAATAAAACGTTTAGTGATCCTCGATCTACATTAACTCAGGAACAAGTTGCAAAAGAAACAAAACGGTGTCTTGAATGTGGAGTTGCTCATGTAGATCCTAATCAGTGTATTGGTTGCGGAGAATGTACCGTTCGTTGTAAATTTGATGCAATTACCCTTTCTAGAGTCTTTGATGCAAAAAGTTTTGGATATGAAAATATAAAACCACATGCTGCAAAACGTGCAATTGGACGCAAAGTAAAAATTGCTTTTAATTCTAATCGTGATAGTTTAGATTGCTAGTATGCACGAATTAACAATTCTTGTAGAATTGGTGGGCATGGTTGAACAAGCCATGTCTCAAAATAATATAGATAAAATTGATACAGTTGTCGTTCAGATTGGGCAACTGTCATCAATTGTTCCCCGTTATATGAAAGAATATTATCCGAATGCAACTGAAGGTTCTAAATTAGCTGGGTCAAAGCTAAAGATTGAAATGATTCCTGGTAATGGATTGTGCCATCATTGTGATAAAGTTTTTAATGTTGTAAAAAACAAAGGAAAATGTCCTATTTGCGGGGCTGATGACTGGGAAATGCTTAGTGGTCAAGAGTTTATGTTAAAAGAAATTTACATAGAAGAGAAAAATCCTTCACAATAAAAGGAACCTTTTTAATGGTAAAAATATTGTATATTTTCACAACTGTGTTAGTTGTTTTTTCTTTAATAAAAAATAAAGCCAAAACAAAACAAGCATTCATAAAAGCGTGGAAGTCTTTTAGTAATATTCTTCCGTTGTTTTTTGCTGTACTAATACTAGTTGTCTTAATTCTCGCAATTTTTAATGCACACCTAATTTCTAGCATTATAGGTTCTGAATCGGGTTTCGTTGGAACTTTTTTTGCAAGTCTTTTAGGGGCTCTTGCAATAATTCCTTCTTTTGTCGCACTCCCTCTGGCTCAAATATTAGTAGATAATGGTGCTGGGTATACGCAAATAGGAGCTTTTGTTTCAACCTTATTTTGGGTACAATTAGCATCTTTGCCAATTGAAATAAAGTATTTTGGTAAAAAGTAGCTATAACGCGGAATATACTTGCTTTTTTGTTCTCATTTGTTGTTGCCTACAGTATAGGTTTTGTGATGGAGGCTTTATGAGCATTATAAAAAAATATAAGTATTTTATTATTACTATGCTTATTCTTGGTATTGTATTTATTATAAATAAACAAACTGGTATAAAATCAGTACAGATTTCATTTAATTCTTTTAAACAGATGTTATTATATATTCCACCAATATTTATTTTGTTGGGACTCCTTGATGTATGGATTCCTCGAGATACTATGGTTCAATTGATGGGTGAAAAGTCAGGTATTCGGGGAATTTTTCTAGCTTTCGCAGTTGGAGCTGTTGCTGCAGGACCTTTATACGGTGCTTTTCCTGTTGCAGCTGTGTTTATGAAAAAAGGTGTAAAATTTACAAATCTGCTTATTTTTATTGGGACTTGGTCGTGTGCAAAAATTGGAATGGTATTATTTGAAATTGCTGCGCTTGGTGCTAAATTTGCTTTCACGCGATTACTTATAGATATACCTGTAATTATTATTATGGCTTTTTTTATTGCGCACCTTGTAGGTGAAGATGAGATTAAAAAAATATATAAAAAAGCTGAAGAGCTGTAAAAAAAGCAGAAAGCTACTAACTTTCTGCTTTTTTTTTAACTAATTACTGAATTATAGATTTTGGTATCTTTATATATTTCATCTTTTAATGGATTCAATTTTCGTTTGTATATTCTAGTAAATTGATATACTGCCAAAGCTTCATTTGCAATTAGAGCAAGTAAACTCACAATAAAGAATACTTTTGGATTATGAGTTGTTGGTACTGGAGCCAATTTGTCTGCAAAAGATGGGATTGTCATTATAAACATAATCCAAAGTGCTAAAGTAGAAGCTCTATGCTGTAACCACGCACCTTTTTTGATAAATAATGCAGGAATGGTACATGCAAGAAGAAGTGTTAATCCGCAATAAAATGAATGATCTGCAATACAGTTGTATGTATAAGCAAAATTCCAAAGATCATAAGCAATAATCCAAGGCCAAATCATATCTTTTGTTTTATCTTTTGATATAATAATTCCTACCCATCCACAAATAGTAATTATATTCAATAATCCTGCTATCTCGTTCATAATATTCCATGGGCCTGACATAACCCAAAGATTATCAATATACGCACCTTCCCAAGCAGCGTAAGAAAAAACTTGAAAGTCTCTGATACAAGCTTCTAGGATATTTAAAGAAAGAATAAGAGGAGGAAAGAAAAATGCAAATTTCTTTTTTGACAAACCTGGGATATAGCGGATTGCCATAAATCCAAGACATCCTGCAAGAGCAGAATATGTTTTTACCCAGTTAAACCAAGTTCCGGTTCCATATTCATTACCAGGAGCTGCTGTTTTTGGCCTGACAAAAATTGTTAGAACAAGTGGAACAATAAAGAGAAGAACAATTCCACCCCATTTTGTAGTTCTTCCAAATTCATTAAAAGCCATTAACGAAAAAAGTACAAACAACATTATACCCCAGCCCATTAGACCGGGAACTTCATACAAACCCATATTTTTAGCCTCGATTATTAAGATATACTCACTACTATATTATATATGCAGGAAGTGTGTAAAATGAATGATTTTAGGTAATTAGATATTAAAAGGGATTTTTACCTTGATAGGGAAAGAAGGAAAATCATATTCCTTTTTTTATGATAGCCCAGCAGATACCATAAATTTTGTGTGTGCTCATGATGGTTTTACTCTTGCATATTTAGTCAGTTATAAGGGTGCAGGAAATGCACTTAATAGTACGTTAGATTGGCTGTTTGGGCCATCAGATGGTGGTAATGGCGATACAAATAGCCCATATACTACAACTGAAACAGGGAGACGGCAAGCCGTTCGAAACTTTATGTTCTTTTCACATATTGCTAATTTACGCCAAAATGAGCCAGCGTTAACTGAACCGGATTATGATGTAGCTATTGATTATTGCAAACCTGATGGCACGACAGCAATTGCTTCTACTGATGACAGTGATTATCTTATATTCAGCAATAAGGACTTAGCTACTTGTGATTTTACCGTCCCAGCTCTGGCAAGTGGAAAAAAATGGGTATGTATTGTTAATACAGATGCTAATTCAGAGGCAAATTACAATTACTGGGATAATGCAGATGCAACTACGAGTTATACAACAGCAAGTACTTGTAGTGTAAATACTTGGTCCATTGTGGTATTAAAGTTAATAGCACAATAAGCTCTTTCTATAAAAAACTCAGATTCAGAAAGAGATACAGATTAATATTGGAATGGTTTTAAAACAGGTAGAGGAGGATACATACTGCTGACATAAATAATAGTTTTATTCAAGAACATATTGCCAATGATGTAGCTGGGTGGACAAACGTAAGAAAATTTAGTATATTAATAGCAAGTGAAGTAAATCCTCCTATTACTATATCAGTTTTTTTACTATTTAATAGCTAATTATGTAAGCTGGTAGCAATTGGAAATGGGGGTTGAAAAATTTTAATAATGGAACTGGGGCTTATCCAGGGTCTCTTATGAGGCAATGGAACATATGAAGTTTGTTGAAAAACGAAGCTTAGGCACTCTAACTCTGTAATCAAATTGATTATAAAGTTGGAGTGTTTTTTTTTGCTCTGGCAATAATCAATAACAGGAGTTTTAACTTATGGCATTAGTAGAAGTTAAGGATTTGTATAAAGTTTTTGGTGCAAATTCAAAACGTGCAATAGCGATGATTAAAAAAGGCGCGACTAAGCAAGAAATTAAAAAGAAAACTGGGTGTACTGTAGCAATAAACAGCGCAACTTTCGAAATTCACAAAAGAGAAACATTTGTTGTTATGGGTTTGTCTGGAAGTGGTAAATCTACATTTATTCGCTGTCTAAACAGACTTATAAAACCAACAGCAGGCCAGATTTTGATAGATGGTGAAGATATTGTCAAAATGGATGCTGAAAAATTACGAGAATTACGGCGAAAAAAAATGTCTATGGTATTTCAAAACTTTGGATTACTTCCACATCGTGATATTGTTTCTAATGTTGAATTTGGTCTTGAACTTAGTGGAGTTGATAAAGAAACTCGTCGTGAGAAAGCAATGCAAACTCTCAAACTAGTAGGTCTTGAGGGGTTTGAATACAGTTTAACAAAAGAACTTTCTGGTGGTATGCAACAGCGAGTTGGTTTAGCACGTGCTCTTGCAAGCGATACCGAAATATTGTTAATGGATGAGGCTTTTAGTGCCTTAGATCCACTTATAAGGGCTCAAATGCAAGATGAGCTTTTAGAGCTTCAGGCAAAAATGCATAAAACAATAGTTTTTATTACACATGATTTAGATGAAGCACTTAAAATTGGGGATCGAATTGCTATTTTAGGCCCAGATGGCAAGGTTAGACAAATAGGTACTCCAGAAGAAATCTTGTCAAATCCGGCTGACGAATATGTAAAAGCTTTTGTTCAAAATGTAGACAAGATTAAAGTTATAACTGCTGGAACGGTAAAACACGAATGTGCTGTTTTAAACTGTACAAAAGATGGTCCCACAGCAGCTTTAAGACTTATGGAAAAACAGGGAAAATCTTCTGCATTTTTAGTGGACTCAGATAGAGTTTTAAAAGGAATTGTTCATATAGAAGATGTTGTTGAGATGAAGAAAAAGGGTGAAAAAGATTTATGTACAATTGCGAGTGAGCATTTCTATACTACTTCACCGGATACTTTTATTTCAGATTTGCTAGTGACAGCAATGGGAGCGAAATACCCTATTGTTGTTATTGATGAAAACTCAACCTTTTTGGGAATTGTTGATAGATCAATAATTATTGCAGAAATGATTGACGATGTAGATAAAAATGCTGCACCAACAGTTTTCAGTGAAGTGAATGAAGAATAAAGGAAATAGATAATGATAGAAAGAATACATGAAATATTTGATATTGGAAATATATTTGCTGTAATTATTGATTGGCTTACAGAACATGCTGATTGGCTTTTTGATTTTATTGCTATGGTCGTAGAGGCTGTTTTGGATGGCGTAAATTGGTTTTTTCAGTTTCCACCTGCACTTATTGTAATTTTAGTATTTGTTTTGATTGCTTGGAAGCTTTCTGGGCGAGGCGTGGCAATTTTTACCTTGTTAGGTTTCTCCCTTATTTTGTACATGGGGTACTGGTCAGAAACAATGGATACTCTTTCTCTTGTTGTAGCTGCTGTCTTTTTTGCGTTGTTGCAGGGAATTCCCCTCGGAATATGGGCAGCAAAATCCGAAACCGCGTGGAGAGTTTTTCATCCCATTCTAGATTTTATGCAGACGTTGCCAGCTTTTGTATATCTTATACCCGCAGTACTCCTTTTTAGGCTTGGACCGGTACCAGGCGTTATTGCCACGTTGATTTTTTCTTTGCCACCTGTAGTTCGGCTTACCTATTTAGGTATACTTCAAGTTCCAGTTGATATAAAAGAAGCATGCCGTGCGTTTGGCGCGACGCCTAAACAAATGCTTTTAAAAGCGGAATTGCCAGTAGCACTTCCTACAGTTATGGCAGGTGTTAATCAAACTATTATGCTAGCTCTTTCTATGGTTGTTATTAGCGGTATGATTGGAGCTGGTGGTCTAGGAAATGTTGTTTTAAAAGGAATTACCCAATTGCGAATTGATAAAGGCTTTGAGGGTGGAATTGCAATTGTAATTCTTGCTATTTTCTTAGATAGGGTAACTCAGTCTTTAAGTACCGGTAGAAGTGCTAAAAAAGAAAAAAAATAAGCGGATAATGGTTCCCTTTTGGAGAACTCATTTCACATAGTCCATTATTGGACAAAACACATATTTCTTTAGGAGAAATTTTATGAAAAAACTTTTAGGACTACTTATAGTTCTTACGGTCCTTGTACCGTCAACACTTATGGCTAACGGCCAAAAAGATGAAACACAGTCTAAAACTGTTAATCTTGTTTATGCAAACTGGGAAGAAGGAGTTGCATGGACGTATTTTCTTGCTGCTGTTCTTGAAGATGAATACGGTTATAAAGTAAATCTTACTGCAGCTGATGTTGCACCAGGTATATCTTCTGTTGCGGCAGGAGATCAGGATTATTTTATGGAAGGATGGCTTCCAACTCTGCATGGTGTTTACACTGAGGGGACCGATATTGTAAAAATTGCAAAAATTTATGATAAAGGTATAACCGGACTTATTGTTCCAAAATACATGGCAGATGCTGGAGTAACAAAACTATCTGATTTAGCGAAGCCTGAAGTTGTAAAAAAACTTGATGGGAAAATAACAGGTATTGATGCAGGTGCAGGAATGATGATTCAAACTGCAGAAGAAGTTATTCCTGAATATGGTTTAGATAAAGCAGGTATAGAATTGATTCCTTCGTCTAGTCCTGCAATGCTTGCAGCTATCGAAAAAGCTTTTAAAAATGAAGACTATATTGTAGGTATGGGGTGGCAACCACATTCTATGTTTGGTCGCTTTGATTTAGTTATTCTAGAACAAGATGGTCCAGTTATTTTTGAGTCAAACGACATTTATATTTTAGGTCGATCAAACGTAGAGGAAGATCTTCCTGAAGTAACTGAATTCTTTAAAAATGTTCACTGGACAAATGAGACAATTGGACCTCTTATGGTGTATATTGCGGATTCAAATCTTGATACCTTAGATGCTGCTCGGGAATGGAAAGATGCAAACCCAGAAGTATGGCAGGATTGGGTAAAATAATCTAATCTTTATAAGTTACATTATTTGAAGGCTACCTACGGGTAGTCTTTATTTATTTATCTAATTATTTTAAGTTAGCCTTGACTAATTTTATAAATAAGCTCATCCTTATAGAGCAAAGCGATTTATTAATTTTAGAACAAATTATTTGGAGGTTTTAGATGAATAGCAAACAATTAGAACGTATGAAAGACGGAAAAGGTTTTATAGCAGCTCTTGATCAAAGTGGTGGAAGCACCCCTAAAGCTCTAAAAGGATATGGTATTAGCGAAAATGAATATCATTCAGAAGAAGAAATGTATGATTTGGTTCAAGCTATGCGAAGTCGAATTATTCAAAGTAAATCTTTTACTTCGGAACATATTTTAGCAGCTATCTTATTTGAAAAGACAATGGATAGAAAAATAGACGATATGTATACCGGTGATTATCTATGGAATAAAAAGGGTATAGTTCCTATTCTAAAAGTTGATAAAGGTCTTGCAGAACAAAAAGATGGTGTTCAGATGATGAAGCCAATGCCAGATTTAGACAGTTTATTAGAAAGAGCCAAAAAACGAAATATCTTTGGTACAAAAATGCGCTCAGTAATACATGAGGCAAACGCTACTTCTATAAAAAAAATTGTAGAACAACAATTTCAAATTGGTAAAACAATAGCAGCAGCGGGTTTTGTTCCGATTCTTGAGCCAGAAGTCGATATTCATAGTGCAAGCAAAAAAGAAGCAGAAAAAATTCTTATCTCTGAGATAGAAAACCAATTAAAGAAACTAGATGAATCAGTAAAAATTATGTTAAAAGTCTCTATCCCAACAGTTGCTGGTGCGTATAGCAATTTGATGAAAGATTCTCATATAGTTCGTATTGTGGCTTTATCAGGTGGATATAGCCGTCAAGAAGCGGATAGCTTATTGGAACAAAATTCTAAATTGATAGCGAGTTTTTCACGTGCACTACTTTCAGATTTGTCAGTAAAACAGACGCCAGAAGAATTCGATGCAACATTAGCTACTGCAATTAGTGAAATCTATAAAGCATCTGTCTAAAAAAATAAACAGAAGTATAACTAATTTATAACAGGGGGTCCGTACATGGATTATACATTAGTATTTTTGCGACATGGTCAAAGTATTTGGAATCTTGAAAACTTATTTACTGGATGGACAGATGTAGATCTTTCTGATAATGGGAAAAAAGAAGCACAAAAAGCTTAAAAGATACCATTGCACGAGTTATACCGTATTTTGAGACAGAGATTAAACCTAAAATTCAAAGTAATAAAAAGATTTTAATTACTGCTCATGGAAATACTATCCGTGCTTTAGCCATGTACCTTGAAAAGATTTCACAAAAAGATATACTTGAACTAAATATTCCTACCGGAATTCCTTTGGTTTATCATCTAGCTGCAGATTTTTCTGTTACAAAAAAAGAGTATTTAAAGATACCAGCAGATACATTATAAAAATTTATTTGCTGAGGATAGTCTCTTTTTTGTACAATTAGTATAGAGTCTTAATAAATTTATGAAAGTAATTAAATTTTAAAGGGGAGTTTTATCCTAATAGGAAAGGCAGGAAAATCATATTCATTTTTTTTGCCTGTTAAAATATCTGCAAGATATTCTCCCTGACTCTTTGCTGAAACCCACAATCCGCCAGGTTTTCCATCATGTTCTGCACAATCCCCAATCCCATATACATCGGGGAGAGACGTAAGAAAATGCGTGTCTACAATAAAACCTCGTCCCTTTTGAGGTATATCACCTTCGGATAGATTTGTTTGGCATCTTATTCCTGTGTTAAATATAACCATATCAGCTATAAGAGGTTCTTTGTTATCTTTAAAAGATAGTTTTAGAGAGTTGCCTTCTTTTTCGAGTAAAGTTAAGGCCTGATCAACATAAGAAACAATTCCGGATTCTTTCATTTTTTTTGCAAGCTTTACGCTATCTTCTTCGCTCAGAACATTTGCAAGCAAACGAGGCATAACTTCAACAACAGAAACTTTGACTCCTAAGCTATCTAAAGCAACTGCAAGTTCTAAGCCTAAGACTCCCCCACCAATAATGACAGCAGTTTTTGATTTTAGAGCTTTTTCTCTAATTTTTTTTGCATCACTCAAAGTCCTTAAAGCAAAAACGTTTTCCAGATTACTTCCTGGTATTGGTGGTATAAAAGGGTATCCGCCCATTGCTAAAATAAGTTTATCATATGTATAAGTATCTTTTTTTGATTTGATAGTTTTTTTTACAGAATCTATAGAGATAACTTCTTCTCCATGGTGAAAATCAATTTTTGAAGTAGTATCTGTTTTTAATAGAAGTGTATCTTTGTCGATTTTACCAGCAATAAAATCCGGAAGTCTTATCTTTGAATAAATAGAAGTTTGTTCTTTATCAAAGATAGATACAGTAATATCTGAATCACTATTTTTTATTAATCGTTCGGCGCAGTAAAACCCGGCAGGTCCATTACCTATTATTGCTATTTTCATAATTATCCTTTAAGTCATCTCTTTAAATATATCTATGACAGGGTGACTTCTAACTATTCTATTTTACAATCATTTTTTTATTTGTAAAGTATATATAGTAAAAAGAAAAATTAAAGGTGCATTTTCAAATAGTACATAACATATGAGGTTTTAGGGTGTTGTATAAATATGCTTGACAATTTGCATATTTATGCAATATTATGCGAGGTATGAAAGCAAACGGCGCTCAAATAATAGTAAAAATTCTCGAAAATCAAGGTGTTAAAATAATTTCTGGTATTCCTGGTGGGGCAGTTCTTCCACTGTATGATGCATTATATAAAAGTTCTATAAAACATGTTTTGGTTCGTAATGAGCAAGGAGCAGGTTTTATTGCACAAGGAATGGCTCGAACAAGTGGAGTCCCTGCTGTTTGTGTGGCAACCAGTGGTCCTGGAGCACTTAATTTGATAACTGCAATTGCAGATGCACGTGCCGATTCAATTCCGCTTGTAATAATTACAGGCCAAGTAAAAACAAGCCTTATTGGGACAGATGCTTTTCAAGAAGCGGACACTTTTGGGTTATCGTTTCCTATTACTAAACACAGTGTAATGGTTAAGTCAGCCAAAGAATTGCTAGAGGCCTTACCAAAGGCCTTTGAAATAGCTGCAAGTGGCCGGCAAGGACCTGTATTAATAGATGTTCCTCGTGATGTTCAAACTGATATTGCAGAATTTGATGCATGGCCAAAAATTGCAAAAGGTCTTAAGCAACCAGAGCAATTTCCTACAACAGGTACGGTACTTAATGATCTTATCCAAAAAACGGCAGATATTCTTAAGAATGCTCAAAAACCTGTTTTGTATTTAGGTGGGGGAGCTAATTCTAAGAAGGCATCAGAAGTTATTGCAGATTTCTTAAAAGTAAAACCAATGCCTGTAGTAAATACTCTTATGGCTCTTGGTTGTGTAGCAGCCGACAATCCTCTTAATTTAGGAATGCTTGGAATGCATGGAAGTTATGTTGCCAATCGTGCAATGCATGATGCCGATGTTATTTTGGCTGCAGGAGCTCATTTTGATGATCGTGCTACAGGTCTTTTAGAAGAGTTTTGCCCAAATGCACAAATAATACATATAGATATAGATGCTGCCGAAGTAAACAAAATTTATCCAGCATTAGTCCCAATTGTTTCTAGTCTTGAATTGGTTGTTCCTGTTCTTACTAAACTTTTAGATGGTCAAAAAAATACTACTTGCGATTCTTGGGTAAAAGATTTACAAAAACTCAAAAGTCAAGCACTCGAGCCGACTTCTGCAGGAAAGTTTGTTGCTTCTGTAGCACAACAAGCTCAAAATAGTGGTTTAAAATCTAAAGATACTATAGTTACTACAGATGTTGGACAACACCAAATGTGGGTTGCACAATATTATCCTTTTGTGTGCCCTCGTCAGTTTTTAACAAGTGGCTCTCTAGGAACTATGGGGTTTGGTTTACCAGTTGCTATTGGCGCTGCTCTGCAAAACCCAAAAAAACGTGTAATATGCTTTACCGGAGATGGTTCAATCATGATGAACATTCAGGAATTAGCAACCTTAGCAGAGGAAAATCTTGATGTAACCGTAATTGCGCTCGATAATCACACTCTTGGTATGGTTAGACAACAGCAAGAATTTGCATGTGATAAGCGTTATAGTGCTAGTATTTATAAAAAGTCGCCAGATCTTTGCTCTATTGCAAAAGGGTTTAGCATCCCTGCTATGGATGTTAGTTTGTCAGATACAGACTGGGGAAGTTTTGCCTTCCCTCAAGAAGGGAGTGGCCCTCGTTTTATATGTTGCAAAATTGAACAAGGTGAAAATGTATTTCCTTTTGTCCCTGCTGGTAAAGCTAATATCAATGCAATTCTAGAGTAAATAACTGGTTAGTTTATTTTAATTTGTTCAAGCACTTTTCCAATACTGTCATGAATAACCAAATTTGCTCTGGTATCAGCATTTGTTTCACTTTTGTTAATTAAAACAATGTTTTTACCATGAAAGTAATTTATTAATCCAGCTGCGGGATAGACGACAAGTGATGTTCCTCCAACTATTAAGGTATCTGCTCTTGCAATATCTTTTACGGCTCCATTTACAATATGGTCATTTAAGCCTTCTTCATATAAAACAACATCAGGTTTTATAATTCCATTGCAAATTTTAGAAGTATCCTTAACATCTTTGTGATTACAATAAGGAATGTTACAAGTAGCATGAATTCCTGGTTGATTTGTTAGAGATCCGCCACATCCACACATCTTAATTATTTCGTCTGCTGTGTATGAAGCCCCACATTTTTGGCAGTAATTGCGTAAAACTGATCCGTGTAATTCCCAGACATTTTTACTTCCTGCTTTTTGGTGTAATCCATCTATATTTTGAGTAACTACACTTAATAATTTTCCGGCTTTTTCGAGCTCGGCAAGTTTTAAATGTGCTGCATTTGGTTTTGCATCTAATGCAATCATTTTTTGAGTGTAGAAACGGAAAAAGTCTTTTGGATTGTTTTCAAAAAAACTATGACTGATTATTTGTTCAGGTGGATAATTCCATTGTTGGCGATAAAGGCCTCCCGTACTACGAAAATCAGGGATACCACTTTCTGTGCTGACTCCTGCACCACCAAAAAAAACAATATGAGAGCTTTCGTCAATGATTTCTTGTAGCTCTTCTATTTTATTACCATTCATTTTGCTTTCTCCTACTATTAAATATATTCTATTATATCAAGTTAATTTTTTTTTTACAGAGGCATAAATTATTTTTTTTCTTTTTAGTATTGATTACGATTCATTTTATATGGTATATTATTTTACCCTTTACGCGGCAAGTAAAGTGTACTTTTATTTACTTTATTTTTATTTTTTAAAGGATATGTAAATGGCTACAAGAAGAGGCCCTAGATTTAAGGAATGTAGAAGATTAGGTGTAAACGCATGTGGACATCCTAAAGCAATGAAACGTGCTCAAGAACAAGGTTTTAAACGACGTCGAAAACCTTCTGAGTATTCTTTGCAGTTAACCGAAAAACAGAAAATTAAAGCATATTATGGTATTTTTGAAAAACAACTTCGTAATTATTATGCTAAAGCTAAAAAAAATACCAACTTAAAGCTTGGTGATGCATTGTTATTATTAGTTGAAAGTCGACTTGATAATATTGTGTATCGTGCAGGTTTTGCTAATTCTATTCGCATGGCACGACAGCTTGTTTCACACGGGCATATGCTTGTTAATGGTGCAAAAGTAGATATTCCTTCTTATGAACTAAAACCAGGTGATGTAGTTACATTACGTGAAAAATCAAAGAAGAATGAAACTTTTAAAGCAAATTTCTTATCACAGAATTCTAAAGGATTGGATTATGTTTCACGCGATGAAGAGAAACTTAGTGCAACTTATACTCGCTATCCAGAACGAAAAGAAATTCCTGTAGAAATTAAAATGCAGCTTGTTGTTGAGTTGTATTCACGATAATAGTATTAATAATTACTATTTAGAAAAAAAAACGCTCCAATTGGAGCGTTTTTTTTAGTTTTAAGTAATACTCTCTATTTATGAGGGAATTTACTTTCGAATTCTTTTAAGATTACAGCAGGTGCTGGTCGAGCATCGATGTCTACTAAGTTTCCTTTTGTTTTATAAAAGTTAATTAAAGGAGCTGTTGATTTTCGATATACAACAAGACGATTTTTTATAGCTTCAATTTTATCATCATCTCGAGTATATAAATCGCCACCGCACTTATCACATTTACCTTCTATTTTTGTTTTGTTAAACATTATATGGAAGTTTGTACCACAGTCTTTGCATACTCGTCGACCTGAAAGTCTTTCTACAACAGCCTCGTCAGCAATATCAAAATTTACAGCTGCATCAATTTTTGTTATATCTTCTAAAGCTTCTGCTTGTGGAATTGTACGTGGAAAACCATCAAGTATAAATCCTTTTTTTGTATCGTCTTGAGCTAAGCGGTCTTTTACAAGTGCAACTGTTAAGTCATCACTTACTAAATCTCCTGCATCGATAATAGCTTTAACTTTTATCCCTAGCTCTGTCTTGTTTTTAATAGCTGCACGGAAAATATCACCGGTTGATATGTGTGGAATTTTGTATTCTTCTGCTACTTTTACGGCTAGAGTTCCTTTCCCAGCTCCTGGAGGCCCTAAAAAAATAAGATTCATATTTTTCTCCTATAGGTTGGCTGTATATTTCTATCTTGATTAAATATACAGTTTGCAAATATAATTATTATAAGCATTATAACAGTTTGGCCGTTGATATACAATAATTTTTTTTAGTCAACAAATTGTCAATTATGTTGTATTTGTCTTTAAACTTTTTTAGTTTTGCAATAAAGTAGCATTGAATTAAATTGTGTACTACTTTTTGATATAAAAAAAATAAGAGAGGAAACTATGGGACTAAAAGATTTTACGGTAAAAACAACATTAAACGCTGTTTTAAACAAAGCTTTTAAAAGCATTGAAGAAGATCCTGCTGAAGGTTTATGCAAAATTGCACAGGAGATGTCGGAAAAATTAACGAAAGTTAATTTTGGCGGAGAAAACTCACCTATTCCAAAGTTAGAAGAACTTCTTAGTGATAAAAACTCAAAGTGGCCCGCTTTTGCTGCAAGCATTGTAAAAGATGTAGATCATAACATTCTTAAAGGATTTGTTACTGATTTAGGGTATGAAGCAGGCTATAAAGGTAATATAAAACGTCACGAATTAATGGAAAAAGAACAATGCAATATTCCATGGGCTATCCTTTTTGATCCTACTACGGCATGTAATCTTCGTTGTACAGGGTGTTGGTCAGCCGAATACGGGCATAAATATAATCTTACATACGCTGAAATGGACAATATAGTAAAACAAGGCGAAGAAATTGGAACTCATTTTTATTTAATGACAGGCGGAGAACCTACAGTTAGAATGGATGATGTTTTAAAACTAGCTGCAGCTCATCCAACTTCAGAATTTCACCTTTTTACAAATGGAACTTTAATTGACGAAAAATTATGTGATAAAGTTCTTAAAGTAGGGAATATTTCATTTTCCTTAAGTCTTGAAGGATTCGAAGAGGTTAACGATAGTCGCCGAGGAAAGGGTACGTATAATAAAGTTATGAAGGCTATGGATATTATGAAATCAAAAGGAATCCTTTTTGGCACTTCTATTTGTTATACAAGTGCAAATTATAAAGTTGTCACTTCTGATGCATTTATAGACATGATTATTGACAAAGGTGTCAAGTATTCATGGTTTTTCCATTATATGCCAGTAGGTAATAATGCTGTTCCAGAATTGATGCCATCGCCAGAAGAACGAGAATATGTACTCAATCGTGTTAGATACTTACGTTCAGGAGCTTGTGATAAACTTATCTTTACAATTGATTTTCAAAATGATGCTCCCTATATTCAAGGGTGTGTTGCTGGAGGAAGAAACTACCTTCATATTAATGCAAAAGGTGATGTTGAGCCATGTGTTTTTATTCACTATTCAAATTGTAATATTAAAAACGTTTCTTTGTTAGAAGCACTTAAATCACCAATTTTTATGGCGTACCATAAAAATCAGCCATTTAATAGTAATTACTTAAAACCTTGTCCTATGTTAGAGAATCCTCAGTCTATTAAAAAAATGGTTGATGAAACTGGAGCTATATCGACCGATTATAGTTCACCAGAATCGGTCGATCATTTAGTTTCAAAAACTATTCCTTATGCAAAAGCTTGGGATAAAAAAGCTAACAAAATATGGTCAGAAATGGAAAAAGGAACATGGAAAGTTACTGATGTAGCTAACCAATAAGTTTTAGGAATGGAAACGAGAGTCCCAACTATCTTCTTTGCTTCGTTTGTTTTCATTCCTTTCCATTCGATTAACTTTATCTTTTAGGTTTTCGAAATCATCACGAAAATTCTCAGTGTCATTTTCATATGGGTTTACAGGAATTATAAAACCTAAAAGTAAATATATTAATAGACATGGAACAATCGCTGTAAAACATGCAATGAGAATAACAAGAAGACGAACTGTGCCTACTGGTAAATCACGCCAGTCAGCAATCCCTTGGCAAATACCAAACCATTGTCCATGTTTGGAACGATACAATTTTGTAGATGACATTTTATCTCCCTTTTTGCTAGTAAATATAGTATTATAATTACAATTAGCTGTCAATTTAGTTTTCCTTTGTTGTTTCTTTTTTCGATGATTCGTTCATTGTTTGTTTTAGTGCCTCTAACTCTTTATCAATTTCGCTTTCTTTTTCCATTTTATAAAACTCAGCTTCTTTTTCTGATTTTTTATCTGTAAAAACAAGGTCTGCGTCTGCTTCCATACGTCTAATTCGTTGTTCAAGTTCGTCAAACTTAGAGGCAGCTTCTATTCCACTTGCTTTTTTTAGATTCTCGCGAGCTCTTTTTTTATCTTGAGCATGTGTTGCTCGTTGAGAAAGAATTCTCTTTTTTTGTTTAACACTCTCGAGTTTTTCTTCGAGGGCAAAAATGTTTGCTTTACTTTCAGAAATAAGAGTTTTAAGTTGTTTTAAATTCTCTTCTACAACTTCAAGTTGATTAGATGCTGCTTTTTTTTCGAATAGGGCTTCTCTGGCTAAATCGTCTTTTTGTTTTTCGACAGCAAGTCGTGCACGTATGTCCCATCGTTCTACAAGAGCTTTACCATCTGTAATTTCTTTTTCAATCTCTTTTTCTTCGCTCATAGAGTTGGCACAGGTTGATTTTAATTCAACTATTGTGTCTTCCATTTCTCGAATCATCAAATTAATCATCTTTTCAGGATCTTCGGCTTGATCCAACATGGCGTTAATATTTGCATTAACAATGTCTTTAAATCTTGTAAAAACTCCCATAGTAAACTCCTAAACATATATTTTTTTTTTTTTTCAAACACTGTTCGATATATAAATATCATTGCAAATAGTATGCCAAGTTACGCTTAATTCTCTTTTATTATTGTTTTATACGTATATTCTTAGAAATAACTGAAAAAATTACATAGAAATATTGTAAGTTAAAAAAATAGGTTAGAAAGTCCAATTGTTGATGGTAAAATATACCAACTGGTGGTATAATGAACCTACGGAGACAGGGATGGTTGGAAAGATACCGGAAAATGAAGCATTAGGAGAATCACCAGCGTTTTTGAATTTTCAAGAACAGCTGAGTTGTGTTGCAAAAGTTGAGCGTCCTGTGCTTTTAATCGGTGAACGTGGATCAGGCAAAGAACTTGCGGCTTCAAGACTGCATTATCTTTCTAATCGGTGGGCGTCTCCTTTTTTGGCTTTAAATTGTTCTGCATTACCTGAAAATTTAATAGAATCTGAATTATTTGGATATGCACCTGGAGCTTTTACAGGAGCTAATACACAACACAAAGGAAGATTTGAGGAAGCGAACGGGGGGACGCTTCTTTTAGATGAATTGGCTTTAATTCCTATTAATGTGCAAGAAAAGATTTTGCGTGTTGTAGAATATGGATGCTTTGAAAGGGTTGGATCTTCTAAAACTATAGAAGTAGATGTTCGGCTTGTGGGAGCTACGAATGGAAACTTACAAAAATTATGTGACGAAGGAAAATTTAAACGAGATTTACTCGATCGTCTTTCGTTTGAAGTGTTGTTTTTACCTCCTTTAAGAGAACGCAAATCTGATATTTTAGGACTTGCACAACATTTTGCAGCGAGAATGACATCTGAGCTTTCGGATATACAATCTGAATTGACAGTCCCTCATTTTTCGAAACAAGCTGAGCTGCAATTACTTTCATATTCATGGCCAGGGAATATTCGTGAATTAAAAAACACTGTAGAACGTGCAGTATACAAATGTAAAAACGGAATAATAGATAAAGTAGAATTAAATCCTTTTAATAATCCTTTTGCATTAGAAAAAGCCACTTATACCAAATCGAATGGAAGTAGTAATAATTTAGAATCAAAATTAGTTTTTGACTTATCACATTTTGAAGAAGATAGACGAAAACTCGAAATAGACTACCTAAAAGAGGCTCTTAAGCAAAGTGGTGGGAGTCAAAAAAAAGCTGCCAGTGCACTAAATATTAGTTATGACAGCTTTCGTGGAATGTATCGAAAGTATAAAGATAGTTTTGATATTAAAAAATCACATTAATCAGGGAGTTTTAGATCATTTTCTTTTATAAATCCTGTTTTACGAGATACAAGACTTGCAATTATACCAAGAATAGCGGGGATAATAAAAGATACAGATATCATACCTAGCCAATCGAAAGAGGTAATGGATGTTTTTGTACCATTCGTTATGTCTTTCATCCATCCCGTGTATACTCCAATTTGTCCTACAAATCCACATGTACCCATTCCCGATGCAACGGCTGCTCCATTCATTTTCATTCTAAAAATGCAGGTTGATATTGGCCCATTAATTGCAGAAATAAGAATTATTGGAACCCATATTTTTGGTTTTTTAACAATGTTGCCCATTTGTAGCATGCTTGTTCCAATTCCTTGCGATACAATGCCGTTTAATTTATTTTCATGAAAGCTAAAAACAGCAAATCCGACCATTTGTGCACAACATCCTGCGAGGGCGGCTCCTCCGGCAAGACCTGTTAACCCTAATGCAGCACATATTGCAGCGCTAGAAATGGGTAAGGTGAGTGCTATTCCGACAATAACAGATACAATAATTCCCATTAAAAATGGTTGTAATTCTGTTGCCCATATAATAGCCTTACCAACAACGCTAGCAGCTATTCCAATACTTGGAGCCCACCACATTGATAGAATAGCACCGACCATAATAGTAACAAAAGGGGTTACAATTATGTCGATTTTAGTTTCTTTGGATACAGCTTTGCCTGCTTCGGCAGCAAAAATTGTAATAATAAGAACAGCGAGTGGTCCTCCAGCTCCAGCCATACTGTTTGCAGTTTGGCCAACAGCTGCTAGTGAAAATAAGACAAGTGGAGGACATTGTAGAGCAGATCCAATGGCAACAGCCATAGCAGGTCCTGTTACTTTTGTCGCAAACGTTCCAATTGTTACAAAAACTTCCCAGCCAAATTGTTGGCCTATTGTTTTAAGTATTGTTCCAATTAATAAAGATGCAAATAAACCTTGTGCCATTGCTCCAAGCGCATCAATTCCATAGCGTTGTAACGAAATTTCAATGTTCTTTCGTCTAAAAAATGCTTTTATTTTTTCCATAAAAGACCTCTTGAGAATAATAATAATGTGTATGATAAAAAAATTGTCGCGTACGCTAGAAACTTTGGTTACTTGCTAGTTATCGTGGAATTCGCAACTAGTTAAGCTGTTTCTGACTTTATTATATCGTAATATAAATTAGTACAATTGTTTTTTAGAATAACGGATTGGACACAAAAGGTCAAATAGATTAAGCTTATTAGAATGAAATCGAAGTATAAACATATATTTTTAGCATGGTTACCCCTTGGGGTTATGTATATTGTTATGGCTGCTGAACAACCAGTCGTAAATGGAGTAATATCTCGTTTACCTGATGCGGTAAATCAGTTAGCCTCGTTTGGATATGCATTTTCACTTGCATTATTAATTGAAGGCCCTGTTGTTCAAATGCTATCAGCTGGGACAGCTGTTTCTGGCACATATTCATCATACAAAAAAATTCTAAAAGTGATGCATTGGCTTACTGTTATAACCCTTTCTGTTCATCTTCTTTTTTGTATTCCTGGAGTTTTTCGAGGATTTGCTCTTCATGTTATGAATCTACCGCAACCTCTTATAGATCAAGCTTGGAAATGTTTTGTTTTTATGATTCCTTGGACTCCATGTATAGGATACCGTCGTCTATGGCAAGGTGTTTTAATAAAGCATGGAAAATCTATCTTAGCTCCTATAGTAATGTATGTTCGTTTAGCTTTTGCTTTTTTGTTTTTGTATCTAGGATATACTTTTCAACCGTTAGAAGGAGCCTCTTTAGGTGGCGCAATAATGGGAATGGTTGCAGTTGTTGGTATGGGAATGGCTTTTTTGCTTTCCCGTCCAATTATACATTCTTTAAAGAAAGAGTATTTTGATATTCTAAAAAATACGAAAACAGTCCTAAAAGATGAGAACGAGTTATCTTATAGACAGATGGTACGCTTTTATTTTCCTCTAGCAATAACGTCGATGGTAAGTTTAGGTGTTCGACCTATTTTAAATTTTGGTATTCCTAGGGGCTCATTTCCTATAGAATCTCTTGCTGCATGGCCCATTGTGTTATCCTATGTGTCTTTGTATACAGCGGTTAGTCAATCTCAACAAGAAATTGTCATTGCCGAAATGAGCAAGGCAAGTTATAAATTATTACAACGCTTTGTAACTGTTGTAGCTTTTGCAATAACAGCTTTATTTTTAATAAACTGGTTTGTTATTCCTTTTCGAACTATAATTTTTCAAAATATTTTTGGTCTACCACAACAACTAAATAAGTTTTTGCCGATTGCAATTGCTATCCTGTCTCCTCTTGGTTTTTTTGCAGCAAAAATTAGCTGGTATCGGGGAGTGTTTATTTCAAGGCAGCAAACAAAAACCATAACAGCAGGTATTATTGTAAATCTTTGCACTTTGCTGCTATTTATTATTGTGCTCCCGATTGTAACAAATCTTGCAGGTGTGTACATTGCTACAATAGCATACACCGCAAGCTTTATTAGTGAGTTTTTCTTTTTGTCGATACAATTGCGGTTGTCGTTTTCCATTTAAATGTGCTGTTTTTTGCTTTTTGCAAAAGTCTTTTTTTTAAAGACGATAGTACTTTCTCTCCAAGATTATCTAGTAAATATTTGCCATATGGAGATTTACTAGATAACCAGCGGTTAATTTCGTCTGCGTATAATATACGGTCTTTTTCTATTTGCAACTTAGTTGTTTGTATAGACTTGTCTGCATCGCCTATCTGTTCTTTTATAATCTTTTCTAGATTTTGCTCGTTCCAGTTGAAACGAGGATTTTCTACGTTTGTATAAAATTTGTTTTCGATTTCTGTAATCGCTCGCAAGGTTGTTTTGTCAAATTGCCTATCTTCTTGCAAAAAATCTGTTTTATCTATAAGAGCTGAAAGACGTTGTGTGTATTGTGGAATATCTTGCGCTATAACAAAATGAGATTCATCTGTTAGTAAGTGTGAGTCATAAAGACTTTGTATTTTTTTTGCAAATTTGTTTATATCTTCTTCTACTATAATTGGGTTTCGACATAAGACTTTGTCAAATTGAATTTCGCTTAGAAGAGGAATGTTTTGCAATATTTGTGAAAGAGATTGTACCGGAGAAGTTTCATTAACTATAAAAGGAATATCAAAGTTATCAAGAGTAGAAGCGTATTGGTTAAGTGTCTTAAAACCTTTTGTACTGTTGCAAACACCTACGGTTGCGCCATCACAGCATTTTCGCCAAACCGTCCACAAAAAAAGCCCATCATCGGCATGTAGTACAAGGGTACGATCAGATTTTTGTAAATCTGCTAAGTCTAAACAGGTATCTCGAATTTGTAAAAGGGTGTCAGTGCGTTGCGATTCTGTTTGCTTTTGAAAAGTATTATCCCAGTTAGGGCTAGTAGATGATACATGAAATTCAATAGCATCTGGAATACTGATAGTTTGCAGTTTTGACTTGTCAGACTCTTCTGGAGTGCTTTCGAGTAATGCTGCAATTTGTAATTCCCTTCGGCTTAAAACACTTTCTTGGATCTTAGCTTCATATCCTTGATCTGATGGATTATAAAAGACGCGTCCGTTCATTCCCTCTGGTAGGTATTGTTGTGCAACCCAGTGATCTTTATAGGCATGAGGATACATGTATCCTTTTCCATGTCCTAATTGCTCAGAATCGCGACTTTTATCTTTAAGGTGATTTGGAACTTCTGAATTTTCTGTTTTTACGGCTTTTGCAGCATCAAAATAACATAAAGTGCTATTAGATTTTGGTGCAGTAGCAAGATATAATGCTGCTTGGGTGAGCATAAAGCGACCTTCTGGCATTCCAATACGGTCATAGGCTGCTGCACAATTTTCTACAATTCCTAGGGCCTGTGGGTCTGCTAATCCTGTGTCTTCACAGGCAGAAATGAGCATCCTTCTAAAAATAAAGTGTGGGTCTTCTCCTGCAGAAATCATTCGAGCCATCCAATACATGGCGGCATCTGGATCACGGCCTCGTAAACTTTTTATAAATGCAGATATTATATCATAATGATAATCTCCATCGCGATCATAAAGAACTACTTTTTTTTGTATGCTTTCTTCGGCTGTTTTGCAACTTATAAAAACAGTGGAGTTAACAGGTTCTGTCGTTTCTACAGCAAGTTCAAGGGCATTTAATAAAGAGCGACAGTCACCGTTAGCCGTGTTTACAAGATGTTCGAGTGCACCTTCTTCAAATTTGACATTTTTATTGCCATATCCACGTTCTTTGTCATTTAAAGCATTACGTGCGGCTTTAAATAAATCGTCATTTGTTAAAGGTTTTAATTGAAAAACACGACTGCGACTGACAAGTGCTTTATTAACTTCAAAAAAAGGGTTTTCGGTTGTTGCACCAACAAGAATAATAGTGCCGTTTTCTACCCATGGGAGTAAAGCATCTTGTTGACTTTTGTTCCATCTGTGTACTTCATCGACAAAAAGAATGGTACGCTTGTTGTAAAGTTTGTTTTGTTCATTTGCTGTTTTTATAGCATCACGAATATTTTGAACCCCAGTAAGAACAGCGTTGAGTGTTACAAAAAGACTTTTTGTGTGATTGGCAATAACCCGAGCAAGGGTGGTTTTACCTGTTCCAGGGGGACCATAGAATATAACAGAAGTAAGTTGATCTGCTGCAATTGCACGACGCAAAAGTCTCCCTTTTCCAACAATATGATCTTGTCCAATATATTCATCGAGATTACGAGGACGCATTCTAGAGGCAAGCGGTTCTCTTGAATTATTGTCGTGTACATCAAATAAATCCATAATCAAAGTATACCGAAAATGTAGTGGAAGATATAGTTAGTTTTCGTTTGTTAGTTCAAGAAATTCAATACCATCATCACTATAATTTTTTTGTAGTGAAACGGTATTTCGACTGCTGTTTTTTGCCTTGTAAAGGTATATGTCTGCTCTTTCTAACATGTCTTCTAGTGTTTCTCCCAAACGACAGGTTACCACGCCCAGACTTATTGTAAAATCTGGGACATTATGACTTTGTTTTGATGCTGCCTGAATTTTAAAACGTATGTTTTCTGCAATTTCGTAGGCTTTATTGTTTTTTGTTTCGAGCAGAAGGAGTGCAAATTCATCTCCCCCTATACGGCCTAAAATATCTGTTCCACGGATTTCTTGTCGACATGTAGAGGTTAAAAACTTTAGAACAGTATCCCCTGTTTTATGACCGTATGTGTCATTTATGTTCTTAAATAGATCTATATCGAGCATGATAAGAGAAAGCGGTCTTTTGTGTCGTTGATGAATAGCTATTTCTCTGTTTCCTAATTCGTGAAATTTTCTCTGATTATAAATACCGGTTAAGCCGTCTCTTGCAGACAGTTTTTCAAGTTGCTTTATAGTTTTTTTTAATTCGGTAGTTCGTTTATCAACTCGATTTTCTAAGTCAGCAGATAAAATTTTTTCTTTAATAAATGTTGTACTAATTTGTTGTGCTTTTAAAAAGGTATACATAATGACATACAAGACAATGCTAAAATCACTTAAATTTGGGTGATACGTATAAAGAGCTCCGCCACGAAAAAGAAAAGAAACAAAAAAGGATACACCGATAATTACACCCAAAAAAAGAAACAAATTATTTTTTGGATTTTTTACAAAATTAAAAATAGAATCTACTAATATAAAAAGAGCTGTAAAAACGCCATAACTTACTGAGATCATAACACTTAAACTTACTAATCGAATAGGTAGAAATACAGTAATAATGGCAAGAGTAATTCCTATAGAGAATAGCGTTTTTTGTATTACATCTAATATATTATTAGGAAGAACTAAATAATAAAATAAGGGCAAAGAAAAAGCGCATGCAAGGTAGGTTGAAATATAGTTTGTTTTATATTTAAGTATGGTGTTCCAATTGAAGTATGAATACACAAAATCATCACTACTTAGTAAACGAATAATAAAACAGAGAACGGCAACTGTCAAAAAAAAGCCTTGTCATCGGGGTATTTTGTAAGAAATAGAAAAATAAAAAAGAGTAATATAAAAAACAAAAAACCAATCATTGTAGATTTGAATAGAACTAAAGCATAATGTTCTTGCAAAATTGTATCATATGTACCAATTTGTGGTGGGTATATTAAGCCTCCTTGTCTAAAATACTCGTTACGCAAATGAATTGTTATCGTATTAGTTTTAAGGGCTTTAAAAGGAATAATTTTGATTGTAGATTTTTGAATGT
The DNA here is from genome assembly GCA_001885315.1 of Treponema sp. CETP13. Classification (GTDB taxonomy): domain Bacteria; phylum Spirochaetota; class Spirochaetia; order Treponematales; family Treponemataceae; genus CETP13. The sequence goes on from MLPZ01000004.1 coordinate 38,211, forward strand.
TTTTATTTTGATTTCTTGGTCTAAAAACAAGTTTATTGTTTATGGTAACAGAAATAAACTGGTCTAGTTCTGGAAGCTGAAGTGCCAACATTTCGGAAGCAGTATCTGGCATTTTTATTGTTACGGTGTAGGTCCCGCTACTATAAGGAGTCTCTGTTATACATTTCCAACTTCCAGGGACTTCGAGTGTTGTTGTAGAAAGGGTGTCGTCAGGAGTAAATAACCACTTCCCTCGTAATAACAAAGGGGTTGTAAAAGAATAATTGCTTAAGTCAAGCAATCCCTCCTCAATTAGTAAATTTTGCGAGTTTTTTGTATTACTAGAGGTCGCAAAAACACAATTTACCGTAACGATACAAAGTAAAAAAACAAAAATCGAACGGTAAATAGTGTTATACGTAAATTTTCTACAAAACATATTACTAATAGTATAACATGTTTTTTTTTTAAATAAGTAAACTAGAAAAAAAAACTAATTTTATTGCATTTTTTTATTCTGCGTTCCATTCATCATCGTAACAACCCCATAAATAATTATTCTCTGTTGAATCATCATTTATAGTAGACGCATAGAGTGTATCAGCGTATTCCCATAAGCCATAAAGACCTTCTGAGTCGAAAACCGTTGAAGCTTGGGATGAAATAGTAGATGATGAAAGGGAGCCATCTGAATAATCTATTGTAGCAACTCCAAGACCATAATCAGTTGCAAAATATAAATCTGTTCCATATGCCAGTATGGAATTAATTTCATCAGCGTCAGCATCAACATCTGTAGCCTCTATACCGCTTTCCCAATTTGATCCGTCTGTAGAGTAATAAATAGTATCATCATCTTTTACTTTATAAAGAATAGTATTAGTTCCATCGTTGTCAGGATCAGCAGCACAAAAACCGATTGAATCATAGAAATAATCATCAGTGCCTAGTCTAGCGGCACTAACTATTCTGTCACCGTAAGTAGCAACAAAATAGGTATCATCTGTTTGTCTTGTTATCGTAACGGTAGACCCACTTACTGAAATTTTATAAACAGCATAGTCATAAATGTCATCCGGATCTTCGATAGTGATGTATGCGTTTCTGTTAGTAGAACCTGTTTCTTTATTGTCAAAAACATTGTATACATCATCGTCTAACGTTGTTACATCACCGTCTCCTGATACTGTTGTTACTTTAGTCCAGTTACCAGTAGCATTTTCTTGATAGTAAAGGGTTCCATAATCGTGAGAGTCTTCTTTTGATAGCGCATATAAGTTTTCTCCATCTGATGCTAAATAGGTAATGTTAGATGCAGGAGCGGAGTATTCGACCCATCCGCGCTCTTCTATAACGTTTTTAGAATAAAGGTTCCCATTTTGAACAAATAAAGTACCATTACTTTCGTCTCCAACCAAAACTAGCGAATACACATTACCTTCGATATTAGGATCATCTAGGGCTACTTCGTCCTCTATGGCAGAGAATATAGGATCTGAGTCACAGCTTATAAAAGCAAAAAAAGCAGTTATCATTAATCCAATTGCAAAGTAGCTTTTGATATTATTTTTTATGTTTATTATCATACATAGTCTCCAATATTAAATTTAATTTAAAAATGATAGCGAACAGATAGTCCAAGGTTTGGTATTATACCGGTATAGTTGTCGCTAGAGTCACTATACCATTGTGGTAATATGAAAACACCAGCATGCCCACCAAAAGACCAATCTGAAGAATAGCGATAATAAAAGCCAACTTCAGGTTCAACGGCAAGCCCAAAATAGATGCGATCAATGTAATTTTCAAAGGCTCCACCAATATTTAGTGTTACAGGAATTTCAAATTTGTTTACAGAAAAAAGGTAACTTACGTTTCCCATAATAGGAACAAAATACAATACATTCTCTCCGACTGTAGTATCATAGCCAAAAGCAACGGTTCCTCCGACGCTAAATGAATCTGTAAGATATCGCTCGTAATTTAAAAGCCCAGAACCTCCAACATTTAGATAATCGAGACTAGGAGCATATGGTATATTTACATTAATCCCAAGTTGTATAAATTGATCCCCTGCTTGGTTCATTTGGTAAACATAATCAGATTCAATTTTTTCTTCTGGATTGTCTTGAGTTGTTGTTTCAGAATTGTTTGCTTCTGCTGCAAAAAGTGAAGTACAAATTAAAAAAAATGTACATAAAAATAACGAAATGCGTTTCATAAATCCTCGCTTTAATATTATCTAGTAAAAATCATAGTAAATTGCTATTATACTATCATAATTTAAACTTAACTAAAAGGAAATAGTTACAATGAGTGCAGAAATTATTGACGGATTTGGTATAGCAAAGAGTGTAAGGGAAGATGTTGCAAAGCAGGTAACAGAATTAAAGCGTAAAGGTGTAGCTCCTTGTCTTGCAGTTGTTTTGGTTGGAGAAAATCCTGCCAGTGTTTCATATGTACGTGGTAAAGCAAAAGCTTTAAACGAATGTGGCATGATTGATAAATCGATTCATTTACCAGAGAGTACCACCGAAGAAGGCTTGTTGCAGTTAGTTGATAGCTTAAATAAAGATGAAAATGTTCACGGAATTCTTGTTCAGTTACCACTTCCTAAACATATAAATGAAAACAAAATAATAGATGCAATTGCACCTAAAAAAGATGTAGATGGCTTTACTCCTGTTAATGTTGGAAATATGCTTATTGGTCGAGATTGTTATTTACCATGCACTCCTCATGGAATTATTGAATTATTAAAACGTAAAAATATCCAAACTAATGGAAAAAGCGTATGTGTTTTAGGTCGTTCCAACATAGTTGGTAAACCTATTTCGATTTTATTGTCACGCAAGGAATACAATGCTACAGTTACAATGTGTCATACTGGTACACAAAATACAGCAGAGATTTGTCAAAATGCTGATATTATAATTGCCGCTGTTGGACGACCTGGAACCGTAACTGCCGATATGGTAAAAGACGGGGCAACGGTAATAGATGTTGGAGTAAATCGTATTCCAGATACAACCAAAAAAAATGGGTTTAGACTTGTTGGCGACTGTGATTTTGAAGCAATAAAAGAGAAAGCTGCTTTTATTACTCCTGTGCCACGAGGTGTTGGCCCTATGACCATTGCTATGCTCATGGTTAATACGCTTGATGCAGCCCGAAAACAGATATAGTATTATTTCACTTTTTAGGAGCCACGAATGGTCGATATACAAAATGAAAAAGATGAGAGAGCTGTTCCGCTCCAAAAAGTTGGAGTAAAAGGCGTTCAGTATCCAATTACGGTGCTTGATCGAGCCAATGGTACACAAGTTACAACTGGTACTGCTAATCTCTTTGTAAACCTTCCTCATCATTTTAAAGGCACTCATATGAGCCGATTTATAGAAGTTTTTCATGAATATCATGGAGATCTTAGTATGAAACGGTTTTTAGCTATGCTCGAAGAAATAAGAGTGAATCTCGAAGCAGAGAGAGCTTTTGGCCGTCTAAGCTTTCCTTTTTTTATCGAAAAAGAAGCTCCTGTTTCTCGACAAAAAGGAATGATGCGCTATGATTGTTCTTATGAGGGGGCCGTGTGGGGACCTGGCGGAAAATTAGCTAAAGATTCTGTTGTCGACACAAAAACTACGTCTCAATTAGAGAATCAAAAAACTAGTAAAGGGCATTCATTTTTTATTACTGTAAAAGTACCGGTAACAACATTGTGCCCTTGCTCAAAAGCGATTAGTGACTATGGGGCTCATAATCAACGAGGTATTGTTACTGTAAAAGTATGCTATTCAAGTTTTTTTTGGATAGAAGATTTGGTCACATTAATAGAAAAATCAGCTTCGGCTCCTGTTTATTCAGTTTTAAAACGACAAGATGAAAAGTTTGTAACAGAGCAAGCTTATGAAAATCCACGATTTGTCGAAGATCTTGTTCGTGAAGTCTATCTAGGGTTAAAAGAAATGCCTCTTGAAAAACCTTTTAAATGGTTTAGTGTGCAAGCTGAAAATTTTGAAAGCATACACAATCATAGTGCGTGGGCATATACAGAATATGAAGGGTAGGGTAAAATTGCATCATTCTAAATATTAATTGTAAATATACTAGGAGGTATATATGAAAAAATTAACACGAGTTTTTATGGTTACAATGGTTGTGTTATTATTGGCTGGCTGTGCTTCAACACCTAAAGAATCTGCAGCAAGTGAAGCAGCAAAAACTGTTGTAATTGGGGCAGAAGGTATTGCAAGACCAAGTTGGGTTCTTATGGGAAAAGAATCTGAAGACGGTATTTATGCTGTTGGAGCTGGTAAAATGTCAACTCCACAAACTTCATTAAAATTGGCAAAAGCTAATGGACGAACAGAACTTGCAAGACAGTTAAATGTAGAAATCCAATCAGCACTTACAACATATCTGCAAGATTCTGGTGTAGGAGATCAAAGCCAAGTCATTAATTATATGGAAGAAGTTTCTGTTCAAAAAACAGATGCATGGTTACAAGGTACAAAACAAGTAGATTATTGGTTGGGTGCAGATGAGACAGTGTATGTCTTAATGTTCGAACCTTATGATGTAATTGTTCCTATTGTAAACGAAGAATTAAAGGAATTTACACGAAATCCTGCAGCAGAATTTGCAGAAGATAAAGCTATCGAAGCTTTAAAAAGATATGGGTTTACAGAAGATAATACTCCTGTAGAAAAATAATAAGAAAAAACTGTGACTGTTTTAATAACGTAATAAAACAGTTTTATAAAAACAGTAAAAAAATTAGCAACACATTCCGTGTTGCTAATTTTTTTTTATATAATGAATTATGTTATGTTTGTAACAATTATTTTATTATGCCTTGACTTTCTATATGTTTTATAATAAAATGACTTAGGATCATATATATTTTGATCAAAGGAATTATTATTATGAGTACAGGTACAGTAAAGTTTTTTAATGAATCAAAGGGTTTTGGATTTATTACCCCTTCAGACGGCGGAAATGACATTTTCGTTCACATCTCAGAAATCGTAGGTGGACCTATTTCAGAAAATGACAACGTCAGTTTCGAAATTGGAGAAGGTAAAAAAGGACCTTGCGCAATTCAAGTAAGCAAAAATTAAATTAATTTTAATATTATATACTTACAAAAGATGGTCTTCTTTTTCGAAGATTGTTAATTAACTTTTTATTAAGCATATGTTCTGTTATAGAATGTGTGCTTTTTTTTTTGTTTTTATTGGTTCCTTCTCAATGTGTAAAAATTTTGTTATACTCACTTTCTATGAAATACTTTTTTGAAACATATGGATGTCAGATGAATAAAGCTGAAAGTTCATCTTTTGAGCAGCTTTTAATAGAGCGGTCTTGGTCTCAAGCTAAAGACGAATACGAAGCCGATCTAATTATAATAAATACCTGTTCTGTACGTGCAACGGCAGAAAATCGCATTCATGGTAGGCTTGGCCGATATACTGCTCTTCGAAAAGAGCGTGGAAATGATTTTACTTTAGTTGTAACAGGGTGCATGGCCGAACGACTTGGTGATGCATTAAAAAAACAATTCAAAGTTGTAGACTATGTCGTGGGGACTTCAAAACATAGTTCCCTTATACAAATAGCCCAAGCAGTAGAAGGTGATAAATCGCTTGATCTAATTAGAACTGATGATCATTATCATTTTGATCCCCTTTCGTATGAAAAAGGCACGTTTAAAGCGTATATCCCAATAATGCAAGGATGTAACAACTTTTGCCGTTATTGTATAGTGCCTCATGTACGAGGTCGTGAGATTTCTCGTAATCCTCAAGAAGTTCTTGACGAAATTGATATTTTAAGTGCCAAGGGTGTCAAAGAAATTATGGTGCTTGGGCAAAATGTTAATTCGTATCATTGGGATAAAAAACACAATAAATCATGGAGTAGTTATGACAAGGGCGGTGTTGCCTTAGGATCTGTAGAAATGGATAAACAGAGTAATGCTGCTTTAAATGATGATACGATAATTAACTTTCCTGACTTAATGCGCATGATTGCTATTCATATTAAAGAAATACATTCATCAATTGAATGGGTTCGTTTTATGTCGAGTCACCCAAAAGATATCTCGCACCAATTAATAGATGTTATTGCTGAAGAACCTGTTATTTGTCGACATGTTCATTTGCCAGTACAACACGGGTCAACAAAGGTTTTACAAGCAATGAACCGCCGGTATACGCGAGAAAGTTATCTTGCAATAGTAGCGTATATGAAAGAGAAAATACCCGAAATTACCTTAACTACTGATATTATGATGGGTTTTCCTGGCGAAACAGAAGCAGAAGCGGAAGAGGTTTTATCTTTGATGAAAGAAGTCCGTTTTTTAACTTCTTATATGTATTATTTTAATCCTAGGGAAGGGACTCCAGCTGCTACCTTTGATAACCAGATTCCTATTGAAGAAAAAAAACGTCGCCTTCAAAAAGTTATCGATTTGCAACTACTTATTACGCGCGAAGAAATGAGTAAACGTGTAGGAAAAATGGTAAAAGTTTTGGTTGATGGGGTGTCAAAGGCAAATAAGTCTGAGTTAGTAGGCCATACAGAACAAGAACAGCAAGTTGTTTTTGAAGGAGATATTGCAAAGATAGGAAGTTTTGAGCAAATATATATTCAATCATTGCAAGGAAACACCTTTAGGGGTAGAATAATCTAAGAATGAAAACTACAAATAGTACCAAAATAAATGAAAAGACTTCAAATCCCAAAAGGAGAAAACGCATGCCAATAAAAGTGATTCTATACATAATTTTTATGGTTTTTATCGCCATATTTTTTGGTATAAATGGGAAAAACTCTTGTGATATAAATCTTTTATTCACAGAATTTACAGGAGTTCCTGTAATTACTACTATTCTTATTTCTTTTGCTGCAGGGATTTTTGTTATGTTACCCTTTACGTTTGGGCGCAAAAAGAAAAAAAAGGAAGATGTACAAAATATATCAGCTAAAGAGGCTGCAAAAACTACAGCAAAAACAAATAAAGAAGCAAAAAAAGTTGCAAAATCTGCTAAAAAAACTCATTTTTTTGAGCGAGCAAATAAAAAAGACACAAAACCTACAGATTTAAAATCTAAGGTAGTTTCAGAAGATGAATCCCCAACAGTGATAAACTCAAGTTCTTCATCTAAAAATGAGGAAAAAAATGATAAAAACAAATAAAGTTTTTATACAGTTTTTCCTGTGTTTATTTTTTTTGTATTTATCAACAGCATTATATTCTCAATCGATGACAGCTAGTGCTGTTGTTGCACAGACAGAAGTATCAAAAAATGCATTACGAGATGGAAATGTACAAAAAGCAATTGAAACACTTGAGCAAAGTGTATTAACAGCTAAAGAGGATGCAGAAAAAAAAGATTTGTATGCTGTTTTGGCGTCCTTACAAGAACAAATTGGTATGTTCCCAGAAGCCCAGGTTTCTTTTAATGCTGCAGCTGCTTTAGCGCAAAAGGGTACAGAGGAAAGACAATATCGTATGTTAGATGCTGTTCGTTGTGCTTTATCTTGTGGAGATATAAGTTCTGCAGATTTTTTTCTAAGCACACAATTAGATAAACCTTTAACGGACGAAATTTCTGCAAAGAAAAAACTTTACGCGCTATGGAGTTGGCTTGTAAAATCGGAAAATAAAAAAGATATTTCTTCTATTGTTGCAGTTTTAAAAACATATGCTACTTTGGATGAAATGAACTCTGTAAAACCGGTTATAATGCTTTCTTTATATGAAATAACAAATGAGGTAGAGTGGAAGAACTCTCTTGTTACATCCTATCCAGATTCACCAGAGGCAGCCATTGTATCTGGTTCTGCTAAGTTATTCCCTTCGCCATTTTGGTATTTTTCACTTTCAAAAGCAGAATAAATTTATTTATTCTTTTGTGCTCTTTGTATTTTGAATAGTTTGGGAGAGCACCAAAGGTTTTGAATTTATTTCTTCTATTATGTCTGTCTTGACTTTCACTGGGATGAGGTTTATTTGAATCGATGTTGCATTCTCTCCAACTTTAGATAACGTCGTAACTTTATAAATCCCTGTAAAATTACTGTCAGGGATAGAACTCCGTAATTCCAAAAACTCGTTCCCGTTAACGGTCAATCTACTTACTCCTCCCGTTTCTATAGAAGAGTTTGCAGTTGTATCCTCGTCTGTTATAGGGGTCGCTGTATATTTTGTTTGTGTAAAATCTATTTTATAGTTTGTATCCGAAATCCAGTTTGTGTTATTTGTAATTAATAGAGTGTCTATAGCTTCGTTTTTGGTATTGATTTTACTATTATTTGTTTTTTCAATTGTTCGAGTAACAACTTTTTTATAATTACCATCCCAAAGAGGATTTGCTCCGATAGTCATTCCTAAGTTATCAGCAATTTTTACATTTATTTCATTAGTTGAAACAAGTGAAATATCAAATCGTCTTATTAAGTTTGGTATTTCGCTATTGCTTAATAAAAGCATGATCCCGTTACGTCGTAGTTTACTTTCATTCCAGTTGTAAATCTCTTGAGTTCCCTGTGAAGCAAAATTAATCATTAATCCTGGATAATCGAAAGATATATAGCGTAATTCAGATTCGGAAGAGGAAGATTTTTTCCAAAGGCCATTTAAAAAGTTTGCAAAAGTCGAAACTGTCCCATCCTGAATTTTACGTAATTCTTGAGCAGTAATACTTTTGGCGGTAATTTTAGTAATTTTAGATTGTTCATATAGGTACTTATTTTTATTCCAAACATATTCTATTTGTAGTTGATCTAAAGAACCTTCAGGAGCTGTATCATCTGACTTATAAACCCAGATAGGAAAACTTGCTCCATCGGTTTGTCCTAAATCATATGATGAATTTTGAGATAATTGTTGAACGAATATAGATCCATCTGCTACTAAATCAAGAACGCAATCTAATTCAAGCGAATCTGATGTACGTGAAGGCATATATACTTTTAAAACAGCATTGTTTTCACTGTCAAATCCGCTTAAAATAAGTGTGTTTGTGTGGGTGGCTGTAATGTCTTGTACATAAAATGAAAAAGATTGTACTTGATCAATGTTTGTTTGTAAAATAATACTTCTGTCAAAAGAAGCGTAAACCTGATTATATAATCCTAATATAACTTTTATAAATTGAGAGTTAGTATCTTTTACAGATATTATTTGGTCTTCATAGCCATCTTTATCAAAATCAATTGAATATGTTGCTAGTAAAGTTTCATTTTCTTCTAACGGAATAAGAGAAGAAAAGTCTATGTTTTCTTCAGGAACTTCTTGTTCTTCTTCTTGAACAGTCTCGGATCCAGGTGTTATAGGAATCACTGTTTTTGCTGCTGTAATTGTTTCTTTTGTTTGCGGATGAATATGAAAAAATATTGCAAAAAAAAGAATAAAAAGAGCAATCAATATAAATAAAACGATAGGTAATTTTTTCATAGATTTTATACTATAGCTTTTTTTAGTCTACTTGACAATAATGCTTGTGAATTTTATCATATCAAACTATGACAGCAAATGAATTACGTTCAAAATATATTGAATTTTTTAAAAGCAAAAATCACGTACAGATTTCTGGTAAATCAGTAATTCCTGAAAATGATCCTACTGTTTTATTTACGACAGCTGGAATGCACCCTTTAGTTCCATATCTTTCAGGTGAAAATCATCCTGCTGGAACTCGCTTAACTGATTATCAAAAATGTATACGTACGGGCGATATTGATCAAGTTGGAGATCCATCTCACTTAACCTTTTTTGAAATGTTAGGAAACTGGTCTTTGGGAGACTACTTTAAAAATGAATCTATTTCTTGGAGTTACGAGTTTTTAACTGATAAAAAATGGCTTGGCATTTCTCCAGACAAATTATCTGTAACTGTTTTTGCCGGTGACGAGGACGCTTCTCGTGACGAAGATTCTGCCTCAGTATGGGAAAAAGTAGGAATTCCACGTGAACGCATTCATTTTCTTCCAAAAAGTGATAACTGGTGGGGTCCAGCTGGCGAAACTGGTCCTTGTGGTCCTGATACAGAAATTTTTTATGATACAGGTATTGAGCCATGTGGTGATAATTGTGCTCCTGGCTGTGGTTGTGGTAAATATGTTGAAATTTGGAACAATGTTTTTATGCAGTTTAATAAGAAAAAGGATGGTACCTTTGAGCCTTTAAAACGTAAGTGTGTAGATACAGGTATGGGTATTGAACGAACAACTGCAATGCTACAAGGTAAAAAATCAGTCTACCAAACAGAAATATTTCAACCTCTTATTCATGTAATAGAAAAACTTGCAGAAAAAAAATATGGCGAAAACGAAATTGATGACACGAGTATTCGTATTATTTGTGATCATGTTAGGTCTGCAACAATGATAATTGGTGATCCTAAAGGTGTCTTGCCTTCTAATTTAGGAGCCGGATATGTACTACGTCGACTAATTAGACGAAGCATTCGTCATGGTAAAAAACTTGGCATAGAAGGTAATTTTCTTGGAAAACCTGCTGAATGGGTTATAGACTATTTTAAAGATGTTTATCCAGAACTTACTGAAAAAAAAGAATTTATTTTGAAAGAACTCTTGAATGAAGAAGATAAATTTCTAAAAACCTTGCAACATGGTGAAAAAGAGTTTCAAAAACTGTTACCTAACTTACAGAAAAATCCTAAAAAAATAATTCCAGGGCGTGTTGCTTTCCGATTATTTGATACCTATGGATTTCCTGTTGAACTTACAGAGGAATTGGCTGCTGAAAATTCTATGACTGTAGATGTAGAAGGGTTCCAAGAAGCATTTAAAAAGCATCAGGAGCTTTCAAGAAGCCAGAGTGCTGGCGTTTTTAAAGGTGGACTTGCAGATCATTCAGAAATTACTACAAAATATCATACAGCTACACATTTGTTACACCAAGCTTTAGTAAATGTTCTTGGTGATCATGTTCAACAAAAAGGTTCCAATATTACAGCTGAAAGAATGCGCTTTGACTTTAGTCATAGTGAAAAACTTACACAGGAACAGATACAGCAGGTTGAAAGTATTGTAAACGAGCAGATTAAAAAAGACTTACCTGTTAAAATGGAAGTGATGAGTCTAACTGAAGCAAAGGCACAAGGGGCTAGAGCTTTATTTGGTGAAAAATATGAAGACAAAGTAAAAGTTTTTTCTATAGGCGATTTTAGTAAAGAGGTTTGTGGTGGTCCTCATGTAGAACATACGGGGTTAATTGGCCATTTTCATATAAAAAAAGAACAAAGTTCTTCAGCTGGAGTTCGCCGTATTAAAGCGGTAATAACGGATGAATAATATAAAAGATAGTTGTAACAAAAACAAAAGTTATTTGTTTAGATTATAAAATTAACATAGTAAGGATTAATTGTATGAAACGAAGATTTTCTCTATTACTTATTTTTGGAATGACAATGGCAGTTGCTTTTGCTCAGTCCGATTTGCAACCTTTAGCTGTTGTTTCTCTTTATAAGACTGAGTCTATTAATTTGAAGCAGTTAAAAAAACGTGTAGATACCTATCAAGCACAAGCAGGAGTGGCTTCGTTTACAGTAGCAGATAAGAAACAAATTTTATCTGCAATGATAGATGAAAAAATAGTTGTTCAAGCTGCCAAACGAGATAACGTAATAGTTACAGATGAGCAAGCAGATAAAGCTTTTATTCAGGCAATTTCCCAGCAAGTAGGTCAAACTGTTACTGAAAAACAGTTTACGGATCTTATTAAACAAAAAACTGGAAAATCACTAGATGCTTTCTTCCTAGAACAAGTTGGAATGGATGTTGAACATTATAAAGATTATTTACAAAATCAACTTATAGCTCAAAAATATGTTTTTAGTCTAAAACAAGATGAGATAAAAAAGAATTCAACACCTACAGATAAAGAAATTCGATCATATTATGATATGAAAAAAACATCGTTCTCTCAAAATGATATTGTAAAAATCTTTTTGGTAATTCTCCCTAAAGGAGACAATGTAGATGCTGCAAGAAAAGAGATTAATAAATTATACGAAGATTTTGATAATAAAAAGGTTTCGATGGATGAATTAGCTCTAAATTCACAAAAAGGCGACGTAGATTATCAAGCCGGTGATATGTATGTGAATAAAGGAGCAACTGCAGCAAAACAATTAGGTATGAATGAAGAGGCATTGCTTTCGTTATTCGGTAATGATATTGGGTATGTTTCTCAAGTTCAAGAAACTCAAAACAATTTTAATTTCTATACCGTTGTCGAAAAATATCCTGCAAAAATTCTTGGTTTAAGCGATGTTGTACGACCTGATCAAACAGTTACTGTTTATGAATATATAAGAAATATTTTAACACAACAAAAAGAACAAGCAGCTTTCCAAAAAGCACTCGAAAGTGTTGTTACTGAGCTACGGACTCCAAAAAGTTATAAGATGCTTAAGTCTGATGCGGAGCTTGATGCTCTCCTAAAATGGTAAGGTTGTTTTGTGACTAGACGCAATTGCCGTATTATTGCTTTCCAAGCGATGTATTCGCAGGAAGTAGGGAAACTTGATGTAAATACAATTATGAATTTCGAATGGCTTGATGAGAGTCAAAGAAATAGTCTTGATGATGAATCACGTATCTTTATTCGCTTATTATTAAATGGAACGATTGAAAAATGTGATGAAATAGATGCTATGATTTCGAAGCATTTAACTAACTGGAACATAGAAAGGTTAAACAAGGTTGATCTTGCTCTCCTTCGTATTTCGGTGTATCCATTGCTTTACCAAAAAGACATAGCGCCTTCTATAATTATAGATGAGGCTGTCGATATTTCAAAAAAATTTGGATCTGATGATTCTTATAAATTTGTAAATGGTGTTTTGGACAACATCCGCAAAGATATAGCTCAAAATTCTGAGATGTAGGAATTATGCATAGCAATGGTAGTGAAGCACAGAAATTTCATTTTATGAAATTCTCTGTGTTTTTTTTGTTATTATCAGTAGTTTTTTTTCTTTTTACAGGGTGTTTTAAAAAAACAGATTCTTCTCTACTCGAAAAATTTGATCAAATAGATATTCAAATTGCGGCTAAACAGTATAATGACGCTTTTTCTTTACTTAAAAAAACAGAAAAAAAAGTAAGTGATGCTGATAATTATGTGGGTATAATTAAGAGAGCTTTGCAACTCTCGAAAGATGATTGGGCAGAAAAAGAATTAATAAAAGCTATTAAGCTATATCCAAAAAACTTAGAGTTGCGGGCTATATATACTCATATGTTGTTACGCACAAATCGTAATGAAGAAGCTTTAGAAATAGGTAGAAAATTACAAAATACCGATTATGGCTCATTGTATTCAGAGGCTATAATACTGCAACAAAAGCAACAAAATACAGAATTCTGGATGCAAGATAGATTTATTCCTATCTATCAAGATTTATATAAAACTATGGGCAATGAAAAGTTTCTTATAAATAATGCAGTTATAAATTTACTTCGCGGGGACTATAAAACTGCTTTTACTTTTCACCCTAATACTATATCTGTGTACGATAATGTTTTTTTCTGGGCATTGGTAAGTTATGATTCTCAAAATTGGTCTATGGCAATTAAGGATGCTTCTCTTAAACTTGATAGTTTGCAAGCGCTTCTTATTTTAGCTGACTCTTATGTTCAAAATGGCGAGTTAGAGAAGGGCTTTTTAATATGGAATAAGCTTATAAATGAATATCCAAAGGAATCGGTTCCTGCATATATAAATGCTGCAAAACTGTCTCAAGTAAATAATAATTTAAAAGATTGTTATGATTATTTACGTTTAGCTTTAAAAGAATTTCCAGAATCGGTTCCTGTATTAACGTCTTTTGGTGATTATTCTATTTTGTCTTCACAACCTTATGAAGAAAATGCTATGGATAAAACATTGCGTTTGCAAGGAGTAAAAACTCTTGCTATGGAAGATAGAGATTCAATTCCAGTTGTAAAGCCTCTGGATGTTGTTGACAGAATGTCAGATGTTTTAAAAGTGATAAATGATGATGATCTACGCCTCTCATATACAAAGCTATTATGGGCTGCAAAATCTGCAACGGGTAAAAAACGTTGTGCTGATATGTGGCTTTTGTTAGAAAAAAATCGTGAAAACCTTAATGGTATGTATAGCGAAAATTTGTGTAAATATGCAATGTGGATTTTTTTGCATAATCAACAATACAGTGATGCTCAGCAGTTATTAGAAGAATTGAAAACTAAAAACTACAAATCTATTTCTGTAGGAAATGAAATGGAAGCTTGGTTGGCATGTATGTTAGGTGATTATGATAAAGCAATTTCTTTGTATGAATCTCTTCCTGGGTTAAAACCGATAAAAGAATACTCTGCGTATAATTCTAAAAATAGCACTGAAAACATGCGCAATAAAAATAATTTATTAGAAGGTATTCCTTCTTATCCTGCTTTATTTAATCTTGGGGCTTTATATGTTGCAAGTGGTCAGAAAATAAAAGCTAAGGCTCTTTATGAAAAGGCCTTATCTTTAGTTTCCAATGATTTTTATTGTGCTGAATTATATTATCGAATTGCAAGAATACAATTAGCACAAGGTAATAATTCTGAAGCTATCTATAATTTACAATATTGCTTAAAAAAGAACCCGGAGTTTAACCGGGCTCGATTGCTTTTGAAAAAACTTTCTCAGTAAGATTATGTTATTCAATAACAGCTATAATGTCCTGAGCTTTTAAAATCAAATAGTCTTCACCATCAATTTTAACGTTTGTGCCTGCGTATTTATCATACATAACACGATCGCCGGCTTTAACTTTGATTTTTTCCTTGTCATCACCAACTGCGATAACACTTGCAATTTGTGTTTTTTCTTGTGCTGTATCTGGAATTATAATTCCGCTTGCAGTTTTAGATTCTGTTTTTTCTGATTTTGCAAGGACTCTGTCAGCTAAAGGTCTAATCTTCATTTTATAATCCTCCATATAAGAAGTTTTTTTAGTTGTACCAATTAATTTATGTAAATTTTACTAAATCGTCAAGAAAAATGATGCTTTTTGTCCAAATTATTAGAATCTAAATTTTAAATGTATCATTTTGATACATTCTTAATCGTGAAAAGTTTTGGTGTGTCAAAAAGAAACGTTTTTTGTGAAAAGTATATCTAAGCACTTAAATATACTAATAAAAAAAGTAAAAGGCTATTAAATAGTTTCTAAAATAACATTAATTTAACTATTTATTCTTTTTTTAATTGTCTATTTTGTAGATAGTTATAAAATGTTCCCATAAATACAATAAAAAGATACAAAAAAACTCTATAAATATTAAACTTGGCATGAAAGTTGCAAGTATATAAGTGTAAGTTAAAAATAATATTAATTTACAGTAAAACCAGTTTGAAAAAGTAATTAAAGTTTTTCTAAGGTTATATTCAATGCTTAAGGAGTTTTTTATGGTGAATAATGATACAGTTTTAGCAATGTACCTCAAAGATATAAACAAAGTGCCGCTCTTAACGCGTGAAGAAGAAGAAAATTTGGCTGTACTTGCAGCAAATGGTGATAAAAAAGCAAAAGATAAAATGATTAGGGCCAACTTACGATTTGTTGTAAATGTTGCCAAAAAATATCAGAATCATGGTTTAGATTTAACGGATCTAATTAGTGAAGGGAACATTGGTTTATTAACAGCTATCGAAAAATTTGATGTTTCAAAAGGATACCATTTTATTTCTTATGCTGTTTGGTGGATTAGACAAGCAATTTTAAAAGCAATTTGTGAAAAATCACGTGCTATTCGTCTACCACTTAATCGTGCAAATGAACTTGTTCAAATTGAAAAGGCACGAAAAATGATTAATGGTGATAAGAGTGATGAAGAAGAGATAAAGGAAGTCGCAGAACTTCTTAATATGGATTCAAAACATGTTCGAGAAATGCTTGGAATTTCACGTGATATGGTTTCTTTAGATACTCGTGTACGTTCAGCAGATTCTGACAGTGCAACTGTAGGAGAATTCATCGAAGACTCTAATTCGGTAGATCCTGCAGAGGCAGCTATTAGCATGACGATGAAAAAAGATATTAATGATGTTCTTTCAACTTTAACAGATAAAGAAGCTTCAGTATTAAATTATCGTTTTGGCTTAAATGGTTCTAAAGCTATGTCTTTAAAAGAAGTCGGTGATGTTTTTGATTTGACTAAAGAACGTATTCGTCAAATTGAAAAAAAAGCTATTAGACGTTTGCAACATCCATTACGCACAGCTCGCTTAGAAGCTTATGCAGCGTAGTTAATTAGTTTTTATATTAAGCCAATTATAGTTGATATATTCTTCTTTAATTGGCTTTTTTTTTAATTGCCACTATTTTGGTTTGTGATGGTTACTATTGCTTCTTTTCGGGCTATTTCAAGCAAGTCTCTATCACGTACAGGATCTGCAATACCAAGTGTAAGATACCCAGATTGCTGTATTCCGGTTACTTCTCCAGGGCCGCGAAGTTGCAAATCTTTTTCGGCTATGTAAAAGCCATCAGTGCTGTCATGCATAACTTTTAATCGTGATTTACCGAGTTCTGTAAGTTTTTGTGAATAAATTAGAAAGCAATGGGATTGAACTGTTCCTCGTCCAACGCGTCCTCGCAGTTGGTGTAGAGCAGCGAGTCCAAATCTTTCGGCGTGTTCAATTACCATACAACTGGCATTAGGAACATCGACTCCTACTTCTACAACTGTTGTTGCTATTAAAATCTGAATTTTGTTTGTCTTAAATTCTTCTAAGATTCTACTCTGTTCTTCTTCTGCTATTTTTGAATGAACTAACCCACATTTAAATTCTGGATAAACTTGTTTTGATAAGAAATCATATTGTTCTGTGGCTGATTTTAGTATTGTAATGGGACTAGAAAGTTCCATATCAGGATCTTTGTTTTCGACATTGCTTTCACTTTGTTCAATTAAGGGGTAAACAAAATATGCTTGGTGTCCTTCCTTTAATTCTTTGCGTACAGCTTCATAAACCCGAGATTCATGTCCCTGAATAGTTAAATGTGTTTCTATTGGTTTTCTTCCAGGTGGCATTGTTTTAATGGTTGAAACATCAAGGTCTCCATATACTGTGAGAGCAAGTGTCTGGGGAATTGGAGTCGCGCTCATCATGAGTAGATTAGGAACTTGTGATGTTCCTTCTTTTTGTTGGACAATAGATGTTCTCCCTTTTTCTAAAATTTGGTTTCGTTGGACAACTCCAAATCTATGTTGTTCATCTATTATTGCTAGACGCAAGTCTTTATAAACGACCTGGTTTGAAAAAAGTGCATGGGTTCCAATAACAATATCGATGTCTCCTGCTTTTAGTGCTTTTAGTAACGGTTTTCGGTTTGCCGCTTTTATATTGCCAGTTAAAAAAGCTACTTTAACGCCGGTAGTTTCGAGAAGTTTTGCTGCATTTTCGGCATGCTGTTTTGCAAGAATCTCAGTCGGAGCTAAAAATGCAACTTGTCCTCCCCAATCTATAACCCGAAGAGCTGCAAAAAAAGCTGCTAAGGTTTTACCTGATCCAACATCTCCTTGAAGCAGTCGTGAACCAGCTTGTGCTTCGGACAAAGAAGATTGGCTTTTATCGATGTTTTGAGTGTAACTAGTATCAATATCTAAATTCATTTGTGAAATGACGGTTTTTTGATCTGGTGTAAGGTCAAACTCTAAACGTTTTAATAGTAGTTTTTGATGAGGAGAAGCTTGTAAATCATCAAAAGGGACAAGTTTTTTTTGTTTAGTTTTATCTAAAAAATGTCCATGTGCTTGAGCTCTTTGAACTATCGCAAGTTGAAATTTATACAATTCTTCAAAAATAAGAGTTCTCTTTGCAGCTAATGCTTCGCTCATATTTTGAGGTTGATGTATAGAGTGAATTGCTTTTTGTTTTTCTAGCAAATTATATTTTTTTATAAGCTCATCACTAAGTTCATTTTCTATGCCTCGTCCATATTCTTTTAAAGCTATGTTCATGGCTTTTCTAATTTGTTTTTGTGTAAGTCCTGCCGTTAAAGGGTAAATAGGAAAAACTGCTGAATCTACAAGGTGTATGTGAGCTAGTTTCTGCTGTAGTGAGATGTTTTTTTCTTCGGCAGAGTTTTCTATCTGATTAATTGATTTTGCAATGCGTATTGCTTCAAATGCAGAGCTTTGTAATTCGTTGTATTTTACATAAAAATGTCCAGTTACCGAAATAATAGAATTTATTGGAAGAGATTTTTCTAAGAAACCCCGATTAAAGCAAAGGAGAGCAGCTTCTGTTGTTCCATCTGAAATACGAATTTTGAGTGTACGCATTCGCCCAAATCCAAACCACTCGTGATCAAGCACAATTGCAGCGGTATGAATTTTCTTATGCTGTGAGAATTCAATTAGAGGAATTGCGTGAGTACGGTCTTCCCAGTCACGTGGATAAAATTGAAGTAAATCTGAGATGGTAAAGACATTTAAGTTTGCAAATAGTTTTGCTTGGGCTGGCCCTATGCCAGAGATATTAGTTATAGAAGTTTGAATTTGTGCAAGTTTCATATCACTTTAGTGTACTTTGAAAATTGCTCAAATTCAATATAAAGACCTTATAGTCTTAAGAAAGGAATAAAAAGAAATATCGTTTTAAAATGGTAGCATATACAAAAGATTTGCAAGTATGTTTATAAGTACGCTGCCAATTAATTGTACGCCAATACTTATTGCGAGAGTAATTCCTGTAAGGGTATTTGGTTTTATAAACCTATTGCCCAAAATATGCTTTCTAATCCATGAAGAAACTGGTTCTATTGCGCGATCTAGATTATACCAAAAAGGGTTTGTCCAACTAAATAATTGGGAGATTAATCGAAGCAAAACGACAATAATAAAAATAGTAATTATAGATGAACATATGGACCATGCCATACTTAAAATAATTACGAGTAAAGCAGCAATAGAAATCGTTTGGGTTGTTGCAATTTGGCGAAAAACAGCAGAAATAATATATAATACACCAATTGAAATAATAGGTGTAAAATCAACGCCGGAACTTCGAGCAAAACTGAGTTTGTGAAAAAGATTAAGCCAAGGATCACAAAAGGCTTTAATAAAATTACCAAACTGACTGTATTCTGCTCCAGGAATCCATGTTAAAAAAATACGAATAACACAAATAAAAGCGTAGATAGATACAACAGTGCTTAAAAATTTAAACAGATATGCAACAAAACTCATTTTAACTCCTGATAACTATGAATACTAATTTAATAAATATAATTAAAGAATATGAAAATGACAAGTCAAAATTGATTTTATTCTGCCCATACATTTTCGACAAAAAGTTGTTCTGACAATTTCTGAAGAAATTCTTCGCTATTCTGAACGTTGTTTTGCTGGCTTGCCTGTATTGTGTATTCACCTTCTTTTGTGAGGATGTGAAAAAATACTGTACAGGACCCTCGAAAACCAATTAAAAAATCTTCTAAATCATACAGTTCTTTTTTATCAGTAATGTTTGGGTCTAATTGAATATGAATTTCTTTTACAGATTTTTCTTCGAGTTCATCTTGATTTTTTAGTTCATCTACAAGAATTGAAGGTGAGTCACGTGATTGATCGACTTTTCCACTAATTGCAAGAATATCATCTTCTTTGAATGTTCCACGTAATGTCTCCCACGTTTTTGGAAAGAAAGTTAAATCTATAGTTCCATTAAAGTCTTCGAGAACGGCAAAAGCCATAAGTTTGCCTTTTTTTGTATTTATTTCGCGAATAGATTTTATCATACCAATAGCGATGTACTGTTTTTCTGGTCTAGCACGATCGATTGTTGTCGAATTTACCGTTGCAGAAACTTCTAATGCTTTTTTATATTGATCAAGGGGGTGGCCTGAAATATAAAAGCCAATAAGTTCTTTTTCGAGACGGAGTTTTTCTAATTGTGGCCAATCTTCTACTTCGTTCCATACAAAATCAGAAAACTCTTGCACATCGGTATCAGCGAATAAACTCACTTGCCCAAATGCTGTAGCAGCTTTCTTTGAATCAGCATATTCAACTGCGCGTTCATAATTAGTAAGTAAGGTTGGTCTATTTACACCAAGCTTGTCAAAAGCCCCAGTTCTAATAAGAACTTCTAGAGCTCGCTTGTTTACTGTATGTAAATCAACACGCTCCAAAAAGTTCATAAAGTCTGTATATTTGCCATCTTTTTTACGCTGTTTTATTATTTCTTCGGCGGCCGCTTCTCCAAGCCCTTTTATTCCTAAAAGCCCATAGACAATATTTCCATCTACGACATCAAAAACTTTATCGGAACGATTAACGTCAGGGGGATCAATTTCAATCCCCATGCGGCGACCTTCTTCAATGTAGACAGGAAGTTTATCTGTACTGTTTATTTCATTTGTAAGGTTTGCTGCAATAAATTCTGCTGGGTAGTTTGCTTTGAGCCATGCTGTTCGATAAGCAACTACGGAATATGCCGCTGCATGTGATTTATTAAATCCATAGCCAGCAAATGGAATCATTATTTCAAAAATTTCTTCTGCATGTTCCTTTGTATGACCGTTTTTTAGAGCTCCTTCTACAAACTCTTTCTTTTTTTCCATCAAGACGGCGATTTTTTTCTTTCCCATAGCGCGTCGTAAAATATCGGCTTCACCAAGTGAAAATCCGGCTATTTTTTGAGCTACCTGCATAACTTGTTCTTGATAGACCATAACACCGTATGTTTCTTTTAAAACGTCTTCAAGACAAGGGTCTGGATAATGGATTTTGCTATGGTCAAATTTTCCTTCAATGTATTGAGGAATATATGCCATTGGTCCTGGTCGATACAAGGCGTTTAAAGCTACAATTTCTTCTAGACAACGTGGCTGTGCTTGTTTTAGAATTTTTTGCATACCAGCACTTTCAAATTGGAAAACTGCTGTTGTATCACCTCTGCAGAACAAATCAAAGGTTTTTTCATCTGTGTCAGAAACTTCATTTGCCTTAAAATTCTCGAGCCCAGGGCGTTTTCTAATAATATGTTCTGCATATTTTATAAGAGTAAGTGTTTTTAAACCCAAGTAGTCAAATTTAACAAGTCCACATGGTTCAATAATATCCATGGTATATTGACTAGCAACTTTACCTGTCTTACTATCTTTATAAATTGGAGTCCAATCTGGAAGCTCTGTCCTACCAATAACAAGACCTGAAGCATGCAATGATGTGTTTCGTTTGACCCCTTCGAGTTTAAAAGCAATATCAAAAAGTTCTTTAAATCGTGGGTCTTCTCTATATGGTTTTAGTTGTCCAAAATCGGGATGTTTTTCATTTGGTTCTGCAAATCCGTCTGCTAAATGTACTTTCATTCCATCGGGTACAAGTTTTTTTAGCATATTGACATCAGAAAGGGGAATCCCTAAAACCCGTCCAACATCGGCGATTGCGGCTTTTGGTTTTAAGGTTCCAAATGTTACGATATGACCTACTTGTGGATCACCATAATGTTCACGGGTATATTGGATAATCTCTTGTCGTCCTTCGAAACACATGTCTATATCGAAGTCAGGCATACTTACACGTTCTGGATTTAAGAATCGCTCAAAGATTAATTTAAATCTAAAAGGATCTATATCTGTAATAGTCATTGCATAGGCAACAAGAGATCCAGCACCGGAACCTCGCCCTGGCCCAATGGGAATATCATGTGTTTTTGACCAGTTAATAAAATCCCAAACAATTAAAAAATAGCCAGAGAATCCCATCTGAAAAATAATGCCTAATTCGTATTCTGCTCGTTCTTTAATTTCTGGTGTAATTTTCCCGTAGCGTTTAATTAGTCCTTCATGAACAATATGGCGTACGTAATCGTCCTGTGTTGGATATTCATCTGGAATTTTATAAACAGGTAAGCAGTCTTTTAGTTCTTGTGTTTTGTATTGAGGAATTGTGAGATCACACATATCGGAAATTCGTTTTGTGTTTTCTATCATTTCTGGATATTGGGGAAAAAGAGATCTCATTTCTTCTTCAGATTTTAAGTAGAATTGGTCTGTTGCAAACTTCATTCTGTTTGGATCACTTCGAAGTTTTTTTGTTCCAATACAAAGTAAAACATCTTGAGCTATTGCATCTTCTTGATGTACATAGTGGCTGTCATTTGTAACAACCATTGGGACATTCATTTTTTGTGCAATATTTATAAGTAAAGGGGCTACTTTTTTTTGTTCTGGAATTCCATGGTCTTGTAATTCAATAAAAAAGTTTTCTTTTCCAAATATGTCCCTGTATGTATTTACAAATTTTTCTGCTTCTGCATTTTTATTAGCAAGTAATAATTTGGGAAGTTCGCCAGCCAAACATGCTGTAAGACAAACGAGCCCGCCTGAATATTTCTTTAGTAATTCGAGATCGATACGCGGTTTATAATACATTCCTTCTGTATAACCTTTTGAGCAAAGCCAACTAAGGTTTTTGTAACCTTCAACATTTTTTGCTATAAGGACTAAGTGGTAGTATCGGTTGCCTAAATCATCTTGTTTTTTATCGTGTCTATCTCCTGGTGCAACATAAAATTCACAGCCAACAAGCGGATTAATGCCTTCTTTATGGCATGCTTGTTCAAAGCGTAAAACTCCGAACATATTTCCGTGATCAGTAAGAGCTAGGGCTCCAAAACCCAATTCTTTAGCTCTACTTATTAAATCTGGTAGCTGAGCAGCTCCATCTAAAATTGAATAGTCGGAGTGTACGTGTAAGTGTACAAAATTACTTGTTGGAACATACTTTTCTTGTTTTTTTTTATCATCACCCATGCTTTGATTATATCCTAATTTATATACATAATTCTATAAGGTCAGATGGTTTATTTGCAAAGACAGTTGCTCCATGTTCTTTTTGGAATTCTTGTGTTCTAAATCCCCAAGCAACGGCGATTCCATCCATATTTGCATTTTGTGCTGTTTTTATGTCAATTTCACTGTCTCCAATATATACAGCATCTTTTGCAGATATATTAAGGTCTTTGAGTACTGCATTTACGCTATCTGGAGCTGGTTTTTTGTTAATTCCGTTAACTTCATCTTCTCCATAACAAACCTCGAGTAATCCAGGAAAATATACTTCACAAAGTTCTTGAACTTGTGCATGTCTTTTATTAGATACTAATGCTAATTTTAGTCCTTGTTTTTTGAGTTCTTTCATCGTGTCTATAATACCATCGTACGGGGCTGTTGTATCATTAGAATGTTTGGCATAATAAGCAATGAAATCTGCAAACATTTTTTGGAATTTTTCTTCGGTTATTGAAATGTTGTGAGCTTCTAAAGCTTGTGAAAGGGTAAGTTTTAAGCCTTTTCCAACAAAGTTTAAAACTTCATTTTCGGTGTAAGAGGTATAGCCATATTTTGTAACTGTATAATTTACTGCATTAGCTATATCACTAATAGTGTTAAGGACTGTTCCGTCCATGTCAAAAATTGCAAGTGAATATTTCATTTTTGCAGTGTACCGAAAAAATACCTAACATACAATATATTATTTTAAAATAAGAGAACTACTCACACAGATTTTATCCCCCTTTACGCTTCCTTTAGACTTGGTTATAATCGTAAGCTATGAATGAAAATAATAAGAAGAAATTAACCCATTGGGCTGATCAGACAGCAGAAAAAATTATCCGCACTCGTGGAGATTTGGATATATATACTTGTGCATCAGGAATAACTCCTTCTGGAACTGTGCATATTGGTAATTTTCGTGAAATTATTTCGGTAGATTTAGTTGTTCGTGCTCTTCGTGCTCGAGGTAAAAAAGTACGTTTTATTTATTCTTGGGATGATTATGATGTATTTAGAAAAGTCCCTAAAAATATGCCAAAACAAGACTTATTAAAAAGTTATTTGCGTTTTCCTATTACTATGGTTCCAGATGTTACAGACCGTGATAAGAGCTATGCGCGTCATAATGAAGTCGATGTTGAATCTACTTTGCCTGCAGTTGGTATTTTCCCAGAATATCTGTATCAAGCAGATCGATATCGTAAAAATTTATATGCAGAAGGAATTAAAATTGCACTTGATAAACGTGAAAAAATAAAAGAATGTTTAAATTACTATCGTGATGACAGTCATAAAATGAAAGCAGACGAAGAATATTGGCCAACGGCTGTTTTTTGTTCAAAGTGTCATAAAGATACAACTGAAATGGTAAGTTATGATGGTGAATATGGTCTTACATATAAATGTTCCGACTGTGGTAACGAAGAAACGATAGATATCCGTACAAGTCCTGATGTAAAACTTGGCTGGCGTGTTGATTGGCCAATGAGATGGAAAGCAGAAAATACAATTTTTGAGCCAGCTGGTAAAGATCATCATTCACAAGGTGGTTCTTTTGATACAGCTAAACTTGTTGCAAAAGATGTTTATGGTGTAGAGCCACCCGAAACTTTTCAATATGATTTTATTGGATTAAAGGGGCTTCCTGGAAAAATGTCTTCTTCTTCTGGAAATGTTATCAATTTGGAGCAAGTATTAAAAGTATACCAACCAGAAGTAGTTCGTTATATGTTTGCTGGCACCAGACCAAATACAGAGTTCAATATAAGTTTTGATCTCGATGTTATTAAAACATATGAAGATTATGATAAAATGGAAAGAATCGTTTTTGGTGAACAGAAAGCTAAGAATGAAAATGTTTTTGAAAAACAAAAACGTATCTGGGAATTAAGTCAAGTTTCTGAAAACAAAGAAGAGATGCCCTCTGTAATTTCTTATCAGATTCCGTTTCGACACATGTGTAACCTTCTACAAGCAAACTCAGGTGATATAGAAGCGGTTATTGCTGAGTTAAAAGACATAAAACAAGAACAACTTGATCGTTTTAAGACCCGTTGCAAGTGCGCTTGGTATTGGATAACTGAATGCGCACCAGAAGAATTTAAATTTCAATTGCAAGATCCTAACTCTCCTGATTTTAAGAAAGCAGAAATTACAAATGAAGGACTAGCTTGTATAAAAAAATTGTATACAGAGGTTATTCCTCACATGGATGAAGTCGATGAGAAGACTTTTAATACAAGTTTATATTCTGTTGCAGAAGATTGTGGCGTAGAATCTAAACAGTTATTTACAATGTGCTATCGTATTTTGGTTGCCAAAGAAAAAGGTCCCCGACTTGCAAACTTTATGAAACTAATAGGACGACAAAAGTTATCTGCACTATTTGAAAAATATATTTGATTTTAATAAGGTAAAAAATGAAAATACGCAAGCGATTTAATAGTTTATTTTTAGCAATTGCATTAGTTTGCATCATTATCCCAATTATTCTTTTTGTAAGTTATAACAAATTAAATGAGTTGCAGAATCTGAGATCTCAGGTTCTAGAGACACAGATTAATTTTGACAGCTTAATTGCTTATCCTGGAAATGTGCTTGCGTATGGATTTGAAATCTCAAAATTGGCAAGCAATTGGGAATCTCATATTGACCGTTGCTCTAACAGTATAGAACAAATAGATAAAAAAAGTTCTTTGTATGGAGTTCCTAAATCTGTCAAAGACAATATTAATGGCATTGTTATTTTATGGAAAACACTATCTATAAATATAGACCGCTTATCGCAAAGTTATGAAGACATACAAAATACCAAATATGACCGGTTAGTTGAATCGGCCATCAATTCTGGTGGGTTACAAAAAGGATATGATATTTCTCTTAAGCAAAAAACAAATTTAAGCTTAACAATAAATGTAAACAATATTAATACCTATAGCGAAATGATATTGCATGACACCGATAAATTTCAAAACTTTATTAATAATACGAATATCGAACTTTTAGATCGAATTGAAAAGTATTCTTCAATTGTTAAGTTATTTGGTTTTCTTATTGCTATTATAGCTTCTATAGTTGTTTTTGTACTTATTCTTGCCGGCACTAGAGGAATTATAGTTAAGATTAAAGACTTACAAAAATTTGCAAACGGCATTTTTAGTAAAGACTTAACAGTAAGGGTAACTAGTACTTCAGATGATGAAATTGGTGCGTTGGCGAAAGACTTAAACGATACGGTAAAAGGTTTAGATAGTATTATTCATAACGTAAAATATGCAGGTGTATCTGCTCGATTGTCGAGTGAATCTATCCATAGAGCTGCTACAGAAACGGCTACCGCAACAAAGGAAATTGGTAAGAATATTGGGTCTCTTGATACAGAATTTTCGAAATTAATGGCCATTGTTGCAGAAGTAATGGAATCCTTAAATAGTATGTCAAAGAATATTGAATCTCTTTTACATGAAAATAAGGTACAAAGTGAAAATATTACTTTAAACACTGATGAAATTAAAGAAATGACGAAATTTATAGAAAGTATTCAACAGATGTCTGCAGAAAAAGCCCTAAGTGCTGAAGAAATTCAAAAATATGTAGCAGATGGGGATAATAAAATTACTAGCACAAATAATTTGTTGAGAGAGGTATCCTCTAGTTTAGAAGAAATTCAAAATCTTGTGTCAGTTATTGGAGCAATTTCAGATCAGACCAATATTCTTTCTATGAATGCTGCAATTGAAAGTGCACATGCCGGAGAAGCAGGAAAGGGTTTTGCAGTCGTTGCAGAGGAAATTCGAACCCTTGCAGAAACAACAAGTGACAGCGCAAAGAAAATAAAGAAAACTGTAAACGAAATTACTAATAAAGTTACAGACGCAAATAGTACTAGTGATGAAGCTTCATCTACCTTTGATGAAGTAAGTACAAAAGTACATGATATGTTAGATGCTTTGCATGAAATTGCTGAAAAAATACGAGATGTTGAACAGAAAACGCAAAATGTAAATAAACGTACTAGTGAGATTGCTGCTTCTTCTTCAGGAATAAATGTACAATATAAAAGTTTAGCGACACAACAAACAAGTATTTCTACTGAAATGTCAAATATGCAAAATGTATTTAAGAATGCGATGGTTGGGTTAAAAGAAATTGACTCTGGATCGACTGGTATTATTTCACAGATGAATGCTGTAACTGGGTTAAGTGATGAGACTGCAACTAAAATGCAAAATTTAGATAAACTCCTTTCTGAATTTACTACAACCGAGGAAAATCAATCAAAAAGCCAAGAACAATCAACAGATTGTGAAGAATTAAACGATTGACGATTGTTGTAGAATAAATTATATTTAGTGCCATATGGCAAAGTTTTTTGTCGAAAAAAATTTAATAAGGCGGTATATATGGCAGAGTTAAAAGGGTCACAAACTGAAAAGAACTTAATGGCGGCGTTTGCGGGTGAAAGTCAAGCTCGTAATAAATACACATATTATGCTTCTAAAGCTAAAAAAGAAGGCTATAATCTTATTGCAGATTTTTTTGAAGAAACTGCAAATAACGAAAAAGAACATGCTAAAATTTGGTTTAAAGAATTACATGGTGGTGATGTTCCTGAAACTTTAACAAATCTTGCTGATGCTGCTGCTGGCGAGCATTATGAATGGACAGATATGTATAAAGGATTTGCAGAGACTGCAGAAAAAGAAGGTTTTACAAGACTTGCATTTTTATTTAGATCTGTCGCTGCTATAGAAAAAGAACATGATCAAAGATATCAAGAATTAGCTTCAACTCTAAAAGGAGAGACTCTCTTTACAGATGGAGACGAGGTGTATTGGGTATGTTCAAATTGTGGTTATATTCATCATGGTAAAACTGCTCCTAAAGTTTGTCCTGTTTGTAATCATCCACAAGCTTATTTTGAGAGACAGGTTAAAAACTGGAAATAGTTCTTTTGTATACATAATGTAGCTAAAAACACTCTTAGAAAAGAGTGTTTTTTTTTGTACCTTTAGCTTAAAGTGTTGTTTTTAGGTTGAAAGATAAATAAAAGTAAAGCAACGAGATATGGAATAGAAAGTAGCAAGGTCGGTGATATATGCAGTATATTTGTTCCTTGAATAGCGGTTGTTCCATAGTCGACAATAGCAAATATTACCAAAACGATAACAGTTCCCCATCCTTTTTTTCTACCTATAAAAATTGCAGCAAGCGCTATCCAACCTCTCCCAGAAGAAATGTTTGGTACAAAAGCAGATAAGCGAAAGGCGTATAAACAACCAGCAAATGCTGAAAAAATGGCTGCAATTGTCCATGTTGTTAATTTATATGTTGTTATATTTAGACCGCGAGCTTCTAGTAGTTCTGGATTGCTTCCGGTAATTCTAATATGTCTTCCCCATGTAGTTTTTTGTAAAAGAAAAAGAATTGTAATAGAAATAATCCATGCAAATAAAGAGAGAGGAACTTTGCTTATCATTAGTGTGTTTGAAGTGAATATATCTTTTGCAGGTTCTGATATAACACTCGTAGTATTAAAAAATTGTTGTGAAAAGTAGGAGATTATACCTGTAGTAAGAAAGTTAATTCCTAAACCTGTCAAAAATGGATTAGCATTAAAGTGAATGGTGAACAAGCAACACAAAAAAATGAATATCGCACAAATTGTTATAGATAAAAGTGTTCCTAAGAGTGTAGAGCCTGTTAAAATTGACAGTGTAATACATAAAAAAGCCCCTAAATTAATGATTCCATCAATAAATACAGCGAGTGTTCCTGTGTATTCAGTAATGAGTGCACTTGTTCCTAGAAGTATTAGAGGTGCGGCAGTAATAATAATCAAGTTGATAAATAGATTCACGTTTTAATCCTCACTTGGCGTTTTACAATGTGCATGGACACTATAAACAAAATTATGCCTTGAATAAGTGCTTCAAAATTAAACGACATTCCAGTTGTAAGCATAACAGCGTCAGAAGATGTGTAAATAAAAGCTAATAAAAGAGAAACTGGTATTGCAAGCAAAGGATTTGAATGAACTATAAGTGCTGCACTAAGAGCATTCCATCCTAAACCAACATAGAAATCTTGATAACATGAGTAGTATGTTCCAATAACGGCTATAAAACCTGTAAAGGCATGTAGGGCTCCAGAAATTGCCATTCCTGTATATGAGGATGCTTTTACGTTCAGGCCTGCAGCAAACGCAAATTCAGGTGCACGTCCACAAATTCGAAATTGTAAGCCTTTCCTTGTTTTATATAAAATAAATGCTATTAATATGGTAACTATAATGGATATATATAAACTGGTGTTTAAATCAGAAACAGAAAGTAAATGAGATAATTTTACTTTATCTGAAATTTCAGGAGTTGCAAGCAAATTTTGACTCGAATCACGAAAAGGCCCAGTAACAGCATAATTAAGAATGGGAATTATTGCGGCTGAAAATAAAAAGGTTGTAATCATTTCATTTATATTATGCCATTGCTTAAGTATTGCAGCTAATAAAGGAACCAATGCCCCTACAAATAAAACAATAAATAAAACACATATCACAATTAATAAGATAATAAAGCTAGAAGATTGAGTAGATTGAGGATGTAAAAAATAATTAAAACTTATGGCTGTTATAAAACCTCCTAGATATATCTGACTTTCTCCTCCTAAGTTCATATTTCCAGATTGTAGTGCTATTGAGGCTCCCAATGTTGCGATGGTTATAAGTGTTGCTGTATTTAGCCATGAACCAAACCAATAGGTAGAAGAAAATACAGCTGTAAAAAAAGTAGCAATCATATTAGCTTCTCTGTTTTATGAACGATATGCCCGCTGTTTAATATATAAGTGTTTGATGCAATATGTGATAAAATTGAGTTGCTATTTGTGAGAACTAATACGGCAGTTCCTGAATTTGCAACGTTTTGTATAAGGAGAGTAAACTCTTTTGCAGATTTTGTATCCATTCCTCTAGTAGGGTTGCAAAGAATAAATAATCGAGGATGTGTTTCTAATTCTCTAAAAGCTATTAATCGTTGTAACATTCCACCAGAAAGATATGAAACCTTATCGTCTAAATGTATCGAAATCCCAGCTTTTGCTACTATTGATTTGGCGTATTCTTTTTGCCGTTTAATACTACCTTTATAGTGAACAGTAAGCATTTCTTCAATTGTCAATGTTGGATGACTGCCTCGAAAATTACGATCAAATGGAATAATTGCTGTACCATTATCACGAAGCAAACGTGGTGAAATATGTTTTATTTTTGTTCCAAAAAGAAAAAAGCTTCCTGTGTCTATTTCTTTAGATGAAATACCTGTGATAATATCTTCGAGAGTTTCCAGCCCACTTTCTCTTTGTCCTGTAATTGCTGTAACCATACCTGTTTTTACGATAAATGAACTATCAAAAAGAGCAGGTCGGTCTATTGGACGAGCCGTTAAGTGTTCGACTCTAAACGCTTCGTTTTTGTCTATATCACTATTTGTATTTGCAGATAAGTGAACGCTATCAGTCTCTGGATATTCGATAAAATGAGTTACTTCGTGAATTTTACCATTTTGTAATTCTATAACAATTTCTGCAATTCTTAAAGCTTCAAGACGGTCGTGAGAAATAATAAGAATCCCGATATTGCTTAAAAGAAGCTTATGCAAATACGAATATAATTTATTTCGTTGTTTGATATCCAAAGACGATGCTGGCTCATCTAAAATAATGAATTGCGGATGTGTTATTAAACAAGCCGCAAACGCAGTAAAAAAACGTTCAGAAGCGGTGAGCTTTGAAACTTTTTTATGCAATGGGATTGGATAAATTAAAAAATCTTGATGGAATTCTTCTTTTTCATGTCCAAGCATAATGTTTTCTTTAACTGTAAGTTCATTTGCTAAAAGAGGCCTTTGTTGCACTGTTTGAATTTGAAATTTTTGAGAATCAGCAGGTTTTTCAAAAAGGACGCGGTTTCCATTTATAAAAATAGTACCAGAAGAAGGTCTAATAAATCCACTTAAAATATTTGACAATGTAGATTTCCCTGCTCCATTCTCTCCAAGTAAAGCATAAAATTTTCCTGTTTGAAATGTATATGAAATATCATCGAGTACTTTTTTTTGAGGAAATTTTTTTACTATATGAGAAATATCGATTTTCATATTTGTAAAGATATACTATGCTTAGTTTGTTTGTTCAAGGACAAGAGTACCAGATTTAATATTTTCATAAACATCTGTCATTTTTTTACGAATTGATTCTGGAACAGTTTTTATGAAAAGGGGATCATCTAATATAAATTGGACATATCCATCTTTAATTCCCACCGTTTTTGCGCTTCCAAATTTTGTTTTTCCTTCTAAAAAAAGCTTTGTTTGTTCATAAGCCATTTTTTCTTGAGACATTACAGAACTCGAAACTATGTATCCAGGAGCTTTATTAAAACCATTATCATCAAACCATGTAATATAAAAGCCATATTGTTTCGCCGCACTAATAATACCTTGAGAAGCTCCGCCAGCAATTGGTAAAATTACATCGACTCCACTGTCATATAACGATTTAGCGATTTCTGCTCCCTTTGTTGCATCGTACCAGTTTCCGACAATACGAAATTCAACAGAAATATCTGGATTTACGGCTTGAGCGCCTTCAATAAATCCTGGAAGAATAATAGTATTCATTACTGGATATTCTTGAGCTGCAACAAGTGCAATTTTTAAATCTTTATTTGCATACAAAAGAGAAGAATCTGTGGTCACAAGCCCTGCAGAGTAACCTGCGAGATATGCTTGTTCACGCTGATTATATTGAATTGTTGCAATATTAGGATTCCCACTTTCGTAAGCATCTAAAAAAATAAACTTTTGGTCTGGAAAATCTTTTAAAATTGGTTTTGCAAAATCAGGCATAGATGGGTTTGAACTTATAATAACATCATATTTTTGTTGTGCTACTAAGGCAGTAAGTTTTTTGCCCCATTCAGCTTGATTTGATTGTGCTTCGAAAATTGAGAGATTAATTTTATTAGTTGTTTTTGGATTACTGTTGTATTCGTTTACTGCTTTTGTAACTCCATCATTGAGCATCTGGTACACGGGGCTCCCAGATAATTCACCTGGTATAAATAAAGCAATATTTTTACCTGAATTTTCTTTTGAGCCATTTGAGAAAACTGTAAAAGTTATGGTGTAAAACACAATTAATAGTAAAATAAATTTTTTGTACATAATAGTAACCTCGAATATAAAAGTTTGATATCAAACATTGATGTATATAAACATAGTTTGATATCAAACTTTTGTCAAGTTTAATTATTTTTCATGGATATGAATTTAGGAATTTTTGAAGTTTTCTTCTAATTTTAAGAGAAGGGTATATAATTCAGTTTTCTCTGAATCTGAAAAATTTTTATATGCTGTATTAATAAGCTCTTTTGAAATATCTGCTGTTGTCGCGGTCAGTTTTAATCCTGCGGGTGTAAGCATAATGTAACGCACTCGGCTATCACTTTTACATGTTACTTTTCGTAAAAAGCCTCCTTGTTCTAGTTTTTTGATAAGTGCAGTTGTAGTTGATTTGTCTCGATTTATGAGTTTTGAGATTTCTCCCATCGTTAATTTCTTATGTAGAGTAAGAAGATGCAAAATAAAGCCATGCGAAGAAACAATTCCGGAAATTCCTTGCTTTTCTAACTTATTTTTTAAATAGACAGAAGTTAATGAATCTATACGAGAGATGAGTGAAATTACCTGATTACGATTATCTGTCATACTTGCAAGTATATCATTTTTTAGATACATTATCACTATGATAGGTTTTTTCTTTAAAAAAAATTTTTATGATGGATGGGATAATCTTGTTTGGATCGTTGTGTTTAATTTAATTATTCTTGCAATAAGTGCTGCTGGTTTATACTTATTACAATCTGTTTTTACTACAATAACGATTATTGCGGTACCAATATTTATACTTTTTGTTTGTTTAGATTTTATTATGCTCTTTGCTGTTAGTGAAGGATGCGCAAACTTAGTAGATTATAAATCGTCACCGTATAGAGAAACTTTTTCATATATAAAGGATGTTTGGAAAATTGCAACTTTGTTTGGTTTGTTAATAAGTATTGTGATAATTTTAGTTGCATTGGGTATTCCTTTTTATCTTAGTTATGGGAATTTTGTAGGTCTTTCTTTAGCTTTTTTCATATTTTGGGCTGCATTAGTAATTGTGCTAGCTTTGCAATGGTTTTTGCCATTATATTCTCAACTTCACGGTGGTTTTCTAAAGACGCTAAAAAAATCATTTATCTTGCTCTTTGATAATACAGGCTTTTCACTTCTTCTTTTTTTCTATTCTATTTTTATGATGATTTTTTCAGTTATACTTATATTTGTAGTTCCTGGGACTGTAGGCATTTGCATGGCTCAAAACAACGCGTTAAAGTTGCGAATGAAAAAATATGATTGGTTAGAGGCTCATCCAGAAATAATACCAAGCACTGTTCGTAAACAAATTCCATGGGAAGAAATCCTTGACGAAGATAAAGAAATTGTCGGAAATCGTACATTAAAGAATTTAATATTTCCTTGGAAAGATTAGTTTTTCTAATAATAAAAAGCTTTACTATTTGTATTCAAAAATAAGTAAAGCTTTTTATTGTATTTTTTAGATGTTCTTACACAACTTACGAATTTCTACCACTCAATGTACTTAATTCTTTAAGCCATTGAGATTTAGCATTGTCAAAATGTGAAGTTTCCATTCTCCATTGCCAGTTAATTCCACCTGTTGTCGAAGGTGTGTTCATACGACCTTCGTTTCCAATTGCGAAAATATCTTGTAACGGAATAACACAAAATTTTGCAGTTGACATAAAAGCTTTACTAATTAAGGCAGGACAAATTTGATTGTCTGAAAATTCAATATCTGGAACACCACCTTTTAAGTAACGTTTCAATAATGAAATTTCTTCAGGAGAAGCATTATTTATCCATCCTTGTAATGTTTCATTATCATGTGTTCCGGTGTATACAACTGTATTCTGATTATACATATGAGGTAAAAAAGAGTTAACAAACCCATTTGAACCAGCTTCGTTAGCATCAAAAGCAAATTGAAGAACTCTCATTCCAGGTAAATTAAAATCATCTCGTAGTTTTTCGACACCTTTGGTAATAAGTCCTAAATCTTCTGCTATAATTGGAATATCGCCAAGTTCTTTTTTTATAGTTTCAAATAGAGCATGATCAGGACCTGGTTTCCATTCTCCGTTTTCAGCAGTTTTTTCATTTGCAGGAACAGACCAATATGCTTCGAAGCCTCTAAAGTGATCAATACGAATATAATCGACAACAGAAAGCATAGACTTTATGCGGTTAATCCACCATTTGTAGTTATTTTTTTTCATGGTGTCCCAGTCATATAAAGGATTTCCCCATAATTGACCTGTTTTACTAAAATAATCTGGTGGAACTCCAGCTACAGCGGTGGAATGTCCATCTTTATCAAGTTGAAAAAGTTGTTGGTTTGCCCATACATCTGCAGAATCTGCAGCAACAAAAATAGGTATATCTCCAATAATTGATATTCCTTTACTGTTTGCATATGATTTAAGTGCATGCCATTGCGTAAAAAAGAAATATTGAATTACTTTT
Source organism: Treponema sp. CETP13 (assembly GCA_001885315.1). Lineage (GTDB taxonomy): Bacteria > Spirochaetota > Spirochaetia > Treponematales > Treponemataceae > CETP13. The sequence continues at coordinate 72,682 of MLPZ01000004.1, forward strand.
ACAATTTCAATTTCTTCAACATGTTCTGCTTGCCATTGTGAAATTGCATTTGGTTCACGTGTTGCATATTTCTTTGGCCAATAATTACTCCACATTGCTCCAAATTTATTTTCATCTTTAGCTTTTTTATCATAAAAGTTTTTTATGCTGATAAAAACTGCATAATTATCAAGCCAGGACGCATTATCGTTTTTAAAAGACTCGTACGAATCACGGTCTTGCTTTTCTGCAATTTCTAAAAAATGTTTTGCAGCAACTTGAATTACTGGATTTTTCCACCATACTACTGCACCAAAATCGACATATCCTGTGTTTTTAATGTAATCAGGTGCTAGAGCTTCTTCTTTTGAAAGATAGCCTTTTTCAATGAGCATTTCCAAATCAATCAGTAATGGGTTCCCTGCAAAAGTAGAAAAAGCAGCATAAGGAGAATCGCCATATCCAGTTGGTCCAATTGGTAATATCTGCCATAAATTTTGGCCAGATTTTTCCAGCCAGTCTACAAATTTATAGGCTTGTTTCCCTATTGTCCCAATACCTGGAGTCTCGGGTAAAGAAGTTGGATGTAAAAGAATCCCGCTTGAACGGTGATTTTTCATGTTAAATCTCCTAGTACGTATAAAAATACGCTATTTTATAAATAAGTCTTATTTGGTTTGTAAATCAAATTGGTAAATCGGATTAGTAAACCGCTTTACATAAAATGATAGCACTAGTCAAACGATTGTGCAAGAAAAAAATAAAAAAAAACAGTATTCGTTAATTGAATACTGTTTTTTTAAATTAGCACTAATTATTTCTCAGAAATAAGAAGTGTTTTTGTGTCAAGTTTTAAGTCTGTATTAAAATCTGTTCTATCATGGAATTTAACAATTTGCATGTCTATACAACCAGGTACTTGTTTTAGATGAACAACTGCATCAATTTGAGCACATTCATCTTTACCAAGAACTTTAGAAAGTTGTGTTTCTTCTGTATTGCAACTATACCACACAGAAAGTCCTGCTTCTTTAGCAAAAGCTTTCATTTTTACTAAATTATCTACAGGTACTTTTGGAAGGTCTATTCCATCAATAATTACACATGCAATAGAAATATGATTTGCTGAAAGTGCTTTTAATGTATCAATAATCTGGGGTGTAACTTCAACTGTTTGACTTAAATTTAGAATAACACGATTATGCATTACTTCTTCTTTAATTTTTTCAACATCTGTAGTCTTCTTGTTTTTAGACATTTCCGAAAAAATATCTTCATACCAAGTCATTACATAGTTAGATTGCTGGTTAAAAGAAACATGAACAACATGTTTACCTTGAAGCAATTTATCAAGTCCCAATTGTACTAGAACAGATGTTTTTCCCAACCCTTTTTTAGAAGAAAGTACACCAAGTTCACCGGCCTTTAGGCCTCCCTCAGTAACTTTTTCTAAAAAACGTACGGGACTACGATCAACGAGTTCTTGTTTTATCATTATATCCCCCTTATTTAGCAGCTTGTTCAGCGCGTCGTTTTTCTTGATACTCAGCTTTGAGTTCTTCAGAAACGCTCTGAGGTACTTTTCCGTATTTTTCAAATTCCATTGAAAATTCAGCTTTTCCCTGAGTTAAGGATCTAAGTACTGTCGAGAAACCGAACATTTCACTTAATGGTACTTCTGCATCAACTCGGCAGTATGTTCCTTCTTCAGTTGAAGAAATAATTATACCTCGTCGTTGGTTGATAACACCAAAAATATTACCTTGAAATTCTGTAGGACCTTCAACTGATACTTTCATAATTGGCTCTAGAATAACCGGTTTTGCTTTCATATAAGCTTCTTTAAAACCATGACTTGCTGCTAATTGGAAAGCTACATCTGAAGAGTCAACCGGGTGTGACTGACCATCATTAATGGTTGCCTTAATGCCAACAATTGGAAATCCAATAAGCTGACCTTTTACCATTGCAGATCTAAAACCTTTATCACAAGAAGGAATATATTCATTAGGAATTGCTCCACCCTTAATAGAGTCAACAAATTCGTAATTTTTACCTTCTTCAGTTAATGGTTCAATAAAACCTGCAACACGACCATATTGTCCAGATCCACCAGACTGTTTTTTGTGTGTATAGTTAAATTCAGCACGTTGTGTAATAGACTCACGGTAAGCAACTTGAGGAGCTCCTGTTTCTACTTCACATTTATATTCACGTTTCATACGTTCAATATAAACTTCGAGGTGAAGTTCACCCATACCCTTAATAATAGTTTCATTAGATTCTGGATCAACAAATGTTTGAAATGTTGGGTCTTCTTTACAAAAACGGTTAAGAGCTTTTCCCATTTGATCAGCAGAAGTTTTATCTTTAGGAGAAATCTTAAGTGATATAACAGGATTAGGTACAAACATAGAAGTCATAGCATAATTTAATTTTGGATCACAAAAAGTATCCCCAGAAGCACAATCTATACCAAATAATGCAACGATATCTCCAGGAACTCCTTCTGTAATGTCTTCCATCGAGTTTGAGTTCATACGTACAAGACGTCCAACCTTAAACTTCTTTTGGGCACGGGTATTAAAAAGCTCGCCACCTTTTTTAAGAGTTCCTTGATAGACACGAACATACGTTAATTGGCCATATTGTCCATCTTCGAGTTTAAATCCAAGGGCGACAACAGGATCTGTATCGTTACAAGTTAATGTAACAGGAGCTTCGTTATTATCTATATCTAAAGCTGTGTTGGTTACTTCGCTAGGATTAGGAAGGTATTTAACGACAGCATCAAGAATAGGCTGAATACCTTTATTTTTATAAGCAGATCCTAAGAAAACACCAACAAATTGTTCTGCAATTGTAGCTTTTCGGATTGCTTTATTTAAAAGTTCTTCAGTTACATTATCATCCATCATTGCTTCCATAAGTTCGTCATCGAACATAGAAACAGCATCTAGTAATTCTTCTCGATATTGTTCAGCTTTTTCTTGTAAGTGAGAAGGAATTTCTGCATAGCGAATATTTTCACCATTGTCACCATCAAAGTAAACAGCTTTCATTGTTACTAAGTCAACAACACCTTCTAGTTTGTCTTCTAAACCAATAGGTAATTGCATCATGTGTGCATTTAAGGCAAGTTTGTCACCTAACTGTTTACATACTTTTAATGGGTTAGCACCCATACGGTCACATTTGTTAATGAAAGCGATTCGTGGAACATGATATCGTTTTAACTGACGGTCAACAGTAATTGACTGTGATTGAACACCAGCAACAGAATCTAAGATAAGAATTGCTCCATCAAGTACGCGAAGTGCTCTTTCTACCTCAACGGTAAAGTCTACGTGACCTGGAGTATCAATTACGTTAATTATTGTTCCTTGCCAGTTAATCTGGGTAGAAGCTGACTGGATAGTTATACCGCGTTCGCGTTCCAGTTCCATGTTATCCATTACAGCACCAACACCATCTTTACCACGTACTTCGTGGATTGCGTGAATTTTATCGCAATAAAAAAGAAGGCGTTCTGACAGGGTTGTTTTTCCCGAGTCAATGTGGGCACTGATACCGATATTCCTCATTTTGGAAATATCTGTACTCATATTAGTTACCTCTCAACTATGAATTATGCAAAATTTGCAAAGATTTGCACTATATAATCAATCAACGCATTTTACAGGAAAATTCGGTGCTGTGCAAGGGGTGTTCTTTTTTATTATTTGATATATGTATTTTAATGAAATTTCTAATTTCTTTTTTTGATTTATTTGTGCACTCATTGTTAGTCCTAAGATATTCTTTACCTTTGTTGCTATTTCCCACCCTTTTAAAGTTTCATCTGCTATAATACAGTTTGCATTTATTTCAAAAAAATCAGTCTGAAATTTAAGCGAATATTCTTGTCCAAGAATTGTAAAGATTGATGAAGATTCCACTTCTAAGGATGCACAAGGACTAAAAGTAAAATAAGCAAATTTAAACTCTGAACTTGAACTGAAAGATGTTGTTGTTTCGCTTATAAAGGTTGGTTTGTAGTCTGGAGCTAGTTTTAAATCCTTTATTTGTGCACTAAGTTTAAATGTTTGATCTTTTTTATTTAATATAATACCACCAGAAAATGATATAAATGAATTCATAGGCTCCATTCTCGAAGCAAGTATGGAATTTATATTGTTAAATGAATTTGTATAATATGTTTTAGGTTTTATACTAAGATTAGCAGTTGTATTTATAATAATATATTCAAATCCTGTTTTATCTTGATGTAAAAGTGGTATCTGAATTTGTGGTTGTATTGAGCTATCAAGGGTTGTTGTTTGAGGTTTTGCATCTGATCCCATAAATCCATAATCGCAAGAAAATAAATGAGCCGAGATGCCTCCAAATGGGCTTTTAAATCTTGCCTCAACACGAAAAAGGCCTTTTGTTTTATAGTCAATTTGTTCTGCAAGAGTTCCTCCTGCATAAAATTGAAAACAAGTTGGTTCGTATGCTGTTTTGCTATAAAACAGTTTTTTATATGATGTTTCAGCAGAAATAGCTGTACATGATTCTTGTTTGACAATTGGAAAATCTGTATACCAACTTGTCTCTAGAGAGGAATCTATTTGATACTTTTGTATAGCTGTAACAAAAGACAAGTCTTGTGAATGAAATCTTAGTGGTAATGAAAAGACAACGCTGCTAGCAGGAAATAATTCTGTAGACTTATTCTCTTGTAATTGAGTAAAAAAAATTAATGCAGAAGAGCCTATATTAAACTGTGTAGAAAAGGCAATATCTTGTTCTTCTGTATTCGCATCAGAAGGGTAGTTTAACTTATAAGATGCGGTGTAAGGTTCTCTAAAACATAATGGATCTGAAAAATTTCTGATAGAAGGTTTTGCACGTGATAAAATTTCACCTTGTGTAATTGTTCCACAATCAATTTGCAGCCATTTAAATAAATTTTCGTTTATTGACCAGGTAATTGGAGGTCTAGACAGGCTTTCCCAGCTAGTATAAGTTCTAGTTTGAATTTTGGGTGCTGAGAAAAGAAAACCTGTCGTAATTAAAAAAGAAGGTATGAGTGTCATATCTTCTTTATGCATGTTTGGATGCTAAATTTTGTTTTTTTTATAGATTGTTTTTTTTAATTACTAGAAGGAATTGCTGAATTTGTAACATAACTTTGTGTTTTTGCAAACTCATCAACAAGTTTAATCCTTTTATTCCAATACTCAGCTTCACTTTTAGTTGTGTATGGGCCGACACGCAATCGGTAATAGGTTGTTCCATCTTTACTAGAATAGGTAAAGACTTCACCAGGAATTTCTTCTGCTAAAAGTGTATCACGTGCTTTTTCTGCATTTATTTTATTTGTATACGAAGCAGCTTGAACCCAAAATGAGTTAACAACTTTTTTTACTGGTGTTTTAGTTTCTGCTTTTTTTGTAACAGAACTTGAAGTAACTTGCGATTTTACAGTTGTTTGTTTGGGTTCTTCTTTTTTTACAACAACAATTTTCTTTGTGCTTGAGTTTTCTGTTTTTTGAGTATCTTGTTCTTGTTTGTTCGAAAGATCTATGGTTGTAGAACCTGGTGTATTAGTTGTTTGTGTTACAGACGTTGCATTTTCTGTAACATTTTGTTTTGTTGTAGGTTCTTTTGTATTAAAGTTAGTTAAAGTTGTTCCGTCATTTGCAATAACAGTAGTATTTGATGAATATACAGTAAGGTCTTTTGTGTTTATAGGTTTAGACTCTGTATCTGTCTCGGATGCATTTTCTGTATCTATAGTTTTTGTTACTGAATTTGTTTGTTCGCTCAGTGATGGTTGTGATTTATTTAGATCCTGTAAACTTTCTACCGTATTTTGTGTATTTGTTTGTTCTTGATTCCATGTTTTTGGTTCGAGGGAAGATACAACAGATTTGTTCTCTTTTGCTGGTGAATAGAGTATTAGCGCACCGCCGAGAACCGCAAGCAAAAAAATTCCTACTGCTGCAACTATCCACAATATCCCTTTTTGTTCCATATTAAACATCCTTTATTACAGTACTGAAAGAACTTTCTCAAGATTTTTTTCAAGTTCTTTTAATGAACCGTAGTTTCTTACCTTATAAGTATCGGAATTTTTAGTTACATATTTAGAAAATAATTTTCGTTGTGATAAAAATCTTTTAGCAATATGAATAAGAGAAAAATTATCCCGTTTTCTAGCTCGTTTTAAACGAGTACAAAAAGGAGCTGTTATAAATAAAATAGCTTTACACTGATTTATAGCAGAAACTTTATATAAAACAGTCGCGTTAATTATTATGTCTTGTGTTGAATGCTCAGTTATAAATTTATGAATTAATGTGTCTACTATTGGGTGTATTATAGCTTCTTGAGCTGCTAAGTTTTTTTTGGTTTTAAACACGAGAGGGGCAAGTTTTTGTCGATTAATAGTTCCGTCATTATTTAGTATTTGTGATCCGAAATAATCGATAATTTGAGGTTTAGCAATTTCTATAGCTTCATGGGCTAAAACGTCGGCATCTACACATGCAAATCCTTTTGAAGAAAGAATATCACAAGCAGCATTTTTGCCTGCAGCCATTGGGCCGGTTAATCCAAAAATTGTTTGCATTAGTGGAACTCTCCCCATCGTTTACCACTTTCGACAGAAACGCGTAATGGAACAATAAGTTTTATTACATTTTCCATTGTCTTTTTTAAAAGGGCAGAAACAGCAACTGCATCTTGTTGGTCACATTCTATGATAAGTTCATCGTGAACTTGTAAGAGTATTCGAGCTGAGGGGAAAGAGGTTAAAAGAGCAGCGTCAACATCAATCATTGATTGTTTTACAATGTCGGCAGCAGATCCTTGAATTGGAGTGTTTATTGCAACTCTCTCTGCTCCTGCTTGAACCATTTTATTTTTACTATTTATACCTGTAATAATTCTTTTACGTCCCATAATGGTAGAAACAAAACCTGTGTTTCGAGCCGATTCTGCTATTTCGTTCATAAATTGGCGCACACCAGAATATGTTGAAAAATATTGGTTAATAAATTCTTGAGCTTGGGTACGAGGAATTCCGAGAGAGTTCGAAAGTCTAAATGCACTCATTCCGTACATTACACCAAAATTTATTGTTTTTGCTGCTCGTCTTTCATCAGCGGTAACCTCATCAAGATTCTCATGTTCGAAAATTAGTGCAGCTGTAGATTTGTGGACGTCTGTTCCTGTATTAAAGGCATTGCATAAGTTTTTATCTTTTGATAAATGTGCAAGAAGTACTAATTCGATTTGCGAGTAATCTGCCGAAACAAGAAAGCGACCTTCTGGAGCGACAAAAGCTTTTCTAATACGTCTTCCTGATTCTTCTCTTACAGGAATATTTTGCAAGTTAGGATCGCGACTAGAAAGGCGGCCTGTAGCAGCTCCAGTCTGAACAAAACTAGTATGTATTCGACCTTTTCTGTCAGCTAAGAGTGGTAGAGTGTCTACATAGGTGCTTTTTAATTTAGCTTTACCACGATAAGAAAGTATCATTTGAGGAACAACGTCGTATAAAGCTAAATTTTCGAGAACACTTGTGTCTGTCGAATAGCCAGTTTTTGTTTTTTTGCCTGTTTTTAATCCACGTTCTTCAAACAATACTGTTTGAAGCTGTTTTGGGGAGGAAATGTTAAATTCGTGACCAACTTCTTTATAGATTTTCTTTTCGAGGTTGTCTAGTTCTTCTGCTAATTCGTCTGAATACTCATCGAGTTCTTTAGAAAGAATCTGAATCCCTTCGATTTCCATTTTAGTAAGAATGGGCAATACTGGCATTTCGAGATTGTAAAATAATTTTTCAAGTTTTGCGGTTTTTAAGATTGGTTCATAATATTCCCATAGTTGAAAAGTAAAATCTGCGTCTTCTGCTGCATATTTAAAAGCTGTATCGAGAGGAACGTCCATAAAGGTTCCTTTTTTGGGAACAATATCAGAAAACTCTGTTCCTTTTAATCCTATTTTTGATTCGCATAATGATTCGAGTGAAAATTTATTGCGATCTGGTTGTATAAGCCATGCGGCAACCATTGTGTCAATAATTTGTGCAGGAACAAAAAAAGTAGAGTTAGTATTTAATTCTGATTGTTTGTTTTTTTGTATGTTAACAATATGATTCCAAAGGCCATTAGCGTATAAGACTTTTAGATCATATTTACCGTTATGCATAATAATACGCATGTTAGGATTGCCAAAAATTCGTGCCAATTGCGTAAAAGCATCATCCTTTTTGATAAGGGTGTCTGCTAAAAGCGTATCTGTTACTTGGAGAGGTATGTAAATACCTGTTCCTGCTTGCATGCTCAGTGAAAATCCTGCTATGTGTGAATTAAGCGCTGTAAGACTATCTGTTTCTGTATCGAAGGCACAAATGCCATTATCTAGAACTTTTGTAATATACGAAGAAAGTTCATCGATTGTTGTGATTAGTTGATAATTTTGTAAAGAGGGATTTGCAATAACTTTTTGAGAAGTAGAATCTGTTGCCCAATCTGGAATATCTTTTGTTTCTGCTTTTAAAGAAGGGGTTGTATTGTCTTTAGTTGTCGTATTATTAACAGTGTAGCTTGCATATTGTTTTGCAACTGCTGGAACACCGGCTTCTTTGAGTAATTCAGAAGCTTTTTTGTAATTTGGAGTAATATAAAAATTAGTGCAGTCTGTTTCTACTGGAACGTCATGTCGTAATTGTACTAGACTTCGTGAGAAATAGGCATTTTCTTTGTCGTTTCTAATTTTATTACCCATTGCTCCCTTTATCTCATCAGCATGTGCGTAAATGCCGTCTAAATCACCATATTGTGTTATTAATTTTTGTGCAGTTTTTTTACCACAGCCTTTTACACCGGGAATATTGTCTGCAGAGTCTCCTTGAAGTGCTAGCATATCTAACATTTTGAGTGGTTCAACACCCCATTCTTCTATAACGCTATTGTAGTCAATTGCAGTCCATCCAGCAGTTTTATCTGGTTTAAGCATTATAGTGGTCTCGTTTACCAATTGCATAAGGTCTTTATCCCCGGACAGAATTCGAACAGGTCTACCTTCGTTATGTGCGCGTTCAGCTATAGTTGCAATAACGTCATCGGCTTCAAATCCGTCTTTTCGTATTACCGGAATGCCAAGCGTAGAGAGAATTTTTTCGATAATTGGGACTTGTTCATGTAAGTCTTCTGGTGTTTTTGCACGGTTTGCTTTATATTCTTTATACATTTCGTGTCTAAAGGTTGGGGTGCGAGAATCAAAGGCAGCTACAATACATTGAGGGTTATAGTCTCTTAATATATTATAAAAGTTGCGAAAAAAACCAAAAATGGCAGAAACGTTTTCGCCTTTATCGTTTATGAGTGGTCGGTTTATAAATGCAAAATATGCACGGTAAATGAGCCCGTAAGAATCGAGTATATAAAGTGTGTTATCAGTTTTTTTTTCATTAGAATTGGTCATTCACTGATTGTACCATAAAATTAAGGAGTTTGGGAAATGTAATTAAAAAACATTTCCCAATAATTTAACACTCCACGCTAATACGTTTTGCAGTTTGCTCTGATTTTGAATAGACTGATTTTTTGTTCTTGTATGGATTTTTAAAACCTTTTATTTGGGTTCTTATTGTAACAATATGACTTTTTAATAATTCACGGTTTTTATTGTTCTGTTCAAGTACTTGATTTTGCAATTTTGTAAGGTCTGCTTTGAGCTCAGGGATATCTGTGCTATTTGTTTCGTGGCTCATTGCTTCAATTGGTGTTATGACTTTTTGTAAATTCTTAATATTTCCAACAATCTCTTGTTCCAACTGACTATGGGCAAGAAGTTCTTCTGAATTTGGAGCTTCTTTTTGCTCAAGAGTATCAGCTTGTTTTTCAAGCACTTCTAAATAGTCTCTAAATTTTTGTCTTTGCTGAACAAGCAATGTTCGCAGCCGAGTGAGAATAGCAATTCTTTCAGTAAGTTCTTCTTCGCTTAACTCTTTTTTCCCCATAAATAGCTCCTCTATCCGTTAATATCGATGTTTGGATGAGTGTTCGGAGCAGGGACATTTGTTTGAGTAGAAATAGTTACCCATGTTTCTCGTAAACTATCCATCATAGTGCGTATATCGTTTATTTTTTTGCTATCTTTATTTATACTTGCTGACATGAGTGTTTGATTAAAAAAAACATATAAGTTCATAAGGTTTTTTGCAATTTCACCACCTCTTTCCATATCAAGTGAAACCATGAGTTCGGTTAAAATTTCTTGTGTTTTTGTAAGATGTTTATGCATCTTTTCTATAGATGAGATTGGAAGTTTTCCATCAGCTTCGAATAAATCTAGTGCGTTATCAAGTTGTCTTACCGCTTCTGTATAAAGCATAACAACTAATTTCCCTTGACTTGCTGTTTTAACACCTGTTTCTTTGTACGCATTAAATGATTGTGTGTATGTCATTTGTTATCTCCCTAAAAAATATTGCTATTTAGTTTACCTATCGGAACCTAAAAAATAAATATAAGTGTTTTTTTGTTAGTTGGCTGTATAATAAAGTAGTTTTACATTATATAATATACCGTAAAGTTTTATATAAAAAGATGTTTATATTTAAAATATTCTTTTTTCTCGACTAATTTAATGATTTTTACTATATTAATAAGAACTAGTATTATTCACGATTTGCGGAGGTTAGCTATTGAGCGTTCAAAACGATAATAACGATAATAACGACAAAAACAATAACAACGACAAAAAAGACAATGATCCATTCAATTTCTTTAAATTATCGAACGAGCCTGGAAATAATAAAGGTTCAGGAAATTTTAAAAAACCAAATATTCCTTTTTGGGTAATTTTACTTGTTTTACTTGTTGTAACTGCTGCTGTTAATTGGTTTGTAATGGCAAAGCCAAATAATTCTATTGAATTTTCACAATTTAAAGAACTCATAAAAAGTGGTGACATAGTAAGTGTTGAGCTTGGTTCGGATTATTTTACAGGGTATGGACCATCAACGGGAGCTGTAAGCTCTAATACAAATTCAAATTATTTATTTTCATCATCAGCAACAAATTCACGATTGGAATATAAAACTGTAGCAATATTAACAGAAGATTTTTTGAAGTTTTTAGATGAAAATGAAGTTTCATATACGGCTATTGCTAAGCGTAATAATTATTTTTTAGACTTTTTGCTAACATGGATATTACCTTTTGCTTTACTTTTTCTCCTCTGGCGTTGGATGTTTAAGAAAATGGGCAGTGGCGGCATGGGCGGCATGGGTGGAAGCATCTTTGGTGCAGGAAGCAATAAAAATGTTGCTGTAGAAGAAGGTAAAGTAACCACCCGATTTAAAGATGTTGCAGGTGTCGATGAAGCAAAAGAAGAGCTTGAGGAAGTCGTCGACTTTTTAAAATTTCCTAAAAAATATACCGATATTGGTGGTAAAATTCCAAAAGGTGTTCTTTTAGTTGGTCCTCCTGGAACAGGTAAAACATTACTTGCACGAGCAGTTGCTGGTGAAGCTGGAGTTCCTTTCTTTAGGATTTCTGGTTCTGACTTTGTAGAGATGTTCGTTGGTGTAGGTGCTTCTCGGGTAAGGGATTTATTTAAACAAGCTCGAGCAAAAGCTCCGTGTATTGTATTTATTGATGAGTTAGATGCAATCGGTAAGTCACGAATGAACTCTGTTGGTGGGGGTGGAAATGATGAGCGTGAGCAAACCCTTAATCAGTTACTTGTAGAAATGGATGGATTTGATGGACAGTCTGGACTTATCTTATTGGCTGCTACAAATAGACCTGATGTTTTAGATCCAGCGTTGTTAAGACCTGGACGTTTTGATCGCCAAGTTTCTGTTGATAGACCTGATGTAAAAGGTCGAGAAGAAATCTTAAAAATCCATTCTGAAAATGTTAAAATGGGTAGTGATGTAGATATAAGCGCTATTGCAAAAACAACAGTTGGGTTTTCTGGTGCCGATTTAGCAAATATTGTAAACGAAGCTGCTTTATTAGCGGTTCGTGCGGGACGCCAATTGGTAAGTATGGCAGATTTTGATGAAGCTGTAGAAAAAACTATTGCGGGGCTCCAGAAGAAAAGTCGTGTAATTAGAGAGGACGAGAGAAAAACTGTTGCGTATCATGAGACAGGGCATGCTCTTACTGCTGCTTTTACAAAAGGTGCTGATCCTGTACATAAAATATCGATTATTCCTCGAGGTATAGGTGCTTTAGGGTATACCCTTCAGATGCCTGAAGACGATAAATTCCTTCGGACAAAAACTGAACTTTTAGGTGAAATTGATGTGTTACTTGGTGGTCGAGCTGCTGAAGAGCTTACTTTTAAAGAAGTTTCAACTGGAGCGTCAAATGACTTACAACGAGCAACAGATATAGCACGAAAAATTCTTACAGATTATGGTATGAGCGAAAAATTTGAAAATGTAGTGCTTTCGAAGCGAGGAAGTGGTTATGGTAGCGAGGAACCTAATCTTGTACGTGAATATGCAGAATCTACGCAAGAATATATTGATGGTCAATTAGCTTCTATCATAGCTAAAAGATATGTAGAAGTAAAAAAACTGTTAACAGAGAAACACTCATTATTGGAATATATTGCAAATCGATTATTGAGTAAAGAAATTATTGATCAAAAAGAATTTGAAGAAATAATTAAAGCTCAAGGTCATTTAGCTGTAATTGCTGAATCAAAAGTAGCAACTGATGGATTGAACCTTCCAGAATAAAAAAAAGCTATCTTGACCCATAGACCTCATTTACTTTATGATAGTGAATGAGGTTTTTATATGAAAAAATGTTTGCTTTGTATTTTCCTAGCTTGTTTTACTTTAGTGATGGGTACCGCACAGAGTACTATATTAACAGCGAGTGCTTTTTTTAGAGAAATTTCTGATAATTATCAAACAATAAATGATTATGAAGCTTTAATTAAAATAACTGCAAATGATGAAAATATGGAAGGCTCCGTTTCTTTTAAACGGCCTAATCTTCTTAGGATAGATTTTACTAATCCAGATACTCAAGTAATATGTTATAATGGAGATTTGCTTACTATCTATTTACCGGGGGCTCACGCAATTTTGAACCAAACTGTTCAATCTGATGATAGTACTAGTAATGGGACAAGCCTAGCTACTCCAAATGGACTTACGCTTATGAGTCGCTATTACTCTGTAGCGTATGAAACAGGACAAGATGCGGTTCCATTAGAAGACGGGTCTGACGAAAAAGTTATTAAACTGGTTCTTTCTAGAAAATCTTCGTCAGAAGGGTTTAGAATTATTCGCTTGTCGATAAATCCGGAAACAAAATTGATTCGTCGTGTTGAAGCTACAACAACAAAAAATGAAATATTTATTTTTGATTTTACAGAATATGCACTAAATCAAGACATCCCGGATACTCGGTTTGTATATGATGCGCCGTCTTCTGCAAACAATTATAATAATTTTCTCTATTCAGAATAGGACATAAATAATGGAAAGTTTTGGCAATATTTTAAAAGAAGCTCGGGAATCAAAAAATCTTAGTATAGAAACGGTTGTTAGGGAAACATCAATCTCAAAGCAATACATAGAAGCACTTGAAAATGAAGATATTGATATTTTTCCAGGACACACGTATGTAATAGGGTTTATTAGAACTTATGGGGATTATTTAGACATAGATTCTTCTCATTTAATTCGTTTGTTTCAAGCAAAAATAATCCAAGAAGCTCCTATTCCAGAAAAACTTATTGTCAAAAAACGTCAAATAAGCATAAAAGAAATTCTTTTAATTATTTTAGGTGGGCTAGCAATACTTGCTGGAATAATATGTTTATTTGTTTTTGTAATTTTTGCAACCCCAAAAGACGATGGTATAACTACTGTTGATATTACAAATAAAGATCCTTTAGCTATAGAACTTTCTTCTACTCCATTAGAAACCAGATTGTATAAAGGTGATATTATTAGAGTTCCATTGCTTTCTGAAACTATCGATTTAACTGTTAGTGGCACACTTTCTGTTCTTTCTTTAGATACTCCAATTGGTGTACAGTTTATTGAATTGGGAGAAGAACTTGAATTGGATATCGATGGTAAAAAAGGGACAGATATTGTTGTGTTCCTTTCAGATATTTCAAAAACAGATGCAGATCGGGGTGTTGAAGTTAGAATGTGGATTGCAAATAAAATTACAGAGGCTAATCCTTCTAGTGAGGTTGACGAGACAGAAATACTCTCAGAAACTGAAGCTGCAAAATTGACAAAATCTGACCAATTTGTAATTTTTACTGATGACAGAGCTTATCCATTTTCTCTTAAAATTATATTCCGTGGGCCATGTTTATTCCGTTCTAAAGTGGATAGAGATGATGCAGTCGAAAATTATTTTACAAGTGGATCTTCCAAGACAATTACTGCCAATAATGGTGTAAAATTATGGATGTCAAATTCTAATGCTGTTACTATTCAAGTTATTGCAGATGGAAAATATGTGGATCTTGATATTGGACGTCCTGGACAAGTAAGTGTTAAGGAAATTTCTTGGATAAAGGATTCTGCTGCAGTTTATAAGTTAGTAGAATATGAAGTTGACTAAACAAAAGTTTTGTGCGTTCGTGGTTATTATTAAAAGTGTTGTAATTAATTTTATAACCAGAGAGGTTTGAAGTGAAGACGTTTTTTTTAGATGAGCATGGGTGTTCAAAAAATCAAGTAGATGCAGAAATACTTATTTCGCGGCTTCAAAAACTCGGGATGAAAAAAGTCTTACAACCAGAAGATGCAGAATTAATAGTTATTAATACGTGTGGTTTTATTGAAAGTGCAAAAAAAGAAAGCTTAGATGCTCTTATGGATGCACGAGCAGCTTATCCCAATTCAAAAATTTTATTTTCTGGATGTCTGGCAGAACGTTACGCTGAAATGTTTGCAACTGATTTACCTGAAGCTGATGCTATTTTTGGTAATGGTGATTTAACAAAAATAGATGATGTAATTCATGCTTTAAATAATGGTGAGCGGCCTATAATAAAAACTCCTCAAGAAGGAGTCTGTTGTGGTGAACGCAATGAATTACTTAATTTTCCTGGTTCTGCTTATATTAAAATTACAGAAGGATGTAACAATTGTTGTAGTTTTTGTGCAATCCCTGTAATTCGAGGAGAATTACGTAGCCGACCTGTAAATGAAATAGTTGATGAGATAAAAGGTTTATTAAAACGTGGTGTATTTGAATTTAATCTAATTGGCCAGGATTTAGCTGCGTATGGGCGCGATGGTGTAAAACGTGGCGCAACAGGTGATTCTATTTTTTTAGAGGAACCTAGCCCTTTAAAACTTCTGCTCAAAAACATCTCTGCTATTGAGGGGGATTTTTGGGTACGGTTGCTTTATATTCATCCTGATCATTTTCCTAAAGATATACTTCCAGTAATAAAAGCTGATCATCGCATACTTCATTATTTTGATATACCTTTTCAAAGTGGTGATAACGATGTAATAAGATCTATGAATCGGGTTGGAACAGCAAAAGGATATAGCAATCTTGTAAAATTGTTGCGATCAGAATTAGCAGAACCGACTTCTCTATGTGTTCGACCAAAACTAGGGGCTGCAATACGGACTACTTTTTTATGTGGCTTTCCAGGAGAAACCGAAGAAGCTGCCAAAAACACTCAAGCTTTTTTGCAAGAAATAGAGCCAGATTGGTCAGGGTGTTTTACGTATAGTCTAGAAGAAGATACTGTAGCTTATACAATGCCAAATCCTGTTCCTGAAGCAATTGCAAATGAACGAGCAGAGAAATTACGCGAGTTACAAACTAAAATTACAACTGATAGACTTAAACGACATATTGGTAAGGAATACCGTGTGTTGATTGAAGAAATTATATTAGCACATTCAAAAGACGCAATAGATGATGATGGGAACGAATTAAAAGTGCCAGACGATAAGCAATCTGAAGAAGGTTTAGCGATTGGCAGAGCTTGGTTTCAAGCTCCTGATGTTGATGGAGCGTGTGTCGTTCGCTATGCGTTAGAAAATCCTAAAGAGGTTGCTGCCATAGTACCAGGTAAAACTGTTACGGTTAGAGTTGTAGCTGTCAGTGGTGTTGATTTAGATACTATTTTACTGGCATAATAATACAAATGGAATTAGAAAACTACCTTTCTGTCTTAAATTCACAACAACTTGAAGCCGTCAAACACGAAGGATCTCCGTTGCTTATTCTAGCAGGAGCTGGGTCTGGAAAAACAAGGGTAATTACTACAAAAATAGCTTATCTTATAAGTAAAAAAAACATTGATCCATATCGTATTTTGGCACTTACTTTTACTAAAAAAGCTGCAAATGAAATGGCTGAGCGGGCTCGTGATTTAGAGCCGCTTGCCGTAAAAACTCCTATAAGAACTTTTCATTCTTTTGGTGCTTGGTTTTTACGAAATCATTATGAAGAAGCTCAAATAGATAAAAATTTTACTGTTTATGATGATGACGACATGGTAACTCTTTTAACAAAAGCAATTCCTAGTATGGCAAAAAAACAAGCATCTTTAATAGCTCATCAAATTTCACTTTGTAAAGATTATTGTTTAACACCCGAATCTCCTGATTTGGTTAAATTGGTAAGTGATCCAGATTTTCCTAATTTGTATAAAGCGTATCAAAAGCGACTTCGAGAGACTGGTAATGTCGATTTTGGTGATTTAATTATGTTGCCTGTGTTAATTTTACAAAAAAATGAAGATGTAAGGCATCATATGTACAATCGTTTTCATGTTATCATGGTTGACGAATATCAAGATTCAAATGTTGCACAATTTCAATTAGTACAGCAACTTTGCGGACCTGATACATATGTAGGAGTTGTAGGAGATGATGACCAATCAATCTACAAATTTAGAGGTGCCGAAGTTCAGAATATTTTGACTTTTCAGGATCATTTTCCTGGTACAAAAATCATTAAACTTGAGAGTAATTATCGATCGACTTCACAAATATTAAAAATAGCAGACGATGTGGTTTCTCATAATAAGTCGAGATTAGGTAAAACTCTTGTTGCCGAAAGAGGTAATGGTAAAAGAGCAAAGCTTGTTTTTTTACCTAATCAAGACGATGAAACTGATTTTTGTGCCGAACTAATAGAGCAATCTCATAAAAAAGGCTGTCCATATTCAGATTGGGCAATTTTATACCGAACAAATGCGCAATCATTGGGATTTGAAACAGATTTCCTGCATCGGAAAATACCTTATACCGTTGTTGGATCGTTAAAATTTTATCAGCGAGAAGAGATTAAAGATGCTCTAGCCTGGTTATCTTTTATTGCAAATCCACGTGATGAAATTGCGTTTAGACGTATTATTAATAAGCCGGCTCGTGGTATAGGTGGAGTAACACAAGACAAAATTGTTGCTGTGTTGCGGAAAAAATTATTAATAGAAGAAGCTTCGGCTGAGTCAGAAACAACAAATGCAAATGCATATAATTTAATTGATAGTTGTTACGATGCACTAAACACCTTGTCTAAACGAGCTAATAAAAGTGTTCTTTTTTTTGTTGAGTTAGTTACAAATCTTGCAAAAAATCTTGATGAAAACTTAGCAAGTGCAAAAAATGTTCCAAATGCAGCTTTTGCTAAGACTGCTGGTGAAACATTGTTTGATGGAATGGATTTAAATGCGTCTCAAGCAGTGGGAAACGACGGAGAAAAACTATCTGGATTTATCGAAACTCTAGTAGAAAAAAGTGGTCTGGGAGAATATCATGCTTCACAAGATGAAATCTCTGGTACTCAACGAGTAGGTAACTTACAAGAGCTTTGTAACGCTGCTTCTTTGTATCCTTGTAATCGTGATGGACTCATTAGTTTTTTAGAACATATAGAATTGGATAGAACTCTAGAACTTGATGATGACGAAGTTTACGATGCTGTAACCTTAATTACTCTTCATAATACAAAAGGGCTTGAGTTCCCACGTGTTATTATTACAGGAATGGAAAAAGGAATTTTTCCTCGTAAAGACAAGACAGAGGATGAGCTGGAAGAGGAGCGACGTTTGTGTTATGTTGGAATTACTAGGGCTCGTGATGAATTGTACTTAACTTGTTGTGATAAACGGCGTATGTATGGTCGGACAGAGTCTATGGAACCAAGCCCTTTTTTACTCGAGATTGCTCCTGAATCCATTGATGTAATAGGGAATCAACCTAATTCTTTTAAACGATATAGGAAGGCATTAGCAAATAATAATACTCAGATTTTAAATTCACAAAATGCAGAGTTAGCAGAAAAATGGCACAAAAGTGTTCGTGTTTACCATGACGATTATGGATATGGTGCAATATTAAATGCAAAAGAAACTGAAGGAGAATTTGTTATAACTGTTCAGTTTGAAACAGGGGCAGTCAAACACTTTATGCCTGAATATCAAGCTCATAGTCTAATGATTTGTAAGGAATAATGTAAAAAAAATACTGCAGTTAGTAAAACTGCAGTATTTTTTTTCAGCGAGTTTGAAAGCCGAAAAGGTAATCAAACTCGTTGCGAATAAAACTTATGTACTAAGTTTTATAGTTCGCGATAGCAAAGCCACCAATCTTTCATTTTGTATTCGCCCTTTGCAACGGCTGCTTTTCGCTCTTCTACTTGAGCTTCGCTAGCTGCTGGTGGAATAATTACCATGTTTTTCCCTAAATACTCGTTGTTAGGGAAGTTTTCAGGAGCGGCTACTTTGTTTTTATCAGAAACTTGAAGTGCATATAAAGCTCTAAGTACTTCATCAACATTTCTACCAACTTCTTGTGGATAATAAAGCATTATTCTAAGTAGACCTTTAGGATCAACAATAAAAACGGCTCTAACAGTGTTAGTTCCTTTGCTTTCATGTAGCATACCAAGTTTTTTTGCTAAAATTCCTAATTCATCAGCAATAATAGGAAAAGGAACTTTTACTCCTGCATTATCATTAATCCATTCTGCCCATTTAAGATGTGATTGGACTTGATCAACTGAAAGTCCTACAAGTTCAGCATTTAAGGCTTTAAATTTTTCTGCTTTTTTACTAAAAGCAATAAATTCAGTTGTACATACAGGAGTAAAATCTCCTGGATGACTAAAAAGTACAAACCATTTACCGTTGTAATCATCTGGTAAGTGAATTTTCCCATGTGTTGTATTTACTGTGATGTCTGGGAATCTGTCTCCTAAACCCGGTACAACGACCCCTTTTGTTGTTTCTTCTTGCATATAATGCCTCCTTTTCTAGCATTTTATAATTTTTATTAGTTTTAACTAACTCTATAATTGAGTATATCACAGCTTTTGATATTTTTAAGTGATAATGTTACATAAAAGAGAGTATATAAAAAGTCATTCAAAAAAAGCTTTCTGTATGTTCTATCATTGCATAAACCCTCTCAATTCGCTAAAATGATTCACTATGAATAGTAAAAAACGAACAATAGATGATAATACGTTAAGCCAGCTTTTAGAGTTGTCGCGCCTTTCTTCTGATGCTACCGATCAGAAGACACTTAAAAGTCAAGTTGATCAGATTGTAGAGTATTTTGGAATCCTTTCAGAATTTGATGACAGTGAAAATCCCTATGATGCGTATCCTTCTACAGCGGTAGAAAATCTTCGTAATGACGAAGTAGTGAAAGGACTTGATATTCCGGATGTTAAAAAAGTAACGCCTGAGTTTATGGACGGATATTTCCGTGTACCAAAAGTTCTTGGAGAAGGGGCATAGTTTACATGATACAATATACAATTTCAGAATGTCAAAAAGCTCTTAAAAATGGAGAGGTATCTTCTGTTCAGCTTGTTGAAAGTACAAAAGCATGGTTTGTTTCTGATAAAGATAAAAAAATTCCATTAAATGGTTTTTTAGAAGTGTATGAAGATGCATTAGAAAGTGCCAAAAAGGCTGATGAAGAGTTTTCAGCTGCTAAAGCTAAAGGTGCTGGTGAACTTGCTACCTTATTAGAAAAAAAACCGTTATTGGGTATCCCGTTTGCGGTAAAAGATAATATGTCTGTTAAAGGCGAAAAACTTACTTGTGCAAGTAAAATCTTACAAGGGTATGTAGCTCCTTATAATGCAACTGTTGTGCAACGTTTGTGTGATGCAGGTGCTATTCCTGTTGGTCGTTGTAATCAAGATGAATTTGCAATGGGATCGTCTACAGAGTATTCTGCTTACGGAGCAACCCGAAATCCGGTAAATCGTGAATGTGTTTCAGGTGGTTCGTCAGGTGGTTCTGCTGCTGTTGTTGCCTCAAATCTTGTTCCATTTGCACTTGGTACTGAAACTGGTGGTTCTGTTCGTTTACCAGCTTCATACTGTGGTTTATATGGCTTAAAGCCAAGTTATGGTATCTTAAGCCGTTGGGGTATAGTTGCTTTTGGATCTTCTTTAGATCAAGTTGGTATTTTAGCTCACTCTCCAAAAGATATTGCTCTTCCTTTAGGTATTATGAGTGGTGAAGATTTTTACGATGATACTTCAGTAGAAAATCCTTCTAAAGAAGATTTACTACAAACAGCTCAAAAAGGTCTAGAAGCATATACTGATACAGATTTTTCAAAATTAAAAGTAGCAATTCCACGTCAGTTTCTCGAAGCAAAAGGGTTAGATGACGATGTTGCGGCAGTTTTTCAGAATGTTCAAGACTGGCTTAAAGCCAAAGGTGCTACAATAGAAATTGTGGATCTTCCTATTTTAGATGCTTCTATTGCTTGTTATTATGTAATTGCGTTATCGGAAGCTGCAAGTAATTTAAGTCGCTTTGATGGTATTAGATATGGAAAAAGAGTCGATCCAGAAGATGGGTATGACGCTTTATACGTAGCTACTCGAAGTGATGGCTTTGGTCCAGAAGTAAAACGAAGAATTGTTATTGGTAATTATGTTTTATCAGAACAATTTTCGGGTAATACATACAAAAAGGCAATGAGTGTTAGAGCTCGTATGCAACGCGAAGTTGCAGCTTTATATAAAAAATACGATATAGTTGTTTGTCCAACTTGCCCAACACCAGCTTTTAAGCTTGGTCAAAAGGTAGATGATCCTATGGCTATGTATTTGTCAGATATTTATACGATTTTTGTAAATTTAAGTCGAACAACTTCATTAAGTATTCCAGCAGGAGTAACAAAAGACGGTCTACCTGTTGGTATTCAATTTGCAGGGCCTATGTTTGGAGAAAAAAAATTGCTCTCGCTTGCACAAGCTTGGGACGAAGCTCATCCAAATTGCGGTATTCCGCTTGAGAATGAAAAAAGCATTCTTACATCTGCAAAGGAAGGCAACTAGTATGGCAATCGAAAAATTTAGAGTAGTTATTGGATGCGAAATACACTGTCAATTAACAACAAAAACTAAGGCTTTTTGTGCTTGCGAAAATCGCTATGGTGGAATACCAAATACGAGGGTTTGTCCGGTTTGTTTAGGACTCCCTGGTGCTATGCCTCGGGTAAGTAAAGGGTATGTTGAAATGGGCGCAATTGCTGGAAAAGCCTTGCATTGTGATATTGCTCATTTTACTAAATTTGACCGAAAACATTATTTTTATCCCGATTTAGCTAAAGGGTATCAAATTACCCAATACGATATTCCTCTTTGTACAAACGGTTATATTGATATTCCTTACAGACATTTATCAGAAGAATCTCTTAAGGGTGGAAAGTATTATTATGATAAAACATTTGAGGGAAAAAATAGCGTTATAGACAATAAATATAAACGTATTCGTGTTGAGCGTATCCACCTCGAAGAAGATGTAGGTAAAAGTTTACATTTAGAGGGTAAGCATTCTTATATAGATTATAATCGTTGTGGAACTCCGCTTATAGAGATTGTAACTAAGCCAGATATGAACTCTCCTGAAGAGGCTGCACTTTTTATGCAATCTGCGCAAGAAATATTGCGATATGTAAATGTTACTAATGGTAATCTCGAAGAAGGAAATATGCGCTGTGATGCAAATATTAACCTTACTGTTTGGGAAGATGGAAAAGAGTATCATACTCCAATAAGTGAAATTAAAAATCTTAACTCTTTTAGAGCAATAAAAGATGCTTGTAGCTACGAAATTACTCGTCAATTAAAAGAGTTTGAAGAAGACAGACAAGAGTTTAGCCCTTATTTTAAAAACACCATGAATTGGGACGAAGTTTCTGGTACTACAAATATTATGCGTACAAAAGATTCTCTTCTTGATTATAGATTTGTTGTAGAACCTGATATTAAACCGTTTACTGTTTCTGATGAGTTTATACAAAAAGCGGCAGATCAAGTTGGTGAGTTGCCTGAACCTAAAAGAGAGCGCTTTAAAAAAGAATATAATCTTTCTGACTTTGATGCAGAAACCTTAACGTCAACTCGTGCTTTAGCCTTGTGGTTTGAGCAAACAGCAGCAAAATCTAAAAATGTTAAGAAAGCTGCTAACTGGATTTTAGCTGAACTTTTGGGTGTCTTAAATGCTAAAAATCAGACAATCGAAGAAATTGACCTGACTCCTGATCATATTGCAGAATTAGTTAATGCTGTTGAAGATGGCACTATTTCTGGTAAACAGGCAAAAGAAGTTTTTGCTCAAATGGTAGAAACAAATGAAATGCCTTCTGTGATTATTAAAGAAAAAGGGATGGAGCAAGTAACAGATACCGGTGCAATTGAATCTGTTGTAAATGAAGTTATAACAGAAAATCCACAAGCTGTTAAAGATTTTAAAGGTGGTAAAACACACGTAGTTGGCTGGATGATGGGCCAAGTTATGAAAAAATCTCATGGTAAAGCAAACCCTAAACTTGCAACAGAACTAATACAAAAAAAACTTAAAGAATTATAGAGCATTACGAGCAATCAAGGTTTTTAGAATTTTTGATTGCTCTTGATACGGAGTAGTATGAATAATATAGATTGGTTTAATACAGAATTTGTAAAACGCTATGGCTCTGTAAAAAGAGCACGAGGTTGCTACTGGTACACAGAAAAAGGGGTGCGGCTTGTCGATTTATGGCAAGAAGATGGGCGCGCTATTTTAGGCTGGGGAGCGTGTAATTCTAAAGCTTTTGAAGTATTAAAAAATACTATTTCGCGAGGTCAAACGGGCAGTTTTCCAACTGATTATTCTAAACGATTTTCAAAAGCTGTATTACAACTTGTAAATACAAACTGTACTAATGAAATTTTGGCTTCTAATTATCAATATGTTAGCCTTACAACAGATTATTCATCGCTAAAAGATTTACCTGTGTGGCGCCCATGGTTAGGAGTATCTGTTCATGATTGTAGTAATCTTAGTGCGTTTAATATGATTGCACTTACAAATGCTTCTGAAATTGTTGTTCAAATTCCTTTTGCATGGACTGAAAATGTGTATGTTATTGCAAGTGTAAAAAAAATTGAAAGGGACTCTTTCCCTGTATCTGGGGCATATCTAGCAGCTGCCACGAGGGCTATTTATTCATTAATTGCAGAACAAAAAAAACGCAAAGAAAATGATTTTAAACGATTTGACAGTTCTTTAAAAAAGTATTTTTCTCGAAAAGGGCCATATCTGGTGCCCTGCATAAAAGAATACAAAGATTTTGTATTGCATTGCCTTGATTGTGGAATTGTAATAAATCCAAATAAGTCAAACTTTTCTATCGTTCCGTTTGGAGCTAATCCTGGGGATTTTAGAAAACTGGATAAGACTCCTTTTTGCAAATAGTAAGAAATTTATATAAAGTGGCGATATAATAAATGATATAAGGAAAAGTGCTGTATGCAAAATAGTGAACTCATATTATTTATAATAAAACTCGTTTTAGGTGGAATAGCTGCATTTTTAGCTATTTTATTGTGGTCAAAAACAAGAGACCCTGCTTGGATGTGTATAATAGGTGGAACTGTTATAGCTTATGCTGGAATAGTTGTTGATATGATGACAAGTTTGGGAATGATTTCTATTTATGGTATTCTTTTGGGAGGAATACCATTGTTAACTTTAGTTTTTTCTGTTGTGCCAACGATTTTTTATATTATAGGATTTATATTAATAATACTCCGTTCTAATAAATAGTTTATTAAAAAAAATTAAGAGTCAATTAAATACTTGACTCTTAATTCTTTTACTTAACTTTTAACTTATTTTTCATAGAGCCAACAAGCAATCTGATGATCTATTCCATTTTTGCCAACTTGTTTTAGTTGTGGTTGTTCCTTTTTACAACGATCAAAACGGTTAGGGCAACGATCATAAAAATAACAGCCTTTTCTTTGTTTTGTTGGAGAAGGTACATCTCCTTCTAAAATAATTCTTTGCCGTTTTTCTTCTATTTCTGGATCAGGAATTGGGGCTGCTGATAAGAGAGCCTTTGTATAGGGATGTAATGGATTTGCATATAGATCTTTATAATCACTTATCTCCATAATTTTTCCAAGGTACATAACAACAATCCTATCAGAAATGTATTTGATTACAGCTAAATCGTGTGCTATAAAGAGATACGTAAGACCCATTTCTTTTTGAACTTCTTTAAAAAGATTAAGAATTTGTGATTGAATTGAAACATCCAGTGCTGAAACAGGTTCGTCCGCAAGAATTAATTTAGGTTTAAGTGCAAGCGCACGAGCTATACCTATTCGCTGTCTTTGACCGCCAGAAAATTCATGAGGATATCGATTCTTAAAAAACTTAGATAGTCCAACACGTTCCATTAGATATTCTATGCGCTCATCAATTTCTGCTTCTGACATCGAAATTATTCCGCGTTGTTTATAGATTCTTAAAGGTTCTGAAATGATATTTCCTGTTGTCATTCGTGGATTTAGAGATGCATAAGGATCTTGAAAAACCATCTGCATATCTTTACGAGCTTTGAGTAAGTCATTTTTATTCATTTGGCAAAGGTCTTTGCCATCGAATATAACTTCTCCGTTAGTAGGTTTGTATAGTTGAGCTACTGCACGGGCAACTGTCGATTTACCACATCCTGACTCTCCTACGAGTCCGAGAGTTTCACCTGGTTTTATAGTAAAATTTACTCCATCTACTGCATAAACATAATTTTTAGTTTTATGAATTATACCAGAATTACCGGTATGAAAATGCATTTGTAAGTTTTTAACTTCAAGAAGATTTTCCATATTAGCTGTTCTCCTTAGAGGTATTCAAATTGGTTGGGATATTTCTTTCTGCAAGAGAACCGGCTTCTTCGGCTACAGATTTTAATTTCATAGCTTCATCAATATCAGATTTTTTTGCATAAAGCCAGCAACTGGCCGAGTGACCATTTTCAAATGTTGCTAGAGGTGGATATAATTTTTTACATACGGCCTTTGCATGTTCACACCGTGGAAAGAAAGGACAACAAGAAGGTAAGTCAATAACGTTAGGTGGTTGTCCAGGAATTGAGTAAAGTTCACCTTTATGTTCTTTATCTAAACGAGGAACTGATTTAATAAGACCTGTTGTGTATGGATGTTTTGAATCTGCAAAAATATCTTCTGTTCGACCTCGTTCTACAATTCTTCCCGCATACATAACGTTTATGTTATCACACATCCCTGCTACAACACCAAGAGAGTGAGTAATTAAAATTATAGAAGTTCCTAAACGTTTTGATAAATCTTGCATGAGTTCTAGGATTTGGGCTTGAATGGTAACATCGAGAGCTGAAGTAGGTTCATCGGCGATTAATATTTCTGGGTTACAAGAGAGTCCCATTGCAATCATTACACGTTGTCTCATTCCTCCTGAAAATTGGTGAGGGTAAGAATCAATGCGCTCTTCTGGAGCAGGTATACCTGCTAAACGTAACATATCAATTGCTTTTGCTCGAGCATCTTTTTTATTAAGCCCTTGATGCAATTGAATTGTTTCTATCATCTGTTTTGAGATGCGTAAAAATGGATTTAAACTAGTCATAGGATCTTGAAAAATCATTGAGATTTTGTTTCCACGCAATTCAGCAAGTTCTCGTTCGTTCATATCCAAAATACTTTTGTCATGAAATGTTATAGTGCCATTTTCTATTTTACCCGGTGGATTGGGAATAAGGTTCATGATAGACATATTGCTAACACTTTTACCAGACCCAGATTCTCCTACAACTCCAAGAATTTCGCCTGAATGAAGCTTGTATGAGACCCCATCAACAGCTTTTACGATTCCTTCGTCTGTATGAAAATATGTTTTAAGGTCTTTAACCTCTAAGATAACTTCATCGGTCATATTTGAATTTTGCATAAAAAACTCCTTTTAAGCTTGGTTTTTAGATTCTGGATCGAAAGCGTCTCGCAAACCATCACCTAAAAAGTTCATGGCAAACAAGAAAATAGTCATTGTAATCGCTGGTACTAATAGTAACCAAGGATACAATCCCATGCCGTTAACTCCGTCTGAAACTAAAGATCCCCAAGAGGCCAGAGGTGCCGAAACTCCAAGTCCTAAAAATGATAAGAAACTTTCACTCATAATAAAAGAAGGTAATGAAAGTGTTGCATATACGATTATAATACTTATTGTGTTTGGAAGTAGATGCCTAAAAATAATCCGTCCGGAACTTGCTCCAGAAGAGCGAGCGGCTTCAACAAATTCGGAGTTTTTAAGACTAATTATTTGCCCACGCACAACTCGCGCAATTGTAAGCCAAGAAACAAGGGCTATAGCAACAAAAAGAATAAAAATATTTCTGCCTAATATTGCCATCATAATAATTACAATAAGCATGTAGGGTAAGCCATACATAATATCTACAATACGCATTATTATGCTGTCTACCCAGCCTCCCATATAGCCCGCTAAGGCACCAAATATAATACCTATTAGTAATGCGGTAATTGTACCAACAAGGCCGATAGACATCGAAATACGGCCTCCATAGATGGTTCTAGAAAGAATATCACGACCAAGGCTGTCTGTTCCTAAAATATAATGCCGTTGGTGAATAGGATTTGTTGCAATATCTTCTAACATATCATCATATTTAGCCTGTTCCGCTTCGGTATATTCTGTTCGACCTTCTTTCTTCATTATTTTTTTTGTATGATTTTCCCATTGCTTTAACATAACTTCACCAGCCGGCTTAAATGATGGTGGAAGATATATATGATCAAGGACTTGCTGTTCGTAAGGGTGAATAGGAATTATAGGGGCAAAAAGTGCAATTGCAAAGTAAATAATTACAATCCATAAACCTATAATTGCCATTTTATTTTTTCGAAGTCTTTTCCATGCATCGTCCCATAAAGAAACTGGTTTCATGCTTTGGTTAAATTCGTTTACAGCCTCTTCGGCTTTTTTATTGCTTAAAAATGAAAACATGATACAAGCTCCTTATTTATACGAAATACGTGGATCAAGAAAACTATAAATAATGTCTACAACAAGATTCATAATGACTAAGATAAGTGAATAGACGATAACAGTTCCCATAATAAGAGTATAATCACGGTTAAGTGCTGATTTTACAAAGAAGTTTCCAAGTCCTGGAACTAAAAAGATTTGTTCAACAACAACAGACCCTGTAACAATACCTGCAAAGGCTGGTCCTAAATAACTTACAACAGGTAACATTGCTCCTTTTAGTACATGGCGTCTAATAACAACAGAATTTTTAAGTCCTTTAGCACGTGCTGTTCTAATATAATCAGATCTAAGGACTTCTAAAATGCTTGCTCGGCTTAAACGAGCTATATAAGCAAAATAAGAAAGGGAAAGTGTGATTGCAGGCATAATAATAGTAATCCAACCATTTCGGCCTGTAATCCAGCCAGAAGTTGGCAACCATTTTAACCACACTGCAAAAATTAACATTAGTATAGGCCCTATGACAAAATTGGGTATGGAGATGCCGACTATAGCAAATGACATAGAAGAATAATCAACCCAGGAGTTCTTTTTTAAAGCAGAAAGAATTCCAATTAGTACGCCAAATATAACTGCAAGTAAGAGGGAAACTATCCCTAAAATCAGAGAATTTGGTAAACTAGAATTAATTAGTTCGTTTACTGTATAGTCTTTATTTTTGTAAGAAGGACCTAAATCGCCACGGCATACATTACCAATATAACGTAAATATTGTTTTGTTATTGGCTCATCCATGTGATATTTTCTTAATAAATTCTGCATAACTTCATCAGAAACTTTTTTTTCACTAGAAAAAGGTCCTCCTGGAGCTAGCCGAATCATAAAAAAACTGATTGTAATAATAATAAACATAGTCGGTATAAGACCGAGGATGCGCTTAAAGATATATTTACCCATAACTTCCTCTAGTGATTAGTTTTTATAGTATTTTATAGAACTGTAATACACTTTTCAAGGGAAAGATGAATAAAAATTACAATATAATGCATAAATATATTACTATACTATACTGTAGGTGTATAATATGAAGTATAATTAAATATTTATGCATTTTTGACTAAATAAAATATATTATTGGTTTAGTTCTCTCTAAGTTTTATACCAACAAAAGGGTGTACATCCATTGTATTTGTGTACCAACCTTCCCATTTATCTAAATTAATCATATTTTTTGATGTATAGTAATAAAAAGGAATAATGGCTTGATCTTGTTTGCATAAAATATCTTCTGCTTTTGAAAGAAGTGAGTTACGCTCTTAGCTGACAGGTAATCGAGCGGCATCGTGGAGTAATGCGTCAAATTCTGGATTGTTGTAAGATCCATCATTATTTCCACCTGTAGAAAGAAACATTTCCAAAAAGTTTGAAGGGTCTTGATAGTCTCCTACCCAGCCATTACGTGCAATTTGAAATTCATGTCCTTGTCGTGTGTCGATAAAAGTTGCCCATTCCATGTTTGTCAATTCAATATCTATACCAAGGTTTTCTTTCCATTGTTGTTGAACAAATTCAGCAATTTTTTTGTGATTTTCGCTTGTATTATACAGAATTTGAATTGTTCCAATCCCCTTTCCATTAGGGTACCCTGCATCTGCTAATAATTGTTGAGCAGCTTTTATGTTGTAAGGATTCCCTTTTGAAGGTGTAAAACCTGGCATAGGAGGGGTTAATGAGTCTGTTGGAATTTTTCCTGCTTTTGTAACTTTTTCAACTAATGTTTTACGATCGATTGCCATAGTTAATGCTTTTCTAACTCGAACATCAGAGAGAACAGGATTATTCATATTTAATGAATAAAAATAAGAAGCATTCATTGCAGCTATTTGACTATCATCACGAAGCATTGCTTCGTCAAGCATTGCTTCGTCAAGCATTGCTTCGTCAAGCATTGCTGTTGGAATATCATTTGCCCAATCTATTTCGCCTTGTTTGTATTTTTGATATGCAGTGTTAGAGTTTTCGATAGGTAAAAATGTAACAGAAGAAAGAAATACATTGTCTTTATTCCAAAAGCTTTCATTTTTAACGACAGTAATGTGATCTTGTGGAACCCATTCACTTAGTACAAAAGGTCCATTCCCGACAAATTTTCCTGGTTTTATCCAATCTTCCCCAAATTCTTTAATAGTATGCATTGGTAAAATAGGAAATGCAAAGTGTGCGAGCATATCAATTCCATAGGCACATGGTCCTAGAAATGTAACTTGAAATGTTTTATCATCTATAGCTTTGATTGCAACAGAATCTGCAGTTGTTTTACCTGCGTTATAATCGGCAGCTCCTTTTATAACCATACAAGGCATGTATGCGTAGGTTGCTGCTACTTCTGGAGAAAGATAATATAACCAAGAGTCCAAAACTGTTTTTGCAGTTATTGGTGTTCCGTCACTAAAAGTGCATTCGCGTAGATGGAAAGTAACAGTTTCGCCTGTATCGTTTCTTTCCCAACTTTCTGCAACGCCAGGGATAGCTGTACACGTTTTTGGATCATAAGCAACTAATCCTTCAAAAAGTGCAACATAAATATTTTCTTCAGTCATCCCTTCAATTTGTGTAGGGTCTAATGATTGAGGTTCAGCATTATTCGACATAATGAAATTGATTCCATTATGTCGAAGTTGCTGTATCTTTGCACGCAGTGAATGAGAGTACAAGAGCGCAAGTTGCTACTAGTGCAAAAATTTTAAGTATTGACTTATTCATTTAAGTCCTCCAAATTTTATAGTGCTCGTATACTAAAGCGTTTATATCTAGGAATTCAAGCCTTTTTAGAAAAAAATGCATAAAAATATATTTTCAATGTATATTTTGTATAAATATGCATTTTTATAGAAGAAATATACTTAAGTTCCTCTTTATACTTAAGGAGCTACAGTATAGTTAAAGCTAGTAGCCACTTTAAAAATAAAAAAGCTGTTGTATTTTCACAACAGCTTTTTTTATGATTACGTAAATACTTAATCAGCTAGTTTAATTCCAACCCATGGATGCATATCCATAGTATTTGGATACCAACCTTCCCATTTATCTAGATCTATCATGTTTTTGCTTGTGTAGTAATAAAATGGAATAATTGCTTGATCTTGACGACAAAGAATATCTTCTGCTTCGATAAGTTTTTCGTTTCGTTCGTCACTGGCACCCATTGTAGAAGCTTCTTGAAGAAGCTGGTCAAATTTTGGGTTATTATAAGCACCATCGTTGTTTCCGCCATATGACAAGAACATTTCTAAGAAGTTTGATGGATCTTGATAATCACCAACCCATCCTGCACGACCAATTTCAAAGTTGTGACTTTGTCGAGTGTCTAAAAATGTTGCCCATTCCATGTTAGCTAATTCAATATCGATACCAAGGTTTTCTTTCCATTGCTGTTGTACAAACTCAGCAATTTTTTTATGACCTTCATTTGTATTGTATAGAACGGTAAGAGTTGGGAAACCTTCGCCATTTGGATATCCAGCATCAGCAAGCAATTTTTTTGCAGCTTCTACATCATAAGGATTTCCCTCTGATGGTGTAAAGCCAGGCATTGGAGGGGTTAGTGAATTTGCAGGAATTTCGCCAGCTTTTGTTACTTTTTCTACAAGTGTTTCGCGATCAAGTGCCATAGTAAGAGCTTTTCTGATTCGAATATCTTTAAGAATAGGATCGTTTACATTTAAATAGTAAAAATATGAAGCAAGTTGAGGTGAAATCTGAGCATCATTACGTAGGGTTGCTTCTTCAAGCATTTCTGAAGGAATATCTGTATTCCAATCTACTTCACCTTGTTTATATTTTTGGTAGGCAGTGTTAGAGTTTTCGATAGGTAAGAATGTAACAGAGGAAAGAAATACATTATCTTTATTCCAATAGTTTTCATTCTTAACTACAGTGATGTGATCTTGTGGAACCCATTCACTTAGTACGAAAGGTCCGTTTCCTACAAAATTACCAGGTTTTATCCAATCAGCTCCAAATTCTTTAATTGTTTGCATTGGAAGAATTGGGAAAGAGTAGTGAGCGAGCATATCAATACCATATGCACAAGAACCGACAAATGTAAGTTGAAAAGTTTTATCGTCTATTGCTTTAATTGCTACTGTGTCTGCAGATGTTTTTCCAGCATTGTAATCGGCAGCCCCTTTTATAACCATACAAGGCATATAAGCATACGTTGCTGCAACTTCTGGTGAAAGATAATACAACCAAGAATCTACAACAGTTTGTGCTGTTATGGGAGTACCATCGCTGAATGAACAATCGCGTAAATGGAAAGTTACTTGTTCTCCTGTAGCGTTTCGTTCCCAACTTTTTGCAACCGCTGGAACAGCTTCACTTGTTTTAGGATCATATCCAACTAAACCTTCAAAAAGTGCCAAGTAGATACGATTTTCTGGAACTCCTTCGATTTGAGTAGGATCTAAAGATTGAGGTTCTGCACTGTTTGCGATTACAAAACTAGCATTACTTGCTGAGTCTTTGTCGTTTCCGCAAGAAACTACTGTAAACAAAAGTGCACATGCAGTTAATACGGTGGCAATTACGAGAATTGTTTTTTTCATTGAAATTCCTCCATAAGAAATTTGTTACATTATTTTAATCCTGTTATTAGATATAACGCAAGTGTATTATCATATTGTTTGTATAAATTTGCAATATTAATGTATATAGATTATAAAATATGAATATATACTGTATTAAATGTAGTCTTAATGAATAAGTGTACTACATAAAAATTAGGTATGATACATTTTTTTTGCTCATTGCAAAAAAATGCACTATTTTGTAAACTAAGAGACACTATTCTACTATAAATGACTATATCAAGGAGTCTAACATGACTGAAGTCTCAGCTTTACAAAAAGCACGTTATGCTTATCAGCCAAAATTGCCGGCTGTTCTAAAAAATGATTTGGACAAAATCGCTATTAAATTTGGAAAAGCAACAGAATCTGTTGCAGACCAAGCAGAACTCAAAAAGATTTTTGCAAATACCTATGGTAAACCTTTTGCTACTTTTGAAAAAGGTGATAATGCTGAAGTAAGTA
The DNA here is from genome assembly GCA_001885315.1 of Treponema sp. CETP13. Lineage (GTDB taxonomy): Bacteria > Spirochaetota > Spirochaetia > Treponematales > Treponemataceae > CETP13. The sequence goes on from MLPZ01000004.1 coordinate 105,075, forward strand.
AAAAAATGAATATTGGAGTTATTCTTTCTGGTGGACAAGCACCAGGAGGACACAATGTAATTTCGGGTCTTTATGACGGGATAAAAAAAGCAAATCCTGAATCGACATTGTATGGTTTTAAAGGTGGTCCCTCTGGTCTTATAGATTGCGATTATGTAACTTTTGATGATGCATTTATTGATGAGTATCGCAATACAGGTGGATTTGATATTATTGGATCTGGACGTACAAAAATAGAAACTCCAGAGCAGTATCAGGCATCTGTAGATGCAGCAAAAAAATTGAATCTTGATGCTATTGTAATTATTGGTGGTGACGATTCAAATACAAATGCTGCTTTACTCGCTGAATATTTTAAAGCTAATGACGTAGCAACTCGTGTTATAGGATGTCCAAAAACGATTGATGGAGATCTTAAAAATGATCTTATCGAAACTTCTTTTGGTTTTGATACTGCGTGTAAAACATATTCTGAGCTTATTGGTAATATAGAAAGAGATGCTAATTCTGCAAAAAAATACTGGCATTTTATAAAAGTAATGGGGCGCTCAGCAAGTCATATTGCTCTTGAATGTGAGCTTCAGACTCAGGCAAATATTTGTCTAATTTCTGAAGAAGTTGAAGCTAAAAAAATGACATTACGTCAGATTACAGAAACTATTACAAAAGCAGTTGTAAAACGCTCAGAAACAGAAGGAAACTTTGGAGTTGTAATAATTCCAGAGGGACTTGTCGAGTTTATTCCAGAAATGAAAGCTCTTATTGCTGAATTAAACGATAAGATGTCTCTTAAAGCTGATGAATTTAATGCTCTTGCAGATTTTGCTGCAAAAAAAGAATGGTTGCAATCAAATCTTTCTGCTACAGCATTTGAAACATTTAATTCTCTTCCTGAGGCAATTGCTATTCAATTTTTGGCAGACCGTGATCCACACGGAAATGTACAAGTTTCACGCATCGATACAGAAAAGCTTCTTGCGCTTTCTGTAGAAGATCGACTTGCAGAACTTAAAGCAGCTGGTAAATATAATGGAAAGTTTAGTTCTTACTGTCATTTCTTTGGATATGAAGGTCGGTGTGCATTCCCTACAAATTTTGATGCAGATTACTGTTATTCATTAGGTTTTAATGCCTTCTTACTTATCGCTTCTGGAGTAACTGGATATCTGTCAAGTATTCGAAATTTGACAGAACCTGCTGACAAATGGGTTGCCGGCGGTATTCCATTAACAATGATGATGAATATGGAGCAAAGAAACGGTGAAATGAAACCTGTTATTCGTAAGGCTCTTGTTGAACTTGATGGAAAACCATTTAAAACATACGCTAAAAATAGAGATAAATGGGCAGTTGAAACTTGCTATACTTTCCCTGGTGCTATTCAATACTATGGTCCAGAAGAAGTTTGTGATCAGCCTACAAAAACATTAAAGTTGGAACGACAATAGGTTGCTATAACTAAAGAAATACTAGTGTAAAAGGATTAATTAAATCTAGGTTTAATTAATCCTTTTTTTTGCAAAACTCAATAATCATAAGGACGCAATTAGAATTCTATATTAAAAAAAAGCCCTTATGTAAGGACTTTTACATAAGGGCACAAAAGAGAGAGCTTTAACTTTATTAACTAGACTTCAACTTCAACTGTACAAGTTTTTTTAGTAGTACTACAAGGAATAAGAGTTCCTTTTACACTTTTCCCATCAACTTTTAATTGAGGTTGAGAAGGTTCATTAGTATTTTGGGTCTTATTTACAACATGTATATTATAAATACTTCCACGATATTCACGAATAATTGAGAATTGTTTTAATGTTGGAGGAATACATGGTTCAATTCTTAATCCGTCAAAATCTGGTTTTATTCCCAAAATAGCTTGTGAAATATTTACAAATGTCCACGCTGCTGTTCCTGTAAGCCAACTATTTTTAGCACTTCCGTTTGCAAAACTAGATCGTGCTGCAATCGTTTGACTGTACACATAAGGTTCTGTCTGATGTATTTCACTTTGATCTTCAAGATAGGCTGGACAGATCCGCTTATAAATATCCCAAGCGTTGGCACCTCTTCCGATAACAGTTTCTCCTATACTAATCCAAGGATTATTGTGACAAAAAATAGATCCGTTTTCTTTATATCCAGGAGGATAGGAAGAAATCTCACCTAGTTCTTTGTGATAGGTTGTGTAACATGGACTGAGCAATTCAACACCATATTCGCCGAGAAGATGTTTTCGCACAGAGTCCATAGATTTTTCTATAAAACCTTCATCTTTTCCAATCCCTGCTAAAGAACAAAAACCCTGAGGTTCAATGTATATTTTACCTTCTGAACATTCGTTAGAGCCGACTTTATGTTCAAATGCATCGTATGCGCGTAAAAACCATTCTCCATCCCAACCAGCTGTCATAGTAGCTTTTGTGATTTCAGAAACAGCTTGTTCAACTTTTGTGGCTTCTTCTTGTTCACCGCGACGTCGAGCAATTTCTGCATATTCTTTACCATATTTTACAAACATACCAGCAATGAATACACTTTCTGCTTTCCCACTATCGTAGTTTTGTACGGTTTGGAAACTTTCTCCTGGCGTTTCACTAAAACAATTAAGATTTAGGCAATCGTTCCAGTCTGCGCGTCCAATGAGAGGTAATCCGTGAGGGCCTCTATTTTTCATGGTAAAATGGATTGAAGCTCGTAAATGTTCAAATAATGGTTTTTCTGAGCCTTTTTCATTTTTAAATGGAGTAGGTTCGTCCAAAATCGAATAATCACCTGTTTCTCGAATATATGCTCCAACAGCGGCAATTAACCAAAGGGGATCATCATTAAATCCAGATCCGATTTCATCATTTCCGCGTTTTGTAAGAGGTTGATATTGATGAGAAGTACTACCATCTTCGTTTTGTATAGAAGCAATATCGATAATGCGTTCACGAGCTCTTGTAGGAATAAGATGCACAAACCCCAATATATCTTGACAACTATCGCGGAATCCCATTCCTCGTCCTGTTCCTGTTTCAAAATAACTAGCAGAACGGCTCATGTTAAATGTAACCATACATTGATATTGATTCCAAATGTTTACCATACGGTTCATTTTTTCATCATCGCTGGAAACTTGATATTTTGAAAGCAATGATTCCCAGTGGAGGGCTATTTTTTTTAATTCATTTGAGACTGCTTTTTCAGTTTTAAACTTATCCATAATACGAATTGCTGTATCTTTTCGTATTATTCCAGGCTTAATAAATTTTTTTTCTACAGGATTTTGACCATATCCTATAACAAAAATTATTGTTCGAGACTCTTCTGGCTTTAATGTAATATCAAAACGTTGGCAAGCAATAGGGTACCATCCGTGAGCCTCGCTATTACCACTTTTTCTTTGCGTTACTAGAGAAGGATTTTCCCAAGTATTAAATTGGCCTATAAAAGTATTCCTGTCTGTATCATATCCATCAGCTTTTACATTAGATCCAAAAAAAGCATAATGGTCTCGGCGTTCTCGGTATTCAGTTTTATGATATATAACATTATCTTCAATTTCGACTTCTGCAATATTTAGATTGCGCTGAAAATTGGTCGAATCATCGACTGCATTCCATAAGCACCATTCAACTGCACCATAAAGAGAGAGTTCTTTAGTTTCGTTTGAGTTATTTGTAAGGGTTATACGCTGAATTTCACAGTTTTCACCCATCGGAACAAAGTGAGTGCTTGTAGCTGAAATCTTATTTTTTGAGCTTTCAAAAACTGTATAGCCAAGTCCGTGATGACATTTATATGAGTCAAGTTCAGTTTTACAAGGAAGAAATGCGGGAGACCAGGCTTTTTCTCCTTTTTCTTTTATGTAAGTAAAACGCCCACCAATATCACCACCTACTTCGTTGTATCTAAAACGAAGTAACCGCTGAAGTTTCGCATCCCGATAAAAAGAATATCCGCCTCCTGTGTTAGAAATGAGACCAAAGAAGTTTTCACTTCCTAAATAATTAATCCATGGTAGCGGGGTATGAGGTGTAGTTATAACATATTCTTTTGCCTGATCATCAAAATGTCCAAATTTCATAAGTATTCCTTTTTGCATTTTGGAAATCCAAAATACGTGTTGCTAATAATAGCAATTATTTTATTTAAAAGCTGTTTTCAGTTGATAAAGCAACCGGTTGCCTTGTTAAATTGTAATATATCAGAGGTTGGTTGATTTGTCAAACTAATTTAAAAGAATACTAACTAGTAAAAAACTGATAAATTGTTCATCTCCAATAGCTCTACAATAATAAATATTCAGGGGTAACCATGGTTACTTTTGAGGTAACCATGGTTACTTCGTTCAATTTTGGCTTGTTTTTTTTTCGTGTAGGTAGCACAATAGAGTTAGTTAATAAATAAAGAAAAGTCATATTTTTTTATGACGAGAATAAGAAAGAGGAAAAAGCAACAGGGGAGATAAAATGAGGTAAACTTATTTTATTAGCGTCTTTTTTAACAAATAACATTTGTTAAAAAAGACGTTTTTTTTATTTTTTTAGTAATTTCTCTAAAAAATTTTTTTGAACTTTTGTTTGTTGACTATCAATAAGAGGTTTTACTCCTGAATATTGCATTAGATTTTCTTCTGTTCCAGCTGCAAGCAGTGTCATGTTTTCTTGAAAATAAAATGAACCAGGTTGCATAAAAGAGAGTGGGGCGTCTGGTGTTACTCGGTATGCAACAATGTTTAAGCCGTGTTTTTTTCTGATATCAGCTTCTAATATGCTTTTGCCATAAAGTTCTGGTCGAACTTTCACTTCTGCTAATGAAAGTTCGGGTGAAATATGTAAATAATTAAAAAGTACTTTTGACGCGAGTCGGGGCACGAGTTTTTGTGCAGCATCTAAATCAGGAAATATAACTTGACTTGCACCAATTGTTTTTAAAACTTCTCCTTGCTCTTCGCTCTGTGCTTTTGCATAAATCTGTTTAATACCAAGTCTTTTTAGGTGTGCTACAGCCATAATAGTTGCTTCAATTTTACCACCCATATCAACTACAACAGCATCTATGTCATTTGGAATAATCTTTTGAAGTGTGATGTAATTTATAGCATCGGTGATATATGCTGCTCGTGCATAGCTTTTGTTTTGTTCAATTATTTCTGTATCTTTGTCAACAATAATAACTTCTGCATCAATTTTGTTCAGTTCTTCAAGCATACGAAGTCCAAAAGAACCTAGACCTATAATAGCTACTTGAACCATAGTTTATCTCCTTATTTCCTTATTTTAGCCCGTTAGTATATCTGACCTTGGGTAGCGTATAATTTCTTTTGATGAATCTTGTCCAGGAAACAGTATTGTCATTGTTACAAAGGCTGTTCGTCCGGCAAACATAACAAAAATTATGATAATTTTACTTGCAGTTGTTAAAGCCCCGGTAATTCCCATGCTTAAACCAACCGTTCCAAATGCGGAAACTGTTTCAAACATAAGTTCAAAGATAGTCATATCCCCATTTATTAATGATTGGATTTGTGTAAAACAGAGCAAAAAAATACCAACGGTAATTACAGCTATGCTTTTTATCACAATACTTGTTGCTTTTAGTATGATTTGTGCAGGAATTGTACGTTTATTAAATATAACAGACCCTGTGTTTTGATCTCCACGAAATGCAAAGAGTAAAAGCACAAAGAGTGTAGTTGTTTTGATTCCTCCTGCAATAGAACCAGGGGATCCTCCTACGAACATTAAGAAGATAGTAAAAGTCCATGAAAAATGGGAAAACGATTGTTGTGGAATAGTTTCAAAGCCACATGTTCTCGTTGTAATAGATTCAAATAAAGCGGCAGAAAGAGATTCTTTAAATGGCAATTTCGTAAGCGCTGCATCGTAATCTGATCCCATATAGACAACTGCCCCTACGACTATCAAAATGAGTGTCGAAAGTAAAACAAGTCTTGTATGTGTAGTTAAGTGCTTTTTTTTATGAATTGCTGACTGAAAACAGTTTTGTAGAACAACAAAACCAATTCCACCAAGAACAATTAATATACTTATAATCATATTAATAGGAATTGCATTATTAAATCGTGCTAGACTATCATAATATACAGAAAATCCGGCGTTACAAAATGCTGAAATAGAAAGGAAGCAAGAATCAAATATCCAACTCTCTATTCCATAAGAACGTAGAAAGGGCATAAGACATACTGCACCGATTAGTTGTATTGTGAGAGTATAAATAAGAATAATACGGATAATAGAGGTCGGATTATTATTTACATTATCAATAAAAAAATCCTTTACAAGTCTGCGATTTACAAGTGAAATTTTTTGAGAAGGAATAATCATAAAAAGAGAAATGTATGTTAATAATCCCAACCCACCAAATTCTATAAGAAGAGCTATAAAAACAAAACCTACTTTTGTGTATACTCTCATATCTATAGTAGATAACCCAGTTACACAAACAGCAGAGACCCCGGTGAAAAATGAGTCAAGCCAAGGGACAGGCGTTCCGGAAACATAAGCTTGTGGCAATTGTAAAAGAAAGGAACCTAAAAGTGATAAAATAAGAAAATAAGAAAATAATTGCATATTCCCGGTTGAAAATCTATTTTTCATATTTGCGAGTGTATGCTAGCTATAGCAAAAAATCAACTCTTTTCAAAGTTTTTTTAATTAGTTATTATGAAATCATGAAAAATGGTTTACAACTAGAGCACGGGAAAGACCTCTGTTTTGCTTTTACTGACAGAAATAGTACCTATATGATGTTGAACGCTGATTCTGCCCTTTTAAGCGATGGCGTTATTCGAGGAAATGATATTATTTTTTATGATGTTTGTTTTATTCTTAATGGTGTTGTCTATACACGATTTGATAAAAATGCAATCACAATTCTACAACATTCATATTACACTGTTGATTTTGAAGAAGCAGGGGTTAGACTTATTGTTTCTCTTTTATCAGATGCTTTATATGTGGAAGTTACCGGCATTGATGATAGAGTAGAAATTCCAATCAGTGAAGATTCTGATTTTCACGATATTCAAATTGTTTTTTTGTGCTCTAAATCTTTAGATTTACGTTGTAAATCGGCTGGATATACAAGACCTAAAAAAAATAGTGAATCACAAATTACAAAAATATATGGTAAAAAAGCTAGATATCTTCGGGTTTTAAAATCTAGTTGTTGTATATTTGATTTTGATAAAAATGTTTCGTATGAAGATTTTGCACGTACTCGTTTTAAAGAGCATTGTCAAGAAACAGAAGCGTTTTTATGTAAATCTATGCTTCATAGTGGAGATCAAAATTTTGATATAGCATTTCGCTGTGCACAACTTTCGGGGAGATCTCTTGTAACTGGTAGCAAAAAACGTGGAATTTGGGCTGGTTTGCCATGGTTTAGGGATAACTGGGGCAGAGATACGTTTATTGCATTACCGGGAATCTTACTTGTTTCTGGTGAATTTGAAGAAGCACGTAGGGTTATAGAAGGATTTGCTGAGTATCAAGACAAAGATAAAAATAGTAAAACGTATGGTCGCATTCCAAACAGATATATAGAAGGTGGAGAAACTATATACAATACGGTAGATGGTAATCTTTGGTTTGTTAGAGAGGTTTTGGAATATGCCCAATATACGGGTGATGTTTCATTCATACAAAAAATGTTTTCTACAATAGAACTAGCTATAGAAACAGATCGTTTGGGACGTACTGATGAGATGGGTTTTTTGTGCCATGGGGATGCCGATACGTGGATGGATGCACGATATAAAGGAAATCTTCCTTTTTCTCCTCGTGGAAATAGAGCAATAGATATTCAAGTTTTATGGTATACCGCATTATTATGTGGTGTATACATGGCAAATATCATGGAGCAAAATGATTTAGCCTTAAAATGGCAAACATCTGCAAATCTTGTTCATGAAAATTTTATACGTTATTTTTGGAATAAGGATAGAACTCATTTTGCAGATTGTCTTCTATCAGATGGAACAGCCGATTTTAGGTTTCGTCCAAATCAACTAATGACCCTGACGGTTCCTTTTAACTATTTATGCAAAGAACCTTTTATCTCTCAATCCATTGCCAATAATGTAGTACGTATCTGCACTCAAAATTTAGTGTTCCCATACGGAGTTTGCTCGCTCGAACAACATGATGCATTTTTTCATCCACTTCATGAAGGCTGTAGAAAATATCATAAAGATGCTGCATATCATAATGGTACCATCTGGGGATGGAATGCTGGATTTACTATTGGAGCTTTATGTCGGTATGGTTATGCAGACACTGCATGGAAATTAAGTAAAAATCTTGCACATCAAATATTAGAAATTGGTTGTGTCGGAAGCATGAGTGAAAATCTAAATGCTTGGAATGGAAATCCGACTGGTACGTGGAGCCAAGCGTGGAGTGTGAGTGAATTTACTCGTAATGCTTTTCAGGATTATCTTGGAATAGAACCTCAGATGCTTTGCAATAAAGTTACAATTTGTCCCCATCTGCCAACTCAGTGGCTTGAAGAAGGAGGAGAAGCTTTTATTTCACTGGGTAAACAAAAAGAAGATAATCCTATAGATACGATTAGAATGGAAGCTCCTTTATTGGGGGGTCTTTCATTTTCTTGGAAAATAGATGGGAAAAAAAGATGTATGTTAGAAATACTTTCTCGTATGTATGAAACGATACAACTTGAAGTTAAATTTGTAGAAGGTGTTCAAACAATTGACTTAGCCCCAACTAAAACTCACAAATTTATAGGTACTTGCGTTGGTCAATTAGATGAAAATGGCAATGAAATTGTAGAGTTGAATTTTGCAACTCCAGACACAACTATACAAGTTCCGTCCGTTAAGAAAAAAAATTATTTACGCACAATTATTAGACGCGGGCAATTTAATGGGGGACATAAACCGAGCCCTTCGTCTGTTCATTAGCCTGTTCAATAAAAGAAATCAATATGGTATACTTAGGCCAGTAGTTATTCATTGATGGGTAATAAAATGCAAAGGAAGGGGAATAATGCGTGAATCGAGAGCTGTTCTTGCACTGCAAAAAGAAAAGGAAACAATTGAAAAAAACATACAATTAGTTAAACAAGATTGTGGGCATCAGTTACTTTCAAACACTTCTACTACAATTACTTCAAAATCTGAACGTGCAACGTATTTTGGTTTTAAAGAAGAAAATATAAAGATTCGCACTGATATAGAATCTATTCGAAATTTGCAAGTTCTTATAAATGAAGCCGATAGTTCTGTAAATAAAGCACGTGAAAATGAAAATTCACTTAGCAAACAATGGAGTTTTTGGTTTAAAACACTTGGCCAGATGATGTATCAACATTATACACCTGTCTTTGAATCAATTTTTGGCGAATACTATACAAAAGCACAGATTCAAAAAAACAAACTTCTTGAAGCCGAGAAGAATGTTACAGATGTAAAGAAGAGCATGAGTACACAAGGTTTTTTTGCTAAATTGTTTTCACATGTAAAATATGTTTCTACAAACAATATAGCTATCACTTACGAAAATCGATTTAACACCCTATTAGAGAAGGGGGGGGAAGCTGCTTTTGAGGATGAAAAATTTCCATCAATTTTAGAACATGATGAAATTGAAGAAGTTGTTCGGCGTTCCTATAAATCTTGTCTAAAACTAAAAGAAGATATTAGTGTTCAGCACGAGGAAGTCGAAAAATTATTAGAAAAAAAAGAGTCTTTAGAAGCTCAATTGCAAGATTATGATGTTGCAAGTCATACCGAAAAACGATTACAAGAACTTCGTAGAAAAATTGACACAAATGTAAAATCTCAAAATGAATATGCAGCAAAGATAGCCGAAAAATTTATAGACGAATATGTTGATGAAAACGGAACTGTTCTAAAAGATTTTCCTCAAGAATTTGGTTCTACATTGAATGAATTAGCTGATTTACGAATGACTTTTGTGTCATTAGAAAGAAGAATAAAAATCCAGGAGCTTTTAGCTAATATTACTTCTGCAGAGCGTGAGTTGATATCAAATAAAAAGAAGATTAATTCTAATACAAAAAAAATACAATCACTTTCCAAACAAAATGCTGAACTAAGTCAAAGAGATACATTATTGTCGGCTCAAAAAGAAGAGTGGAGCAATCTAAAGGTCTCTCTTGAATTGGCAGAAGCTACAAATGTAAAGCATTTGCGTGAAAATTCTTAGAATTTTATATACACATATTCTTAATATGTAATCTTACTATTCAAAATGATTGTAGTTCAAAGTCTTTTCTGGTAACATAGTTATCATGGGTGGAAAAGCAACAGATAACAAAAAAACTGCAATATACGATGAGTCAAAGATTCAAACATTAAGTGCGCTTGAACATATTAGATTAAGAACTGGTATGTACATTGGGCGTGTCGGGAACGGTTCAAATCAAAATGATGGTATTTATGTTCTCGTAAAAGAAGTTATTGATAATGCAGTCGATGAGTTCATTATGGGTAATGGGTCCCGTGTTGAAGTTAAAATAGAAGAAAACAAGGTAAGTGTCCGTGATTATGGACGTGGGATTCCTCTTGGAAAATTGGTTGAATGTGTTTCAATTATTAATACAGGTGCTAAATACAATGATGATGTTTTCCAATTTTCTGTTGGATTAAACGGTGTTGGTACTAAAGCTGTTAATGCACTTTCTAAATTTTTTAGGGTTGTTAGTATTCGGGATGGCCATGCTGCAGAAGCAGTTTTTGAGCGAGGGACACTTAAAAAATCAGTTAAGAATGGCAAAGCTCCAACAAATGCTAAAAATGGAACATATGTAGAATTTATTCCAGATGACGAGATCTTTGGTAAATATGCATTTAATATGGAATTTGTTGAACGTCGGATTATGAATTATGCCTATTTAAATACGGGATTAACCCTCTTTTTTAATGGACAAAAATTTATAAGCGAAAACGGCTTACTTGATCTTCTACACGACGAAGTACAAGATACTGCTTTGTATAATGTAGGGTACTATCGTGGTAAAAAACTTGAATTTTCGTTTACACATTCAAATGCATACGGTGAAAATTATTTTTCATTTGTAAATGGTCAGTATACTTCAGATGGAGGAACGCATTTATCAGCGTTTAAAGAAGGTTTTCTAAAAGGTGTTAACGCATTTTTTAAAAAATCATATAAAAGTGAAGACGTAAGAGAAGGTTTGACTGCTGCTATTGCGGTGAAAGTCCAATCACCGGTTTTTGAGAGTCAAACAAAAAATAAACTTGGTAACACTGATTTAAAAGGCTGGATAGTTTCAGAAACAAAAGTTGCCATCGAAGACTTTTTGCATAAACATTCTGATGAAGCAAAAGCTTTAGAGGAAAAAATTACTTCAAATGAAAAATTGCGTACCGAGCTTAATACTGTAAAAAAAGAAGCAAAGGAAAATGCGCGTAAAATTAGCTTAAAAATACCAAAATTAAAAGATTGCAAATATCATTTAGGCGATTCTAAGGTTAATAGTGAAGAGACAATGATTTTTCTTACAGAAGGAGACTCTGCTTCTGGATCAATGGTTGGAAGTAGAGATTCAAGAGTGCAAGCAATTTTTAGTTTGCGTGGTAAATGTGAAAATATGTGTGGGAAAAAAAAGACCGACATTTATAAAAATGCTGAATTGTATAATCTTATGATGGCTCTCGGAATTGAAAACGATATTTCTGGTTTGCGATATTCCAAAATTATTATTGCAACAGATGCTGATAATGATGGTTTTCATATACGCAATCTATTGCTCACTTTCTTTTTAAGTTTTTTTGAAGAACTTCTAATAGCAGGAAGAGTTTATATTTTAGAAACTCCTCTTTTTAGAGTTAGAAACAAAAATAAAACAATTTACTGTTATTCAGAAGAAGAACGAGATGCTGCTGGTAAAAAATTAGGACGAGGGGTCGAAATGACTCGATTTAAAGGGCTTGGAGAGATTAGTCCAAAAGAGTTTGGGCAATTTATAGGTGAAAATATACGTCTAGTTCCAGTTGAGATTAACTCTGTAAGCGCTGTTCCAACAATGATTAATTTTTATATGGGTAAAAATACTCCTGAACGCCGTGAATTTATTATGAATAACTTGCTAGAGGAGGTTGATGTCTAATGGCTTATGTAAAAAAAATATTTGATAAAAACTTTTTGGAATATGCAAGTTATGTTATTAGAGATCGTGCAATTCCTGATATAGATGATGGTTTAAAACCTGTACAAAGACGCATTTTGCATACTCTTTTTAATATAGATGATGGTAAGTTTCACAAGGTTGCGAATGTTGTTGGTGAATGTATGAAATACCATCCTCATGGTGATGCATCTATCTATTCTGCGCTTGTCGTGCTTGCAAATAAAGAGATCTTTATAGATAAACAAGGAAACTTCGGTAATATGTTTACAGGAGATTCTGCTTCTGCTTCTAGATATATAGAGTGTCGTTGTACCCAAATTGGCAAAGATATACTTTATAATCCAGAAATTACAAAGTATGTCGATTCTTATGATGGTCGAAATAAAGAGCCAGTTTCTTTTAGAGCAAAATTACCGCTTGTTCCAATTTTGGGAGCAGAGGGAATTGCTGTTGGTATGAGTACGAAAATTTTACCACATAATATTCTTGAAGTTATTGATGCAGAGCGAAAATGTTTAAAAGGAGAAGATTTTCAACTATTTCCAGATTTTCAAACTGGTGGCCTAATAGATGTTTCAGATTATCAAGACGGAAACGGAAGAATAATTACTAGAGCTAAATTAGATACTAGCGATCCTAAAAAAATAGTAATTACAGAAATCCCTGCAGGGGACAATACAGAAAATCTTATGCAAAATATCGAAACAGCAGCAAAACGTGGAAAAGTAAAGATTTCTTCTATAAATGATTATACAACCGATAAAGTTGAAATTGAAATAAGGTTACCTCGTTCTGTTCATTCAAAAGATGTAGAAGATGCTTTGTATGCATTTACAAATTGTGAACAGTCAATTTCTTGTAATTTACTTGTGATAAAAGATAATATGCCACAAGTTATGACAATAACAGAAATTATAAAATATCATGCACAGCAATTACAAAATATTTTAAAAGATGAATTAATTCTTGAGCGAGGTCAACTACAAGAAAAATTACATTTACGGACTCTTGAACGTATTTTTATAGAAGAGCGAATTTATAAACTTATAGAGACAATGAAAACTGCAGAAACAGTAAATAAGGCAGTTAAAGATGGATTTGAGCCATATAAAAAAGAGTTAGTAAAAGCTATTTCTAATGAAGATGTCGATCATTTGTTAAAAATTCCTATTCGGCGAATTTCTTTATATGATATACAAAAAAACCGTGATGAAGTTAAATTGATAAACAATCGGTTAAAAGAAATTGAACGGTTACTTAAAAATTTAACAGGGTATGCAATTGCTTGGCTTGATTCTATTCAAAATAAGATTGATAAAACAACTTTTAAGCGACATACAAAAATAACCAGTTTTTCTCAAACTGATATACGAGAGGCTGTATCTGCAGACTTATCTCTTCGATATGATGCTAGCACAGGCTATCTTGGAACAAATGTAAAAACAGGAATTGAACAATTTAAAGTTTCTCCGTATGATCGTATTTTATGTATGCGTGAAAATGGTGATTACTCGGTGTTTGATGTGCCTGAAAAAACCTTTGTTGGTAAAAAAATGATTTATTGCGGGATGAGTGATAAAGAAAGTTTAAACTCTGTGCTGTTTACTGTTTTTTATCGAGATCCAAAAACAAAATTTGCTTATATAAAACGTTGTCGAATTAAGCAATTTATTTTAAATCGCGATTATACAATACTTCCAGATGGAATGGAACTATTGCATGTCGATACACGTGATGAGTTCTTTTTTACTGTGCATTACACAAAAAAACCAAGGCTAAAGATTCTACAAGAAGAAATGTTATCTGGGGATTTTTTAGAAAAAGGCATAAAGGCTGGGGGCGTTAGACTTGCTCCAAAAGAAGTAAGTAAGATTACATTTCGTCGTTCTAAAAATCAGAGTGCAAGTACAGAGCAACCTGAGCTAGGGTTGTAATGAAACGCTTAAAAGAGATTCATGACCGAGAGGTTGCACTAGCAGTTTCTGAAATTACTGTAAAAAACTCTCGGTTTATAGCAGAGGTATTTACAGTATCTAGTCAGAGTGAAGCACGTGATAAATTAAAAAAACAAAAAGAAAAATACGAAGATGCTCGTCATGTTGTGCATGCTTTTGTAATCGGAAAGAATGCTGAAATACTTGGTATGAGTGATGACGGAGAGCCATCAGGTACTGCTGGGCATCCAATTCTAGATGTGCTAAAAGGCAGTGAGATTACGAATGTTTTATTAACGGTGACCCGTTATTTTGGAGGGACACTCCTAGGAACGGGAGGGCTTGTAAAAGCCTATAGTGGTGCAGCAAAATCTGTTTTAGAAATTGCACAAACAGAACCATTAATAGAGAAAATCAAGTTCAATTTTTCTGTGTCTTATACCGTTTATGAGAAAGTAAAACGTCTTTTAGAAACGTTGAATGCAAGTGATATAACAGAAACATTTGAAACAGATATAGCTATTTCAGGTCTTATACCTGCCAATGTTAGTAACGAATTATCTAATCAAATTTTTGATATAACAAAAGGATCTGTTTCTGTCCGTTTAACGCAATAGTGTTTTGTTTAAAATAAATCAGTAGTTTGTATATCATCTTTGTCAAAAAAAGTTTGGGTATATTCTTCTTTTAAGGGGTCGTGTGAAGACTGTGAATCTTTTTCAGTTCCTTCTATTGGGTGTAATTCGGTTATTTCATCCATGGTTTTAAAAGCTTCCCATTCTTGCTGATAGTTTAAGAATTCTTCTTCTTGTTTTTGAGTAGTTATTCTTTGTGAATAAAGAGCACTTGCTTTTATACTCTTAATTATATCATATTCCTCTTTTAGAAGGACTGAATAATCTTGAGTGTCGAGAGGCAAATTTGTTTGAATTAAATGAATTGTGTGCTGTAAATAATTAGTAATGTAATCTCTAATTATTGTTTTTGAGGTATAAGAAAAACCTTGCAAAAAAAGAAACACCAAAAGGAGTTTTTTTGTTCCTTTCTTTTTGATTATAACAGCTGTATTACATATAATTTCTTTATTATTAATAACTAGTGATAGCTTTCGAACAACAGAGTTGACCTGAAACAAATATTGTCCCGAAAGAGGGGCTGTACAACAAAAGCCAACTGTACTTATGTTTTCTACATGCATTTGCACAGTAATACCTTTTACAACACAGCTAGCAAAAATGTTTGAATCGTTTTTACAGTCTGCGCGTACGAACTTTCGTTTTCCTTTAGCGCCATTTATATCTAACAGAGCAGTAAAATTTTCTTTAAGCTCTTCTATGTTTTTGTTAAGAGGGTTGTATCCACATGGCAACTGTGTATGCAATAAAAAAAGCTCCTTAATCCAACTTATCGATTCAGAAGTAACAACCCCTAAATGAGTTTCTTTTAGCGTAGGATCTTCGGAAAAGAATCGAATAAATTTAAACCATTGCAAGCTGTCTAAACTCTTATCGTTAATGTTAATAAAACAAATTGAAGTTGGAAAAATACGCAATAGATTTTTAATATAGTGATAATCTTTTATAATATAGATTTCATATTCTTCTGTTCGCAATTCTGGAATTATGCGTGATTCTAGCTTAACAGGAGGATTTAAAAAAAATACTTTTCGACCTAAATCTGGATTTTCACGTAATTTTATCTTATTTCTCTCTTTCTTATAGTTTAACATACTATAAAAGGAGTGACAACTTTAGATATAATTTATTTTTTTGAGGTTAATGTAAGTTTTATGTCGAGTGTTTTTTTGCCTCTCAAGATGGTGAGTGTGATTGTATCTCCAGGTAATTTGTCTTCCATTAAAGAATTAAACAAGGCAAGTGATGTAATGTTTTTACCATCCAGACCAATAATTACGTCTCCACCAATATAAAATATTATGTTAGATCGTGCTGAACCATAGCGAACTGCTTTATTTCCTGCTTTTAAACCTGCTTTTTCTGCGGTACCATTGTTTGCAAGTTTAGAAACGAGTAGACCCGTATCTTGAGGTATATTTGCGTATTTTGCAATAGAAGAATTTACTTGAATAAGACTTGCTTCTTCATCTATAACTCCTCGATTTACTTTACCATTTTTTATAATAGCAGAAACAACTCTTTTTGCTGTGTTTGTCGGAATTGCAAATCCTACACCTGCTGAACTTCCTGATGTTGAATAAATCATAGTATTTATACCAATCATACGACCGGAAGTATCTAAAAGAGGTCCTCCAGAATTACCTGGATTTATAGATGTATCTGTTTGAATCATATTTTGAATAATGACATCATCGGAGTTTTTAAGGGGGCGTTGCAAACTAGAAACAATTCCTGTTGTCATTGTCCTATCGAATCCAAATGGATTTCCAATAGCAATTACCTTTTGTCCAACACGTAAATTTGAAGAATCAGCGAATGGAATAGTTGTAAGTTCCATTCCCGCTGGAGGTTCAAATTTAAGAACAGCTAAATCAGTTTGTGTATCTTCACCAATAATTTCAGCTTCATATTGTGTACCATCAGCTAAAGAAATATATATTTTATAGGCTCCATCTATTACGTGCCGATTTGTAACAACATATCCTCGCGAATCGATAATAGATCCTGATCCAGTACTTCCATCTTGAGGTATTGCTTCTAAAAACCAATTGTAGCCAATGACTTCTGTGCTAATGTTTACAACAGCGGCACTACGGGTATCATATACGTTTATATTTTGTAATTCATCTTGTGTGTATTGATTTGTAACATCGATATTTAAGGATTTTGTTGATCCTGTTGAATTAGTTAAAATTACAGAATTATCATCTAACGATTGATTTGCTATATTAGTTTCATTTGTTACGGTTGATCTGTCAGTTTCTACTATCTTTTTATTGTTAGCAGAACTTTGTTTGCCAAGCGAAAAAGCAACAAAAAAAACTGTACAAAAGAGTATGGTAATGAGAATTGAAATAATTAAATGTCGTCTAGTATAAACTTTCATGTTTTAAATATAGTATAAAACTCTTAAAAAAACATTAAAAAAATCACTAAATTTTATAAAATTCTTACTGGAATATCCATTTTTGCAAGATCTTGCTTAATTTGTGGAATTGTAAAACCTTCAGAATGTACCATACTTGCAATTAGAGCTGCATCTGCTGCTCCTCCAGAGGCTGTGTCTGATTTTAGTACATCGGCCAAATGTTTGACTGTACCACCTCCACCAGAAGCAATAACGGGGACACTCACAGCATCTGAAATAATTCGGGTAAAGTTAAGTTCATAACCGGCTTTTGTTCCGTCTGCATCTATAGAATTAAGAACAATTTCTCCAGCTCCAAGTGCTACAGCTTCTTTTGCCCATTCTCTTGCATCGCGACCAGTTGCAGTTCTTCCACCATTTATGTAGACCTGATACCCAGATGGCATTCTAGAATCTCTTGCTGCATCCATTCCAAGAACAATGCATTGATTGCCAAAAATTCGAGCTCCATCCCTGATAAGTAAGGGGTTTTTTATTGCTTGTGAGTTTAAGCTTACTTTTTCTGCCCCTGCATTAATAGTTGATCGAATATCTTCTATACTTCCAATTCCACCACCAACGCAAAAAGGTATAAAAACTTTTGCAGCAACTTTATTTATTAAATCAAGTATAGGGCCTCGGCCTCGTGCAGAAGCCATAATGTCATAAAAGACAAGCTCGTCTACCCCTTGTTTGTAGTATTCTTCTGCCATTGTGACGGGATCACCAATATCAATATTATTTTTAAATTTTATACCTTTTGTTGTTCGTCCATCTTTTACATCGAGACAAACTATAATTCGTTTTTTTAACATTTATTTCTCCAATTCTGCAAAGTTCTTCAGAATTTGTAATCCAGGCTTTCCTGATTTTTCAGGGTGAAATTGACACGCATATATTGAATCTTTGTGAATGCATGCTGGAACAGGTACTCCATAATCTGCCCAAGCTGCAACAATTTCATCGTTTTTGGGTTGAATAAGGTATGAGTGCACGAAATAAAAATCGTTATGCAAATCTATTCCTTTTAGGATAGGGCATCCAGCTTCGCCATCGAGGGAGGCCTTATTGATTCGTAAATTATTCCAACCCATGTGAGGAATTTTTAAATGCGCATAATCTTTTGCTTCGAGAAGTCCTTTCTTTTCATTGTCAGCAAAAACAGAACTAAAATGGCGAATACGGCCTTCTAATAAACCTAAACAGTTCGAATTACCTTCTTCGGTAAATTCAAATAAGATTTGAGAACCTACACAAATACCTAAAATAAAAGTACCTTTTGCTACGGCCTCTTTAATAAATGTATCGTAACCAGATTTTGCTAATTCTTGCATTGCGTAGCTATCGTCACCATCGCCTGGGAAAATTAACTTATCTGCAGAAGCTAAATCTGTCGGATTTTTTGACATTATGTACTCAAGATTAAGTTCTTCGAGTGCGCGTTGAACGCTTCTAATATTTCCTGCGTTGTAATCAATTATACCAATCATAGTTGTATGGTAACATAGCCAGATAAACAGTTGCAAGTGTTTATGTCACCAAAAACAAAGCAAAAATAGAATAAAACAGATTGACATAATTACTTTTTTGACCGATAAAAGTAATATGACTCTTGTTGAAATTCTTGAAATTATAAAAAGTGTTCTAAAAGATCCAAAAGTAATTACTATTTTTGTAGTGATTTTCTTATATCTTGATTTTGCTTTTTATGTTGCTCGATATAAGAAGACTCCCCGCAAACGGATAAAAGTTTCACCAGCTGTTTCTTCAGAAAAGAAAGAAAAGGAAGGTGAGCAGAAAGAAAATGCGGAAGAGAAAGAGGATGAGAAAAAAACTTCAAATCTCGGTGATAAAAAAATGTAGAAAAAAGTATTTGAAGAGGAATATCTAGTTTATTTGCCCACAAATAATGGCGTCTGACGATTTTGTTTTCTGTCTCGAGAACTGTAAGAATTTCACATACATCTTTTTTTTCCATTATTGGCATACCAAAGGAAATTATGTCTTGTCGATTTTCTTTTTTTAAAAACTGTAGAATTAGTTCTGTTTGAGTGTACTGCCGTCTATGATATATAATAAAATTGAATAAATGTTGTTCATCTTTTGCATAATTGCACGCAGTTCCTTCGCAAACATCACAGCCAGCACAGGCTACTTGTTCTCCGCCGAGGGCATCGAGTAGTACTTGTCGCCTACAGGTTGTACTTTCTGCAAAATCAGCAAGTACACGTTCTCTCGATCCTTTTGTGAATTGTTGAGCTTTTTTTGAATCGAGTGGTGACCAAAGTAAAATTGCTCGAGCTACGGAACGATCTCTTCCTCCTCGTCCTGCTTCTTGAATGTATGCTTCAGCTGTTGTTGGAGGGTCGTAATGTATAACGGTATGAATATCTTTTTTATCAACTCCCATACCAAAGGCACACGTGCAAACCAAAATACCTTCTTTTTTGGGATAAAACCATTTTTCTGTAGTTGCTTTTTCTTCTTTAGAAAGCCCGGCATGATACCAACGAACAAAATCTTTTTTACCGATCATCTCAAAGTATTCACGCAAAAAAGTAGCAATACCCTGTACTCGTTTTCTACTTGAGCAAAAGACAAGTAGGGGTGTTTTTTCTTGTAAAACTGTCTCTAGTAAAGCATATTGTTTTGCACAAGCATATTTTACGTAATAGCGTATATTTGGTCTGTCTGATTCGCTTCGAACAATATGGGCAGACCCATCAAAAAGAACTTTACTTATTCTATTTAAAACAGATGGAGATGCGGTTGCTGTAAAGGCAGTTACAACTGGGACTTTTAGTTTTTTTATGATAGCGCCTAATGTGAGATAGGCAGGTCTAAACGTGTCTCCCCATTCAGAAACACAATGGGCTTCGTCAATTGCAATATGTGAAATGTTGCAATCTTTAAGTCTGTTTAGCAACTCTTCTGATTGGAGCACTTCTGGATTTGCTAAAATATATTTTGCACCCTCTTTAATTCGTTCAAAATTATTTTCTCGCTCTGCTTTTGTTTGTTGCCCCTTAAAAACAACGGGAGGTGTACCACCTTCTTTCATTCGTCTTTCTTGATCACTCATTAATGCTAATAGCGGATACAAAATTAAGGTAGGCCCTGGCAAGAGTAATGCGGGGACCATAAAACAAAGTGATTTTCCTGCTCCAGTGGGTAACAATACAATTTGATTATGAATGCAATCCTTTGTTGGGACGCCATTTGAAGCTTGCATATCGTTATATGAATCTAGAACATTTGCAATGACAAGACGTTGCCATGGAAACAAACTTGAAATTCCAAAAGTATTGAGTGCAACTGTTTCCATTGGATTGGCTACAGTTTCTCCAAGAGGTTCTTCTAGTGTGTCTATTAGAGATTTCATACTTACAATATGTTTGTTATATAAGCAAAAATCGTAATAAATCAGTTATCTAAGATAGTAATTTCTACACGGCGATTACGGGCCATATTCTCTTCACTATCGTTTGGAGCGACGGGTTGTGTAGAACCATATCCTTTTGTAAATATTTGAGAAGCGGTTTTTGCTCCAATCGATAGTAAGTAATTTGCAACGGACATGGCACGTTCTTCTGAAAGAGAAAGTTGTGATTCTTCAGATCCCCATTTAGCACAATGTCCACCTATAAGTAAATCATTTGGCATATCAGCTAAAATACTGCTTATTTTTTGTAGTTTAATTTTTTCACTGTCTGCTAATTCAGAACTTTCGGCTTTAAATTGTATTTTTTCTAGGCTAATTTTTATTCCCCTGTCAGTAAGTTCTGTACTCGTATTGTCAATATCTAAATCGTTAAGTTGTTTTTGAATTTTATTAGCGTTTTCTTGAGTTCCTTGTTGCTCTATATCTGTTGTCTCAGCATGGGCAGTCCCAATAAACTCATATATATCACCGTTAGACATTTCGAACATGATGCTAAATTCTTCATTGTAATGGATTAAAGCTCCTCTTTCATTGTCCCAGTATAGTTTTTCATTAGAGTATACATAATTTTTAACTGGATAATAATCTGTGTTTTTTGGTTTTGTTGGTGTTTTATATGTGATTTTATAATTGACAGTAATTAAATCAAGTATTTTCCCATTTTCGTTGACAGTTCCTGCGTATTTGTAATTTGCTATAAAAGGTATTTTATATGGTTTTTCTATACCAAGTGTTTCTCTAAGATCATGAGCCTCTTCACCTTGAGCAACCCATGTGTCTCCAATTTGTATATCTTTTTTGGGGAAAACAGGCACATTACGAACGACTGGCATAAAGTATTTATCCGAAATTTGGTAAGTACCTTGTGGACTAGTAGAATAAATACTTGTGTATTCTTTACCCCATTTTTTGACATTTGTTGTGTTCTCAATACTTGCTTCTTCTGCTGTCATAAAATGAACTTCCATTATGCCTTGTCCGTCTTCTGTTACATCGGTTGTTTTTTGAGTAATTCTATTTGTAATAGTTGAATGATTGCTTTTTTGCCCGTTAATAAAAACATCTTCATCTGTTGTAGAAAGAATTTTTTCGGTAGAACCTTTTGTATATTTAAATTTAAATGTTTTTGCAAATAAAGGGGGTGTAGATACAAGTATACATAGAAATATACCTAAGATGATAACTGTTAACTGTGAATGTCTAGATTTGTTAAAAATAATAAAGCCTCCATAAACTACGAAACAAAGTAACTTTAGTATCGGAAGTTTTGAGGCATTGCATTATTAACTAACTATATAAACTACAATAAATTTGTGTTTATTTCTTGCAGAAAATCACGGATATGAATGTGTTGTGGACATGCTTGTTCGCATTTACCGCATTTTACACATTGATCTGCACCCTGATTATTATTTTTTAGTTTTAGGTATAATTCAGAAGCTATTTTTTTATCGAGAGTTTTTCCCGCAGTATACTCTAATTTTCCACTCATCGAGAGACGATTATATTCTTTGAATATATCTGGAATTTGGACTCCAGCAGGGCATGGCATACAATAACTACAACCAGTGCATGGAACAATCATTTTTTGACGGTACCAATCTCCAGCTTTTTTGCAAACTTTTAACTCTTTTTTTAATAAAGAATTAGGTCTTGCTGCACTTGCGGTTGCACTGTTTACTAAAATATGCATTTCTTCGTTCATGCCAGAAAGAGAGCAAATAATGTTTTGATGATTCCAAACCCAACGTAAGCCCCATTCGCTACCAAATCTTGGAATATTAGATTCTGCATATATTGCTTTTACATTTTCTGGAGGACGAGCAATTAAACCTCCGCGAAGAGGTTCCATTGCAATTACGCCTATTTCATGTTTTTCAGCATATTCTAGGTTTATAAGGCCTTCTTCTTTAAAACCTTTTGATTCATCTGCATGTGTATCTATGAGGTTTATCATGAGTTGGCAAAACTCCCATCCATCATATCCATCTACAATTTGCTTAAAAGCGTCGTGATTATCATGAAATGAAAACCCCAGATGACGAATTTTACCTTCTACTTTTGCTTTTTCAAGGTGTTTAATCCCATTATATTTTAAGACAGTTTGCCACCTGTTTGCGTCCATTGCGTGCAAGAGGTAAAAATCAATATGGTCAGTATTTAGCCGTTCCAGTTGTAAATCTATATATTTTGCCCAATCTTCTTCACATTTTATTTCCCAAATAGGGCATTTGTCTGCAATGTACACTTTGTCCCTAATACCAAGCTCGTTTAGAGCACGTCCAAGTACTCCTTCGCTTTGTCCTTTGTGGTATGGCCAAGCTGTGTCATAATAATTTACACCATTATCAAAGGCAAGTTTAAAAAGATTTTTTGCCTTTTCATAATCAATTTTGTGTGATTCAAGAATATTTGTAGCTGCTGAATTTACATCAATTTTTTTTAAAGGTAGTCGCATACAACCAAAACCAAGAACAGAAATCTTTGTGTCGTCTATTTTCGGGAAACGTCTATATTGCATAAAAGTAGAATAGACAAAAAGTAATAGATAATCAAGGTGAGTGTATTCAGTATTTGAATATTATATTAATTGTTTTTTACTGAAATAAGGTTAAGTTTATCATCGTATAATTCTGCGGGATCTGAACTAGAATTGTTCCAAACACCACGGCCCTCTAACCAATATAAATCAACCGTACTTCTAGCACTATCACCTATTTTTACTTGTTGTCCAGGTTTTAAAATGTATGAATCAAAGATATATTGTTGGTTGCCTCGTACAGAAACAATAATCCATCCTTCTAAGTTTACGTCAAACTCACTTACATTTTTTAAGATGATAAATTCATTTATTTTATCTAGCGTAGTAATAGTTACATTGCCTTTTGCAATTTGTTGTGCTTGAACACTTGTTTGTGTGTTTTCATCGCTATTATCAAAATCTTTAAAGTATTCTTGCCCATTAATAGTAAAAGAAAACGAATAGTGGTTTGGAATTTGAGTTGTTGTGTTTGGATAGGTAATAATTGCTGTAAAATCTGTACATCCTCCCGATTTTCTAATTAATTGCTCCATTTGGGCTTGTGCACCGTGTCTGTTTAAATATGAATCTTGAGGAGTTATATTATAAGAAGCTGATACTCCCCCTAAGCTGTCAGCTATAACGTGACCTTGATCTAAAACAGGACTTTCGACTCCAGGAACATAGGCTTCATCATCGTAATAGCGACCTTTGCTATTTACTGGTTCTGTTTTGTCATTCTGAAGTGTAATTACGTCTGCATGTACATAAAAAAGCTGCGAATATTCATTTGTATATGCCCAATAGATTCTGTCACCAAAGCCAATATCTGTCACAACATTTGGTTCTCTGTATCCAGAGCGATTTCCCCCATCAATTGTGATTAATGTATAACCATCAAGTGGTTCTGAATAGGCTGCAGTGCTTTGTGGAATGACAGAGCCAAGGCAAAAAGTAAAAAGAAGTACGGCTATTATATTTATTTTGATTTTAGTTCGTAAGTTCATATCTTCTATTCTATGTCAGAAACATAAAGATGATAAGACCGCCAAAGATGCTAATCATTGCGTTGTGTTTCCAAAGATAGGTGAGAACACAAAAAACAATGGCAAGTAATTGCGGTATGGCATACGGAGCGACGGTAAATTTTACTCCATCAAGACAGTAAACAACAAGAACAACCATAACTAGTGGCGGTAGATAATCTGCAGCAAATTGTAAAATTTTTGGGGGCTCACGTTTTGAAAAAAGTACAAAGGGAAAGGCGCGGGTAAGAAGAATGGCTAAGGCCATGACTAAAGTTGAAAGTAATAATTGTGAAAGTGGCATTAGTTTGATTTCTCCTTTTTTTGTTCAAATTTTTCGAGTGGTTGGCGTAACATAATGAGAGCAACGATTCCAAAACAAAGAGCTGCTATAAGCATGTTTGATCCTGTCCCAAAGATTACAATTGCTAAGATAGCGCATATAGCTCCTATTATAGGTGGAATAGGGTTCTTTGTTGATTTTATTTGATCTATTAAAAGGACAACAAAAAGAAGTGTAAGGGCAAAATCAACGCCTTCGAGGTATTGAGCTGGAATAAATAAACCTGCCACCGCACCAATAATGGAACCTAAAATCCAATAGCTTTGGTCTAGGGCTGCTATTAATCCATAAAATTTAGCTGGATTTGCGTTTGGCGGAACTGTGCAGCTGGTCATAAGAGCATAGGTTTCGTCGGTAAGTGCAAAGACAAGATATGGTTTTATTTTGCCAACGTTTCTAAAAGGCTTAATGAGTGATAAACCGTATACTATATGACGACTGTTTAATAAGAGTTGGGTAACAAACATTACGGGTAGAGAGGCGTTAGAAGCTAGAAGCCCTATGGCCATATATTGACCAGCTCCTGCATACATAAAAAGGCTCATAGCTGGTGCTATCCAGCATGGATACCCGCTGTTAACGACCATTAATCCAAAAGGAATACCAATAGCTAAATAACCAAAGAAAACAGGTATTGTGATTTTTACTGCTTGGAGTGCATATCTACGATTCATAGGAAAATGGTATAACACATATTCAATTTTTAATAAATACTGAAGTTTTATAAATCGTGTCAAGCGAAAGCGAAAATGTCCCAACATCACATAGCTAGATAGTCATAATTTTTGAAAAA
>MLPZ01000014.1 GCA_001885315.1 Treponema sp. CETP13
CTTAATCCCTTAAATCAGGTCATCCATTCTTATGAAGATTTACAATCATACATTTTACGTTGTGAAGATTGGTCTTAATCCCTTAAATCAGGTCATCCATTCTTATCTTTAGAAAAGAAGAAACAAATTGATTTAGGATTTAAGGTCTTAATCCCTTAAATCAGGTCATCCATTCTTATTCGATAGCTGAAGTTAAAATAAACGAGTTTTAATTTTGTCTTAATCCCTTAAATCAGGTCATCCATTCTTATTATCAAAAGATACATATGATGACTTAATGGCTAAATGTCTTAATCCCTTAAATCAGGTCATCCATTCTTATGATCAAAATGGTAATAACTATACGGCAAGTTATTACTTTTGTCTTAATCCCTTAAATCAGGTCATCCATTCTTATGTGCGAACAGCACTTTATAACTAGACTAATGCAGGATATGTCTTAATCCCTTAAATCAGGTCATCCATTCTTATGCAAGATGAGACATTTGAGCTTGTCGAAAGTACTGACAAGTCTTAATCCCTTAAATCAGGTCATCCATTCTTATACTACCTTCTACAAACATATATATTATCAGTAATTATAACAGGTTTTGTGCATACCTGCCCCAAATAATTGTAAATTTGTATCTTTTTTTTCAAAAAAATCATATTACATCCTCCTGTTACTTATATTGTAATAAATTATAAGAATCGCATACCTACCTAAAAAATCGATATTTTATTGGAAATTCTAGGTATGCGATTTTATATCATCAAAATATACATATTCTCTAAAGCATATATGTTCAAAAAGATATGTTCTGAATACTTTTTCACCATCTTGTTTTTCTTTTTCAACTCTTTTTGTAACTGCATGAAGAGGTATTAAATTATGTTGCAAAGCATAGTCTACGAGGGCAAAGGTATGCCCAAACTCCCCTTGAATAATAAATAAATCAGATTTTTGAGCTCCACCCTCTTTTAACCATAAAACAACCTTATTTAATAATTCTTTTTTTATAGTTTTTGAAGGTTGTATTTGAGCCCACTGTTCAGAAAGAATGTCTGGGGGATAGATAATTTTAGAGCAGTTATAGGATTCTTTTAACTCTTTTAGTTGTTGCGAAGTTAATATATGATTAAGTAAACAAAAAACTTTAGCCATCAACAAATTCTTTATCTTCATTTGACAGTAACGAAGTTCTATCAACTAAAGTAATATTAAAATCTTTTGCCCGGTTTAATGCACTTTTTTTGTTTACTACTGACATTGTATAAAGATGAGATTTAGCAGAAAGTCCAAATCCTGATTTAATAATAGCTTGAATTTTATATAACGCATTGGATAAAACATCAGAACCTTTGTTGCCATCTACATAACTCTTACATTCTATTACATGCAATTTATTTTTTGTATCAATATACACAACATCTAATTCTTGTTCTGTTTCTCCTTTCTTAATTTTGACATTTATAGCTATTTTATCATTGGGAATATTCTGTTCTTTTTGAATTTTTTGAAATACAAATTCTTCAAACCAGCCCCCAATAATATAGTCAATTTGTTCTCCAGAAACAGCATTCGAGTCAAATTTAAATTCTGAAAATAAATCACAAATTTCTTTTTTCGAAACACCATTTTTTATGACTTTTGTAAACTGTTCTTCATCCAATTCATTAAAATTTGCTAGTTTACCTCCTTTTGTTTTCTTTTTAAAATAATCACTGTTTCTGCATGCTCTTAATGCGTTAACAACATCCTTATTTTTTTCTATGATCTTGTAAATATTTTTATTAACCTCAAAAGAGAATAGACATTTATTTTTATATTCTGTTTTAATACCATATGCTTTAAAATACTCGTCAAGTGTAACAAGTTCCTTTACTTCATACATTTCTTTCGTTGGATTTAATTTTTGCAAATCGTCATTTATAGGTTGATAATAAATTTCACTGTTTGCAAGATTTTTAAAAAAATCATATGCAGCAATCGACATGAGCTTTGTCCCACCTGTAATATTAGCAATGACATTTTGGTAGGAGTGTTTTGTGAAGTATTTTTTTAGCTCACTTTGAATTTGTTGCATATTATTTTCATTTACAATGATTGTATTAAAAGAACTTATAAATTTTATTAGCATAAAATTAGTAGCATTTTTAATACAATCAGATTTTTCATCAACTTCCATTTTATGAGTTGATACAAATATAATATCTACATTAGTTTGCATATTATTTTTAAAAAACCATTTTAAAAAGATAACATTAGGTATTGTCTGCTGACTCACAAGCAGTATAATTGCTGTTTTTCCCATTACTACACCCCTTATTTTTCATTAATTTCTTCTAGAGAACATACACACCATCCCATAGGTACATAATTTCCATTATAATCAAAGACTGTTCTTGTTCCACCATATTTATTATTTTTTGTTTTAGGAAGTGCAAAGCCATAACTGTATGTCATAAACTCTACTTGACTCCATCTACCTAACCGTATAATAAATTGGGTATCATTTTTTTTATTTATTGTCTCTAAATCTTTATACAGTTGTTCGCAATATTTAGTATGCTCAGTTTCATCTCTATAAAATCGCTCAAATTCATCTGTGAATGTATCCCAATAAAAATAATTACAAGCACTTACAATATCTTTAGCCGATATTTTCTGGTTTATTTGACGTAATTCAGGGTTTTGAAGATCAGTGTCTAATAATAATTGTGTTTGAGATTCAGATTTACCATCAATATAAACACCTCTTATTATTTCGGCTGTAATTTGTAACTTATCTAATTCGTTACAAGTGTCTTCTGCCAAATTTCTAGAAATATTTTTTAGACATCCTACAAGTTGAGTTCCTTTTGCAGGTATTGTACAATCTGCAATACTAATACAACGAAGCGGATCTTTTTTCATATCACTTTTTCCTAATCCATCGTCATATTTTAATAAATAAGCTTCTAAATCTTTGCTTTTTCTATAGCTTTTTAATTTGGAATCATCTTTTTGAGGATTAAGATAAAAATCTAATAAAGCTGTGCGTATTGCCCCTTTTATAGAACTACCTGGAATAACTGGAGCTTTTTTACCAGTAGGTCGATACATTTGCAAGACAGCTGCAGCATTATCTAACGGGTCTTTGTTTATATTATGTCTATATCGATCTAAAAAGGTTTTGGTGACATCACTCAGATATTCCATATCAGCAGGTATTTTGCATTCATGTTGAAAAAAAGTTTGTAACCGTTTTATATTTTCTGAATTACTAATTTCTTCAAATTGTGAAATTTTTTGTTTGTTCCCTTCTTCTATTATGCGATGTAATATCTTGTCACTAGAAAATTTAAAATATAATTGTTTTTTGCCTTCACTAAATTCCATTGTTTTTACTGTATAATCCAATGGAGTGACAGTCTCTCCTGAACCAATATGAATACCTGTTAGAGGTTTTATATTTAACTTATATTTTTTTTTAGACATTTACTCATCCTCCTGCAAGTCTATTGGTATGACAGGGGCAAAACCAGATTGGCATATTCTGCTATCTGAATGAATATCAGTTAAAAGAACACCAACATACTTAAGCGGCTTTGTTGCTGTAATAACAGCTCCCTCATTAAAAAGAACTACTGTTTTTTTATATGGTTGTAAGACACCTCCCGCAAACATACCTCCAATTTTACCAGTACGAGTAAAGGTGTCAGCACAAATAGTTTTTATTCCGTCATCTGGAATACCGCCATTTTGGCTTCTTACAAAAGGGCCCAAAGCTAAATATGTAAAGCTTTTTTCTGCCTTAGGTAAGATCTCTTGTATTGTTTTTAAAACATGTATATTCCCATTTCCGATTGAGCTGTTAGCGCCATATCCATTTTCGAAAGCCCACGTAAAAAGATTTTGTATTCTTTGAATTGATTTATTAGTCCAAACATACAAATCATATGTAGAATTCTCTGCTTTTGCCCACAGCTCACTTGTTGAAAACAATATGCCATTTTCTGCTGTTCCAGAAATTCTATTAACTGCATTTCGTGTTTGTTCATAATTCTCAAAATCAAACATAACATCAGAATCTTTTATTTTTGATATATTATCGAAAAAATTTGAAGCAGAAATATATCGAATTTTTTTATTCTTTTTTATTTGTGCATAATCAATAGTCGATAAAAAAGATTTTCGTTTCTTGACTGTCGGAATTGGTTTACATACATATCCATGAGGAAACGCAGAAGAAACCACAAAAGGGTCATCCCCTGTTCTGCATCCAGAAAGAAAAGTATTTACTGCATCGTCTCCTTCATGATTTGCTATTCCCCATACAACATGCCCCCAAATAGTATCACCCATTAGAGGAGTAGAAATTGGCGATAATAATTTTATCGAGATTTTATATAGAGACATACTAGTTTTCCTCTAGGGTAATTTCTTTATTATCTTGGTCTTTTAAGTTAATAAATTCTATTCTCCCACTTCCTCGAGATCCACCTCCACCTAAATAATCATTTTGCAAGAGTTTTAAACCTTTTAAGACTGTATTATTAAAAAAAACTATGTCAGTTTTACCATTATCACCATCTATATCTATGACTCGATACACAATCTCAAAATCAAAACAAACACCAGGAACAACTCTTTCGATTGGTCTAGGCATAGCCGCTGCTGTTATACGGTCAATTGTATTTTCAGATTTTTCTTCCACAAGAGAATCTCCATTTTTAAAGCAATCTGAATCTTTTTTGCTCAGCATAGCATCCCGGACAATTAATCGTGTCGGTCCTCTTTTTTGAGCATTATCTTGACTAGTTTTAGCGTTTCCACAGCCAAATACGCGACAAACAGGGCAATCTTCACGCCCACAAGAACAAGGTTTCCCTTTAGAATTTTCAACTAAGCCTAAATCCCATTCTAAAAGAGATCTCATTTTACCTTTTATCGAAGATCCAGGAATATATGGCTCATTATTTAATGGGTTGCGTATAATAGGATTATCCATACCACCAATTTCAATTTTATTGTTGTCAGCTCCAATATGAAGCCCAGTTACAACTTTTATTTGCCCTGTTATTATTTTTTGTTCAATTTGTTTCATTTATAGTATCTCCTATTAATCTTTAGGTGCATTTTCATAATAAAAACCATATACCGCTTCAAATAAAGCAACAAATACATGATAATCCGTTTCATCTTTTATTAAATCAATGCCATCATTTATAAAGTTCTGTAAGGCTTTGTAATATTCTTTGTCCCACTTATTTTTTCTTATAGATCTCTCTACAGAATAAGCAGTTTTAGATTTTATCATAAGAACATAGGGATAATATTTGTCCCAAGATTGAGAACCTTCTGATTTCAGAATACGCTCATAACTTTTAATTTCATCAAACAAGCGGCGTAATTGAGTTGAAGAAACCCCATTTTTAATAACTCTGTTATTCCTAGGATTAACTTTACTAGCAGCAAGTGTAGATGCAATATGTTTTGCTGTCGTATCAAATAATTCTGGTTTTACAGTTTTTTTTGTCATATCACTGTAAAAACTACCTATTAAATTTGCCATTACTTTTTCTCCTTTTATTTATTCTTTCTTTGTGTATATAATGCATAACTAACAGCTATGCGAGATTTAATTATTTCTTCTGGTGATTTTCCCAACGTTCGGAACCAATCTCTTAAACTAACTACTTTATTGTCATCAATAATAGTATCTTTTTCACTTATATTTCGTGCAGTCATATATTGTAATGAACTTACCCAATTGTGATCTGACAGTAATTCCTGAACATCGCCTTTTTTTATTCTTTCTGCACTGTTTGCTAAATACAGCATTTTATATACCAATGCAGTCGATAAATTGGGTGTTTTATTTTGGTGATGATTATCAAGTAATTCTTTTAATTTTTTACCTTTTTCTAATAGACTTTCAAAATCATCCCAAGAAACAGTTGTTCCAAAGGCAGTAATTGCATTTTTACATATTTTACCTGTAGCATCTGTTTGATTTTTAGCTTTTTCTAGAGCCTCTTCTGCTTCGTGCGCTATTTTTTCGATTGGAACAGAAGAATTAGAAAGTGTAATACCTGCAGAAAGCGTTAATGATGCATTTTTATTTGATATTTGTAAAACTTTTTTATGAAATTCTACAGCAAAATCAAATACAGCATCCCATGAACCAACAATGCATAAATCATCTCCTCCCGAAAAAACAGTGTATATTTTTTCTTTAAATTCAGGATTTTCTGTAACAAAATACGCATAATATGATGAAAAAAATGAATGTAATATATTGCTCATATCTGCATATCGAGAAAATGACATTCTATCCCCTAGCGATGAAGTGAATATTAACCCCAGATTATCAATATCTGCTTTAAACATAGCAATTTTATCATTGCCTAATGAATCAGCCGCAAGATCCTCAAAAGTTTTTAAATCATCAGAATCTAATTTGCGAGGAGCTACATAGGGTAAATTAATTACAGGGAATCCTTGTTGATATTTATTTACGGTATAAGTAATAGAATCTGGAAATTGACTATCTGTATCGGAGTTATGAATTCTAACCATTTCTCCAAAATGCTTTAACTTATTTACTGTAAATTCAATTTTTGATGCACGAACCAAATCGCGCCCTATATCGATAAGTTTTTTACAATTTCCACATATATCTGCATTATCCTCTTTTGCATTTATGCCACAAAACTCACATGCACCATTTTTTTGTAATTTATCATATAAAGCATCTAGAACAGAGCCATTTTTTTGGAGGGCCAGTTGCATTTTTTTTTGCTTAGCATTATCTGCATCATAACCAATAGTATTAATGAGTGTAATAACATTTTTATTAGATAAATCATCTTGAGAAGCCTCAGTCCCATCTGATAAAATAAAAGCTAACTTTCCATTAAATTCTTTTAAGAAATACGTTTGTATTTCGGTCTTTAAATGCGGGATTGTATCACGTATCTTCTTTGTATTTGGCAAGCATAAAAGGAATTTTCCACCAGACATTGTAACAATATTTGACGTAGAAAGATTGAAAGTAGTTAAAACATATTCAGCAATAATTTTACTTAATGCCCAAAGTTGAAAACTTCTAGATCGTAGTAATTTTGAACTATTTTTTGTTGTTTTAAGATCAAAAATATATTTTTGTATACCTGAAATATCTCCATTAAGAAACAAAAAAGATTTATCATTACTATTTTTGAGTTTTTCTTCAGTAAGAGAGTTATTCTCCAAATAATATACATATAAACATTCTGCAAAACAGGCTGTTGTTTTAGCATGTTGAAATAAACTGATATCAGCATCTGTTTTATATGTAGAAGAAGGAATGCACCACCAATAACGTTCAAGAACAGTTTCTAGTGCAGGTATAAATTGGTCATATTTTAAGCCTTGTAACTGTTTAAAATCTTTTTCAAATTTCTCCCATAAGTTTGCATACAATTCTTTAGATATAACAGCGTCTTGTGTTCCAAGAATAGCATCTTTTTCTAAGGGTTTTAATGCAAAATATGATATTTTATTTTTTGCAAAAGTATCAAGATGTAAAGTCGAAAGAATATTCTCCATTGGTTTTTCATAAAATTTTAAATGGATTTCGTTTTCAATAGCTTCTTCTTTTTCTCGCTCATTGCGTCGATCTGAGCCACTGCTAATTCTATCTGCTTGCGCTATAATCCATTCTTCTGTAGTGGATGAACGGTGATGATTAGAAGCAAGACTAATAACAGTACTAACATCTAAACCATCAGGTAGTACATCTTTAAAAGAATCCAAAAAACCATCGGTATATAATACATGCTGGTGCGAATGACCTGTGTTTTTATATACAGGGCACAGCTGTTCTGCCATATCCGATTTGTATTTTGTTTTTCCTGCTCGTTGTGCAAATTTACCAATATCATGAAGCCATGCGGCAAGTACAATTTCTTTTTGTAATTTACTTTCTTCTTCTGTCATTTTACGACCCCTCTTTTTTTGTTTTGTTTATCTAATCCAATAATCTATTTGTCCTAATCCAAAGTTTGTATTCTTTCCGGCACTGAATATCTTTGAAAATTCTAAAAGGCTAAGTTGTGCTTCTGTAAAATTTCCTTTTAGCAAAAAATTACCAACAGCACCGCCTAATTTCATAACATTTCTTTGACGGGCTGAATAATGTTTAGAATCTTGCCATTTTAAATTTCTATCAGAAATAGTTATTTTATCTGATTTATATGATAATTCAGAAATGTCTTCTCCCTCTCCATAAAGCAAAAACAATGTTTTATAGCGACGTTCTAAGCATGAAAAAAACTGTTCAGCCGTAAAATTTGTTGAATATTTACCATTTGATTTAAAACGCAATGGAGATTTTAATTGGACAAGAATTTCTGTTGCCTTTGATTTTTTAGTGGCAAAAGATTTATCCCATATGAGCTTGGAAAAATTAGTATTTATTTTTTCATCATTAATAAGTAGTTCATCTGATTTATATAAAAGTCTTTCAACTTTAAAAGGAATACGATTTTTTAATAATCCCTTTGAGCCAGCTTTTTGTAAGGCTGCGTAAATATATGGAATATAATCAACGGCTTTCCCTATTAATGTTATTTTAAAAGAATACGTTTTAATAGGTTCATATAATTTTACTTTGTTGTCATCAGAAAAAACGAAAGGATGGGAGGCCCGGTTAATTCCTTGTTGAACCTGATTCGTTTTATCAAGAATTGTTTCAAATACATAAGAATAAACACAGCTTTTGTGATATTTACAATCTTGACATTTAGCATCAGTAGCTATACAACATAGTCTTCGTAATTGCCAACCCAGAACACTTCTTAATACAAACAAAGGTGGTATATCAAATTTTATAGGAATATCAAAATTCAATTTGACAGTTATTGGAATATATGTAAGCTTCATAACTTTTGCCCTTTTTTCTCTTTTTCTAAATTTATTTGTTATTCACAAATTTCTGATTAAAGGTAGAGGTTATTCACTCATTTTAACTGTTGGGAAATTTGGGCTTTTTTGTAGGACAAATTATCTCGACACGACAGAAACCTCTGCCCTAATCTATTATTATTAAAGTTTGCATTTCTAGACAAGAGATGCAATTTCAATTCTTAAAAGAACTAGTATATTTTATTATAACACCATATTTTTTAGAAATCAATTTTCAAATCTCATTTTTTATTAAAATTTATAAGTCTTTCCCACATTCACTCTACTCACATCATAAAAAAAACCACCTGCCCTAAGACAGATGGTTTACTATTTCCTAAACATATAATTTCTATGGCAGAAGAAAACTATGTTCGTTATGCTGTTTTATTTGCCTGTTTATCTTTTTTTAAGCTAATGCAGGCTTCTACAAGTAATGCTATAGCCAAAACAATAAGAAAAAATCCAATTATTGCCAATGGAAGGTAGGCTCCTTCGACCCCAGAAATATTCTTTTTAATTATAAGAATAATTGCAGTAAAGGTTACGGCAAACATAAATACTAATGGAATAATTGTCTCCCAAGAGTGCTTTCCTTCCTTTATGTTCCATGAAGTAATAGCAAGTAAGGCAAGAACAGCAAGCAATTGATTAGCAGATCCAAATATTGGCCATATTTTTGCATATCCAGCAAGAAGCATTATAACCCCTAAGCCTACAGTTAAAAGAGTTGCAACATATCTATTAGCAATAACTTTTCTCAAAGTAATCACGATTCCTTTTTTACCCGATTTTATAGCTCTAGAAGGTTCTGCAAGTTCTTGCATTGTGTAGCGTCCAATACGAGTTGCAGTATCTAGACTGGTAAGTGCAAAGGCCGAAAAGGCAAGGGTTATAAAGACTTTACCTACATTCTCATCTACCCCAAAACTAGACATAAACCAAGCCACTCCACTTGCAAAAATCTGTACTGGTGTGTGTCCGGCAAGCGTATTATCTTTTGCAAAATAGCCAACTGCAACAAGAGCAATAATAGCCATAAAACCTTCTAATAGCATAGAACCATACCCAATAAGTTTTGCATCCGGATTTTCTCTATTAAGTTGCTTTGATGTTGTTCCAGAACTTACTAGCGAATGAAATCCAGAAATAGCACCACAGGCTATTGTAATAAATAAATAAGGAAATAAGGTTTGTCCATTAATAACAAACGAAGTTGTCACCGGTAGCGATACAGCAGGATGTCGTATAAAAATACCAATAACAGCACCTGCTAGCATTGCATACAATAAAAAAGAGCAAAGATAATCTCGAGGTTGTAACAAAAGCCATACAGGAAGAACAGAAGCCAAAATTATATAGACAATAATGACAATTCTCCAACTTACAACTCCCAGTTTAATTATAGGAAAGAAATAACCTAAAGCGACAGCCCCGCAAAGAAAAACAACACCAATAATTGATGAAACAAGTAATCCAGATTTAAATTTATTGCGCACAAACCCAAAAAGCAATGCCAAAATAATAAATAACATCGAAGATGTACCGGCTTGAGCTCCAATTATAGATCCACTTGCAGGATTATAGGCAAAGGTTTTTGCACAAATATCTGTAAAAGCTGCAACAACAAGTGCCAAGGTGAGCCAAGCATACCAGTCAAATATAGTTTTCGTTTTAGGTGATATATTTTTTTTAATAATTTCACCAATACTTTTCCCGTCATTACGCAAAGAAGCTACAAGAGATCCAAAATCATGAACACCTCCCATAAAAATACTTCCTAGCACAATCCATAAATATGCTGGCAACCATCCAAATCCTGCTGCCATAATAGGACCTGTTATAGGACCAGCCCCTGCAATTGACGAAAAATGGTGACCAAAGATAACTGCTTTATCCGCAGGAACATAATCTTTATCGTCTTCTAAACGATGTGCAGGTGTAATGTTCTTATTTGTTAAGCCCCATTTTTTTGCTAACCAAGAACCATACGTAAAAAATGCAATAATGAAGAGAACAGCCCCTCCAATAAGTAAAACTAAAGAATTCATTTTTAAACCTCTATTTGTTTTTCAAGCATTGCATAGGATACCTTTCGCATACTGCGAGATTTTAATTCCATACCTGTTTGAAGATTTTCTATAAATACATATCCATCTGTCCATCCATATAGATAAAACTTATGTGCTTTAGAATAATGAAATTTTCTTACTATTTTTTTACTCTTTAAAAAATCTTCTTGTGAATTAAAGCTATCTGTCAATAATACAAGTTTTATGACTGTGTTTTTATGATACCGAGAAGGTTTAGTCATTTGAGTTGCTAAAATTGGCATTAATTTTAAATAAGATTCAATTTTAGCATAGTTTAAGACGGGTTCGTATTTAAACAAAATGTGCTCAACGCTATTAGAATAGTCCATCACATTGTCTTTTGTGAGAATAGTATGATTTTCTTGAGCAGAAAAAGTTGCAATCAAATCGAATGCAATATCAGCATAGTTGCTATTTTTGGAAATAGTGTAATAATGCTCTAACTTTTTTTCTGAATTTGCCAAATACTCTAAAACTTTCATTACACTGAACATAATACAGCATACGTAAAGTTTTAGCAAGTTTTTTAAGAATTATTTAAGTTTATTTAACTTAAGTTAAGTTTTTTTTCTTACTTATTTTATTTCTACTAAAAACCACCATCACAGCCTGCAATACATTCAGCATCACTACTAAATGCACCAAGCCCTTCTGTTGGAAATTCTTTTCGAAGCTTACTTATAATTTTAGTAAGTTTTTTTACAGTATCCTCTCCTGCATAAAAAATATACAGTTTATTAGTTTGTGGCCATACTTCATCACCCAATTTAGGTTTAGAAAACCCTTTCCCAATAATAGGATAGATTGCAGTAAAATGATTTAAGTCGTTTGCTTCAATTAATTCAAGAAATTCTTCATCAAGCGCTCTAGATATCATTATTTCAATTCGTTTCATTACTGATCTTCTCCTTTATTGTTTTCTAAATCATCATCAATTGCAATTATATTTTTAGATTTATTGGCCATAACCTTTTTAATTTTATTCTTTTCATTTTTCATATTAAAAATAAAATAGATTATAGGCATCATTGTAAGAGTCATTAGAGTCCCAAATGATAAACCTCCAAATATTACCTGTCCAATAGGCTGTATAAGTTGAGATCCCTCACCCGGAAAGAACGTCATTGGCACAAGTGCTAAAATCGTTGTTAAAGTAGTCATTAAAATAGGTCTTAAACGAGTACGTGCTGCTTCTGCACAAGCATCTTCTAGAGTATAACCACGTTTTCTTAGCAAATTAGTATAATCAACTAAAACAATACCGTTATTTACAATAATACCAACAAGAACCAAGGATCCTACAAGAGTCATAATAGAAATTACAGAATGCATTAGAGTTAAAATAAGTGTAATTCCAATTAATGCAAGTGGAAGAGTAAAAATAACAATAAAAGGATCTTTAAAAGATTCAAATTGTGAAGCCATAACCGCAAAAACAAGAAGCGCAGCCATTAAAATAATTTTAAGGAATACTTCTATTCCTTCTTTCATAGAATCCCACGAACCACCAACAGTAAAAGTCAAATCATCATCTGTCGGAATGTTTTTATACAATAGTTGGCTAACATTTGCATTAAGTTCATTGATAGACCTATTTCCTGCATTTTTTGCCGTTATATGAGCAACACGACCTTGATCTTCTCTATTAATAGACATAGCAGAAGTTGTTTCCTCAAAATGAGAAAAAGCAGACAATGGTATTTTTTGTCCTATTGCATTTGTAACAGTAATTTGGTCTAAATTAAATTTATGATATCTATCTATATTGCTTAAAGATAAGACAATATCAATATCATCACCTTTTTGAGAATATCGACCAACAACAGTTCCGCTTAGATCGGCTTTTAATTCTTGTGCTACACTCATAGAGTTAATATAGTTTAGATCCATTGCATTTTTATCAAACACCAATGATAGCTGAGGATTCCCTTCTTTTATAGAATTAGAAACATTTGTAACTAATTCAGTTCCTTGACTTTCGAGTAATGTTACAATTTCATTAGATACATCTGTTAATCTTTCAAAATCATCACAACGCAAAGTTATATCAATATCACTGCTCGTTCCTCCTAATTGAGTATTGGAAGAAGCTTCTGTTGTAATATCAATTCCTGTATAATTATCTTTGATAGAATCGATTGCAGCAATTGCTTGATCGGCAGTCATATCATCACCAGTACGTTCTGTCGCATCTTTTAGTGTAATATCAAGAGTAGCTGTTGAACCACCACTTCCAAAGAAGGAAGACATAGAAGAGCCACCGTCTATTTGCGTAGAAATTGTCTTGTAGCCTTTTAATACTTGTTCGACAGCTTTTTCAACTTCAGTCGTTCGTGAATTAATGATTTCTAAATCTGTTCCATGAGGAAACTGTAAAGTAGTGGTTATGCTTGTTTGATCTGTTTCTGGTATAAAAATAAATCCAAGCCGTGGCAATTGAATAACAGAGACAATTAATAATGCAACAATCACACTGACAAATAAAGCTTTATGATGTAAACACCATCGGATAAAACGAGAATATTTTTTTTCTACAGCAAGAAAAAAATTTTCTATAGCACCAAGAATTCCCTTCTGTTTTTCTGTAATTCTTTTTATATGACCTTTAAAAAATGAAGAAGAAAGAGTTGGAACAAGAACAAGCGCAACGATTAAAGATGTTAGCAACGAAACAATAACTGTAAATGCTAAATCTTCAAAGATTGTTATTACCCCGTTCATGCTGTCTCTAAATAATAGCAATGGTATAAATACACAAATAGTTGTTAGAGTAGAACTGGTAATAGCACTTCTCATTTCATTTGCCCCTAAGGAAGCAGCTATATGTGGCTTTGCACCTTTTTCACGATACGAGTATATGTTTTCTAGGATTACAATTGAGTTATCTACCAACATACCTACTCCAAGGGTTAAACCAGCTAAACTCATCATATTAATGGTATGATTGGTAAATCGCATAATGAGTAGGGTAACAATAAGCGAAATTGGTATAGTAAGAGATATTGTTAACGTAGAAGAAAAACTACGCAAGAAAATTAAAATAACAATTACTGCTAAAATGGCACCCATAATTGCAGAAGAAGCTACATTAGATATAGAAGAGCCAATAGACTCGGTAGTGTTAAAAGCTTCATTTAATGTTACACCATCAGGCAAAATTGTATTAAGTGAATCCATTTTTTCTCTTACAGACTCTACAACTTGTAATGAGTTAGTACCTGATTGTTTTTGTAATGCTAAAATGATACCTGGTTCTCCATTAATATATGCATAGGATGTAGAATCTTTATATCCTTCATACACATTTGCAATATCTCCAAGTCTTATTTGCGAAACAGTACCTGTTTGAGAATCTGTTTTGGTAGAAATTATGGTATTTTTTATTTCTTCTATAGTCTTAAAAGAACCTTCACTACTAATAGTATAATTCATACCATGATCAGTAATAATACCTGCATCAGATTTCCAGTTTTGGGATGCAATAATTGCAGACATCTGTGTAAGAGATAAGCCTAATGTTTCAAGTTTTCCAAGAGGAACTTCTATTTTTATTGCTTTTTCACGGCCTCCCCTAACAAAAGCACTTGCAACGCCATCAAGTTGTTCTAAGCCAGGTTCAACTACATCATTTGCAATATCAAGTAATTCATCTGGTGTTTTGTTACCTGTTATAGACACTCCCATAATAGGCATAAGAGAAATATCCAGTTGCATAATCATAGGAGAAGTTGCATCATCAGGCAAATAATCTTCTATAAGTGACAACCTATCCCGTATCATATTTGTTGCTTGGTCAAGGTTTGTCGATTGTGAAAATTCAAGCGTTATTGTTGAATTTCCCGCACTCGATGCAGAAGTAATTTTTTTAATGCCGGTAATACCTGCAAAAGTACCTTCCATTACTTCTGTTAATCTAGACTCAACTTCTTCTGGACTAGCATTTGGATATTGAGTCATAACCATTACATACGGCAAAGAAATATCCGGGAGTAAATCAACGGCAATTTCTCTATATGTATATAAACCTAAAGCAACTAAAATCATTGTAAAAATTAAAACAGTTTTAGGCTTTTTTATTGAAGTATCGCTTATACTCATTAAAAAGCTCCTTCATTTTTTATGCTTACCGTTGAACCATCTCCCAAAAGCGATGACTTTGTAGTAACAACAATATCACCAGCATTTAAGCCAGCTGTAACTTGCACATTTTCGTATGTTTCGAGACCCTTTGTTATTGTTCTTCTCGAAACTTTATTATCATTAATAACATATACATAAAATTGATTTTCTTTTGCAAATACTGCGGTCGATGGAATTAAAAGAGCAGCCTCAAGTGTCTTTGTAATAATGCGATTACTTGCATACATTCCAGGAAGTATTTCATTATTAGGATCTTCAAATTCGATTGTAATGCCAAGAGAACGAGTTTGAGAATTTACAGTCGGATCAATATCAGTAACTTTTCCTTTAAATATTCTGTCCTGATAAGCATCAAAGGTAATTTCTACATTCTCACCTGTTTTTATTTTAGATATATATTTTTCGATAATGTTAGCTTTTATCTTTAAATCTTTTAAGTCTTCGACATATGCTAGAGGTACGCTTGGAGCAACAGTACTTCCCTCTTCTGTCGATACTTTCACAATAGTTCCTGTTATTGGGGCTTTTACATCTTTCATCTTGTATTGCATTCCCGGCCGTGAAGGATCTATTTGTCCAATTATTTGATCTTCTACAACTTTATCTCCAAGTTCTAACGAAAAATTACGCAATGTACCACTTGCTTCACCAATAATGGCAACGGCATTACCAGAAGATACTATACCACCTACTTGTATGCTAGAATCAATTGAGCCTACTACAACACGAGCTGCATTTACACTAATCGATTTTTCTTCGGTTACCGCTTGAGTTGCTTTTTTGCCTGTAGAATCTGTATCTTGTTTTTTTGCACAAGAAGTAGCCATAAATAAAATAATACTTGTAGCTAGTATTGCTTTAATAGTTTGTCGTTTTAAGTTTTTATTATTCATTTTTAAGTCCTTTTAATTGAAAGAGCATTGATCTTCTAAATCGAGCAGAGCACTTAAGTATGCATATTGTGATTGTAATAAGCTAAGTTTTGCGTTACTTACACTTAACTGTGCAGATTGTAAATCTGAAAAAGTTGTGTCCCCATTTTCATATGACAAAGATGTTAAATCAAATGACTTTTGTGATAACGAAATATTTTTATCACTCAATTCGATTTGTCGTTTTGCCTGTTTTATAGCTTCAATGTTTGCATTATAGGTTAAAACAATATTGTTTCTAATACTCCGTTCCCCAGAAACAAGTTGAGCCTTAGAAATATCCAATTTTTTTATATTTGTTTTTGCAGACGATCCTGGCAAAAAATTAGATACTGTTAGAGCTATTGTTGCACTAATGGAACCTGCATCATAGGGATCTTCATATGTATCAAAATCTGTAATATCTGTTGCTGTTGGCATATAACTTGCAGATAAGGAAAGTGATGGAATATAAGAACTTTGCCAGAGTGCTTTTGATTGCACTTCAAGTAATTCTTTATTTATTGCTGTCGATTGCAGTTCTTTAGAATTTTGTAGTGCTTTATCGAGTGTATATTCTGTTATATCTTCATCAAAGCGAGTCGGAAGAGAATCTGTTAACGTAAGTGGTTCTGTTATATCATCTTCTCCAATTAAAAAAGCAAGTGTTCGCTTTTGTGATGTAACTCCCATTTGTGATTTTTCGATCGAAACCTTTTGTGATGATAATTGTGATTCTAGTTGTAACACTTTTAATTCTGGTATATCACCATTTGCATATGAAGTCCGTGTATTTTCTAAGGTTTCATTCATATAATCAATATTATCTTGTTGCACTTTTACAGCAGCTTCTTGAACTAATACTCCATAATATAATTTTTTTACTTGTAACGCTAAAGCAGATTTTGCTTGTTCAAGACTAATTTTTTTACTTTCTAAGTCTAAAGCTGTAGTTTGTAAAGACGTAATCATGGCAGGGTTAAAACTAAAAGAAGCACTAACATAGCCTGTTAGTGTTGTGTCTGGATCAGTATAGGTCATTGTAGCTGTGCTTATTGTTGGATTTAATAGCTCTGAAAAATACGTTGCATAATCTACAGACCCTTCATTACTTCTAGAAGTTGTTACCCCGGCACCTACCGTTGGATAAAAAGTTGAATACTTTCCGCCTTCTGCAATTTGAGCACTTTGAATATCAAGAGTTTTTGTTAGTATTTGCGCACTCTTATTAAGTGCTTGTGTTACCGCAGTATTAAGACTTAAATCTTTTGCACATAGTGGTGTAACTGCTAATACAATCCCCATTATTATTAGAGCCCCAATTTTTTTTCCCATAAATTCTCCTCGTATCATTTTAAGCAGTCTTTTTGTATTTCTGTCATTACAGTATCAATATTTTTTCTTATGGTATGTAATATAGGAAACATAATTCTTCTATCTTCGTCTGTTATTCCATCACTCAATTTTTCAATTATTGGATTTATAGATTTGCGTATTTCTTTTGCAATTTCAACCCCTTGTTGTGTTAATTTAACTTCTTGACAGCGTCTATCATCTTCTCGAAGCTCAAGAGTTATAAGGTTATTTTTTGATAATTTATCAAGAGCTTTAGATACATTCGATTTAGAATATAACGTTGTTTTACTAAATTCACTCGCCGTCGCTGAATGATTTTTTACACTAAAAAATAAAAGTACGTTTGTCTCCAAACTCGATAACTTATATTTTTTGCCAACTACATTCATGCGATTTGTAATAATTTTTGAAATTTGTCTTGCATATTCTAAATAAGTGTTAAACTTTGGCAAATTATGCTCCTAGCATGGACTATTACTTTAAATAATAATCTTGATTACAAAAAATAGTTATATTTTATAACTGTTATTAAATATAACTATTAGATATACCATTGTCAACAAAAACTTAGATAAATAGAGT
Source organism: Treponema sp. CETP13 (assembly GCA_001885315.1). Taxonomy (GTDB): domain Bacteria; phylum Spirochaetota; class Spirochaetia; order Treponematales; family Treponemataceae; genus CETP13. The sequence goes on from MLPZ01000014.1 coordinate 17,994, forward strand.
TTAAATTTAGAATTGAATATAGTTAAAGAAAAGAGGGACCGTAAGGATTATTCTATATTTTTTAAGAATCTAACTCTTTAAACCAAGTAAGGCTAGCAGCTAATTCTTTGGCGTTAGGATGCCCCAATCTAACAAGCCCAAATCCTGCTCCAAAACAAGAAAAGAAATTGTTTTGTAGATAGAGACCTTTTTCATCTAACATCTCGGCAGCTTGATTAAACACTTGCATATTTGAATCTGAACGACCAAACCATGTCAGAGCCAAATATAACTTGCACCTACATTTTACATCTTCTCTTTTTAATGAAAACAGAAATTCTTTTAGCTTTTTATGTAGGTTTCCGCCATAAACCCCAGAACCAAAGATAATACGATCATAATTTTGTAATTCTGCTTTAGTCAAATAATAATCACTTTTTGGGGATAACACTTTTAAATCACAGGCATTAGAAAATGCCATTTGTTTTTGGATATAAGAAAAAACAGTATATGTATTCCCATGATCCTTTGGGCATAATAATAACGTTTTCATACACAATTCCTTTTTAGATTATAAATGATTATATCACATAATATAAAATAAACAAATCAAGTACCAAATTCAATATAGCGAGCTTCAGAGATTAAAGTTTTTTAATCAAAGTTACTTTTTATAGACTTAACCATTTAAATACCATACGCTTTAGTATTATTGCTACTTGCACATATATTTTTAACAAACAAAAAATTTAGGAGTACAAAATGAAAAAATATTTGTATTGTATAATTGCCACTCTCATGGTGATTTTTCTCGTCTCATGTAAAATAGTACAAAAACTACTACTACAAAGCATACACCAACAGTTTTATACGTAAACAACGTAGCAACTGGCAGTAATGATGGAACCAGTTGGGAAAACGCATTTACTTCTTTGCAATTTGCACTTGTCAATGCTCATGCAGAAGATCAAATTTGGGTTGCACGAGGAACGTATTATCCTACCAATAGTTCTGATACATCTATAAGTTTTACAATGGTGGATAATGTAAATCTTTATGGTGGTTTTGACGGTACAGAAACTTCTATTAGCCAACGTGACTGGCAAAAAAACGTAACTATTCTTTCTGGTGATATCGGAGTCAAAGGTTATTCAAGTGATAACACTGTAAAAGTAGTCATTGCTGCTAACTCTGTAATTGATGGATTTACAATCTCTGACGGAGCTATGAATACAAAAAAACAAGCACCTATGAAGGGAACGAGCAATCAAAACGCCATGGAACAAGGTGCCCCATCAATGGGTCAAGGCGAATCATCAATGGGACAAGGAAAACCACCTATGGGCGGACAAGGTGGTAGTGGCAGAGGTGAAAGACCATCTATGGGCTCAAATACTAACAGCCAACTTCCAGAAACAAATACAGTCTCGGTTGGACACAGTAATCCTGGAGCAATTACAGCAGGCGATGCAGCCTCTTCTTCTAACGGTAATGGCATTATTATTTGGGGAGTCGCACCAACTATTAAAAACTGTACTATAACAAACAATCAAGGTGGTAAAGGTGCTGGTGTATACATTCAGGGAACAAAAGATCTAGACAAACTTCCTACTTTTATAAATACAACAATTAGCAATAATGTAGCAACAGGTCGAGGAGGTGGAGTATCGATCGATATGATGTCTTCTGCTATTTTTATCGACTGTGTATTTGATAATAACGAATGTACAGAAGGTAAAGGTGGTGCAATTTACAATGATTTTGGTTGCAGTCCATTATTAGAAAATTGTTTATTTATTAATAACAAAGCTCAATCTGGAGCTGCATTAGGAAATGATGGTGTGTCTTGCCCTGTTATTTCACACTGTACTTTTTATAACAACACAGCAAGCGAAGCAGGTGCTGCACTCTATCAAGGAACAGGCCCTTTTAACGATCCTATCGTCATAAATTCAATTATTTGGGGCAATTATTGTACTCAAGATAAAAAAACGGGCATAGCTAGCGGTGATTTTAGCTACGGCCAAGATTCTGTTGCCTATGGAGCAGGTAGTGATGGAAGTAGCTGGGAGAATGCCTTTACGTCATTACAAAATGCAATTAATTATGCTGGAGCAGCTTATTCATTAAAGAATCAGCCTGTAGATATCTGGGTTGCAAAAGGAACATATACTACAGGAAATAAGAGAAGTGATTCTTTTGTCTTACGCAGTGGAGTTACGCTATTTGGTGGTTTTAACGGAACAGAAAGTACTTTGGATGATCGTAATAGTGACTTAAATATAACTATTTTAAGTGCAGAAATTGGCGATACTTCTATAAAAACTGATAATAGCTATCACGTAGTAATTGGTGCTGATAATGCCACACTAGACGGTTTTACCATCACAGCAGGATATGCAGATGGAATTGATGGCCAAATATACGATACCAAAGGTGGTGGATTAATAAACTATCTTGCAGGAGATCGTGTACGACCGGATATTACCCCAACTCTTGGGTTTGATACAGTTATAGTAAATTGTACATTCTCAAACAATTACGCAGAAGAAGGTGGTGCAAGTTATACATATCATGGAGGAAATCCAAAATTTACAAACTGTAGTTTTATAAATAACAAAGCACAGTACGGCGGAAGTACTGTAGACAGAGCTGGAACAAATGCAATATACACTGATTGCTCGTTTACTAATAACAATGCTTTATATAAAGGTGGAGCAACATTTACCGATTATGGTTCTATGTCATCTTTTTACAACTGTTCATTTAGCAACAACAAATCTGGAACAGCCGGTGGTGCAATATATGTGATCGATAGAGCTTCTCAAGAAATTCCTAATAAAACCGATTTTGAATTGATAGATTCAACTTGGAGCAATACTAATGATATTTTCTCTGCTGTATATATAGAAAACAGTACATTTACTGCTAACATAGCAGGAACTAATGGTGGAGCAATATACATATACGACGGAAGTTATGCAAAAATTGTAGATTCTGATTTTACCAAAAACGTAGCATCTGATGCAGCAATTACAGCTAACAATTCTGCAAAAGTATATATTGATATCAAAACAAGTTTTAGTAATAATGCACCCGAAAATACGTTAGCAGAAGATAAAAAATCTTCTATAACTTTTAAGTAATATTTTCTTCTTCCATTTTTACAGCTGATGGCACTTTTCCAAGACCGGGAAGTGTCATCACTTTTCCTGTTAATGGAACCACAAATCCTGCCCCAGCAGATAAGTTTATCGATCTAACTGTTATGGTAAAATCTTTAGGAACACCAAGTAATTTTGGATTGTCAGAAAGAGAGTTAGGCGTTTTTGCAATACACACATAGAAATCTGAAAAGCCAAGTTTTTTATACTTAGCTAGTTGCTCTTTAGCTGAATCTTTGTAAATGACATCTTTTGCACCATAAATTTTTGTTGCAATCGTAGAAATTTTATTTTCTATTGTATCACTACAAGAATATAAGGGTTTGTAATTCTCAGTAGAATTGTTAACCATATCAACAACTTTTTGAGCTAAATCTATAGTCCCTTCTCCACCCTTTTTATATCCATCTAAAAAGGAAACAACATATCCGTTGTCATGACACCATTTTGTAAGAGCTTCTATTTCTTTTTCTGTATCAAAGGCAAAATGATTTATAGCTACAACTATTGGGATACCAAATTTTTTAACATTTTCGATATGCGTTTGTAAATTGTCGACTCCTTTTAGTAAAGCCTCGACATTCTCTTTATGTAAATCTTGATAAGCAACTCCTCCGTGCATTTTTAGCGCTTTTACCGTTGCTACTACTACAGCTCCAGACGGGGTTATACCTGCAGAGGGACAGGTTATATCTAAAAACTTTTCTGCTCCTAAATCGGCACCAAAACCAGCTTCTGTTAACGTAATAGGAGCTAATTTCATAGCCAATTTTAAAGCAATAATAGAATTGCACCCATGCGCAATATTTGCAAAAGGCCCCCCATGAATAAGAACTGGATTATGCTCAAGCGTTTGTACTAAATTAGGTTTAAGCGCTTCTTTCATTAATTTCATAACAGCATTAGAAACTTTTAAATCTTTTACAGTAATGGGCTGTCCATCATAGGTATATGCAACAATTATTTTTTTTATTCTCTCATGAAAATCTTTGCTATCTTTTGCAATGCACATGATTGCCATAAGTTCAGAGGCAACCGTAATAACAAAATGGCCTTCCCGCTCTACACCATTAAAATCGCCCTTTCCAATTGTTATGTTTCTTAGAACTCTATCATTCATATCAATAGCTCGAGTCCACACAACTTTTTTTGGATCTATATGTAATTCATTTCCTTGATATATTGAATTGTCTAAAACAGCTGCAATTAGGTTTATAGATGAAGTAAGTGCATGTAAATCTCCTGTAAAGTGCAGATTTATTTCATCTTCTGGAGCGACCGAAGCTTTACCACCACCAGTAGCCCCGCCCTTTAGACCAAAAACAGGTCCCAAAGAAGGCTCACGCAAACAAAGCATAGCTTTTTGATTAATTTTCCCCATACCCTCTGCAAGAGCAATAGCAGTAGTTGTTTTTCCTTCTCCTGCTTTTGTAGGAGTTATAGAAGTAATTAAAACAAGCTTTCCATCTTTTTTTTCTGACAAAGTATCAAAAATTTTAGTGTCAATTTTAGCTTTGTATTTGCCGTATTGCTCAACATACTGAGCAGCGATCCCTGACATTGCAGCAATCTGTGTTATTGGTAATAATTCCATATAATCCTTTTCCACTAACTTAATGAATATACAAAAACTAGTATAACACAAGAACAAATAAGTATGAAATTATCTTTGTTAATAAAGTAATAAAAATATTGTCCTGATGAAAAATCTTCAATCAATTTCTTTTAAAATAACTATTTATCCAAAATAATTATTTAAAAAGAAAAACCCTATGGAAAGGGGAAAACCATAGGGTTAGAAAAAAGGGGAAAAATGAAAATATAAAATTTTCTTATAAGGAAATATATCACATATTATTAGAGATATCAAGTGTTTTTGTGAAATTATTGATAAAAGATTTTTTATGCATTTAAGCTATAATATTTTCCTTTTTGAGCCATGAGTTCATCATGATTTCCTTTCTCGATTATTTCACCATTTTCTAGAACAACAATCAAATCACTATTTCTAATTGTAGAAAGGCGATGAGCTATTACAAAAGTAGTTCGCCCCTTCATTAATTCATCCATACCTTCTTGAACAAGAGCTTCGGTTCGAGTATCAATGCTAGAAGTAGCTTCATCTAATATAAGTGCTGGAGGATCTGCAACCGCAGCTCTAGTAATCGAAAGCAATTGTCTTTGTCCTTGAGATAACTTAGCCCCATCACCTTTTAAGATGGTATTATAGCCTTCTGGAAGTCTACTAATAAAACTATCTGCATTTACTCGTTGCGCTGCTGCTATACATTCTTCATCTGTTGCTTCGATTCGACCAAACCGAATATTTTCCATAACGGTTCCAGTAAAAAGATGAGTGTCTTGTAAAACAAGCCCAAGACTTCTGCGCAAATCTTTTTTACTAATCTTTTGTATATTAATATTATCGTAACGAATCTTTCCATCATTAATCTCATAAAAACGGTTTATAAGATTTGTAATTGTTGTTTTTCCAGCTCCAGTACTACCAACAAAAGCAATTTTTTGACCAGGACAAGCATATAAGTTTAAATTTTTTAAAACAAGTTTTTTTGGTGTATATCCAAAATTGACATTTTCTAAAACAAGTTTACCTTTCAAAGGTTCATACGTTACTGTATCTGTGTCTTTGTGATAATGTTTCCATGCCCAGTGATTTGTTTTTGTATCTGTTTCTATGAACTCACAATCGTCATTATCAGCAGGTTTTCCTTTTTTGCCTTTGCATTCAACATTAACAAGTTTTACATAGCCATCGTCAGTTTCTGGTTTTTCGTCTAATAGACCAAAAATACGTTTCATACCAGCAAAAGCCATAACAACTGCATTTAATTGATTACTTACCTGCCCTATAGGTTGATTAAAATTTCTATTAAGTGTGAGAAAAGAAACAAGTGTTCCTATAGTAATAGCAAAATATCCATGTATTGCAAGCAAAGCCCCAACTATGGCGCAAAAAGTGTAGCTTATATTACCAAATTGAGCGACTACAGGCATAATAATATTGGCATACATATTAGCTTTGTTTGTGCTATCACGTAATTTTTCGTTGTATTTTTCAAAATCATTAATAACATGTTCTTCATGGTTAAATACTTTTATAACTTTTTGTCCTGTAAGCATTTCTTCTACATAACCATTAAGCGAACCTATATCGTCTTGTTGTTTAACAAAATATTTTCGTGTGTTTTCTACTATTTTTTTTACAATAAGCAAAAGAAGTGAAACCATAACCACAGATATTATTGTTAGTGGAATATTTAATATAATCATACTAACAAAAACACTCACAAGGGAAATTAAACTATTTGTAATTTGTGGTAAACTTTGGCTTAAAACTTGGCGCATAGTATCAATGTCATTTGTATATATTGACATAATATCCCCATGAGAATGAGTGTCAAAATAACTTATAGGTAATGTTTCCATGTGTTCAAAAACATTGTTTCGTATTTTTCTCATTGTTCCTTGACTAACCGTGACCATAAGCCGATTAAACATATAGGTAGCCAGGACCCCAATAGCAAACAAAACAGAAAGTTTTGAAAGGGCTATAAAAAGTGGTCCAAAATCAGGATTTTCAGATCCAATCAAAGGAATAATATATCCATCTATTAGTGTTTTTAAAAATACTGTTCCAAATACCGTCGTAACAGCTGAAACTATAATTCCTATTAAAACAAAGAGTAAATAAAATTTATAATCTTGCCAAAGCAATTTAAAAAGTCTTTTCATTAGAATGACTCCTTTGCATCAAAGTCAGCACCATCTTTTTGTTGATGCTCATACACCATACGATAAATATCATTGGTTTCTTTAAGTTGATCATGTGTTCCAATCGCATTAATTTTACCGTCATCAAGTACAATAATTCTGTCCGCATCTTTTATACTTAAAATTCTCTGTGCAATAATAATAACTGTTGTGTTAGGAATATCATTATAAAAAGAATTACGAATTTTCTCATCGGTATTAGTATCTACAGCATTTGTAGAGTCATCTAGTATTAAAATTTTTGGTTTTTTTAGTAAAGCTCGAGCAATACATAAACGCTGTTTTTGCCCTCCGGAAACATTTGTTCCCCCCTGCTCTATATGGGTGTTGTATTTATCTGTAAACGTTTGTATAAAATCATCTGCACAAGCCATTTTACAAGCATTTATGCATTCTTCTTCTGTAGCATTCTCATTACCCCAACGAAGGTTTTCTAAAATCGAACCAGAAAAAAGTTCGTTTTTTTGCAATACAACGGCAACATTATCACGTAAAGTTTTAAGATCGTATTTGCGTACGTCAATACCACCTACTTTAACACTCCCTGTAGTTGTTTCGTACAGACGACTAATTAAATTAATTAGACTTGTTTTAGAACTTCCCGTTCCTCCCAAAATCCCGATTGTTTCACCTTCTTTTATATCAAGATTAATATCAGATAAAACATATTTTTTGGCATTTTTTTTGTATGCAAAGTTTACATGATCCATACTAATATCTCCGTTTGCAACTTCCATAACTGGATTTTCGGGATTTACAATATCGGGGTTTTCTTCGAGCACTTCTACAATACGACGCATACTTTCTAAGCTAATTGTGATTAATACAAAAATCATAGACATCATCATAAGAGACATAAGAATATTCACAATATATGTAAATAGAGTAGTTAATTCCCCAGTTGATAATGAACCACCAACAACAAAATGAGCTCCAAGCCAAGAAACCATAATTACACAAAAATATACCGTCATCATTACAAAAGGACTATTAAGAACAACAGTTCCTTCTGCTTGAACAAATCTCTTATACAGTTTTTCGACTGTTTTTTTGAACTTAGAAGATTCAAAATTCTCGCGAGCAAAACCTTTTACAACACGAATACCTCTTATATTTTCTTGAACAGATTCATTAAGTGAATCATAACTTTTAAATACTTCTCTAAAAATAGGCAATGCATGTCGAATTATAAAAAACAAAGCAACAACTAATATGGCTATTGCAATTATAAAAATGCCACTCATTCTAGGTTCTATTATAATCACCATTATAAGCGCACTTAAAAAGGTCATAGGTGCGCGAACAGCCATTCTAATTATCATCTGAAATGAATTTTGCACGTTAGTAACGTCTGTTGTCATGCGAGTAACTAAACCACCAGTACTAAAAGTGTCAATATTAGAAAAAGAAAACATTTGTATTTTCTTAAACATACTTTTTCGTAGATTGTACGAAAAACCAGATGCCGCATTTGCAGCAAATTTTCCAGCCCCAGCTCCGGTCACCAATCCAAAAATAACCGCAATGAACATTATGGCTCCAAACTGATATACACGTGATATATTTTTAGGAACAATACCGTAATCGATAATCCAAGCCATAATTAATGGAACAGAAATATCTGTAATTACTTCTAACCCTGCAAACAACATCGTTAATATTGTTGATTTTTTGTACTGTTTTAGTTCGCTTAATAATCTTTTTAACACAGTGTTTTTTTTCCTTTATCAACTTGCGTTGAATCATTTAATGTTTGTTGTACTATATAATCTGAAACACGTTTCATTATCCGAACATGTTCTTTTGCATCTTTTTCACCGAGAAACTCTAAAAGTTTTTTTGTATTCGAGACAACATTCCTCTCATGAAGTTTACCCATATCATATCCTTTTTGAGTAGCACGTACATTGATTTTTCTTTTATCATTTGAATCTGTTTTTCTACAAATAAGCCCTTTCTTTTCTAAACTATTTAGAATACATGCAATGCGTGCGGTAGAAACTTGACATTTACTTGCTAAAACACTTGGTGATGCAACCTCTTTTTCATGAGTAAGAAACCCCATAACCATTCGCTCTCCCCTGTTTTCGAGAAACATACTCTCGCCTAAAGGAAAATCTAATAATCTGATTCGACTTTTAATTAATTGCTTAGCTAAATCCTCATAGTCCATTTTAACCTCAAATATATATGATTTAGGATAGTTTTATATTGGAATTGGATTTTACCTAATAGTGTTAGCTAAGTCAAGAGCTAAAAAAAAGAGACACTTTTTGTGTCTCTAATTAATATAAATTTATACTTACTTTGGAATTATTTCCCAGGATTTAAGTTTAAAATTTCCATCTTTTAATGTTTGAAAACCTATATCTTTATTTTTTTTATCATTTCGTGGAATAATCTCACCTGTAAAGGCAATCGTTTTTCCTTGATTTTTTTGTAACTGAGCTAAGACATCTTTTTCTGCTATTATCGTATAGGCTTTTTTATCTTCAGTAACAATACCTAAATAGGTATGAGGCATCGAACCATACACATTTACATGACCTATGACTGTCACAGTAACAGCCTTTTTAGGTGGTCTTCCACCAAAAGCAAAAGCTATAGAACAACATAATAAAAGAACAATACTAATAAATACTCGATAATTATTAATTTTTTTCATAACTTTAATACTCCTGTCTTTAATTTATAAGTGAACCACTGTTTCTTCTGATTTATCTGGACTCACTGCAAAATGATTTTGACTAAATTGAATTACTGCCAGACCTAACAGAACTCCCATTCCTATAAGAGTAGTAATTTGAAGATTTGCAAATTGACCATCAAATCCATTAGATGATATTAAGGATCTATAAATTCCAAAAAAAGCCCAAGCTATAGGAAGCGGGAACGCTGCATTTCGGATTTTTTGGTTAACTACTAAAACCAAAAATACTGCAACAAGAAGAGTAATAATTGCCCATTTTTCATCGGCCATTCCAAAACCGTTCCATTGTAGTTTTACAAGAGCTGCTGATATATTGACTACAGTCGCAATAAACAACCAACCAGTATACAATCCAAATGTTAAAGGTAGTAGAAAATGTTTTCCTGTTTGAATTTTTTTAAGCTTGGTACAAAGCATAGCTAGTACAATTACAAAGCCAATAATAAACAGAGCGGAGAGTTCAACTAATACAAATGAAAATGAAACTATCCATAATACATTTAGGACACAGGTAATTCTAAAAAGTAATGTAATCTCGTTTATAGCATCTTGATAATACAAGTCATCTTTTTTTACTATCATTACAATCATTGATATAATGAGTAAAATGTATATGAGGCTCCATATACTAAACGTTGAAGGGCTTGGAGTAATCAACGTTATGTACATATCAGAAATTTCTTTTTGCGAAAATCCGTTAATTAAACCTAAGGCACCTAAAGTATTCACAACAAGCGTAATTACCAAAAACAGGCCATTAATCCAAGCATTTGCTCTTTTATTCATAATTAAACTCCTCTCTTTTCTTTATTAAGAATATAGTGGAAGTTTTTATTTAGCAAGCGGTTTACACCAAAAAAAGTAAAGGTCTTATTAATCACTGTGTCCAACTATTCATAATCCATTAATTTATTTAGAAGTTCTTAAAACAGCCGTTATATCAGAAGGTTCTGCTCGATTACGATAGTCAGCATCCAAAAAGGCATAAATGATTTTACCCTTGCGGCTAATAACATAGGTTGCAGCAAGTGGCAATTCATCATTATCATTTCCATTATAATCACTTAACCCAAATTTTTCTTCATACAGTTTAGCCACTCCATCACTCAACTTATAGACAATCCCATATTTTCGAGCAACAGTATTGCCAATATCACTCAGCACCTCAAAATTAAGAGAATGTTTTTGAGCAGTTGTCATTGATCGATCCGGTAGTTCAGGAGTAAGTGCTAAAAGCATTGCTCCTGCTTT
>MLPZ01000015.1 GCA_001885315.1 Treponema sp. CETP13
TTTACTTCTTCCTTTTTCAAAACAGAATGAAATGACTCGATACAGGAATTGTCATATGGATACCCTTTTTTGCTGTATGAATGGCGAATTTTGTACTGAGCAAGCTTTGCTTCAAAAAGCGTGCTTGTATACTGACTCCCCAGATCTGACTGAATAATTATTCCATCTGTTTTCTTTACATTTAAGCATGCATTCTCTAAAGCTTTTACTGCAAGCTCTGCATTGATTGTAAGACCAAATGCCCATCCGATAATTTTCCTTGAATACAAATCTTCTACTGAAGCAAGATATGTCCAACCGTTTTTTTCAGTATGAATATATGTAATATCTGTACACCATTTCTGATTAATTGAAGTTGTTGCAAAATCTTGATTCAGTATATTCTCTTTCTGTTCTTGTATCTTTTCAGTTTTTACAGGCCTATATTTCTTTACGACGATTGATTTTATTCCTAAAATAGCCATTCTTCGCTGGATACGCTTTAGACTCGCTTTTTCTCCTTGTTTTTGGAGAACGTGATAAATCTTTGGGGCTCCATACCGTCGCAAGCTTTCGTAATAAACTTTGAGGATTTTTGAATCTAAGTCATCGTTTCTTTTCATAACAATACTTGGTTTCCATTTTAAACTCTTGTAAAAAGTACTTCGCGGAAGTTTTATAACCTTGCACATGATTTTTACCGGGTAGGCTTCCCTGTATTTCATTACAAACGATACTTTCTCTGTTACTTTGTTTTGGCGAATATGGCTGTAGCTTTTTTTAAGATTTCGTTCTCCATTTCTAGTTCTGCAATACGTTTCTGCATTGCACGGATATCTTGCTCTGTTACAGTCTCTCCTTTCTCATTTTTGCTAACTGGTTCATACCGATGAATCCATTTATACACTGTTTGTTCTACTAAGCCATATTCACCCGAAAGTTCTCTTACAGACTTTCCTTTTTGGTACAGTTCAACTATTTGCTGTTTGAACTCTTCTGTATACCTTTTCTTTTTTCTTTCCATGCTACACATCCTTCTTATAAGATAGTATGTAGCGTTTTTTGTGTCCACTATGTTATACTAGCACCAACCTTACAGGGTATATATCTTTTTATAAAAAGCGAGTAATCCCTTTTTGTTAATGCTACCTTAGAATTCTTTCGATGATGTAAGAGAGGAGAAGAAATGGCAGAAACCTTAAAATTATACATAGATTATACTACTAGAATAATTGAAGCAATTGGAGTCATGACGATTTTTGCAGGTGTTATATACTCATTGTTTTATTTTTTTATATCAATCGTCAAAAAAACTTTGAATAGATTCATAACGCTTAGACAAAAATTAGGAAAATCAATTCTCTTGGGTTTAGAAATTCTTATTGCTGGTGATATTATCTCTACTGTCTCGACTGAACCGACGTTGTCTTCAATTTCTGTTCTAGGCTTCATAGTTCTAATTCGTACATTCTTAAGTATGTCGTTACAAATCGAACTTGAAGGAAAATTACCATGGCACAAAGAAACAACCATTTTGAATCATTTAAAGTCTTAGTTTTTTAATCCGTCTCTGTAGACAAATCAACTTTCTCCCCTTACTCTTAATGAAGAAAACAGGAGGAAAAAGTAAATGAATAAAATTAAAGGTTTCATATTATTCGTAATTTTCGTAACATCTTCGAGCTATTCTCTTTTTGCAATATCTGTAACGCCGTGGATTAATGTAGAAGCAGGAGGATTTATTACTCAATATAATAATGTAAAAATTCCTTCTGAAACAGGGACTCTGTTTTCTTTATGTGATGATTTATCTACTCAGGATTGGTCTTATTATCGTTTAAATGCGGGCATTGATTTAAATAGACATTCGATATCTGTGCTATATGCTCCTCTTCTTGTTAAAAGTACAGGAACAATAGACAAAGATATTACTTTTTATGGAGAAACATTTACAGAGGGCTCTTCGGTAACTGGTTTATACAAATTTAACAGCTATCGTTTAACTTATGCATATAAAATTATAGATAAACCCAAATTTAACCTTGCTGCTGGAATCTCTGCAAAGATTCGTGATGCATACATTTCTTTAGATGATGGAACAACATCAGCAAAAAGATCTGACTTTGCAGTTTTGCCACTCATTCATCTTTCTACAGAATGGCTTTTTGCTACTCATTTTTCTTTACTTCTTAAAGGTGACGGGTTAGTTGCCCCTCAAGGGAGAGCCGAAGATTTTCAATTAGCTTTGGTATATACACCTATCGATAACATGTCAATTAGAGCAGGATACCGAATTTTAGAAGGTGGATCTGATGGAGGAGGCTCTGTTTATTCCTTTAGCATGTTCCATTATTTTGGCCTGGGTATAGAGTATAGATTCTAACAAAAATTACCTAGTCAATCAAAAGACTTATTTTAACTAAACACTTTTACATAGAGCATTTTGTTATCACCGGGTGCATAATAATCCTTGAGCTCTGCTTCTAAAAAATAGCCATTATTTTTATAAAAAAAGCGGGTTGGTTTATAAAGTTCGGTAGAAGAAGTCTCTATGTAAACTCTAGAACCACCTCTTTTAACTATTTCATTTTCGGTGTGAATAAGTAAGTCTTTTCCTATTCCTTTGCCCCGTAACGAAGGAGAAACGGCAATCCAATAGAGATCATAGCTTGATTGTGTTCCTGGTATAGCCCCAAAACAGGTATAGCCTTTAACACGATTATCTTGTTGGGCAAACTGAAAAAAGTATCCACAGCTTTTTCCTTTTGTCAGCCGCTCCTCTATTAAAGAAACACCAACTTTCTGTTCTTCTTTATTAAAAAATCCTGACTCTTTTAAAATTGTAGCAACTACTTTTTTATCAGAAACAACTGGTTGCTCCCGATATAATAGCATATTCATCTTAGTATCCTTTAACTATATTTTGAATCATCGCAGTATAAGTGAGTCCACTCTGTGCACAAGCTGCACTAAAACCGCTATCAGAACTTATGCAAGGATTCATGTTAACTTCAAGCACAAATGGATTTCCAGCTTTATCGACTCTAAAATCGATTCTTGCATAGCCCTTACCAGAAAAAAGGTTCCAACAACGAAGGCTTATTTCTTTTAGTTGCTCGATTAAATGAGTATCAGTTTCTAAAAAATCAAATTTTCTAACCGTATGAGTATACGCAAAAGACTCTTCATCCCATTTAGCCTCATACCCTGCAATGTGTACTTTGTTTTTGGGATAATCAAGAAATTGCATCTCTGCCACAGGAAGTACTTTTACACCACTTGTATCCATCATAACTGAGATATTAAATTCTCGCCCTTCTATATATTTTTCGGCAAAACACAATCTTTCACCTTTTTTTCTAAGAAAATTTAATAAAGCCTTTTCTGTCTTAAAGGTTTGTACCGATTCATCACTAATACCGACAGAAGCTTCCTCAGCTATAGGTTTTACAATAACAGGGACTCCAATAAGCTGTGAAATATCATCTGTTTTTTTATTTTCAATCCATGCTGGAGTTGGTATTAAAGCAAGTTTCATTAGCTGCTTAGCAAGTAATTTATCAGACGAAAGATACATGCCCCTCGAGCCACAACCGGTAAAGGGGATGTTCAACTTTTCAAAAAAAGCGGTAGCAATATGCAACCATCTGCTTCCGTTTAAGGTTTCTACCAAATTAAATATCACATCAGGATGTATTTTTTCAATTTGTTTTTTAAGCAAAGGAAGATTAAGTGAAAAAGCACATCGACTAACCAGATAGCCTGTCGAGGTCAAAGCTTTGGCTACCTGTTCAACCTCATCTAAAGTATCAAGTTCGTCTTTGCTTGGATTTTCCGATAGACTGTCATGTACAATAAGGACTCGCATTAATCTTTTTTACCTGCTATTCTACTCATAGCAGACCTTACAATCTTATCTATAAGCTCCTGATACGATATTCCACTAAGTTTACAGAGGATAGGAAGATCACTATCAACAGGGTTTAAGCCAGCTAAAGGATTAACTTCTAAAAAGCAAATTCGGCCCTTATTATCAGCTTTTAAGTCAACACGGCCGCCATCGAGACATCCTAAAGCACGCCACGCCCCTAATGCAACTTTTTCGCATTCTTTTGCAAGATCTCCGTCAACTAGTTGGTACTTTGCGTACTCCAAATACTCTTGTTTTGTTTTATACGAGTAGATACCTTTATCACTTGCAGAGTCCACTAAAATTTCCATGACAGCTAGACATTCTGCGTCTTCTCCACACCCAGTTATGCCGACGGTAAATTCTCGACCTTCTAAAAATGCCTCAGCCAAAACAGGTTGCTCAAATGTTTTAAGCAACCTATTCGCTTCTTTTATAAATGATGCTTTATTACGAACTATCGAACTCGCACTAATACCCATTCCCGTCCCACCACCAACAGGTTTTAGAAACACAGGATACGGAATAGCTAGATTCTCGATATCTTTTTTTTCGTTTATAACCATATAGTCAGGAGTCGGTACACCACTTTTTGCAACAACAGCTTTACTCATTCCCTTGTGCAAAGAAACAGCCAAAACCAGTGCATCTGAAAATACATGTGGTATATTATACGCTTCGAGCAAAGCAGGAATTTGTGCCTCTCGAGCTAACCCATACATTCCTTCTGCAATATTAAAAACAAGGTCACAAACCTTTCCTTGTGCTAGATATTGCACAAGATGTTTAATATTTCCAATTCTGACTGTTCTAAAACCTATTGCTTTAAGAGATTCGTCTATAGCATTAATAGTCTGTATATTATCAAATTCGGCAACTTTCTCTGCATCAAAGCCCTGTGCAAGATAGTCGTCTTTTAAATCATACGTGATTCCAACAAGCTTTTTAATTTTTAGAATCCTCTTGAGCGCGATCAGGATAGGCAAAAACCTTTCCCTCATAGTTACGCAGATACAAATTTTCTGCATCATGGCTTACTTCATATTCAGGAAGAATAGGAACCTTTCCACCACCACCAGGAGTATCAATCACATACTGAGGAATTGCATACCCACTCGTAAAGCCACGTAAGCCAGCTATCATCTCTCGGCCCTTTGCTACCGTTGTCCGAAAATGCGCAGAGCCGGTAATAGGATCACACTGAAAAAGATAGTATGGTTTTACTCGTACCATTAATAACTTATGGTATAGCTCGGTTAACGTTTTTACAGAATCGTTTACGCCTTTTAAAAGAACAGTTTGGCTTCCCATAACTAAACCTGCATCAGCAAGTTTGTTAAAAGCCTTGGCTGACGTTTCTGTTATTTCATCTGGATGAGTACAATGAACGCTTAAATAGAGCGGTTTAAATCGCTTAAGAATTTTAAGAAGATTTGGAGTAATTCGCTGAGGAAGCACCATAGGAACCTTTGTCCCAATTCGCACAATTTCAATATGAGGAATAGAAAAGATTTCTGTAAGCAACCATTCAATTTGAACATCTGATAAAGTAAGTGGATCGCCTCCACTAATGACAACATCACGGATTTGGGGAGTACGACGAATATAATCTATACCTGTTTTCCAGTATTTTTCTAAAGCTTCTGAATGTCCACCAACCAATCGTGAGCGGGTACAGTATCGACAATATACTGAACAGAAACTCGTAGTCAAAAACAAAACACGGTCAGGATATCGATGAACAATGCCTGGAACAGGGCTAGTCTTATCTTCATGCAATGGATCATCACTTTCACCCGGGCAAGAATAACTTTCCTGTATAGTAGGAATAACGGTCTTGCGTAATGCACTGTTTTGATCTTTTAAATTGATAAGACTTAAATAATAAGGGGTAATCGAAAAAGGAAATTTAGTATCCGAAAGTTTTAGAGCTTGCAATTCTTCTGCTGTTAAATCTAAATATTTGGATATTTCTGTAAGAGTGGTAATACGATGGGAAATTTGCCAATGCCAATCATTCCACTCTTTTATTGTCGTGTTCGGAAAAAAGTTTTTTCTGAACGCTGTGATTTTGTTTTGCGAGGCCTCGACATGTAACCTCGAAACAACACAATTACCATTTGACTGGAACTTATTATGGAACCGGCCTGAAGAAGATGTCCTCTGTTTAAGCGGAGGCTCCTCATCATCATTAGCAACTTCTTGCTTAATTAAGAATTGATTCACAATTCACTTCCTTAAATTTTGATACCATGAGTTTTTATCTGCTCAAACAGAACCACAATCCTGCCAAACACTCTGCTATCAATAAAAGAATAATACAACTATTTCAAAAAAAAACAATATAAAAAAACATTATTTTTAAAAATATTTTTATTAGTTTAACAAGTAACGTTAATACATAAGAACTGTAAATATAATTAAATATGGTTAATCGATAAAATACGTTTTAAGAATCTTTTAGTTCTCTCTTTTTTAGGATGCAAAAAAATTTCTTCTGGAGTACCTTCTTCTAAAATAATACCCTCATCCATAAAAACTACTTTATTGGCAACATCTTTTGCAAACCCCATTTGGTGTGTTGCAATAACCATTGTCGTACCGTCATCTGCTAAAGACTTCATAACATCTAAAACTTCTCCGACCCATTCTGGATCTAATGCAGAAGTTGGTTCATCAAAAAGTATGACATCAGGATTGACCGCGATTGCACGGGCTATTCCAACTCGCTGTTGTTGTCCACCAGAAAGTTGTGACGGATAATAATCAAATCGATCAGATAAGCCAACTCGCAAAAGAGCTTTTTTAGCTATTTTTATTGCTTCATCTTTTGGAATTTTTCTGCCAATAATCAAACCCTCTGTTACATTTTGCAATGCAGTTTTATTGTTAAAAAGACTATAATTTTGAAAAACAAAAGCAGTTTTTTTTCTTAGAGCTAATATTTCTTTTTTACTTGCATGTTTTAAATCGAGTTTTATTCCGTTAAAATTCATCGTGCCTTTATCGGCTCGTTCCAAAAAGTTTAAGCATCGTAAAAATGTCGTTTTACCAGAACCACTTGCGCCTAAAATTACAATGACATCCCCATGATTTACCGTAATATCGATACCTTTTAAAACTTCAGTATCCCCAAAACTTTTATGAACATTTTTTACTTCCAACATACAATTCCCTTCCTGCTTTTGGGTTTGACACTTGTTTGTTTATAATGTGTAACACACTTTTCTACAATTCTAAAACAAATTTGAATTATAGAGCACATTACCAAATAAATTACAAATAAATCTATATACGCTTCTATATAATTAAACCCAAAAGAAGCTTCTATTTTTGCAAGAGCGGTAATATCTTTTACTGTCATCATAAAGGCCAAAGATGTATTTTTTAACAAATTTACCGTTAACGTACATACATTAGGAATCGCTGATACCAAGGCTTGAGGAATAACAATACGTCGATAAGACTGAAAATTTGTTAAACCAGCACTTAATGCAGCTTCTAATTGATCATTGCTTACAGTCCCAAGTGCAGATCTAAAAACTTCAGATAACGTTGCCATTGTATTAAAAGAAAAAACAATATAGGCATAAATAATTGGATTTAGCTCAAAAACGTTTATATTTAAATGCAATTTTACTACAAGTACATTTAGTAAAGACGGAAATAAACTATACACAATTAAAATTTGTAATACAATCGGGGTACCTCTAACAATAGATACATAAAAAGTAACTATTTTTTCCCAAACAGGCGTTTTGTGTATTCTAGCTTCAGCAATAAAAAAAGCAAGGGGCGTCGCAATAATTAACGAAACAAAAGTTATTTGTAATGTTACCGGAATCCCTTTAAGAACAATAAAAAAAGTCTCTTGCATAAATTTTGTATTAAGTCTCATCTCAAAAGCTCCTAATTAGCCGATACCAATTTGGTGCCTTTAGATAATTTTTTTTCGAGCATCATAAAACTTTTTTCAATAATAATAGTTAAAGTCCAGTAAATTATTGCTAATGCAATATATGTTTCAAGTGCATACGCTCCATAGTTTTTCCCAATTATTAGATTTCCTTTACCCATAACATCAATTAAACCAATCGTAAAACCAAGTGCCCCTTCTTTCATTAATAGTATTAAAGAATTCGAAAGGTTGGGGAGAGCAACAACCATGCACTGAGGTAAAACTATTCTATAAAAAGCTTGAAAATCTGTTAAACCAATACTAACTGCTGCTTCACGCTGACCTTTATCAATTGAGTTATATGCAGAACGCATTACTTCTGACATAGAAGCAGAAAAAAAGAGTGTAAATGTTATTACTACAAAAAATAATCTACTATAATTATTAAAATCTATTCCTGTTATTGCATTTAATAACTCAGGTAATCCATAATAAACAATAAATAAAAGTATAATCGAAGGAGTACTTCTAATAACATAGGTATATGTGTTTGCAAAGTTTTTTAGAAATTTATTTTTACCTTCTTTAAATTTTGCCAGAAAAAAACCAAAAAAACTTCCAAATATAACTGTCCATAATACCATTAATCCAGTGATTTTTAATCCTGGAAGCAAAGAAGGAATTACTTTTAATATAAACAAAAAATCAAAGCTTCTCATAAGTAACCTCCAAGATTAAAAACACGCATTATTTTGCAACGTATTGAAACAAATCCTCTCCAAAATATTCCATTTCTAAGTTCTTAATTGTTCCATTTTCCATTAATGCGGCAAATGCTTTATTATAATCTGCAATAAATTCAGACTGTTTATTATTGAACAATGGATATGTTGGTATTGCTTGATACGTGATATATGTTAGTTTTTTAGATAAATCATTATACACAGCATCTTCTTTTAAGACATTTTCTTCAAAAAGTGTTTTTAAGTCCATATAACCGTCGTATCTGCCTTCGAGTACCCATTGATATGCACCAGCTACATCAAAGGTATCTGAAGCTTGTAAAATAATTTTATCTTCATGTGTATTATTATAGTCTGTAATAACACTATATTGTGCACTCTGTGGAGAAATGGGAACCAATTTACCACTATATTTTGCAAACGAGTCCATATCGGTAATTTCATCAGCATTTTCGGTTCGTATTACAAGTCCTAAACTACTTGCCCCAATATAATGTTCAGGAAACAAAAACTTTTTTGCTCGTTCTTCAGTATACCAAGCTCCTTTTACCCCTACATCATATTTGCCAGAATCTAGCCCAATAAGCAAGTCTTCACTCGATGTTGGAATATACTCGAACTCATAATCGTCAAGATATTCATCAATTGCCATAAACACTTTTACTTCATACCCATCGGAATTTCCATTTTCATCGACAAATGCGTAAGGAATATAAGTTTGAGAATGTGCAACTCTAATTTTTTTTGATTGTGTTATATTTGTTGAATCATTGTTAGAACGAGTTATTGAACTACTTTTCTCTTTTTTGCATCCAATTAAACTGACCAGTACAACTAGAATAAGCGCTGTTTTAATTATTTTTTTCATATTTTTGTAACCTCCACAAAATACTATGATATTCAAATTTTTTAATTAAATACCATAGTATATCTAAGGAAACTTATTTTTTCTATATCTATAAGTATTTGATTTGATTCCTTAACCATAAAAAAGACCCTTAAATTAAACTTTTCTTGTTTAATTTTAAGGGTCTGCTTCATTTAATTTGTTTTTTATACAAAACCTATACTGTTGGCCAAGTATTAAATGGCTGCTTTTCAAATTTCATTTCGCCATCAGAGCCTTTGTAAATGTTTATCCAAGCTTGCCAGTTTTTATAATCGACATTTGGATAATCAAGTCTATAATGACTACATCTACTTTCTGTACGCATTAAAGAAGCTTTTAGTTTCATCTCTGCAGTAATAATCATATTTTCTGTTTCGTGTGCAAGTCGCAATTCATGTAAATTTGCAGCGCGTAACATTGGAACATGATGATCTCGAAGTTCCTCGACATATGCAAGAGCAGCTTTTAAAAGACTCGCCTTTTTGATATATAAAATAAAGTTTGGAATCATTATACCCTGTAAGGTTTGAGTAACCCAAGCAGGACTATATCCTAAATCCCGTTTAAGAGGAGCTAATATTTCTGTTTTAATAGTATCTACTTTTGCAGAAGGTATTGTTTGAAGGCTAACTTTTTTACTATATTCGGCTGCTACTTCTGATACAATTGCACCTTGAACCGCAGAACCCGCAAGAGAAGAACCAATCTGAGTATAAATTGTTCCAGCCATATATGAACCAAGAGCATCTCCTGCAGCATAGAAATGGGGTTACCTAACACGTAGGCCATATAGTTTGAATCAACACCAAGATCATGATGAACTTCTACCCCATTTGTGCTTGGCGTTCTATCAAACATACCATGCCAACCAGTATAACAATCTGCAGGATTGTTTGTAGAACCAGAATGCCCATCGTTCCATTCTTTACCAGTAACTTTAGCCCCAATTTTATATGCCATGATTGTACCATCATGTGTCAAATCACAAATAGGGAACCCACTAGGTTTAAATCCACCTGCACCTGTACAAAGAACAACAGCTTTTGCTTTAAAAAGGTAAATGGTTGGTTCATCAATACTAAAACCTGCAGCCCCTGCAATTCTCCCATTTTCCTTAATCAAATGAGTTATCATTATTCTTTCTTTAACAGGAATATTTCTTTCAGTTATTGGTTTAGAAAAGGATTTGTTGTATAAAGGAGAATCAAAAAAGCCCCATTCTTTTAATTCTTCAACTCTTTCTTTTGAATGTTCGGCCATTTGTCTGGTAAACACGGGATTGTTCGTATTTATTGCAGATTTAGAAACTTCTGCTACAAATTCATCAATAGTTGTAGATTCTTTGGTAGAATCATACGAAAAAATACCTTTTGCAAAAGGAGTTGCTCCAGAAGAACCTAATCGTCCTTTTGAAACAACTAAAACTTTAGCACCTGCATCATGGCCCTCCACGTTGTATATTTTAGATGTAATTTTTTACGTAATAATGAGGTTATCCCTATCAAAACCAGTAAAACTATGGCAGTTAACCCCAAGATAATTCCACGAGTCTCAAATGTTGTGAGCATTTTTACAAATGCATCCATTAGATCAAGACTTGCTTCAAAAAACCGTGGTAACACAATAAAAAAAGGATGCAAAAAAAGAATTGGAATACAAATATACCCAAGTATTTTATGCAATTTAACAACTCGAGAAAACTTTTGACCTTTTATAGTAACAATGTTTATTCTCGAAAGATAAAATTGAGCTAGTAATACAAAAAATGCTCCAACTGTTACAAGAGAAAGAATCTCTTTTAGCAGTGTTCTAGAAGGAAAATCTCCAAAAATCATATACAAAAGAGGTATTGCCAAATACAAAATAACTCCAGGAATTAAATACGTACGCCTTGATTTTTCTGCCATTGCTAACCCACGAAATGATAACCGGAATTGATTTTTCCGAATTTATTGTTATTGCATCTACAGGACAACTCATTCTGCAAAGATGGCACATTTGACAATCTGCTGGATACGCTATATAGGCTTTTCCATCAATTTCATCCAATCTAATTACATCGGTAGGGCATGCTTTTACACATTCACCACATCCGATACATCCGCTAATATTACTAATTGACATATAATATCTCCATAAAAATAATTTTATTTATCAAAATAACTTTAGTCAATAAAATATTAAAAAGATGAAAAAACTTTAATCTTCTAACTAATGAGTATTACATTTTTTAGATTTCTATTAGACAAAAAAAAAGAGAGTATAAAATACTCTCTTAAAAAAAACTTATGTGACAGGATGGCTATTCAACCTCATACGGCCAAGAAATAATTCCACCAAAATCATAAATATTAGTATATCCAAGATTAACAAGATTTCTTGCAGCACCTGCACTACGATTTCCAGAACGGCAATACACTAAAATCACCTGATCTTTATCCTTTAACATTGTTGGAGCTTTCTGTTTTAATTCGTAATCCGGTATCAATAATGCTCCAGGGATATGAGAACTTTCATATTCTCCTACAGTTCGAACATCTAAAATTATATATCCTTCTGTTGTATCAATAATCTCTTTTGCTCTTTGTGCACTTATTCTTGTAACCTGAGCAACTTTAGGACTTTCAGCTACCATTTCTGTATCAGCAGGGGTAAACGAATAAACATTTAATCCACTCAAAATAATAACAGTGATAATTAGAAAATATTTCTTTTTCATAGTATTTCTCCTTATCTATAGATTGTTTTAGAACAATTATTATGAAAGTGTAAGCGACGGAGCGGAATAGACTCTTGTAGAAAGTTCTCTATCTAGCATATATAAGGCTCGCTTATCCCCATTAAAAAGCTCAAATTTTTTCACTAAATCTTCGGCATTTTTTTCTTCTTCAACTTGCTCTTTTACAAACCATGATAAAAATTCAAGTGTTTTATAATCTTTCTCTTCAAGTGCAATGCTATAAATTGTATTAATTTCTTGTGTAATATATTGTTCATGCTCAACAGCAGCCTCTACACCTTGTTGTAAATCTGTGTATGAAACATCAGGTTTTGCAATAGATTCAAGAGTAATTCTAGCCCCGCAATTTTCCATATATTGCATAATTAAATCTGCATGATCTTGTTCTTCTTTAGCCTGAACCTTAAACCAGTTTCCAAAACCTTCTAACGCTACACTGTTGTAATATTGTGAAATACCTAAATATAAATAGGCAGAGAACAACTCTTTATTTACCTGTGAATTTAAAGCAACCTCTACTTTCTTGTTAATCATATCTAACTCCTCTAACATAAATATACTTATTAGTTATTTATACTAAAAGGATACTCTATAAATAGATTTTAATAAGTGATAAAATCACCAAAAAGACAGTATTTATTTCTTACTTTTTTACTAATCCATCTACAGCAAGATATATAGAAGCCTTAGCTTCATCTACATTTTGCTCATTAAGAATAGACAGCTTAAATATTAAGGATTCAATAAATGCATAGCACATATCATTTGCAGATTTTACATCTATATTACGAAATTCATTATTATTAATACCATCTATGATTATTTTACTTAGCAAATGACGAAGGCGAATTATACGCCGTCTAACACGTTCACTTGGATTTTGGTTCTGCTTTTGTAATTGTAATAAATAAAAAAGAAGAACACTAAATAGTCGACGATTTGCGACACATTCATCAACTATCATATCTAACACGGATACTAATTTCTGAGGAGAAGTTAAACTATCATCTTTTATAACTTCGACGAGGTTTTTTTCAAGAGTTTCTGTAAGTTGTTTTATACTCCATAAAAAAATCTCTCGTTTATTTTTAAAATAAATATACAATGTTGTTCGCGTAATTCCACAACGATCAGCTATTTTTTGAAACGTTGCATCTTCATATCCTTCTTCAATAAAGATATCAAGCGCATTTTCAAGAATTTCACGTTTTCGTTTTTCGTGTTCAACAACAATTGCCATTATTTCTCCTTTTTATACATATAAAATTGTGTATCAAGGCTTCCAGCTTTTAAAGCATGTTTTTTGCTTGCTTTTTTACCTATTGATTTCTCAAACGTATCATGACTAGTAATAAACCCGAAGTCCCAACCAGAAAAATCTACAAAAAGAGAAGCCATACTTTCATATAAATCATCAGCTTGGTCAGCATCCCCAAGTCGCTCGCCATATGGAGGGTTTGCTATTATCATTCCTTCCGGATACGGTGCCTGCAAATTAGCAAAATCAGCAACTTCAAAATCTGGCCTTTGAATACGAGAATCATCCCCTATTAATTGAAGAGCTCGCCCTGCCGTTACACAAGCTCTTTCTGCATTTGCACGGGCATTTTCTACTGCCTGAGGATCAATATCTGTTCCTGTAATACGTACAACAACATCCGGTCTAATTTTAGAAGCTTCTTCTTCCCGTATTTTTTTTGCCTGTTTTTCATTAAATATAGGAAGCTCTTCAAGAGCAAAGCGACGACCAAAACCTGGAGCAACATTATATGCATATAAAGCTGCTTCTGTAGCAATTGTGCCAGATCCACAAAATGGGTCATGTAACGGAGTCTTTCGACGCCACAACATTAACTGTAATAGTGTTGCAGCCATAGTTTCACGAATTGGAGCAACACCTCCATCTTTTCTGTATCCACGACGGTTTAATGGATTACCAGATAAATCAAGCAAAATATCTACTTGATCATTTTCTATGTATACCCGAACTTTTGAGTTATATCCACTTTCAGGCATTACTTCCATATGCCAAACAGAACCAAGTTTTTTATAAATAGCTTTTTGAACCATTGATTGAACAGAATGTTCAGAATTTAACTTACTATGATGAGTTCTAACTTTGTCGACAGTTACATGAACATCTTTATTAAAATAATCTTGCCATTCAATAGACAAAACACTATCAAAAAGAACATCAAAATCTTCTGCTTTAAACGATTTAAGTTGTAAAAAGATGCGATCTGCTGTTCGTAAACATAGATTAGAACGATACATTCCACTCTCATCGCAAGTATAGGTTATCCTGCCAGGAGCATTGTTTATAGGTTTATATCCTAATCGTTTTATTTCATTTGCGAGAATTTTTTCTGCACCAAGCGCACAAAGCGCCACTAATGTTATCATGTTTATGATTATAACATTATGTCAATATATGTTCAATTGTCATTAGAAATGAAGGTTTTGTTAAATTTGAATGAATATTTCGTAAAATTTGATTGTATTTTTTTTAACAATATCTAAAAAAGATAGACAATCTCCAAAATTAATCTTATATTATTGTGTGTTATGAGTAATTACACTAAAAATTATACAAATGAAGTTAAGCTATTACATTCTCAAATAGAAAAGTATCGTTTTGTCGATACTACAAGAGAATATAAATTTGCCGAAACACTATATAATTTATCTACCGAAAATAACGATTATGATAATATTGCGTATTCTTTATTACGTAAGAGTGATGATTTTGTTACACAAGAAAATTTTGCTGTAGCTTTTACTTTTATTAGTAATGCTGAACAAATATCTACAGACAATAAATTAGAAAAACTTCTTATTGAATGTTATGTTTCATTTGCAACAATGTATAATTCTCTTGGTGATTTGCATAAAACAATGGAATTTGTTTTAAAAGCTTACAAAATTGCAAAAAATCAACAAAACAAATATCCAGAAGCTTTTATTATAAATAAAATAGGAGATTTATTCCTACAGAACGGCTCTTACTTAAAAGCAACCGGCTATTTTGAGCATGCATTAGA
The DNA here is from genome assembly GCA_001885315.1 of Treponema sp. CETP13. Lineage (GTDB taxonomy): Bacteria > Spirochaetota > Spirochaetia > Treponematales > Treponemataceae > CETP13. The sequence continues at coordinate 15,201 of MLPZ01000015.1, forward strand.
GATTCTCTCTAATGTTTCACAACACGATGAAACAATATTAAATCAAGTGTCTTTTTTATACAGTAATCTTTTTTTTGCTTGCTATAAACTAGAGCGTTACGATCAAGCAATAGCATATCATACTAAAAGAAGTACATTCTTACATAAAACAAATACATTTTCGAATTTGTATTACCAATTTGAAGAAGCGTACATTTATTATCATACGAATGAAAGGGATAAACTTTGCAAGCTAGTTTCATCTATGATTCAAGAGCTCTCCCCTAATAGTTTTTATATATACCACACACTAGAAACATTAAAGCACTTTATAGATATTTTGTATTTTACACAAAACAACACTTTACTTTATGATGGAATACAAAAAATTTCCTCAACTTTTAAAGAGCAAGGGAATATTCCAACAAAAATTTTTATTACAAAAACTAAAATAAAATACTATCACAAATATGACCCAAATAACACCGCTGTAATTATTTCTGAATACGAAAAAATCGAACACTTGCGTGAAATACTTGATCAACAAATAGATACGTTTAAATGCCACGAAATGGAATCACAAATCCAGACTGCAGAAGATAAGCTCAAACACGAACAAACACTAAAAGAAAAAGAAATGTACAAAACTTTGTATAATCAAGATTCTACAACAGGCTTACTTAACAGGCGTGGCCTTAATGAAGCATTTAAACAGATGAATAAGCGAAAAACCATACCATCTACAATTGGTCTTATAATTTTGGATATAGATTGTTTTAAACAATATAATGACAATTATGGCCATTTAAAAGGTGATTCGGCTATTTTAGGGCTTGTAACTGCCTTGAATGAAAACAGCTCCAAACATTTTATTCCTGCACGTTTTGGTGGAGATGAATTTGTGTGTCTTGTAGAGAACAAAACCGATGAAGAGATTAAAACTTTTATAAAATTAATTCAGAAACATCTAGCTGCTAAAAAAATAAAACATGAATTTTCTACAGTAGATAATCCATATGTTACTGTAAGTATAGGATATTGTAATGAACAATTTACCGATTCTATATCACTAGAAGATTTAATTTATAAAAGTGACATTGCTCTTTATGAAGCAAAAAGCGCTGGAAAAAATCGTTACTTTAAAGGCTAGAACATATCCAATTTTTAATGTATAACGCAACCTCTAAAATCTGATAAACTAGAAAACCCTTTCCTTTGCATATAAGAATATAAACCATCAACTATTTTTATCATACAATCGGGTTCAGCAAAAGTTGCCGTTCCTACCTGCACCGCAGTAGCCCCAGCCATTATAAATTCAAGGGCATCTTGCCAAGTCCTAATTCCGCCAAGTCCTATAATAGGGATACGTTCATTTTCAGGCAACGAGTTCATCGCTTTGCACACGTCATATACCATTCGTACAGCAATTGGTCTTATAGCAGGGCCTGCTAATCCAGCAGTAATATTATCAAAAACAGGAATCCCTTTTTCGACATCAATTGCCATCGACTGAAATGTATTTACAAGGCTTATCGCATCAGCCCCTGCTTTACGAACAGCCATAGCCACCCCTACTAAATCAGGTGCATTTGGGCTCAACTTAACCATAAGAGGAAGTGTGGTTGCTTTTCGAACCTCAGTTGTTACTTCTGCAGCAATTTTTGGATCTAAACCAAAGCTCATTCCACCCGCTTTTACGTTTGGACAACTAATATTAAGTTCTATGATAGTCTGTGAGTTTATATTTGCTTTAACCGCTTTATCAAGCAGTTGAGCGCCTTCTACATAGGTATCAATCGAGGAACCAGATAAATTTATAATTGTAACAGGAGTTAAAGACTGCATGAGAGGTAATTCATGCTCTATAAAATGTGGTATTCCTGGATTTTCTAAACCAATTGAATTTATTAATCCTGATGGAGTTTCATGTAAACGAACCCCGGTATTTCCAGATCGAGCTTCGAGTGTTAATCCTTTTGAACATATACCACCGAGTCGATTTACATCAATAACATCGGAATATTCAGTTCCATACCCAAAAGTTCCAGAAGCTGCAATCACAGGGTTTTCGAGTTGCACTCCAGCAATGTTACAAGATAGATCTATATCTGCAGAGTTCTTACTTTTATTAACCGCTAAAACAGATTTTTTTGGTGCAGAAATTGGGAACTCTAAGATTGAGCCATTAAAAACAGGCCCATCTTTACAACAACGCTTGTTTCCTTCTTTTGTAGCAATAGAGCACCCAAGACAAGCCCCAACTCCACAAGCCATACGTTTTTCTAACGATAACCAACATTGAACTTTTGCTTGTTTACAAATTGTATGAACATACTCAAGTAATGGTTCTGGGCCACAGGCATACACATCAGAATAACCTTTTTGTTGTATCGATCGAACACTTATTACTTCGGGCAGCATTCCTTTTATACCAACACTTCCATCATCTGTCGTAACATAGAGAGTCTTTGGATCCACATAATCTAGTCCATAACTACCACTTTTAAATCCAGCATAAAAATCATATGTTTTTGCAGGCAAAGTAGCTGCAAAACCAGCAACAGGCGCAATACCTATACCACCACCAATTATAGCAACAGTAGGATTTTGAATATTAGACCTTCCCGAAAAATCTGATACTATTTTTGGAGAAGGGAAACTATTCCCCACAGGTCCAAGCACATCAATTTCATCATCTTCTGATAAGTCACAAAGCTCTGCTGTTCCGATCCCTTTTTTAAGAATTAAAAACTCAACCCGCACAAATTCATTTGCCGGATTAGCAAATTGTGCATGATACACCGAAATTGGACGTGATAATAAAACCCCAGTCTTTTTTGCTCTGAGCAGATAAAACTGCCCTGGAGTTGGTACAATCTTAGAACTTACTTGTATAGCTAGAAGAAATACGTTTTTTTCTTTTTGCTCGCAACTGAGTGTTTTTGCTGTTGCATATAGAGAATAATTGTTTTCACACATTACAAAGATCCCTTGGCAGTTAGTAAATCATCTCGTGACTGCTCAGCACTTTTTGCCGCCGCTGTAACAATGTCATCCATTGTAAGATTCCCTGCTTTTCTCTTTTCTGCCAAAACAGAAGATTTTTTCCAAGCACATAGGATTCCTCGACTAGAATTAACAGTTCCTCCAGCTTTATCTAAAAGAGTAGCAGCGATTCGCGCAGCACCACCTTGAGCCCCATATCCAGGAATAAGAAAAAACATATTGGGATACTTGTTACGTAATTGGCGAGCATCACTTTCTTCGGTACAACCAACGACAGCTCCTACAGGACCACAAGGAAAAGTATTTTTAGTAGATTGACTATCTAAGAAAGGCTCGGATATTAAAGACTCATTTATACGTACAAGTTCAGAGCCTATGCGGTCAAGAACAATCCCACCCTGTTTTAAGTCAAGTTTTTCTATATCGGCCATTCCAGGATTTGAAGTTCTAAGAAGTACGAAAATCCCTTTTCCTTTCTCTTGGCAATACTCTACAAAAGGATTGAGCGTTTCAAATCCCATATATGGATTTAATGTGACAATGTCAGATTCAAAATCTCCAGAAAAATGAGCCCGTGCATATGCATTTGCCGTGGCAGCTATATCTCCTCGTTTTACATCTGAAATAACTGGTATATCAACATTCCTAAGAGATTGAAGAGTGTCTGCATAAACCTTCATTCCTTCTATGCCCATCGCCTCATAATAGGCAATTTGAACCTTAAAACAAGCAGAAAAAGGAGCACATGCTTCTATTAATTTGCGATTATATTCAAGAACAGCAGCTGCTGGAGCTCTATATTTTTTGAGCACTTCTGGAGGAATATAACTCGGATCTGTATCAAGCCCACAACATAGAGGACCCTTTTTCTCACATGCCTTTTGCAGGCGTCTCATCTGACAAATTGTATTCTTATCACTCATAAAGATACTATACCATAAAACATTGTTCATGATATACTTGTCGTATGGAAAGAAAAAAACTTACATTAATCATCATAATATCAGTAATTATGGCCCTTACAAGTTGCGCAAGTATGCGCGTAAAAGGATCTGACCCGATAAGTAGAGCAATATCTATAACTCAATTAATGATAGACGGTAATACAAAAGATTCGTATATTAAAATTTACCTTGAAGAAATGCCCGAAGCCCGTGCAAAAATGACAATGGCAGCATTGAATGCAAAACAAAATCAACAATCTTATATTATTATTGCAGATGAGATTGATTCTTGGATTACATTAAACAATAACTTGCAGACATTACAAGCTCTTTATCCCAATGGACTCTATGGGAAAAAATTACATGCATCTTTTATGTACACAGACTATTCTGACTTAAAAATCACAGCTACAAATTATGCTTGTGATTACTTTTTTGAAAAAGCTCGTGTTATCTATGATAACAATTCTTTACCCCCGCAATCAAAACGACCAGCCCTTGAATATCTTACAAAAGCTACAAATTATTCATCTAAAAATGATGACAAAATTTTCCCAATGGGAGCCGATATAACATATTCGATTGCAGAATCTGAAAAAAATTCTAGTGATTTAGACACATTAAAAGATGCACAGGAAATGTATTTAAAATCCACTTCATGGGTTCCAGACTATAAAGATGCCTTAGCAAAGGTGAGCGCATTAAACATAACAATATCAGAAGAATACATTAAACTTGGAGACAGCTATAACAGTCAAAATACTTACAATGCATTTCGTAAAGCCTTAGACAATTATACAGAAGCAGAAAACTACCTTCCCGATTCTGCTTCAACTAAAATAGACCAAGTAACCGAGAAACTTACTATCAAAGTAGCCTATATTTATGGTGACGATTCTTATTCAGATTCTGATATTTCTGAAATTGTTGATTTATTACAAAAAAAACTTGATTCCAATAATCAAGGTCCTGCTTTTATAAAAATGGATTTTATACCTGTTTATCGAAAAATAACTACCCTACTTTTAGCCAGTGAGTTTTTCGAAGACTATGATTTTATTTTTATTCCAAATGATAACTATGGCCAAGTTTACGAAGAAATAAGTGATATAAAACATACAGACACTCCTGTTTCTAATGTTATAGATGATGTAACCTATACTGGAACTGTTGAAAAAGAAGAGACTTTTGTTTCTGTTTACTATCACTGCCAATACAACCTTTACGACATGCGTTCTGCGTATAAAAAGTTAGAAAAAAGTTGGGTCGAAAAACAAAATATACAAAAGAAAACATTTTCGCAGTATGCTTATACAGGAGCAGTTGAAGCGAAACCCTCTGACTTTTCAGATGGTACCGACTACAAAAAAGGTCTATGGGGATATTATTTCCCAAAATTCGCACAAGATGGTTATAATTATAAAATGCTTTCTGCAGATTTTATTAAGTTAAATTATTTGGGAGAGGATTTTGTCAAAATACTTAATACACTAAGGTATAATAATTAACACAAATTTTTATTTTACAAAATAGACTTGACAGCTATTATGTTACTCTATATAGTAACAGTTATATTAGATTGTTACTGTTAAGAGTAACATAATTAGGAGTTTTTATGAAATCGATGAGAAAAATTACATTACGATCAATTTTTGTTACTGTTACATTTTTAACAGCACTATTCACTGTTATTGGCTGTTCAAAAAAAGAACCGACTGAAAACAACACCGTAAAAATTGGTATTTCAAAAATTGTTCAACATGTAGCACTCGACAATGTAGAACAAGGCATCCAAGATGCTATTAATCAAGCTGGAATTACAGCAGAATTTGATTTACAAAATGCCAATGGTGATGTAAACACCGCCACACAAATTGCTAACAAGTTCAAATCAGAAAAAGTTGACATAGCAGTTGGAATCGCTACCCCTACAGCTATTGCTCTTGCAAATACTATTAGTGATATTCCTGTTGTATTTGCAACAGTTACTGATCCTATTGGGGCTGGATTAGTTGATACTCTTGATCATGGTAAAAACAATGTTACAGGTTTAAGTGATGCAATCCCTACTGCCGAACACATCAAACTTTTTGCAAAATTAGCCAACATAAAAACACTCGGTTATATTTATACTTCTAGCGAAGCAAACTCGATTACAGGTTTAAATTTAGTAAAAGTAGCTTGTGAAGAAAACGGCATTCAACTTATTACACAATCAATAAGTAAAAGTTCCGAAGTAAAACAAGCATCAGAAGCTATTGTAAATCGTGTAGACGGTTTATATTTAACAACAGACAATACAGTATTTAGTGCACTCTCAGCTCTTGTTCAGGTTTTTGGGAAAGCTAAAAAACCTATTTTCTCTGGAGATGTTACAGGTGCTATGGAAGGTGGATGTGCATTTGCATCTGGATTCAATTACTACAAAGCAGGATTCGCTACTGGAGAAATGGTTGTCGACATCTTAAATGGTAAAAAACCAGCTGATATTCCCGTAAAATTTTTGACCGATCCATCAGAAACTGATTTTTTAGTTGACTTAGATGCATTAGCAAACTGTGATATCGAAATACCTCAAGAGTATATTGACGAAGCAAATTACATCTTTGAAAATGGAACTTTAACAGAAAAATAACTATAAGAAAACCGTGATTAAATAGCCTGACTGAACAATTTTTATTATAAAAAAAATTGCTCAGTCCCGGAATTATGTAGAAATTAATTTCTACATAATTCCGGACGATATTCAAAATGCATATTGTCCCAGAGAATCCATTTTCCACCCCAAATAAAGCCTTCGTTTTCGAAAGCTTTTATGACATCAGGAGCAGGCATCCAACGGTTTTCTAAAGGTAAGAGCATCCAGTTAGAATCCCAATCTGCTCTCCATCGCCAATACATATTTTTTGTTTTCCAACCTTTTGGCAATATATCTAGTGCAATACCACGACTATGCTGACTAGGATTTGAAGTGTCTGAAACCTCACGCCAAGAATAACCTTGAATGTCCAATAATTGATCTAAAAAAAACTGAACTGTGCCATATTCAGGTTTTATACCATGTTTAATTTCTTTATCTCTTAACGCATAAATTTGTTTTTCTACTTGAAAAAGCTTAGATACCAATTTTTCATGGATATTTAAATAGTGCCCTAGAAATTTTATATTAACAATATGTTTTTCTAGAGCTGTTCGAGAAGCACAATCATAGAGTGCATTATAAAAACCAGTATAATAAGGATTTTGTAATTTTCGTGCTTTATAAAAGTCTTCGCTTTTTAGCCTAGAAACTAATTCATCACTAAAAACAGTTTTATCATTAGGATTTGGTATTGTGTCAGAATAGGTATAGTCTAAATGCGGTCGCCAAGAACTAGAATTATCCAGTTCTTTTTCTGGTAAAAAACGGCTCCCTGCCCAAAATAAAGGAACCCCATTTATATTTAAAAGCCAATCATTTTTTTCTTGATCATAGCAGACCACATTTACTATACCTGGATACGCATTAACATACCTTCGAATTTCATCAGGTATAGTATTAATATGAAAACTAAAACTTGAAAAAATAAAGAAAAAAAAACTTATAAATAAGGCACCGAATACTAATTTACTGTATTTGTTGTTGTTTATCATTTTATAAAGAATTAACAAATTGATTATATGTTACACTAGGTCGCATTGCAGATACAGCTCTTTCTTCATTAGGATGATAATATCCGCCAAGATCAACAGGAGAATTTTGTACAGAAAGTAATTCTCTTACAATTTTATCTTCATTAATTACCAAGTTTGTTGCAACTTGTTTAAAAATCTTTGCAAGTTTTATATCAACTGTTTGAACAGCTAGCTCTTGTGCCCAATACATTGTTAGATAAAATTGAGCTGTCCTATTATCTTGTTCTCCCACTTTGCGAGAAGGGCCTCTCCCTTCATTTAAATACCTTGTTGTTGCGACATTTAAACACTGCGATAATGCATTAGCATGTAATTTGATTTCAGGATCTTCTGTTTTTTCGGCAGTTTGTTCCAAAGAAACAGCAAGTGCTAAAAACTCACCAAGACTATCCCATCTTAAATGATTCTCGTTCAAAAATTGTTGCACATGTTTTGGAGCCGAGCCACCTGCACCGGTCTCGTATAATCCACCGCCAGCCATTAAAGGAACGATAGATAACATTTTTGCAGAAGTTCCAACTTCAAGAATTGGAAATAAATCTGTAAGGTAGTCACGCAAAATATTACCTGTTGCAGCTATGATATCATGACCTTTTGTAATCTCATCCATTGTAAAATTACAGGCTTCTACAGGATTCATAATTTTTATAGAAATGCCATTTGTATTTTCTTTTTTAAGTACAGCTTCTACTTTTACTGATATAGCTCTATCATGTGCACGATTTTGATCGAGCCAAAAAATAACTGGCTGCCCAGAAGTTCTACCCCTATGTATTGCAAGTTTTACCCAATCAATAATTGCATCTTCTTTTGTGCGACAAATACGAAAAATATCCCCGGCTTTAACCTGTTGTTCTAGTAAAACGTCTCCGTTGTCGTCTAGTAATTGAATAACTCCATTTGTTACACTTGAAGGAACAATAACAGTTGTCGGATGAGAACCATACTCTTCAGCTTTTCGCGCCATTAGCCCAACATTTCCAACACTCCCCATCGTCGCAGGATTAAAAGCCCCATGAACTTTGCAATATTCAACACACGCAGAATACACTTGGGCATAACTACGATCAGGAATAATCGCTATTGTTTCTTGTAATTTCCCATCTTTATTCCACATACAACCTGAATTTCGAATCATTGCTGGAATACTTGCATCTATAATAGTATCTGATGGAACATGAAAATTTGTAATTCCTTTATCAGAATTTACCATAGCCAAATCAGGACCAGAGGCAATGCAATTATCTATTGCTTTAGTTATTTTCTTTTGTTTTTCTTGAGGTAACGTTGCTATTTTTTTATACAAATCTCCAAGTCCATTTTTAGGATCAACTTCAAGAGCTTTAAATTCATCTGCAAATTCCTTAAAAACTGGAGCAAAGTAAACTTCAAGCATATCACCAAAAATAACGGGATCACTTACTTTCATCATTGTAGCTTTTAAATGAACAGAAAGAAGTAAATTTTCTTTTTTAGCTGCAATCATTGTATCTGCAAAAAAAGATTGAAGCTCTTTTTTACTCATAACAGAAGCATCTACAATTTCATTTTTTTCTAGAATAACAGTGTCTTTCATTACAATACTATTAGAAGACTTGCTACTGTCACTATTTTTGAGCACAATTTTTGCCATTTTACTATCATTGGCAATCACTACAGACTTTTCACTTCCGTAAAAATCACCCTTACTCATACTCATAATACGTGTTTTTACATTTTTATCCCATTTTCCATTAAAATGAGGATGACTTTTTGCATAAGCTTTTACGGGGACTGGAACTCGACGATCGGAATTTCCCATTCTTATCACTGGGTTTACTGCACTACCTTTAACTTTATTATATCGAGCAATAATCTCTGGATCGCCATCCTCTTCTGGATAGTCTGGAATAGCAAAACCTTGATTCTGAAGCTCTTGTACTGCTGCCTTTAGCTGAGGAACAGATGCCGAAATATTAGGCAATTTAATAATGTTAGAATCATTCTCACAAACCATGTTACCAAGCTCACCAAGTGCATCATTTTCTTTTTGATTCTCTTTTAAGTATTCTGGAAAAACCGCTAAAATTCGAGCAGCTAATGATATATTTTTTGTTTTAACAGTGATTCCACCCTGTTTTAAAAATGCCTTAACAACAGGCAAAAATGCACGTGTTGCAAGTGCGGGAGCTTCATCACTAAAGGTCCAGTATATACATTCTTTGTCCGACATAAAAAATTGTCCTCCGCTGGTATTCTTTTAATTTCTTCATTATACTATTTATAGAAACAAAACACAAATTCGGAGAAATTATGATTCAGAGTATTTTAATCGAGGGTCTCATATATGGACTGATGGTTCTCGGTGTTTTTATCACCTTTCGTATACTCAATTTTGCTGACATGACTGTTGACGGATCGTTCCCTCTTGGAGCATGCGTAATGGCCGCTCTTATTGTACGAGGAATTAATCCATCAATAGCAATTTTAGTTGCTTTTTTAGCCGGCTCTCTTGCAGGTTTAGTTACAGCAATTATTCATTCAAAACTACATATTCCAGGACTTCTTGCCGGTATTTTAACAATGACAATGTTATATTCTGTTAATCTTCGAATAATGGGAAACCGTGCAAATATTTCCTTATTAAAATACAATACAATATTTAATACAATAGAAAATAATGTTCCTCAATTTTTAAATCCAGATACTGCCATAGTTATAATTCTTATTATAATTGTTTTAATCATAAAGCTACTGCTAGACTTGTTTTTTCATACTGATTTTGGATTATGTATGGGAGCACTCGGGTCAAATCAACAAATGATTATTTCTCAAGGAATGAACCCTGAAATTATAAAAGCTGTGGGCATATGCTTGGCAAACGGGTTAACAGGTATTGCAGGCGCGTATGCTGCCATGTATCAAGGATTTGCTGATGTTGGATCTGGAACAGGCGTTGTTGTTTCTGGTCTTGCTTCACTCATGCTTGGTGAGTTTGTACTAAAATCAAACAAAATAAAATATCTTACACTTCGAGTCTTTATTGGTTCAATTCTTTATCGCGCTCTTATGTTCCTTGGACGCCGTTACGGGTATGTTATTGGACTTACCGCAAATGATCTAAAACTTATTACAGGAGCGCTTATAATCATTTGCCTAATAATTACAAATTACGACTTTGGTGCACAAATAAGAAAACGAAAATCAGATATTATTCAAAAGGAGCAAAACTAATGATTACTCTCAAAAACATAGGAATGACGTTTGCTCAAGGAACCCCCGACGAGAATTGTGCCCTAAAAAACATAAACCTTGATATACAACAAGGAGACTTTATTACCGTGATTGGTTCAAATGGAGCAGGCAAATCTACACTTTATAATGTTATTGCTGGAACCCTTACTCCAACAACCGGCAATATATATTTAGATGTACCAAACTCAACACCCCAAGAAATTACAAAAGATAAAGAATATAAAAGGGCCCGCTATATTGGACGTATTTTTCAAAACCCCCTTCTTGGAACAGCAGGAAAAATGACATTGGAAGATAATATGATGATTTGTCACAAAAAAGGGTACAAAGGCTTAAAAATAAGCTTAAATAAATCAATGCGTGACTATTTTAGAAGTCAACTAGAATTGCTTGAGATGGGACTAGAAGATAGACTAAACGACAATGTTGAGCAATTTTCAGGTGGACAACGACAAGCTTTGACATTGCTAATGACGGTTATGTCAAAACCTAATTTACTATTACTAGATGAACACACTGCAGCTCTCGATCCTGGAAATGCAGAGCTTGTTATGAAACTTACTAGAAAATTTGCAAAAAACTATAATCTTACTGTTATGATGATTACACACAATATGCAACAGGCTCTTGATTACGGCAACAGGCTGATTATGATGGACAGTGGAGACATTATCCTTGATATAAACGCACAAGAAAAAGCCAAATTAACATTAAACGAACTTATTACACGGTTCCGCGCATTAAAACAAAAAGATTTAAATAGTGATGCTATGCTATTGCAGTAAGTTTCATTAAATTTTTTAATTTTGTGGTTTCTTGTACAAAACCGTAACAAATAGTAAAATATGCGAAATTCACACATGGAAGTATATTGTAAATGAATTCTCAAATCGCACGCATTTTGAATATTACTAAAATATTAGCCCTTTCCGCTTTTGTTGGAATTGTTGTTGGACTAATAACTGGTGAATATGGACGCATTTTGTTAATGATTACAAAATTCCGTTATGCTTACGAAACACAATTAGTTCCCTTCCTTGGAATTGCCGGTGTTTTTATCTGTACTCTTTATTTAAAATGGGGGGGAGATAGCATACGAGGAATGACACTTATTTTTGAAGCAGAATTTGGAGAACGCAAAGATATTCCAATTAGAATGATTCCTATCGTATTACTTTCGACATTTATGACACATCTTTTTGGAGGAAGCGCAGGCCGTGAAGGGGTTGCTGTTCAAATAGGGGGAACAATTGGATTTCGAACAGGTAAGTTTGTAAAAGATTTTAGTGCTGCACGCATTTTACTAATTGCCGGTATGGCAGCTGGTTTTGCAGGACTATTTAGAACACCGCTTGCAGCCATTTTCTTTGCACTCGAAGTTCTTATTGCTGGACAACTATCTTATGAAGCTCTAATTCCTACAATTGTTGCTTCTTTTGTCTCTGCTGAAGTTTCTGGACTTTGTGGCATTGGTAAAGAATTTATTCCATTGCATTTTGCTATAAAAATGACTCCAATTCTTTCTGTCAAATTAGTTTTACTTTCAATTGCATTTGGTATTGCCGGCCAATTATTTTCAGGATCAATAAATAAATTGCGAGCTTTGCTTCCTAAAATAGTACCCGATGCTCGTAAACGTATTTTCTTCTTTGGAATAGGATTAAGTGGATTATTGTTAATTTGTGGACATGGTAGATACACAGGATTAGGACTAAATCTTAGTGAAATGGTTTATTTGGGGACAGGCCATATTTACTGGTTTGATTGGCTAGCTAAACTTTTTTTTACTGTTCTTACACTTAGTGCGGGTTTTCAAGGAGGAGAATTAACACCTTTATTTTGTATTGGTTCAACATTAGGAGCAGTTTTGGCTATTCCATTTGGGTTACCAGTAACATTTTGTGCAGCCCTAGGCTATGCTGCTGTTTTTGGGAGTGCTACCAATACCTTACTCGCTCCCGTAATTATTGCTTGTGAAGTCTTTGGATTTAAGTATATGCCCTTTTTCTTTATAGTATGTGCTCTCTCCTATGCTTTTAATGGTAACCATACAATATACCCACGACAAAAATGTCTTAGTGGAACCTTATCTTCCTATGCATATCGAAAGCAAATAGAAGAGGCCGATGAAAAAAAGACTTAATCATATTCGTCTTACACCTAAAATCTATTTCATTGAAGTAAATACCAATTCTTGATATACTATCAAAATAGACACTACGGGGGTTAGAATGAATCATTTTATGAGTTTTTTTCCAGACGCTTTACACTTTACTGAAGTCGATAGCGCAAATCTAATTCTTTTACTGGGTGCAATTCTTTTACTAGGCTCATTAGGTGGGCGACTCTTTCAAAAACTCAAGATACCACAAGTCGTTGGTTATATTGTAATTGGAATTATTATTGGTCAATCAGGGCTAAGAATTTTATCTAAAAATGTCATTACTTCATTAACACCGCTTAGCAGTTTAGCCCTTTCCCTTATCGGATTCTTGATTGGTGGCGAATTAAAATTAAAAACTATAAAAAAATACGGAAAACAATTTGTTGGTATTTTATTATTTGAATCAATTACACCTTTTATCATAAACACGATTATAATTACAATAATTGGAACTCTAATAACTCATAATTTTGCAAGTTCAATTGCATTAGGTCTTGTTTTAGGCGCAATTTCGTCTGCAACCGCACCGGCAGCTACAACCGATGTTCTTAGCGAAAATCGCACAAGAGGCCCTTTAACAACGACGGTTTTAGGTATTGTAGCACTTGATGATGCAGTAGGACTTATTTTGTATGCTATTGCATCTTCTGTAGCAGAGATTTTTCTTGGAGTCCACGGACAAGGAATAGTAATAAAACTTTTACTTGTTTTATACGACGTGTTTGGTTCAATTGTTCTTGGTGCTTTTATTGGCTGGTTATTAACCCTAATGATTCAGAATGCTATGAGTAATCCTGGAAGAATTTTGGCTTTTTCGCTTGGGATGTTACTTTTATCATGTGGAATAGCAAGCTTATTAAAATTAGACAATATCTTAACAGCCATGTCTCTTGGGTTTTTTATGGTTAATTTTGCACCAGCTAAGACTAGACCAACTTTTACGTTAGTAGAAAATTTTACTCCACCCGTATACGTTTTATTTTTTGTACTTGTTGGGGCCAAATTAAATATTTGGCAAGTTACGCCTTTTGTCGGAATAATCGCTCTAATTTATGTAACTTCTCGAACGTTTGGTAAATCTCTTGGAGCTGTTATCGGCTCGATTATAACAAAAGCACCAGAAACCGTCAAAAAGTATTTACCTTATTGTTTGCTTTCTCAAGCTGGTGTTGCAATAGGATTATCTATTTCTGCTGGAACCCATTTTGCAAATACGATTGGGCCAACGGTCCTCCTTATTGTAACAGCAACAACTTTTATTGTACAAATTCTAGGTCCTATCTGTGTTAAATACGGTATAACAAAGGCAGGAGAATGCAACCTTGCAGTAAATGAAAATGATATCATGAAAAATACTCATGTTTCAGATATTACAAGCCATGGAAATACGATTTGTTGTCTTGGATCACATACAATTGTAAATGAATTTACTCCTCTTGACGACCTCATAGAAGCTTTTAGCCATCATCAAAATCTTAATTATGAAGTTAAAGACACAGATGGAAAACTTTCCGGAATAGTAACACTAGAAAACATCAAAGAATCATTATCGGTAGGTGGAGATTTAGCTTCTTGCTTACTCGCTATGGATATTATGGAAAAACCACCAATAACCTGTCACCCAGATACAACAATTCCTGAATTGTATGAACTATATCAGCAATATGATTGTGAAGCCATTGCAATTGTAGACGAGGAAGGAAAAGCAATGGGAATGCTTGGCAAACATATTGTTGATCACTATTTACACGCAAAAGTAGTAGAATTACAAAAAAAGGTAACCAGTCTTGGATAATCATCATAAATCTCACAAAGCTCGTAAATCACGTAGTTTAAAGAAATCACCAAGAACTCCATCTTTTAGTACATCTCAAAAGACAAAACAAACCTCTCATACTACTAAAAGCATAGACCGTAATTCAAGTAACGACTCTTTTCACGTTCTTTTTCAAGATGAATATATAGCGATTATTTTTAAACCTTCTGGGCTGCTTTCTGTACCGTATCCAGGTTCACATGGTAAAACAGCACTCGAAATGTTAGAGAACGTTATGCGTAAAAGAGGAAGTTGGAACAAAGGACACCATCCTTTTGCAGTACACAGGCTTGATCGTGACACCTCTGGAATTCTTATGTTTGCTCTTAGCTTTCAAGCACAACAAAAAATTATGAATACATGGCATAAAATGATTACAGAACGCCTGTATCACGCTGTTGCAGAAAACCCCAACACTCAAAAAGCACAAATACTACCAGACAGTGGCCTTATAGATGCTCCCCTCGCGCAAAATGCTTATCACCAAAGTTATGTTCCAAAAGATTTAAAAAACAAAGCACAACACCTTAGTCCTGCTCGTACTAATTACAAAATACTTGAAAGAGGAAATGAATATACTTTATTTGAACTTGCGCTAGATACAGGCAAAAAAAATCAAATACGTGCCCATCTAGCTTATTTAGGATATCCTCTGGCCGGAGACAAAAACTATAGGGCAAAAACAGATCCCTTCCATAGGCTCGCATTACATGCACGCACACTCAATTTTATCCACCCATATACAGGGGAGAACATGCATTTTGAAATATCCGAACCTAGTAGTTGGCAAAAAACTGTTGAGCACTCAATAAAATAAAATCCTTTGTTGGTCTATTCTTTAGCAACTGAATACCGTATACAAAATTCCTCAAATACAACTGGGGTATCGGGAGTAAAATCATATCCCATTAAGTCAGCATCATCTTCAAAAAATTGACGTTGCCTTTCTTCCCATAATGCCATAGAGTCAGAATAACTTTCTTTTTGAGCCATCTCCCACGTTATTTCCATAAAAGGCAATATTGTTACTTTAAGTGTTTCTATGACACAAAGCGCATTTCCATTCCAATTTGTTACAACATATCGATTACCCTCTGCTGGTAGAGGCTCCATATCTATTTGATATGATTCTAATGCTGCACAATTAGCCTGTTTTGTCCCTGCCAATACTTGAGCTGTTATTTCATTACTTTCTTGTTCATCACCACCAAAAACACACTCTCCTGCAAACGGAGTTGATTTTGGTAAATTAAACTTTTGTAAATATTCATTCCATATATCTTCAATTGTTTTCATATTTTATAGTTTGCATATTATTGACAAAATATGCAAGTCGAGAGACAATTAAGCTATGATAGACTGTCTATCAGGAGAAAAATTTTATGCACGTTTTACAAATAATTTTAATTATATTAATTTCTTTATTACTCATTTATTTTGTTGTTTGTTGGTTTCTTTGCAATTCCGTCATTTTAAGAAAAAAGCTCTCACACAAAGAAGGCTTTGAATGGGAACATGAACATAATAATATTCCTGAAAATTATGAAAACTCTATCCCAACAATTGATTTTAAATTTAATAGTCCTCGCGGATATACATTATATGGGAAATGGCTTTTCCCTGATGAAGAAACAGCAAACAAGTTTAAGAGTGAATCCTTTTCAATTTCTAATACAGATTCACCAGTTAAAGTTGTAGTCTTCAGCCACGGTCATGGATCGTGCCTGAGTGGAATGTACAAATATGCATCGATGTATTTACCCAAAGGGTTTATTTGCCTCGTATATGATCATGTTCACGAAGGAATAAGCGAAGGTAAATATATTACAATGGGAAAGCTTGAATCACAAGATCTAGAAGATATTGTTACAAAAGTTTATGAAAAATGCGGTAAAAATACTATTGTTGGAGTACATGGCGAATCAATGGGGTCCGCAACAGCTGTTATGCATCATTGCCGAGATTCTAGAATAGCATTCACTGTAGCAGATTGTCCCTATGCAGATTTAAATACACAACTCGGAACTTGCATAAATAGATTTTATCATCTACCACAAACCCCTCTTTTACAAACCGTTAGCTTATTAGCAAAAATAAGAGCTAAATTTTTCTTTGGAGAAGTGTCTCCTATCACAGAACTTAAAGAAAAAAAAGGGACTCCTGACAAACCGCTCATGCTTGTTCATGGCTTAGCAGATAAATTTGTACCATGCCAATCTAGTAAAGATTTGTTTAGTGTAAAAAAAGGTATAAAAAAATTATATCTGGTACCAAAAGCAAAACATGCAAGCTCATTCACAGAAAATCCTGATGAGTATAAAAAACAGTTATATGCATTTTTAACAGAGCTTAAAATTATATAATTTTCTAATTAAAAGCTTTTCGTGCACCTTGATTTACAGAGATGACACGATCACACCAAGAATCAAATTCAGGATCAGCAATCTGGCACTCTGAATGGCTTAAAACATAATCAACGGTTTCTTTTACTCCCCGAGAAAAAGGAACTGTTGCTACAAAACCAGGAACAAGTTCTTTTAATTTTGAATTATCAAAAACAACTGAATTTGCTTTATCTCCAAGTAAGCTACCTCGAAAATCAAAATCACTTGTATCTGCCAAAAAATCAGATGCAATATGAATTGCACGAAGCTCAACATCTGCGGCATCTGCAATACACTGATATATTTGATTCCAAGTGAGGACTTCATCGCTGGTAATCTGCACAACCTGACCTATAGCATGAATATTACCCATAAGACCAATAAAAGCACGTGCAAAATCGCTATTATGTGTCATTGTCCATAAAGAAGTTCCATCACCATGAATAATAACTTGTTTTCCTTGCAGCATTCTTTTAAAAACCTGCCAACTACCATTTCGTCCGTGAACTCCTAAAGGTATAGATCTTTCATCATAAGTATGTGAAGGACGAACAATAGTAATAGGGAAACCTTCTTTTCTATACATACCAATGAGTAATCGTTCACAAGCAATTTTATTTCTTGCATATTCCCAATATGGATTTAATAAAGGAGTGCTTTCGTTTATTTTATAATTTTGAAGAGGTTTTTGATAAACAGATGCAGAACTTATAAAAATAAATTGTTTGGTTCGACCATTAAATATATTAAACGCATCTGTAAGTTGTTGAGTATTAAAAAGAATAAAATCGGCAACGACATCAAATTTTTCATCTCTATCAAGAATAGAATCGACTGCCTTTTTTAATGCCTGTACATCGTTTATATCAACAGTTATCTGTTTAATACCAGTAATATCAAACTGACTTTCTCGGTTTCCACGATTAAAAATGTACACATCATTATTCGTATTAGCCAGTTGTCGTGTAATACCAGCACTAAGTGTGCCAGTCCCACCAATTAGCAGAAACTTCATAACCTCTCCCTTATTAGATTTATACTTTTTTTTCTTTTATGGCAGTATATCACATTTTTTGCAAAAAAAATATATTTCTTAAGGTTATTTAAAGGTTTCTAATATATATTAATGGAGTTAAATGAAGTGAAAGTAGAAATACTTTTCTCCTCACTTTTTCTCTCCTCCTTTTTACCCGCACTCGGAAGTTTTCCGGGATGCGGATTTCTTTTTAATTAACTAACAATTTGTTAATACTTGCTGCAGCCTTTCGGCCTTCTCCCATAGCAAGAATAACAGTGGCAGCACCTAGAACAATATCACCACCAGCATAAACTGTAGGAATAGACGTTTGGGCCGATTCATCAACAGTTATATTTCCTCGTTTATTAACCTCAAGACCAGGAGTTGTTTGTTTCATAAGAGGATTAGAACCATTTCCAAGAGCTACAACTACAGCATCGCATTCCAATTCGTGTTCACTTCCTTCAATTGCTATAGGGCGACGACGACCAGATGCATCTGGTTCACCAAGTTTATAGCTTAATAATTCTACTGCACGAACACGGCCATTTTCATCGGCCAAAATTCGACTAGGGTTTTCTAAGAAATGGAACTGAACACCTTCTTGCATAGCATGTTCAACCTCTTCTTTACGAGCAGGCATTTCAACTTGCGTTCGACGATACACTACAACAGATTCCTCGGCTCCAAGTCGTAATGCCATACGGCTTGCATCCATAGCAACATTACCAGCCCCGCAAACAACTACTTTTTTAGCTTTATAGATTGGCGTTGCCGCATTTTTAACATCATACCCTTTCATAAGGTTAGCACGGGTTAAGTATTCATTTGCACTAAAAACACCAATAAGATTTTCGCCTTCTATGTGCATAAACTTTGGCAATCCAGCTCCTGTCCCAATAAATGCTGCATCATAACCTTTATCTTTTAACAACTGAGGGAGAGTTTCTGTTCGTCCTACTAAAAAATTGTTTTCAAACTTTACACCCATTTTTTTAAGATTTTCTACTTCGTTACATACAATATCTTTTGGAAGACGAAATTCTGGTATACCGTATACCATAACCCCACCGCATTTATGAAAAGCTTCAAATACAGTAACGTCATGACCTGCACGACGTGTATCAGCTGCTACCGTTAAGCCAGCAGGACCAGATCCCACAACAGCTACTTTTTTACCTGTAGGAGCAGCTACTTTTTGAAGAGTTTCTAACCCATTTTCTCGCTCATAATCTGCAACAAAACGCTCCAAGCGACCAATAGAAACGGATTTATCTACATCTTTAAACATTTTACCAACAGTACACTGACTCTGGCACTGTTTTTCTTGTGGACAAACACGACCACAGATAGAAGGTAATAAGTTTGTTGTTTTAATAGTATCGACCGCTTTTTTAAAATCACCTTTTGCAACATGTGCAATAAATTGAGGGATTGGAACACTAACAGGACAACCACTAACACAAGGTTGGTTTTTACATTGCAAACATCGATTTGCTTCTACTATAGCTTGCTCTTTTGTATAACCTAAAGCAACTTCGCTCATCTGACGAGCACGAACTTTAGGTTCTCCAGTAGGCATCTCTTGTTGAGGAATAGCAGCCCTATCTTTTGGACTTAAAGCGCCCTCTGAAAGTTTTTGTTGTAATTTTGTATATTCTTCCGTTGCCTTTTGGGCAAGTATTTCTTTACTTATATATTCTGACATTTATAGATCCTTTATGCTAATCCAAGTTCTTCTTTTGCTTTGCAAAAATCGTCATTTTCGCGATTTTTATATGCCTTTGCTCTCATCATCATATTATCCCAGTCTACTTGATGCCCATCAAACTCAGGTCCATCGACACAAACAAACTTTGTTTCACCACCAATAGTAGCACGACAGCCACCACACATCCCAGTTCCATCAATCATGATAGTATTTAAAGAGACAACTGTTGGAACATTATATTCTTTAGTAGTAAGAGAGCAAAATTTCATCATTATAGGAGGTCCAATTGCAATTACTTCATCTGGTTTTGGATCTTGTTCGCATAATTCTTTTAATGGAAGAGTAGATACACCTTTTCTACCAGCTGTACCATCATCTGTTATAACAATAACCTCGTCTGCAATAGCTTCCATTTCTTTTTCGTATATAATTAATTCTTTTGTTCGTGCTGCAATAATTACAATAACTTTATTACCAACAGCTTTATGTGCCTGAACAATTGGATATAACGGAGCAACTCCAAAACCACCACCAACACAGACTACAGTACCTTTTTTTTCGATTTTAGAAGGGTTCCCAAGAGGGCCTAAGACAGCTCCTAGTGTATCACCTTGTTTCATCATCGAGAGTTTTAAAGTAGAAGCCCCAACAGCCTGAAAAACAATGGCAATCCAGCCTTCTTTTGCATTTGCATCTGCAATTGTTAGTGGGACACGCTCAGAATAATCGGTGTCGAGTTGAACCAATACAAATTGCCCAGCCTTTCGATTAGCTGCAATTTCTGGGGCATTAATCTTGTAGTAGAATACAGCTGTAGAAAACTGTTTCTTTTCTAAAATTTCAAACATATATGTCCTTCTTAATTTAAACGGATAATATTCCGCCCTTATTTAACAATGATAAAGTTCCTATATTTATACTAAAAAATGCATAAATATGCAACAAAAACATATTTAAATACTACTATATATGAATCCTTTATCCTTGACAGGTTTTATGTATCCTTGTATTTTTTTACAATGATTACATTTCCTTACATATTTATTGATTTTGACGGAACAATTGCTAACACCAGTGAAGGTGTATTTACTTGTATACAAGAGACTCTTTTAGAATTACACAAACCTCAGTTAAATTCTGAAATTCTAAAACAGTTTATAGGCCCACCGCTAACCCTTTCATTCCCTACTTATGGTGGATTAAATACCGAAGAAACACAAAAAGCAATAGAAATATTTCGAAATCGCTACGAAAAAACAGGTCTTTTTATGAATACCCTTTATGAGGGAGTGATACCTCTTTGTCTAAAACTTCGAGAAACTGGTCATAAAGTTATTGTTGCAACCTCTAAACCCTATGAACATGCAAAAGCAATTCTTGTACAACATTCAATTACCCATGCATTTGACTATGTTTCTGGGAGTAGTTTAAATGGCACAAACGAAAATAAAGCTGATGTTATTAAACATGCAATTAAAGTCCATAATATTTCTGACATGTCTCAAGTTGTCATGGTAGGAGATAGAAAATATGACATCGAGGGGGCTAAATCATTTGGCATGCAATCTATTGGGGTAACATGGGGCTTCGGAGACAAAAAAGAATTACAAGAAGCCGGCGCAAATTGGGTTGTTGATACTCCAAATCAAGTTCTTGCGTTACTAGATCATGCATAGTAAAAATATTTTTTTATACATATATTAGTTGTTTTTACAACATAATTATGCGTGTACTTTTAGTATTTTATAATTATGAAATATATACACAAGATACAAGATTCAGAAATCTTAGACATTACAAAACTTTTGGTTCCTTCTGCAGGTCAAATTTTCAGTACTACACTTGCCGAGAACAAATTATTTAGACTCGAATTGTATTCTCTTGCAAAAGGTGAATCTATAAGTGGGCATAACCTTCTTGAAACAACTTTATATTTTGTTACTTCTGGTACTCTACTTTTAAATGATAAAGAACTTAAAGACGGTTATTTTGAAGTTGTAGAAAAATCAGTCCGTTCTGAGCTACTTGCTAAAGAAGACTGTCAGGTACTCTTTTATACTTTTTTTGCCGGCCCCGAAAAAGATTCCCCTTTAAGAAATTTACCTAATAATACAGCGGGATTATTAGCAGAGCAAGTCGAATATCGAAAAAATTCTGTAGCTAGTAAAACTTTGATACAAAAAGCAGAGCTTTCTGTAACTTTATTTGCCCTCGATAAAAGTGAAGGTCTAAGCACTCATGCTGCTTCGGGAGATGCACTAGTTATTCCACTAGAAGGAACAAACCACATAGAAATAGGCAAAAAACCTTTTGATATAAAACAAGGCGATTGTATAATTCTTCCTGCTAACATTGCACACTCTTTAAAAGCAACAAGTCGTTTTAAGATGTTCCTTACAGTGGTAAAATAATTTGTATTATAAAAAGGAAAAGACAATCTTTTTCTTACTCGTAAGTAAAGTAGATATCGGAATCAAAATATTCCCATTTATCTTTTACTTTTCGTTTTAATAGTGTTGGGCCATGAATTTCTTTAATTGTACCCGTCTCTTCATCTATACAATATTGAATAGGTTTAGCAATAAACCATAATAATATGTTTGTAGTTCTCATTTCCACAACTATATTGCCAGGTTTTGCATATTGGACCTATGTCAATAAAGTAGACACATAAAACGCTAGTTTATGCAATGAATTCACGTTCTAAATAAACAGCCTCCGAAGTTCTGTAATTCAAACTTGAGTGAATTCTTTTGCGGTTATACCACGATTCAATATATTCAAAGATTGCATTGTATGCCTGTTTTGAATCTTTATATTTCTTCAGGTTCACTTCTTCCTTTTTCAAAACAGAATGAAATGACTCGATGCAGGAATTGTCATACGGATACCCTTTTTTGCTGTATGAATGGCGAATTTTGTACTGAGCAAGCTTTGCTTCAAAAAGCGTGCTTGTATACTGACTCCCCAGATCTGACTGAATAATTATTCCATCTGTTTTCTTTACATTTAAGCATGCATTCTCTAAAGCTTTTACTGCAAGTTCTGCATTCATTGTAAGACCAAATGCCCATCCGATGATTTTCCTTGAATACAAATCTTCTACTGAAGCAAGATATGTCCAACCGTTTTTTTCAGTATGAATATATGTAATATCTGTACACCATTTCTGATTAATTGAAGTTGTTGCAAAATCTTGATTCAGTATATTCTCTTTCTGTTCTTGTATCTTTTCAGTTTTTACAGGCTTATATTTCTTTACGACAATTGATTTTATTCCTAAAATAGCCATTCTTCGTTGGACACGCTTTAGACTTACTTTTTCTTCCTGTTTTTGGAGAATGTGATAAATCTTTGGGGCTCCATACCGTCGTAAGCTTTCGTAATAAATTTTAAGAATTTTTGAATCCGATTCCTCGTTTCTTTTCATAACAATACTTGGTTTCCATTTTAAACTCTTGTAAAAAGTACTTCGCGGAAGTTTTATAACCTTGCACATGATTTTTACCGGATAAGTTTCCTTGTATTTTATTACAAATGCAACTTTTTCTTTTACTTTGTTTTGGCGAATATGGCTGTAGCTTTTTTTAAGATTTCGTTCTCCATTTCAAGTTCTGCAATACGTTTCTGCATTGCACGGATATCTTGCTGTGTTACAGTTTCTCCTTTCTCATTTTTACCAACCGGTTCATACCGATGAATCCATTTATACACTGTTTGTTCTACTAAGCCATATTCACCTGAGAGGTCTCTTACAGACTTTCCGTTTCGGTACAGTTCAACTATTTGCTGTTTGAACTCTTCTGTATACCTTTTCTTTTTTCTTTCCATGCTACACATCCTTCTTCTAAGATAGTATGTAGCGTTTTTTGTGTCCACTATGTTATACTAACACCAATCGAAGTTAATACAAAAAAAGAGACTATGTTACTTTCAGCTCCCAAAATAACAATTGCAACAGGATCTTCTTCTCTAATAATCCCGTTTGAAGGACTTGATACAGTAGACTACATAACTAACAGAGATGTTTTTAACCTAAAAAAAATTCCTAAAAAACTATTAATAATAGGAGCAGGACCCATAGGAATTGAGTTAGGACAAGCTTTAAATAATCTTGGTAGCGAGATCACCATACTTACAAAAACAAATCAGATTCTTTCTATTGAAGATAGTGATATGGCAAAATTTGTTCAGACTGCACTTGAAGAAAATAATATTAAGATTTATCTGAATGTCACCGTTAAAAAGATTTTAAAAGAAGCAAACCTAAAAAAAGTAGAATATACAATTGATGGCAAATCACTTTCTTGGAGCGGTGATACAATCATGATTGCAACAGGCAGAAAAGGTAGTATTGAAGGACTTAATTTAGAAAAGGCAGGAGTTCAGTTAAACGGTCGATTTATAAAAGTAAATAAGGCATTGCAGACAACACAAAAACATATTTTAGCTATTGGAGACGTTAACGGGAAATACCTTTTTACCCATGTTGCAGGAAGCGAAGGAAGCCTCGCTGTTAGACGCCAAGTTCTAGGATTAGGGGTAGCATGAGCTATAAAAATGTTCCGTGGGTAACCTATACTTCACCAGAACTTGCTTCGATTGGATATAATGAGAAACGAGCAAAAGCTGCAAAAATTAAATACAAAGTTGTAGAAGCAAGTTTTGATGATAATGACAGAGCTTGCACCGAAGGTCGTACAAAAGGTAAAATAAAAATCCTTTTTGATAAAAAGGAAAGAGTTATTGGGACTCAGATAGTCGGTCCAGATGCAGGAACTCTCATTACTCCAGCTATTTATGCAGTAAACAATAACTGGAAGCTTTCAAACTTGTATAACCCCATGTTGCCCTATCCTACACTCAGTGAACTTTACAAGAAAGCAATTGGGGGATATATGGGTAAAAAGCTTTTTAATAACAAGATCAGAAAAACATTACGGTTTTTAAAAGAATATCGGTTTTTAAAAGGATATCGAGGTAAAGGACCACACCCTAACATTTAATTATTTTAGTTTCTTTTTGAACAAATTGGCCAAAGGAACATTGAGATCTTCAGGCAATTTTTCAGCACCTGTTCTATAGAGACCAAAGCTTTTGTACTCATGATAAGTATGATAGTTAAAATTTATACCATTTTTTTTGCAAATATCAATCACATCTCCAACCCATATCAGCCCACCACGATTATTGGTAAAGCCATCAGCAATTACTCCAAATTCACCTAAATAGAGGGGGACATTATTCTCTTTACCCCAATCAATAAACTTCTTCATTCGTAGTTCCAAATATGATTTATCTAGAGGACCTATTGTTCCGTTTAAGGAATAATAATCAAGGCGTAATCGAACATCAGCGTTTTTATCAACATTTTTAACTTTTATATATCCAGAAAGTTGATAATAGTGACCTTGCGTTAAAGGAAAATTCCCATTGCTAAATGTCATATTTCCGTCGCTGGTAGAACCTTCTACATAGAGCGACTTTTTACTAATATAGGGCGTATCTATACTGGTTCCAGTACCACTCCCATTAGCTGACCAATAATACCATCCATTTTTATCTATTCCATCACTATCCATTATTATTTTTACAAATTTTTTATTTTCATCATATTCTTTGATAACAAATCCATTTGCCCAAGCTTTTCCTCTTCTTCCTAAATCTTTTGCCATAAAAACTGGAGCTCCAACAGAAAAATCTTCATTTTCAACTTTAATCAAAGGAGACTGTATAAAAACCCACTTATTTTTATTAGATTTTTTTTTCACATCTAACTTTGGAGAATCCCAAGTTGTAGATTCCCACTTAGTATCACCAGAAACTTTATACATATCAGGATTTGGATAAGTTGCAAACATCCCCTTAACCCCTGTCCAAGAAGCGTTTTGATGCGTAAACTCAATTGGTTCATAAAAGTGAAATTCATACATAATATTGGAATCTTTTATCATAACAAAATTCAGATTTTTGTTTTCATTATCATTCCAAGCCCATCTTAATGCATTTGCTTTTTCTATAATTATAATATGTAGAGGATCAACACTGCGAATCTCGTGAACTAATCCCTTGAGTAACAATTCATATTCTTTAAAAGAGTGTTCAAGAAAAGGTTCGTTAAGAAGACTGTACCCTAAAATTGTTGGTTCGTTAGCATAGCGACTAGCAATAGCTTTCCATAAAGCAATTAAGCGTTCTTGATTGGTCGAATCGTTCCATAACGCACTACCATTACCATTTGACTGATACCCTCCTTGAGGATAGTGCATATTAAGAATTAGGCGTATTCCATATTTTTTTGCCCAAGCAATATTCTTATCAATCCATAAAAATCCTGATTCCTTATACTGATAAGGATTGGAATCTGATTCAAAAAGACCATAATTAATATAGAATCGTACAGAATTAAATCCCATCTCATTTAGACGTTGGTAGTCTCGCTCATTATGATGTGTTGTTACCGGCAAAGAAGGATTTTGCCACACATTATTTCCAAATGCTATACCTTGTATCCGATACGGAGTCCCTGTCTCATCTTTTAAAAGCGTCCCCTCAGTTTGAATAAAACCACTCTGAGCAAACAGAGAAGAAGCCAATAATAAAAAAAGAATTACAGCAAAAGAGATAGCTACCCTCTTAATTCTAAAGGTACTCAATTTCGTCTTTTTTTCTCCATATTTGTATAAAAACTTATTTAAGTCCAATAAGAACAGCCCTAATGGGAGCAGCTTCTGCCCCAGGAATAAGAATTGGTAACGCCGAAAGGAAATACTCACCCTCCTGTATATCCGCAAGTCGTAATCCTTCGAGTATATGAATGCCTTTATTCATAAGTACAAGATGCGTTTTATGATCACTTTGTGCGCGTTCTATACCTAAACCATCTGTACCAACCCCTGCAATATCCAATTCGGCAAGGTAACTAGCACCTGTCCGGTCAAGGTAAATAAAATCTTTTTCTAAAATATCTTCTGTTGAATTTCGTGTCTTAAATAAAAGGAAACTACCCCTTTCTATATTTTTGTTAACAAGATCTTTTTTCCCAATAGAAGTAATACACGAAGTAAAATCAATAACGCGACATTTTGTTAGTAGCTCTTTAATATTTAATGATTCAACGGTAGAACCACCCTCAATCATATGAAGATTGCTATCAATATGACTACCTGTATGCATGTTCATTTTTATAACACTTTCATATGCAGAACCTGTGGAAAAATCTGATTGAACAGTTAATTCTGGACGTTTTTCTTCGCGACCTTTGTACACTTTCATCTCATGCGTAATAGGCATTGAAATATCATAAATCTTTGTTAAATCTATATTCATTAGTTCCTCTTTATACAATTATTATACATCTATCCATTTGCGACCATCTTTTTCGATAAGCTCAAAGGCTCGCTCAGGCCCCATACTACCGGCTTTGTAATTTGGGAAATTAGTCTTTTTGCGTTCTCTATATTTAATAATACGATCTGCAATAGTCCAAGCAGATTCTACTTCATCCCATCGAGAAAAAAGCGATGCATCACCACGTAAAATATCATAAATTAATCGCTCATAAGCTTCTGGAGTG
Source organism: Treponema sp. CETP13 (assembly GCA_001885315.1). Lineage (GTDB taxonomy): Bacteria > Spirochaetota > Spirochaetia > Treponematales > Treponemataceae > CETP13. Next base: position 42,711 of record MLPZ01000015.1, read on the forward strand.
TTTCCTTGAGCTGGAATAAATGAACTTGTATCCATCTTTGCAGGAACAATATCATTATGAGAAGTAAAATCTTTTGTATTAAACTGAAAAAATACACCTACGTTCGGTTGAATATGCAATATAAGTAAATTAGGTTGTTGCTCCCTACCTTCTTTATAATACAAAGTATTTGGCAAATCTTTAAACTGCACTATAATTTCACCAGAAGTTGTTCCAAGTCTTTTTCCTGTTCTAATATAAAAAGGAACGCCTGCCCATCTAAAATTATTTATATGTATTTTAAGCGCAACAAAAGTTTCTGTTTCGGATAAAGGGTCCACATTTTCTTCTTGCCGATACCCGCAAACTTTTTTGTCTTTAATGATCCCTTCATCATATTGACCGAATACTACATTCTTTTTTAAAAAATCAGAAGTTATATCTTCTATCGATTCTAGAACTTTTTGTTTTTCATTTCTAATTGAATCCATATTTAAATTGCTGGGAGGTTCCATTGCAACCATACTTAGTATCTGTAGAATATGATTTTGGAACATATCACGCATAGCACCCGAGCGTTCATAATAATTTGCACGACTCCCAATTCCTAGCTGTTCAGTAAGAGATATTTGAATATTGTCTATGTGTTTATTATCCCATATAGATTCAAATACAGAATTACAAAATCGCAAAACCATAATATTTTGAATCATATCTTTCCCTAGATAATGATCTATACGATAAATATTTTTTTCTGGAAAAACTTTAAGAATACTTTCATTTAATTTTGTGGCGGTTTTAAGATCTTTTCCAAAAGGTTTTTCAATAACGCACCGACAAAATCCAGAACACGTCTTTGCCAATCCACCTTTTTGGATACCCTTCACAATTGTTTCAAAAAAGACAGGAGCTACAGCTAAATAGAATACACGGTTGCCACCTGTACAGGAGTCTTTTTCAATATTTTGAATAAATCTATGCAAAGCCGAATATCCAGTTAAGTCATTAAAATCAAACTGATAATAGACAATCATAGCTGCTAATTTTTGCCATATTTTTTTATCAACTGGATTTCTAGAATGCTTTATGATTCCTTCAAGTACATCTTCTCTGTATTGTTCTGTTGTTTTATTACGTCTTCCAATTGCAATAATAACAAAATTTGAAGGTAAAAGCTCATCGCGAACCAAGTTATAAAAGGCACTCATAAGTTTTCTACGTGTTAAGTCGCCGGTAGCTCCAAAAATAATAAAAACAGATGAAAGCTTATCTGGAATACATACATTTTCAACATTCATGACAACCTTCTCCCCAAAAAGTATTTACTTTTGTTTTCATACTCAGTCCCACTGGGTATGAAAAACTCCATCCATATCAACACGTTGATAGGTATGCGAACCAAAATAATCACGCTGAGCTTGTAGAAGATTCATTGGCATATTCTTGCTACGATAATTATCAAAATACGATAGAGCACTTGAAAAAGCTCCAACAGGAACGCCTGATTCAACTGATTTTGCTATAACTGACCGCCAATCTGCCTGATACGAATTAATACTATCAACAAAGTACGGAGCCGTTAAAAGATTTGCCATTTGGTTATCTTTATCAAATTCACGAGCAATTTCGTTAAGAAATTGTGCCCGTATAATACAACCGCCTCTAAATATTTTAGCGATTTCCGAATACTGTAAATTCCAATTATTTTCTTCTGAAGCAACTCTAAGCATACTAAACCCTTGTGCATAAGCACATATTTTACTTGCATATAGAGCTCTCCGAATAGATTCAATAAAACTGGAATCTGGTATTTCTTTTTTAGTTGGGCCTTTTAAGATTTCAGAGGCTTTAACTCGTTCGTCTTTCATCGCAGATAAATATCGCTCATACACAGCCGAAGTAATTGTTGGAACAGGAACCCCTAAATCAAGTGATATTTGCGCTGTCCATTTTCCAGTTCCTTTTTGCCCTGCTGAATCAAGAATTAAATCAACAAGAGGTTTACCCGTTTTGTCATCTTTTTTCTTAAAAATATCTGCTGTTATACCAATAAGGTAACTATTAAGTTCCCCTGTGTTCCAATCTGCAAATATATCTGCTATTTCATGAGGATTAAGTCCCATTAGATTTTTTAGAATACTATAGGCTTCACAAATTAACTGCATATCGGCATATTCGATACCATTGTGTACCATTTTTACAAAATGCCCTGCACCATTAGGGCCTAAATAAGAACAACAATCTTTCCCTTCGGCTTTTGCAGAAATAGCCGTAAGTATTGGCTCAACAAGAGAATAAGCCTCTTTACTACCACCAGGCATAATTGAAGGACCATTTCTTGCCCCTTCTTCACCCCCAGAAATTCCAACGCCTAAATAGTTAAGTTTTTTACTATTTAGATACTCAGTTCTTCTAACCGTATCCAAATAATATGAATTACCACCATCTATTATTAAGTCTCCTTCTGTTAAAAAAGGGACAATCTGCTCTATTGTTTGATCTACAGCCTCACCCGCTTTGACCATAAGTAATATTTTTTTAGGAGTTTCAAGGCTTTCAACAAATTCTTTAATGGAAAAAAAACCATTAATATTAGAACCAGTATATTCATTTATAGCTTTTTTAGTTTTTTCTGCAGTCCTATTAAATACAGAAACTGAAAAACCATGATCCGCAATATTATATGCAAGATTCTTGCCCATGACTGCAAGACCAACTACGCCAATTTGATTTTTCATACTACCCTCCAAGAGCCACATACTGGATTAAATTTTATATGCGGTGTTCAATTATAAGATAGTCTTCTTTAACTTGTTTTTCAAGTCAAGTTTTGAATATAGTTGATTTTGTTGCTAGCTATATACAAATTTATGCTATAAAATGTAGTTAGCAAATGCAAAGGAGAAACTGTATATGAATTATCTAATTATTTATGCACATCCAAATAGAAATAGCTTAAATAGCAGTATACTTGACGAAACAGAGTCAATTTTAAAGGCTAAACAAGATACTAATATAAAACTTCTTGACTTATATGCAGACAAATTTGACCCCTGCCTATTCTTTGATTCTGACAATCCTAGACGAAATTTGGATTCTCGGGAAGAAACTAAAAAATACCGCGATGCAATAGCATGGGCAAATCATCTTGTGTTTATATATCCTATTTGGTGGGGAAGACCTCCTGCAATATTACTAGGATTTATTGATAAAGTTTTTGTTTCTGGATTTGCCTATCAGAAATCACCAAAAACTGTCTTGCCAGAAGGGCTTTTAAAAAAGAAAGAAGCAACCATTATTACAACCCAAAGTGGTCCATCCCTTATAACAAGAATTTTGTATCATGATACACATCGCATACTAATGAAACGTCAGATCTTAAATTTTTGTGGCATTAAAAAGGTACGTTTTTTTGAAATTGGACAATCGGAAACGATGAATGCCAAAAGATTTACTCAACTTAAACTAAAACTACATAAAATATGGAAGAGGTTCTAGCGTGGCAAATATTATTGCATTAGGAGAATTACTCATTGATTTTATTCAAAATGATATAAACGAAAACAGAAATCCTTCCTACGAAGCTAATCCAGGAGGTGCACCTTGTAATTTTTTAGCAATGGCTAAAAAATTTGGAAACAAAGTGTCTTTTATTGGAAAAGTCGGCAACGATGCGTTTGGTAAACAATTAGAAAACGCTATTATCGATGCTGGAATAAATACAAGTGGACTTTTAAAAAGCTCTGACTATGGTACAACCCTTGCATTTATTCATCATGACAGCACAGGAGATCGTAGCTTTAGTTTTTATCGTAGTGCAGATAGTTTTATTGACGAAAAAGAAATAACAGAAAATTTTTTTGATCAAAAAGATGTTTTCCATTTTGGAACTCTTTCTATGACTAATGATATTTGCAAAAAAGCTACCCAAAAAGCTATTAAAATTGCCCAAGATAAAAATCTTATAATTTCATTTGATCCTAACCTTCGTAAAAACCTTTGGAATAATTTAGATAAAGCAAAAGAGGCTTTTATTGAAGGTTTTAAAGCTTGTGATATATTAAAAATAGCAGATAATGAACTACGATGGTTTACCGGTATAGATAACATAGATAAAGCTATAAAAGTATTTAGAACACAATATCCTATTAAACTCATTTTTGTAACTCTTGGGAAAGATGGGAGCCGAGCTTACTACAAAGATTTAGAAGTAACTGCCCCAACTTTTTTAGAACTTCCATGCATCGATACCACAGGTGCTGGAGATAGCTTTTTTGGAACAGCAATTTCTAAAACTCTTGAGTATGGATTGAATAATTTAGATAAGAAAAACCTTTCAAAATCACTTATTTTTGCAAATGCAGCCGCAAGCATTGTTGCCAGTCGCAAAGGGGTAATAAAATCATTACCCGAAATATCAGAAATTGAAAGGCTTTCAAAAACTAATAAATTCTATTAACTATAAGTAAACTCTTATGCTAGAGAATTATAAATTGCAACAAGATCCTTTTTTTCTAGTGGTTTTCGTGTATTAGAAGGACTTCCACTAGCAAGAGCATCCGTTGCCATTTTGTCTATAGAAATAGAAAATTTATGCATATCAATGCCGTAACCTTGTAAACTAGGAATCTCGACCTCTTTTATTAAATTTTTAAGTGCTACAATAAAAGACTCTGCTGCATTTTTGTCACTAGAATCTTTTTCTGCTACTCCTATATGTCTTGCAATTGTTGCAAAACGATCATAACAGCCATCTAGTGCGTATTCCAAACAATTTACAATCAACATTGCATTAGAAAACCCATGTGGTACATGAAAAAGAGCCCCAATAGGACGAGACATTCCATGAACAACAGTAACAGAGGAATTGTTTATACAAATTCCTGCTTCATATGCTGCTAGTGCCATTTCACTCCGAGCTTTTTTATCACTCCCGTCTTTATATGCAATAGGCAAATACGTAAAAATACGCTTTATTGCAGAAAGAGCAAAAACATCTGTTACAGGAGTTGCTTTTTTTGAGGTATACGCTTCGACTGCATGTGTAAGAGCATCTATTCCTGTTGCAGAAGTAACCTTTTGAGGAGCCGAATACGAAAGTGATGGATCTACTATTGCTAATGCAGGTAGTAAAACTTCCCCTTTTAACAACATTTTAACTTCAGTTTTTGTGTCTGTTATTACAGTAAATTTTGTAACCTCACTTCCTGTTCCAGCCGTAGTAGAAATAAGAACTAAAGGAGGTAAATCTCCAGAAATTTCTTTACCTGCATAATCTGATATTTTACCGTCAGAAACTGTCATTGCAGCACAAGCTTTTGCACTATCTAGAGGGGACCCTCCCCCAATGCCTATAATAAAATCACATTTTTCTTTTTTGTAAGCACTAACAGACGCAATTATCATTTCATCGGTTGGTTCACCAGTTATATCATTAAATACTGAATACAAAACAGATTGAGCTTCTAAGATATCTGTAAGCTTTGCAAGAATACCCGATTTTGTAATATGCTTTCCAGTTATAATAAGAGCTTTTTTACCTATCGTTGCTATTTTTTCTGCAGAATTTTCTAAGGCATTTTCGCCCATTATCGCACACTGTGCAGTAGTAAATTGTGTTGACATATTTTTTCCTTATTATTCGCTTTAAAGTAGTTCTTTTATTGAAAATGCTAACATGCAATGAAGTTTGTCATCCAAACTTGATAAATTACAATTTGTTATATTTTCAATTTTTTTTATTTGGTTTGAAACGGTGTTTCTATGAATAGAAAGTGTTTGTGCTACAAGTGCAGGAGAACCATCACAATCTAAATAGGTTTGCAAAAAATCCACTAGCTTAGTATTATTTTTCTCATCGTAAATTTCTAGCGGTTTTAAATTTTCATTATAATATCCGTGTAAAATTTCTCTGTCTTTTACATCTAGAAGTAACCGATAAATATCTAAATCTGCATAAAAAACAATTTTTTTCTTTTGTTTTACAGCCATGTAATTTGCTTTTACTGATTTATCAAAATTAACAAGTTGATATTTAAATCCAGATACAACATCAGAAACGCCAATAAACAAACGATAACGACCACTACGCTTTTCAGTTATTCGAGTTAGTTCATAGCAAAAATGCCGTATTTTTTCGAAGTCCCCTTCAGTTAAGACACACACAATATTATCTTCGTAATTAAGCCACATTATATTCAGAAGCTTTTGCCCCGCAAAATGTTCAAAATCACGTTTCATGATTCTAATATTATCTAGCTGTCTACTTTTATCAAAACTTTTCATAGTTATGTTTAAATACGAAAGTTTAGAATCAGCGGCATAACCAAACCGTTGCATTGTTTTAATGCTATCATCTACATTACCAATGTTAAAAATGATATTCTTTAGCGCAACAGCAACGGTTTCCTCCACCTTTTCATGGTGAATGATTTTGCGAGAAAAATACCGAGTAATATCTACAAGTCTAGCTTTCCATGGTACCGAAAACAACGGGAAATCAACTTCATTGCAATAAGCAATTACATCATCTCCAACGCTTTCAATGTATGGGCCTACATTTACAAATAAAGCAGACACCTCAGCCCGATTAAGAGCTTTTACAAAATTTAAAAGCCAAGCAGGATTTTTATTAAGATATCCTGCTGTAAATACAAGTTCGTTTCCATGCAAAAAGTTTGCAACTTCTATATCTTCTACAATGTGAACCCATTCTACACTGCGCTCAAACCCATTTCTACCAGCAAGAGAAGTAATACTAAAGGAGGACACTGCATTATTATATAAATTTCCAACAGTAAGCGACATCCATCTTTCCTCCTAAAGCATTATTGTAATTAGATTTCTGCTAAAACCTCTTCTAACTTTACCAGTTCTTCTTTTATTTGTTCAATAGTAATAATAAGAGGAGGATTAACAAAAATCATATTTTCATGAGAATAAGTCATAAATCCTTTAGCTTTTAATTTACCAACTAATTTACTCATAACACCTTCTGGATCATACCCATATTCAACCAAAGGCTCTTTTGTTGTTTTGTCTTTAACTAACTCTACAGAAGAAAACAGTCCGATATGTCTAACATCCCCTACACAATCGTATTTTTCTGCTATCTCATCAAGTCTTTTTGCAAGATATTCGCCTGATTTTTTAACATTATCTGCAATTTTAGCTTCTTCATAATAGTTAACACAAGCAACACCTGCAGCACAACCAAGAGGATGGCCACTGTAAGTAAGTCCACACGAAAGTAAATTATCGTCAAAATATGCTGCAATTTTTGAAGAAACCGCAACTCCACCTAATGGGACATAACCACATGTAACACCTTTTGCAAATGTTACAATATCTGGTACAACATCAAAATTTTCGAAGGCAAAACAAGTTCCGGTACGATACCATCCAGCCATAACTTCATCAACAATCATTAAGATGCCATATTTATCACAAAGTTTGCGAACCCCTTTCATATAGCCCTTTGGTGGAATAATAACACCATTAGAGCCGGTAATTGTTTCCATTACAATAGCTGCAATAGCATCTCTGCCTTCATATTGTATTTGCTCTTCAAGTTTATCAACATAATAGGCTACTGCATCTTCTTCGCTTTCAAAAGGTAATTTTTCACGATACAAATATGGATCAAAAAATTTGATAAATCCAGGAACACCTGGTTCCAACGCAAAGCGACGAGGTTCACCCGTAAGATTTCCAGCGCCAAAAGTCGAACCATGATAACTGCGATAGCGACTCATTATTTTGTTACGCCCAGTAAACATGCGTGCCATTTTAACAGCATTTTCGTTTGCATCAGCTCCACCATTAGTAAAAAATATTTTGCCAAAACTGTCTGGTAAAAGAGAGATAACCTTCTCGGCTAAAGTTGCACGTGAAATATCAGCATATCCTGGTCCAATATAACAGTATTGATCCACTTTTGCCTTAATGGCATCTCCAATGGCTTTGTTACCAAAACCAACATTGACGTTTACTAATTGGGAAGACATATCAGTATATCTTTTTCCATCATAATCCCAAAAATATATACCTTCAGCTTTTTGCACTGCTATAGGGTTTATATTTGCCTGCTTGCTCCATGATTGGAGGTTGTATTTTTTTTGTTTTTCTGTAATTTCTTTTCCAGTCATCATAGTTTCCTTTATTAGTAATTTTAGTCTTTATCTGCTTTTAACACTGCATTCATCATAACTGTTGCACCAGCTGTGCATTGTTCAGGGGAAGAATATTCTGGTTCACAATGGCTTAATCCATCTTTTGATTGAACAAAAATCATTGTAGTTGGCATCATGTAAGCTGCAAATTGTGCATCATGTCCTGCTCCAGAATGAATGTACTGATGTGAAACCCCTGCTTCTTCTGCTGCTTCTTTTACATACGAAACTAGTTTTTTATCCCAGTAAACAGTATCACGATTCCAAGCTTTTTCTACAGTACAAGAGCAACCACTCCATTCTTTATCTGCACACCCTTTAACAATAGCAAGAACTTTATCAAGAACTTTTGGATCTTCGTGTCGCACATCAATACAAAAATCAAAGTAATCTGGAACACAAGTATGAACACAAGGATGGCAAGAAACTTCGCCTGTAGTGTATACAAGTTCTGGATGCCCAAGGGCGTCGATTTCTTTATGTAAATACACAATTGCTTGTGATGCTGCAAAAAATGCATCTTTACGTTTTGGCATAGGAAATGTTCCTGCATGAGTTGTTTGTCCATAAAATTTTACCCGATAATTAAACATACCAAGAACACAATCTACAACTCCAACATCATTTCCCGCATCTTCTAGAATAGGGCCTTGTTCAATATGAGTTTCAAACATGCACATATAATCGTCTGGATTTAAGCGATTTTTTTCATCACCTTTAAAACCTGATTTTTCAAGAGCTTCACCAAAAGTAGTTTTACCTTCTAAAACGTCTTTAGTTGCAAGCATATCTTCTTTTTTAAATTTTTCTTTAATATCGTCTGGAAGATAATCATAACAAACAATACCCGAACACATCATAGCTGGTGGATATAAAGATCCTTCTTCGTTTGTCCAAACCATTGCAGTGATAGGATGTTTATGTTCGATTTTTTCTGCATGAATGGTTTCTAAAGCTTCCATTGCACTCATTACACCTAAAATTCCGTCATAGTTTCCACCATTTTTAACAGAGTCAACATGAGAAGCCATTACAATACGTTTTGCATCTGGATCAGTTCCTGGAAGAGTCGCATACAAGTTAGCAACATCATCAATTTCAATTTTAGCACCAATAGCTTCCATGCGTTTAATAAACTCATTGCGAGCCAAGATTGCTTCGGGTGAAAGAGAATAACGTGTTATTCCACCATGCCCTGCATCACCATACTTTGCAAAAGTGATAATTTTATCTGTCATTCTTTCTAAACTGCATTTATACATATATAACCTCCATATGTAATAATTTATAATTAGTAAATAGCAAAAGTTACTTAACTATTCGTTATATGGGTGAATACAGTTCTTTAATAACGCATCCACTTCTTCATTAGTTACCTGATAGAACATCTCTCCACCATCATTTAATACAATTGATAAAAGGAAGGCGTCATCCCAATCTGTAAGGTAAATATGTCTAATAATATCTGTTCCATCCATACGACGACGTTCACTTTTGTTTATCGCAATAAGTTTTTCTCCCATTCGTATAAACGCATGTACAAAGCAGCCACCAGAAAGACAATATTCAGTTGGAGGGCGATGATCCTTGTTAAATTCTATTGTTACTGGTATTTCTGTAATGCCCCCACTTATAGCCCGAATTTCACTATTAATAATCCTAAAATTAGCAACCGGCAATATGCTCTCTAATGCTATTTTTTTAGCTTTCTTAAATCTGTTAATCACGCCTGTACCTCCTGTTCGAAAGTCATTTTTTGCTTTTGCTGTAATCTAGGTTTTGCAATCCGTTTGCTATCACTTATTGCACCTACTGGACAAACCAATTTGCAAAGATGACATCCAACACATTTGTTTCCTAAAAGTTTTGGAGTTCTAGATTCAACATCAAAAGAAATCGCTTGATGACCCGCATCGCTACATGCAATATAACAACGACCACAGCCAAGGCATTTTTCTTGATTAAACTTTGGGAAAACTATCGTTTCTCGATTTAATTTATCTGAGGAAATAACATTCTTATTTGCCATTCCAACCATTTCTGAAATAGAATTAATTTTATGCTCAACCATATAAGTCTCTATTCCAGCTTTTAAATCGTTAATGATCCGATATCCATATTGCATAACCGATGTTGTAATTTGCACATTGCCACAACCAAGAGCAATAAACTCCAAAGCATCACGCCAAGTTTCTATGCCGCCCATGCCACTTAAAGGAATGTCTTTTAATTGTTTGCAATCTGCCATTTCACTTATAAATCGCAATGCAATTGGTTTTACAGCTTTCCCAGAATACCCAGAAATAGAAGATTTACCGTTTATGTTTGGAAGAGCAACCATTGTTTCTAAATCGAGCCCCGAAAGACTTTTAATTGTATTTATTGCTGCAATACCATCCGCACCACCTTCTACAGCTGCTATTGCAGGAATTTCCATATTACCGATATTTGGCGTCATTTTTGCCAAAACAGGAAGACTTGTTCCTTTTTTAACTAATTCGGTGTATCGTTTAACAAGTTCTGGATTTTGACCAACATCAGATCCTAATCCGTCTCCACTCATATGAGGACATGAAAAGTTACATTCAATAATATCCGCACCAGCCTGTTCTGAAAGTTGCGCTAATTTTGTCCATTCTTCGTCGGATTGCCCCATGATTGAAACAACCATAATCTTTTGGGGAAAATCACGTTTTAAATCCGAAATAAATTGAAGATTTTCTGTAAGGCTGTGTTCGGCAATTTGTTCTAGATTTCTAAAACCTATAAAAGGAGTCCCTTCTTTGCGTACAGTAGAAAAACGAGGAGAAACTTCTTTAGGTGTTAAGAACCCAATGGTTTTAAAAACCACTCCTGCCCATCCCATTTCTAAAGCGTTTTTGCACATTTCGTAATTACTTGCTACGACAGAAGAAGACAAGAAAAATGGATTTTCACATGCAACACCCATAAAAGAACATGACAAATCTGCCTTTCGCGGTTGTAAATCCCAACCTGAAAGAACCGAAGCTGTCTCTTTTATTCGCATTGGAAAATCATAATGAATACAAGCTTTTTCGCATTTTGCATCACAATCTGCACAAAGAGTTGGATTAAAGTTTTTCCCAACTCTTTGATTTTCAAATCGTAAAGAAAACAACATTGCTGCAGGATCATTAGATTTATCACATGCCGCTGTACAAGGTGCATTGTTGCAGAGTAAGCAGCGATTTGCTTCGTTTGTGGGTAATTTATTTTTATAGTTTACTGTGTCCATAATTCCGTCCTTTAAAGTTCAATATTTATCAAACTTAGCTTAATTTTCGTTTTATAAACTTTCCGTAACCTGCTTCACCTAAAAACTCTCCATCCTTATAAACCATACGACCTCGTGAGAATGTCATTTCTGGATATCCCGTAAGTTTTGTTCCTTCCCAGATTGTATGGTCATAATCAGAATGCATAGCATCGCACGTTACCGTAAAGTCTTTTTTGGGGTCGTAAATGACAATATCTGCATCTTTGCCAACTGCTAAACTACCTTTATCTTTACATCCAAATATTTTTGCAGGATTTGAAGAACAAACTTCAACTGCTTTATTAAAAGTAATTTCACCTTTGTTTGCTTTGTCGAGCATGTACGGATACATGTTCTCAACACCAGCACAACCGTTTGGTATTTTACTAAAATCGTCTTTTCCCCAGTCTTTTTCACTTTGCATAAATGGACAATGATCTGTTGCAACAACATCAATATCACCACGTTTTAGAGCAGACCACAAAGCATCTTGGCTTTCTTGCCCTTTCATTGGCGGAGAACAAACAAAGTTTCTTCCATCGTCTCGTTTGTACACATCACTGGTAAAGTTTAAATACTGTGGACACGTTTCTGCAAAAATTGAATACCCTTCCTCTTTAGCTTTCGTTACAGCTTCTACACCCTGTTTATTTGCAAGATGCACAATATACAGTTTTGCACCTGTTTCTTTTGCCCACTGAATAGCACGTAAATCTGCTTCACCTTCGACAAATTCTGGTCTAGAAAGATAATGATACCAAGGACTTGTTTTCCCTTCTGCCAAAAACTTTTTAACGTTATAGTTAACCATTTCGTTGTTTTCTGCATGTACCGAAATCATCGCCCCAATTTCTTTTGATTTTTGAAGCACTTGATAAAATACACCATCTGAAACACCAAAATCGTAAACCATAAAGACTTTAAATGAAGGAACACCATATTCAACCGCATCTTTCATTGAATCCAAAAGCTCTCCGTGAATATCTTTTACACCAATATGAAAAGCATAATCTACTGCAGCTTGGGGAGCAGCTATTGCATCACGACGTTTAATAACATCTACCATGGGTTCATCAAAATCTTGCAATGCAAAATCAAAAACAGTTGTAGTTCCACCACAAGCGGCTGCTCTAGTTCCTGCAAAATAATCATCAGAAGAAATAGTTCCGCCAAAAGGCATAGCAAGATGCGTATGAGCATCGATTGCTCCCGGAAGTACATATTTCCCTTTAGCATCTATTACTTTTGTGGCATTTGTGCCTAAATCACTACCAATATCCGTAATTTTTCCATCACTAACTGCAATATCAGCCTTATATGTTTCTGACGCGGTTACTAACAGTCCGTTTTTAATAATTAAATCCATACTGTACCTGTCCTTTTTGTTAGTTTTACAAATACAGTGGATTTAGCAATCCACCATATCTGTATCCAAAATCTGTATTAACTATTTTTTGTATACAAGAAGTAATCCTGATCGTTGATAAATCTGTGCAACTTCTAAAAGTCCCATTCCTGCAGCATCTGCAGAAATCATGTTAGAAACCCAGGTAACACCAAAATCAACAGTACCATTGTAAACAGCAGTTGTTTCTGCAATATCTCCACCACCAGGAACAATTGTTACATCCAGCCCAAGATCTGAGTAATAGCCTTTATCAAGTGCCATGTAATAACCCATAAATTGACTCTGTGGTAACCACTTAAGTTGTACTTTAACGGCTGTTTTTTCAGGAGTTCCCAAATCACTTCCATCAGTAGATGCAGTCGCAGCTTCCCAGTATGCAGTATCACGAATATCATCAAGCGTTAAACTTGCAAGTTTATCTGCAGCTTGGCTATCATCAAGTTTGATATAAGCTTGTGCAAGTTCAAGAGTCTGTTGCATTGCATCATCATCCATATATCCATAGTTTGAAACAGGATTTCCATCAGTATCAGTTTCTACAAGTTTTTTTACTTCACTGGCCATATACAACTGGTGGCCTGAAGAAACAGATGATCCATATTTATACACAACCTCAGCAGCTTCTTCGGGATCTGCACAAGCATCTGCCCAACCTTTAAGAGATGCATACACAAATGCTTTTACTGTATTTGGATTTGCTTCTGCAAACTCCTTAGAACAAAAAAGGTTATCTTCTAACATGGCAACACCTTCATCATTCATGTCAATTACATCAACATCATCGCCATATCCATAAGCTCCATCGTAATCATTTTTTACAAGACCTAATTCATTGTAAGTCATTGCTGATGCAAGAGTTATAGACCCATCATCGAATCCATCCATAGTAAAATCCTGGCTTAAAAACTCAAGTGGAAGATTATATTTAGCAAGTAATGCTAAAATTTCATACTCATTACCAAGACCCCAGTTTCCTATTTTCCCAGCTGCAGAAGCTGCAATTACGCGATCTTTATCGCTCATAGCTACAGAAGTTGTAGCTGGTTCTGTTTTAGTACTTTCTTTTTTTGTACAAGCAGTAAAACTTAGGATAACAGTGGCTGTAAGCGCAATAAATGCTGCTTTTTCAATGCTTTTTCTTTTCATTTCATTTACCTCTTCACTTATTAGTGTATTAACCGTTTAGGTACGGCCACCCATTATTTTCTAGTTCTATTTTTCATAACAACGCTTTCAACAAAAAGCAATAAAACGTAAAGTACAATTCCAAGAAGACACGATACGATTATGTATGCCCATGCTGTCGCAAATTGCGCTGTTACAACATTTTCTCTTATCTGACGACCAACACCGATTACCTTTTCTGAAAAATATTCTGTAACCAATGCAGAAATAATACTTCCCGGAAGACTAACCCTTAATGCGGTAAACACATACGGGACACTATTTGGGAGTCGCAATTTTCTAAAAATCGTAAAATTACTTGCTGCATATGTTTTCATAAGATCACTCGAAAACGGCTTTAATTCTGTTAAGCCTCTATATGCATTCACAGACATACCTGCAATACAAACAATCATTACTACCAATGTTTTTGCAAACATTGAACGAAAATCTACACTATCAGAAATTTGCTTAGTCAAATTGTTAACAACCGGGGCTAAGGCAACAATAGGGACCGCGTTAAAAGCTGCCGCTAATGTTATTCCTCCAGCCCCCCATTTTTTATGTTCCGCTGCAATAATCGCAACGCCATATCCAATTAAAGAACCAAACAACAATCCTGTTAGAGCTACAAAAACAGTAGCTTTAAGATTTAACAAAACTTTTGAGATATTATCTCCAATTATCGAGTTAATTCGACTCGGTGGAGGTAATGTATTTGTATCCGTACTAAGAAGAACATTTAATATGCCTCCCTGCCACAAAACAAAAATTAGTATTCCAAAAAGTACAGGAAACAGAATTGTTGACACTGCATTCCAACGTTCATTTATTTGTTTTCTAATCACAATTTACCTCTTACATGCTCGTTCTGCTTTTTTATGGGGTGAAAAAACATCTTCAATAACTCCCATAAGTACATAACTCAAAATCCCTATTGCTGCACTAATTATGACAATCAGCCAGAATACATATCGCGTCATTGCACCTTTCAATGACTGCGATAACAAACAACCAAGACCTATACCACCTTGCAAAGTATCAACCAAAATAGAAGCCGTAATAGCAAGTGGGGCAGAAACCTTTAATCCAGTAAAAAAGTACGGAATTGTTGAAGGAATAAGCATTTTTATGTATATTTGCCACTTTTTTGCAGCATATGAATACATAAGCTCATGTTTTTCTTCCTCTACAGCCTCAAATCCTGCAAGCGTATTTGTCGTAACCGGATAAAAAGTCAAAATAGCCGCTATGATTATTCGACTTTGATCAATATCACCGGTAAATGACAAAAGGATTGGAGCCATACCCAAAATAGGAATCATTTGAATAAGCATTAAATATGGAAATGCTATTTTTTTTATTCCTGTCGATAAACTCATAAGCAAAGCAAGTAAAAAACCAATATCAGCCCCAATTGCAAAACCTTGTGCAGAACGAATTAGTGTAACTTTTGCATTTAGCCACACAAGTTGAATCGCCGTTTCACTTCCGTTTATTTTTTTAGTATCAAAAATAGTTGCTATAATTTTCCAAAAATGTGGCAAGACCTTTTGTGGAGAACGTATATCTGGAGAAGCCTCAACTAAAAAGGCAACTATTTCCCAAATAACAAAAAAACCTAATGTCCATACAAGTGTAACCAAGTAATTTGAATTTTTTTGTTTTCTCAATTGACTCATACGCTACACTCCTTCAAAAGATGAACGAACCTCAACAACCTTTGCCGTATATTCAGGTGTATTCTTAATTTTTATACTTCTCGGTCTCTCAAAATCTACCTCTCTAACAGCAGATAGACGGCCAGGATGAGGAGACAAAACACAAACTTTATCCGAAAGAAATACCGACTCCGAAATATTATGAGTAACAAACACAATAGTTTTATTCGTTCTTCGCCAAATATTTAGTAAATCTTCGTGTAATTGCTCCCGAGTAAACTCATCTAATGCAGAAAAAGGTTCATCCATAAATAATATTTCGGGACGAAGAACTAAAGCTCGCGCAATCCCAACTCTCTGTTGCATTCCTCCAGACAACTGCCCAGGATAGCTATTTATAAATTTTTGTAGACTTACCATTTCAAGCATTTCTTCTGCTCTCTCGCGGCGCTCTTTTTTTGGTACCCCCATTATTTCAAGAGGCAATTCAACATTCTTAATAACCGTTCGCCAATCGTATAAAACAGGACTTTGAAAAACCATTCCATAACGGCCTTTAAGTCTAGCTTCCTTTGGAGTTTCGCCTCCAATACTTATCGTGCCAGATGTTGGCGTTAAAAGATCTGCCATTATTCGAAGCAATGTTGTTTTGCCACAACCAGAAGGTCCTACTAACGAAACAAATTCACCCTTCTTAATATCTATAGATACACTTGTTAATGCAGTAATTTCTTTATCACCACCATTAAATTTCATACCAATATCTTTGAGCAAAATTTCACTTTGTATTTCTGTTACATTCATAGCAATCTCCTTTCTTTGCAAGGCAATTTAAAAAAAAGCAGAGCAAAGGACCTTTTACATTAAAGCGCCTTTGCTCTGTAAAATTAGTAAAATAAAAAAAAAGGAAAGGCTGGGCAGTTCTTTAGAACTGGCTCCATTGCCTTTCCATGTTTGAAAGTCTATAGACTAAAATAGTAACCGTCAATTGTATTTATTTGGTCATTAGCACTGTAAAGATTGTGCATCTGCACAATAATTAGGCATTAAACTCCAATAATCGAAGTTTTAAACTTGAATTTGAAAAAATTCGATAAAATAGTTTTTTTACACCTTAAATAAATCAATTTCTTTACCTATGCCTAAAATTGATTTGTTTACTTCATGAGAAATATCTTTTAAACGGGTACTGGCATTTTTAATATTTTCTGTATCATCTTCCATTTGTTGCATCAATTCTTTTATTGCAAGACTGCTTTCTTGCAATAACTGCATAGCTTTTAATATCGATTTATTCCCTTCAGCCATTTCTACAGAAGCATTTTTTACTTCTGAACTACTATTGTTCATAGCCTCTAATGATTCTAAAATTTGTTTAGAACCAGATTGCTGTTCATCCATTGCAGACTTTATTTGATGTACAAGAGTATCGGTTAATTCAATACCTTCAGAAACCATAGAAAATGATCCCTCAGATTCTGCAGATGAACTTACAACAGTTTTAATACGATCTTGAATATTTTTTAATTCAGTACTTATAGATTTTGATTGTGTTGCAGAATCTTCTGCAAGTTTTCTAATCTCGTCAGCAACAACAGAAAAACCTTTTCCTGCCTCCCCTGCATGTGCTGCTTCAATTGCGGCATTCATTGCTAAAAGATTTGTTTGAGAGGAAATCTTTTCAATAATTTTATTTGCTTCAACTAACATACCAGACTCTTCTGCAATTTGATTAATTTGCTGATTTACAAGTGTTTGTTTATCAATTCCAGTACGGGTATTTGTTTCTAGTTTTTGAAATTCTTCTGTCATCTTATCTATAGATTTATCCACAGATGAAACATTCCCAATTAGCTCTTCTACTGCTGCTGAGGCTTGCGTAACTGCCGCTACCTGATTTTGGACCATATTATCAAAAGAGTTTATGTTTTGGGAGGTTTGAGCGACAGCACTAGCAGTTTCCTCTATACTTGCAGCTTGGTCATCAATTTTTTGTTTTACTCCAATAATATTATTACTAATTTGAAGAACAGCAGTTCCTGTTTCATCAATATCTTGTTGCAATTCTGTATTTACTTTTTCGAGAGTATCTTTTGTTTTTTTTATATTTGTAACAATCGATTGCAGTTTTTTAATAAATGCATTAAATGCATCAACTAAATGCCCAAATTCATCACCCCGAATAAGTTCTATACTTTTGGTTAAATCAGCATCACCACTGCCGACTTCGGTAATAGAATTTTCAACATTTTTTACAATTTTTATAATACCACGTAAAATAAAAAAAACTATAACTAAAATCACAATAGCAATCGAACAACTAAATAAAATAAAAAAAATACGAATACTATCTGCTGTTTGTTGAATTTCGTTTGTAGGAACAAAAATGCAAGAAACCCAACCTGGAGTACCTTCAATAGAGTCCCAAACGACAAGGCCATCTCCTAGTTCTTTATTATCGATAAATTGTGCCCCTTTTTCCGCTGACACTAAATTATTTGCCAGCGTTTCATCACTATAAAGCCTACTTAATTCAAGTTCACTGTTTGGGGCAGCAATAATAGTTCCTGTCCCGCCTATAATAAACATATACCCGTTTTTTCCAACAATAGTTTGTTTTGTTAAATCTCTTATTGGATCTAAACCAATCATTGCGGTAAAAAATCCAAATGTATTATTTGATTTATCTATTGCTGCACGAACAACAGGGATTACTATGTTATTTGAAGTCCGAGATACTAGTATGTCACCAACATACTGCTTTTTCCCGTCTTGTAAGATAGCTTTATAATAATCACGATCGAGGATTCCACCTGTTGAACCCACTAATCCAGTATCACGATAGGTTGTACCATCTTTTCCGCAAAAGAACATATAATCGTAGGTTGGATTTCTTATTTCTGAATGATTTTGTAGCCACTCAATCACCTTAGTTTCATCTCCGGTTTTTACAGCATCAGATGAAGTATACACACGTAAATCAGCACTATACGTTTCGAGCCATTGAGTAACATTTTTTGCAGTTTGAGTTGCAATACTTTGTGATTGATTTATATACATCTTAGAAATAGCCGGTCGTATAATTTGCATTGTACCAATTATTAATGTTGTAAATAAAGCTATTATTACACAACCAACTAATAAGCCTGATTTTAACAAAACACTCATTTTTTTTATTTTCATATAACTCCCCTAAGATGTTTTTGCACACGTATCTAATAGCCGATAATATACAAACCTATTTGGAGCAATATTAATAATATAAATAAAGTAATAATATTAAATTCTTTAGAATAAAGTCTGTATTGGGTTTAAGCAGAGTAAGTAGTAAATTTAGTAAATTAGTTACATGATCTAAACTTTATGTATATATATAGTTTAGATTTAGATAACAATTCTGTCAAGTTAAGACTCACCAGCTAACCTTCAAACATACTTTAATGTTCAAGCCCACTTATATGTACTAACACAAGAATAAACATCAGCTTTTTAAAACTATTATTACACTCTTTTATATTGACTAATCTCAATATATCTATATATTTATGTAACACATCAAAAATATTTGATGTGAAAAACTGGATTATTTTTATTCACAGACTTTAGGAGACTTAACTTTGAAAAATAAAAACCGCATGATAACAGTGCTGGGATTAATGGCCTTTTTGGCAAATGGCGACAATTATGCAGCAGCCCCGCTTTTAATTAATATATCAAAAGATCTAAATCTTACAATTAGTGCGGCCGCACTCTCCGTTACCGCATACATGCTTGCATTTGGAGTATTCACTTTACTTTTTGGGCCTTTATCTGACAGATATGGCAAAGTAAAAATTATTAATATTGCAGCACTTGGAACAGCTATTTTTAGCATACTCGGTACATTTGCTTTTAATTTACCCTCTCTTATATTTTTTAGAGCAATGAATGGTGCTTTTGGGGCAGGAATCTTTCCTGTTACTATAGCCTTTATAGGACAGAGCTTTGAAGCTAAAAATCGTCATAAAGCCATTGCCAGTTTAATGGGACTCATGTTTTTAGGAGCAGCTACAGCCACTGCAATTGGCGGATTTCTCTCGTATTTTGGATCTTGGAGAATGGTGTACATGACCTACGGTATTAGTGAATTAATAGTTGCTATTATTATGCTTAAAATGTTAGAACGCGACACACCACAAAATACTACATTGCATTTGATTAAAGCATATAAAGACCCATTTACAAATTTTAATTTTTTGCGCCTTGTAATAACAATTTTCTTTGTTGGATTTTGTGTTTTTGGAACATTTACCTATTCAGGTAAATTATTAAAAGAAATTACTGGCTATAACATTCTTGCAGTTGGGCTTATTTTATCTCTTTTTGGAGTAGGAACAGTAGTTGGTAGTAAGATTGCACCAAAATTAAAACCAAAATTAAAACATGGCTTTTTAGTCTTGGCAGGTTTGATTGGCTTAATTTCTCTTTTAACACTTTCTATTACCCAAAATGTATGGATACTATCTATAGGACTTATTGGATTTGGACTTGCTTTTATTTTTTTGCAATCAACACTCGTTTCGACTGCACAAGAAATGCTTCCAAAAGCCAGGGGAACGGCTATGTCACTTGCATCTTTTAATATGTTTGTAGGAGGAGCTGTAGGGACAAGTTTTAATGGGTATCTAATAAAAACATATCCAGTTTCAACAATATTTCGGAATGCATCAATCATCATTTTAATAGTTAGCATCATTGCAGCTTTCTTTGTAACACGTTTTGAAAATCATGCTAAAAATAGCAACCAATTAGGTTAATTTTTTGGAGAGCCACAAATATGAGTAACGAAAAAAAAAAAGGGATATCTTTTTTTGAAAAATATCTATCTATATGGGTTTTATTATGCATGGGAATTGGCATTTTAATAGGTAAATTTATTCCACAAATTCCTCAAACACTCGGAAAATTTGAATATGCAAATGTTTCTATTCCAATTGCAATATTAATTTGGATAATGATTTATCCAATGATGATGAAAGTCGATTTTAAAAGTGTTAAAGACATAGGTAAAAATCCCAAAGGGCTTTTTGTTACTTGGGTAACAAACTGGCTAATTAAACCTTTTACAATGTTTGGTATTGCAAGTCTTTTCTTCTTTGTAATTTTTAAAAACCTTATCCCTTCAAATATTGCAAAAGAATATTTAGCAGGTGCTGTTTTATTGGGTGCTGCACCTTGTACTGCAATGGTCTTTGTATGGAGCCATCTCACAAAAGGAAAGCCTGCATACACTGTTGTACAAGTCGCAACCAACGATTTAATTATTTTAGTAGCCTTTACTCCTATTGTAGCCTTTTTATTAGGAGCCGGAGGAGTATCAATTCCATGGGACACTTTAATTTTGTCAGTAATATTATTTGTAGTAATTCCATTAACTGCTGGTATCCTATCAAGAATAATAATTTCTAATAAAAAAGGAATTAAATATTTTGAAGAATCATTTATTCCTAAATTTAATAATATAACAACAATTGGGCTGCTACTAACACTCATAATTATATTCTCTTTTCAAGGTAACGTAATTATTAATAATCCTTTACACATACTTTTAATTGCAATACCACTAACAATTCAAACTTTTTTAATATTTTTTATTGCATATTTTGCCTGCAAATTATTAAAACTTCCTCATGATATTGCAGCCCCAGCCGGAATGATTGGAGCTTCTAATTTTTTTGAATTAGCTGTTGCAGTTGCTATTTCACTTTTTGGAACACAATCTCCTGCCGCGCTTGCTACAATAGTAGGAGTATTGGTAGAAGTTCCTGTAATGTTAATACTTGTAAATATTGCAAATAAAACAAAAAAGTGGTTTTAAAAATAGTAATTTTGCTTACATATAGTATCATATCTTAAAATGCTACTGAAATTATCAGTAGCATACCAAAGTTGAAATCATTTAAATTGCATTCCTCCTTTTCTCTTAAATAATTACCTATAATTGCAACACTTTTATAGCAGAATTTAAGATTTTTTAAATTAAAAATTTATTCTTTGCTCAAACCTAGACAAATACAGATTTCTGTCTTATCATCTATGGCGAAAAGGAATACAGAGAAAAGGAGAAAGAAAAATGAATAAACGAAAAGCTTTATTTATTATTGGTTTTGTCGCAGCAATATTTGCGTTAACAGGTTGCCCTACAGAGGGAGAAACTACAGAAGAAGGTCTTACGACAGCAGAAAAAGCTACCGTTACTGCTATTGATGTAAGTACAATTCCTGCTAGTAATGCTACAAAGGACATAACAGAGGAAAATTATACAACCATAATGACCTCTATTACAGAAGATGAAGGAATGCAGTTTTTACTAGGTTTACTCGAATCAGAAGATGATGCTGATGATAGTGATGGGGAATACTCCTCAGAAAACTCAGTAGAAAAATTTTTTCCTTTAATGTTGTCATCCAATACAACAGAAGAAGAGCTCGAAGATATAATTGAGGAGTTTACTCAAAAAGCTACTGCATTCGAGAATGATATGTTAGCAAATGGATCCGGAACACTTGTTTACAATCCAACGATTGATAGTGTTGAAACAGGAATAGATGGATTTACTTTATCGATTCCGACCTCTAGTATAAACATTTCGTCTTCACTGCATGACGATGATTATCTTGATATGGTCGGAGCTGTATCTTTTGCAGGAAGCTCCTCAATCAATGTTGCCAATTTTATAGCAGGTATGGCAGATGAAGAATTAGAAACCCCTACATCTATAGTAAAAGATATTAATACCAATATCGCCTTTAATGCAAATGCATTTTGTAGCGATGCCAAGAATGAAAGTGAAATAGAAATCAGTGTTAGTTATGCAACAAGTTATGGCATGTCGGTTTGTATTGAAGAAGATGGTTACGACAGCATAGGGGGTAAATTACTTGCTTCACTCGAATTTTCTTATAACGGTACTATAAAACCAATTGAAACATTAATTGGCTTACTTGATGGATATCCTACTGATTCTGAGATCGAAGACGCAATAAACAATTTACCACTCACCATAAGCATTTCCATAAAAGCATACGACAATGACAACAACGAAACTTATACAATTATGGATACAAATTCTTTATATGATGCATATACACTGCTGTATCCAGAAACTGAAGAATAAAATACTCACTTAGTAAACTAAAAAGAGCTACACATGATGTGTAGCTCTTTTTATTGACTCTTTTTATATTTATTCATATACTCATTCAAGTATATGTTAAATATAAAAGGTAAGATATGTCAGATTTAAATACATTTTTTAATTTAGCTTCGGATGAAACAAGATTACGTTTAATAATTTTGTTATCACAAGAAGAACTATGCGTTTGTCAATTATGTGGAATTCTTAATTTATCACAACCAAAAGTCTCCAAACACTTAGCAAAACTCCGTGCCGCTGAATATGTAAAAACAAAACAAAAAGGTAAATTTATTTTTTATTCCTTAAATATTAAAAACACTATCATTACAAATATGATTAAAGATATTTTTCTTCATCTAAAGGAATATCCTTCTCTAAAAGAAGATAATAATCGTTTAGCAATAAAAGATACTTTTTTGACTATGTGTACTTGTAATACTAACTTTTAAGGAGTTTCTATGCTAAAAAGAAGAAAATGTTGTCCTTGTTGGTGGAAAGGTAATTAGCCTTTTTCTATTTTTTTTACTAAAAAAATTAATCACTTATTTCAAGGAGAAATTATGAAAGATTCATTTATGAAAAAATATGGTTTTGTTACCATTTTATTAATTATAATAATAACAGCTGCCATTATATCGTTAGCTTTTAACCTAACACCAAGTAAAGCTGGAGCAGCAGGAGTTCCTGCTATTACGGGCCAATACATTATTATTTTACTTCTAGTTGGACTTTGTGCTGGCCTTTTAGGCGGCTGGATAGGAACTGGTGGATGCAGTGTTATGCTACCTATATTAGATTTATGGTTGGGGTTTCCAACTGCAATCGCTGTAGGAACAACTCTTTTTGCTGTAATTTTTACTGCCGTTTCGGGTGGATACGGTCATTTTAAGCGACATAACTTAGATAAAAGAGCAACGCTTTGGATTGGCGGTGCTGGAATCGTTGGTGTTGTAATTGGCTCATGTTTATTTACTTTCTTATCTTCTAAATCAAAATTACTTGGATTAATTATTGGTATCGTATTTTTATGGCCATCAATTAGAATGATTTACGAAGGCATTAAAGGGTATACAAAAAAAGCTGTTTCCAACAAACCTGCTACCCCACCTGCAACCGCTCCAATTCCTGGCAAACCCGCCGGATTCTCTGTTTTTGGGTCTCTTGTTGGTATTTTTACAGGTATAGTTGGTCTTGGAGGTGGTTACGCCCTTGTTCCTGGACTCATATATATTTTTGGTGCAGGAGTTTATGTAACAATGGGAACATCCCTTGCAATCATGGTTCCAATGGCAATAGTAGGCGGAACTATAAAACTTGCTCAAGGGTATGTATATTTAAGCGCAGCACTTTTGCTAGCAACAGGAACAATACTTGGAGCACAAATTGGGGCTGCAACTATTAAAAAGTTTAAACCAAATACGTTAAAACTCATATTTGGAATTTACTTTTTATATGTAGCAGCTAAGTTTATTACTATTTTCTTTGGAATTCAGATTTTTTAATGTAGCAATTAATTAATAAAAGATTATTAACATATAAGCCATTAGAAATACTACCTGTAATTCTAATGGCTTATTTTTTTTTAAGTGATCAATAATTTTAAATGATTTTTTTGGCATTTGACTCTATACTAATTGTAGGCTATTAAATCTATTCTAAGGAGTTATATATGTCACTTTTTGTAAACCGTCTACTTAACATGAAAAAAATCAAAGTTATTGGTTTTGATATGGATTATACACTTGTTCGATATAACACAGAACTTTTTGAAGAATTAACCCATTCTCTTGCTTGTAAAAAACTTGTTTCTAAATATGACTATCCCGAAAAAATAGCTACTCTTAAATTTGATATAAATAGAACAATTGGAGGACTCGTCTTAGATCGTCGAAACGGAAATATTCTAAAATTAAGCAGGTTTGGCAAAGTAAAAATATCTTTTAGTGGCCTTGAAATGATAGATTACAGAAAACAAACAGATTTGTATCAAGATTTGGCCATTGACCTTAGTAGCCCTGATTATATAAGCCTTGATACAGCCTTTGCAATTTCTAAAGGGGTTCTTTTTGGACAAATAGTTCAATTAAAAAAGGAAGGACTAACACTTCCTAACTTCAAACAGATTTTCGATGATATCGAAAAAGCTATTGATGAAGTCCACCAAGACGGATCCCTAAAAAAAGTTGTCACAAATAATTTCGAAAAATACGTCATAAAAGATCCTCTTGTTACAAAAATGCTAGAACTATACAAAGGATACGGCAAAAAACTCATGATTATAACTAATTCAGATTTTAACTACACAAAGAAACTTCTGGATTACGCTCTTAATCCTTTTTTCACTCAGTATAAAAAATGGGAAGATGTTTTTGATGTAGTCATAACACAAGCCGAAAAACCTGCTTTTTTTCAACGTCCTGCACGTTTTTTGCACATTATTAATAATACTGGAGCCATGGAAAATCATATCGGTTCTGTTGCAAAAGGAATTTTTCAGGGGGGCTGGTTTGCAAAATTACAACAAGATTTGGGTGTACATAGCTGGGAAATCCTTTATTTAGGCGACCATATTTATGGCGATGTTGTTTCGTTAAAAAAACAATGTGGATGGCGTACAGCTTTGGTTCTCGAAGATTTAGAAAAAGAAATCGAAGGAATACACCGTTCTGCCCCGCTGCAAAATAAGATTGACAGTTTAACCGATAAAAAAAATAAGCTCGAAAAAGAAATCAATAAAATGGACATTCTACGCGCAGAAGGACAACAAATAGATCGAAAAAAACTTGATGAACTTTTTTCAGAAACAGATAAACTCAACAGTCAAATTTCTGAGCTTTTAGGCCAATACAAAAACTACTTTAATCCCTATTGGGGAGAAGTTTTACGTGCAGGGAGTGATGAAAGCCGATTTGCTGATCAAGTTGAGCGTTATGCGTGTATCTATATGACCCGTGTATCTGATTTGTACAAATATTCACCCAAAACATACTTTAGACCAACACGGCGAACACTTCCTCACGAAGAACTTTAATTAGAATGTTTTAAAAATCCGTGATATACTAAAGTATGATACAAAAAAGGGAGCAAAAGATTTTCTACTTCTCAATGGTATATATATCAAAAATATTCTTATGAAAATTTAATAATTTAAAGAGAAAAATATGGGGAACAAAAATAAATGTAGAATAGCCTTTCTTCTTCCTGATTTTAACAGTGAATACACTGTAGCTATTTCTAGAGGAGCTTTGAAAGCTGCTGAAGATTTAGGGGTTTCAGTTGTTTTTTTTGGGGTTGGAGAATTAGGAAGCCCTCTTCTGTATACTCAAAACCGTAACAAATTATTTTCTCTAGTTTATCCAGAAAATTTTGATGGTATTTTATATCTCTCTTCTTCTATTTCTAATAATATAGGGGTTAAACCTTTTCTTAATTTTATTACAAAATATGGCAATATTCCTTCTGCTCATATAGGAATAAAAACTACCAATAGCACTTGTTTTACTATTGATGATAGATCTGGTATGTATGCTGTGGTAGAACATCTTATAAAAGTTCATAATCGAAGAAAAATAGCCTTTATAAAAGGAACTTCAGGCCTTTTTGAAGCAGATGAGAGATTAATAGGATATAAAAAGGCTCTAAGTGACAATGGAATTAAATTTAATGAGCAATATATTTTTGAAGGTAATTTTATTAGAGAGAGAGGGATTTTAGCAGTAGAAGAATTTCTAGATAATAGAAAAATTTCGTTCGATGGTTTAGTAGGTGCCAATGATCTTATGGCTCTATACGCTATGAAAGAACTTCAAAAAAGAGGTTTTAATATTCCTAAAGATATTAGTATTGCAGGATTTGATGATTTGCCTAGTGCTAAAAGTTATAAACCAGAACTAACAACTATTCATCAACCGGCTACAGAGCTCGGATATATGGCCGTACAAGAATTCTCCAAAGAATTGATAACTCCCTCTTCAAAACCAAATACTTTTGATCTTCCTACACAATTAGTTGTCAGAAAATCATGTGGTTGCAACATTGAAAACCCAACCTTAATTAAAAATATTTTTTCTATTCCATATATACCTGACACAACAAAAAATGAACAAGAAGAATTTACAACAATCTTAAATGGTATGACAAGAAATATTATTGGCTCATTTCATGAAGATGACATTTGCCAAGTTTTAGATAAAAATCTTAGATTGTTTAACATAGAGAATTTTACCATAGCTAAATACATCGATGACAACAATGTACAAATTTTTTATGATTTAAAAACACATTCAAAAAAAATAGTTTCGACTAAACATCTTATTATAAATTATAGCAAAGTAAATAAAAACTCCTATTCTCGCTTTATTTTTCCACTCTATCACAAAAACCAAGACATAGGTTTTTTTATTTCGGATGCCAACCAAAATCAACTTCGCATTTTAGAAGAATTAGGAGATCACCTTTCTGCAGCTTTAAAAGCAACAGATCTTTTAGACCATGCCCTTAAGTATTCAGAGCAATTAGAAAAAGAAGTTGCATTACGAACAAAAGAGTTAGCAGAACGCTCTAAAGAACTCGAAAACGCTCTAGAAAAAGTAAAACAAGCTAATAAAAAATTAGAATGGTTGTCTGTCATAGATGAACTGACAGGTTTATACAACCGCCGAGGTTTTTTGACTTCTTCAAAACAAAATATAGAACTTGCAAAAAGAAATGACTCGGAAATAATGCTTATCTTTTTTGATTTGGATGGATTAAAACAAATTAATGATAATTATGGCCATAAAACAGGCGATATTGCAATTCAAGCTATAGCAAACATTCTTCAAATGAGCTTTAGAAAATCTGATATTATTGCTAGATTTGGAGGTGATGAATTTACGGTTCTATCAATTAATTGCTCTATTAGTCAGTATAATCTTATCCAAAAACGCATAAATGAATTAATAAATGAATACAACAAAAAACCTCACGAATTTATTTTATCTGTATCTTCAGGAGCAACTCAGTATAAAATAAACGAAGATTTCACTCTTAAAAAACTTCTCGATGAGGCTGATAAAGAATTATACAAAGCAAAATCAAAAAAAAATTGCAAACATTGAATAAAGAATAGACTTTATAAATTTTATTTTTAAGCTTTATTCCATCTATTTTGTTTCCATGCTTTTTGTTCATTTATATTTAAAAAGGTCCATGCAACAATCCGACTAATTTTATGTCCTTGCCCCATTAAGATAGTATGCATTTGTGCAACATTAACTTTTTTTAATTCTTTATAAATAGGACGTAAACTTTCTTTCTTAGACACAAGACTAGTAAACCAAAAACAATTAGATGAGAACTTAACGCTTTCTTTTATCATTATTTTAATAAAAGAGATTTCTCCCCCATCACACCAAAGTTCATTAACATGGCCTCCAAAATTCAAATTTGTTTTTTTCGCTTTTATTTTAAGATTTCTATTTTTTTTATGATTTTCCGCAATGGCTTCTGCCTCTGAAACATGAAAAGGAGGATTACAAACTGTAAAATCAAAATACTCATTTACTCTTATAATACCTGTAAAAATATTTTTTGAATTTTTTTGTAATCGTAAAAGAATATTATTTTTAAGGGAATCATTCTTTTCTATTATTGTTTGAGCAATTTGTAAAGATTTTTTATCAATGTCAGATCCGATAAAATCCCAACCATATATTTGATGTCCTAACAATGGATATATACAATTTGTTTTAAATCGGAACAATCACGTGAAAGTTGCTTAAAATCATACCGCTGTCGATGTAAACTTCTAGTATGAAGAGTATCTTTAGAATCCATAATTCTATGATAGAGAGAGCTTGGAGTAAGGTCAATAAGATAGATGCTTACAACTTACGTATTACACAGCTTTTAAGTAATTCATAAAAGAGTTATAAATGGCTTCATGTCCATTTTTATTTGGATGGATTCCATCATCACAAATTAAAGATGTATAGTGATTGCTCATTAAAAAGCTTTTTCTAACATCAATAATTCGTAAATCATTTTTTCTAGCGGTATCAACAAGCGCATCACTATAAACCTCTTGCCAACGATATATTTTATTAACATCATCAAGCCACTTTAAAATATTCTCCTTGTTTAGGCCACGCGATACCCATTCTAAATACCGGTTAGGTTCTAGCGGTGGCAATGACATAAAAATAGGAGAAAGTTTTAAGTTTTTAAAGATATCAATTATCGATTGCAAATTAGAAACAAATAAATCAAAAGGGGTATTAGGATCATGTGGCATAGTAGGAGTTTCAGAAATTTCATTCCATTTAAAATCACAGTCATTTCCACCAAACTCAATTAACACAATATCATCTTTTTGTGGAGGAGCTTTTAATATTGACCGTTTTATTCGCTCAAACGCTTTAACCGTTGTCATACCAAAGCGTGCATGATTAGATACAGACGAACCCGTCGCTGTTGCAAAGCGTTTAACACAATTGTCATCAAGTACCTGATATCCTTCTGATGTTTCATCGCGAACAATACCTTTTAAAATCGAATCACCCCAAACACTAATATGCCTATTTTCAATATTCATGCCTACCCCCTATTATTGAAACAGCTTCTAATTAAGAAAAAATACTCTCAATCTCTTTTGCATATAATTTATTTACTTCTGTTCTTTTTAATTCTTGTTTTGCAGATAATTCACGAGGAACTTCAAAAACCTTTGTTAATAAAATAAAATTATGAATATGCTCAAAAGACTTAAATCCATGATGATGCCCTACCTCATTGTCAATTTCTTTTCGATATAAGGCTTTTATCTCTGGTAATTGAATAAGATCTTCTATTCCCTCATACTCAATACCATTTTCTTTTGCATATTCTTGTAAATTTGTAAACTCAGGAACAATTAAAGCACCAAGATGTTTTTGATCTTGTCCTACAACAACTGCAGTATCTATAAAATGAGAATATGCTAAATGTTTTTCTATCGGTACAGGTTCAATATTCTCTCCATCAGAAAGAACAATTGTATCTTTAATTCGGCCAACGATAGCAAGAGCCCGATCATAGGTCATAACACCAAGATCACCAGTATTTAACCAACCATCTTCAGATAAAACCTTAGCCGTTGCTTCAGGATCTTTATAATAGCCTTTCATAACTTGTACACTTCGAGCAAAAATTAGTCCCATTTTACCTGGAGGGCACTCGTTTCCATCTTCATCTATAAGTTTAACTTCCATGCCTGGGAAAGGTGTCCCAACAGTTCCAGCCTCTAAAGTAGCAAGGTTTCTAACAGCAATAACAGGCCCTGCTTCTGTTAATCCATAACCTTCCATTAGACAAATTCCTGCAGCAGCAAAAAATAAATCTATTTTCTTTTGTAAACTGCCACCACCAGAAACCGCAGCTTTTAAATTAGTACCAAAAAGAGAACGTATCGGTTTAAGAACTACATTCCGTCCAAATGCATTAATTGGCATGAGCAAAAGACGTGGAATAGCACTTACTATTTTGTCAAACAAACGATTTCTTTTTTTAAATCTAGGTGTAAGTCCTTTGTATAAATTATCAAGACGTGCATACACACCCCCAATACTTACAAAAAAACTAAAAAGAATTCTTTTTATAGGACTTGCAGCCGCCATTTTTTTCTGAATATTTCTATATACTGATTCCCATATTCGTGGAACTGCAGTTGTATACTGTGGATTAATATCTGCAAAATCTTTCATCATAATCGCACCGATAGGTTTAGAGTATGCAAGCCCAACTCCATTACCTAATGCTATATACTGAACAATACGCTCAAAAGAATGCCATACAGGTAACATTGTTAGCCAAATATCGCCAGGCTCAGTCCCCATGCGCTCTCCACCGCCCGAAACATGTGAAAGGTAGTTTGCCTGAGTAAGAGGAACCCCTTTTGGAAGCCCTGTAGTACCTGAAGTAAAAATAATAGTCGCAACATCTTCTTTTTTCCCATCATCAACCAAATTTTCAATTTCAACCGGATTTGTTTCACGATATTTTTTACCAAGTTCTATCACTTGTTCAAAAGAAATCACGGAAAAATCTGATATATCAGCAACATTTTTATAATCTTGCATAACAATTACAGTTTTTAAATCAGGTAAATCTTTTTTTGCTTTAACAAGACGGTTTACTTCGACATCTCTTTCAGCAACCATAAATCGGCAATTAGTAATTCCATAAATAATACTTATTTCACCATCTGAAATATCGCGACCGCGTGGTACATCGGCAGATCCACATGCTTGAATACCAATATCAGCTACACTCCATTCTCTTCGATTATCAGAAAGAAGCCCCACAGGTTCTGCTTTTTGAAGCCCTAGACTTAAAAGACCTGCACCAAAATCAAGTGAATCCTGGTAAAAATCTGCAAAACTCCGTGAAATAAACGGGGTTCCTTTTGATTTTCGATAATACTGGGCATTTAAATCCGGGTACTTAGTTTGGACTTCTCGGATAATTTGTGGAATAGTGTTCATTGTTTCTCCTGTATAAATACAAACTTCCCTTATGTCTATTTAGACACAATTTATTTTGCATAGTTGCATTATTTGTATATCTTTGTATATACATGTTACACTTATAATAATATTTATCAGTTACTTTGTCTTAAAAGTTTAAACAGTTTTTTTATGTTTATATGATATTATTTACCTTTTTTATGGGAATATAAAATACAATGAATTTACTAGAATTATTTTTAATTGCTATAGGATTATCAATGGATGCTTTTGCTGTAGCAATCTGTATTGGGTTATCAATGCAAGAAAAAAGTATAGGGAAAGCCCTTATTGTCGGCCTTTATTTTGGCATTTTCCAAGCACTTATGCCTTTAATTGGTTATTTTTTTGGCATCCAATTTTCTGACAAGATTACAGCATACGATCATTGGATAGCGTTCGTTCTTCTTGGTTTTATTGGCGCAAAAATGATAAAAGAAAGTATTTTCGATCCCGAAACTTGCCCTTCAAGCACAAGTTCGTCTTTAAGTTTTAAAACTATGTTTCCACTCTCTATTGCTACAAGCATAGATGCTCTTGCTGTTGGAATTTCTTTCTCTTTTTTTAATGTTAACATAGCACTTTCTGCTTTGTTAATAGGGCTTGTTACACTGTTTTTTTCGATGATAGGGGTTAAAATAGGTAATATATTTGGGTTAAAGGTTAAGAAGAGAGCTGAATTGGCTGGTGGTATTATTTTAATCTTAATAGGGCTTAAAATTGTTCTTGAACACACAGGGATTCTTTAGACATAAAAGGGAGGAAGAATTATGGCAAGGTTTTTAATAAAAAAAGAAAAAACTATTGGACAAGTACCAGGAGAACCTGTTTTTATTGGAGAACAAAAAGTATCGTCAACTTCTATTCAGATGATAGATTATGATAAACATACTTTGACTGATATGAAGATAGAAGATATTAGAGAAGCTATAAAACATAAAGATACATCTACGGTTACATGGATTAACATTAATGGGCTACATGATACAGAGCTAATAAAAAAAATAGGTGAAGGATTTAATCTTCATGCTCTAGTTTTAGAAGATATTGTTAACACCGGACAACGGCCAAGATTAGAAGACTATGATAATTGTTTATATCTGGTACTTAGAATGATGTTCTATGAAAATAAGACCGGGAAAGTTCAAAGCGAACAATTAACTATATTGGTTGGTGAGACTTTTTTATTAACATTTCAGGAAAAACCAGGTGATGTTTTTAATCCAGTTCGTGATCGTATAAAAAATCAAAAAGGACGTATTAGAAAAGTTGGGTCAGATTATCTAGCTTATGCCATCTTAGATACTATAATTGATAATTACCTTGTAATAATCGAAAGAATTGGGGATAAAATAGAAGATATCGAAGATTTAATTCTAGAAAATCCAGATGAAACTATACTTACAAAAATTAACTCCTACAAACGCGAAATTAATTATTTAAGTAAAACAATTCGCCCAGCAAAAGAATTTATTTTGCAATTGTGCAAACTTGAATCTGAGATAATAAAAGAACCTACCCGCACTTTTTTTAGAGACCTTCTTGATCTTTCTAGTCAAGCAGTAGATGCAATAGATACATATCGCGACATGTTATCTGATTATTTAAGCATGTATAATTCACAAGTAAATAATAAACTCAACGAAATTATGAAAGTATTAACAATTTTTTCTGCAATATTTATTCCTATCACATTCATAGCAGGCGTTTATGGTACGAACTTTGACTTTATTCCTGAATTACACTTTAAATATGGATATTTTGTAATGTGGGGAGCAATGATAGTCCTTGTTTTATTTATGATACGTTTTTTCCATCATAAAAAATGGTTTTAGGCTTATAGTGATTTTATCACAGTAACTAGTTGCAATAACAAGTATGTTTAATTCGATAAATACTTATTGAATGGAGGTATTTTATGAAGATACTTATTATTGGTGGAGTTGCAGGTGGAGCCAGCGCAGCTGCAAGATTACGACGGCTCGATGAAAATGCTGAAATTATAATGCTCGAGAAAGGACCTTACGTTTCTTATGCAAACTGCGGACTCCCTTATTATATAAGTGGTACTATCGCTCAAAAAGAAACACTAGTAGTTACAGAAGCTCAGTTATTTCGAGATCGATTTAATATTGATGTTAGAACAATGAACGAAGTAACTTCTATTGATAAAGAAAATAAAAAAGTAACAATCGTTAATCATGAGACTAATAAAGAATACACAGAAAATTATGATAAATTAATACTCTCTCCTGGTGCCTCCCCTAAAATCATGTTTCCAGATGCTGTAAAATATGATGGAGTTTTCACCCTTCGAACAGTTCCTGATACCATCAAAATAAAAGACTACATTCAAAAGAATGATAGTAAATCTGCCGTTGTTATTGGCGGAGGTTTTATTGGCATAGAAACGGCTGAAAATTTAAAAGAAGCTGGTCTTGATGTTACTATTATAGAATTTGCACCTCATATTATTGCCTCTATGGATCGTGAAATGACCAATGTTTTGCATGAACACTTACAAAGCAAAGGTTTAAGTTTATGGTTAAAAACAGGTGTCACAAAAATTACACAAAACACACCAACACAAAGTGCCAGTTCATTACATCTAGAAGTAAACACTGGAAAATCAATTGATGCTGATGTCGTAATTATGTCAGTTGGAGTTAATGCTGAAAGCGGTTTAGCAGAAAAAGCAGGTCTCGATTTAGGAATGCGCAAATCGATTGCTGTAAATGAATTTATGCAAACCTCTAACCCTGATATTTATGCAGTCGGAGATGTTGTTAATATTGTTAATGGTGTAACAGGAGAAGAAGGCCTGATTCCTTTAGCAGGTCCTGCAAACAAACAAGGTCGAGCAGTTGCCGAAAATGTTTTAGGTGGTAAAACAAAAGCAAATGTATCTTGGGGAAGCGCAGTTTTAAAAGTATTTGATCTAACAGCAGCATCTACAGGATTTAGCGAAGAATCTTTACAACGCGATGGATATACTTTAATAACTTCGGACAAAATTGACACAACTGCCGATACTGAAAAAACATATTATAAAACATATCTTCATACAAACACCCATGCTGGATATTATCCAGGAGCTACTTCTTTACAAGTAAAAATGCTTTTTGATAAAAAAGGTAAAATTTTAGGAGCACAAGCTATTGGCTATTCGGGAGTAGAAAAACGCATCGATGTGTTAGCAACTGCTATGCAAATGGGAGCCACGGTTGCAGATTTAGAAAAACTTGAATTATGTTACGCTCCTCCGTTTTCTTCAGCTAAAGATCCAGTAAACATGCTCGGATATACTGCAAATAACATATTAAAAGGCGATATGAAAGTATGGTATGCCGAAGAATACGAAAATATACAAAATGCTGCAAAAGAAGGTAAAGTACAACTCTTTGATAGCCGCTTCGAAGTCGAACATCTTATGGGTAACCTAGATAATACAATTGATATTCCACTAGACAGCTTACGTCCAAATATTTCTAAACTTGATAAAGAAAAACCAACCTATGTCTTTTGTATGGTAGGATTACGAGGTTATGTAGCTACTCGTCAACTTATGAATAATGGTTTTAAAAATGTCTACAACTTAAGCGGTGGTTTTAAAACATTAAAACTTGTTCAAAATACAAAAACAATATGGACCGCCCAAACAGCTTCAAACTCACCTTTTTTAAAATCACTTACAGATGAAATAGTTTCAAATCAAAGTGAAGTAAATACTCCTAATGCAAAAGAAATAAAAATTGATGCTCGAGGACTCGCTTGTCCAGGTCCTATCATGAAAGTTTCTAAAAACATGAAAGAAGCTTCTAATGGTGATAAAATAACAGTTGAAGCAACTGATCCAGGTTTTTTAAGCGACATAAAAGTATGGTGTGAAAGAACCGATAATACCTTTATATCTGGCCAAAACGACAAAGGTGCTATTACTGTTAAAATACAAAAAGGTACTGGAGAGGTTCAAGCTGGTACTTTAGAAAACACAACAAATACACCACAAACAACAGTAAATACTGCCCATTCAAACAATGAACGTGCTAAATCCCAAGGAAACGACAAAAGTATGGTCGTTTTTAGTGGCGACCTTGATAAGGCAATTGCAAGTTTTATTATTGCAAACGGAGCAGCAGCAATGGGCCGTAAAGTAACTATGTTCTTTACTTTCTGGGGCTTGAATATTCTACGCCGACCAAAAAAAGTAAGTGCAAAAAAAGATTTTATGGGCAAAATGTTTGGAGCAATGCTTCCACGAGGGACAACAAAGCTTAAACTTTCCCAAATGAATATGGGCGGTATGGGTCCTAAAATGATTAGGAATCTTATGAAAAATAAGAATGTGCCTTCTCTAGAAGAACTTATGCTATCGGCACAAGAAGCTGGAGTTAAATTTGTAGCTTGCCAAATGTCCATGGATCTTTTAGGAATTACAGAAGCAGAGCTTATTGATGGTGTAGAGATTGGTGGAGTTGCTACATTCCTAGGTTCCGCAGAAAATTCTGACACAAATCTATTTATCTGATATAACGTAGGTATTCTATTTCAAAGGGAAAAGTAAATGAAAAGAATACTTACAATTCAAGATATTTCATGTATTGGAAAGTGCTCACTCACCGTAGCACTTCCTATTATTTCGGCGATGGGTGTTGAGACTGCTATTTTACCTACAGCAGTTCTCTCCACTCACACCATGTTTAAAGGGTTTACCTTTAGAGATTTAACACAAGACATTACCCCAATTTCTAACCACTGGAAAACACAAAATATTAATTTCGATGCTATATATACTGGATACCTTGGTTCATATGAACAAATTGATTTAGTAGAAAAAATATTTTCAGAATTTACTACCCCTACCACAGAGACTGCTAATAAAACATTAAAATTTGTAGATCCTTGTATGGCCGACAATGGTAAATTGTACTCGGGTTTTACAAATGAATTTGCCGTTAGAATGGCTAAACTTGCTGGAAAAGCCGATATAATTGTCCCCAATCTTACCGAAGCATCTTTTTTACTGGACATTCCATACAAAGAAAGCGGCTATGATGAAAAGTATATAAAAGATATCCTTTTAAGACTTGCAGATTTAGGAACAAAAAAAGTTGTAGTAAAAGGTGTCTGTCTTAATGAAAATGAACTCGGTATTATGTCATATGACAGCGAAACTAAAGAATTTTCAAGTTATTTTCACCAAAAATTGTCCACAAGTTTTCATGGTACCGGTGATATTTATGCAAGTGTCTGCATGGGCGCACTCATGCAAGGTAAAACTTTTAACCAAGCTCTTAAACTTGCTGCAGATTTTGTTGTGCGTTCTATAAAAGCAACACTTACACATTCAGATCACAACTCCTATGGAGTCGACTTCGAAACTGAAATGCCTTGGCTATTAAACCAATAAACTAGTAAAATAATTCTACTCTTCTATTGTAATTCCAAGGTAATACAAGAAACTAGATGCAGCAGGCAAACTAAAACGGGCTTTTTTAAGCTTGTTAGCCTTAGGATCAATTGCATATCCATATGCAGTACGGAAATCAGCTTTTTCTAGATTGCAACCTAAAAAACCGGTATCCTGAAATTGTGTTTCAACAAAAGAGATTTCTTGCATAGGACAGTTTTCAAAAGATGAACCACGTATCATACATTTTTTAAAGTACATGTTTTTTAATGTATTATTATAAAAGACACAACTATCTAACAGACAATCGCCGTATTCTTGATAAAAACCAAAGCCACTGCACTCTGCAAAATTCATACCTGTAAGTCGGCTCGAAATGAAAACACAATTATCCCATACTGTTGATTCCATCTTGCACATCAAAAATCGGCAATTGTTGAATTTACATTCCTGAAAGATACACTCGTTTAAATCTGCATTTGTAAAAGTACATAAATTAAATATACAGGAATCAAAAGTATGCTCATGCATATCAAATTCTGCAAACTCAATTCCATCACAAATGACTCCGTCATGATACGGATCTAGGGTTAGTTCTCTCTGGGCATTTTCTGTCGTAATTGTATTACTCATACGCTAAGATATCACGTTTACTTAAACGCTGAAAGTGAATCAAGCATTTTCCCATCAAAATCGAATAGAGCTTGATTATCCCAACCAGAACCACCCCACCATTTTTTGGCACTTTCGGCATAATCTACAGCATACTCTGAAGCCCAACCTGAACCATAACTATTCCATAAAATTTGTCGTTCAGCATATGAATCCCCAGGAACAGGAACCCAGGCCGGTTCCCAATAAAACACCCCAATACCAGAATCACCTAAACTAGCCACAGCGCTAATGACATCTTTAATACATTCTGATTGCCCTTTAGCAGAAACCTCATACGGTAAGTCAACTTCAGAAAAAGAAGAAATATTATTTGAATACCCATCACCATCTAATAACGTATAAGGATATGAAAACTCAGATATCATCACTTTTTTACCACTTAAAGCTATAACATCTCTAAACACAGATGTAAGATTCTCTAAGGTTCCATGCCAAAAAGGATACCACGACGAAGCAAAAATATCATAATCAACATTTGCATTTTTTAAGCTCCCCGCATACCATAGATAAGACCCCACAGAATCTGGGCTTGTAAAATGCAACGCAATTTTGATCGGATTAAAAGAGCTATCTTTTTTAGACTGCTCCCCAGAAACTTGCCTAACAGCTCGACAACCTTCCTTCATAAGTTTGATTACGTTTGACCAAACAGTTTCTCCACACATAGCTCCCATTGTTTCATTACCAATTTGCACCATACCTACATTTACACCCGCAGTAATTAACTGGGTTAAACTAGTATAGGTAAAAGTGTAAAGAGCATTCGCTTTATCACTTACGCTCATTCCATCCCATGCTTTTGGCGCTTTCTGACTTGAAGGGTCTGCCCAAAAATCTGAGTAATGAAAATCAACCAGCAAAGGCATATTATATTTTGCAGCACGCGTACCAATTTTTATTGCTTGTGATAGATCATTGTTTCCACCACCGTACCCATTGCCATCTGTATTAAACGGATTATTCCATATCCGAACTCTAATATAATTAACTCCATTATTTTTTAAAATAGAAAATATATCTTTTTTATTTCCATAGCTATCACTAAATTCTACACCACTATCTTCAAGTGAAATAATGCTTGAAATATCAACACCTTTTACAAAATTATCAACATCATCAGTTTCTACAACCCCAGAAGTGTTTACACATGAAAAAAAAGTTAATATCATACTTACACAAAACAATAATTTAAGGATTTTCATCCATTTTCTCCTTAATTCTTTTTATAAGTTTAGTTTACTTTAGTTGTAATTACAACAAAAAAGAAGTACTATTTATTTATGAATACAAATAATTGGACTAAAATTTCTCCACTTAATTATATAGATGTCTTGATGCATAATGACCTTTTTAGAGGGATAAATAAAGAAGACCTTACAAGCATGCTTTCTTGTTTAGAGTTTAAAGTTAAAAAATACTCAAAAGGCACTCCTATCTTTACAGCTGGTGAAGTCAGGAAAGAAGGCTTTCCATTAGGAATCATAGCAGATGGCAAAATTGAGCTTGAACGCAATGATTATTGGGGATACCATTCAATTTTGCAAACACTTACAACTGGACAAACATTTGCTGAAGCAGCAGCTTGTTCTGGACTATCTGTTTTCCCAATCAGTATACGTGCAAGTGAAGACACTATTATTTTATTTGGAAATTACAAAAAAATGACCACTACATGCAAAAATGCCTGTCACCATCACACCCAATTAATACAAAACATGATTCAAGTTCTCGCATCAAAGAATTTTTTTCTTACACAAAAAATCGATCATTTGTCACGACGAACAACGCGTGAAAAAATTATAAGCTATCTTTCTGATATTGCACTTAGAAAAGGGTGTGTAAGCGATAATGTTAAAAATGGATTCTCTTTTGAGATACCTTACAATCGACAACAACTTGCTGATTTTTTAGCTGTAGAGAGAAGCGCCTTAAGTGCAACATTAGGAAAGCTAAAAAAAGACGGTATCATTAGTTTTAATAAAAACCATTTTACTTTGTACGAAATGGACCAAAATTCGGAGGCTCATTTATGATGATTTCAACAAAAGGACGATATGCAATGCGTGTTGTTATAGACCTTGCGCAAAACAAGGATGAGGGTTTTATTTCCCTTAAAAATATAGCAGAAAGACAAAAAATTTCTTTAAAATATTTAGAAATTATCATTTCGAATTTAAATAAGGCTGGTTTTGTAGAAAGCAAACGTGGTAACGATGGTGGATATCGACTTGTACGCGCTGCTTCAGATTATTCTGTTTCTGAAATATTAAATAGTGTAGAAAAATCCCTTTCTCCTGTTAAATGCGTCGATAAAAATGAAACAGCTTGTAAAAATGAAAGTGAATGTCTCACCCATCCTCTTTGGCAAAAATTGGATACTGTTATTGACCAATACCTAAAAAGTGTAACTCTTGAAGACATACTTTTAAGAAAATTATAATTTTTCTTTCTATTTCCTATTGATTTAGTATGAATTAAATGTTATATTCCTATTAGTTAGATAGGAATAGGAGTATTACATGCAAATTTATGCTGATAACGCCGCTACAACAAAAACGAGAGCGAGTGCAATAGAAGCCATGATACCGTATTTTAGAGAAACATTTGGTAATCCTTCAAGTTTAAATACACCAGGACAACTTGCAAAAGAAGCCCTTACTGATGCACGAACTAGATTAGCAAAGATTCTAAACAGTGATCCATCAGAAATTTATTTTACATCTGGAGGAAGTGAATCTGATAATCAAGCTATTAATTCTGCTGCTATTGCAGGGGCTAAAAAAGGTAAAAAGCACATAATTTCATCTGCTTTTGAACATCATGCTGTTTTACATACACTAAAAAATCTCGAAAAACAAGGGTTTGAAGTAACGCTTTTAGATGTACATAAAAATGGAATGATACACCTAGAAGAACTTGAAGCAGCTATAAGACCAGATACCGCGCTAGTTACTATTATGTTTGCAAACAACGAGATTGGATCTATTCAACCAATAACTGAAATAGGGAAACTTTGTAGAGAAAAAGGTATTACTTTTCATACAGATGCCGTTCAAGCAGTCGGTCATATTGACGTGGATGTGCAATCACATAATGTAGATATGCTTTCATTTTCTGCTCATAAATTTGGAGGGCCAAAAGGTATTGGGGCATTATATTGCAAAAAAGGAA
The DNA here is from genome assembly GCA_001885315.1 of Treponema sp. CETP13. Lineage (GTDB taxonomy): Bacteria > Spirochaetota > Spirochaetia > Treponematales > Treponemataceae > CETP13. The sequence goes on from MLPZ01000015.1 coordinate 83,326, forward strand.
TCCCTCTTTCAAATCTTATAGAAGGTGGTGCGCAAGAACGTAACAAAAGGGCTGGAACAGAAAATCTACCGGCAATAGTTGGCATGGCTACAGCTTTAGAAGAAGCTACTTCAGAAATGAAAGAGTTAAACCCAAAACTTACACTTCTTAGAGACAAACTTATAAAAGGGCTTTTAAAAGTTCCACACTCCATCTTAAATGGAGATCCTAAAAAACGACTACCAGGAAATGTGCATGTCTGTTTTGAAGGAATAGAAGGCGAAGCTCTTTTGCTAATGCTTGATGAAAAAGGTATATATGCTTCTTCAGGCTCTGCTTGCACATCAGGATCTCTCGATCCAAGTCATGTATTGTTAGCAATAGGACACCCACATGCAATAGCTCACGGTTCTCTTAGACTTTCACTATCTGACAATATTACTGAACAAGAAATTGATTATATGATACAAGAGATTCCAAAGGTCGTAGCATATTTAAGAAATATGTCACCAGTATGGAAGGATCTTGTTACCGGGAAAAAGGATTTTATGATTTAGAAAAATCATTAATTATAGAAATTTATGTATAGGAGTTATATATGTTATACAGTGATAAAGTTATGGATCATTTTAGAAACCCTCGCAACGTTGGAACTATTGAAGATGCAAACGGCATTGGAGAAGTTGGAAATGCAAAATGTGGTGATATCATGAAAATGTACTTAAAAATTGATGAAAATGAGATAATCACGGATGTAAAGTTTAACACATTCGGGTGTGGTTCTGCTATTGCAACAAGTTCTATGGCTACAGAAATGATTAAGGGTAAAAAAGTAGATGATGCACTGAAAATTTCAAATAAAGCTGTTGTAGAGGCTCTTGACGGACTCCCTGCAAACAAAATCCACTGTTCAGTACTAGCAGAACAAGCTGTTAAAGCTGCTGTAGAAAACTATCGCGAGCATAAAAATAAATCAGCATAAACAAATTATTATACAAATAATTTCTTATTATTTATACAAAAGCCTTATATCTGATAATGTCTCATATAAGGCTTTTAATATTAATCATCTAAAATAATATTAAAATTAGCAATCGTTTCATTTATTTCTGGTTTAATTGACTCTATTATATAATCCCCAAACATAAATTGTATTTTAATATCGTCAGAATTATGAACTAATTCCAGAAAATCTTCTGGAGCTAATTCTGAAGTATATCTAAATTTAATAGGATCTACATTCTTCATAATTATTTTTTTATTCATAACAGAATAAACTGTATCATGAACACAAAATCCAACGGTTACATTTTTTAAATCTTCCACTCCATTTGGTAATTCTTTTATAGAATAATTAACATTAATGGGATCATACAGAGCACCATTTTTAACCCGTATCGTAAAGTCGATATCTGCTAAAAAATGTTTATCTTTTATTTTTGTAGAACGTATGTAATATTGTTGTACATCATCTTCTAAAGCAAAAGTCAAAACTTTTTCTGATGTTTGACAGGAAGAAAAGAGAAAAATACTAATTAATAATAAAAAGGCAAAAAGCCATTTCTGACTTTTTGCCAATCGAATTGAATAATTCAATTATTCACCTGTTACAACAGTTGTTATAGTTGTTGAAATAACATTCCAGTCAATTCTAGTATCTACAGTAGAAATTTTAGAAATTCCACCATTAGCTGCAGCAGCTTGAATTCCGCTATCTTGTTTAAAAGGAATCAAAATATTAAGAATTGTTTTAGTTGAAGCTTCTCCAACTTTTGATCCTACAGGATTTGATGTTGCACATACAGGTGCTACTGTTGAACATGCAGTTAATGCAAGAGCAATTACTAATGTTCCTGCTAAGACTACTAATTTTTTCTCCTTGCGAAATATATTAAGGTACTTTAATTTTAATATAAAACAAAACAAAAATCAATATAATATTATTTTTTTAATGTTATTTCCCAAGGATTTCTGCAAGATCTTCTTCTGCTGTAGTTGTAGGAGCAATGTTGTATGTTTTGACCAAGTGATCAAGGACATTTGGAGAAATAAAAGCAGGTAATGTAGGACCTAACTTAATATTTTGAATGCCCAAATCGAGCAAAGTAAGTAATATACAAACAGCTTTTTGCTCGTACCATGATAACACCATAGATAATGGAAGTTCATTTACACTGCACTTAAAGACTTTTGCTAGAGCGACTGCTACAGTAATTGCGCTGTAAGCATCATTACACTGTCCCATATCTAAAAGACGTGGCAGTCCTCCTTCTTTACCATTTACCGTCCCCAACTCAAGGTCATTAAAACGATATTTACCACAAGCAAGAGTTAATATCATAGTGTCTTTAGGAGTCGCTTTTACAAAATCGGTAAAATAGTTACGTCCTGGGCGAGCACCATCACATCCACCAACTAAAAAGATGTGTTTTAAGTCGCCATTGTTAACAGCTTCTACTACTTTATCAGCAACACCTAATACTGTATTATGACCAAAACCAGTTGTTACATGATCCCCACCATTAATACCAGTCATGTGAGTGTCTTCTTTGTACCCACCCAACTCAATTGCTTTATCTATAATTGCAGAAAAATCTTTTTTTCCATTTGCATCTGCACTAATATGTGGAACATTAGGAAAAGAAACAACTTCTGTTGTAAAAACGCGATCTATATAATTTTCTTTTGGAACCATAAGACAGTTAGTTGTGAAAAGAACAGGTGCAGGAATAGGTTCTGACCCCGCACCTAAATCACTTTTACCACCAAATTCTTTTTGCTGATTTTGCCATGCAGTACCAAAGTTACCTTTTAAGTGTTTGTATTTTTTAAGTTCTGGATATCCATGAGCAGGGAGCATCTCGCCATGAGTATAAACGTTAACGCCTTTACCTTCTGTTTGCTCTAACAATTGTTGTAAATCGAGTAAATCATGTCCGGTAACAACAATAAAAGGACCTTTTTCGACAGATAATGGAACAGTTGCTGGAACAGGATTACCATAGGTAGTTGTATTAGCTTTATCTAATAATTCCATGCAAGCAAGATTTGTCTTACCGGTTTCCATTACGATCGGAAGAAGCTCATCCATCCCCCAATCTTGACCAATTGCATACAGTGCTTTATAAAAAAACATGTTTACGCTTTCATCTTGGAACCCTAAAACTCGAGCATGATATGCATAAGCTGCCATTCCTCGAAGACCAAATAAAATAAGTGATTTTAATGAACGAATATCTTGATTTGCATACCAAACTTTATTCATGTCATAATCAGCAAATTGATCTTCGTCAGCAGGTTCTTCAGCGATACTGCCACAGCTACCACATGAACCACAACATCCTGAGCAACCACCAGCAGAGACAGTCAACGAAGCTATTTCTTCATGTATACGACCAATAAGTCGTAATAATGTGTCATTATTAAAGTTTACATTTGTAATACAGGTAAATAAACCTTCAAGAATCAGGGCATCTGCATTATCAGTACGACCACCTTCTTTTGCAGCACGAGAAAGAGCAATCATTGCACCTGTTAATTCATCTTGTAGACCAGCAGTATCTGCTTTTTTACCACAAACTCCAGCAGCACCGGTACAACCTTTACCACCAGCGGTTTGTTCACACTGAAAACAATACATCTTATCATCCATACATAACTCCTAAAAATCTAGCCAAACGCCATAAAACCAATTAAGTATTTATGGCGTTATACGCAATTATTGATAGAAGTATAGCAGGACAAAAAAGCTAGCTCCGTTGTTTTTACAACAAAACTAGTGTTTTTGAGTAAAAGTTTTTACACCAGGATACACAGCTGCATCTCCAAGATTTTCTTCTATCCAAAGTAAGCGATTGTATTTAGAAACACGTTCACTACGACCTGGAGCACCTGTTTTTATTTGACCAGCATTTAGCGCAACAGCCAAATCTGCTATTGTTGTATCGGCTGTTTCACCAGAACGATGAGAAACAACAGAAGTAAAGCCTGCTTTATGTGCCATTTTCATTGCATCTAAAGTTTCAGAGATTGTACCTATTTGATTTAATTTAATAAGAATTGAGTTTGCACAATCGAGCTCAATACCTTTAGAAAGTCGTTCAGTATTTGTAACAAACAAATCATCGCCAACTAATTGAATTTTATCACCAAGTTCTTTACGTAACAACTGCCAACCATTCCAATCTTCTTCATCTAACCCATCTTCAAGTGAATAAATTGGATATTTTTCTGCCAAACCTTTCCAATGTTGTACAAGTTCTGCCGATGTAAAAACTTTACCACTTTTTGGTTGTTTGTATTCTCCTGATTTTGAGCCTTTCCATTCACTTGCTGCTGGATCCATTGCGAGGGCAAAATCTGTACCAGGTTTATATCCGGCTTTTTTAATTGCCTCGATAATAAGATCAAGAGCCGCTTCATCACTTGCAAGATCTGGTGCATAACCACCCTCATCACCAACACTTGCAGCAAGACCTTTTTCTTTTAATATTTTTGCTAAACCATGATACACTTCAGAACTCCACCTAAGAGCTTCGCTAAAAGAAGGAGCTCCAACTGGCATAATCATAAATTCTTGTGAATCTACAGAGTTTGAAGCATGGGCTCCTCCATTAAGAATATTCATCATAGGAACAGGAAGAGTTGTTGCATTTGTTCCACCTAAAAATCTAAACAGTGGTATATTTAGTGAACTCGCAGCTGCACGCGCTGTTGCAATAGAAACTGCAAGCATCGCATTAGCACCAAGTTTTGATTTGTCTTTTGTACCATCTGCTTCTAGCATTAATTTATCTACAGCATATGTATCTAAAGGATTTGTACCTTCAATTGATTTAGCTATAATTGTATTTACATTTTTAACAGCTTTAGTTACCCCTTTGCCACCAAAACGAGATTTATCACCATCACGAAGTTCAAGTGCTTCGTATTGTCCGGTAGAAGCCCCTGAAGGAGAGGAACCGACACCGACAGTCCCATCACTAAGTTCTACTTCTGCTTGAACAGTTGGATTTCCACGTGAGTCAAGAATCTGTCGTCCATGCACGCTAACTATCTTTAAATTATTCATATAAGACCTCCAAAGTTTTATAAAACTAACTTTATATAAAAAAAATACTGCTGTTTTAACTATAAGTCAAATAAAACAGCAGTACACATTTTTTATTGTTCTACAAAATCATCTTTTCCAACCCCACAGACTGGGCATACCCAATCATCAGGAATATCTGCAAATTCCGTACCTGGTTTTATTCCACCATCAGGATCACCAATTGCTGGGTCATATACATACCCACATACAGTGCAAACATATTTCATATTTTTCTCCATTCTGAAACTTTTATTTTATAAGTTTCATTTAATTAAGATTACCTTAGTATATGCCTGAAAATATAGGATTGTCTATCCTTTTAGGCATATTACTTACAAATTTCTTTATCCTAAAGCAACATCCAAAACCATCATAAGTGTAAATCCTACAACAGCTCCAATAGTTCCCAAATCAGAATGTTCATCACTTTGGCTTTCTGGAATAAGCTCTTCTACAACAACATAAATCATGGCACCAGCAGCAAATGCTAAAGTATAGGGCAGAATAGAAGTAATTAAGCCTGTAATTAATATAGTAAGAACCGATGCTATTGGTTCTACAGCACCAGATAAGGTTCCCTTCCAAAAGGCCTTTAACTTTGGTTCGCCCCCTGCTTTTAGTGGCATTGAAATTATAGCACCTTCTGGAAAATTTTGAATAGCAATACCAAGAGCTAAAGCCAATGCCCCTGAAGCTGAAATAAGATTATTTTTAGCAATAAGACCTGCAAACACAACCCCAACAGCCATTCCTTCAGGAATATTATGTAAAGTTACCGCAAGCATGAGCATAGTATTTTTTTTTAATTTTGTATGAGGTCCTTCTGGTTCATTTGAATTTAGATGCAAGTGAGGAATAAGATGGTCAAGCAAAAGCAAAAACATTGCTCCGACTAAAAATCCAACAGCTGCAGGAACCCACGCTATACCTCCAGCACTTATTGACATGTCAATTGCTGGAAGAAGCAGTGACCAAACAGAAGCAGCAATCATTACTCCTGCTGCAAAACCTAGCAAAACCTTTTCTATTTTTGGATTTACTTTATCTCGTATAAAAAAAACCATGGCACTACCAAGAGTAGTCCCTATAAACGGCAAAGAAAGCCCTGTCAAAACTGTAGAATCCATATAACACCTCTCATTAATAATAACCTAACAATTATAAAAAAACAATAAAACCTGTTGTGTATAGAAAAGAATCTATTTTTTTGAAAGTCCATTTCCACCTTGATGTTTAATTATATACATTGCATCATCAGCACTTTTTAGTATATCAAAAGGAGTGTGTATCTCTTTTGATATACCTGAAACACCAACGCTAAATGAAATATCCCAATATTTGTGGGGATTATTTTTTCTTATAGCTCGTGCTTTTGTAATAAAACTTTCAGCAGCTTTTAATGAACTATCTATATTAGATTCAGTACAAATAACTAAAAACTCATCTCCACCAAGACGACAAACAATATCTGTATTTCTATAATTTGCACATAAAAAATCAGAAATCCATTTTAAAACTTCATCTCCAGCTTCATGACCAAAGTTATCATTTACGCTTTTAAACCTATCAGCATCTATAAACAAAACAGAAAAAGGAGTCCCGTATCTTTCCCATGTTTTGATACATTGTTCTATTATTATTAAAGCCTGTCTTCTATTAGGTAACCCGGTTAATTCATCATTCATTGACATTACTTTAAGTTTTTTATTAACAGCTTCTAATTCAGCCGTGCGTTCTTTTACCTTAAATTCTAAAGTTTTATTTACTTTCTCTAATTCTAAATTTTTTCCATTTACAATAGTAAATAATGACTGTAAGGCTTTTAAAAGTAGCTCTGAATTTCTGTCTGTTTTTTTTGAGTCTTCGATATATGCCATTTCGGGAGGCATCCCACCTTTAACAAGAACAATTTGACGCCCTAACTTTTTGTCAATATTCAAAATATGGTACGTTAACCAACTAATTAAATATTCAATAAATTTTTGAATCTTTGCTTTGTTAATCTCGGTATCAGAAATTGATCCAAAAAAAGTTTCGCATTTTTTTCTAAATTCGTTATGTTCTATTTCGTGTTTTTTTACATACCGTTCATCTAGCTTATATTTTTGCATTAAATCTTCTTCTGCTGTTAGATGAGTATGTATATAATCTTCTAAATTTTTCCCTAATTCATCAAGATCATTTTTTTCTATTTTTTTTTCGGATAAACAAATATTAATAGCTTTGTTTAGTTCGTTAACTAAACTTTTATGCTGTTCATCAATAAAAGATATTTCTGTATTAAAACTTTGATCCCATTTAAAAACCTCTATCATTAGCTATCCTTTTCTTACGATTGCATTCAACAATAAGATACTATATTTTAACACAGATTTCATTTATTTTAAAAAAAAGACATATTACTTACTGTATTTAATATAATGTATCCCCTAATAGGCGTGCTAATAAATCTACAGCTGTCTTTGCAGTTTGATTACATACATCAAGTACGGGATTTACTTCGACAATATCACATGAGCAAACTTGGCCTGTAGCGCACATCTCTTCCATAAGAAGAAAACCTTCTCTTGGAGTCATCCCATAAGGAACTTGAATTCCTACCCCTGGAGCAAACTGTGGATCAAGCACATCGATGTCAAAACTAATATGAATAAGATCAACTCTTTCTTTAAAAAAAGTTGTTACTTTTTGCATAACGGTATTTAAGCCCAAACGATCAATATCACTCATGGAAAACACTTTTACGCCCGCTTTTTGCATAAGTTTTTTTTCACCGGCATCAATATCACGGCAACCAACATAACAAACATTTTCTGGGTCAATTTTAGTGCCAGGATAATATAGATTTGTCAGTTCTGGAACTCCTATACCACAAGATCCACTCATACACATTCCATGAATATTTCCAGAAGGAGAAGTCTCAGGTGTATTAAAATCACCATGAGCATCTACATATAAAACACCAAGAGTTTTTCTTTGTTTTTTTGCCACAGCCGATAAACCAGCAACACTGCCAAGAACAATTGAATGGTCACCACCAAGAACAATGGGGAAATCCCCTTTTTCAAAAGTTTTTTCAACAGCTTGTGCTAACTGATTGCACCCTTTTACTATGGGAGCTAAATATCGAAGACTCTCTTCTCCGGACAATGAATATTCTTGTGGCTCTAAATCAAGCGGTGTTGAATCATAGGTTTTATGTCCTAAGTTTTCCAAGCGATTTTTAAGTCCTGCAAGTCGAATTGCTGAAGGCCCCATATCAGATCCATGTCGTTTTCCACCAAAATCCATTGGAACTTCAATCACATGAACATTCATTCATATCTCCTTAAATTCTATTGTTTTATCGTTTCCAGTATGCAGGTACAAAAAACATTATCATTGTATAAAGTTCAAGACGTCCAGCAATCATCGCGAAAGAAAACCAATATTTTGCTGCATTACTAAAAAAACTGTAATTTTCCATTGGACCAACTCCTGCAAAACCTGGCCCAATATTACCCACAAGAGCTAAACTAGCTGTTAATGAAGTTATTAAATCTGCTCCATTCAAAGAAGCTATAAAAGCCGTAAACATAACGAATAAAAAATACAAGAAAAAAAAGGCAGCAACATTATATACAATATCTTTGCGTCCAGCTCGTCCATTTAAATGAATTGTAAATATACCATGAGGATGAAGCATTCTTTTTGTTTCGTTAGTAAGCTGTTTAGCAACAACCACCCAGCGTATTACCTTTATACTTCCTCCTGTAGATCCAGAACAACCACCAATAAACATAAGTATAAACAGTACCATTTTTGCAGCCTCTGGCCATGCATTAAAGTTTGCTGTACTAAACCCTGTAGTAGTCATAATCGAAGATACTTGAAAAGCTGAATATCTAATAGAATTCCATACTGTGCCATATAAAGGATAAATTATAATTGTAACGACAAAGGTTGCAATTGCTAAAATCCCAACATACACCTTTAATTCCGTATTTTTAAGAACGTTTTTACCCCGACCAGTTAAAATCATATAGTATAGAGAAAAGTTAACCCCAGCGAGGAACATAAATATGGTGCAAATCCAATCAATTGCTGCTGAGTTATATGCACCAACACTGGTATTTTGAGAACTAAACCCACCAGTTCCCAATGTTGCAAATGTATGCCCAAGCGCATCTACAAAATCCATACCTGCTAGCATAAGCAAAATAGTCTGAATAATTGTAAAAGCTCCATATGTCATCCATAATATTTTTGCAGTGTTTGTAATTTTTGGAGTTATTTTCCCTTTTTCAGGTCCTGTCGTTTCTGCTTTTATAAGCTGAAAACCTCCAACTCCTAAAAGTGGTAGTAATGCAACGGTCAAAGCAACTATTCCCATTCCACCAAGCCAATGCATTTGCATTCTCCATAAATTAAAAGAACGTGGCAAACTTGTAATTTCTGGAAGTATTGTAGCTCCAGTAGTTGTAAAACCGGAGGCGCTTTCAAATAAAGCATCTGCAAAGTGTGGAATATAACCCGAAATCATAAGAGGCATAGCACCTAGAATGCTTGAAAAAATCCAGCATAAGGCAACAGTCGTAAATCCAGTGCGAGGATTTAGCTTAAATTTATTATTTCGCGTAAATAATCTAATTACTATCGCTATTATAAAACAAAAAATGATGGGTTCTAAAAAAGCTGGAATCATTTCTACTTCTGAATAATATATTGCAACCCCGGTAGGGAGTAACATTGTTGCAGAAACAATTACAAGAAGAGCAGATACTAACCGAATTAAAGAAACTATCATTACTCATGAACCCCAAATTGGGCTAAATTATTTTGACTCTGTTTGTCTTTTTTTCTTCTGTCTGCAATTAAAACTATTTTATCTCCTTCTTCAAAAACTGTTTCTGAATCAGGAACAACAAACTTGTCTAATTCTTTTTTCTCTATTAAAAGAACAAGAAAATTACCTATAGAAAAATCACGCAAATGTTTCCCTGCTGCAGCACTTTGGCCATCAATAGTTACTTGAACTATCTCAAATTTTCCATCAGCTATTGAATGCAAGTCTGTAACACTCTTTCCTCGCAAATGACTTAAAATTGTATCAACTACAGCGTCTTTTATAGGAACAGCAACATCAATGCCAATATTTCGGGCAATCATTCCGTAGTTACAACTTTGCACAAGACAAATTGTTTTACGAACTCCTATAGTTTTCAAATATGCTGCTGTAACCATATTCCTTTCATGATTTTTTGTAGCAGTAATTACAAGATCAAAAGTATTTAATTGTTCTTCTTCAATAAAATTCTCATCTGTAATATCAGCACGATGAACTGTAGCTCCTAAAAACTTTTCTGATGCTTCTTTTGCTCGTTTTTTATCTGGATCGATGATAAGAAAATCTTGTGAAAACTTTTTGTGTACACCAAACAAACGTGAAAAAGTTGTTGTTGGTTGATGACTTATAATTTTTTCGGCAATTTTAGAACCAATACGACCTGCTCCAACTAAAGCAATCCTATGCAATTCATGGACTTCCCGACCACAACAGGCTAAAAAAGCAGGAATATTTGTTTTTTCAGTTACTATTGTTAATCTTGTACCTGCTTCAAGAATGCTTGAGCCAGAAGGTAAAGAAGGCTCCCCTTCCTTTTCAATATAAGCCAACATAAAAGGTAATGTAGTAAAATTACGCATCTCAAGAACGCGAATCCCATCAAATTTAGAACCTTTTTCTACCTGTAAACTTATTAAGGCGGTTTCTGAATCCTCAAAATCGGTAACTTCTGTCGCAGCACCACTTTCCATAGCTTTTACAATAGCTTTTGCAGCTTCTTCATCGGGATGAACCATAAAATCTATGCCATACGGCGGACGATGATTTGCTAGTTGCGGTTTTGCACAATAATAATCATAGTTTCGAACCCGTGCAATTTTCATTACCTTTGGATACATCGAATCTGCAAGTGAACAAATAATCATATTAAGTTCATCGGATTCTGTTAACGTAATGAGCACATCTGCTTTTGAAATCCCTGCATCTTCAAGCGTTTCTAGATTATTTGCAGTTGCTTGCATTACCATGCAATCTAAACGATTTGAAATATGGCGAACTTTTTCTTCGTCGCTATCAATTAATACAACATCATTTTTATTCGAAATAAGTCTTTTTGCCAGTTGTGTGCCAGTAAATCCTGCACCAACAATTATAATATTCACTAATCATCCTCGCGAGAAAGCTTAGACTTTTTATTGGCACTCGAGACATCTTTTATACTTACAACAGAGACCGTAATAACAGTAGCAGCAGCCGCTTCGAGCAATGAATTTCCTACAAGCACGGCAAAAAACACTTTCCAGTCTATAGCGTGAGCAATGACAAGTGAACCTAAAACAAACACAGAATGTAATACTGTACCTAAAAACGCAGCCAACCCAATAGCTAAGAGATTTGGGAAATATTTTATTTTATTTGAAATAGATGCAAAACCTCTATAAATTGTCCAGGTTGAAGCGGCAAAAAGCAAACGTGGAAGAACAGAAATAAGAGGATTAACAAAGAATGGATCAATAGGTCCTGTTGGCATTGTCGCAGCCATTATAAGAGAAGTTAGTCCAAATATTAAACCGGTTGTAACCCCAGAACTAAATCCTAACATAATGCATGCAAGAATTACTGGCACATGCAAGACAGTTATACTTGCACCAGAAAACCAAGGAATGTATCCTAAATGAGTAATTGCTAATAAAACAGTTAAAGCACCAAGTGCAGCTGTTACCGCAAGGTTTAGATTCATAGTTTTTTTCGTTTTTTTCGTTTTTTTCATAACGAAATGAGTTTATCATAAGATACCGGCCTTGACTAGTTCTTGTGTATATACACAATGTATTTATGTAGATATACTAAATAAATACACTATTCCTACCAAAACACTAGGCTAAAAGTTTTTTTTACTATATATTAAGTATAGTATTATAGTAGAATACAATTACCATATTTTCATAAAGGATGTTATTATGACAATAGTAAAACACGTTAACGAATTAATCGGGAACACCCCGTTGCTGGAACTTTCTAACTTTGAAGAAAGTCATAAATTACCAGTTCGACTGTGTGCAAAACTTGAAAAAATGAACCCAAGCGGAAGTGTAAAAGATAGAGCCGCATTATTTATTATAGAAAAAGCATTAAAAGAAGGTAAGCTTGTTGCAGGAACCCAAAAAAATCCATCAAAATCTGTATTAATAGAAGAAACCAGTGGTAACACAGGAATTGGATTGGCCTCTATTGCAGCAAGTTTAAATATTCGTTGTATTTGCGTTATGCCGGAAAACATGAGCGAAGAACGGAAACAAATTCTTAAAGCCTATGGAGCTGAAGTTGTTTTAACCCCAGCACAAAATGGGATGCAAGGAGCCGTCGACAAAGTCAATGAACTTGTAACTCAAATACCCGGAAGCTTCGTTGCTTCTCAATTTGATAATCCAGCAAACCCAGAAGCTCATTATAAAACGACAGGGCCAGAAATTTGGGAACAAAGTGAAGGAAAAATCGACATCTTTATTTCCGGTATTGGAACAGGGGGAACCCTTTCTGGGACAGGAAAATATCTAAAAGAACAAAATCCAAAAATCCAAATTATTGGGGTCGAACCAGCTGAATCACCAATTATAACTAAAGGAACAACAGGTCCACACAAAATTCAAGGAATAGGAGCAAATTTTATCCCAGACAATTATATTGCTAAATATGTGGATGAGATTTTACGGTGTCCTTCAGAAAAAGCTTTTGAATATGGAAAAGAAATTCCTAAAGAAGGAATTCTTTGTGGAATATCTAGTGGGGCAGCACTTTGGGCAGCAGAGCAAGTAGCATTTCGTCCTGAAAATGCAGGAAAATTAATTGTATGCGTCTTTCCTGACGACGGAGCCCGTTATTTATCCACAAATTTATTTACATAATCTTACTTAATCAATCTTGACATTTTCTTAATTTGTATGGCATTATTAACTTGTGCTTGAAGAAACGCGCAAGACCAATGGCGGTTTAACTATTGGTCTTGCGCGTTTTTTTTTAGGAGGCTTCATGAGTGATCATCTTATCATTACTATTGTAAGAGAATTTGGGGCAGAAGGACATGAAATTGGCATGTTGCTTGCCAAAAAGCTTGGTATAAAGCTATACGACAAAGACCTTGTGCAAAAAGCTGCAGAAAAAAGAGGTATTTCTCAGGGGCGTATAACAGATATAGACGAAACAGCTACAAATAAGTTTTTAAGCCCCTATTCAAAGTTTGGATTATCAATGAATACGCTTAGCGATGATTTATTTAGAGCAGAACAACAGATTATTCATGAACTAGCAGAAAAAGAAACATGTATAATTGTCGGCCGTTTATCTGACTACATTTTGAGAGAAGAAAAAAACTGTATGAAGGTTTTTATTTATGCTCCTGTAGAATTTAGAGTTAATAGAATGATAGAAAAATATTCTATTTCAGAACAAGCGGCAAAAAAACTTGTAAAAAAAATGGATATTGCTCGAAATTATTTCTGTTCTTATTATTCAAATAACAAATGGAAGCCTTTTTTAGAAAAAGATATCATAATTAATCGAGAATTTTTTAGTGTAGAAGATAGTGTTAAAATTCTTGAAACAGCAGCTAGAACAAGAATGGGGGCTAAATAAATGGCAATGATCAAAGTAGAACATTTAAATAAATTTTTTGGGGATCTTCATGTACTTAAAGATATCAACCTAGAAGTTGCAGAAGGAGAAAAACTTGTTGTTATAGGACCTTCTGGAAGTGGGAAAAGTACACTAATAAGATGTATAAATTATTTAGAAGAACCTACAAGTGGCGAAATTTTTATTAACAACATAAAGATGACCAAACGTAATAAAACAGAAATGGCTAGAAAATATTCTTCTATGGTGTTTCAACAGTTTAATTTATATCCACATAAAACAGTTCTTGAAAATTTAACTTTTGCACCTATAAAACTACAAAAAATTCCAAAGGCACAAGCAATAGAAAATGCGAAAGCTCACTTAGAAAGGGTTGGACTTGGAGCAAAAGCAGATGTTTATCCTCAAAATCTTTCTGGAGGACAACAACAACGCGTCGCAATTGCTCGTTCTATGTGCACAAAACAACCAATCATTCTTTTTGATGAACCAACAAGTGCTTTAGACCCAGAAATGGTACAAGAAGTACTCGATGTTATGGTTGAGTTAGCAAAAGAAAACATAACAATGATTTGTGTAACACATGAAATGGGATTTGCTAAACAAGTTGCGGACAGAGTTGTTTTTATGGATGATGGCCAAATATTAGAACAAGGAACTCCAAAACATTTTTTTGAAAATCCAGAAAATGAAAGGACAAAAAGTTTTTTAAGTAAAATACTTAGATAACATCGCAAGATGAAAGTTAAAATAAAGGGAGTATGATTATGTCTAGAACAACAAAAATGAACAGACTGACTATGGTACTAGTTGCAAGTATATTTGCAACAATGTTATTTACAGCATGTAATGATGAAAAAAAATCAGAGACGGCTGCCACTACAACAGTAGAACGAACAACAACAACAAGTACCGAATACAATATGGATGCTAGTGATATTCAAAAAATTGTAAATGCTGGTGTTTTAAATGTCGGATGTAAAGCTGATGTTCCAAAATTTGGTAGCCAAAACACAGCTACGGGCGAATTTGAAGGCATGGAAATTGATATTGCTTACAATGTAGCTGCAAAACTTTTTGGTGTTTCTCCTGAAGAAGCTAAAGAGAAGGGACTGGTAAATTTTACAGCCGTTACTGCAGCAACTCGTGGTGAACTTTTAAATAACGGTTCTATCGATATGGTAGCTGCTACTTTTACAATAAAACCGGCTCGTCTTGAAAACTGGAACTTTTCTACTCCTTATTTTACAGACCATGTTGGTTTAATGGTTAAAACATCTGAAGGTTTTAAATCTGCTGCAGATTTAGACGGAGCTATCATTGGTATTGCAGATGGAGCAACAACAGGTGATGCAATTGCAGATTATCTAAAAGAAAATAATATCGATGCAAAGGTAACATTCCATTCATTTGCTACATACCCTGATATTTCAGCTGCTTTGTCATCCGGTAATGTTGATGTTTTTTCAGTTGACCGTTCTATTCTTGCAGGATACAACGATGACACAACAGAGATTCTTCCAGATTCTTTTGGACCACAAGATTACGGTATTGCAACACGTTTAACTGATACAGACTTTACAAATCTTGTTAATGCAACCGTTGTTGAAATGCTTGATAATGGTTCAATTGATAAATTATTAACTCAATATGGGATTGAATAAAATTTATGACCAGTTTATTTGATTGGTCAAAATGGTTAAGACTCTTATCTGACGGGCCAACACTGCTTACCTTTGCAGAAGGCTTAAAGATAACTATCCTAATAGCTATTGCAGGTTTATTACTTGCAATGGCACTTGGTATAGTATTTGGGTTTATGTCCGTTGCCAAAAATAAAATACTTAGAGTAATTTCTCGTATTTATGTAGAGCTATATCAGAATACACCATTGCTTTTACAGACTTTTTTTTACTACTATTCAATCCCAGCATTTCGTCGAAGTGTTCTAGGAATGAGTATACGAGAAGCTCGTCTATCGGGGTTTATTTACGGAATATTAGGAGTTGGACTTTATCATGGAGCCTATATGGCTGAAGTAATACGAACAGGGATAGAAGCCATTCCAAAAGGACAAACAGAAGCGGCTCAATCACAAGGGTTTACCGTATTGCAAACAATGATACATGTTATCCTGCCACAAACATTTAAGATGATAATGCCTCCAATGACAAATCAAGCTCTTAATCTTGTAAAAAACACATCTGTAGTTGCGCTTATTTCTGGGTTTGACTTAATGTATTATTCTAATGTATATGTAACCAAAGGGGGAAACCTTAATGGCTATGTACTTTGTGCAATAATGTACTTTATTATTTGTTTACCGTTAGCTCAGCTTTCTAAACATTTAGAACTTAAAGCAGCACAAGTACCAGAAGATAAAAAAACAGTTAATAAGGGTGAGGTAGCATAATGAATCAACTTGCAAGTGTTTTTACAAAAAGTAATATGATTTACATGATGCAAGGACTTTTACTTACTGTAGAAATAGCTATAGCTACAATTATTTTAAGCCTAATTTTTGGAACTATTTTAGCATTAATTAAAACATTTGCAAAAGGTAAATTAAAGTTTTTATCATATCTAGCTTCTGCCTATATAGAACTTTTTAGATGCACACCAAACCTTTTGTGGATATATTTTATTTACTTTGGATTAAAGGGCTCTCAATTTGTTATTGGAAGCTTAATATTTACTGTTTTTACCTCGGCGGTTGTAGCAGAAATAGTTCGTGGTGGCTTAAATGCTATCCCAAAAGGACAATTTGAAGGAGCTGCATCTCAAGGATTTAACTTCTTTCAAACTTTAGAATACATTGTTCTTCCACAGACTTTTAAAAGTATTATTCCAGCTCTTTTATCACAGATGACAACAGTAATAAAAGACACTTGTTATCTTAGAGCTGTTGCTATTGCTGATTTTATGTGGCAAGGAATGGTAGTCATTGGGCAATATTCTAAATCTTTTATACAAATTATAGCAGTTTTTGCATTTATGGCTGCTGTCTATTTTATAATAAATTTTACAATGTCAGTACTTATTCGTAAATATCAAAAACGAATAATGATTCAATAAAATTATTATAATTTGACAAAAAAAAACACTTCATATTTAATGAAGTGTTTTTTTTGTCAATTAAACGTTAAAATTGATACCCTACAAGAAAAAATAAATCATACGAAAAATTAAAAGGAAACGAATTTAAGACATCGCTAGTGTCACTATCCATTTCTCCTAAATAAAACTTTTTTCCACCTGCAAATCCTAAATCTAATGCAACTTTATTGATTACCCATTTATAACCTACTAGAGCCATAAGGGGTATACTAGAAACATACTCATCATCTGTAAATTCATCATAAGTAAAAGCAGAATATCCCCCTTCCACCCCAAAATATATTTCTTTCATTTGTTTTGCAGGATATATTCTTGCATTTAAAAAAAGATCATAGCCTGATGTCGTAACACCTAGAATAGATCGGTTAAAGTAAGACCCTAAAAAAGCTAAAGAAAAATTCCCACTTGGGGTAACAGGCATTTCAACTTTTCCACCATATCTACCTGAAAACAACCCTAGCAAATTTACACTAGTTTCAAATTTGGGTGTTTCGTTCTCTGTAGAAGACTCTTTTGCATACATTGACATTGCAAAAAATAATAAAACTGTAAATAAAACAAACTTTTTTTTCATACCGCATCTCCTTTATAAATTTTTCACATAAAAACACACTAATAATTTGATGGTAAAATGAAAAAACACATCTGTCAACAAAAAGTCAATATAATTTGCTTTTAACAAATTTTATGCAATAAAATACTTTTTTTATAAAATTTCATCTTTTGCTAACCTTGTATTAATAATTTTAAACTACTTTTAGCTTAATTATTTTTATAAGGATGGAATAGAATGAAAAAGAAATTGTCCAGTATTTTAATTACCATTGGAATGGTAGTTTTAGTTTATGCAAGTGGCGTCCAAGAAACCTCCACTGACAAAACATCGAAACAGCAGGAAAGTAATACCAGTGCTAAAAACATTATATTACTTATTGGTGACGGAATGTCTGCGGCTCAGATTGAAACAGCTGATGCTTATTTGGGCGCTCAAAACGGCAAAATGCTCGATCAACTCTGTTTTGAATCTTTCCCGCATCAAGGGTTAACAACTACGTATGCAAATGACCGCTTTATTACTGATTCTGCTGCGGCAGGAACTGCTATCGCAACAGGCCATAAAACATATTGTGGTGCTATTTCTGTAAATGAAGAACATAAATCATTAAAAACTATTCTTGAATATGCACAAGATAAAGGTAAAGCAACCGGAATTATTACTACAACTCGTGTAACGCATGCTACTCCTGCAGTATTTCTTTCACATAATAAAGATCGTGATGCAGAAAATGATATCGCAGTAGAAGAATCTACAAGTAATGTTGATTTTTTAGCCGGTGGTGGCTATCGGAATTTTATTGGTCAAAACAATGCATACAATTTAAATTCAAAAAGAACTGACAATCAAGATTTAATCGAAAATATGAAAAAAGCTGGCTATACCGCTTTCATTAGTGAAGAACAGACTGTAGCTTTTAATAACTACGTACCTAAAAAAGGTGAAAAAATAGTAGGACTTTTTGGATCTTCCCATTTAGATTATGCAATAGACAAGACTAATCAACCTACTCTTGCACAGATGACCTCAAAAGGTCTTGAGTTATTAAGTAAAGATAGTGATGGTTTTTTTATGATGGTAGAAGGCGGCCGAATTGATCATGCATGTCATGCAAATGATGCAACCTCTGCAATTATGGATACACTTGCCTTTAATGATGCAGTACAGGTTGCAATTGATTTTTACAACAAAAACCCTGAAGACACACTCATTATTGTAACCGGAGATCATGAAACTGGTGGACTAACATTAGGTTTTGCAGGAACTTACTATGAAAGCGCTTTTGACAAACTCCATAATCAAAGTATTTCATATGAAAATTACCAATATGGAAAATTCCAAGAATACAAAGATTCTCATGATGCAACCAACGCTACATTAAACGACTTACGTGGTGATATTTCAAAATATTTTGGCCTAGATAACTTAACGGCAGATGAAGAAACTGCTTTAAGTGATGCTCTTATTAGAAGCATTTCCGGAAAAGTAATTAAAGGCTCTAGTGAAGCAGATTATCTTTTGTACGGTGGATATGAACCTTTTATTATGCAAGTTACTCATATTGTGAATAACAGAGCAGGTGTTGCATGGACATCATATTCTCATACTGCAGTTCCTGTTGCTACTTTTGCAATTGGACCTGATAGTAATCAAATAAATGGTATGTTTGACAACACCAAAGTTTTTGATTTTATGGCAAATGCTTTTAATGTTGTAAATTAAACTATTATTTGTAATTTTTTATTAAAAATACATAAAATCTAAAAGGTGGTTTGGTATGAATAACAAAAAAAATATAATTGCAACAATTGTCTTATTTATAATTACATGCTTTCTCGCATTCATACCAAACCAATTTTCTCTCTCTCGCAATCAAAAAGCATATAAAGTTCGGGTAATAAATGTAGATAATACCAATTTAGAGCAATATGGCATTGCAAAAGTTGGCCAGCAATCCTTTACTGTTGAGTTTTTAACAGGACCAGACAAAGGGCGTAAAGTTTCTGGTGTTAATTATTTAATGGGAAAAATGGAACTTGATACCGTTTATAAAACAGGAGATACCGCTTTGGCAACTCCTTTTATCCAAGAAGGGATAGCCACAAATGCAACCCTTATTGGAATATACCGTCTAAATTACGAATTTATTGTTTTACTCATTTTTGCGCTCGCACTTTTATTATATGCCGGTTGGATAGGTGCAAAAGCACTTGTTTCGTTTTTATTTTCGGGTATGATGATATGGAAAATCATGCTCCCCTTGTTTTTAAAAGGATATAACCCTGTAATTGTTGCCTTTGCAGTTGTCATAATTTTATCCGCAGTTATTTTGTTTTTAATTGGTGGATTTACAAAAAAAGCAGTTGCAGCATTTGTAGGAACAGTTAGTGGCATTGCTGTAACTTGCATTTTAGCCTTGTTTTTTACACATCTCTTTCAAATCAGTGGAGCGGTTAAACCTTATACAGAAACATTACTCTATAGTGGCTATCCTCATTTACAAATAACACAAATATTTATTGCAGGCATTTTTATGGCAGCTTCTGGTGCTGTTATGGATGTTTCGATGGATGTTGCTTCAACAATAGAAGAAGTTGCATTTCATAAACCAGATATTAGTAAGAAACAACTTATCCTATCTGGCTTTCGTGTAGGACGTTCTGTTATAGGAACAATGACAACAACCTTATTATTAGCTTATTCAAGCAGTTATATGGGACTTCTTATGGTTTTTATGGCTCAAGGAACTCCTCTCATTCAAATAGTAAATTTAAATTATGTTGCTGCAGAGATTTTAAACACAATTCTAGGAAGTTTCTCACTTGTTTTAACAGCTCCTTTAACGGCTTTAGCAGCAGGAATCTTATATGGTAAATCTGAAAAAATGGAGGGAAGTTATGAAATTACAAATATCAACTAATTCTAAAAAGAGGTTAGCATTCTCTTGTGCAGGAGAAGGTTATGGCCATATTGCCCGTATAGTCGCTTTAAGTGAAGAACTCAAAAATGATTTTGATCTTTTCTATTTTGTACCTGAAAGCGTTCAAGATTTTTTAATAAACCATCTGGGAAACGTCACAGTAATAAGTATTCCGTCATTCCATTTTGTACTTAAACAACATGGAGTCGATTACTTACAAACTGGAAAAGAAAATTGTGAATATATTATAAAATTTAAGTCTATTACAAAAAGTATTCAAGAACACCTTAAAATACACGAAATTGACGCTCTTGTTTGTGATTTCGAACCATTTGTCTCTAGTGCGGCAGCTGCACTAAATATCCCATTTATGAATTTTAGCCACCCAGGTATTTTACTCAAAACTTTTCCGCTTAGTTTTACTGGAATTTGTAGCCGTATTGTTGCACGGTTTATGACACCAAGTTCACAGGCAAATAAATTCTGTTCGTTTTATAACGGCGAAATCGGGCCTGTTATTAGAAAAGAAATTCGTAATAAAACGCCCATTGTTAAAGATTTTTATCTTGTTTATACAAAAAAAGATTCTCGAAATAAAATACTCAAAACTCTTGAAAATTTTCCACATGAAAAATTTGAAATTTATCCGCGTAAAGACGGTGATTTTGCAGAAGCATTGCGCTCATGTAAGGGAGTAATAGCTCCTGCTGGGCATCAATTACTTTCAGAAGCCTTATACTTAAATAAACCAATCCTAGCAATTCCACAAAAAAATCAATATGAACAAAAAGTGAATGCTCGAATGCTCGAAAAATCAGGAAGAGGTTTTGCTGGAAATATTAAAAGCATACAAGAAGACTTGTTTCGTTTTATACATTCAATAAATGAATTTCCCTATAAAGAAAACAAGTTTGAGCATTTTTGTTTTACCGATGACACACAGACTATTGTTAATTTTATAATAAGATTTGTTTATAAAGAAACGCAAAACAACCAAGAGCGCAAAAACATATACACATACACTTATTTTAATACCATACAAGAAAAAATACAACGATTCCAAAATGAAATCTTGGATGATTCAAATATTGCTCAATAAATTTAAATTAATTTTTTGCCATTTCATACAAAATCACCGCAGCAGCTTGAGCAACATTTAAACTATCAAGAACGTGCACAGGAGTCGAAATTGTTAACAAGTAATCACAGCGAGCCTTTACCGCCTGCGAGATCCCATTTTCTTCATTCCCCAATACAACAAGCAGAGATTTTTTTTCAGGAGATAAAGAAGGAATGTCTTCAATTAATTTAGTTCCATGAACATCTGTACCTAAACGAAGAATTTTACCACGGACTTCTTCGAGTAATTCAGGAATAGATCGAACACCCAAAATATTTACATATTCCATACCGCCTTGAGCTATCCGATAAGAACTTGTTGTAATACTCGATTGAGCTTCGTCCATTGGAATAATAATATTCTTAACACCAAAAAAAGCTGCTGAACGAACAATTGCCCCTATATTATTTGCATTGCCAATATGATCGAGTAATAAAGCACTTTCTTTATTTGCAATCAAACCTTTTATGTACAAAGGAGATAAAATTTCAATCTGAGGCATATCAATCATGGCTACAACACCTTGATGGTGAACTGTTCCACTTAATTTTTTTAAATCGTCTTCATGTGATACTTGATTATATGGAGCTTTCCGAATCGCAAGAGTTTTACACAAATCACCAAAAAGACGAGATCTTTCTGCTGTATAATAAAACCGAGTTATTTTTTGAGGATTCTTTTCGGCCAATGCTTTTACTGCAGCAAGTCCACATACAGCAAGCTCGTTATTCTGTTTATTTTTCATACTTTCACTATACAAACAATATTGAAATTTGTACACCAAAGATATAAAACCAAATATGATATTTATTTAATCCTTTTAAATATCATTAAGACTATGAAAATCCGAAGCTATATAAATAATATTTTTTTCTGTACTATTTTTACCATCAAGTGTATATCTATTATCTGAATATGATAAAAGTGTTTCCATAGAAGTATCCCCTTTTTTTGCCAGATATCTAACAAAACGACCTCTCTCCATTTTAGTATATGTGCTATAACTTTTTGTTGTTCCTTTGATTTTTTGCAAAAAGTGTATCGTAATTGTTTGTTCTGGCGGTAAAAGTGCTCCAAATTCTTTTGAACACAAATTAACAAAGGGACTTGTTAGCAATTTTTTAAATTGTTTTTGATAAAAATCTTTGTTTACAAAAGGAAATTTTGTTTTAAAATCTAACCTGTAAGGACTTATTAAATCAGTTGGTCTTAATAAACCATATAAACTGTCTGCAATGAGAAGATTTTCACTTAAAAAATTAATTTCTTCTTTTTGCAATGTTGTCACACCAATATTTTTATATTGTATCCCATCATACAAAAACAAAGCAGGATGGGTAATTTTACCAAAATTTTTATACATTTCAAAAACTTGTTGTGCAATTTTATTACTACATTTAAAAGCTTTTTGTAAGTCACCTATTTTATATTCTTTTATACAAGAGGCTAATTTATTTGCCCGTTGGTTAAACATTGGAATTGTGGGAATATTTGTATATGGCTTTTTATTCATTTTTTTTGCAGGCGATATAATAATTTTCACGTAACCCTCTAGAATATTTATCTAGTATAAATTTTAACCTACAATAACACAAAACTCGATTTTATGCCCCTCTTCTCCCTTCTTTTAATACCTGTTACACTCTATATATGGCAAAGACAGTTGACGATAAAAAAATTATTTATTCGATGGATAGAGTTAGTCGCTCTTACGGTACTAAAACAGTCTTAAAAGACATTAGTATTTCTTATTATTATGGCGCAAAGATTGGAGTTATCGGTGCTAACGGTGCAGGTAAATCTAGTTTATTTAAAATTTTTGCAGGTTTAGATAAAGATTATGCAGGAGATATTTCAATTGCTCCTGGTTTTTCTATTGGATACTTAGAACAAGAACCGGAACTTGAAAAAGGTAAAACAGTTAAAGAAATTGTTTCCGAAGGAGTTCAGCCAATTCTCGATTTACTTAAAGAATTTGACCAAATTAACGAAGCTTTTGGTGAAGAAGATGCTGACATAGAAAAACTATGTGACCGACAGGCAGCCGTACAAGATAAATTAGATGCAGCTGATGCATGGAACCTTGATAACAATCTAGAACTAGCTATGGACGCCCTTCGTTGCCCTCCACCTGATCAAATAGTAGATGTTCTTTCTGGAGGAGAGCGCCGTCGTGTTGCTCTTTGTCGTCTACTTTTGCAAAAGCCAGATATTTTACTTTTAGATGAACCTACAAACCATCTTGATGCCGAAACAGTTGCATGGCTTGAACGTTATTTACAACATTATGAAGGTACAATTATAGCCATTACCCATGATCGCTACTTTTTAGATAGCGTTGCTGGATGGATTTTAGAATTAGACCGTGGAGAAGGGATTCCATACCAAGGAAATTATTCTAGCTGGCTTGAGCAAAAGGAAAAACGTCTTGCAATAGAAGAAAAACATGAAAGTTCAAGACAAAAAGCACTTAAAAGAGAACTCGAATGGATTCACATGAATGCAAAAGGGCGACAAGCAAAACATAAAGAACATATTTCAAAATATGAAGAGTTGCTTTCTAATAGTGGCAAAGGCGATATCAAAGATTCACAAATTATTATTCCTGCAGGACCTCGTTTAGGGGGAGTTGTAATCGAAGCTAAAGGATTAACAAAAAGCTTTGGAGACAGGCTCTTATTTGAAAACTTAGATTTTACCATACCACCTGGAGCAATAGTCGGAATTGTTGGCCCTAACGGTGCTGGTAAAACAACTTTATTTAAGTTAATTGCAGATGCTGCTGGACAAACGGTCGAGCGAGCTGATGGAAAAGAAGGTGGAGAAAAACCTACATCAGGAAGTATAAAAGTTGGAGAAACCGTCAAACTTACATACGTTGATCAGCTCCGTTCTAAACTAGATGATAATAAAACCGTTTGGGAACAACTTTCTAATGGACTTGATATTATAAAATTAGGTGCTACCGATGAAAAAGGAAGAGCACTGAGTGGAACTCTACGACAAATAAACAGTCGTGCATATTGCTCATGGTTTAATTTTAATGGAGCCGACCAACAAAAAAAAGTTGGCGTTTTAAGTGGTGGTGAAAAAAACCGATTAAACCTTGGTATGATGCTAAAAGAAGGCGCAAACGTTATTTTACTTGATGAACCTACAAACGATTTGGATGTCGAAACAACGCGCGCTTTAGAAGATGCAATAAATGATTTTGCCGGATGTGTACTTGTTGTTAGCCATGATCGTTGGTTTTTAGATCGTATCTGTACCCATATTTTAGCTTTTGAAAATAACTCAGAAGTAAAATGGTTTGAAGGAAACTACTCTGAATATGCAGAATGGTGCAAAAAAGAAAGAGGAATAGACATAGAGACACCTCATAGAACTATATACAAAAAAATGAGCCGTTAAAAGAATAGGTAAAAGTAAAAAAAGCACAGGGCATATACCTTGTGCTTTTTTTTATAAAACTAATTCTTTAAATAAAACCTACAAACCTAGTTGTGAACTTCTTTTTCGGCTTTCTCCCATGCAGCAAGAACCGTATCTGTATATTTTTTCTTTTCTTCAACCGAAATAAAAGCAGCATCAAAACCATTAAGTACTAGTTGTTTAATCTCTTTCATCGTAAAATTTAATTGACTATAAAGATTCCAATACTCATCCGTTATTGAAACTTTAAAAAAAGAAGGATCATCAGAATTAATCGTAATAAATACGCCTTCATCATAAAAATAGCGAACAGGATGTTCACTCATTTTTTTTACTACTTTTTTTGTAAAAAGATTACTAGTCACACAAATTTCTAATGGAATTTGCGATTTTGTAAGTCTTTTTACTAGTTCTTTATCTTGAATTGCAGTAATGCCATGCCCTATTCGTTCGATACCAAGATAATTTATAGAATCAATAATAGATTGAGGACCTACATCCTCTCCAGCATGGGCAACCACATGCAATCCAACCTTTTTGGCTTCCTTAAACACTTCTGCATACTCTTTTGCTGGCCCATTAAGTTCATCTCCCCCTAAACCAATACCAATAATGTGCGAATCATTGAGTTTTTGAATAAGAGAAAGATTATGCATGGCATTTTCGACACCAAAAGTTCTTGAAACATCGATAATTAATTTTACAGTAATGCCTTTTTCTTTTTTTATTTGATCTATTTTAGAATCAATTATTGAAAGCATCTCTTTAAACTCAAAACCTTTTCT
The DNA here is from genome assembly GCA_001885315.1 of Treponema sp. CETP13. GTDB lineage: Bacteria > Spirochaetota > Spirochaetia > Treponematales > Treponemataceae > CETP13. Next base: position 109,004 of record MLPZ01000015.1, read on the forward strand.
TAGAAAAGAAGTTGGAGAGAAAAAAACTTCTGCATAAACAATATTATTATTTTGCAAATAAGAACCTAAATCTTCAAAAAGATATTTTAAATCTTCAGGAGTTTTTAGCAACTTTTGTAACTTAATAAAACACTGAACAAATTCACTTAAATTATTAAAACTAAAGAAATTATCTAATTCTTTTGAATTTATAAGGCTTGAATCTTTATTTTGCTGATATAATTTTTTAATTGTAGCCTCTGTTACAGCGGCTTCACTATGAATATGAATTTCAGCCTTTGGGATTTTTTTCATAAACGTATAAAATTCAAGTTTTTTCACTTAGCCTCCCATTATTATCCTACATAATAGTATAACACATATTCTAAGTGTTATTAACACTCGAAAATTTTGTTTATATTTGACATTAATATATACTTCGGCGATAATCATATAAAATTTTAGTTTAATTTATTATTTTAAAAAAGGAACTATATAATATGATATCTATGAATACAAAAAAATACACATTAACAGCTACTTGTCCTGATCAACCAGGACTTATTTCTTCAATAACATCGTGTATAGCAGCCTCAGGTGGTAACATCCTTAACCTTGCTCAACAAACTTCAGTCGATATTGATACTTTTTTTTGTCGTATAGAGTTTGCAGTTATTAATGAATTTGCAGAAAAAGAATTTGCCAAGAGTTTTGAAATCCTAGCTAAAAAATTCACCATGAAGTGGAATGTTTATTCTTTTGACAAAAAACAAAGAATGGCTGTCATGGTTTCAAAAACTTCACATTGCCTTTACGAGGTTCTATTAAAGCATCAAGATGGATTTCTCCATTGTGATATACCTATTATTATTTCAAATCACCCTGATTTGTGCAAAATTGCAACAGAATTTAAAATTCCTTTTTTTCAAGTCGACACAGAGAAAGGGAAACAGGCTTACGAAGCTGACGTCCAACGCTTATTAGAACAATATAATATTGATATTGTTTGTTTAGCTCGTTACATGCAAATACTCTCACCTGAATTTACTCGCAAATGGGAAAATAAAATTATTAATATTCATCACGGATTTTTACCAGCTTTTAAAGGAGCAAAGCCGTATCATCAAGCATGGCATAAAGGTGTAAAAATTATTGGGGCAACAGCTCATTTTGCAAATGAAGATCTCGATCAAGGTCCTATTATTTTTCAAGATGTAAAACGAGTAAAAGATACACAATCTATAAAAGAATTTGTTGCAATGGGACGTGATATAGAACGTGAAGTACTTGTAGAAGGCTTAAAACGATACTTTAATCATAATATTTTTATTTATAATGGACGTACTTTTATCATTGAAAGTTAAAAGATATAAAAAATTATAGCATTTTATCAAGAAAAGCTTTAATACGAGGATGCTCTGGATTTGTAAATATTTTTTCAGGAGTAGCCGCTTCAAGGATATTACCATCATCCATAAAAATAACTCTATCTGAAACCTCACGTGCAAATGACATTTCGTGCGTTACTATAATCATAGTCATTCTTTTATCTGCAAGTTTTTTTATAACAGCCAAAACCTCACCAATTAATTCTGGGTCAAGAGCACTTGTAGGCTCGTCAAAAAGCATTACATCAGGTTGCATTGCAAGAGCTCGAGCAATTGCAACTCGCTGTTTTTGGCCCCCAGAAAGATGCGCTGGATATTCATCATGTTTATCACTTAAACCTACTTGAGCAAGTATTTCTGTTGCAATATCAATAACTTCTGTTTTAGTTTTTTTTGCCACAACACGAGGAGCTTCACAAACATTTTGCATAACTGTTTTATGAGGAAAAAGATTAAAATTCTGAAAAACCATCCCTAATTTTTCACATCTAGCGCGAATAATAGTTTCAGGAATATGAATTTGTTTTCCCTCTTTATTTAACGCAATAGGCTCATTTTCTATATAAATATTTCCAGAATCTGTTTTTTCAAGATTTATTAGACATCGAAGAAGAGTGCTTTTTCCAGAACCAGAAGGTCCAATAATCGAAATAGTCTCTCCCTGAGAAACCTCTAGATTAACACCTTTTAATACTTTTAGTTTACCAAATTTTTTATGTAAATCTTCTACTTTAATCATGGGCTTAATCATATTCTGCATACCTTTTTTCTAATTTTCTAAATCCAAGAACTACTGCATAATTTAATATAAGATAGATAAGCCCTGCAATTATAAAAGGGGTAATTGTAAAATCTCGAGCCACAATTTCTTTAGAATTACGAAGTATTTCGCCAATGCCTAAAATGACAATTAAAGAAGTGTCTTTAACTAGTGTAATTGCTTCATTAGCAACGGGAGGAAGAACGACTTTAAATGTCTGTGGCAATATGATGCGTCCCATCGTTTGCCTATAATTCATTCCAAGTACTCGTGCCGCCTCATATTGGCCTTTATTTATTGACTGAATTCCCCCTCGGAAAATCTCAGTAAAATAAGCTCCATAATTTAAAATAAAAGTTATTGTTGCCGCAGTAAAACGTTCAAATCTAAAACCAGGAATTAAAATGGGTAAGCCATAATATACAAAGAAAATTTGTAATAGAAGCGGAGTTCCTCTTACAACAGAGGTATAAAACCCCATTAATACTTGAAGAAACTTAGAATTAGAGTTTTTTGCCATAGCACAAATAAAGCCGAGTGGTAAAGAGCAAAGAAGAGTTATAACAAAAAGCTTAATCGTCGTAACACCCCCTTGAAGAATGTACGACGTTGATTTTAGCAAATATTCCATTATCGAGGCAATAAAATGTCTTCGCCAAACCACTTTTTAGAAATAGTAGCAGCAGTGCCGTCAGCAACCATTTCATCAATAGTTTTATCAACAGCAGCTACAAATGCATCTTCACCTTTTCTAAAGCCAATGCCATAATTTTCTTCTGAAAAATAATCTGTAGCAACAGTATATGTATCTGTTTTATCTGCAATATAGTAGCGACCTAAAATTTCATCTACTACAACAGCATCAACACCACCTGCACTTAAATCCATAAGAGCTTGAACATTGTCTTGATATTTGGAAAGTTCAGCAAAACTTTTTACAACATCAGGTTCTTTATTAATTGCATCTTCTGCAGTACTACCTAATTGAATACCAACTTTTTTGCCTGACAAATCTGCTTTCGTATCTATTCCAGAATTCGTTCTAACTATTATAATCTGTTTGTTTGCTATATATGGTTTAGAAAAACTTATGCTTTTACTTCGTTCTGGGGATATAGAAAGACCATTCCAAATTACATCTATGTCTTTACTATTTAGATCGAGTATTTTTGCATCCCAATCAATAGGTTGTATCTTAAGCTCGAGATTCATACGTTTGCAAACTTCTTTTGCAAGATCAATATCAAACCCAGTAACTTCGCCATTTTCTCCCCGAAAACCCATTGGAGGGAAACTGTCATCAAGCCCTAGTACAAATGTTCCTTTGTCCATTATATACTCAAGAGAAGTATCCTCATTTGAGGATTTTTCCTTAGATCCATTTGCAAATAAAACTGTTGTAGCCACCAACATGACTATAAATATGCCAATTCGTTTCATATAATCTCCAATAAAAATAGTATTTATGCAAGTATAGAATATTGCAGCATAGTATGTAAATATTTATTTAGTGGAAAAACGTATTTAATCCTAAATATTCCGTTTATTTTTTTTTGCAACGTATTAGTCTAACTATATTCTTGTAGAGAATCTTAGAAAATTCCTTTTAATTCCTCTGCCCTTCCCGCATTTAAGTTTATAAAAACAGGAGGATACCCAACTGGAGCACATATTTGAACATATTCTCCTGTACTTGAGTATCTCATTTTTGTCCATACATGTTGCCAGTTACCGGCTGGTAACCAAACTTTCCATTTTTCTACATTTTTTTTGATTACAGGAGCTACCATCAAGGAGTCTCCAAGCATATATTGATATTTTATTTTCCAAGATTGCACATCATCAGGAAACTGCAAAAAGAGTGGGCGAATAATAGGTAAACCCTCATTTATAGCTTCTTGCTTTGTAAATTCTATATATTTAACTAATTTTTCATGTATTTGAGCAAACCGGGCTACAATTTTATAAGAGAGCTCTTTGTTTTTCCCTGTAAGCAATGAACTCAAATTGGATATACTATACATGGGTGTAAACATAACAAATTCACACCAGCGATATAATTCATCAACAGAAAAACTTTTTTTATTAAAAACAACATTATTTTGACAAGTTTTATCAATCGATATGTAATTTACCAATAATCCACTCATACCAGAATTTATTATTTCAGTAATAGCCTTAGAAAGTTTCTTATATTTTGTAACAAATAAATTTCTAGCACCAAGATAGGCAGTGTCTTTATCAAAATTTAAGTTTACTTTTTTTTGTGGCATAAAAAAATCAGAATCGACATCTTCAAATACTTCTGTATTTAATTTTGCCCATAATAAAGGTAACTCACAATGATATTGAATTATATTTCCTTTATAATTGACAGCATCAAAAGGAGTATATTTGGTATAATCAGAGAACCACCCAGAAAAACCGTTCTCTACCATGTTTTTGCGTAAAATCTGTTTTAACCATTCATACGCGGATTCATTTGATAAATCAATTTGGCAAAAAGGAGAATTTGCAGAATTTAATTTTCTTGAAACATAATCACTACCATCACTTTGTTTTAAGAAATACCCTTCTTCATGTGCTTCTTTATACATAGAACAATCTGGATCGACAGAAAGAAATGGATTTATGTAACCCAAAACTTTTATTCCTTTATTATTTATCTTAGAGACCCAATTCTTAAAATCAGGATATAGATTTTCATCAGGAGAACAATGCCACCATGCAACTTTCTCAGAGTCACGCCCTCGAACTCCTTGCCAATCTTTAATCCAAATAGCATCTATTTTAATTTTTTCTTTTATGCATTTTTCTATTTCTTTTTCTACTGCCTTCCTACCGCCCTCAACTCCAATAACAGTTCCAAATGACCATCTTGGCAAATGGCTAGAACAACCAAGTATCTTGTTTTGCATCTGAACAACTTTAGTTATCGAAGTTGCAAAACAAACGTGAAATGAAACGGTTGTATCCCATACAGAGATACTTACGTTTTTGTTTTTATTGCCAGTAGCTATATCTAAAATACTATTTGAATCAATAATAAATCCACGATTTTTGCTTGTAGAAAAGACTGACATAGGCGACAGAGTGGAGATAGTCTCTTTGGTTGAAAAAACGTTTTTTGTATATATTCTTATTGTTTGATCTGTCAAATCGAAAGCGGAATACTGATCCCCTAACCCAAAAACTCTTTCGCCAGCCTCTTTTTGAAAAACAAATTTTATTCTTTTTTGTCCATTTTTTAAAGAATGTGCATCAACACCTATTTTAATTTTTATGGCATGCTCATAAAATTTTAACTTAATGTTATATTTAACATTTGTTCCCTTTTCACTCCCTATACCAAATAGCATCCCATAAATAATTGCAGTAGAAACACCTGTTTGTTGAATTTCACCAGCCCTTTTTAAAATATAACTCCCAATTTTTTTTTCTTTAATTAATAAATTGTCACATTTTGTTTTTGATAACCAGTTAAATACTTCACACTCTAATGTTGTTTTATCAAAAATAAGAACTTCATTCATCCCAACTCCATTAATTTTTATAGAGTCTTCTTGTTGAATTATTAAATAATTACCAATTGCTAGTCTTTTTTCCATTTTTACATTATACAATTTTATATAGCTTTAATACAACTTTTATTTCAATTTCTCCAACTTGTAAAATTCTTAGATTTTACGTACAATACAGTCTATGAAAATGTCAAAATCTATGATTTCAACTCTACGGGAAGTACCCGCAGATGCAGTAATTGCCAGTCATCAAAATATGCTTCGATCGGGCATGATTCGTAAATTGGGAAATGGAATGTATGCTTATTTACCATTTGGTTTACAAGCTTTCAGAAAAGTTGAAAATATTATTCGAGAAGAAATGAATGCCATTGGTTCTCTTGAAATAAAACCTTCTGTTGTTGTCCCTGGAGAACTCTGGAAAGAAAGTGGGCGATGGGAAACAATGGGAAATTCAATGCTTCGCCCTAAAAATCGTCTTGGGCAAGACCTTGTTGTAAGTCCAACAGCAGAAGAAGCAGTGACGGCCCTAGTAAGAGAAGACCTTTCTTCATATAAACAACTACCTATAAATGTATATCAAATTAATACAAAATTTCGAGACGAAATTAGACCTCGTTATGGAGTTATGCGCGGTCGTGAATTTACAATGAAAGATGCATATTCCTTTCATGCAACTAAAGAAGGATTGGATGAAACCTATTTAGATTTTGAAAAAGCATATTTTCGTATCTTTAAACGACTTGGGTTGACCGTAATTCCTGTTCGCGCAGATTCTGGTGCAATGGGTGGCTCTGGTTCTGAAGAATTCATGGTAGAAAGTCCTGTAGGTGATGATACACTTATTATTTGTCCAGATTGCGATTACGCTGCAAACACAGAAAAAGCAAGCTGTGCCACTGACTACTTTTTAGATGAAAGCTGTGCAAAAACAGCAACCACATTACAACCTCAAGAAGTCGCAACCCCAAATGTATTTTCTATTGACGATATGGTTTCGTTTTTTAATATGTCCAATAAGAATTTTATAAAAGCACTTGTGTATGTTGCATATAATTCAAGTTTAGATTTAACAAAAGCTCCTGGATGTGAAAAACTTGAACGAGAGGGATCGAGTACAGAAAAAACATACCCTGTCTCATATTTTACAGTGCTCATACGGGCAGATATAGAAGTGAATGAAGCAAAACTTGCCGCTATTCTTAAAGCAAGCGATGTAGAACTTGCAAATGACGAAGACATTCAACGTATATCAGGGGCTCCTCATGGATTTGTCGGTCCTATAGGCTTAAATACGTGTCCAATTATTGCCGACTATTCTGTTATGCAACAGCAAGAAAATGGAACATACTCTATAAATATGCATGATGCAATTGCAGGAGCTGGCAAAGAAGGATATCACGTAAAACACGTCGAACCAGGCCGTGATTTTACTCCTTGGGCAACTGCAGACCTAAGAACAGTTATTGCTGGAGACAAATGTCCTCAGTGTGGTGGAACTTTCTATTCAAAAAAAGGAAACGAGTTAGGCCATATTTTTAAACTTGGATATAAATACACAGAATCTATGAACGTTACTTTTCTCGATGAAACCGGGAAAAACAAAACCCCAATTATGGGATGTTACGGAATTGGAGTTGATAGAGCATTAGCTTCAATTATAGAAGAACATCATGATGAAAACGGTATTATATGGCCAATGAGTGTAGCCCCCTATCAAGTTTCACTTATTCCTATTAAATATACTGGTGAAATGCAAGAAATTTGTGACAAATTAGCCGCAGAAATGCAAAAAGTAGGAATCGAGTTTTTACTTGACGACAGAAATGAACGACCAGGAGTAAAATTTAAAGATTGTGATCTTCTCGGAATCCCTATACGAATTGTCATCGGAGCAAAAAATTTACCAAATGTAGAGCTAAAACAAAGAGCTAACAATGAAACAGAACTCATCCCTGTTACAGATGTTACACAAAAAACATTACAAATAATACAAGATGCAATATCAAATTTAAATTCATAACGTTACGAAATGTAGTATTAAGCTCTCACGCTTTCTACTACATTTTTTTTTGAGGAGATTTTATTATTTTAAGCAAGAAAAACTTTTTATTATTTATTTTATTTGGCTTTCTCTTTCCTCTTATGGCACTTCCAGGAATTAAAGAATATTTACCAACAACAAACGGTCAATATGTTTACTATAAGGATAATTCTTTTACAGAATCTGTTTATTTAGGTTTTTTACAATACGATGAAAACACCTATGCAATACGATACGTGACAAAAAGCTCAGCAAACAAAGTTCCAATAATTGAAATAATTGTTACATTAGATTCAGAAAAAGATTATGTAGAATTAACTGGAGAGAAAGTATTACCAGCAGTTTCCAATGAGAACACAAATATCTTAAATTATATGCATGACATTTTGTACGAATTTGTTGCACGACGCCAAAAAATAAATGAGGTAGACTTTTCTCAATCGTATATTAAACCAATTGAAAGCACAGAAGATTTCCCTCAATTTGGAGGTACTGTTACCCTAAACTACAATGCTATAATTCCTTTATTTAGTCTTCAATCTATAATTGATAAAAAAGGAAATGCTTTATTTGAAGTAGTAGAAATGGGATCGATTACAAATGACTCCCAAAAGGGATGGGACTCTTTTTTAGGAATCCCTGAGAAAATACCTAGCATTCAGCAAATAGATACCATAAACTCAAAAATTTCAGATGAAGATTTTGCAAATTTCAATAAAAAATGGGAACAAAAAAACTCTTTTTATTTTATGGGAGAAGAGGCTTTCATGTACTCTTTAGAAGTATCTACAACTGACAGACTTTCTTTATTGCGTAATTTCTCTTTATCATCAGAAAATAATACAATATATTTTCATAACCAACTTATAGAAATTCTAGAAGATAATGTATTGCGCATAACAAATATTACACAACAAAATGATTCTGATACCTTTTTGCGTGACATAAAAATTTTATCACCTATTATAGACTCGACATCTAGACTTACTGGAATAACACTGTATAATGATTATTATTTGAGTAATCTTTCATATTTTAATAAATTAATTAAAACAAGTAGTAAGTATAAAAAATAAGCATACATGGAGATTTTACTATTTTGCCTGCTAACATTTTATTACACACAGAATTATTAGGTTTTTTTGCTCTCGCTTGCAGTTTTATTGCTGCTATGTTAGCAATTGCATGTTTTTATCGAAAAGATCAGTTAAAAACACTTTATCAACTCATGTTTTTTTGTATTTCTTTAGGGGCGTGGAATCTAGGAACAGCTCTAAGCACATTAGTTCCAGATACAGCACTTCTTCCTTTTATTGAAGCTATAACTTATCCATTTGTAGCTCTTACCGCACTTACTTTTTTCTTATTTTGTTATGCTCACTACACAGAAAAAGACCACATTGGATATAAAATTACGTTACCATTATTTATTATTCCAATAATAACAATTATTTTTTCACTATTGTATCCTGTTACGGGATTTTTTCAAACTTTTACTGGAAAAATTCTTTATAATCCATATCGCCATCCCGAAACAATTTTTGGAGGGTGGTTTTATGTTCATTCTATCTACAGTTATGCGCTTGTTTGTCTTGGTTCAATATTGCTAGTAATAAAAAGTAGCAAAAAAGAAACAAAAAACCGTATTTCATATATTTTGATGGCATTAATTTCTATAATATATTGCATCCAAAATATATTAGTCACTTTTGGAACAAGTTTTGGCTTTCGATTTTCTACCCGCATATTACATCTTTTATTATTAGTAATATTTTTTGGAATAACATTCTACAATAAAAAAGCAACCATCACGTATTATGGTAAGTATTCATTTATGGAAAATATAAATGATACACTTTTAATTTTTAACCTTAAAAATGAATTAATCTATTATAATGCAACAGGAAAAAAGTTCTTTGAAGAAACTGGAATTATCTATAAACCCTATATTTCTTTTCCAAATATATTTGCACAAAACCTATTTACGCCATTAGGTAAAACATATTTTGAAAATACAATTGAATGTTATTATTTGCAACACAAAGATAACCACCAAGTGTTTTACATTGAAAAAGCCCCTATTTTTGACAAAAAAGATACGTTATTAGGTTGTTATTTAAGCATAAAAAACATGAAAAGTTTTGATAAGTTTACCGAAACCCTTGAAAAAAACGCACATTTAGATTCCCTTTGTCAATGTTCAAACAGAGCCCTTTATGAAGAAGAAAAAAACACTCTTTTAGAAGAGGCAAAATATCCATGTGCAGTTTTAATCGCCGACATAGACGATCTAAAAACAGTAAATGATTATTATGGCCATAAAACTGGGGATGAGTATATAAAAACAAGTTATAAAATATTGCAAAACAACCTAAAAGAAACAGAATATATATACCGCTATAAAGGAGATGAATTTTTAATCTTTCTTCAAGATACTACAGATACAAAGATACAAACTTTTAGCGATACAATTAAAAATCAATGTAATAAACAAAAAACCGAGTTTAACTTTAGTATCTCTATAGGATACTCAATAATTACTAATAAAAAAGAAAGTCTTGAAAATCATATTAAAATTGCCGACGCTAACATGTATCAGCAGAAAATTCGTAGGAATTTATTTCCCGTAGAATAATATACTATGAAAAATCTCGCCTAGTTAAAGGAGAACCAATCCAGATTCCTTCGCCCCCAAGGAAATCTGTTTTTTCACCATCAATAAGTATTTGAACGCTATCTATTGTAGAAAATTCTGTTGCAGTATATACAATTTGCATAAGCTGACCTCTAAAACCATCTACCCCATATTTATTATATAAAAACTCAGAACTAAAGTTTATTCTCGAAACTCCATCTTTTATTGAAGCAGAAATAAGTCTTGTTCCATCAGGGATTAATGATATATAACCTTTTTTACTCTCATCATAAGATGGGCCTTCAAGCAAATCATTTAAGGCAGCAGTAAGCGGCATTCCAGTTTTAGGTATTTTTCGGATTGCATCTTTACGCGTTAAAGATCCATTAGCTTCAATAACTATAAAACATAAATATTCTTTCATTTTTGGAATACTGGCTGTACTTTTGGCTGTTTCATCTACTTTACTTTTCTCATCAGCCTTTATATCACTTGTATTATCAGTTTTTGTTTTTTTACTTACAGAAGAAGATTCTGTTTCTTTTGATGTAGTTGTTTCGAGTTCATCCTTAGATGCTCCTTCTTTGTTAGAAGATTCACCTTCTGTTATAGAAAGATCAGAATCAAGATTATCTGTACCTTTCTTTTCTATCAATTTATTATCATCGTTTAAGGTAAACTCAGTTTGACTATCATTTTCATTCTGTAACAAAATTGAATCTTCGTTATCCGTTTTTTTAGCCTCAAATTTTTCCACAAATTCTGGATTTTGACCAAATACATATTTAAAGAAATCGGTTTCCTTTAAAACAGTCATTATATCATTCTGCTTTACTAGAAAAATAATTACAATAATAAGAGTAAACAAAACCCATACAGCAGCAGTTATTCCGGATTTTTTATTTTTATCAGATTTTGCCATTTTTAATTGTTTTCACTCCCAGTATTTTTAATATCTTACTGTATCCTTGCCTGTTCATTTAAAGACGGTTGTAAACAGCAGCATAACAATGCTAAGTAAAGATTTCATGACCATCTTTACTTATAGGCAATTATAGCTAAAAGAATACGATTTGTCATTGTCTCCAGTCTCTATATCGACAGACAAGCTATTATTCATCATCTCTTTATTTTCTCCTTATAAGAAAGCGTTTGACACCTAACGGCTGTACTGATATAGTTCACTTATGAACAAGTTCCAAGGAGTTTCAGCCTCAAAAGGTATTGCCTCGGGGTCTGCTTTTGTTATAAAAAATGCAGTAAAACGAACAATAACAAAAAAAATAATTACTCAGGATGAAATTGAAAACGGGTGGATTCGATTTGAAAAAGCACGTAAAAAAACCATTGATTATTTTACAACACTTCTTACCACCTCATCTAAAGAACAAAAAAATATAATTGAATCATATATTTTAATGCTTTCTGATCCTGAATTCATTTTACTTGTAAAAGCATCGTATGAAAAATCACTTGTATGTATTGAATATATACTTGAGCAAAAAGTTACAGAATTTGCTAACCAATTAAAGATGGCCAATGACGAATACTTATCTGCACGAGCAGATGACATACTTGATGTATACGGAAAAGTTTTAAATATATTAACTAACACACCTGAAACATCTTTTGAACAAATTCCACCAAATTCTATTTTAGTTGCAGATTCATTAAATCCATCTGATGCTATCTTTCTTTTTAAGAGCTCTATAAAAGCTCTTATATTAAAAGAAGGCGGAACAAATAGTCATCTTTCAATACTTGCTAGAACTTACAACATCCCCCTCGTATTTGGAATTAAAAATATTTTAACATATATAGAATCAGGAAACACTGTTATCGTAGATGGAAATGAAGCTCTTGTGTTTGTTTCTCCTAATACACAAACTATAGAAACTTATGCTAAAAAAATTACTACAGAAAATAATAGAAAAAACAATTTGCGCTCTTTTATTCTTCAAAATGCATGTACAAAAGATAATATTTCTCTTTCTTTTTATGCAAATATAGGTTCTATTGATGATGCAAAACTTTCTGCAGAAAACGGGGCAGATGGGATTGGCCTATTTAGAACAGAATTTCTTTTTATGAGTAATGCAACCACAAATGGTTTAATTATTAGTGAAGAAAAACAATTTGAAACATACAAAAAGGTTCTCGAAATAATGAAAGATAAACCTGTCACTATACGTACACTCGATGCTGGTGGGGACAAGCTTATTGAAGCGGAGGGGATGCCCTCTAATAATGAAAAGAACCCTTTACTAGGTTGGAGAGCTATTCGATTTTGCCTAGACCGAACAGATATTTTTAAAACCCAATTGAGAGCTTTATACAGAGCAAGCGTTTTTGGTTACTTAAAAATAATGATTCCACTAATAACTACCGTAGAACAACTTGATTTTACAAAAGAACTTATTAGAGAAGTTCAAGAAGAACTTACTTTAGAAAAAATTCCATTCAATGCAAATGTACCTGTCGGCATTATGATCGAAACACCCTCCGCTACAATTCTAGCAGATATTTTTGCACAAAAATGTGACTTTTTCTCAATTGGAACAAATGATTTAACACAATATATTCTTTGTGTTGATCGGGAAAATCAAGCCGTTTCAAACCTTTTTCAGGAACTTAATCCTGCAGTTTTACGTCAAATAGAATATACTTTTTTAACAAGTCAAAAAGCAAAAATACCCCTTTCTGTTTGTGGAGAAATGGCTAGCCGTTCAAAGACTATATTACCTTTAATTGCTATGGGGATAAAAGATTTTAGTATGTCTCCAGCAAAATTATCAGAAACAAAAGAATTTATCTCTCATTTTAGTTATACTACCATTACTTCATTAAAAGAAAAAATACAAAAATGTTCTACTGCAGCACAAGTAGAGGACATTGTCTCAGAATGTATTAATGCAATCACTAACAAATAGGAACCCCTTATGAACATACAAACATTTGATACGGAAAAAACATATCATAACTTACCAGCAATCGTTATTGTCGGACGACCAAACGTAGGTAAATCTACTCTCTTTAATCGCCTTTTACATAAAAGACGTGCAATTACAGATCCTACACCTGGAGTGACACGAGATCCAATTGAAGAAACTGCATTTATTAATGAAAAGCCTGTTTCTATTATGGACACTGGTGGATTTAAACTTGATCGAGATGAAGGAACTATGGAAGCTGTTATGGATGAATTTGTCGTTCAAAAAACACTTGAATCCTTAAAACACGCTGACCTTATTTTATTATTGTTAGATGCCACTCTTATAACTGGAGAAGATGAAGAGTTTATTGACTTACTTAGACCTTATTGGAGCAAAGTTATTGCTGCTGTAAACAAAACAGAAGGTGGAAGATTCGAAGAAGAAGCTTGGAATTATCAAAAATTTGGTTTCCAAAAATTATTATTCATTTCTGCAGAACACGGAGATCGAATCCCTGAATTAAAAGAAGAGATGATTAGCCGTTTAGATTTTTCAAGAGTAGAAGAAGGGGAAAAACAAGAGACTATTAAGATTGGAATTATGGGTAAACCAAATACTGGGAAATCCACACTTTCTAACTTACTCACAAATTCAAATGCATCAATAGTTAGTGATTATGCCGGAACAACACGTGATGTTGTAGAAGGACAATTTACGTATAAAAATCGTACTTTTCAAGTAATTGATACGGCAGGTATTCGTAAAAAAGCAAAAGTTAATGCCGCTGTAGAATACTATTCTGTAAATCGTGCTATAAAAGCATTAGATCGTATTGATATTCTTTTTTATATGATAGATGCAGATGAAGGCCTTACAGAACAAGATAAAAAAATTATAGGATTAGCACATGATAGAGGACGAGCAATAATTTTTTGCCTAAATAAATGGGACACACAAGACCAAACTCGCCGCAATGCAAGAAAAGCAGAAGATAATATTAAAATTATGTTTGGGCACATGCAATATGCACCAATTGTTGAAATTTCAGCATTACAGAACACAGGGATTAAAAACTTACTTAATATTTCAATGGAATTATATAAACAACTTAACTTAAAGATTGGAACCGGAACACTTAACACTGCTATTAAAGATTGGGTTACAGCCTATGCTCCGCCAGCACGAAAATCTGGACATTTCAGAGTAAAATATGCCCTACAAGTGAGTACAAATCCAGTTAAATTTCTTATTTTTGCGAGTAGCCCAGATCAGGTTCCTCAAACATATATTGCATTCCTTAAAAATAAAATGCGCTCTGATTTAGGGTTCGATAAAATTCCTGTTGCGATAGAACTTAAATCGTCTCGTAAAAAATGGGAAGATAGGACTCGCTAATGGCAAGATTTAGTATTGGTGAGGTTGAAAAGATTACCGGAATAAAATCACACATACTACGTTATTGGGAAAAAGTAATACCTTCTTTAACCCCACAAAAAGATCAAGGCAATCGTCGCACATATAGCAACAAAGATGTTCAAATTATTTTGCGACTAAAATATCTTATACAAGAAAAAAAATTTACAATAGAAGGAGCAAGAGATCAATTAATTGACGACTTAGCCTTTCCTACAAATTCAAAAGGGATACACCTTGCCGAGGCCTCTGCACAAATACAAGAGGCAAAAGGAGAATTACTCGAAATTCTTTATACAATAAACTCACATAAATCAGAATTTTCTGAGAAATCAAATTAATTACATTGACTCGTAATTAAAAACAAAGGAACTAATTTGAACAACCAAAATCCTAATAAACCACCAAAATCAAAATTTTACACTACAACACCGTTACCTAAACATAGGGGTAAACATAGTAAAAAAAATTTTAATACACCAAATAATAATAGTATTATTAAGAAATCAATAAAATTTAAATCTGATGATCAGCAACCAAAACAGAGGAAACACACAAATACGACAAACCTTACAAAGAGAACTAAACCTATATATCAAAAGCATACCCAAGCAGCGACTATTCAACAAAAACCACTATTTCGAAATATTCCAACTGAATCACAAGAAATTTTACAGAGTTTTGATACCTTATTACAACATATAAAACCATTAAGTAGTAAACAACTACTAGAACTTCCTCATAACATAAAAGCCTTATCACATCAGCTAACAGACGAGCGCTCTACTCGCCACACAGGTTATATGAACCAAACAACACTGCTTTCTGCATACACAAACTATTTTATGTGGTGGAATCTTATGCGCCTTACACATTTATTTGCAGGACTTCCGGCAAAAGCTTTCGAGTCTTTAAAAGAAAATGACTTTTGCTTAGATCTAGGCTCAGGACCTCTCACTCTTCCCGTTGCTTTATGGCTTTCTAGACCGGAACTACGCAAACTTAAATTAACTTTCTATTGTGTTGATCTTTCAACAACAGCACTCTCTTTAGGAGAAGAAATCTTTTTGTCTGTAGTTGCTGCAACAAACAGGAAAAGTCCAAATCCTTCGGATCCATGGAATATTATTCGTATTAAAGGTAATACAGATACAACACTAAACCATGATGTTTCTGCAGTTTTTTGTGCAAATATGTTTAACGAACTTTTTTGGAATTCAACAACTCCTTTAGAATCTGATGCAAAAAAATACGCTAATATGCTTCGTCGTTATGCACAAAAAAAAGCCCTTATAATGGTTGTTGAACCAGGAATCCCACGAGCCGCACAATTTGTATCCCTCTTGCGAGATAATTTTTTACGCAATGAATACAGCATTATTTCCCCATGTCCTCATGAGAAAACATGCCCTATGAATGGTAAAAGAGGCAATAAATGGTGTCACTTTGTTTTATCAACTGCAAATGCTCCCAAAAAATTACAAAAATTATCTGATATTTCTAAACTAAGTAAAGACAGAGCAACTTTATCTTTTATTATAGTTCGTCCAAAAGTAAATTCAGAAACAGCGATAGCGACTACAACAAATAATGTTAAAGATACCAAAACTTATATTAGAGTTGTTTCTGATCCAGTTCGTATTCCTGGAAAAGGGGTTGGTAGATATGCTTGTGCACCATGGGGACTAACTCTTGTAATGGAACCTCCCACAAGTTTTTCTGGAAGCCTCATACCTGTAAATTTGACAACTGAACAAGTGTACCATTTACCTATCGATAAAAAAACAGGTGCCAAGATTTTGTACTTTTAACAAAACCTTAACAATTTACACATTATATTTTTAATTTTTTACTTTATTCTCTCAGCATGAATCAATTTCTAGAGCTTGAACACAAGGTTATGAAGCTAGTTAAACAAATCAAGCCTCCAAAAACAAAAGGGGATCGAATTGTAAGAATTATTAACAACTTTTTTTACGTCTATACAGGAAGTCAAGTACAAGAAGTTGCCATGGAATTATCAGAATTAGATTTACCTGCCATAGCTGTTGTTAATGAAAAACTTAATTTACTTGGACTTATAAAAAGAGCTGATTTAGAAACTCAATTAAGCAAACCATATGGGCGTGAATTATTACAACGAACTTCTGTTGATGAATTAATGGTATCTCCACAAATATTTGTCTATAACCAGTCTATCGCAGTAATTATTGAAGAAATCCGTGATGATTTTCAAAATGAAACAATACAATATTACGCCCTTGTTGATAAGCAGCAACAATTCTGTGGTATTTTTTCTTCGCGGACAATGTTGCTTTACGCTGCACAAACACAACAGCGAGATATAGAAACAGCAAAAGTTATACAAGAGCGCATTATCCCTCATTATTCACATTTTTCTGATGATCAATGCGAATTTATATGCAGTGCCGTTATGCAACAAGCTGTAGGTGGTGATTATTATTATGTTAAACAATATTCTCCCAATAAATGGTTTTTTTGCCTCTGTGATATTTCTGGCAAAGGTATTTCAGCATCTATTGTTGTGGCTTTGCTTGGCGGATACATGTGGAACGCTGATTTTTCTAAATCTATGGTTAAGTTTATTCAAGGTCTTAACAAATTGATTTTACAGACTTTTAATCTTGAAAAATATTTCACCGGTATTTTTTGCAAATTTGACTCAAAAACGGGGCTATTAAAATATTGTGATATGGGCCACGGTTTAATGTACTTGCATAGAAATCACAAATTTATTCCCCTTCAATCCGAAGCCGTAAATATGCCTGTTGGTATTATAAATGATATTTCAATAGAAAAAAAAAGCATCCTACTTGATAACAATGATACTATCGTTCTTTTTAGTGACGGCCTATCAGAACAAGAAAACACACTTGGGAAAGAATTTGACATTCAAATTATCTCAAAAAGTCTTGAAGAAAATCCAAAAAATCTTAAAAAAGCTAAAATAGAAATATTTGAAAAGTTTTACCAATTTAAAGACACTGAAGTGCAACATGATGACTTAAGTTTGCTTTTTTGCCATAAAAACTAATTATTTTTATTTAGCTATCGACACGCATTGCAAATATATTGGAGCAGCACCTTTTTTAGGTGTAGTTTTTAAAATACCCTGCGGACCTTTTGTCCACCATTCATATTTGGCACCGTCTGAATATCGTGCACCTGAAGCAGAAATAACCTCTGTCAAAGTGATTTCTTCATCATTAGGTAGTATTAATACAACATAGTTTTCTGTATTATCAGATGAATTATAGTACTTTGCTATTAAATTTTCTTTGTTTTCTGTTCTATACATAATTGAGGTGTAATTTGATATGGTTACTGTCAATTGCGCACTATCTTTTTTATCAGAACGGCAGCCTACAACAGATATCCCAAGAATAAAAGCCAGACAAAAGCATAATACACTACTCAATAATTTAAAACTAACATTTTTTTTCATCACTATAAATCTCCTTAAAATTTTTACGCTGCCTCTATATCTTTTATAAGTTGTTTTGGTGTCTTTCCTTTTTCTTTTTTTAATGCACTATAAAAAGAGGAAGAACTACGAAATCCACATTCAAAAGCCAATCCCATAATAGAAAGAGATTGGTATTTTTTGGCACGAACAAGTTCTTCGAATTCTGCAATTCTAAGACGATTAATAAAAGTATAAAAAGCAACATGCAAACCTTCATTTAATACTTGAGATAAAATATGTCTTGTTATACCAGTCTCTTTTGCAAGTTTTTCTAGTGTCAGATCAGAATCTAAATAGATTTTTGAAGACTCCATAAACTTTTGTAATTTTTGAGTTAACTTTTCCATCTCTTCATCAGTAATTATTGATTTTTTATATTTACCAGAAGAAGATGTATCAGAAGTAGTCTTTTCTGCACTAGAATCAGTTACGATTATCTTTTGACCAGCACTATTAAGCGAAAAATATAAGATAAACAAAGATAAAGGAATATTTGTAATAAGCTGAGGAGGAACTCTTTGAGCAACTGCAAGAGGGAGCGTCAAAACAGAGGGAGTAAGGATAAACAAAGCAGCAAAGGATAAACCAAAAAGAACAATATATCCTAGAGCTAATTTTTTAAGCCAAGAAAGAGTAACATCATTTTCATGTGATGAAAAAAACTGATCTACCGTTTTCCTATATTTGACAATTCTTTTATAAATAACTATTCCATAAACAAGCACAGAAACAGCCCCAAATGCCGAATGAATATATACTATTGGGTTTTCACCTCCCATAGAAATCCCATTTACTGGAGGCTGCCCTAAAACATCCTCGCTAAAATTAACATGCGCCTTTAAGAAAAACTCTGAAATATAAAAAATCACAAATGGAATAAAATGAATCCCTACCTTTTTAAACCCTTTTATTGGTTCATTTAAAATATTTTTAACATATAAATACAAAAATGGGCCATATAAAAAGGCTATGTTATGCGACTCAAAATTCATAAAAAAAAGTAAGGAAGGAATACTCTCTTCTCTAACTAGTTGCAACATCGGAAGTGTGAATGTAATTATTAAAGCTAGCGAATAAAATTTGATAGTGTGTTCAAGTCGCTCTTTTTGACACAAATATATTATTCCCATTACAGCCCAAGAGATTCCGATGATTGCTTGGGTTAGTTTTAAACTTATTGGCATTGGCATAGTCTCAGTATAGACAAAATTTCTTTCCCGGTCGAGCCGGAATTTATAAAAACTATATTATTATCCATTTCGCTCGGATTGGAAGAATAATCTCTATTAATCACATATATTATGGTCAAGATGCTCAGTACGAAGGAATTCAACCTTCCTATACAGATAACGGAGACGGAACAGTAACAGATAACAACACGGGATTAATATGGCAACAAACACCTCCAACAGATAAAATGACATATGATGAAGCTGTTGAATATGTAGAAAATCTTACATTAGGTGGATACGACGATTGGAGACTTCCAACAATTAAAGAATCTTTTTCGCTTGCAATGCTTGATGGTAAATTAGATGCCATGGATACGAGTAATGCTCAACCATATATAGATACTGATTATTTTGATTTTACCTATGATAAAGCAAAACCATACACCGGATCTTATTGGACAAGTAGTGTTTGCAAAATGCCAGTTAATAATACAGAAAGTTCATATGAAGAAATGGAATTACCTGCTACAGATCCTGAATACTTTAACTTAAGTAGACCAGATTGCTTTGTATGGTCAAGCACCACCTGTGGAGATTTTCCAGAAATGGCAGATTATATCGCTTTTGGTCGTGGTTACGGTATTGACTTAGCTTCTGCTTCAGGAACTCAACAACAAGAAATGCCTGAGGATATGCAAGGTGGAATGCCACCAAAAGGAGAGAATGGTCAATTACCTCCTCCACCAGATGGATCGAGCAATATGAACCAACCACCTGAAATGCAATC
The DNA here is from genome assembly GCA_001885315.1 of Treponema sp. CETP13. Classification (GTDB taxonomy): domain Bacteria; phylum Spirochaetota; class Spirochaetia; order Treponematales; family Treponemataceae; genus CETP13. The sequence goes on from MLPZ01000015.1 coordinate 129,123, forward strand.
TGAATCAACCATTGATGTTTCTACAGTAACAATATCTGACTTTGTTGATACTCATGGCCCTGGATGTATGAGAGCTGATTATAAAGACACAGAAAGTGTAACAACATCTTTTGAAAATAATATTCAAGTTTCACAAGCTCCAGCACTTTCACGAGCTTTCTGGGAATCAATTTATGGCGAAGAATACCCTTATCCATATGAAGAAGATACTTTTACCGAATTTGACTTATCAAACTCAGAAAATGCTGCTGACTATGTTGTAATTTACAATTATGCACTGTTAGTAAGAAACGCTGATTAACCACTAAACAGTAGGTTGCCTTCTAGTAATTACTTCTTGGCAACCTACAAGGAGCTTTTATGAACCAAAAAAATCTGTATTGTTTTGGGCTAATATTTCTTGCTGTGCTTTTTTTTATGGTAAGCTGTAATTTCGACAATGATATACAACCTTTTGGTCTAGATACTGAACTGGTTCGTACTGGACAAGCACCAATTGCGTAATGCCGGTTGATAATACTACCAGTGATTACGAATATGCACAAAAAAACTACGGCTTTAACTGGGCTGATGGACACTTAAAATCTTATGCTAACGGCTATAATATTGACGGAAGCTCAAGCGACTTTTCAATTTCAGCCGGAGTACGAGCTGTCCGAGGTGAAGAAGGCGTTTACGGTGTAAATAATTTTGACAATACGAGCGCTTACACTATCACAGACAATGCAACGGGTTTAATGTGGTCAAAATATGATGATGGTTACATTAACGATGATGGAACAATTATGGACGACACCGATGAAGGTTGGGGCGAAGGCAAAACATGGACAGACACACTTACTTGGGTTCAAACAATGAATGATGCAAGTTATGGTGGACACGATGATTGGAGATTACCAGACGTCAAAGAATTGCAAAGTATTGTTGAATACGAAAAAACTGTACTACCAGCTCTTGATGACGGCTACTTTACCTTAAGTAGAGAAGATTGCTTTGTATGGTCAAGTACAACTTGTGGCGATTTTACAGAAATGGCCGATTACATTGCTATTGGTCGTGGCTACGGAATAAACCTTGATGACAATACAGATTCTTCGAGTGCAACCGTTAACGATTTTGTAGATACTCATGGGTCAGGCTGTATGCGAGCTGATTATAAAGACACAGAAAGTACTACTACATCATTAACAACTAACTACACAGTTTCACAAGCTCCACTCCTATCACGTGAAAAATGGCTTGATATCTACGGATTTGACACAGACGATATGAGCAATTATCCATATGATTATACAGATGACACCTTTACCGAATTTGACTTAACAAACTCAGAAAACGCTGCTGATTATATTGTACTTTATAACTATGCGCTTTTAGTAAGAGATACAGAGTAAATAACACATAAATACCTGTAATAATTTACTTGCAGGTATTTATTTCTATTCTTAATTTAATTATTACCGTATACTGATACAATGAAAAAAAGACAATTTCAAATAACAAACAGCATAATTTCTCTTTTTATTCTTTTTTTAGCAAGCTTTGTAGCTCACCCATTAATTGCAGATACAACTACAGAATCTGCCTCTCCCTTTACATTTGAATTTTCCCCATCTTTTGGTGTTTTAACCGGAACCGTAAGTGAATACCTGTATGAAGAAGATGAAACTCTTCAAAGTCAACTCGATTGGCAACAATATGCAGTCCCTTACATAAAAGCCGAAGAAACAATTAGTGCATACAATGCCTTTTTAAGTGTTTCTGTATTATCTGCGATTCCTTTCTATTGTGGCATTATGGAAGATTACGATTGGCTTGCTGATGATTATGTAGATGGGAGTTCTAATACCCTTTCTTGTTATTCTTGCCACGATTTATATTTAGACAAACGCTTTGATTTATCTGCAAATGCCGGATACACCTTTAACTTTAACAAATTTTCTATAGCTCCTGGATTTGGAATCACGTATCGCTCACAAAAATGGACTGGTAGCGATGGCTACAAACAATACGATGAGGAAGATTATACATGGGACGAAGATATAGAAAAAATCTACCTTACTGGAACAGTTATAACGTATGAACAAAACGAACTTTTACCATCTATTTTTGTTCAAGCAGTCTATAAAATAAACAATAAGGTAACTACAAGTTTAAAAAGCACACTCTATCCGTACCTTTATGTTTATGATGTTGATAATCATTTATTAACTTCTACTCAATACATTGATATTATGAGTGGAGGGATAGGAGCTTCTTTAGAAGCAACAATTTCATACAATAAAATTGCTCTAAACATTAACTATGAATATTTATCGGTTACAGATGGTAGCGTTTACTCGACCTCTACAGGTACATCTGATGAATCAGATGCAACGTATTATACCTCTACCTCAACTGCGGGGACTTCTAGTAGCTTATTGTCAATATCAATATCGTATAAATTTTAATCTGGTAAAACAACTTCTTGCAATGGTTTTTTAAAGTCAAAATCTGTAATTATTTTTTGATAGAGAGAGTTCATAACCCATTGTCCACCACTAATAGTAAAATGAATACCATCATCCCCCATAACTCGAAGAACCTTTCCATCTGGAAAATAGTTATTATCACGATATTCTTTGTCTTTGCCAGGGAAAATATCCCGAATCGATACTCTAATAAGTACTGTAGGATCATACATTGCTGCTATTTTTTTATGAATAGTATCTATGTAAATTAAATGATCGTCATATTTTTTACTTTTTGTTTTTGGCATACCCAACCAATATATTTTAGGGAATTCAGCTATCATTTCATCTAACAATGCGCAACACCGTTTTGTATAGTAGTCTTCCCACTCTTGAGTACCACGTAAAATTTTATTTCCATCTTTCCCTGTAAAATCAATATTGTCATTCATACCAAGCATAAAAATTGCAGCATCATACGTTTTTTTCGAAGTTACATCGGCAAGTTTCGCACTCCAATTATAATATTCATCTCTAATAAAACCAGAAGAAATTATACCCAAGTGATTTGCCTTAATAGCAGAAATATTTTTTGTTAAACGATCGAAACCAGCACCTAAACTTGAAATTTGTGAGTCCCCAAATATATAGATTGTTAAAGGGTTTTCGTCAGAAAAAGTATTCGAATCTGTAAGTTTTAGTTTTTGTTCATTAGCATCAATGTTAGTTTTTAGAGAAGACTCTGTCGTTTCGTTGTGCAGGTTCATAGAACTTTCTTTTTGATTAAAATAATGAGTGTCCCAATTTGGGTTGTTTGATAACCCTGTGGATTCCAAAAATTTAAGACGCAAATTCGGGATATACTCATCAATACCTACAAGCTCTCCTGGTAAGGCAGCTAATTTTGAAATAGGAGTAAGCATATTTTTTAGTGTAATATTATTCATTCTTGATACAGGAATCCAAAAAGAACCTCCGCATAAAAACACTAAAAGGACTGCACACATAACACTTGCAATTAGAACTTTAAGAGGGCTCTTACGACCGCGTATCCACATTTTTTCTGCTTTATTCAATAAAGATTCTTTCATACGCTATTCCTTATTAAAAACTAAAATAAATAAAGGGAGCAACACTCGACATACTAAAGATCGAAAGACCAGCAAAAAAACCAACTATTACAATAACCTGAAAACAAAGAGGAATAGATCTCCAAATACTCATAGCATCATCACGAACTTTATTTGGTACAAGATGCATACCTAAACTTATCATAAGCAAGGTTATAACTAGAGGTGTCAAAATAGAAGCATTAGAATTTGTTACACTAGAAGGCAAAGAATCTATTACTTTTGTACCCCAAAATCCATTTGGATTTGCAATAAAGGCTCTCCACCATGAAACAACTTCCTTCCAATTGGCTGCTCTAAAAACAACCCAACTAATTGTAGTATAAAAAAATGTAATAATTACTTGCAATGCAAGCCCAAACGAATTTGAAGCTCTTTTTTTGCCATATTTTATACAGTGTTCAAAAATAAGAGCAAGGCCTTGCATAAGACCCCATAATACAAACATCCATTTTGCTCCATGCCATAAACCACTCACAAGAAATGTTACAGCTAAAGCTATAATTGTTCTTAATTGGCCATGTCGTGAGCCACCCATTTTAAAATACAAATATTTTTTTAACCACGTAGAGAATGTTATGTGCCAGCGACGCCAAAAATCACCAATACTACAGGAAATATATGGTCGATCAAAGTTTTTGGGTGTTTCGAATCCTAAAAGTAAGGCAATTCCTATTGCCATATCACTATATCCAGAAAAGTCACAATATAAAACAGATGAATAGCCAAAGGCTGCTAATAAAACTTGAAAACCAGTATAAGCAGATAAATTATTAAATACAGGATTTACAAAAAGTGTTGATAAATAATTGGCAAACACCATCTTTTTAAGTAGTCCACTCATTATAAGCGCCGAAGCAGCACTAAAATCTATGGTTGATCGTGAAGTAGAAGCATCTACCTCACGATAAAACTCTGATGCATGAGTAATTGGTCCAGAAGCTACCTGAGGGAAAAATGATATATATACTAAAGTATCTATAAGCCCTTTTGGACTTGAGAGAGCCGCCCTTTTTGAAGAATATACACCGGTAAAAAGAAGTGCATTTTCAGAATAACTACCATAGCCAGTAAACAGAGCGCCAGAAGATGAATCAAATATTAAGCTTAAACCTTTAAAAGTATAGAATGAGATTCCAACAGGTAATACAATGTGTAGAACGGGTAAAATATCCTCAAAATTTTTACCACCGCTCAATTTAAACAACATGATATTAAAAGAATCCGCAAAAAAATCATAATATTTAAAGAACCATAGAATTGCAACATTTACAACAACTGCAAAAACAATAGCTATTTTTTTACCATTATTCGCTTCTTGTTTGTTGTCTCCCTCTGCAACTGTACAAGCAAATGCCCAGTTTACAAGGCTAGCGGAAAGCAATAAAAAACAGAAACGCCAATCCCAAAATGCATAAAATACATAACTGGCAACAATGAGAAAAATCTTTCGTGCGGTTTGCATTCTAAATACAAACCAGTATATAATGAATACAGCTGTAAAAAAGAATAAAAAACTAAAAGTAGGAAATAACATTCTTCCCTATTTTGCTTGATTTTTACTCTTTTTGCAAGTTAAATTAATTTTTTATTATTAGCAGTGTTTATTTTACAAAATAGATTAGAATATTGTATTTTAAAAGGATGTACATATTATGAAATCAAAAACTAAACGACTTTTTCTTGCTTTTGCACTTATTAGCCTGTCTCTATTAATGCCTGTTTTCGCTTCTGGGACAAAAGATTCAAGTAATACTGGGATTTTTGTTACTGGAACAGGCACAGTTTCGCTTATTCCAGATACAGCTTCTATTTCGCTTGCTGTAGTTACTTTAGATGCAGAAGCTTCAAAGGCAGCTCAAATGAATGCAAATCTAATGACTAAGGTAATTGAAGCGGTAAAAACTTTTGAAATAAAAGACACTGATATTCAGACTTCAAATTACAATATGTACCAAGAAACAAATTACAATAAAGATGGAACAAGAACCCCTGGCGAATACCGTGTTACAAATAATTTGCAAGTTACTGTCAAAGATGTAGATAAAGCTGGAGATGTTATAGATGCCGCGCTTTCAGCTGGAGCAAATCAACTTTCTTCAATTAAATTTTATGCCCTTGAAACAAAAGAAGCATATACACAGGCTAGAATACTTGCTATTCAACAGGCAACAGACATTGCCAAAACACTTGCACAAGCTTCTAATTGCTCCCTTGGTAAACCTTTTTTTATAAGCGAACAATCAAATTCATCTTATAGGGCTACGACAATAAACAACAACATGATGTTAAAATCAGATGCAATGGTTGAAGGAACTCCCGTCTCACCTGGTTCAACTGACATTTCGGTTTCTGTAAACGTTCGCTTTGCAATCAAATAGTCACTTTACTAATACTAATTTTTAGTATTAGATACTGATATGAATAAAGCTCAATGGAATGCCTTTTGTACATTTCGCTCCAATTTTAAAAATCAAATCTCAATATGGAATTCACAACTTAAAAAACAAGGGTTCTCTAAAATTCTTTCTGACAAACAAAAAGAACTCGCTTTTGCAGACAATGTTCCAGATTATCAAATAGAAACTCCTCTTGTTTATAACACTTCGTTAGATGAAATTACACAAGAAGATGATATAAAACTTATTGTTATTGGGGACAATCCCGGCAAAGACGAGCAACTCATCAAAAATCGTCGCTATCTCGTAGGCCAATCCGGAAAGATAGCCGAAGGTTTTTTTAGACGTAATCCAGAACTTGGAGTTGATTTTAGAAAAAATGTTATAATTTTAAATAAAACCCCAATACATACAGCAAAGACAAAAGAACTTAAAAAACTCACAACTCAGTCAAAACAGACAGCTAATGTATTCGAAAATTCAGATTTGTTTAAAGCTACCGAATACTTTTCACAACTACTACTTGAAAGTCAAATCTGGATGGCTCAATACACTGCACAACTGCATATAAACTTGTGTAAGTCTGCCACTGACAAATCCAATAGGCAAGCACCTTGCCAGTTATGGCTTGTTGGTTATGGAGAGCTAAAAAACAAGGGCATTTTTTTACCCTATGCAAAAAAATTAAAAGAATGTTACACCAGCTCAGCAATCGCAGACAGTGTTTTTGTGTTTCAACATTTTTCTATGAATCGCTTTTTAATAGATTTGCGTGCACACACAGATCAAAATTTTTCTCTTACACAAAACATCGAAAATATTGGTCGAATTCATCGTAAAGAAATCCTTTTTTTTTAACAAAACAGGCTTATACTTAAAGTAACAAATTTTCTTCAATTTCTAGCATTTTATTTGCAAAAATTAAGTAATCGATTTTTAAGGAGAGCTTTATATGAAAGTAGAAAATAAAAAGGTAAGTTCCGAACAAATTATCCAAACACAAAGAGACTTTTTTAACACTGGAATTACACGTGATGTAGAATACCGTAAACAGCAACTTCGAATACTCAAAAAAGCAATTATCAATCAAGAAGATGCTATTTGCAAGGCTCTAAAACAAGACTTACATAAATCTACTTTCGAAAGCTATGCAACCGAAATTGGCATTATCTTAGAAGAAATTGACTTTACACTTAAACACCTATCTTCTTGGGCTCGCCCAAAACGCGTAAAATCCCCACTCGCTCAATGGCCATCAAAATCATACCAATATCACGATCCTTACGGGGTTGTTCTTATTATGGCTCCATGGAATTACCCGTTTCATCTTACTATTGCCCCTTTAATTGGTGCAATTTGTGGTGGTAATTGCGCAATACTAAAACCTTCTAACTATTCACCTGCTACATCAGCGTTGATTCGCACACTTATTGCAAAAATTTTTTCACCAAAGTTTGTTACTGTAGTCGAAGGAGGCCGTGAGGCCAATCAAGATTTATTAAAGCAAAAATTTGATTATATATTTTTTACCGGTGGAGTCACAGTCGGAAAACTTGTCATGCACAGCGCTGCCGAAAACTTGACTCCTATTTCACTCGAACTTGGTGGTAAAAGCCCATGCATAATCGATAACACAGCCTCAGTTAAACTTGCGGCAAAACGTATTGTCTGGGGTAAATTTTTAAACGCTGGACAAACATGTATTGCGCCAGACTATATATTAGTTGATGCCTCAGTTAAAGAGGAACTAATAAACGAGATGAAATACTATATAACAGAAAGTTTTGGATCAGATCCTATACATTGTGAACAGTTCACATCAATAATTTCAGAAAAACATTTTGATAGACTACATGCCCTGATAGATGGCTCTGACCCTGCAAATGGACAGATTGTTTATGGTGCAAAAACAGATAATTTAACACGTCGCATAGAACCGACAATCCTTGACGAGCCAAACCCTGATTCTCCGGTAATGAACAACGAAATATTTGGCCCTATTATGCCAATTATTAGCTACCCTACTGGAAATCTTGATTTTGTAATTGATTTTGTTTCAAATCGACCGCATCCGCTTGCACTATACTTTTTTACAAATAACAAACAAAACAAAAAGCGCATAATATCGACTCTGCAATACGGTGGAGGTTGTATAAACGACACAATTATTCATCTAGCAACCTCTCTTATGCCATTTGGTGGAGTCGGCAACAGTGGAATGGGAAGTTATCACGGAAAACAAAGCTTTACCACATTTACCCATACAAAAAGCGTATTAGCAAAATCAAACAAAATTGACATTCCAATACGCTATCCACCATACACCGACAAAAAACTAAAAATACTAAAAAAGTTTATGTAATTTATTTTTTTAACAATGCCGCAAAGGGGTTGTATGTTGTACCATCATCACTACCACTATAAGTGTCACGTTGGGAACTGCGACCATTGCGGTTATAATTGCTATTTCCGCCACGAGAATCTTTGTGACTAGTAACTTTTACAGTTGCTTTTCCTGCAGATCCACCTTTTCGAACAACAACTTTTCGTTTGCCATCAGAAACCGACGAAACACCACGAGAGTCACGGCTAGACTTTTCTCCACCTTGCCCAACTCTGCTAGAAGCATCACTTTTTGCAGAAAGACTAATTCTTCGACGCTCTTTATCTAATCCTATAATTGTACATTCTTTAACATCACCAACTTTTACAACATCCATTGGATTTTCGACGTAACTATCACTAAGTTCAGAAATATGTAAAAGAGCTGTTTCTTTAATACCAAGATCTACGAAAGCACCAAAATCAACAACATTTTTGATTTTTCCAGTTACTTTCATTCCTTCTTCGAGGTCTTCAAACGTTACAACACCTTTTTGCATAATAGGTTTAGGACAATTATCACGAGGGTCACGATTAGGTTTCTTTAATTCATCAATTATATCTTTAATAGTTGTATCACCAAGTGCATACTGTTCTTTTAATTGACTTCTAATATCACTAGGCACATCTGCTTTTTTTTGTGCATATTCATACACAACCCGAGCTGGTTCATAATTTTCTGGATGCACCCAAGTATTATCTAAAGGATCTGAACTTTCTGGTATTTTTAAAAATCCAGCACACTGTTCAAAAGCTTTAGGACCTAATCCACTTACTTTGGTAAGATCTTTACGACTTAAAATTTTGCCTTCTTTTTCACGGAAAGCAACTATTTTTTTTGCTGTCGTTTTTGTAATTCCAGACACATATTTAAGTAAAGATGCAGAAGCTGTATTTAAGTTAACACCTACATTATTTACAACAGAACCTACAACTTCATCTAACATTTCAGAAAGCTTTTTCTGATTTACATCGTGCTGATACAAACCAACCCCAATTGATTGAGGGTCAATCTTTACAAGTTCGGCTAACGGATCTTGCAAACGACGACCAATAGAAATAGCACCACGAATAGTTAAGTCTAAATCAGGAAATTCTTCTCGAGCTGTATCACTAGCCGAGTAAACAGAAGCTCCATCTTCGTCTACAACAGTATATTCTACGTCAGGATAACTTTTACTAATAATATCAGACACAATCTTCTGAACTTCTTTTGTTCCAGTTCCACCACCAATTGCTACTAGCTGAATTTTATATTTTGCAATAGCCGAATGGATAGCAGCCGCTGCTTCTTCTGGTTTTCTAACTTGATTAATAACAAAATAACCAAGATATTTACCAGTTTCATCCAAAGCTGCACACTTTGTGCCCGTTCTAATGCCAGGATCGACTCCTAAAACACGAGTTCCCTTTATAGGTTGAGTCATTAACAGATTTTTTAAGTTTTCAGAAAAGATTCCAATTCCATGGTTATCTGCTTTTTCACTTTGATCTTTTTTTATTTCACGAACAACGGCAGGAGAAAGCAATCTAACAACTCCGTCTTCGATTGCATCGGCATAATATTTATTATTAATTGTTGTTCGTTTTTTAAGCTCATCAATTGCAGCATCAACATCAACATTTATAGTAACATCTAATACTTTTTCTCGCTCTCCACGATTAATTGCCAACACTCGGTGAGGTTTTATCTCATTTAACGGCTCAGAATAATCCCAGTACATCTTATATACTGAACTTTTTGCTATCTCTTCATCTCCTACGCCTTTTACATCAATAGTACCTGTTGCTAAATAAAAGTCATGAATGCGCTCTCTGTTTTTTGAATCTTGCGAAACACGCTCTGCAAGAATATCTTTTGCACCAGCAAGAGCGGCTTCTACATCTGGTACTAATAAAATTCCGTCTTCATCATCTGCGGCTTTTTCGGTAACTATATATTTTTTAGCTTCATTTTCAATATCTGCATCATTCATCTCAAGCATTGCATCAGCCAAAGGTTCTAACCCACGCTCTTGAGCAAGCATACCACGTGTTTTCTTCTTCTTTTTAAATGGAGCCCATAAATCTTCTAGTTCAGTAAGAGTTTTTGCTCCCATTACCGCTTTATATAAAAAATCGGTAAGCTTTTTTTGAGCAAAAATACCTTTAATAATCTCTATCCGGCGAGTCTCAAGGTTCGAATAGCTTTTGAAAAGATGATCACAGTCTCTAACCTGAACTTCGTCTAACGAACCGTGTTTTTCTTTACGATAACGTGAAATAAATGGGATTGTACAACCTTCATTTACCAAACTTATTACCGCACTAACTTGCGTAACTCTAATTGAGAGTTCATCTGCTATGCGTTTCATAATTGCAACTTCGTTTACAACGAGTGCGTCAATTTTTTCTTGAGTAATTTCTTCCATAGAGCGTTATTCTATGCGATTTATGCGTATTTGTAAACGGTATTAATATATGACATATCTTGACATCATCCCCTCTTTTCTCGTATCATACTCATACTTATTTGGGGGTGTAGCTCACCTGGCTAGAGCGTTTGCATGGCATGCAAAAGGTAAGGGGTTCAAGTCCCCTCATCTCCAACTATATAAACCTTTGTTTTACAAGGATTTATACTGTATTTCACAAGATGTGAAAACAGTTTTAGTTTACGAGTGTATGATACTATTGTCAGTAAAACTGACTAGACGATTACACACAGGAATGTGCTTATGAAAACAAGCACTTCAACAACAAAACCAATCAACAAAATACCATTTACTCTTTATAGGCGTAAAACAGCTACCACGAATCCGGGTGTATTTTACGTCCAATTTAAAACACCAAATTCTAAGCGCTATTACACAACTGCTAAAAGTACCGGAACTACCAATAAAACAGAAGCCATGATGACAGCTTGGCAGTGGTATAGCAACGGTAATATCCCGGACAGAATTAATGCAAAAATTTCGACAAATCACAGCAGGCAACTAGAAACAGTTATAACTGCATTAAAGAATGGTGACTTTAAACAAAACGAGCTAGAGCAAATCATGAAAACACTAGAACAAGTGTATTCAATAAAAGGAGGTGTCATTCCTGATACATCAGCCTCTATTAAAATCAAAGATTACTTTACAGAGTTTTGGGATCCTGCAAAATCACCATATTTGAAAGAACAACGAATGTCTGGCAAGCAAATGCATAATGGTCATATTAAAATGATGCAGCAAATTATCACTAATTTTTGGATTCCTAAATTTGGTGAAAGAGAAATAGGAAGTTTTACAAAAAAAGAACTTCAAGAGTGGCTTTGGAATATGAAAGAATCACAATTTGAAATAGGCCAAAAAGATAAGAAAATGGCGCCCCTCTCTCATAGTTATTTAAATCGTATTGTAAGTGCAGGTCTTAGAGCATTTAAATATGCTTATGAAAATAAATTTATTTTTAATGACTGTTTTACCGGGTTTACCTACCTTCAACTCAATGCAAAAAGAAGAAAGATTATTACAAGAGAACAGGCTAAAACTTTATTTCACAGAGACTGGACGCATAAAGGAGCAAAACTTGGAAATCAAGTTGCAATGCTAACAGGCCTTCGACTAGGTGAAATACTTGCTCTAAAGCTTTGTGATTTAGGCGATGATAAAATCTATATACGACATAACTATGCTGTACACGATGGTCTAAAATGCCCAAAGAATGGAAAAGAACGCTCTGTACCTGCAAATCCAGAATTACTTAATGCATTACGAAAACAAGCTAAAACAAATCCCTATAAACAAGGAGATCAAGGATTTATATTTTGGAGTTCTACACAACCTAACAAGCCATTTGATAATAAGATTTGGAGAGAACAATTAAAACAAGAATTAAAGAAAATAGGTGTTAAGGATTATAATGATATAACCTTCCACTCATGGAGACATTTTTTCTCGACGTACATAGAGCCATATCTTAATCATTCAGATTTACAGAAAGTAACTGGGCACTTAACAGAAAAGATGCTAGAACATTATGCCGACCATCAGAATGATGTTGCGCTACAAAAAGTAAATAAGGTAGTTGAAGATGTCTTACTGCCACTTTCTGGCTTTGAAGAATAATTGGAACAGGATTTATAGGTTGGTTGATATCCTATAAATCCTTCCTATCCTGCACACGTGCACACAAGTGAAAAATCTAATGTTTCCTCTATTTATTACATTGACTGAAATAATCATTAGTTATTCATTATAAGCAACCGTTGTATGAAATCTCTTTTGAACCAAAACTATAGTAGTTTTGATACTCTTCAGCTTTTTCAAAGCCGAAACGAGTAAACAAAGGCCTAAATTGCCGTTCTTTAATTGAATTAACGGTAATTATTGGCGTTTGTGTATTTAAATAGTAAAAAGAATTGAGCATCAAAGATGTTCCAATACCATTTTTCTGAAATCGCTCATCTACTCGAAGAGTACATATTTTTTTTTCATATAAATTATTTTTAAGAATTGCAACACCCGCAATATAATCATCATAAAAATTGAACAAAATATTTCTTTCACCCTTTAAGAGGTCTTGCTTTACTTTTTGGTAATACCAGTTCTTAAAATGAGGATACTCACCATCAAGTTGCGTTAAAGTCATATATATTGAATCAAAATAATAATCAAAAAGAGGATAATCATCTATGCAATTTACTAAACTTATAGTAGTTTTTTTCATTTTGTTCACCCTCCTTGTAAAAATATAAACAGTGTCACTTACTGTAAGTATAATACTATTCAGTGATTTTGCAAGTAGCACTTGACCGTATGCAATCTTTATAAAAGATATTATAAAATTTTTAAGATAATAAGTTTTAAAATATCATATATAATATTTGCACCTATTGCTAAACCGACAACAATTAAAACATACATCCATATTGTTCTTTTGTTAGACTTATTATATTTAATTTTAACTAATGTATTAAACGATTCAAGACACTCGTCTTTGCCCGTTTTTTCTGACCAATGATATGCTATAACATTTTCCACTTTATATTTCTTACCGACATAGGTAGACCAAAGTTCAGGTTCTAGTTCACGACAAGTAATATTCAAATGATCTGCAACTAAATCATCTGGAGCATCTCTCATGAGTAAAAAATGTATTTTTTTTATTGCAAACGTTTTATGTTTAGAAATTTCTTGTGCTAAACTTGGCTTGAGATTTCTTTTTTCATTAATCCTGAAATCCACAGTATCAGTTGTTACAAAAGCACTTTGGAAATACCAATGTTCCGGTTTAAATTTTTTTATAAAATTATCAAGGCAGGATCCCTTAATACGAATTCTAAAATAATATTTTTTACAATCCCCTGTTACGACAATATTTGACAAGTTTATTGATAATTGAGTCCCTTTGTAAGGAGATGAAATTGCAATATCGTTAGATTTTGTATCGAAATCTAGTGCATAAATATTAAAAAGTGTTTTATGTTCTTGATCTTGCACACTTTTTTGTTTAGCTTCATCGGAAGAATCAAATAAACTGTAATTTTCATTAAAAACTGAATTCACACATTCTTTGCTACTTTGTAAAGCTTCGCCTAAATCAGAAATATCCTCTTTGTGTACTTCAAACGGGAAATGGATATTTAATTTCTTAATATTGGTAATATCATGAATCATAAAACCAAAATCCATTAAATATTCTGATTCTTTAGAGTTGTCTTTTAATTTGAGTTTCCAAAAGTTTACATTAATATCCAGTTCTTTTTTTGCAGAATCGTCAGAATCAGCTTCTTCTTCATACCAAATAGCAATTGTATTCATTCACATATCCTTTCTTGTAAATATTTATACGACTGAGGAGGATAAAACTTAGTATCCATTAAATACGGATCAAAAGGTTTTTCAAATTTAATAAAGGAATTAATTTCGATACCATACGCTATATCTCGTCCTTCAAAATAGTTAAAATAATCCTTTTTTTGTATGCCACCATAAGAGTTTGTTTGTTGCCATAATTGAGATGGTGTATCAATAATGACTTTATCAAATAAAAAATAACCAACAATCTTTTTTTCAGGAGCCGTTACATATATATATATACGCTCAACATCAAAATTTTTAAAAATTCTGCGACGATATTCTATTTTTTTTTCACCTGCTATAATTTTCTGCACATATTCAGGTTTTATTGATATAAGTAAATCCATTTAGTTTATACTTCTTCTATCCCATCAAACAATTCAGTTTTTAATTTTTTTCTTCTGCATTCCTGTATTTTTTCTGCTAATCTACCCTTGAATCCAATAAAAGCAATAACACCAATAATATAACCGCCTATTGTTATAGGGACTGTAAACCATATATGAGTTTTGCAATATTTAACGACTACCCATATTACAGGTATTAAACAAATAAAAATAACCCCAAGTTTAATAGCAAGAACAATCTTATTAGCTTCTTTATCAGCTTTCTTATAAATATTTTGTAATGTCCTTGCATTTTGAGATACTGTAGTTTTTCGGTAATCCTCTAGTATAGATGTTATAAATATTTCTGCCTCTTTACTAGATTCTTCTTGTTCTTTTTTTGATTCCGCAACTACATTTTCAAAATCATTCTCTTTTTGAATTGTAGCGTCTTCAATTTTATCTAATATAAAATCTTGATTAATAGAATCAATATCTGAAGAATCACAATTAATTAATTCATTTTCGATATATCCATGATAAAATAGATTGCTTAGTTTATCATCTGAACAAGAATTTGATTCTTTTAATTTTTTTAATTCTGAATAAAATTTTTTCCAAACAGAATTTTTTACACCTAATTCTGATGAAAAACCTGAAATTATTGTTGATAAAGATAAATCCATAGAAGGATCTTTCAAAAACAAAATATTTGTAAAAGTCCTATCTAATATAATCTCTGAAATTGAATTATCCGCATGATGATTAAAATAATCATAGCATACCTTTCCTAATTTGTAATCAGAAGTTATTACAAAACTTTTTGCATCTTCAAAATTATAATATGTTTTATTTTTTCTTAGCTTTCTAGCTTTTTCAAGTAGCGCACAATCATGATTATGATAAAAATCATGTTGATCCTTTTTCATCCCTCGTAATTTACTAGATACATCCTCATTATCACAACAAAAGTTATTCAAATCTACATTTGTATCTTTAATTAATATGTTCTTTTTTGCTAATTCATTTTTTAAATTTGCCATTATATCTATTACATCAGAAGGTGTCTTACCTTTTCTTTTTAACAAAGAATAAAGAGATTCAACTTTTACTTTCGTAGAATAACAATGATAATTATTTTTATATGCAGAAAGCACATGTTGTATTTCTGATAATGTAAAATCAAAATATCTTAAATCAAAACCAAATTTTATTAACAATTCATACAGCTCTTGAGCAGGAACAGCTACTTTATCAGCATCATATCCTAATAAAGATAATAAATAATTTGCATCAAAATATATTTTTGTATGCTTAAATTTTGAATCAATAATACCTTCAAATTCTTTTTGAGATAAATTTAAAGAACTACTTATTATAGATCCCAAAAACATTTCTTTTAGAGTTGCATATTCAATAGGTTTTTGCTTTTCAATTTCTAATATATATTGAGTAAATTCTTTTTCATGATCTTGAAAACAATCTCTTACTGATTCTGAATTGCTAAAAAAGAAATCCGATAATTTTAATAAATTCTTTTTTATATAGTTTTCTATGTTTTGTCTAATTTTTTCATTATCTTCATTAATTCCTTTTTTTGCTAAATAGTCAGAAAAATCTGAAATTAATTGATTTATTTTCCTCTCACTATCATTTTTGGCTAATAAAGAATCTTTTATACCTATTCCAATCTCTGTTAAACTGATTGGCCAAATAGCCTTCTTATCCTTTATGGTTATATGTTTTTTATCAAATCCTATATGAGCTAAACTATGAACGACATGAACAGGAATATCTAAATTATATTTTTCTTTTATATTTCGTTGACAATCTATTACCGACTTTATACAACTTTCCTCAGATAAACTATTTAGAAAAAACGGATAAAAACATTCTAAAATATTTCCAGTTTTATCATATAAAGTTTTTAATAAACAATATTGAATCATCGTATTTTCCATATAAAACCCCTTTTATTTTAAATAACAAAAAATCTTATTTTCGTCAGAAAATTATACACTCATACGTTCCAATAAATATCACTTAAAACACACCAATTTATTTTCCTACCATCTCTTGAGCTATCATTTCGGCTTGTTTGAGAACGGTCTCGGTGGCTAGTTTTTGCATGTCAGGTGGATAGCCGTATTTGCGCAGAGTGCGTTTAATTATGACTTTGAGTTTGGCGCGAACGCTTTCTTTAATTGTCCAGTCGATAGAAGCATTGGCTTTTACTCGTTGAGTTAGCACGACGGCGAGTTCTCGGAGCTTGTCTTTTTGCATAAGTTCACGAGCACTGTCATTGTCGGCAACGGCGGAGTAAAATGCGTACTCGTATTCGGTAAGGCCGAGGTTTGTGGCTTCGGCATCTGTTGCAACAATGTCTTTGCTTAATTTGATAAGTTCGTCCATAACTTCGGCTGCGGTTATTACTTTGTTGTGGTAGCGTTGGATGGAGTCTTCGAGCATTTCCATAAAGGTGCGACTTTGTACCATGTTTGTTTTAGTACGTGCTTGTATTTCGTCATTAAGAACTTTTTTAAGAACTTCGAGGGCAATGTTTTTGTGTTCCATGCCAGTAAGTTCCATTAGAAAGTCATCAGATAAAATTGAAATATCTGGTTTTTTAATGCCTGCAGCATCAAAGATGTCGACTACTTTGTCAGATACCAATGCCTGGTCAATTACTTGGCGAATTGTTGTGTCAATTTCAACGTCAGTGTTACCAGTGTTAGTTTTGTCAAATTTGGAAAGACGTGCTTTTACTGCCTGAAAAAATCCAACTTCATCTTTTACATCAAGGGCTTGTTCATCTGGAATTGCAATTGCATACGCTTTTGATAATGCGGTGACTTCGTTTACATAGCGTTTTTTGCCATCTTCTAAGCCTAATATGTGCTCTTCGGCTCCCAAAATGAGTGAGAGTTTTGTAGCGGTGTCAGCTCCAAAATACTGCTCGTAAGCAAAGCCTTGGTACATCTGAGAGACAACTTCGAGCTTTTCGAGCATGAGGTCAACTGCTTGGTGTTGGGCAACAGCGGGGTCTCCTTTGCCTCCTGAATCAGAATAGAATGCAAGAGCTTGTTTAAGGTCGGAGGCTATGCCTAAATAATCGACTATAAGGCCTGCTGGTTTATCATTAAACACTCGATTTACTCGAGCAATTGCCTGCATTAAATTATGCCCTTTCATGGGTTTATCAATGTACAAGGTGTTTAGACACGGCACATCAAAACCGGTAAGCCACATGTCTCTCACAA
This sequence comes from Treponema sp. CETP13, assembly GCA_001885315.1. Classification (GTDB taxonomy): domain Bacteria; phylum Spirochaetota; class Spirochaetia; order Treponematales; family Treponemataceae; genus CETP13. Next base: position 146,898 of record MLPZ01000015.1, read on the forward strand.
TTACAATTTTTAATGGATCATTAGGGTCTTTCATACGCTCGGCAAGTTGCTTACGCTGATCTTTTGTCGTGTGATGACGATTAATTTCTGGACCATCAGAACTAGAAGAAGTCATAACAACTTTTATAGCGCCTTTAGAGAGGTCGCTAGAATCCCATTCAGGTCGCAATTCAATAATTGCCGTATACAGTTCGGCTGCAATACGCCGTGACATTGCAACAATCATCGATTTTCCGGCAAAAACCTCTTGCCGCTGTTCAAAATGAGAGACTATATCTTTTGCAATATTTTTTATACGGTTTTTACTACCAATTAACGCTTCTAACTGCGTCCAACGTGTTTTTTCCTTTTGATTTTCGTTCAATTCACTTGGGTCGAGAGTATCATCAAGATCACGAATAAGCTTTTTGCCTTCCTCGCTCAAATTGACTTTTGCAAGGCGGCTCTCATAATAAATTGGAACCGTTGCCCCATCTTTGACCGCCTGCGCAATGTCGTACACATCTATGTAATTGCCAAAAACAGCTGGAGTATTTGCATCTATACTTTCAATTGGTGTACCTGTAAACCCTAAATACGTGGCATTTGGGAGCGCATCACGCATATATTTGGCAAAGCCGTACACCACCTTACTACCAATCTCTTCGCCATTGTCATCTCTCACTTTAATGTTTTTAGCCTTAAAGCCATATTGGGTTCGATGTGCCTCATCTGCAATAACAATAATATTTTCACGCTGAGAAAGCGTCTCGTAGACGTTGCCATCATCTGGTGAAAACTTTTGAATAGTCGAAAATATAACCCCACCTGAAGCAACTTTTAGTTTTTCTTTTAAGTCCGCACAACTGCTCACTTGCTTTGGTTCTTGCCGTAATAATTGAACAGAAGAAGCAAAGGTATCAAATAACTGGTCGTCCAAATCGTTGCGATCGTTAATAATGACAACGGTTGGATTATCCATTTTTAAGACAATTTTACCGGTAAAAAACACCATAGTCAGTGATTTTCCACTGCCTTGAGTATGCCAGATAACCCCACCCTTACGGTCTCCTCGAGGTTGCTTTTGCACACTCGCCAAACCATACTCTTCTGGGGGAACACTTACCATACTGCCAAGATATTCATCTGTTTCAATTTGATTTTGCCGGTCATAGCCCGACGCTCGCAAGGTCGAAACAACGGCTTTATTTACTGCATAATATTGGTGATAGGCCGCAAGTATTTTTATAGTGCTCAAATAATTTAGACCCGACTTTGCATCCACTTTGGTTACACTTTCAAAAACAATAAAATGACGAATGAGATCTAGCAAGGTTTCTTTATTTAACATGCCACGAATGAGCGTTTGTAATTTAATATCAGTTGTAGCAGCTTCTTGTTTACCATCTTGCGTATTCCACGCCATAAAGCGAGAAAAATCAGCTGATAGAGAACCTGCTCGTGCATCGAGTCCATCGGAAATAATTAATATTTCGTTAAAGGTAAATAAACTTGGAATAATTTGTTTATAGGTTTGCAACTGATCGTACGCCGATTTTACCGTTGCATTTTCATCGACAGGATTTTTTAATTCAATAACAACAAACGGCATTCCATTTACAAATAAAATAACATCAGGACGCTTGTTGTTGCCCCTCTCTATAATGGTAAATTGATTGCTTACAACAAACTCGTTGCGCTCGGGATGCTCAAAGTCGACCAGCCACACCAAATCGCCCCGTTGTTCCCCATTTTTAAGATAGGTTACCGGTACACCTTCGGTCAACAATTTATGAAACGTCTCGTTATTTTGTACCAATTCCGACGAGTTAATGCGCAGTACTTGTTTTATTGCTTCTGCTTGAGACTCAGGTGGAATTGTAGGATTTATTTTTTTAACAGCTTTTTGTAAACGAGTAACAAGCAACACATCTTCAAACGAGGCTCTCTCTGCCCTCTTACCGTCAGGTGCAATGTCTGGTCCATACACATACGTATAACCCAACTTTTGAAAGTACGAGATACTTAACTGTTCTACGGAATCTTCGTTGAATTTGAGCGCTTTAGGCATTGAAGTTAATCCTTGATTTTAGTTCTTGTTTTAATTTGTATTTTATTTTGTTCTCTTAATACATTATATAATTGAGTATATGTTTGATGTTCAAACACTACAGAAATACAATAATCTTGCTTTCTGTTTTCATCGTGAATCCATTTATTTGCATTAATTAAAACAAGAGACAAGGGACTCGATGGAATGTTTTTAGCCATATCAAAATTTTTCCATGCTTTTTGATGGCATCCTGCTTTTCGCGTATTTGAACCAGGAAACATAGTTACTTCAAAGTCTGTTAGAGCCTCGGGGACACCAATTTGTGAAATACCTGTTTCATCAGTGATCTCAGCATATTTTTCTAATAGGATTTGTGGATTTATAGAATGGAAAAGGTGAAATTCCATTCTGTTACCAAGATAGCTGTCCCCTCTAGAAGATCGAGTTTCTGGATTAAAAGTAAGTACAACAGAAATCTTTCTTTTTCCTTTTTGCTCAAAAAACTCCTTAGGAACTTTTATCGAATACACTTTAGTTTGATTTAAACCGAGTGAACTTTCATCCCATAATACAGCTCTATTATCATAAGAGTTAATTGATTTTTCAAAATTACCTAACCCATAACCACATATTGCTAAATGGTGAGCGTTTGCTTTTTCTCGAGTTGTAGTTTTATAAAATTCTTTAGCTGGCATAAAAGGATAATCAGCACCCACAAACAACATATTTTTAATAAAATTAGCTGATTTTTGAGGATATTTATTCGCAAGCTTGCCAATTAGATTTGCCACTTTGGGAGCTGAAAAGCTAGTCCCAGAATCATATCGAGTAAGATTGGTAACTTTGTTATGAAGAACAAGAATTTTACCTCCTTTATCTTCAACTAAGCGCCCACTTTCTTTAGATAAAATTAAATTGCCCCCATACTCTACAAGTTCAGGCTTTAACATTTTATTAATACCCATTCCTGTTCGAGTAAAAGGAGACGGCTGATTTTTATCTGCTATTATGTGCTTTATTTTATCATCACCAAAACGAGATATCGCAATTCTAGGAGATTTTGCAATTGAACCTACCGATACTGCTAAAGCTGACGTTGCCGGATTTATTATTTTAAAGTTGCCATTTTTATACAGATATGAAGGATAATTAGCTTCAAGATCTTCTAACTTAGGATATAAACTACAAGGATTTTGATTTCCTGTAGATACTACAAAAACAACAGAAGGGAACTCTAATGCTAACTCATCTATAAGAGCTGCAAAAGGTAATTGGCGATGATAATCTTTATTCCAAATTTGTTCATCATTACCGAGTGAAATATTTATAACTTTTATATGATATTCTGGATGTGATAAAAATGATTCTACAGCATCTTTAAATTGATTTTCTACTAATTTTTGGGGATCATAGGCTGCCCCAATTGGGTTATTATTAAAATCTCTTTTTGCATACATGATTTTAGCAGAAAAAATCCAATTTTCTGGAGTGAACTCTTTATTTTTAAAACTTTCTTCGATATTACCATAAGCTGCACAACCGGCAACCGCAGTTCCATGTCCCGCAATATCCTGTAGTTCTTTTTCTCCTGATTGAAAATTTTGTTCATCACCAACACATTTTTCTAACATTGGATGATTAGAAACAATACCTGAGTCAATAATAAGAATACCGGTAGCATTTTCATCCGGTTTATTTATTGTTAGTTCAGAAACATCTGGATTATAAAACTCGAAAGGGTCAAATTTAGGAATACTTGGCCTATCTGCCCGAGCTATTTCGTTTAATTCAATAATTTCATCAAAAATCTGTTTATTTATTTTTACTCGTAATAACACAAATGATTTTGTTATTAGTTTATCTGTAATTTGAAATTTATTTATGTTTGTATATTTTATTTTTAATTCTTGTATAAAAGTTTCATTTTTTTTAGGATCTGTTATTTTCCATAATTCAAGATCAATATATTCTGCATTGTCACCTAAAGGGTCTTCTTTTAATGTTTTTCCTATCTTCTCTGCTATCGAGATTTGTTGAAAAGACTCTATAGCATTAAAAAAATCATACTTGGCACCTTCTTCTGAGCCATACGTTTGTAACTTAGTCTTAAAAGCGGTTAAATTACCTTCTTCGTTAAAAACAATCCAAAACCCTTTTTTACCTTCTGCTATCGATAAAACTTGTATCCCCATTGAATCAAAAGTCTTTTCAAACCCTTTTGGAAAGACAGATTGATTAATTTCAATTTCATAAATTAAAGAAACATCGATGTCTGTCGAAAACTTCTGTTTTAATTTTTGAAAATCACCCTCTATTTTATCTGCTTTTTGTATTGCATTTTTACTAAAAAAAGTTTTATTTCTATTGGGGGGAAAATCGAACCCTCCCCCTCTATTATGTTGTTTTTTTCTTTCAATATTTTCATACATAACAGGTAATTTAAGATGTTCTTTTTCATTCATTTTTTTCTTCCATTCTATTATTTTTTACTTTTTCACGACGCAGAAACTTTTTTACAGCAGTTTCTACATCTATCATAGAAACTGCTTCTTTAGCATTAATAATTGCAATTTTTGTAGCAGATTCTGCTATCATTTTTATATCAGCAGGCGACAACCCCTTTGATAAAGTTGCAAGAGTATCAAAATTTATGTCTTTCTCTCTTTTTATAGGCTTAAGATATTCCTTAAAAAGATGCTTCCGTGTTTCTACATTAGGTAAATCATAATAGATTACTTCATCAAATCTACGCCATATTGCAGGGTCTAAAATATTTTGATGATTTGTGGCTGCAAAAATAAGACTATCGCCTTTTAGATTATCTAACATCTGAAGAAAATTATTTACAACTCGTTTTATTTCTCCGTGCTCATGGCTATCGTCACGATTTTTTCCAATTATATCAAACTCATCAAAGAGCACAATCCATGTTCCCTGTTCAATAAAATCAAATACTTTTCGCAAATTTCCCGCTGTTTCGCCCAAATAAGAAGAAATAATAGAATCAAAGCGTATATAGAGTAGTGGTATATTTAACATTGAACTTACTATTTGAGCAGAAAAGGTTTTGCCCGTTCCCGGTTTTCCACATAACAATATTTTTTTGTTGTACTGCAAATTATACGTAGCTAATATATCTGCATCTTTAAATTCTTTTAGTATTTCGTCTAATTGTTCTTTTACTTCATTTGATACAAGCAAAGAGTTATAATCTTTATCAAAAGTTTGAATTTCTAATAAAGGGAACCCTTTTTCTGTATCTCTTGGAATAGGAAGGGTATTTTTAAATCTTTTTTCTGATGTTGTAAAACTATTTTTTGGTATACTAAAAAGAGCTTTTTCTAAGTCTTTAACAACTATATTATGTTTTTTTCGTTTTTCTTGCTCAATATATGCTCTTGCAGCATTTTCAAAAGTAGTAGTATCTTGAGAATTGTAAGATATAAATAACTGCTTTATTATGTCAGATGTTGTCATAGCATTAATCCTTTATAAAAAAATTACCTACAAGTAATTTTATTTTACCTACACAAAATTTAATACTAGTGTACCACGCTTTTTATTAAGGGTACAGATTTGAATCTATCTCTCGTTAAAAGTTTTAACTCAAACCTTATTAAATTTAGCAAGATAACTAATTAGTAAATAAATATTTTAATCTTATCTTTTCCAAAAAAAATCAGCTTATTGTATTTTCAGCTATAAAGTTATCAATAAAAGACTTAGCTTTTTCTTTAGAGCTTACATGTTTAGACTTACTGTTATTAATCCTTTTATTTTTTTTGTAAAAAACATACTTATTTTTCTCATCGTATACTAATTCTATTATACTTCGATTATCTGTTAAATCTCTTCCTTTCCAATGCAAATCATCTAAATATTCCCATTTTATTTTAAGATGCAATTTCTCTAATGCTTGCTTAAATTCTGTAATAGATTTATATCTTTTTGAAAGTGTAACATTAGTAGCTTTATTAATTATTCTAATAATTTTTTTGGGCATATAGGGTTGGAAACCTATTGTTTTTAATAATATTCCTGAACTTATTTTACTTTTATTATTTGGAATAGATTCAATAATACTTTTCCATTTTTTTAAATTATTAACCATACGAAATAAAGTAACACCTGCGGCATAAATATCAGTTTGTTTAGACATTATATGATTCTGACAGGATTCTGGAGCAAAATGAGTTAGGTATCCGAAACAGGGAGCAACTAAATTCTCTCTTAAATTGTATGCTAATCCAAAATCAGAATCTTTTGCATTTAAATTTTCATCTAATAATATATTTGCAGGTTTTATATCTCGATGTAAATAACTTAAATTATGAGCAAATTCTAGACCTTGAAGAACTCCAATAAAAATTCTTATAGTTTCTACAACAGATAAATATCGAGTATTTAGAATATGTTCAACAGAGCCCCCATTTACTAATTCCATGTCAATACATAAATAAGATCTTTTATTTATTGTAATAATATTTGCTTCATTAATGTTAACGATATGTTTATGTTTGCATTGATATAAAACCTGAGCTTCATTTAGATTTTTTAATATTGTTTCTTCATTATCACACTGTATAATTTTAAGAGCTTTCTCAGTTTTTAAGGTTTCATCAAAAACCTTATAAACTTTTCCATAATTACCTTCCCCTAATTGTTTTAATATTTGATATTTATAGATTTTTTGCATATTTATAATGCCATCCATGCAGCTAATACAGCATTTTTCATATCTTTATTCCAGTAAGGGGGATTATTGCCTAATTTATCATCACATGCATTTAACAAATTTGTTTTCTGAGGTAAATTCAATTTACTTGGAACAAAGTTTTGAGGAACCCAAGGTATTATATCAATTTTATTTTTATATGCCAATAAATTTAATATCCCATATGGATAATCAATTTTATATTGCTGTGCTTTTTTAGGACCTAATAATTGTCTATATGAAATTTTATCTGGAGATATAACCTTAATAATATTTACAAATGTAGTTTCAAACCAATCCATTAATTCAGGATTGTGTTCTGTAGTCAAAGTAGGACATTTTTCTTTTTTTAGTAAAACAGGGTTTTCTTTAGTCCCCTCTAAAACACAATAATACATATTACTAGATAAAATATTTATTCCTAGTATTTTCAATTTATTACTCCTTTGAATCAATTATAGAATCATTTTGTATTATTAGACTAACATATATAGTCCTTTATAAAAATATAACACTGGTGCAATTTTGTTTAACTCTGCACTAATTCCTGTGTTTTTTTCTTTATTTAAATTCATTAATTTTGCTTTTTAAATTTATCAAAAGCGTCTAATTTCTTTTTTTTAATATATCTATCTGCTTGAAAACAATTAAACAAATCTTCATAAGAAGGGTTAGCGCCTTCCCCAAAATATTTATTTCACATATACATTGGTTTTTTAAATCTTCAGGCAGATTTCAAATAATTGGAGCCCAAAAATGGATACTAGTCCCCGCTCCTGTAAGAAAACTAACATTATCTAATTCTAAATACTTTTTTATTATTAGTTTTTTTGTTTTTTTCTTCTTCATCCATTTACTTCCACTTCTATCTCTCCATTCATAAGCTTTGGTAATAGTGTATCACGCATATTTTCAAGGGTATAGATTTGATGTATGTTTTTATTTATTTTTTGAAAAAATGGTTTTATTAAATTATCAAAGTTTTTTCTTTTGTTTTCAGGAGGTATTATTATTTTTAAAGCCTTAAATGATGATTTACTAATCTCTTGAAAAGTAGAGCCATTTGCATGACTTTTCACATAATTCATATTTTCTTTTAGCCACAAATAAATCCAATATTTAGAAAAAGCTTTATTATCAATAATAGCAATATACCCCTGATTAATTGCAATTGGAGTATCGGCAAACGCTAAATAACCCACAGGAGCTCGAGACGAAAGAAGCAACGTTCCTCGAGACAAAAGACCTGAACTAATTTTAGACAACCCTTTTTTTGTAATTTTTCTTAATGTATTAAGCAAATACATGTTTGAATCACTAGATAAATCTCTAGGTGTTGTCCAATTAATATCACCATTCCAAAAATCAGGATTTTTTGTACTTGGAGTCGTACCGCCTTTCACACTTAAAATATCATCAAGAACACCCTCTTCCCAGCCATCTTGAGCTTCTTCTACAAACCATTGTCTAAAAAGAGTTTCAGCCATCTGTTCAAGTGTTTTATTTTGTCGATTAAGCAAATCAATCTTATCATCTAAACTGCTTAAAATCTCAGCAATCTCTTTTTGTTCATTTTCATTTATACAAATATTATATTCTAAAGAATTTAACAGTGTTTGCGTTATAAGAGGATGACTAGAACCTAATGCATATTGATTCAATTTGATATTTTTAAGAAAATAATATAAATATTTTGTGAAATTATTACATTTAGCTTTTGCTGCTATTGCATTATCTGAAAGCCAAATTGGCTTATTTTCATAATACACAGAACCACAATATGCACCGACACGCCCGATGACTATAGTTTCATCTTGATAATTTGACTCTTTTGTATAGTCAAGTATTCCATTCCCACCATAGACAGGTATTAAACCTGTTGAAGCTGGCCTTTTTTTACCATTACCAAATTCCAGTACTTCCCCTAATTGAACTTCTTTCCACTCATTCATCTGTTGTGTCGTCCTTCAATTGGATTTTAGAAAGATTGGCAGTGATGCGCTCGTTCAATACGGACTCTTCTTTGAGTTGAGATTCAAACTCTGCTTTTAAGCTGGTAAAGCGCTCGTTAAAGTCAAAGTCGTCCTCTTCTTCGGCTAATCCGACATATCGACCGGGAGTTAAAACGTAATCAAGTTCTTTGACTCGCTCGATAGACGCTGAACTGCAAAAACCTTTTATGTCTTGGTAGGTTCCGTCATCTTTTAGCCAATTGTGATAAGTGTCGGCAACTTTTGTAATGTCTTCGCTTGAGAGTACCAGATTTTTGCGGTTAATCAGGTGTCCTAAATTGCGTGCGTCGATAAACAAGATTTCTTTTGATGGAATGCGACTGACAAACCAGAGTGAGGCCGGTATTTGTGTGTTCAAAAATAACTTTGAGGGAAGGTTTACAATGCAATTTACCAGTCCAGCTTCTATAAGATTTTTGCGGATTTCACCTTCGCCCGATGTTTTTGAAGTGAGTGAGCCTTTTGCTAATACAAAGCCTGCATGTCCGGTGGGTGCTAGATGGTAGATAAAATGTTGAATCCATGCATAATTGGCGTTTCCGGTGGGAGGGGTTCCGTACTTCCATCGTCCGTCTGTACGAAGTAAATCACCACTCCAATCGCTGACATTAAACGGTGGATTTGCGAGTATATAATCAACTTTAAGATCTTTGTGTGCGTCATTTAAAAACGAGCCTTCGCTGTTCCAAATAACTTGAGAGCTGTCTATGCCACGGATAGCAAGGTTCATTTTGGCTAATCGCCAGGTTGTTTGGTTGCTTTCTTGCCCGTAAATTGAGATATCGTTTATGCTACCTTGATGTTCGGTAACAAACTTTTCAGATTGAACAAACATTCCGCATGAGCCACAGCAGGGGTCAAGAACTCGGCCTTTGTACGGTTGTAACATTTCGACTAATAATTCTACAACGCTTCGTGGCGTATAAAATTGACCACCTTTTTTACCTTCGGCAAGTGCAAATTCTCCTAAAAAGTATTCAAATACGTGTCCCAGAACGTCAGCACTGCGAGATTTTACGTCCCCGAGTGCAATGTTTCCAATAAGGTCTATAAGTTCACCGAGGCTTGTCGGGTCAAGATTGTTATGTGCGTACACTTTAGGCAAAACGTTTTTTAGCGATGAGTTTTCTTTTTCAATTGAATCCATAGCCTCGTCCACAATTTTACCAATGGTCGTATCTTTAGCGTGTGCCATTAAATATTCCCAACGCGCTACTTGTGGAACAAAAAACACATTCTCAGCAGTATATTCGTCTTTATCTTCCGGATCTGCACCGGCATACTCCCCTTGTCCACCTTGCAACTTTGCAAATAGTTCTTCAAAGGCATCAGAAATATATTTTAAGAATATTAACCCTAAAACAATGTGTTTATATTCTGCAGCATCTATGTTCTTGCGAAGCTTGTCAGCGGTTTTCCAGAGTTGCTTTTCGAGTGGTTCATCAGTTGTAGATTGTTTTTTAGCTTTAGCCATGTGAGTTCGGAGTCCTTATTTTTAGTTCTATGTTATTTTACTAGTATAGCACCAAAACACGCAACTGTAAGGAGCTACACCTAGCTATTTATAACAAAAAAATGCCTCAAACGAAGAGCTCTAATTGAGACTCCGTAACATCATTACCTCAGCTCTAGCTTATACAAAATTTACATCATCGTAGTTATCTTCTATTTCCATATTTGCAACACTTCCAGATATAAATTCATACATTTCTTCATCAGGCTTTCTCTCACAAATGGGAAATATATGCTTTTGTCACAAATATATTCACACAATATAATCAATAAAAAGCGTAAACAGGCAAGAGTTTTTCAACATAGAGCCTGAATATTTCGTATGGTAGAATGTTTCAAAGCAAACATTGAAATTATATAATATTTAGGCTATACATAACTTGTGTTTTATTGCATTTTTCAGTCATTGGTTGACTGAAAAATGCAATAAAGTGTTGGGTTAGTACATACTCTATATGTTGGTTTGTGATCTAATAAACAACAATATTGACTGTAAAAGCAAAAACAATAAAAACAAATTTACCGGTATAAAAACAAGCCAATCAGCAAACAAAATAATAATATCAAAAACTACAACTACATTTAGCGCTGTTACAATGTCATTATAACAAAATTCATTACACCAGCTAAAGAATTTATAAATACAAAATCCAATTAATGCTAAGATACCCAACATTATAGCAATAAAAATCAGATTTAATATCAGGCAAAATATTATTCCGGTAACCACATTATTGAAACTACTAGTTACATTTATAGCAAAATTAGAAAGTCTAAATCCTGTGTTTATGTATAGTACACAAGCAGAATATAGAGCTTTCCAAAATGTTACAAATTCATTTCTTAAAGCAATAGAAGAAGTAATTCTATATATGAAAACTATAAAATTCGTTATTAAAGAAACAATCAATAACCCCATAAAAGATTCGTTTTTATGCTTGTATTTTTTCTTCTGTTTTTTACTTTCCTCACTTTCAACTTCTCTATCTTTATACTCAATTCGGTCAACAATTTTTTCGACTTCTCGTTGCGTATTTTTAGCTTCTAAGACATCTTTTTTAAGCTTTGTTTCATTAGCGGTCAAAATCCCAACTTGAGTATTTAGCTCGTTGTTTTTGTTTTGTAACTGATTGTTGTCCTCGTTGAGTTTGATGCTTTTCTGCTCTAGGGCTTGATTGGGTTTCGCAACTTCGAGTAGTTTTTTGTTGTCTTCTTCCAACTTTAGCCTCTGTGACTCTAAGTTTTCGTTCATCACCTGTAGACCCTGTTTCTCTGCTTTCAGATTTTCTATTTTCTGATTTGCTGAATCCAATTGATTCACCAATACATCGATATGTTTTTCTTTTAGCTTTAATTGCTTGATCCCTATTATATCTTTCTGCGTGTTCTCGCTTTCCATTTCTTCGAAATTCATCTAATAAATTCTCCTTCGTAAAATCAGTTTTTAATGTTTTTTGTAAGTTTGTATTCCTGAATCTTTTTTTCTTGTTTTTACTATTCAGTACTTCAAACGTTATAGTTTTTCTATTTTCAGTCCATTTTGTAGCAATGCCTTGTTGTTGCAATAATTCGATAAATTCTACTTTGCTTTTTGCTTCTTTTTTTGCAGCAACAATTGCATTACCTATTTTTAGTAAATTACTATCAAAATCACCTGAAAACCCACGCTCTAAACTGTGGTATTTATCCTTAGTCCAAGCAGTTACATCTGTACTTTTTGAACCGTCAAAATGCCTACCTTTAATAGGTATATGAAAGCCTTGTAAAAGACTTTGATTGTTTGCAAAATCTTTCATTTCTTGAAGATCACTTTTTTTCATGTGCAATTTCTTGCCACTAATAGCATTAACGCTATTAACAATAACATGCGTGTGTACTTCTTTTTTATCGAAATGAGTAGCAAACAAACATTCAAAATCATCAAATTTTGCATTCTTTTGTATCAGTTCTACAGCATTTTTTAATGCTTGTTCATGCGTAATTTTTTCATCTGCATGATACGAGATTACAAAGTGTTGATACTGCCGTCCACCATTTTTTTTGAATAAGGCCTTTGTTGTTTCCATTTCACCTAAAGCGGTTTCTGGCGTACAATTTTGGCCAACAATACATTCTGGCTTAGTCTTTTTAGCTTGAGTTATATATTTTATTGCTGTTTTCAAGCTTGCTTTGCTAGATATTGCTTTAACAACTGCCATATTATTTCTAACTCCCTTAGTTCTTTTGAAACTTTTTCATACAAAGGTTCATAACCACAATTGCACACATGTACAATTTGATTTAGGTTATTCCCTACCCGTTTTAATTGTGGAATAAACTCTTTTATACCACTTAAATCCGTGGTATAAATCTTACTGTTCAAAATGGATTGCAAGCACAACTCTTGTTGTGTTAATCCATACAGTTTTTGTTTATTTCTAATAGTCGTTAGCTCATCATCACTTGCTCGAAATGCAAGTCGATGAGGTCTAGATCTATTCATAATTATGCTCCTAAAAAAAGAGGTTCAAAGGGGAAAAACTTTCCCCTTGCAAGTCAGAAAAGCAAACGCAAACAACGGGAAAACGAAAAAATACACAGAGTGTTTTTTCTGTTTTTAGAAGTTGTTTAAGTGCTTTTTGGGCATAGTGGGCTACACTATGCGAAACTTGCAGACTGTAGCACTTCGAGTTATTTGTTGATTGGCGTAATGCCATCAACGAATGAGAGTTAGTGCTACGTGTCGGAGAAAGGGACGCGGTTTCCCGCCTCTCTCACTTTCCCCGACACTTTTTTGAGGACGAGTTTGTTAACAAGCAAGGCCTCAAAAAAAGCTGGTAAAACATCTACGCTATATAGATTTTACTTTTTTTGACTCACGACTCCATTGCCTGTATTTCGCATGTTTTTTTATCGTTATCTACCATCTCAGGCACCTTCCAGAAACCACGCTTTGTGCCATTATCTACAAATCCACATTTTTTCATCGTTGTAAGCATGTTACTTACATTTTTTGCAGAACCTCCAATAATGTCTGCAATTTCTTTTGGAGAACCTTCTCTTCCTAGTTGTTTTATTGCATCAACTATTTTTTTCCTTTCAGGTGTCAAGTTTTCTGTTACAACAGACACAACACCATTCGGAGTTTTCCATGTGCAGTTATTTTGGTCAAAGAAAATATCTTCTTCTGTTTCAGGAAAATCCCTACTTGTTAGATAGAGAGTTCCTTTATTTTGATTTCGTGCTCGTTTAAGCATTATTGTTGTGTCAGCAGCAGCCATATTTGCAACAGTTCCTGCTATAGCTTCATACATGTCTTCATCTGGTTTTCTTTTTCTAAGGTGAGTAATAAGAATAATTGCAATCTTTTTTTTATCTGCAACAGATTTTAATGCTGACATCCACGTATAATCATTCTGGAATCCCTCTTCTCCACGTCCTTCAGAAAACTTCCCTTTAGTATCAATACAAACAACTTTTACGTCACCATGTTCACTTAGAAAATTATTTATATCTGCTACCCCTTGTTCATTCTTTCGCCATTCAAAAGCAAACATAAGATTGTTATCGCCTGGTTCATTTCCTTGTTTAATTATTCGGCTTTTTATGCGACTAGCAGAATCTTCTAACGAAAGATATAAACAAGAACCATATTCCATTACTTTGTGACCCAAAAACATATCTTTTCCACCTGAAATATTTAACAATAATTGCAATACAAGCCAGCTTTTACCAATTTTAGGCGGCCCTGCAAAGAGAATTAAACCATTAGCCGGAATCAAATTTTCAACTATAAAGTATTGTGGTGGATATTTTGTATTCATTATTGTATTAGCTCCTGTAACTATATATTTATTTTTTGTTGTTTTTATAGCCTTTTCGACAACTTTAGTTTCCATTTGTAAAATCTCTCCTATTTATTTCTACCTTTTTTTTGTGCAAGGTACTTAGATTTATATGCTCTTCTGAATTAATAATTAAAGAGGAAGCAACTCCAGAATTAAATTTGACTGTAAAAGTCAAAACACCAAAGTTCTTCCTATAATTGAAAATTTCAGATGCAATTTTCTTTGCAAATACATCTTTTAGTGTAGGGTTACTATTTTTATTCATTTGATTGAGCCTCCTCCAAAAAAATAAGCAATGCTTTTTTCGTATAAAGTACTTTGTGCCCAATACGTACTTTTGGAATTTTTAGATGAGTATCTAACATCGATTGTGATACATGCAAAAACTTACATGCCTCAGAACGAGATAATAATTCTACATCATGTATAGAGGAATTATCTAATTTGTCATTTTGAGTTAACATAAATTACTCCTATTAAATTTTTTCAAATTACAGGATGCAGCAAACAGAGCTCTTAAATATTAGTCTGCTTCACCACGTTTCTTTGAACTTGTAGGAGTAGTTTGGAGTAGTTTCTCAAAATGGTCTGTGGACAAATTAGCAATAGTGCGTGACAAAAAGCCTATTGAGACCTTATAGTTATTGGTTTAATAGGGGTAAATATCTTTCGTTAAATATGGTTTTGTCGACACTTTTTTTATTTTTTATTCTTTGTAATATTTGTCTGAAATATTCAGGTGGATTTGTTGAATAAGGTTTACAACCTTTAAGTAAACTTATAAATTCTTTACTTTTAATCGAAAGACGTATTGTTTTTTTAGGATTTTTAGGATTTTTAGGATTTACATATCTTTTATATAGTTCTTCTATAAAGAAAGCAAGATCTTTCATATCTACAGATTTTTTAAATTTTAATTCGCTTTTTGCGTAATATTTTTCTAAATTCATTAATTCACATAGTTTTTCTTTAAAACGTACATCTAGAATTAGAATTTTAATAGCATCAAGCTTTTTTGAATAAATACCTTTACGTTTTTTTGCTTCGTAAAGCTCTATATATTTTTCAATCAAAACAGTTTCTTCTCTGTTTTTCACCTTTTCTATTTCTTTATAAGTAGCATTTTCAATTAATAGTAACGAATCCTGAAAATCAGATAAAATTTCATCAAGTAAATTATGTTTTTTCTCTATATTAGGGTGCCATGTCGACATAGTTTCTTTTTTCTCTAAACCACTATCACCAAATGATAAATTTCTATACATGTTAGTCGGTAGAACAAAGATAGTTTTCCCAATAGGATTATTTAAAAAGTTTTCTGACGTACATAAAAAGGTCATTGTCTTTTTAATATGAAATTTTAAATTTATAATTACTCTTTGCAATATTGTTAAAAACAAAGAATTATCTTCAATATAGCTCTTCGTATTTAGTTTCCAGCCAGGAAAAACAGCTTTTAGCATATCTTCAATGTCATTAGAGACTCGAAGAATACTAAGGTTTTGTCGTAAATATTCAAAAGCTTTCATTAAACAAGTTTCAGTTGATGGGATTAATTCCTTTTCAGTAAAACATGTCTCATAATTTCTATAAAGATCACAAATAAAATCAGAAAATTTATAAATAAGTATTTCAATATCTGAAATAGAAGAAACTTCTAGATTAAAAGTATTTATCTCTTTTAATATTTCAGTAAGTTTTCCTAAGAAAATAGCGTTTTCAACAATCGATCTCAATTTATATTTAATAAAATCAACCCGTACATAAATATCTTTTATTTCATCAATTTCATATGATACTATTTTTGGTGCAGAATCTTTTTCCTGATTATTATTTATTTCCTCAGGAGTCAAGAGATCATCTTTTTTCTGTTTATGGTTAAAATCCTTATTGACTCTTAACTTCCTTTCCCTGAAGTTTTTAATTGAATCCATTCCTTTTGAAGTTTTTAAAAACCCATTAAACCCATCGTTTTCAAAATACCTTTTGAAAGATAATTCAAAGTCTCGAAAACAGTATTTATTTTTGCAGTCTTGTTTAAAATGATTAAATAATAATTGTTGGTTTTCATCCATTACAGGATGTTCTGTATAAAACTTTAAAACAATTGCTGTATACCCTTTTCTTTTAGAAAGATATTTTATTTCACCATTATTGGCTAAGAACTGAACTTTTTTATACAACTCGTGGTTATTATAAAAAAAACTATTTAAACCCAAAGTTCTTTTCTTTATTTTATTAGCTATATCCTGTTGTTTTTTTTTATAATTATGACAGGTGGTAACATCTGCAAACAAATCTAATAAATAGTCTGTAAAATCAGTATTGTAGTCATAAGAACCTACGTATTCTTCCTTTTCTATCTGTTCAACTTTTTTATAAGATAAATCATAAAAACTAGAATCTACATCATCAATTAAATAATCATAATCAACTATTTGTGTTTGCAAACCTTCGGCCAATATTTTTATATTCGTTTTAATCATAACTAATAATATATTATATATAAGTTGTATAGGATAGGAAGGAAACTAGGAAAATAAACTTATGCGGAACTTGTTCCACATAAGTCACAGGGAATTGTCAGTTTTCTGACAAGGGGCGATAGCCCATCTCTGATAAAACAGTTTCTTCACTAAAACAGACAGCTTTTATCATAATAGAATGTAGGTTGTAATTGTGAGTAAAACACCACTTTTTAATACAACTCTATATTCTTCAGTAATACTCTGTACAACATGAAATTCTAGTACTATAATTAATTACAATTCTATACTATTCAGTATAACGAGGTACTACAAATGAAAACCCTATGGCATGCAAAAGGTAAGGGGTTCAAGTCCCCTCATCTCCACTATAATTAATTTTCAGCATATATATTTTTTTATTTTACAAAGTCGCTATTTAAGCGACTTTTTTGCTTTTAAAGAGAACTTGAACCGAAGGGAACGCCAGGAACTCAACCAAAGCTCAAGAATAATAATTAAGAACATAATAAGTTGCTCTGATAAGCGTTATGCTGTAGAATCGGTTCTAAGAGAGGTTTAATATGAAAAAGATTTTAGAAGATCTTCTAAACGAAGAAAAGGAACTACAATTTGACTCGTTTAATGAGCTAGATGCATGGAAACTTGGAACGCTACTTGTAAACAAGGCATTAAGCGATAAATTACCAGTTACAATTGATATTACAAGATCTGGGAAACAACTTTTTCATGTAAGCTTACCAGGAACTACTGTAGATAATGATATCTGGATAAAGCGAAAAATAAATTTAGTAAATAGATTTGGACATAGTTCTTTTTACTTGGGGCAATTTTTAAAGAGTATAAATAAAACAATCGAAGAAGCTTTTTTAGTTTCTGAAAGCGATTATGCACCACATGGTGGTTCTTTTCCAATTATTATTGGTAATAGTGGAATAATCGGAACTATAACTGTTTCCGGACTCCAACAAGAAGAAGACCATAAATTAGTTGTTTCTACTATTCGATCTTATATTAACAAGGAGTCATAGATATCTCTAAACCCTGTAATATCAGTATTAGGAAGAAAACAAGACTCGCAGTTATTCAGTATAACCAAAGCCGTCTTTTTTTTCGAATTTTTTAATCCAAAGCTTGTTTATTGCTCAATCTTATTTTTTAAGTTAGAATAAAAAAAAGGGAATTCACCAATGACAATTTATATATCTATATTTTTATTATTATTCGGCTCTGTTTTTTCTCAAAAAAACAATAAAAAACTTTTTATTATTAGTTTACTTGTCTTATATGCAATTGCAGCCTTACAGAGTGCTACTGTCGGCGCAGACGCAAATATGTATTATAATTCTTTTAAAAATATACAAAATAATCATCCCCCAGCATATCACGAACAAGGGCTTAAATGGCTTTCACAACTTGTAATTTTATTAAACGGTGGATTTTACACATTTCAAGCTATATTTTACATTTTAATCTTAGCCCCAGTCGGTTACGTAATTTATAAAAAATCAAAAAATTACCAATTATCTTTGTTACTTTTTGTTGCTTTTTTTTATTACACTAACTCGTTTTGCATTTTGCGACAAAGCCTTGCTTTATCATTTGCAATAGTGGTATTTTATTTTATTGATGACAAAAAATACATACTAGCTATTATTGCATACATCCTTGCTTTTTTTTCACACAAGTCTGGAGCGATTGCTATTATTGCTTTCATATTACCATTTGTTAAATCAACAAAAAAATTAGATCTAATTATTTTAGCTTTTACATTTGTCATTGGATTTTTAATTCCAATCGTAAAATGTGCTCCTTTGTTGGGTCCATATTCACATTACATTACAAATATGGCAAACGCACCACAATGGGGAATCCGCCCTAACCATTTGCTTTATGCAGGTGTTATTTTTGCTTTAAATGGTGTTTTTACTTTATTCATGATCAAAGACACTGACAAAAACACACAATCTCTCTGGTGCAAACTCGTAATAATAGGCCTTATTATCATGAATTTAACTCAACAATTAATTTTAGGATTTCGAATTTCACAGTTTTTTATGGTTGCTCAAATTATCTATTACCCCCAAAACATTGAACTAAAAAAAACATACAAAAAACAGTGGTTATATGGGTTACTACTGTTTGCAACTATATACTTTATAGGTTTATTAATACGAGATTCTAGTGGAATAATTCCATATGATATTTGTTTTCAACTAAAAACACACTAGGAGCTTTTATGTATATCTATATTGCATATTTTTTAATATTGTTTTTTTTTATTCAGTACAAAAATAATAAAGTTATATTTTATTATGCATGTTCATTACTTTTGCTTTTACTTGCTGTAAAAAATATTAACGTGGGAGCCGACTCAGGTCCATATATCAGAGATTTTACCGCTTTTGCTTTAGGACATGCTAAAGAAGTGACAAAATATCAAACAGAACCAATTTGGAGATGGATTGCGCAAATTGTTGTATTTTTTAAAGGGTCTTACGTTAGTTTTCAACTAATTCTTTTTATTATAACCTTTCTTCCAGTAATATATGTTATACAAAAAAACTCAAAAAATTATTTATTGTCAGTATTCTTTTTCTTTTCTTTCTTTTATTACTTAAACACATACTGCATAGTAAGACAAGCTATGGCAATATCATTTCTTTTACTTTGCTATTCATTTATCAAAGATCATAAGTTGTTACCTGCTATACTTTTTTTTGTTATTGCAGTGCTTTGCCATAACTTAGCCTTTTTAGGGATTCTTGCATTTGTTTTTTATTGGAAAAAGTTTCCTTTAAGACTGATATATATTTTATTAGCTGTAAGTTTCATTTTTGGACTCATACTAAATCAAGGGATGCTTTTCTTTTTACCACAAAAGATTCGAGATTATTTTTTATGGCCTGGACATGGATTTAGAAAGACCTTAGCTCCATATACAGCATTAATCGGAATTATGAACCTTACATACATCACGTGCCTATTGAGAGGTTCAAAAGAAAGCAAAGAAAGCTTTTGGACTCAGACGGTTTTTTTAGGTTTGGTAGTACTAAATTCTACACAAAAGCTTGTATTAGGCATACGACTTTCTCAATTTTTTATGATTACGCAAATTATATTTTGGACTAATTATATTGAAGAAAAACAAGACAAAAAAACATTATACAAGATTGGGTTAATCATATATTCAAGCACATACTTTTTTGCATTGCTTATAAGAGATTCAATTGGAATTGTCCCATATGAATTTATTCCACAAATACAAAAGTTTTTGCACTATGTGAACAATTTATAACAATTCTTTTTTCGTTTGTTACACGAACAATATTTATCTATGCTTTAGGAAAAACATATTTAGGTTATAACGAACTATTCAAGAATATATTAACACAGAGGGCACCCTCATTATGTTGTGCTAATAAAATAGCATTCGATAAACCAACATATCCTATTCCTGCAATTGCAATTTTCATAATTTCTATACTTCCTCTAAATATGAATAGCAAAACTTACCTACGTAAAATGTGTTTTTGTAGTATACCCAAAAAAAATGCATTCGTTCTATATTGGTTAATTTTTTTTGAATTCCCAAAACTTGTAAATATACTCAATATCTATTATCATAGATATCAAATAATTAGAGCTAAATTTTAAAGGATAAAAAATGGAAGCACTTATTTTAGCAGCTGGATTTGGTAAACGATTACAACCTATAACCAATTCTATACCAAAAGCATTAGTAGAAGTTAATGGAACTCCTCTTCTTATTAATACTTTAAATAATCTAAAAGCTATTGGAATAAAAAAAGCAGTGATTGTTGTAGGTCACATGAGAGATAAAATTGTTGAAAAAATTGGATTTAATTATAACGGAATCGAAATTACCTATGTTAGTAACAATATTTACGATAAAACAAATAATGTGTATTCAATGTGGCTTGCACGAGATTATTTAGATGACAATCTTTTAATGTTAGAGTGTGATTTATATTATAAAAAAGAGCTTCTTACCGAAATAGCAAAAAGCACTGCTGATTGTAGTATATTAACAAGTGATTTTAATCCTAAAACTATGGATGGTACTGTTATTGCAGTAGATAAAGCTCTAAATGCAAAACAACTAATACTTAAAAAGAATCAAGATAGCAATTTTGATTATAAGAATTGCAAAAAAACTGTAAACATTTATAAACTATCAAAAGACTTTTTACTAAAAAAATACTTACCAGCAATCGATTTGTATGTTAAAACGCAAAGTGTTAACAGCTATTATGAATTAGTATTGGGCTCTCTTATATATTTTGAAAACAGCACTATTAAAGTAATTAATGTTCCAGAAAATTTATGGAACGAAATTGATAATACTGATGATTTAAAACGTGCTGAATCACGTTTTATAAAATAAAAGCTACTCTGTATATTTTTTACTATTTTCACATTACTTAAACTGAAATTTATTTTCTAATAAAGAATATATATAATCATTTGCTAATAATGAATTATGCTTATAATAGTTTAAATTTTCATCAAAGAATTTTTTACGCTTTTCTTTCATGGGATCTTTATTTGCAATAATCATTTGAACAAATTCTTCGATACTAGATAAATCTTCACCTTTACATTTGTATAAGACATCAGTGATTGCATTTCCAAAACTATTGTAACAGGCTTCTTTTCTTGTTAATAGTAATAACGGGTTCCCCACATATTGATATTCAGCTAAAAAAGAAACACTGTCAGTAATCATTGCACTCGATTTTTTAAAAATGTCAAAATATGTGCTTTGTGAAGAAACTTCAGCATTATTCAAATTACTCCAACTTTGTTCATATTGTATATATTCGTCATGATTTTTAAAAATGCCTGCTTGTATACTATGTTCAGCTAATAGAGGATGAGGTTTATAAACCCAATACGTTGTATCTGCATATTTTTTAGCAATTTCAAGCATAAATTTATAATTTTTATTAAAAGTAGAAAATTTTATTGCTCCCTTAGTAGAAATAGAATGATGTGGTGCAAAAATAATAACCTTTTTATTCGTATTATTTTTTGTTGTTGACGGAACACTAAAAAAAGTGTCCATTCGCGGATAGCCACAATAAACTGCATTACCAGAATAAACATGAGAATGTGTTTCAATTATTTTTTTGTAAAACAGCGAGTCCGCAAAAAATTGCCACGAAAGATAATATAGCGGTAAAAAAAGTTTTTGTATTTTATTAGAGAGTGTAAAACTATATGCAACATAGCAAGTTAGCGTTTTAAGCTGAATATTTTTTATATTTATATTTTTATAAAAAAACTGGTAAGGAGTCATATAAAACAAGATATCATAACTAGAAAAATCAGTTTTTTTAGTAACTGGAATGCATTTTTTACCTTCTTTTGTAAAATAATTAAAAGCTTCGGTAAAATTGCGATTCATATCTTCGTTATAAGAAGTTCCAAAACGTGAAATAATCATATTCACATCACAATTTGGATTACTATCCAATTTTTGATACAACCCTTCGAGAGACCACATAGTGGGAGTATAGGTAACAAACCCAATTTTAAGTTTTTTCTCTTTCGCAATACGAGCTATATTTTGTTGTTCAATACGTTTTTTTGTTTTAATAAATACTTTTTTGTTAAAGTAGCTTAAATATAATAAATAGCGATATGTATTTGTTGTGCTATTTACTTTTAATTTAAAAAAAGACACAAAACCAAAACACCAGTAAATAATTTTTTTTGCAAGCTGTTTTATGTATGACATTTATAATCCTTAGTGTGTTAACCAATAATTAATAAAACTATAACACAGCCATATAAACCCGTCAATTGCAAATATTTTATAGATAGATTACACTCAATGAACTAGGATACATGATTTGAGCAAATCTATAAAAAAAAATGCAGTTTTAATTTCTATTCGGCGATTAATGCAATTGATATTTCCACTTATTACCTTTCCTTATTCTTCAAGAATATTAATGCCAGAAGGACTAGGAAAAATACAATTTGCTGCCGCAGTAGCAACATATTTTTCATTATTGGCTAATTTAGGATTTACAAATTATGCAATACGAGAAGCTGCCAAAATACGTGACGATAAGAAAGCTTTATCAAAATTTGCAAAAGAAATTTTTATTTTAAATATGATTTCGGCATTCATCGCTTATATTTTACTGGCTATAGCTCTTATGTCAATTCCAAAATTACAAGATTATAAATCATTAATTATTATATATTCAGCAATGATTCTCTTTAATGTAATCGGTATTGATTGGTTGTTTTATGCCATAGAAGAATTTTCGTTTATTACCATTCGGAGCTTAGTTTTTCAAATTATCAGTCTGATTTTATTATTTACACTTGTAAAAACCAAAGATGATTATTTAGAATATGCAGCAATTGCAGTTTTTGCAAATGTAGGATCAAATTTCTTTAATTTTTTGTATTCACGAAAATTTATTAATTGGTTATTTAAAGTTAAATTATCATTAAAAAAACATATAAAACCGGTAATGATACTATTTGGACTTGTTTTAGTTACACAAGTCTCACGGATTATAGATACAACAGTTATAGGTTTTTTATCGACAAATGATAATGTAGGATACTATGCGGCAGCAATAAAAATAGTTCGAATTGTGATTAATTTGGTAAGTGCTATGTTAACAGTTTTATTACCAAGACTTACCTATTACATAAAACACAATAAACAACAAGAATTTACAAATGTAATTACGACAAGTTGTAAATATTTATTGTTTTTTTCAATACCAGCTTGTGTAGGACTTTTTCTGCTCTGCAAACCTATTATCTTATTATTTAGTGGTAGCCAATATTTACCAGCTATAAATGCTATGAAAATATTATCTCCAACTATTATTTTTACTTCAATTACAAGTTTAATAGGTATACAGCTATTTATTCCTTTAGGAAAAGAAACTCTTACCTTAAAAACCGTTTTGGTTGGATCTATTCTTAATTTCACCCTTACTGTTTTATTAGTTCCTCATTTAGCAGTAAACGGGGCAACCATAGCAACTTTGTTTTCTGAATTTTTAGTTGCATCAATAGAAATGTATTTAGCACGAAAATATATACCCTACAAAAAACTTATTAAACTGCTTTTACAAAGTTGTATTGCCAGTGCAATAATGGGATATATTATTTTCGAGCTTGCAAAATACATTTCTAATATCATTATTTTGATCTGTTGCAGTATTCCAGTGGGTATGGTAGTTTATGGTGTTGTGCTTTTTTGTTTAAAAAATGAAATTGTATTCGATTTATTACAAAAAGTACAAAGCAAAATATATAAAAATTAATTATGCAGTTAAAGAGAAACCGTATATGCCAAATGATGAAATTGTAAAAATTAGTATAATTATACCACTATATAATGCTAAAAAATATCTTGCTAAATGTCTTGATAGCATTTTACAACAAGACTTTAGGGCTTTAGAGATAATTATTGTCGATGATGGCTCTACGGACAATAGCTCCCGTATCTATTTGGAATATGAGCAAAAAGATACTCGAATAAAACATATAAAAACAGAAAATTTAGGTTCTGGGAATGCTCGAAATGTTGGTTTGCAAAATGCGGCAGGAAAATATACTTTTTTTTGCGATCCAGATGACTGGGTAGAAAACAATATTTTTTCTGACAATTATAAAATTGCAGAAGAAACAAATGCTGACGCTGTCTTCTTTGGAGTAAATAACTATTTTTACAATGCAAAAAACAACACTTATTCATTATCAGGAAAACGTGTTGTAAACAAAGAAAACCCCAGTTTTAGAGAACAATATGCAGATTTATACTTTGAAGGATTAACAAATTCTGTTTGGAACAAATTGTATCGCACCAAATTTTTAAAGGACAATGAGTTTACTTTCCCCTCTTATGCACAAGGTCAAGATTTATCATTCAACTTGCAAGTGTATCAAAAACTAGTAAAAGTTGCATACAACACAAACTGTTACTATAATTACGTTAAATACAGCAATCATACAGCAATAACTCGCTATATTCACGATAAGACTGAAATTTATAATCACTTAAATAGAGAATATGCTGCTATGTTTGCAAGTTGGAATATCCCACATGATGCAGAACATAAAGCACAGCAAACCGACATACAAAAAGTTCTTTTTGACTTTTGGTTTAAAGCCATATGCTCTCAATTGCGTAATATTTTTCACTTTGACTCGCCAGATTCTCACAAAAAAAAGATTCTAAAGTGCAAAGAAATTTTAAATAACCCAGAAGTACAACAAAAACTTGGGAAAATACCAAATAATTTGCAATTTCAAAAAAAAGATAAACTGTATTTGTTTTTTATTAAACACAAATTACATATTGGAATTCAATTTGAAACTGATTTACGTCAATTTGCAAAACAGTATTTAGTTGGTTTATACACAAAGATAAAAGGATAACACATGATATATGTTGATTTACGCGAAAGCGTCCCTTCAAAATACGGAAAATTTCACGGCGGTGGCAATTATAGCAAACGTTCGGTACAATTATTAAAAAATACATATGATTCGCTTACTATTTTTATTCCAACTGATTTTGAGCCAAGTTCTAAAAAAGATAAAGAACTGCTTTTAGACAAAAAAGTCACACTTATCCGTGTTAATTCAGAAAATGAAATCCTTTTAGCAGAAAAAAATGCAATTCTATTTATTCCACTATTACCTACAAAAAAATTTGGCATTATTGACACCATAAAAAAAAATAATCCTAACGCAAAAATATTTTTAACCATACACGGAACAAGATATGCTGATTCTAAATATGATCCCTACGACAGGTATTATTATCATGGCATTAAATATACTTTTTATTTTTTGATAACATATCTTTCTCGGTTTGTTGGAAAAATTGTTTATAAAAAAACATTCAAAACACAAATACCAAAATACGATAAAATTTTTACTGTATCTAATGATAGTTTGCAAAAGATAGTTGCAATGTCACAGCCAAAGTATATAAAACCTTTTTACCAAGGTAGTAATAATTTTAATGAAGATCCTGTTCAAAAAACACAAAAAGAAAATTTTATCCTTTTTGTAAATGCAAACCGACCAGAAAAAAATTTTTTACGTACTCTCGAGGCTTTTTTACAATTCAAAAAGCAGGACACCAGCAACATAAAGTTATATGTTACGGGCATAGATGATAGAACACAAGATGCATTGTTACGATATAAAAAATTAGACACAAAATCTTTAAAACAATGGGTAACATTTTCTGATTATTTATCAGACAACGATTACAATGCCTTATTTGAAAAATGTAAATTTTTACTGTACACTTCAAAAACAGAAGGTTTTGGACTCCCTTTACTTGAAGCCTGTTCTAAAGAATGCTCTATTTTATCTTCTTGGATAACAGCAACTCCAGAAGTGTTAGGCTCCGCTGTAAACTATGTAAATCCATATGATGTTAATTCTATTGCAGACGGCATTAATAAAATGGTAAATCACAGCAATCTAAATCAAGTTGCAGAAAACATAAAACAACGCAAAGAACTTTGCAAAAAATTCATTGCACAAAATGACAAAGAATTTGTACAAGAATTTAAACTAATTTAATCTTTATAGCGTAAATTTTTGTTTGTCTTTAACGCTAATATTTTCCCCGATTTGAACTTCCATGACTTTTAGGAGCGTTTTAGCGATTATTGTGTGTTTTACACCTGCAGGCATTGAAATTACATCGCCAGCTTTGACCTCTTTCTTTACTCCATTTAAAATCACAGCACCTGTACCACTAAGTACAGTCCACACTTCATCTCTAAACTCATGGCTATGATAGTTCATCTGCTGTCCTGCATTGAGTGTAACTTTTATAGTTAAACTCTTGTCTTCAATGTCTTGAACTTCGAATTCTCCCCAAGATTTTTCTGCAAAACGTATTTGATTTTTTAATGCTTCAACATAGGGTTTTATATGGCTAGATTCATTTTTATCAGCAACCAATATTCCCTCAGCACTCGCCGAAACTACAAGATCTTTAAGGCCAACACACAGAACAGGAATGTTCAATTCATTAATTACATGGGTGTTGGTGCATGTACTACTAAACACGGCTTTTCCTATGCTTTGCTCTGACATTTCCTCGGTAAGCGTGTTCCAAGTTCCTAAATCTTTCCAATATCCAGCAAACCGCATAACTTGAATATGCTTTTCTTCTTCTACAACAGCGTAGTCAAAGCTAATTTTATTTAGCGTTTCATATTTTTTAAATAAATCATTGTAATCAGTAAAGTCGATAATCTCATGGGCTTTTTTAAGTACATAATCTAATTTAAATGCAAATACACCACTATTCCACAACGCACCTTGTTTAATATATAACTCCGCTGTTTTTTTATCTGGTTTCTCTTTGAACATTTTAACTGTACTTAACTTTTCGGTGCTACTCGGAATGATATAGCCATATTTTTCGCTCGGGACAATAGGTTCTATACCCATGAGAACAAGATTTGATTCACCTTTTTGTGCTTGTAATGCAAGTTCTCCAATTGCCTTAAAATAATCTTGTTTTACAAAAGGATCTACAGGACACACAACAACAACTTCATCCTTGCTTATTCCTTGTACATCATGCAAATAAGCAACAGCTAAGGCTATAGCAGGGAACGTATCTCGCCTGCATGGCTCTACACTAATACTTACATTTTCTCCTAACTGATTATGAATACTAGAAACTTGTTTTTTTGCAGTGGCAACTGTTATGACAGCATTTACATCTTCTTTTTTAATCTGATGATATACGCGTTGTACCATAGACTCGTATGTACCATCAGGCTTTTTAAAAAATCGTATAAACTGTTTTGACCGTATATCATTAGAAAGTGGCCAAAGGCGTTTGCCCGAACCACCAGAAAGTAACACTATATTCAATTGAAAATCCTTAAGTAAAAATATCTAATCTTCGTTTTCTAGTTTTTCGATGAGTGCTAATAGAGCCTTTGCACTATTAAAATTTTCTGGTAAAATTTCTGTAGCTGGAATTGATATATCATATTCATCGTCAATTGATGAAATAATTTGAATAATATCAAATGAATCTATAAGCCCATCATCTACAAGTTTTGTCTCATTCTCAAAATCAACACTATCATTTACTTCTGATAGTAATTTTAATAATTTATCCATTATTTTTCTTCTCCGCCTGAAAGTAAATTTATTTTGTAACTTTGTTTATCTTTACGAGCAAAAGTACAAATCTTATTATTATATAGTAACACATTTGGAAATTTTCTGCTTAAAAAAAGGTTAAGTCCCTCTGTAATAGAATATGCACCAATATTGTGAAAAATAAGTATATCATTTTGAGCTAAATCGGTCATCTCAATCTTTCTTACTAAAATGTCTGCGGTTGTACAAAGACTACCACAAAGCATCCATGCTTTCTCTTCATTTTTTGATGCAACAGTTTGCTTTCTATATGGTTTTATATGTGTAATTATTGGAATTTTCATCCCCATATTTTGCCCTAAATAGTTAACATGATTTATTCCACCATCAACAATAGCATAATTTGTAACTTCATTACGCTTTTGGTCACAGTTAGATTTTGTATCCATAACTTGTGTAACATAATAGCCACAATAAGCTGTAAAAAAACGCCCCATTTCTACTGTCAACTCTGTTAGTTGACTCAGTTCTTGCAAATTTGGAAGCAACTCTTTTAGTGGAGAAAAAAGATCATCAAAATTATCTGTTGTAAAATAAGAAACAGGTAGTCCCGGTCCATATTCTAAATTTTTTACAGTAAAATTATACTCAGTTTGTAATTGCTGTATAAATTTTTTTAACATCTCTAATTCTGCTTTCTGTTTTTCAATTTTTTTGCGCTGTGTACCGACAAAATAATGCAAGCCAATAATTTTTAATCCAGAATATTCATTCCGTTTTTTTATAACCGATAACAAATCTGTTTTAGACATACCAAATTGACTACCAGAAGTTAAGCGTAAAATGACCAAAAATTGCGTTTCTTGCTCTATGGCAATTTCGTTTAAAAGCTTAATATGCAGAAGAGATTCTGCTGTATACAATCCAACATTATTTTTAGCTGCATCCAGTATATCCTCTCGCGTTTTTTGTACACCTGATAAAATAACTTTGTCCATGTTTATCCCAAGTTCTTGACAA
Organism: Treponema sp. CETP13; assembly: GCA_001885315.1. Lineage (GTDB taxonomy): Bacteria > Spirochaetota > Spirochaetia > Treponematales > Treponemataceae > CETP13. The sequence goes on from MLPZ01000015.1 coordinate 175,658, forward strand.
ATTGATAATTCTCCTGGGCTACAAACCTCAAATTTCTCGACAAAAGAATCCATATCTTTAACTAAAAAAGGATTAGCTTTCATTGCATAACAAATATGAATTTTATTGCCAACTATTTTTTTTATTTCACACATTCTTTTTTGCAAAGCATCAATATCAAACAAAAAAAACGGAGTTTGATATTTTTTAGCAATTTCGAGTAAGTTCTGCGTATCCATTACCCCTCCTTATATTGTTGCAACAATAACTTTCTGTCTATCTTCCCATTTTTAGTCATTGGTAACCTATCTATTTTGGTTGTATGGTTTGGCATCATATACATAGGAAGTAATTCTTTGAGTTGCTTTTTCACTTCTTTTTCTTCGCTTGAACCAACATAAAAAAGCACTAACCGTTTTTTTTCATAATCATAGACACAACAAGAACGAACAACATTTTCTATATTATCTGTGATTTGTTCAATTTCAAAAAGTTCAATCCTATGCCCTAAATGTTTAATTTGAAAATCTTTTCGAGTAACATAATATAAATTACCAGCTGAATCATATTTACCTATATCACCAGTTCGATAAATTCTTTCGTAATATAAATGATTAAGGGGATTTTGCACAAAAGCTTCATTTGTCTTATCCCCGTTATTATAATATCCCAGTCCAAGAGCTGTCCCAGAAACACAAATCTCGCCTAACACATTTGAAGTTGTTTTTTTAACTAAATTATTGTGTTCATCAAGTAGGAAAACTTTTTCATTCTTAAAGGACGTACCAATTGGTATTCCTTGTTCATATTTTTTTGAGCTATCAAGTTTATAATATGTGCAATTACAGGTAATTTCTGTCGGACCATATAAATTTATAAATTGTGCATTTGGTAAAAATTGTTTCCATATTTTATAATGTTTTATCGGCATTATTTCACCACTAAACATAACCTTATTTACAGAGGAAGGAACTTTATATTCAAAACCTTTCATTGTCGAAACAAAACACATTGCAGAAACAGCCCAAACAAGCGTGGTAATATTTCGTTCACATAAAAAATCAAGTAATTTTGTAGGAAAACTAAAAAACATTCGTGGGATAATTTGAACTGTTGCACCCATCTTTAACCCACTATAAATATCTTTTACCGAAACATCAAAATCCCAAGGAGCTTGATTTCCGATTATATCTTCATGCATTATGCCAACTGTTTGTGGGAAGATTTCCATAAATTCGAGGACTGAACGATTAGAAATTGCAACCCCTTTTGGAATTCCTGTGCTTCCACTCGTAAAATTTATATATAAGGGATCAATGTCTAACCTACTTTGATCAATTTTATCTAGGGCAAGTTTATTAATAGTAGTAAAAAGCGAGTCAAATAATACTATTGGTTGTTTAACTGAAATTTTATCAAGCTTTTTTTTATTTTTTGCGGTTGTTATTATGAGTGCCGGTTGTAAAACTTCTAATATTTTTAACATACGCGCTTCTGGTTGATTTACGTCCATAACTGAATAACAACATCCAGCATAAACAGTCCCCATAAACCCTATTATCAACTCTACAGATTTATTCATAAAAAATACAATAGGTTCAGTTGGTTTTACATAAGGCAAAAGTCCACTCGCAAATTCTTGCGCTTTTTTATTTAGTTGTGCAAAAGTAATTTCATTATTGACATCTGCAAAAGAAATCTTATTTGGATATAACTGTGCATCTTGTTTCAATAAATCTATTATTGAATAATTCATTTTATTGAACCCTCCATTCATAGCTTCGTACAATTTCAGTTTTACCAGAATCTGCCTTTGCATAAAGTTTAAGTTTTTGGGCATGCATATGTCTTAATTTTGTATGCGAGATAGTAAGGCAGGAATTTGGACAAAAGTCTTGAATTACTGTTTCACTATCACCATGTACTACAACTAATTTATACAATGGATTTACACTCGTTCCATGTAAGGCTCTAAACTGTAATTCTATTTTATTTGCTCCGTTTATATGATCAAAACAACAAGCATCAACCCAGTTTATCGAATCTAGATAATCTTTTGGAGTATAGAAATATTTGCTATCATACATGTCTAGGTTTGTTCCATCATACTGGGCTATGAAATGAGCAAATTTTGTAGCTCCAGAATAACTTAAATGATCAGTGTGATAAAAATCTTCATCCGAAAATGATAAATACTTTTTATTTACTAAATTATAATTGCAATAATTAAAACCTAAAGATTTAAAATATTCGTAATACCGTTTTGTCATGGTAAAGTAAGTTCCACTTTCATTTAATATACATAATGGTGGGACAGGCGTAATTAAAAAAACAAGTCTTATGTTATTTTTATTACATAAATTGTGAAACGAAAGTGATAATGTCTCGATGTAACG